>JBGARE010000070.1:12254-22540 GCA_044230415.1 Kofleriaceae bacterium
CGAGCCCTCGTAGCTCTTGCGCTTCCCGCCCGGCGCGCGGAAGTAGTGCGTGCCGGCCACCCGCCCGACGGCGCCGCCGATGCCATCTCCGAGCGACAACGCGAGGAGCGCAGCCGCGGCGGGGAACGGATCGCGCACGACGCCGATCGCGGTGAACAGCGCGTACGCGATCGTGTACAGCACGAGTCCGCCCCAGTGCTCGTCGTCGCCGGTGACCGCGCGGACGAGCGTTTGGGCCGCAGGGATGCGCTGCGCGACGCGCGGGAGGATCGCGATTCCGATCGCTGCGATCAGCGTGATCGTGATCGGCAGCGTGCGATCGGTCCACAGCGGCCAGCCGAGCACCCACACGCCCGTCCCGATATGCAGGACGTCCCGCACGTACGTCGAGGGCAGGCCGAACGCGCGCAGCGCGACGCACGCCGACACGCCGAACGCGAACACCACGATCCATCCGCCGGAGAGCGCGAGGTCCATCACGCGGCCCTCCGTTGCGCGCGCGCCTGCAGGATCGCGTCGACGGCTTCCATCGCCGACGCCGCTGCGAGCTCGGTGCCGATGCCGCGACCACCGGCGCCATCACCGACGATGTACAGCCCCGCGATCGGCGTGGCGCACGGCAGGCGATCGCGACCGACTTGATCGGGGAACTGACCGTTACAGATCGCGCCGCGGTTGCCCTTTCCCATCCATCCCGCGACCGCGCGGATCGGCGTGAACTCGCTGAACACGAGCGCGTCGTCGAGGCCCGGGATGATCGAGCGCAGCGCGGCCATCGCGTGCTCGCGCCACACGCGCGTTCCGTCGGCGGGCATGTCGCACACCGGTCCGTAGATGCTCGCGACGATCAGCTGGCCCCCCTCCGGCGCGAGCGATGGTTCGTAGTTCGTCGGCACGGGTGCATAGATCGCGATCGGATCGCTGACGCGCCCCTCCTCGATCGACGACACGGTGTCGCGCATGAGATCGATGCTGAGGTCCGCGAGCGTCTTGCCGGACAACGACACGCCGGCGATCAAGCACCCCTCGTCGACGAGCTTGCGGCTCAGCGCGAGCTTCACTTGATGTGCGTTGCCAGAGCCGCGAACCCCGAGCGCACGTGCGAGGTACTCGTCTGGAAGGGCGCCGTCGACGATCTCGACGAGGTCTGCGGGCGCCATGTTGCACGCGACGACCGGCGCCGTGTACTCCGTACCATCCTCGGTGACGACCACGATCGTCTCGCCCCGGCGGCGGATCAGGTCGACGCGTTGATCGATCACGATGTCGCCCTCGGCGGCGACGACGCACTCGAGGAGCGAGTGCGCGATCGAGTCCATCCCGCCTTCGACGTACGAGAGCTGGTACGCACCGAGGACGGCGCGCAGCCCGCGGATCGCTTCGCCGGCGGACACCTGCCACGGAGGCAGCACGTAGAAGATGCTCGCGAGGAAGCTGAACAAGAAGTACGCGCCCGGGTGATCCGTGTATTCGCGCACGAACTGGTCGAGCGTCCGGTGATCCCAGCGCCGCAGCTCCCACTCGGTGAGCGTGAACACGTGGAACATCATTCGCGCGAGGCGCGCCGATTCGCTCGCCGTCAGCCCGAGCTGCCGCACCGCCGCGAGCGCGACGGCCGGCAAGCCACGCCGGTGTTCGGGCGCGGTGATCTCGAACATGCCGCGCGAGCGCACGGGGATCGGGTGCGTGAGGAAGCGCGGGCGACCGATGCCCGCGCGTTGCAGTGCGTGACCGAGAGCTCCGCGTTCCCCGCACGCGATCAGGTGGCTGCCGAAGTCGAGCTTGAACCCTTCGCGCTCGTAGGACGCGAGGACGCCGCCGAGCGCTCGGTTCTTCTCGATCACGAGCGTGTGGAGCCCGGCGTTCGCCAGCAGGGCCGCGGTGACCGAGCCGCCGACTCCCGTGCCGACGACGATCGCGTCGTAGGTCGTGCTGCGACCTCGTTCGCGCGTCGGCGGACACGCGAAGAAATTGCGCGGTGACGAGCTACCGCCGCGTGTTCTGCGCAGGTTTTGCTCTTGGCTGATGTCCCGCACGCACTACGGGCTCGGTGCAAGCAGGAGGCCGGATCTTGCAGATGTGTGGGGTATGAGCGCTCGACTTCACTACGTCACCGGCAAAGGTGGCGTCGGCAAGTCGACGATTGCCGCCGCGATCGCGCTGCGGGCGGCGTCACGAGGAGCCCGCGTACTCGCGATCGAGCTCGGCGAGCCCGCCGGGTTGTGCCGCATCCTCGATACGCGTCCACCATCGCCCGGCGCGATCACGCGCGCGGTCGGCGGAACGCACGTCGCCTACTTCGACGGCGCGAGCGCGATGGCCGAGTACCTCACGCGCCGCATGCACCTCGGTCCGCTCGTTCGCGCGATCATCGATCATCCGCTGTACACCGCGTTCGTCGACGCAGCGCCCGGGCTGCGCGAGCTGATGGCGATCGGCAAGGTCCGCGACGAGACGGTGCTGCAGCATCGCTGGGATGTCGTCGTCGTCGATGCCGGCGCATCGGGACACGCGCTCGGCTACCTGCGCATGCCGGCGACGGCGGCGGGCGCGTTCCGCTCCGGTCGCGTGCATCGCGAGGCCGAGCGCAACGCGGCGCTGTTGCGCGATCGATCGACGACGGCGATCCACATCGTCGCGACCGCCGAGGAGATGCCGCTGCGCGAAGCGGCGGCAACGCGATCGACGCTGAACGAGCTCGGCGTCGCACTCGGCCGCGTGATCGTCAATCGCTGCATGCCGGCCGCGCCTGGCGATGTCGACGCGATCCTCGACCGCCTCGTCGCGCCCGCGCTGACCACCACGCTGCGCGCGGTGCGGCGCTGGGAGCAGATCCAGCAGCAGAACATCTCGCAGTTCGAAGAGTTCCTCGGCGCGCCGGTCGTCCGGACACCGCGCGTGCGCGATGCCGCCGGCTTCACGCAGGCGAGTACGATCGCGGCCGCGCTGTCCGAGGTGATCCCGTGAACCTCCTCGACGCGATCGATCATCAGCGGCTCGTCGTGTGCGTCGGCACGGGCGGCGTCGGCAAGACCACGGTCGCCGCCGCGATCGCCCTCGCCGCCGCGCAGCGTGGACGGCGCGCGATCGTCCTCGCGATCGATCCCGCGCGTGCTCTCGCGCGTGCGCTCGGACTCGATCGCCTCGCGGCGGGAGGCCAGCTCGTGCCGGCGGCCGCGCTCGCCGACGCGGGGCTCGCACCGAGCGGCGTGCTCTCGGCCGCGATGCTCGATCAGAAGCAGGCGTGGGATGCGTTCGTCTCGCGTCACGCGCCGAGCAGCGCCGTCGCGACCGCGCTGCTCGCGAATCCGTTCTACCAGCGCTTGTCGACCTCGTTCGCGGGCTCGACCGAGTACATGGCGATCGAGGAGATGTGCCGGCTGTCCGAGTCGACCGACTACGACCTCGTCGTCCTCGATACGCCGCCGTCCGCGCACGCGGTCGACTTCCTGCGCGCGCCCGAGCGGATCGATCGTCTGCTCGCCACCGAAGCGAACTGGTTCGCGAGTCCCGTGCGCTTCGTCGCGCGCCAGCTCGAGCGCGCCGCCGGCGCCGCGACGCTGCACGACATCGCGACGTTCTTCGCCGCGCTGCGCACGCTGATCGATGGCATTCGCGATCGCACGCGTCGCGCCCGCGCGCTGCTCCACGATGGCACCGCCGCGTTCGTGCTCGTCGCGGGCCCGCGCGAGGCCACACTCGACGACACCACGGCGCTCGCCGAGCGGTTGCGCGAGCTGTCTGCACCGCTCGCCGCGGTGATCGTCAACCGCGTCACCGCGCTGCCCGCGATCGATCCCGCGATCGCGGATGCGGAGCTCGCGGCGCTCGGCGATAGCATTGCCGCCGACTGGGTCCGCGATCGCTGGCGCGACGTGATCGAGCAAGCAACGGCGCAAGCGCGCCTCGTCGCTCCGTTCCTCGCGTCGTTACCGATCGAGGTCGAGCGCGCGATCTTGTACGAGGCGGATCACGACGTTCACTCGCTGCGCGATCTCGCCGCGATCGCCCATCGCGTGACGAGCAAACCCACCAGCATCGCACTGACAAACGCGAGCAGCGGAGGCAACCCCGCGACGAGGCTCGTCAACGCGGGGCCCGGGCAGTAGCCCGAGAGTCCCCAGCCCACACCGAAGATGGCCGAGCCGAGGATCAACCGTGCATCGATGCCGTGTGCTTCGGGCCAGTGAAACTTCGCGCCGAACAGCGGCAGGCGGCGCTGGCGTGCGATGCGCACGAGCGGCAGATGGACCGCGATCGCCGCCGCCATCACGAACGCGAGCGATGGATCCCATCCGCGCGTGACGTCGAGGAACGCGGTGACCTTCGCGGGATCGGTCATGCCCGAGATCGCGAGTCCGAGTGCGAATACAGCACCGGCGATGATCGCTGTGACGATGCCCTTGGTGTTCACGAGTGACCTCCCACGAGCGCGACGGTGATCCCGCCGGTCAGCATGAAGGTCACGACCGCGACGAGCGAGCGCGGTGACAGCCGCGAAAGTCCACACACGCCATGGCCGCTCGTGCAGCCATTGCCGAGCGCGGTGCCCACGCCGACGAGCAGACCGGCGAGCGCCAACGTCGGCGTGTCGTGCAGCGGTGCGCCGAACGCGGAGGGCGCGATCGCGAAGGTCAGCGCACCGACCGCGATCAGCGCGACGAGGAACGGAACCCGAAAGTCGCGACCGTCTCCGGTATCGAACGCGCGAGCGAGCGTCCCGCTGATCCCCGCGATCCGGCCGTTGCCGATCAGCGCGATCGACGCGGCGAGCCCGATCAGCGCGCCACCGGCGAGGGCGCGTAGTACCGACGACAACAACATGGCGTCCAATATAACGGATGCCCGCTGGACAGGCAACCGCTATAACGGACGATGTCAGAGCGTATAGAGGACGATCGGCGCCTTGCGGCCGCGGATCTCGGCGCTCGCGAGCTTCTCGCCGCGGCGAGGCTCGGGGAGCTGCGACCACGTGGTCTCGCTGATCAATAGATCGACGCCATGCTCCTTGGTCAGGCCCTCGACGCGCGAGGCCACGTTCACCGCGTCGCCGATCACCGTGTACTCGGCCTGCACCTGCCCGAGCATGCCGGCCGCGACATTGCCCGTGTGGATGCCGATGCCGATCACGAGCGGCGCGAGTCCCGTGGTGGCGCGGTGGGCGTTGAGCTCGGCGAGTACGCGGCGCATGTCGCGCGCGGCACGGACCGCGCGTGCGGCGTGATCGTCGAGGCGATCGGGGACGCCCCAGAACGCGAGGAGGCCATCGCCGAGGAACTTGCCGACGACACCGTCGTGGCCTTTGACGACGGCAGACATGCGGCCGAAGTAGTCGTCGAGCATGCGCAGCACCTCGCGCGGCGAGAGGCCTTCGGACAGCGAGGTGAACCCGCGGATGTCGCTGAACAGCACGGTCACCTCGCGCTCGCACCCGTCGAGCGCGCCGTGCCCCGCGGCGATGATGCGATCGGCGACCTGCTGCGGCATGAACCGCGTGAGGTTGTCGCGCTGGCGCAGGCTCGCGAACATGCGCACGACCGCGCGCTGGCTGAGCCCGGTCATCACGCCGATGACGACGTAGCCGCCGCAGATGAAGATCGTGGTCTGCGTCTCGGCGTTCGCGGCCTGCGTGGTCACGATGATGTAGCTGGCCATCGCGAGCGCGACGGAGGCGATCACGTGCCACATCGTCATGCGCGCGATCGCGAACGAGATCAGGATCGCGGACGCGATCGCGTGCTGGCCCGGCGAGAAACCATTCGTGCGCGTGTCGATGATCGCCATCGCCGTGACGAAGGTGAAATCGACGAGCGTGACCACCAGCGGCTTCCACATCGAGCCCGCGATCGTCGCGGTGCGGCGGCGCACGATCAGCAGCGTGGTGATCGAGAACAGGGAGTACGCCGCGCCGATCATCATCATCGCGCGCGTGGACTCGCCGCCGAAGTTCGACATCACGCCGAACATCGCGACCATCACGATGCGCGCGATGGCGGCGCGACGCTCCCCGTCGAGGGCGCCGTCGGCTCGCGTGCGTAGCTCGTTGCGCTGCGCTTCGAGCGCTGCGATCTGGGTACCGCGCGTCCCGTCGGTCACGTGCCCACGGTCATACGCCCGCCATCGCGGAGCGCCGTGGGGATCAGCTTGCTCGGCTCGCCCGTCGAGACCAGCCACAGCTGGTGCGCGGCGCGCGTGACGCCGATGTGCAACAGGTGCCGCGCCCAGTGCTGGTCGGGATAGCTGTTGTCGTTCACGTCGACCATGACGACGTAGTCGAACTCGAGGCCCTTCACGCTCGTCACGTCGGTGATGTCGACGCCGGGCTGGAAGTTGAACTCGTCGCGACGCACCCGGCGCAGCGCAGGGACCTCGGCGCGACGCAGGCCGTCGAAGTACGCGTCCGCTTGCTCGGGGTGCCGCGAGATCACGGCGCACGACGCGGTGGGCTCGCGCGCCATGAGGTTGCGCAGCGCATCACCGAGAAAGGCGACCGCTTCGCCGAGGTCGCCGAACTCGTGAAGCTCGACGGGCTCGCCTGGCCGCGCGGCGAGTTGATCGTCGGGGGCGAGCTCGGGGCCGAGGATCTCGCGCGCGAGCAACATGACCTCCGCCGTCGAGCGATACGACAGCTTGAGCGGGCGCACGATCGCGGGCTGCCCGGTCTGCCCGGAGATCAGACCGACCAGCTCCTCCCAGCCTCGGAAGTTGTTGTCGAACACGAGGCGCTGCGCGGTGTCGCCCGCGATCGTCACCGAGCGCTTCGACGGATCGTTGTCGGGCGCGCGCACCGCCTCGACGAGGACCTTCACTTCGAGTGCGGAGCGATCCTGCGCTTCGTCGATCGCGACGTGCTCGTAGAGCAGCTCCTGCCCTTCGGGTGTGTACAAGCCGCCGCGCTTCAGCTGCACGAGGCGCAGCAGGATCGGATCGTCTTCGTCGTCGAAGCGTCCCGCGGGATCGTCGTCGTCGGGGCCGACCGCCTGCCCTTCCGAATCGAGCACCGGGTTGCCGTCCTCGCCGACGGGCGCCTTCTGCGGCTTCGCGAGCTGGCGGCGCACCCACTGGGTGACCTGCGCGATGTTGCGCTGCGTGACATCGGTGCCGGCGAGCCCCGCGGTCAGCGCGGCGCTGGATCCGTGAACAGCTCGGCCCAATCCTCGACGATGTCGTCGGCGCGCTTCTTCCAGCGCTTCGCCACGCCTTCGAGCGCCACGCGCACGTTCGGCTCGAGGTCCGCTTTCTTCACCCACGAGTTGAAGCCGGTGACCCGCGCCACGAGCGCGCGCTTGACCAAGCGATTCCATTCCTCGACGGCAGCGGGGTAGATCGCGGTGATCTCCGCGGCGATCTCGGCCGCCTGCTTCGTCACGTAGTCGACGAGCAGCGCGAGCAACGCGGGGTGCTTCTTCACGCGCGAGACATGCTCCGGCGGATCCTCGTTGTACTTCGTCGGCGCATCCGGCAAGCAGCGCATGCGCGTGGTGCGCGCCCACCCCGTGTACGTCACGACCGGCACGCCGGACACGCCGAGCGCCGGCAACACGCCGGCCACGTAACGCACGAGCGCTTGCGACGGCACGACGAACAGCGTGTGGTTCGCTTTGAACCGCTTCGGATCCTGGAAGTTGAGATACGCGATGCGGTGCAGCGCGACGGTGGTCTTGCCGCTGCCCGCGCCACCTTGGATCACGACGATGCCGCTGCCGGGCTGCGTGATCAGCTCGAACTGCTCCTTGTCGATCAGCGCCGCGATCTCGGGCAGCGCTTTGTCGGCGCGCGCGGTGCCGTGATGGACGCCGAGCTTGCCCTTCTGCCCGGGCGCCACGACGGGGCGCGCCGCCTTCCCCATGCCGCCGTGCAGCACCGGCGCGATCTGTCCGACCGCTTGCACCCATCCGCCGCGCGCGTCCTTGAGGAACGTGCCCTGCGGCGCACCGATGCGACGAAGGTTACCGCGCGCGATCGAGATGTTCCGTCGCACGTCGACGAGACCATCCACGCGCCGGCCCGCGATCTCTTCTTCGTAGTCGTCGCCTTCTTCGTAGCGGTAGTAGATGCGCGAGATCGGCGCGTTTCGCCAATCCACGATCTGCACGTTCGACTCGCGATCGATGAAGCCGCGCTTCCCGATCATCACGTCGCGCAGCTTGCCCTTCTCCTTGAGGCGCATGTGCGCGAAGTACGGGCTCGTGATGTCGATCGGCAACTGCACGCCGCCGCCGATGCGCGACTTCAGCGACGCGAGTCGCGTCATCTGTTCGATGAGCGGCGGCAGATCTTCCGCGCGCGCTTCCGCGATCTGATCGCGCAGCGACAATAGATCCGCATCGAGATCACTCGCGCCGAGTCTCGGGTGGCCGTCTTCCGGCTCCTCGCCCATCGCGACGCGCGCCTGGACCTGACCATAGAGGCGTTCCTCTTCCGCGATGATCTTCGCGGCTGGGCTGCCTTTCGCGACCTCGTTGGCCATGGGTGGTCAGCGAATCTATCCAAAAGACGCGGGGGCACAAGCACTCCCGCAGTGGATCAGCCACTTACGGGATCGCGACTTTCGGGTGCATCCGTCCTCTCACCTTCGACGAAGAGCTGCATGCCGGCGTAACTGCCGGGAGAGGGCTGATGACGCACCACGCCGCACGATCGCTGGGAATCCACACCATGTCGTCAATCGTACGATCGCCGATGACCAGTGTTGAACCTGCGCAGTCTCCCCTTGTGGTGGACCGACTGGGTACGTACACGGTGGTTGCTCCTCTCGCCGCCGGCGGCATGGCCGACGTCTACCTCGGTCGCGCCAACGACCGCCACGTCGCCATCAAGGTGCTCGACCCGAAGCGCTCGCTCGAGCTCGACGCCTGCCGCATGTTCCTCGACGAAGCGCGCCTCGTCGCCATGCTCGATCACGCGAACATCGCCGCCGTGCTCGATGTCGATGTCGACGCGCGCCGCGGCCTCCACTACATCGCGATGGAGTACGTCCACGGCAAAGACCTGCGGGAGATGATGATCCGCGCGGGCCATCAAGGTCTGTCGATTCCCTACGAGGTCTCGATCGCCATCGTCATGCAGGCGGCCGCGGGCCTCCACCACGCACACAACGCGATCGACGAGGACGGCCAGCCGCTCCACCTCGTGCACCGCGATGTCTCGCTCTCGAACATCATGGTCGGCTTCGACGGCGTCGTGAAGCTCGTCGACTTCGGCATCGCGCGCTCGACGATGTCCAACGTGCACACGATGCCCGGCATCGTCCGCGGCAAGGCGAGCTACATGTCTCCCGAGCAGTGCATGGGCGAAGCGGTCGATCACCGCACCGACGTGTTCGCGCTCGGCGTCGTCCTCTACGAGCTGACCACCGGTGCGCGCTGCTTCGCGGGCAAGACCGACTTCGACAAGATGCTCGCCGTCGTTCGCGGTGACTACGTCGCGCCGTCGGACCTCGTCGCCGACTACCCGCTCGAGCTCGAGCAGATCGTGCGCTGCGCGCTGTCGCCCGAAGCGGACCTTCGCTTTCCCTCCTGCGCCGCGCTGTTCGACGCGCTCGATCGCGTGCTCACTGGTCGCGCGTGGCTCGGCGGCGTTCACTCGATCCAGACCGTCATGCACCAGCTGTTCGGCAACGTGCGCACCGGCGCCTGCGACGACGACATCACGTGCGTCGACATCCAACCGGCCGCCGCCCTGCCCGCCTCGCCGCCGACCCGCCCGATCACGCGCAGCAAGCGCCTTCGCAACGACGCGCGCCCGCTCGAGCGTGGTCACATCGCGATGGGCGGAGCGACGCCCGCGTACGGTAACGATCCACGCCGCATGGCGCGCGGCTCGTCGTCGCCGATCGATGGTGGCGAGCGCCCCACGATGATCCGCGGCTCGTCGAGCGCACTCGCGCGTGGCTCGTCGAGCGTCATCGATTCGCGCAGCTCGTCGAACGTGATCGTCGGCTCGCACGCGATGGACGACTACCACCCGCTCGCTCACGCCGCCGCTGCGCCGGGCCACGCGTCGATGCGCCACTCGTCGTCGATCGAAGCGCCGACGGTGCGCGATCCATCGCACCTGCCCGAGCGCTCGGAATCGGCGCCCGTCGTTCCCTCGCGCCGCATCGCCGCAGGTACGCACTCCGACGCGCACGATCCAGCCGCGTGGACGCTCGACGACGACGACGTCGCCACCGGTCGCCGCCGCACGCTTCGCCGTGCCGGCGTTATCGTCGCGGCCTAATCAAGCGCTCGCCAGCGTGTAGGTGTCGTTCCCGTGACACGGCGGAAGCAGGTCGTGAACCCTGT
>JBGARE010000070.1:22635-26305 GCA_044230415.1 Kofleriaceae bacterium
GCGCGCTCGCGTGCACGTCGATCAGATGCGTCAGCTCCGCGAGCTCGGGCGGTGGTCCCTGCGGGAAGCCCAGCCACGTGAACGCCTCGTTCACGTCGGTGAACACGCGCGTCTCGTAGCCCGCCCCCAGTACCTGCCAGAACCCGGCGACGGCCATACCGGAGACGCCGTCGGGCCGCAGCACGGCGCCGCGCACGGTGACCGCGCGGTTGATCGGCACGAGCGAGGTCATCACGTCCGCGAGGACCGCGAGCGCCGTCGTATCCACGTGGCGGACCGCGCGCAGATCGACCAGCGAGAGGTGGCGCGGGAGGCCTTCGTGTTGCGCGCGCAGCACGTCCGCCATCTCGCGCGCGTCCGCTTCGGTAACGGTTCCCCACCCGATCGCGAGCTGGAGCTCCGCCGTCGGAAATCCCAGAAGGAACCGGCGTCCCCGGACATACCGACCGATCGGTGCACGCACGAAGCTCGCGAGCGAGACCGCTGGTTGCACGCTTCGAGTGTATCGCGGCGTGTTCGAGCAGGTAATTGGCGCGTTCGCGAAGGTCGCGCTCGCTAGTTTGCGCGCATATGAAGACCTTCTTCCTCGCCTCTCTTGTACTCGTCACCGCGTGCGCGTCGACCGCTCCCCAGGTCCCCTCGAACACCTCGTCGCGCCCGCAGTCCGCACAGCCTCCGTCGTCGGAGGCGCTGGTCGCGCACCTTCGCACGGCGAGCGTCGTCCCGGCGCGAAACCTCGTGTGCGGCGCGGACCTCACGCTCGGCGCGTTCGTGTCGCGCATGATGGACAAGAAGGGCGTGCCGCCCGACACCACGTGCGAATGGGGCGGCGGGAGCTGGCACTGTCTGGCCACGTTCGGCCCTTGCGCCGCCGATCCGGCGAGTGATGGTGTGGACGAGCCCCGCGTGTGGATCGAGTTCGACGCCGATGCCAGCGGCGCGCTCGTCGGCACCTCCGTCGGATGCGGTGAGGGCGGTTGACCACCGGCCGGGTTACGATTCGCCCGTGCGACTCGTCGTCCTCGGGCTCCTCGCGGCGTGTGGTGCAACACGATCGTCACCGACGCCCGTCGCACCGACGCCAACGCGCGATGCTGCCGTCGATGCCACCCCCGTCGTGATCGCACCGCCGGCCGGCTGCGCGGATAAAGAGGCGTGCCACGAGGAAGCCGAGGCCCGCGAAGCCGACGGTGACTTTGCTGCTGCAGCAGCTGCGTACGGCCGCGCGTGCGATCTCGGCGACGGCACGTCGTGCTTCGCGCGCGGCGTGATCCTGCGCGGGCGCGTCGAGCCGCGCGATGACAAGGGCTCGCACGAAGCTTTCGGCAAGGCGTGCGAGCTGTCGATCGCGGATGGCTGCGCGCAGCTCGCGACCGATCTCGCCACCGGTACGGGCACCGACGCGAATCCCGACGCTGCACGCGCCACGCTCCAGCGCGCGTGTGACGCGGGCTCGGGCCTCGGTTGTCACAACCTCGGCGTGATCGTGCGCGATGGAACGCTCGGTGCGACCAAGGATCCCGTCGCCGCGTACGTGCTGTTCGACAAAGGCTGTCAGCTCGGACGCGGGGCCGCGTGCACCGAGCAAGCGATCGCGCTGTTCGACGGAGTCGGCACCAAGCGCGATACGAAACGCGCGACGCGACTCGCCGACCAGGCGTGTGGCGCGTCGGCCGAACAGTGTTGGTTCCGCGCGGAGCTCTATCAAAAAGCCAAGAAGCTCCCCGAGGCGCGCGCGCTCAACGACAAAGCGTGCGGCGCTGGATCTGCGATCGCGTGTCACAACCTCGCCGTGATGCTCGAGCAGGGCCTCGGCGGCGCGAAGGATGCCGCGCGCGCGAAATCGTCGTACGCGAAGGCGTGCTCGGCGGGCATCAGCGACGATTGCGACCGCTAGGCTCGTCGCTGCGCGCTCGTGCGCGCTCGTCGGTGGCTGTTGCGCGGCGGCGCGAGCGAGCGCCTGCGCCGCGCCCGGCGGATCCCGACGAAGAACGCGAGCGATGAGATCGTAAATACGCCATTGCGTTGGGGGGCAATTCACCGTACTTCCATGATCAAACCATGGCCCGCGCGAAGGCTTTGATCTCTTCCGATCCGCTCCGCCGGTGGACTGCCGCCGACGCGAACGACACGTACAACATCCCGCGGTGGGGATGCGGCTACTTTGCCGTGAACGACAAGGGCAACCTGATCGTCCAGCCACGCGGTGAAGGCAACGGCGAGATCGACATGAAGGAGCTGATCGACGAGCTCGCCGCACGCGGCATCCAGCTCCCGATCCTCTTGCGGTTCAGCGACATCCTGCGCGCTCGCATCGAGCTGCTCTGCGGCGCGTTCAACAACGCGATGCGCGAGTACGAGTACAAGGGCCAGTACCGCGGCGTCTATCCGATCAAGGTCAACCAGAACCGCACGGTCGTCGAGGAGATCATCGAGTTCGGCCGGCCGTTCCACTACGGCCTCGAGGCGGGCAGCAAACCCGAGCTCCTCGCCATCATGGCGATCCACCAGGACGACGAGTCCGTCATCATCTGCAACGGCTACAAGGACGAGGAGTACATCGAGACCGCGCTGCTCGCGTCGAAGATGGGCAAGACCGTCATCCTCGTCGTCGAGAAGCCCACGGAGCTCGATCAGATCCACCGCGTCAGCGAGCGCATCAAGATCAAGGCGTCGCTCGGCATTCGCGCGCGTCTGTCGTCGCGCGGCGCGGGTCGCTGGGAGCAGTCCGGCGGTGACTTCTCGAAGTTCGGCCTGTCGGCGGCGGAGATGGTCGAAGCGGTCGGCAAGCTCAAGCTGTGGAACGAAGTCGACACGCTCAAGCTGCTCCACTTCCACCTCGGGTCGCAGATCAGCGCGATCAAGAGCGTGAAGAACGCGCTGCGCGAGGCGGGGCGCTTGTTCGTCGAGCTCCACAAGATGGGGGCCAAGGGCCTGTCGTACCTCGATGTCGGCGGCGGCTTGGGTGTCGACTACGACGGCTCGCAGACCAACTTCGCGTCGTCGATGAACTACTCCGTGCAGGAGTACGCGAACGATGTCGTGTTCGCGATCAAAGAGATCTGCGACGCCGACGGCGTTCCGCATCCGAACATCGTCAGCGAGTCCGGTCGCGCGATCGCCGCGCACCACTCGGTGCTCGTGGTCAATGTCCTCGGCGTCACCGAGTTCACCACGCACGTACCGGCGACGCTGCAGAAGCCGGTGCCGCCGCTCGTCAACAACATGTGGGAGACGTACCAGAGCGTCTCGCAGAAGAACCTGCTCGAGAGCTATCACGACGCCGTCGAGTACAAGGACCAGGTCCTCCAGCTGTTCAACCTCGGGCACCTCTCCCTCGAGAATCGCGTGCTGTGCGAGAACTTGTTCTGGGCGATCTGCGAGAAGGTGCTCCACCTCTCGCGCAACATGGCGCACGTGCCCGAGGAGCTCGAGGGCCTCGAGAAGGCGCTCAGCGACACGTACTTCTGCAACTTCTCGATGTTCCAGTCGGTGCCGGACTCGTGGGCGGTCGATCAGCTGTTCCCGATCTGTCCGATCCACCGGCTCACCGAGGAGCCCACGCGCCGCGCGACGCTCGCGGACATCACGTGTGACTCCGACGGCAAGATCGACTCGTTCATCGATCTGCGCGACGTGAAGCACGTGCTCGAGCTGCACGGAAAGCCGG
>JBGARE010000070.1:26402-28516 GCA_044230415.1 Kofleriaceae bacterium
GTGTGACTCCGACGGCAAGATCGACTCGTTCATCGATCTGCGCGACGTGAAGCACGTACTCGAGCTGCACGGAAAGCCGGAAGGCCAGGACTACTACCTCGGCATCTTCCTCGTCGGCGCGTATCAGGAGATCCTCGGTGACCTGCACAACCTGTTCGGCGACACGAACACGGTCCACGTGCAGCTCTCTCCGGAAGGCGAGTACGACGTGAAGGAAGTCGTCGCCGGCGACACCGTCAGCGAAGTGCTCGCGTTCGTCGACTACTCGCCGAGCGACCTGCTCGGCCGCCTCCGCAACAACGTCGAGGCCGCGCTGCGCAAGAAGCTGATGACGATCGAAGAGAGCCGCACGCTCATCAATCGCTTCCGTCAGGGCATGATCGGGTACACGTACCTCGATCGCGAGTAGTGCGAAGGTAGACAATGTTCGCATGCCTCCGAGTGATGGCGATGCGGACCTGGATGCCACTGGCCCGACGATGACGCCCAGCGCCGCGGCGCACCTGCCGCGGCCCTCCCCGCGCGGCGCGCTCTCGCTCGAGCACTATCGCTACGAGAGCGTCCTCGGGCGCGGCGGGATGGGCGAGATCGTGCTCGCCGACGATCTGCGTATCGGACGCAAGGTCGCGATCAAGCGCATGCGCCATGTCGCGTCCGCCGACGACGACGCCGCCGCGCGGTTCTTGCGCGAGGCGACGATCCAAGCGCGCCTCGAGCATCCCGCGATCGTGCCGGTGCACGAGGTCGGCCGCGACGCCGACGGCCAGCCGTACTTCACGATGAAGCGACTCGCCGGCACCACGCTCGCGGATTCGCTGGCGCGCGGTGACCGCTCGCTGCGCGAGATGCTGCGAGCGTTCATCGAGGTCTGTCACGCGATCGACTTCGCGCACGCGAGGGGTGTGGTCCATCGCGACCTCAAGCCGGCGAACATCATGCTCGGCGACTACAACGAGGTCTACGTGCTCGACTGGGGCGTCGCGCGCGTCGAGGGCGATCCGACGACCGAGGCTCCGCTCTCGGCCCCGGTCTCCGGCGAATCGACGACGACGGAGGTCGGCGCGGTGCTCGGCACGCCGATGTACATGGCACCGGAGCAAGGCCGCGGCGACGCCGTGACCCCGGCGGCCGACGTGTTCGCCCTGGGTGCCGTGTTGTTCGAGGTGCTCGCCGCGACGCAGCTGCGCACGAAGCTCGGCGTCGATCCCGATCCGTCGCCCGCTCGCCGCGCGCCGTCGCGCGACGTGCCGCCGGAGCTCGACGCCGCGTGCATCGCCGCCCTCGCGCCGGAGCCCGACGCGCGACCGACCGCCCGCGATCTCGCGCGACGCGTGCAGACCTACCTCGACGGCGATCGCGACCTCGAGCTGCGGCGCACGCAGTCCGCGCGGTACCTCGCGGACGCGCTCGCTGCCGAATCGACCCGCCGTCCCGAACGGCGCGCCGACGCGATGCGGCTCGCGGGACAAGCGCTCGCTCTCGATCCGTCGTCGGTGGGCGCCGCGCAGCTCGTCGGCCGACTCATGCTCGAGCCACCGGACGAGCTGCCCACAGAGCTCGCGAAGGTGCTCGCCGACACCGAGCGCGATCTCGTGACCAGACAAGCGCGGCTCGCCGTGCGCGTGGTCGTGCGTGCGCGCCGTACCGAAGAGGCGCGAGAGGACGCGCTTCACGCGCCGACCTCCGCGCGCGCGGGCAGTGCGAGCACGCTCACGCGCTTCACGCGCAGGAACGCGCCGGGGAGCGGCTCGAGACGCACGCGCGTGACGGCGCGCGGGAGCTGTCGCGGAATCGCCGTCCAACGGGGCAGCGCGTGGTGGGCGCGCGGTAGGCGACACGCTCACGAGGGCCGCGATCACGCGCGCGGGTGGACTACACGCCCGGCGGCGGATGCCTCGGACAAACAGCGGAAACCGATGCGCGGTAGACGTCGCTCATGTCGGCGCGTACGAGCCCGGGGCCGTTGGCGCGGCGCGTGAGGTGTCGCGCGATCGCCGCGAGTGAAGCGACGACGATCAGCACCACGAGGAGGAAAGGAAACAACATGCGCCCAACGAGCTCCCACGTGGCGAGCGCTTCGTCGGACAACCTGGCGCCGCCGCCATCCCGGAGAC
>JBGARE010000071.1:0-27972 GCA_044230415.1 Kofleriaceae bacterium
CGGATCGCAGCTGTCGGTGGTGCAGAGGTTGTTGTCGTCGATGGACACCGGGGTGTGCTTGACGCCGCTCATCGGGTCGCACGCGTCCGCGGTGCACTTGTCGCTGTCGTCGATCGACACCGGCAGGTGGCTGACGCCGGTCATCGCGTCGACGAGGGAGCCGTCGTACGCGATCCGGACCACCGAGCCGTCATCGATCAGGTACACGGTGTTGTCGCGCTTCGCCTGCATCATCGTCGCCGACAGCGGCACGTCGCCCGCGAGGCGATCGACGAAGTCGAGGCAGCCATCGACGCCGAGGATCCACACGCCGCGCTCGCCGACGACGACGAGCTCGACGCCGACCTCCATCACGCGCAGGCGCAGCAGCTCGAGCTGCGTCTGGCCCGCGTGATTTGGAGACCACCCGCGCACGAAGGCGAGGACGCGAAGATCATCAGAGGTAAGCGAGTAGGTCCGCATGGCGTTACATCTTCACCGAGCGAATGCGGTTGAACGGAACGCTCTCGCCGCGACCACCGTCGGCGATGAACATCATGGTGCCGTCGGCCGTGAGGCTCAGGCCTTCGATGCCGTAGATCTCTGCGGCGAGCTTGTCGTCGCTGTCTAGGTATCCGCCTTGGCCGGAGCCGACGACGGTGGTCAGCGAGTCGCCGGACAGCTTGCGAACGCGGTAGTTCGAGAGGTCGGTGACGTAGATGTCGCCGTTCGATGTCTGCGCGAGCGCTTGCGGCAACGACAGCTTCGCACCGCCGAGCGCGCCATCCGCGAAGCCGGCCGCGGAGCCGAGCAGCGTCTCCACCGTCCCGTCGAGCGAGACGAGGCGGATGCGGTTGTTGAACTGATCCGCGACGACGAGCTTGCCGTCTGCGCGCTGCACGATGCCGTACGGCGCGTTGAAGCGCGCCGCGGGACCCTTCGCGTCGACGAACGCCGCCTGGCCGAGGCTGCCGGCGATGATCGTCACCTGCTTGGTGGCGGGATCGAGGAGCGAGACCGTGTGCGCCTGGAAATCGGTGAACGCGATCTTGCCGTCGGTGAGCACCGCCATGCCGCGCGCACGTCCGATGTTCTCGATGACCGGCGTCGCCGTCTTCGTCGAGATGTTGACCTTCCAGATCGTGCCGGAGCGGCCGTCGTGACCACCGGTCGTGTTGTTGTCGGTCGAGACGTAGAACGTGCCGTCCGCCGCGAACACCATGCCGAACGGACGCTCGAAGTTCTCCTGCTGGATCAGCGTCTCGGTGTCGCCGGTCTCCGCGTCGACGACGCGGACCTTGTTGTTGTCGAAGTCCGCGACGAACACCTCGTGGTTCGGTCCGTAGGCGACGTTCACCGGGTTGTTGAATCGTGCGGTACCGCGCGGTCCGTCGACGAAGCCCGCGTCCGCGTGACCGGAGAGGGTGCTCACACCGCCGGTGAACGGCGGCGCATCGTCGCCACCACCGTCATCGCCAGCCGGGTTGGAATCAGTCGCACATCCCGCCAGCGCGGCGGCGATCACTACGAAGCTAAGCGTCCTCATGGGGAGCGGTGGGTAGCAAGAACATTGCCGACGCCCTCGCTCGCGCTAACTCCGGCAGACCGGCCCGGAACTGCCGCGCGATACCGCACGATCCTCGTCGGTACGCAAAACCGCCGCGCGCGTTCGCTCACCGCCGAGGCTGCACGGCACGGCGGCCGGCTCGATCACGTCGACCCGCGCGAGGTGCCCGCCGATCAGAAGATCGACGTCAGCACCGGCAACACCAACGGCGGCGAGCCCGCAGCGCGCGCCGTGGTCGCATCGTCGTCGAAGAACGTGCGCTCGTAGCCGCGCCACACGACGAAGCCCAAGCCCACGATCGCCGCCGCGTACACGAGGCGTCCGGGGACCTGCTTCCAGCCGGTCATGCACCACAGGTTGAACATCTTCGCGACGTCGTTCTTGCGCGAGAACAGGACCACGTCCTTCGCGAAGTCGATCCACAGCCCGGTCGCGAACACGGTGAGCGCGAGCTGCCCGTACTTGTTCTCGGGCCACGCATCCGTGAACGCGAAGGCCGCGAAGCCGCCGAGCAGCAACGTGTCCGTGATCTTCGGCGCCACATAGAACAGCTGCTTCTTCGTGTTCGTGTCGAGGCCGCGCGCGTACACCCAGCCGAAGCGGAACTTGTTCGCCTTCGGATCGATGCCGGGTGGAAACAGGTGCACTTCCTCGACGGTGCCGCCGACGAGCTTCGCCATCACGGCGTGGCTGCCCTCGTGTAGCGTGACGCCCAACAGGTACATCGGCGGCGCCATCGCAGCTCCCCACAGCACGAGCTTCGTGTTGCTCGGCTCGTCGGCACGCGCGACGCGCGGCGCCAACAAGAGCGCGATCACGAGCAGCACGCGAGCCATCAGCTACAGCCTCGCACGCAATCGCGTTACCGTCGGCGCATGCGGATCCAAAACGCAGTGCTGGCGATCGCGATCACGGCGGGCGCGGCACGCGCGGACGATCGCACCACGCTGCAGATCGAAGTGGATCCGTTCCCGTTCGCGACGGGACGCTACGGCGTGCAGCTCGGCGCGCGCGTCCCCGCGCTCCGCGGCGTGCGGATCTCGATCGCGCAGTTCTCGCTCGACGTCCCCGATGGTCTCGCGGCCGTGCTCTACGGCGAAGGCACGCACGTCGACGTGCGCCCGGGCAGCGGCGCGATCTACGCGCTGTACTATTTTCGGGATGCGGGCGCGGATGGCTTCACCGTGGGCGCATCGCTGCGCTTCCTTCGCATCGAGAGCACGCACGACGATGCGGCCGGCACGATCCACCTCACCGAGCTCTCGCCCGAGCTGATCGCCGGCTACCAATGGCATCCGTTTCACAACGGCTTCTATGTCCAGCCGTGGGTCGCGCTCGGCGTGACCGCGTATTCGTCCGGCAGCACGACCTACGGTACGTCGTCGGTCACGTTCGACGAGCCGCCGGTCTCTCCGTTCTTCACGGTCAACCTCGGCTACGAGCACACCCTCTAAGGAGGGTCCGCGACATTGGTGCCCAAGGACGGAGTTGAACCGCCGACACGCGGATTTTCAGTCCGCTGCTCTACCAACTGAGCTACTTGGGCGTTGGAGGCCAAGGAATCTACATATCCAGCCCCCACTTGGCAACCCGAACCGCAAGTGATCGCAAGGAATCCCGGGGGCTTGATGGGCCTGCGGGTCGCGAAATGGCACAATAGCCACCTCATGCCCGCGAGGGACGGCACTGATCCGGCCACGAGCCACACGCCCGTCCCTGTGGAAGGGGACGGCGAAGAGCTCATCGGCATGGTGATCGAGGGCCGGTATCGACTGAGCTCGACGCTGGGTCGCGGCGGCATGGGCCTCGTGTACAAGGCCGCGCACGTCGGTTTGCGACGACAAGTCGCGGTGAAGATCCTGCATCCCTCGTTGGCCGCGTCGCCCGACGTGCGCAATCGCTTCGAGCGCGAGGCGTTGGCGGTTGGAAAGATCGATCACCCGAACTGCGTGCAGGTCTACGACAGCGGGCGCTTGCCCGACGGGTCGCTGTACTTGGCGATGGAGTTCCTCGACGGAAAATCGCTCGCCGACGTGCTCGAGCAAGAAGGCCAGCTCGCGCCGGGACGCGCGCTGCACATCCTCGCGCATATCTTGCGAGGGCTCGCGCACGTGCATGCGGCCGGCCTCATCCATCGCGACATCAAGCCCGAGAATATTTTCTTGGTGCGCCAGGGGGACGACGTCGACTTCGCGAAGATCCTCGACTTCGGGATCGCGAAGGGGATGACGGGCAGTGATCTCGACGAGGGCGTGAAGCTCACGCAAGCGGGCATGGCGTTCGGTACGCCGATCTACATGGCGCCCGAGCAGGCGCTCGGCAATCCGATGGACGGACGCGCGGATCTCTATGCGGCGGCGGTGATGGGCTACGAGATGCTGACCGGGCAGCCGCCGTTCTATTCGGACGACAAGCTCGAGGTGATGTCGATGCACACCGCGAGGCCGGTGCCGCCGATGCGGCAGCGGCTGATCAAAGGTGGGCGGCCGGTGCCGAGCTCGATCGAGCGATTGATCGTCAAGGGACTGACGAAGAAGCCCGCCGAGCGATACGCGTCGGCGGAGATCTTCTTGGCAGCGGTAGATGCGGCGCTGCACACGCCGGATGGCGGCGTGACGGACGTGAGCATCGAGCGCGTACCACGGACCTCGACGACGGGAAGTCAGCCGCTGGTCACCGAAGACGGCGCGCTGAACCTCGCGGACGCGGACATCGGCGCGGCGATCGACGAGGAGCTCGCCGCGGCGGCGACGAAGCCCGCACCCAAGCGCGTGATGACACCTCCGTCGGGAGCGGGGCCGTTGCCCGGGATGCCGCCGCCAAAGGGACTGCCGGGGATGCCACCGCCGCGCGGTGCTCCACAGGGTGGCGTCGGGCTCGGCTTGCCGTACACCGGACCGCAGGGCGAGCCGATCTTCGGGCTCACGCCGGAGCAGCGACTCGGCAGCGGCGGGAACATCAGCGACGACGGGCCGACGCAGGTCGTGCATCGTGAAGCGTTGATGAAGGGGATCGGCAACCGGATGTTCGGCGGCACCGATCCGGCGACGAGCATCGCGGCCGCGCTCGAGCCCGAGGACGATCGCGCGGCAACGCGTCCGCTCGAGAAGAATCCGGGCGGGAAGAGCAAGCGCTGGCTGATCTACGTCGGCGCGGCGGTGTGCATCGCAGCCGGTGTGGCGATCGCCGTGATCACCACGCAGGACAGCGGCCGCGACGAAGGTGGCCTCGAGATCGATCCCGAGTCGATCGCGGGGCAGGCGAACGCCGCGCTCGAGCTTGGCGATCCGGCGAAGGCGATCTCGATCCTCGAGGGAAACAAGGTCGCGATCGCGCAGGATGCGATGGCCCAGCTCGTGCTCGGTCGCGCGTATGCGGCGCGACACGAGAGTGCGCCGTCGCTCGATGCCTACGATCGCGCGCTGCGGCTCAACGGTGCGCTCGAGAAGGATCCCGTGCTGCGCACGGGCCTGCGGACGATGGCGGGCGACGCGGATCCCGCGGTGGTCGCGGCGGCGTTCGAGATCTGGGTCGGCAAGACCAAGGACCCGCAGGCGGAGCCGTTGCTCGTGAAGGCCGCGATCGCCGAGAGCTTGCCGCGACGGCACGCGGTGAAGCCGGTGATCGAGCGCCTGAACCTGACCGAGAAGGTCGAGTGGTGGGTCGCGTACACGTACGACCTGGATCAAGAGGACACGTGCGAGCTGCGCAAGGAAGCCGTCGCGCGGCTGCGCGCGATCAAAGATCCGCGCGCGGTACCAGCGCTCGAGCGCGCGCTCGCTCGCAAGGTGAAGAGCGGCCCGCAGCGCAACAAGCCGTACAGCCCGTGCCTCACCGCGGACGCGAAGGCCGCGATCGGCTACCTGCGCGGGTTGCCGCCGAAGCAGTGACATGACGCTCGCGTTGCCGGACCTTCCGCGCTGGGTGGAGGCGCATGGCATCGCTAGAGATCCAGCGAGCTGGCGCCGCGAGCTCGGCGCGGGATTCGCGCTCGGCAGCGATCGCGCGAAGCTGATCGTGATCGCGGGCGATGTCGATCGTGCCGCGCTGTACGCGCTGGCCGACGAGCACCCGCAGCACGCGATCCTTGTCGGCGAGGGCATCGGTGGCGAGCGCGCGATCCTCCACACGCTCCCCGAGCCCGAGGCGCTGACGGAGCTCGAGGGCGCGGTGCTACTCGAGCCGGGCGCGCCGCTCGATCACCTGCAGCCGAGCCTCGTCGAGGAGCTGCGCGCGACCACCGAGCGCGTGTGGTGCGCGTGGGTCGACGAGCTGCCGGTCGCCTTCGCGTACGCGCCGTGGCGCAGCGAGAAGTGGTTCGATGTTTCGGTCGACGTGGATCCGAGTGCGCGGCAGCTCGGGCTCGGAACGCTCGTCGCGACCGCGCTGATCCTCGACGAGCGCGCGCACGGACGCGAGCCGGTGTGGGGCGCCGACGAGGAGAACTACGCATCGCTCGCGCTCGCGAAGAAGCTCGGCTTCGTTCCGTGCGACGAGCTGTGGGTGATTCCGCCGCGCGAGCCGTGAGCCGGCTATCGTCGCGTCTGCATCGTCATCTTGCAGGCCGCTTTGTCGTCGGTGGGGCAGCGATTGGCGGACAGCGTGTACCTGCCGCGTTGCTTCGTGTCGCTACCGTCGACGACGACGAAGTAGTCGCCCGGTTCGAGTAGATACAGATCGATGAGCGGCGACTGGTGCGTGTAGCAACCGAACTCGCTACCGCCCGCTGCGAACACGCTGATCATCGGCGCCCACCCGGGCGTGTCGATGCGGAACGCGTACAGGCCGGCGGTGTCGACGTGCACCGGGATCCGGTGATCACCCGCGGGGGCGAAGCAGCCGTGCGACTCCTGATCGATCGCGTGCGTGGTGTCGCCCGTGACCGAGCTGCCGACGACGAGCCGCGGAAGCGGCGGCTGCTCGTGCACGGTCAGCTTGTACCCGCCGCGAGCGCCGCCGAATCCGTCGACGACGACGCGTAGCTTGGCCATCGCGGCGAGGTCGATGCGGATCAGCGAGCGGCGGAAGAATCCCTTCGCGTCATCGTTGCAGCCGAGGAACGTGTAGTCCGTGGGAGCGCCGAGATCCATCACGTAGAGCGCGGCGTCGTACGTCGCTTCGAGCTCGAAGATGTACGTGCCCGCGCGCGGCGCCGTGAAGGTCCACGCGTCGTCGGGGCTGCCGCGACCCACGATCGGGACGCAGTCGTCGGGTGCCTCGTAGCCGTTGTTGCCGCCGGCCGTCGAGCCGTGGACCGCGACCTTCACGGGGAGCGGGCCGCGCTGCGTGGTGGGGCCACGTGGTGCGGGCTTCTGCAGTGCGTGCTCGACGACCCAGCCGGACTCGCCGTTGCCGAGATCGATGACGACGTCGGCGGTGTCGCCGGTGCGGTGGATCGCGAGAGGGCCGTGCGTCATCGAGATGCCGCGCGTGCCGTTGGTGCGACGCGCGCGGATCGAGGACACGGTCGGGTGCGAGCGAAGGCACCCCGAGAGGTACTGGCGCGCTTTGCCTTCGGGGATCGTGCACAGCTGCGCGGTGCCCGAGGTCCCGATGACGAGCGAGTCGGCGATCACGCCCCAGTGGTTGTCCGCGATGCCGCGGAAGCTCTTCGAGGGTGACGTGTAGGGCTTCTCGGGGCCGTCGAGCGCGGGCTCGTCGGTGCGCGGGATGGGCGGCGCGTACGCGACGGTGATCGCATCGCCGATCGAGATGCGATCATCGGCGGTGCGCGAGAACGCGAGGACCTCGAGCGGCGGGCCGCCATGGATCGAGCGCCCGCGCGAGTCGTGCCCCGAGGAGAAGCGGTGGACCTTGTCGTTCCACGACAGCGCGTGGTGGAGGCCGGGCGTGCGCGAGGGACGATCGGCGAGCACGACCGAGATGTCGTCGGTGTCGCGGCGCGCGACCCAGATCTCGCGGCCATCGTCGAGAGTGCGCAGCGCGATGCGGCCGATCGCGGGGAGATCGATCGCTCCGCGCGATCGCGCGATCGAGGTGCGTGCGCCGGTGTCGATCACGAGGTGGGGGACGGTGGCGATCGCCGAGCGCGGCGCGAGAACGAACGCGAAGTCGCCGTTGTCGGTGCGCCACGTGAAGTGAGGCGGCAAGAGGCTGCGCGGGATCGCGACGACCCGGATCTCGCGCGAGCCGAGGAGGATGCAGGCGTCGGCGATCGGTGCTTCTTGGAGCGCGAGGATTCCGGCGGCGTCGATGGTGGCGGCGACGATCTCGGGCTGGCACACGCCGCCGTCGAAGTTCGTGCCGAGGACGACGTGGGTCGTGAAGTCGATCGCGGGGCGAGCGCCGCGCAGACCGACGTCGCGCCACAGCGCCGCGTATTCGTCGGGCGTGGTGGCGAGGAGGCCGGCATCGCCGCTCGCACCGTTTCCGTTCGCGAGGACGCGGATGCCCGCGGGGTCCGAGGCGAGGGCGGTGGCGATCGCGGGGCCGGGCGGGCGGCTCGGAGAGCGGCTCGGCGAAGAGACGCGCGTGCCGGCGATCGGATTCGTGCAGGCGGCGACGAAGACCAGGACAACGGCGGCGCGCATGATCGAGTAGACGGATCGGGCGCGCGAACTGGGAACTACTTCTTCACGAGCTCGCGAGAGTCGTGCGCGATCCGCACGGAAACGTTGAGGAAGCTGGGACCTATCCGACATTGGCGGTGGGAGTGTGCACACCTGGTTTTCGATCGGTTTGGGGCCGAGCAACCCCAAGATCGAAACCGATCGCGCGCAAGTCCAACGAACGAGGTGGCATCGATCGTGGAGAACAACGAGGCATGCGCCTCCTCCACGGATTCTCGGCGATGTGCTTCGGCCTTCTCGTAGCGTGCACCGGATCGATCGAGACCGGTCAAGGCGGTGGCGACGATGGACCCGATGTTCCGACCGACGAAGTTCGCGTCGTGGTGAAGGACGCTCTGGCGCCACAGGCCGGCGTTCGCGTGATCTTTCAGAACGCGGATGACTCGGTGATCGAAGAGGTGATGACCGATGCGACGGGAACCGCGTCGGCGCAGATGACTGCGGGCAACGTGTCGGTGATCCGCACGTACGTGGCCGTGACGCCACCACCGCCCGAGGGCAATCGCGTGCCGGAGGTGCTCACGTACGTCGGCGTGAAGGGCGGCGACTTGATCGAGCTCGGTAAGAGCGAGCCGACGTCGGTGGCGACGCCCGGCGCGATCGTGGTGAAGGTGCCCGAGGTGCAGGGGACGGTGACGGTGAAGACGCCGTGTGGATCGGGATCCGGAGAGGCGCCGAACGTCGCGATCACGGTGACGAACTGCCCGTCGATGATGGACATGTACGTCACGCAGAACGATCAGGGCTTCTACATGCAGAAGCCGTACGCCGAGAACATCGACGTCTCGACGGGCGTGCTGAACGAGTCGCTCGCGTCGACGGTGACGGCGACGAACGTTCCGCCCAATTCGAGCGTGAACGTGGAGCAGAAGATCTACGCGGGCGGGTTCATGTTGTTCACGACCGGCGACAAGCGCGTCGATCAGCAGCCGCAGAACGTGGACATGCCGAACCTGACCGGCGTCGACGGGCTCGTGGTGATGCGCGTGACGACGCAGCAACAAGGTTCGGTGATGACCGGCACGCGGTCGCTGTACTCGGGCGCCGTGTCGAGCGTGGATGCGAGCGCGCATCCGATGCCGTACATCATGGGCAACACGAAGTACGAGCCGACCGGCGTGACGTGGACGGAGGCGGGCACCGGTGCCGCGGATGCGGTGATGGTGACGCTCGCGGTGACGCGTGGCGCGGCGATGGGGATGACACCCGCGATCGATGCCGAGTACGTGCGCGCGATCATCGCGCCTCACGGAGCGACGACGCTGCGCATCCCCGCGGTGCCCGACGCGCGCTTCAATCCGTCGGCGCTCGACGAGATCGGCGGCGCGATGGGCCTCGTGTCGGCGAGCGGCGGCTACGACGCGATTCGGCATCACGCGTTCGCCAAGGAAACGATCGTCGACGCGGCGCCCGCGGGCGGCTCGATCTCCCTGTCGTATTCGGGTCAGGCGCCCGGGCTGTGATTTCAGATCATAGCGGCGGCGTGGGTGGGCGCCGCCGACTATGATCGTCGTGTGCTCGAGCCCGGCGTAGTCATCGGCGGACGGTTCCGCGTGGACCGCGTGCTCGGAGCGGGTGGGATGGGCGTTGTCGTCGCGGCGACGCATCTCGAGCTCGGACAGCAAGTCGCGCTCAAGGTGCTGCACGACGAGCTCGCGACGAACCCGGCGATCGTCGCGCGCTTCCTGCGCGAGGCGAGGGCAGTCGCGCAGCTCAAGACGGATCACGTGTGTCGCGTGTTCGACGTGGGCCGTCAGGACAGCGGCGCGCCGTACATCGTGATGGAGATGCTCGACGGCACCGACCTCACCACGGCCGCGCTACGCGGTGGTGTGCCGATGGTGATCGCGGTCGAGTACGTGATCCAGGCGTGCGTGGCCCTCGCGGAGGCGCACGCCGCAGGTCTCGTGCACCGCGACGTCAAGCCGCCCAACTTGTTCGTGGTGCGTCGACCCGACGGTGGTCCGCTCGTGAAGGTGCTCGACTTCGGTATCGCGAAAGCGGCCACGGCCGCCGAAGCGAAGCTGACGCACACGACCTCGACGATGGGATCGCCGGGCTACATGTCGCCCGAGCAGATCCGATCGACGCGCGATGTCGATCTGCGCACGGACATCTGGGCGCTCGGCGTCACGCTGTATCAACTGCTGTCGGGGCGGATGCCGTTCCCCGGGACGCAGCTCACCGAGATCGCCGTGGCGGTGATGACCGCGCCACCCGCACCGCTCGATGTCGATCCGGCGTTGCGCGCGATCGTGATGCGCTGTCTCGAGAAAGAACCCGAAAAGCGGTTCGCGTCGGTGACGGATCTCGCGATCGCGCTCATGCCGTTCGGTGGGCCGAGCGCGCCGCGGTTCGTTCGCGAGATGACGCGCGGCGCTGTCGGCGGACCCGCCGTGCCGCAAGCGCCGATCGTTCCGCAACACGCGCCGACCGCCGCGTCGATGGTCGGCCCGATGCCCCTGACGGGCATGACGGGCATGACGGGCATGACGGGCATGACGGGCATGACGGGGATGACGGGCCCGACAGGCATGACGGGCATGACGCAGGGAACGGGTGTCGGTGCGATGACGCCGCCGCCGCCCGTCGGACCGCATCCGGCGCACGCACCGCCGCAGTCGATGCCGCACGGAACGGCGCCCGCGATGGCCGAGGGGACGTCCCCGCAGGTCGTGACGTCGTCGGGGAAGGGCCGATGGATCGCGATCGGCATCATCGTCGTCGTCGTCCTCGTCGGTGGTGGCGCACTCGCGGGCTACCTCGCGCGCGGAACGGACACGACCGTGCACGACGCGGGCGTCGCGAATGGCTCGGGCTCCGCTGGCTCGGGCTCCGCTGGCTCGGGCTCCGCTGGCTCCGGCGACGTGAAGGTCGCCGCGGCGGATGCGGGTGTCGTCGGGATCGATGCGCCGGCCGGCGATCCGTGGAGCGAAACGCCCGCGCGCGATCCTCTCGCAGCGACGAACGAGGAGGCTGCGGTCGAGGACTCCGACGAGGAGGCGATGGCCATGGCGCGCGCGCAAGCCGAGATGGCGCGCAGCATGTTGACCGACACGCAGAAGAAGCAGCTCGCGATGCAACTGAAGCAAGCGGAGAAGGCGCTCGTGCAGATGGCGAAGTCGAACCCGGGGCTCTATCAACAGCAGCTCGTCGGGTTCATCAACGCCGCTTGCTATCTCGGCGACGCCGCGATGGCCGAGCGCATGTTCAGCAAGGTCACGGATCCCACGTATCGCGAGGCCGTCGTGACAGGCTGCAAGCAGATGGGCGTCGCTCTCGGTGCCGCGAAGAAAATGTGACCCAAGACAGAACGCACAGATCGTGTCGCGAGCTGACGCGTTGGAGGCGAGCATGAGACCGTTCGGACTCTGGATCGTTGTCCTCGGCGCGTGTGCCGGCAGCCGCGAGGTCTCGACGCTGCGATATACGTCGACGGACTGCCCCGATCCCAATGGCTGTTCGGCCCCGCTCGGCGAGCAGGCCTATCAGCTCCCGGACGAAGCACACGATCCGGTGTCCGATGCGGCGTCGACGAGCGACGGTCCATCGTGCAAGACGGTCGCGGTAGCGCTCGCCGCGCTCGAGCTCGGAAACTACTCCACCGAGGAGACCGAGGACGAGCGTGCTGCGATCGTCGAGAAGCAACAGCGCACCTGCGACGCAGCGAAGCTCGACGCTCGCGAGATGGCGTGCATGTCGACGGTGACGGACGTGAAGCACGTGGGCTACTGCACGCGCAAGATGGGCGCACCGACGCAGCGCGTGCCGATGCTGTCCGAGATGGAGTGCAAGGAGCTCGTGCTCGCGGTGCGGCCCCAGCTGCAGAGCTACGGGCAGGGCGAGTACGCGGCGATCTACGAGACTTCGTGCATCAAGGACGGCTGGTCCCAGGAGCTCGGGGGCTGCATACGCGATCGCGGTGGTTACGATCCGATGACCCAGTGCCGCTCGCAGGCGCCGGGCTGGGTGTTCGATCAGATCCAAGCTCGCATCGAGAAGCAACAAGCAGCGAGGTAGCCGTCGTCGCCGATGCTGGCGCGCTTCGAGTAGCGGCCGCCTCTAGCAGTCAGTGAACGCGAGCGGGCATGGCGTTGCGACGCCGATCGAATCCGGCGAGGATGCCCGCATGCGCTTCGTCCTCGTCCTCGCGGTGCTCGCGCTCGCGGTGCCCCGCGACGCGGACGCGTGCTTCGAGCCGGCGTACGAGCAGCACGAGCTCGATCGATCGCAGCTCGCCGATACGGTGAAGCCGAGCCCGGTCGCGATCTCGATGTGGATCGAAGAGCCGGGCAGCGGTGGCTGCATGACACCCGACACGAAGTGCGGACAACCGAGCGGGCGCCGCCTCGTGGTGATGGTGTCGGCGAGCGACGATCAGACGCCGCCCGATCGCATCGGCTATCGCGTGACGGTCACCGCGGGCACCGCGCCGTTTCACGTGCCGGGGGACGTCCGTCCGTTCGAGGATCAGCTGAGCTTTCCGCTCGGCGACTCGGACGTCGACTTCGAGCTCGCGATCCGCGCGATCGATCTCAACGGCAACATCGGCCCCGCGACATACACGCAGGTCGCGTCGTCGGCGAACGAGGGATGCGCGTCGCACCGCGCGGGGCATGCAGTGTCGTTCGGTCTCGTCGCGATCGTCGTCGGCTTCGTCGTGCGTCGCCGTCGCGGATCACGGGCCCGATAGCTCGACCTGAAACGACTCGCGGGCGAGCGGGAACATCGCGGGCTGGAGGGTGAGCCCCCACGTGTTCTCGACGAGACACGTCGTCATCGCGTCCTTCGTGGTGGTCGCGACGTCGACGATCTCGTGCACCGTGGTCTCGATGTCGAGCGTCACGCTCCACGGACCCTTCGGCTGCACCGCCTTCACGCACGACGCGACATCGATCAAGCGGCGGAAGTCCGGCTTGATCCGAGCGGCGCCGCCACCAAAGCCGTGGCCGATCGTGCCGTACCGTCCACCACCGAGCATGCCCCCGATGGCATCGTCGAAGCCGATCTCCGACGGACGCGTGCCCGGCTCCCACGCGACATACGACGTCACCGGTGACACGGCCTTGCCGTACATCGCGAGCGTGTACTGCTCGGCTTCGCTCAGCGACTGATGCATGTCGCCGCCGAACACGAAGCCCGCGGTCGCGACGGAGAACGTGGATCCGGCGGTCAGCGACTTCTTGACCGGATCGCTCCACAAGAAGCCCGCGATCGTCAGCGTCTGCGGTGCGTTCGCCGTGTCTTGCATGAGGCGCAGGCCATCACCTTCGTGCAGCGTGTCCTCGTCGAGCTTGAAGCCGGGGACCACGACCTTCTCGATCCGCGTCGGACGCACGAGCTCGAGCGCGACGGGGATCAACGTCTTGAGCGACGCGGCGGGCAGGCCATCGATGTCGACATAGATGCCGTGATGGCGCGTGGCGAGCGGTGCGAACGGTGCGTCGTCGCGCCGCATCAGCGTCGGACGATCGGTACCGCTCGAGCCGGGGACGACGACGTGGACGACCGCATCGCCGGGAAGCTTCGCGAGCGCGGCCTGCGCGATGAGCGGCGTGAGCGACGTGCGTGTCTGCTCGTCGGTCATCATCACGATGCGGCGCGGGCCCTTGCGATCGAGGAGCGCGGTGGCAGCGGCGCGTGCACCCTCCTCGATCGCGCTGCCATTGCCGAGCGCGAACGCACCGCGCGCCTTCGCGACGGCGAGCGCGTCACCGAAATCGCTCGCGGCGACGAAGCGGCCGAACACGCGCGTCGCGTGACGCCGGTACGCGATGACCTCGACGTCGGCATCCGGGACGTGCGCCATGTATGCCTTGATCACGTCGAGCTGCGCCGCGATGCCCTGATCGCCGACGGAGTACGACGCGTCGATCGCGAAGACGACCTGCGCCTTCTTCGGCAGCGGAACGAGCTGCGGAGCCACATCGACCTCGACGCGCGAGAATGCGTGCTTGTCCGAGGCGACCGCACGGCCGAGGCGGGCTTGCCACGTCGTGATCGGCGGCGGCGCGATCGAGATCGAAGCGACACCGGCGTCGCTCGCGTCCTCGGGGGCATCGGGGATGAACACCGGCGTGTCCACCGCGGACTCCGTGATCGCCGTCTTGCCCTCGCCGAACGTCAGCGACCACGCATCCAGCGAACCTGCATCGAGCGCGGCGTGATCCGACACGACGAGACGCCACGTGCCGGCCGCCTTCGTGTTCGGCGGCAGCTCCGCGGTGAACCGACCCTTGAGATCGTTGTCGCCGCCGCCGCTTCCGTCGTGCAGCGAGATGCTCGCGCCGCCGGGCGTGACGAGGTGAACCTGGAGGTCGCTCCTGTACGTGTGGACGATATCGAGAGCGACGATCGCCTTCGCGTACGTCTTGCTCGCGGGTGCGGACTCGGCGATCTCGAGCTTGCTCGCGACGTAACTCGCGCTGGCTTGGGCGTCGACGGCGTCGGCCCATGGCTCGCGCACCGGCGGCAACAGGACGACCGGCGTATCGCGAGCGACGCGCTTTCCATCGACGACGATCGGCGTTCGGGCATCGCCCCACGCGGGGCGCACGGTGACGACCGGTGTCGCGAGCGCGAGCTCGCCGAGCTGCGATTCGGTGCGCGGATACGACAGGAAGTAGCGGCCGTGCTCGTACCGCGTCGGGACGGTCAGCGTGTACTCCACGGTCGAGACGGTCCCCGGCATCACCGGGAAGATCTGCAGCGACAACTTGTCGGCCCACAGCCAGGCGAGCAGCGCCGGATCCTTCGCGGCCGCCGATCCGAAGCCGGTCATCTCTCGATAGAGAGCCGCGGCTTTGTCGCGCTCCATCAGCACGCCGTCGTACCAGGTGTCGTTCGCGCGGATGCGCAGGCCCGTCGCGGCGGCGCCGTACGGAAGATCGAGGCGCAGCTCGACTTGATCCGCGGTCGTGCCCGGGTTGGAGAACATCCGGCGCACCTTGTAGGTCGCGACGCCGTCTTTGACCTCGATGTCGACCGTGTGCGAGGCCTCGAACATCGGCATGCGCCGCGTCGCGCGAAGCGTATCCGCCGTCGAGTCGGTCGAAGTAAGCGGAGCGAGCAGGGCGAGCGCGAGCGCGGTCCAGCGAAGCATGGGCCATCGGACACCGGGGCCGACGCGCGGTTCCCGACGCCGAGGTATTCCACCAACCTGGCAGATTCGCGCGCGTTTCGCGGTGCCCATCGCATCCTGCAACGCAGCTGCTGGCGGGCTGTGCGACGCAGGTGCCATCGATGCCGAACACGCCGATGTCGACCGAGCGCGAGATCAGCGTACGCCGATGTCGACCGAGCGCGAGATCAGCGTGTTCGATGCCGTTCGCGCGGAGCAGATCGAGGGAATCCTCGTCGTCCGCAAGTCCGCCGTAGGTCATCACGGCGGCGAGAACCGGATCATCGTGGGCGACGGGATCGCGCGGAACGTGAGCTTCCCGCCGGGCGGGAACGTCACGCGACATTCCGTCCCGTTGAACGAGACACGAATGACCTCACACGCACCGCCCTGCAACGGCTGGCCCTTGTCATCGAGGACCGTCCCAGACCAGTCCTCGTCGATGCCGTCCGTCGTCCCGAGTTGCACGCTGAACACGACGCTCCCCGGGTTCTTGCCGAGCTTCTCGAATGCCTCCATGTCGATGCCTGCGCGACCGGTCACGGAAGGCGGCTTCGATTCCGGCGCGACGGGAGGTCTCGCGAGCCGCTCCTCGTCCTCGTGATCGAGCTCGTTCCATGGAGCGATGCGCAGGAGGCGCCCGATCGACCGATAGCGATACCCCATACCCTGCGATGCGAGCACCGCTTCGAGGGCAGACGTCCACGGGACATCCTTGGCCAGGATCGATACCTTGCCGCCGAGCCGCTCGGGCATGACGAGGTTCACCTTGTTCGCGCTCGCGAGCTCTTCGAGCACGACCCGCAACTCGACCTCCTTGTAGTCGAGCTGCACGAGCGGTCCGTCGGGAAGCGCCGTGGCCCGAGGCAACTGCTGGCGGATCGCGGTTCGGCGCATCGCCTCCTCGCGCTCGTGGAGGATCTCGTTGCGCGGGGCGACACGCATGAGCTTCGCCTTCGGATCGTAGGCGTAGTCCAGACCATGCGACTCGAGGATGGTCTCGAGGAGGTGCTTGCACGGCGTGTTCATGACGCTCACCCGGATCCGAGTCGTCAGGTTCGACGGTGTCACGACGTTCACGTCGCACATCTGGCCCATGTACCGCATGAACCCCGGGAGGGACTCCTCGCGGAAGATGGAGACCATGTTCACGCCGGTGAACCGCGGTGGCGCGGGCATCGGCGCGGTCATCGGTCGAGAGGCGAGGTCGGGGTTCCTCGCGATGGCCCTCGCGAGCTGCTCTTCGTCCTCGCGGTCGAGCTCCCTGCGGGACGCGATGCGCACGATCCGACCTTCGGGGCGATAGCGCAGCCAGAGGCCGCTCGCGGCGAGCACTTGCTTGAGCGTGGCGTCCCACGGGGTCTTCGTCGCGATGATCGTGACCCTCGCCTGGAGACCATCGGGAATCACGACGTTGACTTTGCCGACGTCGGCCAGCGTCTTTGCGAGGTCGCTCATCGGAGCGTTCGAGAAGTCGAAATCGACGGTGCCGCCGGGCGGAAGCGTGTCGTCGAAGTTCGCGAGCTGGCTCTGGACCTCACTGCGGCGCGCCACTTCCTCGATCTCGCGCTCGATCTCCCTGCGTGACGAGATCCGGAGAAAGTTCGTGGTCGGGTCGTACGCGTAGCCGAGCCCGTTGCTCTCGAGGATCACTTCGAGGATCTGACCGCACGGCACGTCCTTGACGGAGACGGTGACCGGCCCTTGAATGCCGTCCGACAACACGACGTTCACGTTGCAGGCGCGCGCGATGGTGCGAAGGACGACCGGGATCGGCGCGCCCTTGAACTCGAGCGAGACCGGCGCGGTACTCGTGAACCGCGGCTGGAGCACGATGGGCTTGGGCGCCTTCGGAGCCTCGGTGTCGGGTGGTGGATCCGTCAGGCGCGGCGTCGTGGTGTTGGTGGCCTTCGGCGCCGGATCGTCGTGCAAGACGTAGCCGGCGACGCCCGCGCCACCGAGCGTGAGCGCGGCCGCGAGGATGCCGACGCCGATCCGCCAGCTGTTGCGCGACAGGCGGGGGCGGCGAGGGGGGCTCGTGATCGCCGGTGCATCGAGACCCGCGAGCGCGGCGGCGGCGTTCGCGAAGCGATCCTTCGGCTCGGGCGCGACGCACCTCGCGAGGAACTGCTGCACGGCGGGCGAGACATTGATCGACTCGAACGTCGCCGGGCCGAACACGCGCCACGGCTCGCGGCGCGTGAGCAGATGGATCAGCGACGCACCGAGCGCGTACGTGTCCGTGGTCGCATCGACCTGACCCGCGAGCTGCTCGAGCGGCATGTAGCCGAACGTGCCGATGCTCGTCGAGCCCGCGGTCGTGCCCTGCACGTGCGCGGCGCCGAAATCGACGACGGCGATCGTTCCGTCGGAGCGGCGCAGCAGGTTGGCCGGCTTGATGTCGCGATGGATCACCATCGGCGACAGGCTCTGCAGATAGACGAGCACGCCGAGCACCTGCCGCGCGATCTCGATGATCTCCGCTTCGCTGTAGAAGTGCTCGTCGAGGCGCGTGTCGAGCGCGGTGCCGTCGACGAGCTCCTGCGCGAGGTAGTAGCGCGTGTGAACGCCGCTGCCTTCCTCGAACGCGGCGACGAAGCGCGGGATCGCGGGGTGCTCGAGCGCGCGCAGGAACTTCGCTTCGCGCTCGAACGCGGCGACGGTCTCGCTCGACGGCGATTGCACGAACGCGAGCTCCTTGAGCGCGACGCGCTTTTTGTCGGCATCGCGCGCGACGTACATGCGGCCGTGCGCGTTGGCGACGATGACGCTCTCGATCGCGTAGCCACCGGGCGACACCGCGGCGCCGCACGACGAGCAGCGCACGGGCTCCGACAGATCGACGACGAGGTCATCGCAGTTCGTGCAGAACGTTCCGCTGGCCGCCGCATCGCGCAGCGAGAGCTCGAGCTCGGCTTCCTCGGCGAGCATGGCGCGCGCCTCCGCATCGTCGGCGATGCGAGCCTCGAGAGCAGCGGTGTCGCCGTCGTACGCGCCCATCACGTAGAGCGCGATGTCATCGCGGGAAATCTTGGCAGTCATGGCACGACCTCCTCGGTCGAGAGCGTTTTGCGAATGTGGCTGCGCGTCTCGCACAGGATCTGCCGCACGCGTTGCAGCGATAGCCCGACCTCCTGTGCGGCGTGCGCGGGCGAGCCGCCCGGCGTGGCGTAGACCAAGCGGAACACGCGGCGCGCGGTCGCCGAGCACGTCGCGAGCGCGGCGAGCACTTTCTCGACCTGCGCGCGGCTATCGAGCTGGCGCTCGACGTCGAGCGCCACCGGCGCGTCGTCATCGGGCACCGCGGCGAGCACGCGCTTCTCGACCTTCGTCCGCTGGAGCTCGTTGAGCCCGAGGAACCGCGCTTGCCGGATCGCGAGGCCCGGCAGCTCGAGCTCGGGCAGCCCGCCGCTCGCGTGCCGCTCGATCAACTTCGTCCATGCGGACTGCGAGATCTCCCGCGCGCGATCGGGGTTCAGCCCGAGCGCGAGGACAGACAGGTAGACCTGGCGATCGAACCTCCGAATCGCGTCATCCCAGATGGCGTCGACCCGCGGTGGCGCTGTGGTTTGTGTCATCGGTTGCACGAACCAAGAACAAGGCTGCCGCAGAACCATATCGGGTGTGCGCAACTGATGCGCGCGGTGCAACTCGTGCGTACTGAGCGACGCTCGAATGAACGAACCAGGCACGTTCGGGTACCCAACGGCCACATGCGGTCGAACCACCAGCGGCGATCGCACTAACGGTGTTCATTTCATGACAATCAAAGGTCGCACTCCTGACGTTGGTCGGTGTATTCCCAAACAAATGCAGCGAGTACCAGAGTTGGGGACCCTCCGTGCGGAGCTTCGCGCGGCAGGCGTTTTTGAACCTGCCGAGCTCCGTAGTTGGGGAAAGCTTCTATTCCTCTTGAGTGTCGTCGCTGCCTGTTTGGTGGGAGTCGCGCTCGAGGGTTGGTACGCGGCGTTCTTCCTCGTTCCGATCGCTTCGATCTTTGCCACCGCAGCAGCAATGGTCGGCCACGAAGGCAGCCATCGCAGCTTCTCGAAGTCTCCCGCGCGCAACGCGTTCATGACTCACCTCGCGTTCCCGGCGTTCTCCGGGCTCTCGGCGCTGTACTGGCGCGAGAAGCACGACCGACTGCACCACGGCCATCCCAACGTCGAAGGCGTCGACCCCGATGTCCGTCCGTGGCCGTTCGTCTCGTCGAAGGGGGACCACGAGCGCTCGACACCACGGCTGCGTTGGTTCCAGCGCAACTTCCAGGCATGGGCGTTCTGGCCGATGTCGACGCTGCTCGCGATCGGCATGCGCCGTAGCTCCGTCATCTATCTGTTCGACTATCCAAAGAAGCACGGCTTCAAGAAGGAGTGGTGGATGGATGTCGGCGCGCTCGCCGCTCACTACGTGGGCTGGCTGCTGGTGCCGGCGCTGATCTTCGGGCCGCTCGCCGCGTTCTGCGTCTACCTCGCGCTGTGGGGCGGCGTCGGCGTCTGTCTCGCGCTGGTGTTCTCGCCGGCGCACATCGGCCTGCCGATCATGGCCGAGCAGAACAACGACTGGCTCCACCAACTCGAGACCACGCGCAACCTCGAGATGCCGAAGCTCATCTCGTTCTTCTTCATCGGCCTCGACTACCAGGCCGAGCACCACCTGTTCCCCAAGATCCCGCACAAGCACCTCCCGAAGGCCGCCGCGATCACCACGGACTGGTGCAAGCGCAACGGTGTCGTGCACCTCTCGGTGCCGTACCTCTACGCGCTCGCCGACGCGGCGAAGTTCATGGCGAAGAGCTACGAGCGCGATGCCACGGCGCCGCTCGCCGTGCGCGCGGGCCTGATCGACGAAGAGCCGCAGCGCCTCGCTGCGTAACCTCGATAGGACGGCGTTCCGCGACGCCGAAACGACAAACGCCAGCGATGTCCTCGCTGGCGTTTTGCGTTGATCTGCCTCTCAGACCTGGCGGACGTAGCTCGGCTGCGCGCGACCCGTCTTGGTCATCACGACCTGATACAGCTGGCCGTCACGCGAGCGCGACGCGCCGGCAGCGGCCATCAGGTAGAACTTCCACATCAGGTAGAAGCGGCGATCGTAGCGGTGGCTGATCTCCGAGTACGTGCGATCGAAGTTGTCCCACCACGCCATCAGCGTCGGATCGTAGTCCGGTCCGATGTTGTGCATGTCCTCGGGGACGAACAGGCCTTCCATCGCGCGCGTCATCTGCGAGAGCGACGGGGCGACGGCGTTCGGGAAGATGTACTTCTCGATGAACGGCGTGCCGTGGCGGAGCGAGCGGTTGTTGCCGATCGTGTGGATCAGCGCGACGCCGTCGTCCTTGAGGCGGGCGTGCATGACCGAGAGCATGTCGCGGTGATTCTTCGGGCCGACGTGCTCCATCATGCCGATGGAGATGACGCGGTCGAAGGTGCCCTGGACATCGCGGTAGTCACAGAGGCGCAGCTCGACGTCGAGCTTCTTGCCCTTGGGGCCCCACATCTCGTTGCCGAGCGCGACCTGGTCCTTGGACAGCGTCACGCCGATGACCGAGCAGCCGTACTTTTCGGCCGCCCACGACGCCATTCCACCCCAGCCGCAGCCGAGGTCGAGGACGCGCATGCCCGGCTGGAGGCCGACCTTGCGCGCGACGAGGTCGAGCTTCGCGTTCTGGGCTTCCTGCAGCGTCTTCGCGCCGGAGCCGTAGTACGCGCAGGTGTAGACCATGCGCTCGTCGAGCATGCGGGTGTAGAGGTCGTTGCCGATGTCGTAGTGCGCCTCGACGGACGCACCCGAGCGGGTCTTCGCCTGGAGGTTCAGGAGGACGGCCTTGACCGTGAGCGCCTTCAGCTTCCAGGAGCCCTGGATCTTCTGCTTCAGGTTCGCACGCATGATCTTGTCGATCGTGGTGTCGAGCGCGTCGGTCTCCCACCACTCCTCCATGTACGACTCGCCGAACCCGACCGACGCGTCGCGGAGCGTGCGCTCGTAGAAGCGAGGATCGTGGACCGTGATGTCGCCGGGGGCGTTGCGGGTGCCGTTGATCTGGATGTCGGCGAGCTCGAACAGCTCTCGCACGATGCTCTCGGCCTCGCTCGCGCGCGTCTTGGTTCCGGGCACGATGCCCGGCAGGACGCGCTCGACCAGGTTCCGGAGCGTGCTGGGGGGAGGGGCCGTCGGACGGGCCCCGTTGCTGCTCGCATGCTGCATAGGGCCGCGTGTGTCCCACGGGGCCGACCCCGGTTCAAGCTCCAAGTGTGGCAGGAGCGCGCAGGGGCTCTTCAGCGTCCTGCATCGAGTCGCGCGTCCAGTGCCGCGGCGACCGCGGGGGACACGTCCGCCTCGCGAAGCGCTCGTACGACCTCTGCGTAGCGCGCACCGAACTTCGCGCACTCCGAGCACGCGGCGACATGCGTCGTGATCCGCGCTCGGTCGCTCTCGGCGAGTGTTCCCTCGAGGACGTCATCGAGCCGAGCGAGCACTTCGGAGCACCTGATTCCGGCAACGTCACGGTCCATGGTCGCCTCCTCGAAGCTTCGCGGCGAGCCGCAGTCGGGCGCGATGCAGCCGCGACTTGGTCGCCTGTAGAGTGAGTCCGAGCACCGACGCGGTCTCCTGCGCTGATCGCTCTTCCAGATCGCGCAGCACGAGCACCTCGCGATCCTCGGGCGACAGGTAAGCGAGTGCGCCAGCGAGCCGACCGCGCAGGGCGCTCGCATCGAGCTGGTCATCCGCCCCCCAGCCAGCGGCTTCTCCCAGTGCCTCGAGCGTGGAATCCTCGACGGGAATGGGAACCGGCCGGCGTCGCGGTCTCACCGCCGCGTGGCGCGCGATCGTGAACAGCCACGCGCGAAACGCGGTGCCGCCGAAGGACGCCGCGCTCCGGTGCATGGCGAGAAACGTCTCCTGAAGAGCGTCCTCGGCGGCTGCTTCGTCGCCGGTGATCGCGAGCGCGATATGAAACACGCGTCCTCGATGACGAAGGACGAGCGCGCGGAACGCGGCGTCATCGCCACGCACCACACGAGCCATCAGCTCTTCGTCGGCGACGTCTTCAGTGGGCACGTGGACAGCCCCAGCAGGGTGTACAGCGGACAGCTGCCGATCAGGCCGGTGAGAAGCGGCACGAGGCCGATCCATCCCAGTGGCGTGTGCGGTCCCACGAACACGAGCGACAGAAGAACGACGCCGACGACGATGCGCAGCGCGCGATCGATGGTTCCTTCATTTTGTTTCAACATGACGACCTCCAAGGTTCAGAACGAGTGATCGATGCCGATTGCCTGATAGAGCGGGCAATACCCCGTCGCGGCGGTCGCGAACGGCACCACCGAGACGCCCATCAACACGCCGCTCGCCGTCGACGACAGGTGGTCGTCCGACGCGAGCCCCCAGATCCCGGTGCCGAGCAACGCCGCGCCGATCACGGTGCGCAAGATGCGGTCACCGGTGCCGACGTTCTTGGGCAGACCGAAGATCGTGCGCTCGGCGCGTACGGGCTCGGGCGGCAGCGGCTGCATCTCCTGGCTGTCGTCGAGCGCGGCCACCACGAGCGGCAAAGGTGCGAGAGCTCGTGTGGGCTGGTCGCTGAACCCGAGGTGGATCGGTTCGGCGCTGGCGAGGGTCGTGGTGGCGAGGACGAGGAGCGAAGCGACGGTCTTCTTCATACCGAGGAGAGCCGGCCACGGAGATCGAAGACTCTCCCATGCGAGGAACGGTTCGTTGCCGTCGCTCGGAACGCGCAAATGCTTCGCGTGTCTAGGGGGCGGACGCGTGCTCGGTCCACGGCGCGAGCAGCTCCCGCACCGAGTCGGCCCACGGTGTCGCTCGAAGCGTCTGCGAGTCGACGTGAACGATCACGCGCTTCCCGCGCGCATGATCGATGTCGCGATCCTGCGGGAGCACGCGGAACGCGAACACGAGCGAGCTCGTGCCGATGTGCTCGACCCAGACGCGTACCCGGACCTTGCAGACGCCCCGGACCGGCTCGCAGTAGTCGATCTCGTTGCGAGCGACGAGGTGGAACTGCTCGGGCTGCGTCGTGTCTTGGAACGCGCCGAACCCGAGCTCCATCCAGAACGCACCTAGCGTGCGCTCGAACAGGAGCACGTAGCGCGCGTTGTGCAGGATGTGAAACGGATCGAGGTCGTCGAAGTAGACGCCCTGCATCTGCTCGTAGAAGCGCACGCGACAACCTAGCACCATGCCGCTCGCGCACGTGAGAGACTGCGGACGGTGGCGTTCTCGTTCCGGCCAAACTTCGCGCTCGATGTCGACGGCGCGAATGCAGACCTCGTCGAACGTCTCGCGACGGAGCTCGCGAGCATGCCGGTCCAGGTCCGCCGCACGCGCGTACCGGGCGGCGGCGAGACGGGACCCGCACGCCGCGATCATCACCTCGTGATCACCGTGCTGCCCGGCGAGCGGCACTTCTGGTCGCCATGGCTGACCATCGATGTCGAGCCATTGCCGAACCGCGCGAAGCTCTCCGCCACGTTCTCGCCGCATCCGTCGCTGTGGACCGGATATCTGTTCGGCTATCTGGGACTCGGGGTGGTGGTCCTGTTCTCGCTGATCTTCGCGGGGTCGGTCGCGATGACGGGCGGGAGCTCGCTGTGGTCGTTGTGGGTCGCCGGCGGCGCCGTCGCCTGCATGATCGCGGCGTGGTGGGCGTCGGTGATCGGGCAGCGACTCGCGGCCGCGCAGATGACCGAGCTCCGCAAAGCGGTCGAGCGCGCCGTCTCGCAGTTGGCGCAGCGCTAAGCGACGGCCGACGTCGACTGCGCGGCTTTGGCTTCCGCGGTCTGCGGGATCGATTCGTTGCGCTTCATCAGGATCGGCATCAGGAACTGCGCGACCGCGCCGAAGATGTTGTGCTGCGGCTCGAGCATCTTGCCGATGCCCTGCGCGGTGATCAGCGCGACGAACACGAGCATCATGTCGGTCACCGGGTGCACGCGGTACTTGCGGCCGATCGCGAACATCTCGCCGATCAGCTCGCCGTACTCGAGGTTGCCCGTCGACTTCGCGCGGAACTTCACCGCGAACGCCTCGACCTCGACGCGGAGCGACTCCCAATCGATCGTGCCGAGGTACTTGTGGAAGCGCTTGAGGTGATTGACCAGATCCTCGGGCGTGCCCATCGCGAGGCACTTCGTCATGTCGATGAACTGGATCAGCACGTCCTCGTGGAGGAGCTTCGCGAGGCCCGCGTCGAAGATGATCAGCGTGCCGTCGTCCTGCACCACCATGTTGCCGGGGTGAAGGTCCGCGTGAACGAAGCCGTGCTCGAAGCACATCTTGAACATCGCCGTGCGGACGGCCTTGGCCACCTTGAGGCGCATGTCGTCGGGTGCAGTGGCCGCGACGTGATCGACCTTGGAGCCGCGCACGAACTCCATGACGAGTATGCGTTCGCTCGATAGCTCGTGGTGCACCAGGGGGAACGAGATGCCTTCGACGCTCGCGAAGTTCTCGCGGAACCGCGTGTAGTTCTCGGCCTCGATGCGGAGGTCGGTCTGATCGTGGATCGCCTCGGTGAAGTGCTTGGTGTGGCCGACCGGATCGTTGAGGCGCCACTTCTCGCGGATGGTCAGGAGCTTCGCGCCGCCGAGGAGGATCGCTTGATCGCGCTCGACCTGACGGCGAACGCCCGGGCGCAGGACCTTCACGGCGACCTCGGTGCCGTCCTTGAGTCGGGCGCGGTGCACCTGCGCGACGGATGCGGCGGCGAGCGCCTTCTCGTCGAACTCGCTGAACACCTCGCTGATCGGCTTTCCGAGCTCGGACTCGACGGTCGCCTTGACCTTCGCGAACCCGAACGGCGGGAGCTTGTCTTGAAGCAGGCGGAGCTGATCGATGATCTCGGGTGGAAACAAATCAGGCCGCGTGGACATCACCTGGCCCAGCTTGATGAAGGTCGCCCCGAGCGAGGTCATCGCTTGGCGCAGCATCCACCCGCGCAGGTGGGCGAGGGTGCGAGCGCGGCGCGGGCCCCAGATGAACAGCGCGATGCCGAGCCGCGCGAGGCCATAGACCACCCCGCAGACAATCACGACGATCAGAAGCCACAGGAAGTGGAGGAAGTTTCCGGGCCAACGAAGCACTGCCGGCGCATCGTGCCACGGAAGGCCGAGCACGGGGAGCACATGTGTCGCGAGGGCTCGCGAACACCGCGACAACTACGTGGGACAGGCGGTGATCGCCGCGTGCGGTTTCGGCCTCGTCTTTGCGAGGAACCCCGAACATGAACAGCTTCAAGGCCGACATCGAAGAGATCCGTCGCCGCGCGATGGAAAAAATGGACGACGGCGCGGTGACCGCGTCCTACAAGGCAGACCGCGAGCGCGTGGTCGAGGTCCTCAACGAGGTGCTGGCCACCGAGACGGTGTGCGTCCTTCGCTACAAGAACCACTACTACATGGCGCAGGGCATCCACGGGCAGAGCGTGGAGAACGAGTTCCTCGAGCACGCGAACGAGGAGCAGGACCACGCCGACCGCGTCGCCAAGCGAATCACCGAGCTCGGCGGCACGCCAAACCTGAACCCCGAGGGGCTCGCGACGCGCAGCCACGCGCAGTACGGCTCGGCCGAGACGCTCCAAGAGATGATCAAGGAGGACTTGATCGCGGAGCGCATCGCGATCGCCACGTACTCGGAGATTGTCCGATGGCTCGGCAACGACGATCCGACCACGCGCCGCTTGATCGAAGAGCTGCTCGCAAAAGAAGAAGAGCACGCGGACGACATGGCAAAGCTGATGACTCGCGTGGGCAAGTAGCGCCGCGTTTCGCGGCAGCCGGCGGGCGTACTTCTTGTGGTAGCGTGACGCGCTGTCGATGGCCTTAGTCCCAAGCGACCACGACATCATCCTCGCGCTCGGTGAGGATCTGCCGATCGGCATCTGGGTGGCGCGTGCGCCGTCGGGCGTCGAGGTCTACGCGAACCGCACGTTCGCCGAGATCATGGGAACGGGCGTGAAGAAGGATGTCGCCGTCGGTGGCTACTCCGAGCCGTACGGCATCCTCACGCGCGACAAGAAGCCGTATCCCGAGGACCGCATGCCGTTCGTGCGGGCGCTCACCGAGAAGAAGGTCGTCGTCGTCGACGACATCACGATCCGGCGGCCCGACAACACGTGCGTCGACATCCGCGCGTATAGCCGTCCGATCATGGACTCCGAAGGCACGATCACGCACGTAGTGATCGCGTTCTTCGACATCACGCGCGAGGTCGCGGCCGAGAAGGCGCGCGCCGAAAGCGAGCAGCGCCTCCATCGCGCGCAGCGGCTCGAGGGCATCGGCACGCTGGCCGGAGGCATCGCGCACGACTTCAACAACCTGATCTTCGGCATCAAGCTCATCGCCGCTGATCTCGCGTCCTCCGAGACCGACAGCGAGCGCAAGGAAGCGCTGTCCGTGATCGACGAGATCACCGAGCGATCCGCGACGCTCACGCGCTCGCTGCTCGGCTTCGCACGTCGCGGCAAGCACCGCGCGGTCCCCGTGTGCCTCTCGGACGTCGTCGCCTCGATGGCCGAGCTGCTCCGCCGCACCGCGAGTGGTCTCGAGCTGACGATGGAGCTGGCCGCGAACGATCGCGGCTGCGTGATCGGCGATCAGAGCCAGCTCGAGCAAGTCATCATGAACCTCGTCGGCAACGCACGCGACGCGCTGCACGGCACCGGCCGCGTGGTGATCCGTACGTACGACGTGCAGCTCTCCGGTCCGCCATCGCCGAACGCGATCGGCGCGGCCGGCGCGGGCGCCTATGTCGTCCTCGAGGTCAGCGACGACGGCCCGGGCATCCCCTCCGATCTTCGCGAGCGCGTCTTCGAGCCGTACTTCACGACCAAGATCATCGGCCCCGATCGCGGCACCGGCCTTGGCCTCGCGACCGTCTCGGGCATCGTCGAGATCCATGGCGGCTCCACCGAGATCGATGTCGGCCTCGACGGGCGCGGCACCACGATGCGCATCTATCTCCCCGTCGCGACCCGGGCCGCCGAGCCCGCCGTTCCCCCGAAGAAGGTCACGCGCCCCACCGGCACGGGCACCGTCCTCGTCGTCGATGACGACGCGACCGTCCGCCGCGCTCTCGCGCGCTCGCTCTCGCTGTTCGGCTATCACACCCTCGAAGCCTCGAGCGGCGCGGAGGCGATCGAGATCTATCGCACCAGCGGCTCCCAGATCCGGGCGGTCATCCTCGACATGGTGATGCCGGGCATGTCCGGCCGCTCGACGTACCTCGGTCTGCGCGAGCTCGATCCCGCGGTCGGTGTGATCCTGATGTCCGGTTACACGCTGAACGATCAGGTCCAGGAGATCCTCGATCTCGGCGTGAAGGCGTTCGTTACCAAGCCGCACAGCGCCGAGCACCTCGCGCAGATCCTCGCCGAGATCGTGGCGCCGACACCGTCGTAGCTCGCTCGCGGCCTCCGCATCCGCGTTCTGTCCGCATCCGCGTCTGTCGACGTCCGGCGCGTCGACCCGCTGCCGCTGCCGCGTGCCCGCGCTGGGACGTTTCCGCGGAAACGCGTATCGCCCTTCTCCGCCTCCGCTGTCGCATCCGCTTCCGCATCGGTACGTCGACGCCTCCGCCTCCGCTGTCGCATCCGCTTCCGCATCGGTACGTCGACGAATCCGCATCCGTATCCGCATCCGCATCCGCATCCGCATCCGCATCCGCATCCGTCTCCACTGCCGCGTCCAACCGCTGCC
>JBGARE010000072.1:0-26682 GCA_044230415.1 Kofleriaceae bacterium
GTGGCTCGCGTGTGGCCACGCCGGCGAGATGGCCTACCTCGCGACGCCCGAGCACGTCGGTCAGCGCGCGGATCTCCGCTCGCTCCTCGACAATGCGCGGTCATTGGTCGTCGTCGCGCTCGCCTACGACAAGCGCGACCCGGCGTTCGATCATGCGGCGCCCGATGTCCCGCTCGCGCGACTGCGCGGCCGCATCGCACGCTATGCGCGCGGCGAGGACTATCACCTCGTGATGCGCGACAAGCTCGTGCTCCTCGCCGATCGATTGGCCGCCGAGCTCGGCACCCCCGTCGCGTCGCGGCCCTGCGTCGACAGCGCCCCTGTGATGGAGCGCGAGTGGGCCGAGCGCGGTGGCCTCGGGTTCATCGCGAAGAACACCATGCTGATCGCGCCGGGCGCGGGCAGCTACATCGTGCTCGGCGAATTGCTCGTCGATGCCGACCTCGCACCGACCGCGCCCAGCGAGCCCGTGAAGCCGCGTTGCGGCACCTGCCGTGCGTGTCTCGACGCGTGCCCCACGAACGCGTTCGTCGACGCGTACGTCCTCGACGCGCGGCGGTGCATCTCGTACCTGACGATCGAGAACCACGCGGCGATCCCGCGCGATCTGCGCGCGAGCGTGGGGACGTGGGTGTTCGGTTGCGATGTCTGCCAGGAGGTCTGTCCGTTCAACGCAGGCGAGGGAGAGGCGCACGATCCGCTGCTGTCGCCGAGGACCGGCGAGCACGCGCTGCCGGATCTCGTCGCGCTCGCGCAGAAGGGCGCGAATCAGCTGCGGCAGTTCGTGAAGCGGACGGCGCTGCGTCGCGTACCGCGCGAGGTGCTGCTGCGCAACGTCGCTGTCGCGCTCGGCAACACCGGCGACGCGGCGGCGGTCGCTCCGCTGGTCGCGCTGCTCGCCGAGAAGTCGCCGCTCGTGCGCGAGCACGCCGTGTGGGCGCTCGGGAGGCTGCGCGCGTTCGACGTATTGCGGATGCACGACGACGATCACGCCGCCGTCCGTGACGAGCTCGCGCGCGCCCTCGAAGACGCTTAGGGAGCCGAGCGCTGGAGAAACGCGGCGCTCGCGACGTAGGCGCTGACCGCTTTGATCTGGGCCTCGCTGAGCGCGCCTTGAAACGAGGGCATCAGCTTGTTGGTCGAGCCGGTGCGCACTTGATGCTCGACGAGCTCGGGCGTCATCTTCGCGCGAAGATCGGGCGCGGTCAGATCGCGCACGTTCAGCTGCTGCACCATCTGCTCGCTCGGCTTTCCCGCGCGGCCGTGGCAGGCGGCGCACACCGAGTCATAGACCGTCGAGCCATCGGCCGAGCCGCCCGTCGGATCGGAGCACCCACCCGCGGCGAACATCGCGACGATCACGAGGACGCGCACGTCGTGGATATGCCACCGCGGGCAGTCGCTGGCTAGCCCGTGCTAGTGTTCCGGCATGCGGCGCATTGTCCTCGCAACGGTGGTCTCGTCATTCATGGTGGCGGCGTGTGGTGGTCCTCAGATCCCAGCGCACAGCGGCTACAAGAGCGACAAGGTCAAACCTTGGAAGAACGCGAAGAAGCTCAACTGGGACGACAAGAACGAGGCGAAGGCCGAGGGCGAGCTGTCGTATCCCGACATGCGCCGCGCGAAGTGGTTCATGCTCGATCTTCCGTCGCCGGGTGAGCTCACGCTCAAGCTCGAGATCACGCCGCCCGGAGACTCGGTCAACGAGGACTTCGACATGGCGATGGAGATCCTCGATCCCGGCAATCGCGTGATCAGCAAGGCGGACTCCGAGGAGGAAGACGTCGGCGAGCTCGCGAAGACGCGGACGCTCTACGATCTGCCCGCCGGCAAGTACCTCCTGCACCTCTACCTGCAGGGCCGTATGGACAGCGGCGACTTCGTGGTTCGCGCGACCTACAAGCGATCCGGCGCGGGCGCCGAGTACAAGAGCGACTTCCCGCAGCAGGTCGCGTTCACGCCGCCGCTTCCGGCCGTGCCGATCAAGGACGATACGCCGGCGTCGTACAAGCCGCCGACGACGCAGCAGGTGGTGATCAAGAAGGGCCCGCGCGGACCGAAGGCGCCGCCGGTCGAGAAGAAGCCGGAGGTGCCCGCGGGTACCACGAAGACCGCGCGCATCTTGAACATCGCGGTGTCGGGTTCGAACGCGCAGATCACGATCGGGATCGGCACCGACTTCGGTGTGGCGGCGGGCTGGAAGGGCAAGATCGCCGGCGTCAACGGCACGTTCGCCGTCGGCGCATGTAACCCCCGCACGTGTACGGCGACCGTCGCTGCGACCCCCGACCAGATCAAGGCCGGCGGCTCGAGCGTCACGCTGTCTCCGTAGCTTCTTCCGTAGTGCGCCGCGCCTATTGCGCGGCCTCGCGGCCTGGGCAAAACTCCAAAGATGCTCGGGAAATTGGTGGGGCGCCCCGCGGTAGCGGTGGCGTTTCTTGGCGTCACGATGCTCGTGTCGTGCGCTCACAACGTGCCGCAGGACAAGTCGAGCGGCCCGGACGCGAAGCAAAAGGGTGCCAAGGAATTGGTGCTCGAGAACGGCGAAGCCAAAGCGCGCGGCATCGTCACCTATCCAGGTGGTGATCGCGTCGACTGGAAGGTGATCGAGCTCCCCGAGAAGCAACAGGGAACGCTCGACATCAAGCTCGCGTGGACCACGCCGCGCCCGAACCTACAGCTCGCGTTCGACGTGTTCGACGAGTGGAACACTCCGCTCGTCTCGTCGTCGAAGTCGAACAAGAAGCGCGCTCGTGGTCGCACGAAGAACGCGACGATCGACAAGGCGAAGGGCAAGTACTTCATCCGCGTCTATGCGGTGAACCGCGGCGATGCCGGTGCGTACAAGCTCACCGTCGAGTTCAAGGAATCCGCCGCGAACACCGGCGTCGATTGGTCGAAGGTCGAGATCGCCGAGCCGCCGCGCCTCGCCGAAGTTCCGGCGCCGCTCGTTCCGTGCGATCCGCTCGCGTTCGATCCGAAGAACCTCGCGTGCGCGTCGGTGTGCCCCGAGTTCGGCGCACCTCCTGGATGGCCCGCGTGCAAGGACAAGTGTCCGAACCCGCCCGACATCAACAACCCCGCCTGTCAGAAGTCGATGCCCTGCCCGAACCCGCCGGATCGCCGCGTGGCCTCGTGCAAGAAGTCGCAGTGGCCGAAGTGCAACCTCGCCGCGCCGGATCCGCAGAACCCGAACTGCGACGACGCGAAGGCCGATCCGGTCACCGCGCGCGTGCTCAAGCAAGAGACGCAGGGCGGCGAGATCCTGATCACCGTCGGCGCGGGCTCGAGCTCGGGCGTCGCGAAGTCGTGGCGCGCGCAGGTGCTGCGCGGTGACTCCGGCGAGCCGCTCTCCGGCGGCGAGGTCACGATCATTCGCGTCGACAAACAAGCGACCGTCGGTAAGGTCAAGCTGACCGCCGACCAGATCAAGCAGAACGACAAGGTCAAGCTCAGCCCTCCATGAACGATCCATTCGTCGGTAAGGTCATCGATGGCCGCTACGAGATCCAACAGCGCGTTGGTGAGGGCGGGATGGGCGTCGTCTACAAGTCGCGCCAGATCTCGATCGACCGCGTCATCGCGCTGAAGATGCTCAACCAGCAGATGGCGTCTGACCCGACGTGGGTGCAGCGCTTCTACAACGAAGCCAAAGCGTGCTCGCGTCTCCAGCACCCGAACACGATCCGCATGTTCGACTTCGGCCAGACCAGCGACGGCCGGTTGTTCATGACGATGGAATTCCTCGACGGAATTTCACTGCGTGATGCGCTGCAAAAAGGGCCGCTCGCCCCGCAGCGCGTCGTGAAGATCTTGATCCAGTGCTGCGCATCGCTCGCGGAAGCGCACTCGATCGGCATCATCCATCGCGACATCAAGCCCGATAACGTGTTCCTGCTCAACATGGCGGGCTCGCCCGACTTCGTGAAGCTCCTCGACTTCTCCGTCGCGAAGCTGCTCGAAGGCGATCGCATGAAGACGCAGGCCGGCGTCGTGTTCGGAACGCCGCAGTACATGTCGCCCGAGCAAGGCCGCGGCCTCCCGCTCGATGCCCGCAGCGATCTGTACGCGCTCGGCATCCTCGCGTTCGAGATGTTGACCGGCAACGTCCCGTTCCACGACGACAACCCGATGACGGTGATCCAGATGCATCTGCAGGGACAAATCCCGCCGATGCCCGACTCGATCCCGTACTCGGTGCAGCAGATCGTTCGCCGCGCTCTCGAGAAGGATCCGGGCCGTCGCTACCAGTCGTCCGGCGAGATGATGCAGCACTGCCAGCAGGTGTTCGCCGAGGTCTCGCAAGGCGGCATGTCGATCGGCGCCGGCGGAATGCCCAAGACGATGATCGCCGGCGGTCCGCAGCCGATGATGCCGCAGGGCGGAATGCCCGGCGTCCCCGGCGGCATGGGCCAACCCGGGATGCACGGCGGTGGAATGCCGCAGGGTGGAATGCCCGGCGTTCCGGGTGGTATGGGTCAGTCCGGCATGGGTCAGCCCAACATGGGGCAGCCCGGCGGCATGGGCGGCACGATGCCTGGCCCCGGTGGCTATCGTCCCGCAGACGCCGCACAGAAGACGATGGTCGCGCAGCCGAGCCCGTTCGGTCAGGGCGGCGTGCCCGGCGGTGGGATGCCACAAGGCATGCCCGGCGTCCCCGGTGGCATGGGGCAGCCCGGCATGCAGGGCGGTCAACCCGGTGGCGGATACAACGCCTCGCAGCCGAACCAGAAGACGATCGTCGCCGGCATGGCGCCGCAGATTCCTCAGGGTGGTCAGTACCCGCCGGGGATGCAGCCCGGCATGCAGGGACAGTTCGCGCCCGGAAACTTTCCGCAGCCCGGACAACCGCTGCCGAGCGGTGGTGCGAGCGGACCGCAGATGGGCCAGGGCCCAGGTCCCGCGAAGACCGTCGCGCTCATGCCGAGCGATGGCGTCGTCTCGATCGCCCGCACGGGTCAGCCGCTCCAACCTGCAGACACGGGCCCGGTGCAACAAGGCGCCAGCGCGCTGTTCTGGATCGTATCGCTCGTCGTCGGCATCGGTGTCGGCGTCCTCGCCTACGTGATCGTGCTCCAGACGATGTGACGATGACCGACGACGATCCAAAGGACCCGAAGGTCAAAGCGCTCGTCGAGCGCGATCCGAGTCAACCGCTCGATCAATTCGTCGACGCGGCGACCGCGGCGCAGCTCGAGCGCTGGTTCGGTCTTCCCTCCTTCGCGCAGGTCGAGTCCGGCGAGGTCGAGGGCGCGCCCGTCGAGGAGAACCCGGACGACGAGTTCGCCGAGATCCGTGAGCGCCGCCGCAAGCTCCTCGCGGACGTCGATCACGCGCTCCTCGAACGCATCGAACAGCGCCACTCGCCACGCGAGGGCTTGTTCCAGTTCGCGCCGTCGATCGATCCCATCACCGTGACACTCACGGTGTTCGACGCGGCCTACGCCGAGAGTCGCGCGACGATCTCCGACGAGCGCAACTACGAGCGCCCCGACTACGTCATCGAAGCGCTCGCCGAGAACGCTCCGCAAGCGCTGCTCCGCGATCTACATCGGCTCGACGTCGACTTCACGCGGACCAAGGACGACGACTGGGACATGGAGGAGCGCCCGGCCCCCGAGCCATTCCTCGTCGATCTCGTCGCGCAGATCGACGAGCTCATGGCCAAGCGCTTTCACCTCGAACCCGTTGCCACGCCGGATGTGGCTCACCTCATGGACGACATGAGAAGCGAAATCAACCAGTCGTGGGTCGACATCGCGAACAGCGGCCGCCTCTACAATCGACGGGTGACCGAGTGAGGAAGGTCATCGTGTCCGGTCCCGTAGATCCGACGATGTTCGTGTGCTCGCGGGGAGGTGGCCTGTGATCGACAACGGCATTTCGCGGCCGATTCCCGTCGAGAGGTTCTTGTTGCGTGCGGTCGGTCGCACCGACGTGGGTGCACAGCGCACCCAGAACGAAGACGCGATGTATTACGACGACTTCTTGGGCGTCTACATCGTGTGCGACGGCATGGGTGGTCATGCGTCGGGTCAGATCGCATCCGACATCGCCATCCGCACCATCGTTCACTCGCTCAAGACCGGCGATCCGCTACCCGCGCCGGGCCAGGATCCCCTCGTCGCGGCGATGAAGGCGGCGAACGCGGCGGTGTTCCAGCGCTCGCTCACCGACCCCACGTGCCACGGCATGGGCACCACCGCGGTCGGCCTGCGGTTCGAGGAGAACCTCGTCCACATCTGCCACTGCGGTGACTCGCGCGGCTACCTGTTGCGCCACGGCCAGCTCCAGCAGCTCACGCGCGATCACTCGCTGCGCAACCTCTATCAGGATCGCCCCGACCTGATCGGTACGCTCGGCCCGGCGACCTCGAACGTGATCATCCGCGCCGTCGGTCTCGATGCGAGCGTCGAGATCGAGCACAACACGATGGCGCCCGAGCACAACGACATCTACTTGTTGTGCTGCGACGGTCTCAACGACCTCGTCGACGATTGGATGATCCGCGAGATCATGACGTCGGGTGATTCACTCGAGGTCGTCGCCGAGAACCTGATCCGCGCGGCGAACAACAACGGCGGCACGGACAACATCACCGTCGTTCTCGCGCAGACGTTCGTCGATCCGCTGTGGGTGCCGCAGCACCAGTACTCGCAGCAGATGCACGGATATTAGAAGCGGCCGCTGACGGACACGCCGTTCGTCGTCGGTGTCACCGCGATCGCACGCTCGCCGCTCGACGGAGCGGTCAGCCACAACACGAGGCCGGTCACCGCGAGGACACCCCCGCCGACGGTGAGACCGGTCGCGAGGTTGCCGCGCGAGCGCGCTTGGTCCACGAGCTTCTGACCACGTGCGAAGTCGTCCGGGTCGCTGCACAGAAGGCCGCCGCACACCTCCTTCGCGTCCGCGTACGTGCCCTGCGCGAGGACGCCGACGACGAGACCACCCGCGAGCACCGCTCCGCCGCCGATCACGAGTGCGATGCCGATCGGCCGCCGCTTCGACGACGGCGCCGGTGTCTTCACCGGATCGACGACGACGTCGGTGACCTGCGGCTCCGTCGTTGGAAGTCGCTTTCGCGGCGGAGGACGCGGCGGCTTGAGCGTGAGGATGTCCGGGCCAGGCTTCCCGGGGACCAGGGTGATCGACACGACGACGATCTCGCGCTCCCAGGACGCCTCGGCAACGCCTTGCCAGTTCTGGTGGCCGCTCGCGGCTGCCATCACCGTGTGGGTGCCGATGTCGATCGGCGTGTCCTTGAAGTTCGTGACGCGTTCGCCATCCACGGTCACGACGAAGCCCGCCGGGACGACCTTGTCCTTGTTACCGAGCTCGATCCGCATCCGCGGCACGCGCTTCAGCAGGGCATCGGCCGCTTGCGCGGACCGCGCGCGACGTGAACCGGTCTCGCTCTTCGCGAGCTCCTGATAGTGGTGCAAGGCGGTCGCGAGCTTGCCGAGCTGCTCGCTACATAACGCGATATTGAAGCGAGTCTCTGCCTTCGGATCGAGGTCGTAGCTCTCGTTGAAGGCGACGCAGGCCTGCTCGTAGCTTCCGGTCTGGAGCGCGGCACGTCCCCGCTCGAACGCCTTCAATGCCTCGCTTGCCGGATCGGCCGTAGCGATCCCGGCAACGACGCACGCGATCACGATCACGAGCCCTGGTCGCAGCACCCACCTAGCCTACGGGCAAACCCTCGCCAGACGCCACTCTCAACGTGCTAGCGTGACGTGGTGCGCGGTGTGGCCCTCGCCCTCGTGCTCGCTGTCGGTGGCTGCAACTCGCTGCTCGGCATCGAGGACCTGACGCTCGTCGATGCGGTTCCGCCCGACGCCCGTACGACGTACATCGTGCGGGAAGGCGTGGCGGGCTACGCGCTGACCAAGGACACCTTCATCACCGACGCCGCCGCGACGACGTCCCACGCCGACGACGTCGACCTCCAGTGGAACGTCACGAACAACATCCACGCGCTCCTCCGGTTCGACGATCTGTTCGGCACGGGCGGCATCCCACCCGGCGCGATGATCCAGATGGCCACGCTCGAGGTCGAAGTCCTCGAGGCAGGCTCGCCGAGCGGACAGCTCTACGAAGCGAAGGTCGATTGGGACGAGACGACCACGTACAGCACGATGGGCGCGATCGCCGGCGTGTCGGGCGAGGATCGCAGCTTCCAGGTCCCCGGCGTGCTCGACGGGTCCATGGTGGGCAAAGCGACGATCAACGTGACGCAGAGCCTGACGCGCTGGGCCGCGGATCCCGCGATGAACAAGGGCTGGATCTTCGTGCCCGCGGCCGATGCGCTGCTCGTTCGGATCGCGTCGAGCGATGACCCGGTCGAGGAACATCGACCGAAGCTGACCGTCGAGATCGTTCCGTAGCGACGGACGCCATCCGACGCCGGCTAGCGGGCGATCGACGCGGCGATCTTCAGCTGCGCTGCCATGTCGGCGAAGCGACCGAGGCGCGCGTACACGCGAGCGAGGCCGGCAGCGGCGCGCGCTTCGAAGCCTTTGACGGCGCGTGCCGCCTGGAACGCTTCCTCGGCGCCGAAGAAGTCGCCCGCCATCACGAGCACGTCGCCGAGCGTCGCGTGGATCGCCGCCGCCGAGATCGGCGACGACGCGCGGCCGAGGCCGTGCCGCAGCACCTGCGCGGCGCGCGGTGCGTCGCCGGCTTTGGCGAGCGCGACACCGTACGCGATACGCGCGTCGCCGAACTGCGGCGCGAGATCCAGCGCGGCGCGCAGCGACTCTTGCGCGGTCTCGAGATCACCCGTCGCGAGCGATGCCCGCCCGCGATCGTTGTATCGGCGTGCGACCGACGACACTAGTCGAGCTCCAAGAGTCCAAACCGCGTCGACGCGTCATCGCCACCGCCGGCGTCGGGCTTGTCGCCGGACGCGGCGGGCGCCGCGGGCGCAGGCGGCGCGGCCGGGGGTGAGCCGGGCGCCGGAGCGGGCGCGACCTCGCGAACCGACACGCCGCGCACGGGTGGCGGTGCGGCTTGCGGCGGCGGCGCGGCCGGTGCGGGGCGCTGCTGGACCGCGGCCTGGGTCTCGACGACGCGCACACCCGCGGACGGACGCGGCAGCTCGGCGGCCGCAGGCTGGCGTCCCGGCAAGAGCGGCTGCACGACGCCACCGATGCGCACGCCGACGTGCTCGCCATCGACGACGAACATCGCGAGCTCGGGGAAGTCGAAGCGTGTCTGCAGCGCGGAGATGACCTGCGCGAAGGATGCGCCCTTGAGATCCGCGAGCGTCTCCGCCTGGTGGATCATCATCGGCGGCGGACCTTCGACGACGTACTCCTTGATCACGAACGTCAGAACGTCGAGCAGAGTCTCGCGATCAGCGTCGGCGAACGCATCTTTCACGTTGGTCGCGATATCGCGAAGGTCAGGGCGGGACGGCATCTTGATCTCCTCGTGGACTGCCCGGGGTTCCTAGAACGTAGCTCCGTCGAGGTCCGCGCCCGTCGTGTCGCAACCGACGAGCCGCACCCCGGTGAGATCCGCGCTGCACAGATTCGCGCCGCGCAGATCGCAGCGCACGAACACCGCGCCGCGAAGGTTCGCGCCGTACATGTTGGCGCGCTTGAAGTCGACATCGAACAACGCTGCGCCGGTCCAGTCCGTGCGCGAGAGCGAGACCGTCGCGTGTTCGTAGCCCTCGAACACGCACTTGATCAGCACGGCACCCGAGAAGTCCGACGAGTACAGCTCGCTGTCCTTGAACGTCGTGCCTTGAATGCGCGCGCGATGAAACCGCAGCCGCGCCATGCGAATCGGCCCGAGCTCGCAGCGCAGGATCTGGCCGTTCGTGAAGTCGAGCTCGGTGAGATCGCAGTCCTTCGCGGACACGCGATGCCACAGCGCTCCTCGCCATTGCGACGCGCGTAGATCGCACTGCTCGAGTGTCGCGCGCTCGAGCCGGGCTTCGTCCCCATCGGCGTTGCGCAGGTCGAGGCGCTGGATCGTCACGTTGTCGAGATCGGTGCCGCGCAGCAGGATCGACTGCGCCGCGAAGCCGCTGATGGTGCGCCCGCCGAGCTCTTCTTCGGCGATCAGTCGCTCGAATTGGACCCGGGATTGGACGACGCCTGCATCGGCGCTCGTGTCGCTCATCCCGACGAGGATACCTCGATTTGTCGACACCGCTGCGCTCGCGCGCTGCGAGATTCTCTACGGACTACGGGCGGCGCTGGATGCTGTTGCGCATCCAGTTGGAGCGATGGGCATCGGCGACCATGTCCATCACCTTCTCGACGATCTTCTCGGTCTTCTCTTTGTCCTTCGCTTCCTTCTTCGCCTTGGAAGCGGGCGACGGCGCCTTCTTCGCGCCGCTGCCATCCCCGCCTGCCTCGATCTCGTGCTCGACTTCTTCGGCTTCCTGCTCGTGCTCCTGCGCGTGCGTCGCGTCGAAATCCTTGTTGTAGAGGCCGCGGCGCTGCTGCGCGACGTGCGTCAGCTCGTGGGCGAGCAGTGCTTGGCCGGCGCGGGTGTGCATCCCCTTCTCGCCGGAGCCACCCATGAGGATCATGCCGGTGCCGCCGACGGTGACGGCGTACGCGCTGCGCTGCTTGTTGAAGTCTTCGGCGAACTGGCCGGTGATCACGCGGACGTGACCGAGATCGACGCCGAAGCGCTTCTCGTACTTCGCGCGAACATCGTGGTCGAGGCTCTGGCCCTTGCCAGCGCGCGCCGAGACCATCTTGAGCAAGCGATCGGGGTCGTACTTGCGCGCGATCTCGTCCGTCAGCTGCGTGTTCGCATCTGGGTCGGCCGTCGTCGGCGCTTGCGCTTCCGGTGTGTCTTGCGGGTCAGCCACGTGGATTGTTGTACGAGGTTACTCGTCCTTGGCTTCCCCGGACCATTGCGTCGCGTATCCCTCTGATTGTTCATAGAATTCAGCAGTTTTCTGCTGGTCTACGACCGCGGCGTCGCCGCCGAGGGCCGCCGCGAGGAACTCGGTCTCTGCGAGGCACGAGCCCCCCTTGACGCCCTTCACCTCGTACTCGACCTGCCCCTTCGCGTTGATCTTGATCTCGATCGACTTCTTGGTCGCGCTCATTGAACCTCCGCACCGCCATTCGGCGGCGCTACGCGCTCGACGTTCGTCGAGCTTGTCATTCAGCCCCCCACTTGGAAACAACGAGGCGGATGGATCCGTCCTCTTCGTTGAGCTCTTCCTCGACGGTGTAGCCCTTCTCTTCGCAAGCCTGTTTCACGTTGTGATACTGGTAGCGCTGACCGAGCTGGCTCTGGAACTCCTCCTCGGAGGTCCCGTTCGTCGTCTCGACGCCCCACCAGTCCGCGGTGCAGCCGTAGGTCCCGTCGAGGTTGTCGACGATGCCGATATCGTAGCGCCCCATGTTCACGGAGATCGCTGCCTTGAGCGAGTCACCCCGGTAGCCGCGGACGAGCGCGCCCTGGTTCTGCTCCTGTTCGGTGAACTGGAGCTTCATGTCCGCGAGCGCTTTCTTGATCGCCGCGAGGTTCGTCATCTTCAGAGCGCACTTGGTGAAATGCGACATAGCGTCCTTCTCGCCGTAGCGAAAGCGGCGGCGATGCAGTGTACGCGATCCTAGAGCTCTAGCTTCCGCTCGCCGTCGTCGGACGTTTCGGGCGCCTTGTCTCCGAGGTTCCCCGTGGGAGCGCCGTGCCTCGCCATCCAGCCAGGTTTCTTCGGCGACGCCGCGGAGCCCTTGCGGGCGGCCGCGGGACGCGCGCGGGTGCGTGCCCACTCGCGCATCGCTTCGATTTGCTCGCGCATCGTGATGGCGAGCGGAACGATGTCGCGCAGCGTGTTGGTCAGGCCCTCGGTGTTGAGGTCGTTGCCCGTGTCGAACGCGTCGTAGAGGGCCGCGATCACCGCTTGCTCGAGCTCGGCGCCCGAGTAATCGACGGTGGCCTCGATCAGCTTCTCCATGTCGAACTGGCCCGGGTCGCGCTTCTTCTTGCGCAGGTGGATGTCGATGATCGAGCGACGGTCCTCGCGATCCGGCAGATCGCAGAAGAAGATCTCGTCGAAGCGACCTTTGCGCAGCAGCTCGGGTGGGAGCTGCTGGACGTTGTTCGCCGTCGCGATGACGAACACCGGCGTGGTCTTCTCCTGGAGCCAGGTGATGAACGACGCGAACACGCGCGACGTGGTGCCACCGTCGGTCTGGCCCGACGAGCCGGTGCCCGAAAAGCCCTTCTCGAGCTCGTCGATCCACAGGATGGCGGGCGCGATCGCCTCGGCCGTCTTGATCACGTTGCGGATGTTCTCCTCGGAGCTCCCGACGAGCCCGCCGAAGATCTTGCCGACGTCGAGGCGGAGCAGCGGCATCTGCCAGAGCGCGCCGACCGCCTTCGCGGTGAGCGACTTTCCGGTGCCGGGAACGCCGATCAGCAAGATGCCCTTGGGCAGCGGCAGACCGAAGTCACGTGCGCGCGAGCTGAACGCGCTGCGGCGCTTGATCAGCCAGTCCTTGAGGATCTCCATGCCGCCGACGTCGGAGAACTCTTCGCGGTGCTCGTAGTACTCGAGCAGACCGCTCTTGCGAATGATCTGCTTCTTCTCCTCGAGAATCGTCTCGAGGTCGAACGTGTGCGTGCGCACCGCGCTCTTCGAGAACACGTTCTCGGCCTCGACGAGCGTGAGGCCGAGCGCGCCTTCGACCACGCGCTCGATGAACGTCGGATCGCTCTCGATCTCTTGCTGCGTGTTGGCGGGCAGCGCCGGCAACACCTTGCGCGCCGCTTGCTCGATCTCCGCGCGGTTCGGCAGCTCCCAATCGAGAACCGCGGCGACGCTCTTCTCGAGCTCGGGCGGAATCTTCGTGACCGGCGAGAGCACGACGAGGCTCTTCTTGGTCTTGCGCAGCTCCGTCGCGGCATCGCGCAGGCGACGCACGACCGCCGGCTCCTTGAGGAACGGATGGAAGTCGCGCAGCACGAACAGCGCCTTGCCCTCGGCGCGGATGACGTGATCGATCGCCTTCATCGGATCTTTCACGTCGCGCGTGCCCTGCCCGTTCGCGATGGTCTTGAACCCCTCGGTGATCGACCACACCTCGAGCCGCATCTCGCGCTCGACGCATAGCTTGCGGAGCGAGTCCTCGACGCGAGTTTCCTCGGGCGACACGATCCAGATCAGGGAGTACCGCGCGCGGATGAGGTCTTCGATCTCGCCCTTGCTGCTTCGCTTGTGTTCGATCGTCATGTGCCTTTTCTCTAGCCCTGCGCGAGGTCGCGTAGACCACGCAGCGCGCCCTTCGCATCCTCGGCGCTGCCCACCAATGCCTCGACGGCATCGGTCACGGCTTGCATCGTCTCTGCGTCCGCCTTGAGGTTCGGTAGCTCGCCCTGCACGAGCATCATGTTCTGGCGCATGGCCGACAGGATGTCGTTGATCGCCTCGTAGACCTCGGTCGCGGCTTTCGCGATCTCGGCCGCACCCGCGCCACCACCCGACGCGCCGCCACTGTGCGCTTCGACGAGCGCATCGGCCGACGCGGCGGATGCCGCTTGTGCACGCGCTGCTTCGGCGCGCGCCTTCGACGCATCGACCTTCGCGGCATCGAGCTCGGTCTGCAGCGTCTTCTGCGCGCGCTCGGCCGCCTGCTGTGCTTCGGTCGCCGCAGCGATCTTGCGCTCCAGCGATTCGCGCTCGCGTTGGACCTCGGCCGGATCGACGCCGGTATTGACGCCCTTCGCCTTCTCGAGCTCGTCGACCTTCTTCTTCAGGCGATCCAGCTCGCGGCGCGCATCGTCGCCGCCGGTCGATGCCTTGTCGCGTGCCTGCGCAGCATTGAGCGCTTCCTCGGCTGCCTTGCTGCGCGCGACTTCGGACTTCGCGAGTGCATCCTGCGCGACGTTGCGTGCGCTCTCGGCCGCGATCTTCGCGTGCATCGTCTCCTGCAGCTCGACCTCGATCTGCGCGACTCGACCTTCGAGCTTCGTGCGATCGCGATCCGCGGCCTCGAACTGCTCCTTGAGCCGATCGCGATCACCTTCGATCTTCTTGTACTCGACGCGAAGATCCTTGATGTCGTTCTGCAGCTTCATCATGTGATCGGGGTTGGCCCCGCCACCGCGACCCGCGTCCGTCTGCGCCTCGACGAGCATGCGACCGAGTCGCCGGTTCTCTTCCTCGAGGCCGGCGATCTGCGCGCTCGTCCGGATCGACTGCGATGCGGCCTCGTCGCGCTCGGCGCGCGTCGACGCGAGGATCTTGAGGTTCTTCTCCTTGTCGGCGCGCAGCTCCTTGATGACCTCTTCCTGCGAGATCAGGCCGACGCGGCGCTCTTCGAGCATGCGTTCCTGCTCGTTGATGACCTCGCGGAGATGCTCGATCTCGGTGAGCTGCTCGTTGAGCTTCTTCCAGCCCTCGTCCTTCGTGCGCGACAGCTCCATGAGCTGGCGGTTCTTGTCCTCGAGCTCTTCACGAACCTTCGCGGTGTCCTCGACGGCGCGCGCGGCTTGACGCTCGCGCGCCGCCTGCGTCTCCGCCATCTCGCTCATCTCCGTGCGGACCTTGGTCAGCTCGGAGCGCGTCTGCTGCAGCTCGTCGCGAAGCTCGTCGGCCACGCGATCGTGCGCGGTGACCTGATCGTCGCGATCCTTGATCTGCGCGCGCAGCTCTTCGACGCGATCACGCAGCGTCGCGGACTCGGCGCGGATGCGCTTTCCGTCGGCGACCTCGCGCTCGTAGTTCGCGTTGGTCTTGCTCAGCTCCTCGCGGAGCGACCGGATCTCTTTGTCGGCCTTGGTCGCGTCGAACTCGAGACCGAGATCGACGAGCACCTTGTCGCCGCCCTGCCCCGGCCCACCACGACCGAACATGCTGCCCTTGTCGCCACCGGGCATGCCGGGCATGCCGGGAGGTCCGCCCATCCCGGGAGGTCCGCCCATCCCGGGCATGCCGGGAGGTCCGCCCATCCCGGGCATCGCCGGAGGACCGCCGTATTGGCCGCCACCACCCGCGCCGGGCATTCCCGGCGGGCCGCCCATGCCGGGAGGTCCGCCCATGCCACCCATACCGGGAGGACCGCCCATGCCGGGAGGTCCACCCATCCCGGGAGGCTGCCCGTACGCTCCTCCCCCCGGTGGAATCGCGTCGTGTCGACCGACACCCGCAACGCCCGTCGCTGCGTAGCCCGAAACGCCGCCGGCCGCTTGCGCAGCGGGGGATCCGGGAAGATTGTTCGCGCCCGGAACGCCCGTCGACGAACCGCCGCTATAGCCGCGCCCCGCGCCGAACATGCTGCCGCCCGCCGGCGGTCCGGATCCCGGCATCCCGGGAGGTCCGCCGTACGGGAGGCCGCCCGCCCCCATTCCGCCGCTGCTGCCCGGCGACATTCCGCCGGAGCCGCCCATGTTCGGAGGACCGCCGTACGGGAGATTTCCGCCGCCCGGAGTACCGCCGCCGCTGTAGCCCGCCGGTTGACCGAATCCACCGGGCACGTTCGGCGCGCCCATACCGCCCATTCCCGGCGGAGAGCTGCCCATGCCGGGTGGGTTCTGCATCGGGCTGCCACCGGGAAGCGGCGGTGCATCGTTGCGATCGAGTCGCATCGTGCCGCCCTTCTTCTGCGGCGGTGCACCTGCTTGCGGCAGCGCTTGCTGGACGACGTTGACGCCGCCTTCGTCGAGAAAGCGAATGATCAACGAGCCGCACTGGATCACGTCCGCGTGCCCGATCGCTTGTTTCTGGACGCGAACGTTATTGAGATGCGTTCCGTTCGCGCTGCCGAGATCCTCGACGACGAACCGACCGTTCTCCATTCGGATCTGCGAATGCCTTCGCGAGACCATACCGTCATCTGTGCGAATCGCGCACTCGAGGCCACGGCCCACGTAGACGGTCTCGGTCGGTGACAGCTCGACCGTTCCCTCTCGGCCCTGGCTGTCCCGGAACAGGAGGCGTGCCATTTAGGTGACTCGCATCCTACATGAATTCGTCGTCGGACTCAGTCGCGTTTAAACACTGCTTCGGTGTTTCCAACACGGATGATGTCCCCGGCCTCGAGGGTCTTCTTGGGGACCTTGTGGCCGTTGACGTAGATGCCGTTCGTCGAGCCCAGATCGGCCAGCTCGTAGACGCCGTCCACCTTCCGAATGCCCGCGTGCTTCTTCGATACCGCCGGATCGGCGAGGACGACGGTGTTGCCCGCGACCGAGCCGATCGTGGTCACGTCCCCGTCGAGCTGGAGGGTCTGGTTCGCCATCGGCCCGAGGATGAACTCGAGGCGAGCTCCAGGGGCCCACCCGCAGAAGAGACACTTGGTCCAGACCGGCAGCATGGCGCGTTTGCACCCGCCACAGATCTTCTGATTCTTCGGCTTCGCGCTCTTCTTTGCGAGGAGCACGACGAGGACGAGCAGTAAGACCGCGCCGCCGGCGATGGTCGCGATCAGGGCTTCTTGCGGCACGGGCGAACGCTAGGTGATCGACTTGAACTTCAGGTTGGTCTTGCCGAGCGTGATCATGTCGTTGTCGACGAGCTCGTGCTTGGTGACCTTGCGATCGTTGACATAACAGCCGTTGGTCGAGCCGTTGTCCTCGAGGACGAAGCCATGCGGCGAGCAGTTGATCTTGCAGTGATCGGTGCTCATGAAGCCATCGTTGATCACGATGTCCGAATTGGACTGCGTGCCGATCTTCGTGCCGCTCGATCGCAGCTTGTGCGTCTTGTAGGCGTCCTGGCCGTTCAGCGGGACGAGCCAGCCGACGACGGGGAAGCCGTCCTCGCTCGCGTTCGCGTTGAACATGACCGTCTTCACCGGTCCCATCGGCTTGGGCGGCTCGGCCGGTGCACCCGCGACCGCCGGCATCACGGGCATCGGCATCGGTGCCGGTGCCTCCTTCTTGCCCGACACCGCCGCGATAATGACGATGAGGAGCAACAGACCGACGACGCTGACGATCACGATCCACCACGGGAAGCTCGAGTTCGAGGGAGGGTTCCACTTCGGCGAGAGCTGGATCGAGACGGCCTCGGTATCGTCCTTGTCGATCTTGAGGACGAGGTCGTGCGACTTCTCGTCCCACTTGAAGCCCTGCTTCGTCTTCTTGTCGTAGCCGGGGAACGTCAGGTAGTAGCGGTCCGCCAGTCGCAGGAGGATTCCCTTGATCGCGGCGGCGATACCCTCGGCGTTGGTCACCGTCTGCGCCGCCGAGATCATCTTGGTGATCAGGTTCGCCGGATCGGAGAGCTGACCTTTGTAGATGATCGCGAACGTCTGGATGTTCTGCTGCTGGGCTTCCTTCTTGAGGTTCGCGAGCGCAGCAGACGCGCTCTCCGGGTTGGAGTCGTTACCGTCGCAAACGACGATCAGCGCCTTGCGCGACGCGCTGACGTTCTTCAGCTCGGCGAGCGCGAGCGAGATGCCCTCGACCATCGCCGTTCCGATCTTCCGGTAGTAGTCCTTCTGCGAGCCGAGCGCTTCGGCGTTGATCGAGCCGAGAGGCCCCATCGCCACCTTCACCTCGGGCTTGTCGGCGTACGAGATCAGGATGCCCTTGCTGCCTGCGGGACCCGCGGTCGCGAACGGAACTTCCTGGAGCGCCGTCTTCAAGTTCTTCAAGATGCCGAGGTACCGCGACGGGCTGTCCTCGGCCTCGATGTCGTCGTTGCCGATCCAGACTTCCTGACCGTTGATGACGAGCGCGACCGCGATCGTCTCGCTGCCCGCGGTGAAGTCACGCTTCGAGCTCGCCTTGATGATCACCGGCGGCTTCATCGTCGGTTCGGTCAGGAGAAACTTCTCGACGGGTAGGTTGGCGCCGCCGACGACCGTTGCTTCGATCATCGGCGCGTCATTTGCCGTCGCCGTGCCCGGCTCCTGCGACTTCACCTGCAAGAACACTTCGACCTGGCCGCCGCCACTCTGTGCGTTCGCGACGCGGGGCGTTCCGACGAGAAGTGCGATCCATCCCAGGATCGACACGAACGTTGCGAGCTTCGTCGTCTTGCTCATAGGCTCTTGAACTTCAGCATCGCTTGCCCGAACTTCACGAAGTCGTTGTCGACGAGCTCGTGGCGATCGATGCGCTTGTTGTTGACGTAGGTGCCGTTCGTCGAGCCGGAGTCACGGAGCACCCAGATTCCGTTCTCGGCTTTGATCTCGGCGTGCTTGCTCGACATGAACTTGTCTTGCAGCACCACGCCGCACGTCTTCGGATCGGTGCCGATGATCGTGTTGGGAGACAGGGTGAAGAGCTCGCCCTTCTGCGGTCCTTGCAGCGGAACGAGCCAACCGAGCAGCTGCGTGCTGCCCGGGCCGCCCGTCGAATCGAGGACGAAGGCCTGCGTCTTGAGCGCTTGCAGCTTGGCTGGTGCCGCGACGGCCTGCGCCGCGATCTGCGCACAGTACGGACACGAGTCCCACGTCTTATCGAGTTGCTGTTCGCATTGCGTGCAGAACTTCTTCGCGAAGATCCAGAAGCCTTGCGAGCGAATCGGCGGATTGGGGATTGGACCTGCCGCCGGTGCACCCGGTGCCCCCGGCGCACCTTGCATTCCTGGTTGTCCCTGCTGCATCTGCGCTCCCTGTTGTCCTTGCTGTCCCGGAACGAGTGGCTGCCCCGCGAACTGCTGGGCCTGGTTGACGTGGCTCTTGGCCATGCTCCCGATCGCCTTCGCTCGGTTCGCATCGCCCTTGATCGAGCCGTGCACGCTCTTCACTCCGAGCCATTTGCTCTGAATGGCGCGGAACGGAGCGAAGATGAAATCGAGGTATTTGAGGAACACGGTTGTTTTCCTCGCGCTGCACCCAGCGCGAGCAGCCGTAGCTTACCACCGCGCGGATCGCACGGCAGGGCTACTTCGGTTGGAACACCCAGATGTGGAACATGTTGATGTCGCGACCGGCGGTGATCGACTGCTGACGAACCATCAGCGACGAGTCGGTGACGGCGTCGGCCGGGATCATCGCCGGCCAGTTGCGCCAGCGATGGACACGGTCGGTGCCGACACAGGAGACGACCGTGACCTTCTTTCCGTTCACGGCCATTTCCAGCTCGTAGTCGCCGTACACGTAGTCCATTCGGCGCAACACGATTACCGGGCGACCCGGGGTGATGTTGAGTAGTTTGAACTCCGAGTATCCGTCGACGTGTGCGCGGCCCGTGTCCTCGATGGTCGTGCCATCGGGATACTTGAGCTTCTGACGCGAACGATAGGAGTCCTTGGCCTCCTTGATCGTGAACATGTGCTTGTCCTCGGAATCCTTGTTGAGGATTTCGATCTCGTCGACCAGCACCCACGTCATGCCATCGAGGTCCATCTGCTGCTTGGGCTGAGGCATGCCTTTGACGCCTTCCCAATCCTTGATGTCCGCGACCTTCGCGACTTCCTTCTTCTCCTCGGGCGCCTGGATCAGCGGCTTCTCGCCCGCGACGGCCGACGACATGATCTCCGTGCACTTCGCCTGGTAGGCGAGGAGGTTCATGTACGAGTCCATGTTGTTCTTGTTCTCGCCGAGGAGACCGCGAAGGATCTCGACCTGACGGCGGTACTCCGAGAACTCCTTCTTCTGCGCGATCGTCGGGTGGTGCACGTCGACGTCGAGCGCGAGCTCGCCCTCGGCCTCGACGATCAACTTGAAGACGTCGAACACGTTCTTCAGGTCGAGCATGTTGCCGTACAGCATCATCAAGGCGGTGTTGGTCGCTTGGATGACGTCGTGCGCCGAGATCACTCCGCGCCGCGAGTACTCGATCGCGCCGCGGCGGATCGTGTTGAGGAGGTTCTCGAGGCGCAACCGCAGCGCCGGGGGCATGTTCGATCCGCTCATGCCGCCGCGCGGCGTGAAGCGCATGTCGATCTCGTTGCCCTTCGGATCCGACGTATCGCGCGCGTCGCGGATACGAGCGACACCCTTCTCGAGGTAGATGCGAGCGAGCTCGACCTCGCGGTTGATGTCCGGCTCGGTCTGCGAGATCTCGACGCGGCAGGACTCGAGCACGCGGCGGTGGCCCTTGTACTCGAGGTTCTCCTTGTAGGCGATGAAGTCCGTCAGCTCCTCGTAGTAGCGGAGCACGACGTAGATCGTCTGCGGGAGGCGGAACTCCTCGAGGTTGATGTTGCGGATCGCCGCGTCGAAGATCATCAGGTCGTTGCCCTGACCGTCGATCGCGTAGCCCGGCTGCACCTCGACCGAGAGATCACCGCGGGCGCGCGCCGTGACCTTCAGGTCGCCGGCGTAGCCATAGATGATGCCCGGCGAGTGCAAGAGCCGGTTGTGAAGGCGGCGCTTGTCGATGTGATAGCGCTCTGCGTCGTTCCAATCCTTCTCGGTGGTGAGGAACCCCTTGAAGAAGTTGATGCGCTTGAATCCCTGTTGTGCCGCGTCGCTCATTTCTTTGCCTCACCTGTCTCTTCTGGAATTGCCTCGATAACCTCGTCGGAGATACCGATGCCGGAACGCATGCCGATCTGGAAGAACTCGCGGAGCTCCACGTCGGAGCTCTCCTCGGCAAAGCGAAGGTAGTAGTGCGTGTGTGCCGGTTTCTCCATCGTGATGATCTGATGGATACGGATCACCATCTCCGGTGTCACGGTGTCGAACTTGATCGGCATCGCCACGATGAAGCAGTGCGCGAGATCCACCGGCGGGAGGATCACGGAGTCGATGCCGATGCGCGCGCCATCCGTCGCGTCCTCGGGCTCGACGCGGAAGCCGCGGAACGGCCACACGTTCTCTTCGATGTCGGGCTCGTGCTCGGAGAACAGCTGTAGGAACAGCGCGAGACCGCGCCGCGTGCCGCGGATGCGATAGAGATCGACCGCGCGTTTGATCAGCGCGCGCTTCTGCGCCTCGGGCCAATCGAGATCGAGCGTGAAGGCCGTCCAGCGAGACAGCCAGTTCAAGAACTCGAGCGGCGTGACGTACGGATCGTAGAACCGCCAGCCATCGACGAGGTTCGTGTCGACGGAGTCGAACATGTGCTCGAACACGAAGCACACGTCGCGAACGAGGTTGCGGCCCGCCGCATCGGAGCGGCGGTAGATCGCCGGCAGGTTCTCGAGCAGACCGCGACGAGCGATCCAGATCGTGACCTCGGTGCCTTCGTAGATCATCTGCCCGCGCGTAGGGCGTTGCTCGAGCACGGTGTCGCGATCCTCGTAGCTCTCGCGATAGAGCACGACGATCTTGGCGAGACCCGCATCCTCGAGAGTGATGCGAGCCTTGGGGAGTGCGCGGCCGACGACGTCGGGCACGCGAACTACGCGGCGATTGAGAAGCTGTTGCTCCATCGGATTACTTGATGTCGTCCCGCACCTTCTCCGCGACACCCACGTGCACCAGGAACGGCAGCTCGTCGTCGTCGAGGCGGAGATGCTCGACGGCAACGTTGCGGAGCTCGTCCCGGATCTCGAGAGCGTCCACGCCCTCGACGCCCGGGACTTCTTCCGCGAGATGGACCAGCTCGGTCTTGAGGACCGGGCGACCGAACTCCCACCCCTTGCCATCGCGCCCGCCGATCAGCGAGTGCAGATAGCGGCGCATCTTGACCTCGATGTCTTTGCGCAGTCGATCCGACGTGCCGACGGTGCGGCGGATCAGAACGACCTTGATCGACATGTCCTTGTAGCGAGGACGCACGACGTTGAGCACCGTGCCGACCAGCTTGCGCTCGTCGAGGTAGCGCTTCACGTAGCGGAGAACTTCGTTCGACGGAACGAGGCGCGTGCTCATCGCATCGCCGCGAACGTCACCCTTGGGAACGAGCGCGAGGGTCACGTGGCCGCGGTTCGAGCGATCCGGGACACAACGAGCGCGCGCGAGCGTCGTCGACGCGCGCAGCGCGAGCATCTCGTAGTCCTCGGACGTGACCGCGCGATCGCGGCTCTTGATCGTGTACGGCGCGCGGGCCTTCGCTTCATCGATCGTCTCGCGATCCGCGCCGCCCGATGCGGGCAACGGGTTGACGACGTTCTCGATGTACGCGAGCGCGCGACCGAGCGAGGTCAGCGTGCCCGTGTTGACGTTGCCCATCGCCCCACCGCCGATGCGATACGACGGAGACACGATGTTGTTCTTGCCCTCGGGCGGCACCATGCCGCGCCGACCATCGCCGAACTGGATCACGCCGGTGACGTAGTCGAGCGTGTAGTGGCGATTGCGCGGACCCGACGCGAAGAAGCTATCGACGCGCTTGTAGCGGATCCAGTGCTCGTTGTTCTGCGGGTTCTCGGGCTCCACCTTGCGCACGGCATCGGGGCCGAGATCCGTCAGCTCTTCGAGGTTCGGCGTCTGCTTCTCGCGGACCTCGAGCACTTCGTCCTCGAGCAGCGGCGAGCGCAGGAAGCGGAACTCCTGCATCGGCGAGCCATCGGAGCTGCCGATCGTCTCGTTGCGGATGGTCTCCTGGTTGTACGCATCGATCGCGTTCGTGACGATCATGCGAATGCGCGGTGGCTTGACGTAGCCACCCTGCTCGAGACGCGCACGGAGCCAGTGGCGCTCCTCGGTGAACTTGCTCGATGGCTTCCAATCGTCCGGCGGGACGAGGACGGCGAAGCCCGACGACGTGAAGCCGTGGGTCTCGTCGTCGACGGAGAGCGGCTCCCAATCGCGACCGTCCCAGTACTCCCAGACGACGCGCTGGCCCTTCTCCCAGGCGAGCTTCTTCATCGTCTCGTACTTGCCGAGCTCGGTCGTCGCGATCTCTGCTTCTTCGGTCGGCAGCGAGCCGAGGCCGAGCTCTTCTTCGAGCTGGAAGTAGAGGTTCAGCGGATCGTTCGGTGGCTTCGCGTTGAAGCCGAGATACAGCGCCGGCGATTCCTCGGGCTTGGCCTGGAATGGCTGGAAGATCGTGAACTCGGTGCGCGAGACCTCGGTGACATCCGTGAATTGGAAGTCGTTGAACGAGAGCACGAAGCGCGCGTCGCGATAGTCCTCGCGGTAGCGGAACGTCAGAGAGCGCAGCGCCGGCGGACGGAGCTGGCGATCGTCTTTGAAGATCCACTTGTCGTCTTGCAGCGTGTACGTGCCCTGCTCGCCGTAGTCGCCCTTCTCGATGCGGATGCGGACCCAGCGCTTGGTGACGCCGTTGATCTCGATCTCCGTCATGTCCTTCGGACGGCGGAAGCTGACCACGCCCGACTGCGAAAGCGCCTTGGTCTCGTCGTGGAAGCCGACTTCGTCGCCGGCGCCCGGCAGCGCGCCGCGCGGCGAGCTACGACCGAGATGACGCCAGCGCTTGCCGTCCCAGTACTCGAACGCGAGGACGAGGTGCTCGCTCGGGTTCGGACGCGGGATCACGCTCGAGTCGGCGAGCAGCATCTCGATCGAGATGTACGCGTCGGCGGTCTGGAGCAGCTCGTCGCAGCCCAGGTAGAGCATGCAATCGATCTTCGGATCCTTGCCGAAGGGATAGATGTTCTTGCCGAGGTCGAGCTGGATGAACGCGTTGTTATCGAGGTTCGCGAACGCCTGCGTCGGCAACAGACCATCGCCGACGACTTCGACGCGCGCGCGAATCGTATCGATCTCGGTGTCCGCCGGATCCTCGGGGACCTCCGCGAGGCGACCGCGCATCCACAGACCTTCGATGTGGTTGACCATCGTCGGCTCGAAGCGGAGCGGACCTGCAAACGCCACCTCGCCGCGATCGATCTCGATCTGCGCGGGCGTCAGCTCTTTCCAGCGCGTGCCTTCCCAGTACTCCCACTCGAGCAAGCGCGCGAGGTCACGCGCACCGCGCTCGGGCGTCCCGAGGAAGATGCGCAGCATCGCGGAGTCGCCGGTGTTCGCGAAGCGCGGGTCCGACAAGTACAGATAGCGCTCGATACGCTGCGCGCCGGCGAACACTTCGAACGGCACGTCCTGCAGGCCCGGGTTCGGATCGATGTAGCGGCTGTTCTCGGAGTACGAGTCGTCGAAGTACGAGAAGCAGCGATCCGGACGCGCGGTCGACACCATCACGTCGCGTGCAGTCTCGAACGTGACCGTGTGCTCTTCCGTCGCGTGCGGCGTGGAGACCTGCGTGCCGCGCGGTACGCGCTGCTTCGTCGCGCCTTCGACGAGCGAGAACCGAGTGAGCGCCTTCGCCGCGCGCGGCGGGCGCAGCTTGATGCCGAGCAGATTCAAGAACGCGACGTAGTTCTTGTCGGGAACCTGATTGAGCCGATGGATCAACAGATCGGTCATCCATGCGGCGAGCTCGATCAGCGTGATTCCCGGATCGGACGGATTGTGATTCGTCCACTCCGGCGAATAGCGCGGGATCATCGAGATGGCTTCCTCGACGATGTCGTGGAACGTGCGGTCGTCGAGTTTCGGTGGTGGGATCATGGCTAGGCGTTCTCGTCGAAGAACTTGTTGGTGGGAGCCACTGGCTCTTCGTCTTCTTCAGTCTTCAAGTAGAAGGGGAAAACCAAGTTCCGTTTTTCGTGCTTGCCCGCGATCACGTACTCGACCTTGATGTCGAGACGATTGGGCTCGTCGGAGTTCGCCCACGCACGCGCCGTCACTGCCTCGATGCGCGGTTCGAACTTGTAGATCGCTTCCTCGCAGTAGATCTCTGCGCGTGCAGCGGTGATGCCGTTGTTCGGCGCGAACATCAGATCGTGGATCTGACACCCGAAGTGCGGACGATGCAGACGCTCGCCGGGCGCTGTACCGAGGATGATGAAGATCGATTGGCGCACGTTCTCGTCGAGCTGACTCGACGACATGCCGCCGTTGAGATTGATCGAAACGGGAAAACGGATTCCCTTTCCGAGGAAGTCGCGGTTGTTGCTCATCGATCAGCTTGTCCCTTCGCTACTGGAAGCGACCCTGGATGAACTTCTTGCACTTGGTGCAGGAAATCTTCGTCATGTGCTCGACCTCTTCGATCGTGAGTGGTCGATGATTGCAAAACGGACAACCGACCTCGCTCGGCCGTCCCGCCACAACCATATCCAGCACGTCTTGCCAAGCCATCAGGGCTTCCTCGTCCACCGCGAGAATCCTTTCGTTTCGACCCCTTCGAACGAGGAGGCATCGTAGGAAAACAGCTGCTCGCAATCAACGCGCAGCGGACCAAATCGCGACGCAACCAAACGACAACACCACCGTCGTTCGCGCGTCACAAACCGACCGAGCCGGGTCGCAACCCGAGCGGTTAGCTGTCGCTGCCGTCGGGCTTCTTGGTCGTGACCTTGACGCCGACGTCCGCCTGCACGGTTGCCTTCTTCTCGTCGGCAACTTCGCGCAGCTTCTCCGCTGCTGCAGCCGTCGCCGCCGCTTCCGGATTGCTCGCCACGTCGCGAGCTTGTCGTGCCGTCGCTACCCCTTCTTCCGCCTCCGTCACGCTCTCCGGCTTCCGATCGGCTGCTTCCGCGCGCAACCGCGAGCGGCCTTCCGCTTCTGCGGACGCCGACGGATCGCGATAGACGCGCTGGGCCTCGTCGACCTCGTCGGTGGGTACATTTGCCTCGGCGGACACGCGATCGCGCGCCGCGACCTCGCCGCTCTGGAGCACTTCGGCTTCGCTCGACGGTGCGCTGGCCACGCTCGTGTCGACGTCGACCCCCGCGCGCGCTCGCAAGCTGTTGCCATCGCTGTTCGCAGCGTTCCGCGCGGTGATCTCCGCGCCCTTCTCGCCCGCGATGTCGTCGGGCGGCGCGATCCCACCATCGCCGCCGTCCATCACCGACTGGCCCTGGTAGCCGCCCGCGTTGCGAGTCTCGGACTCCACGGTCGCGCCGCCGGTGACGTTCGCCGTCGACGATGCTTGCGTCTGCGCCGACCGCGCTTCGGCCTGCCCGTCGGGCACGCTCAGATCGACGCTGGCATCTGCGCTCGAGCCAGCGTGCTGGACCGCGCTCGCGTCCGACGCACCGATGTTCGCTCCACTGCTGCCGCCGATCGCCGCACCGACGTGGCCCTGTCCCTGCGTCATTCCGCCAGCGCTTCCGCCGACATCGCCTGCACCGCCGGCCGATCCACCGGCGCCTGCAGCACCACCCATGGATCCTGCTGCGCTCGTGTCGATCGATCCACCGGCCGCTCCGCCTGCACCTGCGGATCCCCCGCCAACACCGCCGGCCGCTCCGCCAACATCGCCCGCACCTGCGCCCGCAGATCCAGCGCCGCTCACGCCGCCGCCCACAGATCCGCCCACGCCTGCGCCTGCAGATCCAGCGCCGCCCGCCGATCCTGCGCCCGCATCGCCACTCGCGCCTGCGCCCGCAGATCCAACACCGCTCGAGCCACCCGCAGCTCCGGTTCCGCCAGCATCGCCACCTGCGCCTGCGCCCGCGGCTCCACTTGGGCCCGCGGCTCCACCTGCGCCTGCGCCCGCAGATCCAGCGCTCGCGCCACCCGCGCCTGCATCGCCACTCGCGCCTGCGCCCGCGGCTCCACTTGGGCCCGCGGCTCCACCTGCGCCTGCGGCTCCACCTGCACTCGCGCCGGCTCCGCCGCTCGCGCCTGCATCGCCGCTCGTACCCGCGGATGCGCCCGCACCTGCGGATCCGCCCGCGCCTCCGTCGGCCGCGCCGGGTTTCGCGTCGCCGCCAGCGCTCGCGCCCGCACCTGCGGATCCGCCGTCGGCACCGCCCGCTTTCGCATCGCCGCCAGCGCTCGCGCCCGCCCCCGCAGATCCGCCGCCAGCTTTCGCATCGCCGCCAGCGCTCGCGCCCGCACCTGCGGATCCGCCGTCAGCACCGCCCGCTTTCGCATCGCCGCC
>JBGARE010000073.1:0-14958 GCA_044230415.1 Kofleriaceae bacterium
GGCGAGCGACGCATACAATTACGGCGCGGGCGTTGTCAGCGATGGCTACGACGCCGTCACCGGCGCGGCGAGCGACGCGTACAACTGGGGATCGGGTGTCGTCAGCGACGGCTACGATGCCGTCAGCGGCGCGGCGAGCGACGCGTACAACTGGGGCGCCGGTGTCGTCAGCGACGGCTACGACGCCGTCAGCGGCGCAGCGAGCGATGCATACGATGGTGCGTCGCGCGTCGCCGGCGATGTCTACGATGCGGGCTCTCGCGTCGCGGGCGACGTGTACGACGGCGTCTCGCGCGTGGCGGGCGACGCATACGATGGCGCGTCGCGCGTCGCGGGCGATGTCTACGATGCGGGCTCTCGCGTCGCGGGCGATGTCTACGATGCAGGCTCGCGTGTCGCGAGCGACGCCTACAACGGCGTGACTCGCGTCGCGGGCGATGTCTAATGTCTACGATGCAGGATCGCGTGTTGCGAGCGATGCGTACGATGCAGGCTCGCGCGTCGTGAACGATGGCTACGACGCCGTCACCGGCGCGGCGAGCGACGCGTACAACTGGGGATCGGGTGTCGTCAGCGACGGCTACAACGCCGTCAGCGACGGAGTGAGCGGCGCCTACGACACCGTCACGGGTGGCGTCAGCGATGCGTACGACACCGTCACGAGCGGCGTCAGCGACGGCTACGAAGCGGTCACCGGCGGCATCAGCAACGCCTACGAGGGCGTCACGTCGGGAATCAGCGGCGGCTACGAGAACGTCACCGGTGGTATCGCGGATGCGTACAACTGGCTGACCGACTAGTTCGACAGCGCTGGACCAACCGGCGACGGACGTGCTTACGTAGCCCCATGCCGACGTGGGACGAGACTCGCGAACACCTCCGCGCGAAGTACAAGCTGATGAAGGACGAGCCGACATGGGTCGGCCTGGGCTTCGGCTTCAAAGCGAAAGACCGCGAGGTCACGCAGCGCGTACACATCGAGAAGCACACGATCGCCGACATGCCTGCGGTGATGATCGTGGCCGACGTCGTCGAAGCGACGCGAGTTCCCCACGAGGCGGCACTGAAGCGGAACATGACGTTCGCGATCGGCGGCATCGCGATCCACGAGGGTCGTTACCTCGTGCGCGTCGCTCTGCCTCTCGCGGGCATCGAGTGGTCCACGCTCGAGACGGTGCTCGAGTACATCGCGCGCGAAGCGGCTCGCCTCCGCGACACGGTTCCCGGGAACTAGCCGCGAGACTGCCGCGTGACCGCACGCGTGACGCGATCCGGAACCCGCGGTCAGTCCGGAATCACCGGCCCGCCCTTCGCGAGCGCGCGCTGATACGCCGGGCGTTCGCGCATGCGCTTCGCGAGCTCGACGATCTTCGGCGAGATAGCCATGTCTTTGCTCCGCGACTCGAGCGCTTCGACCGCGTAGCTCATCTGGATATCGGCCGCGGTGAGCTCGTCACCTGCGAACCACGTGTTCTTCTCGAGGTGCGCGCCGAGGAACGCTGCGTGACGCGTGAGGTTGGGCGTGACGAAGTCGCCCATCACCGTGTCGGCGATCTTGTTGGAGATGGGCCTCACGAAGAACGGAACCTTCGCCGTCTTGATCTTGCCGAAGATGAGCTTCAGCAAGAGGTACGGCATCAGCGAGCCTTCCGCGTAGTGCATGAAGTAGCGGTAGTCGAGGTACTGCTGCGTGCCCTTCACGGGGACGAGGCGACCGTTGCCGTACGTCTCGACGAGGTACTCGAGGATCGCGCCTGACTCGGCGATCGTCGCGTTGCCGTCGGTGATCACCGGTGACTTGCCGAGCGGGTGGATCTTTTTCAGCGAGTCCGGCGCGAGCATCGTCTTCGGATCGCGCTCGTACTTGACCATCTCGTAGGGGACGGAGAGCTCTTCGAGGAGCCACAGCACGCGTTGCGATCGCGAGTGGTTCAGGTGGTGGACGGTGATCACGGCATGAGGGTATATCTTCCTGATGCGATACGTCCTTATCGCTGCGGTGCTGGCGAGTGGTTGCTCGTTGCTACCCGCAGCAAAGCAGGAGCCGTTCCCCGTCATGAACGTCACCGCGGAGAGGCCGCCGCCCGGCCCCGACAAGGTGATCCTCACGCCTTCGAACATCGCGATCACCGACAAGGTGCAGTTCGAGACCGGCAAGGCCGACTTGAAGGCCGTGTCGTTGCCGCTTCTCGACGAGGTCGTCGGCGTGATGAAGTCGAACCCGCAGATCGAGATCGTGGAGATCGGTGGCCACACCGACTCGACCGGATCGGCCGACTTCAACCGCACGCTGAGCCAACAGCGCGCGGAGTCGGTGATGCGCTACATCACGAGCAAGGGCATCAAGAAGGAACGATTGACGGCGAAGGGCTTCGGTCCCGACGTGCCCGTCGCCGACAACGAGACCGACATCGGCCGCGAAGCGAACCGTCGCGTCGAGTTCAACATCATCAAGCAAGGTCCGAAGAAGACGGTGGTGAAGGATGAATAAGATGACGAAGCACATCCTCCTCGGTGCAGTGATGGCGATGGCGGCGTGCAAGAGCGGTCCGGATCCGGCCGTGCGCACGGCGATCGGCCAGAAGCTCGAGAGCGCGCAGCCTGGAATCCAGGCGTGCTTTCAAAAGTCGCTGACGACGAACCGCAAGCTGCGCGGCATGGTCGTCGCGCAGATGGCCGTCCTCGACACGGGACAGTTCACGGAGATCTCGTTCCGTCGCGACGAGCCGAACGATCCGGTGCTGCGGTTCTGCGTGATCCAGCAGCTCGCGAAGCTCAAGCTCGACAAGCCGCCCGGTGCGCGCATCCAGCTCGACAGCGTGCCGATCAAGTTCGAGTGGTCCAACCCGTGAGTAAGGTCCCGACGCGATCGCCGACGCACGAGGACGTGCCGATGGCGCGGCTCGCGTCGATGGGCATGGAGCTCGACGAGATCGCCGACGACGGCAAGGTCGCGCTGCCGGCGCTCGTCGAGCTGGCCGAAGATCGCGGCCGTCCCGCGAGTCATTACATCGCGGCGATTCCGCTCGCGTCGGACCTCGTGCTCGTGACCGATTCGGACAAGGTCACGCTCAAGGTGTGCGCCGGCAACTGCCAGCGCTACGGCGCGCTCGATCTGCTGGATCACCTGGTCGAGCGATCGCAGGGCAAGGGCGGCTTCGCGATCACGCCGATCGAGTGTCTCGATCGGTGCGATCACGGTCCGGCGATCGAGATCGACGGTGCGCACGGCAAGCTCGTGCTCGCACCCGCGACGAAGACGAGCCTCGACGAAGCGCTCGACTCCCTCTGAGCCGCCCAGCCGGGCTGTCGCAGGTGTCGCGGGCATGCACGGCAACCCGACACTTGGTTGCTGTCGCACCCCGCGCTAGCCTCGCGCTCAGAAGCGATGCTCCGCCTGTCAAAGGTCAACAAGTACTACAAGGTAGGAACGCACTCGCTTCACGTGCTGCGCGACATCGACTTCGAGGTCGATGACGGCGAGTTCGTGGCGATCATGGGTGCGTCGGGCTCGGGCAAGTCGACGCTGCTCAACATCCTCGGCATCCTCGACGACTACGACTCCGGCGAGTACACGCTCGACAAGACGCTGATCCGCAATCTCTCCGAGAGCAAGGCGGCGGAGTACCGGAACAAGTTCATCGGCTTCGTGTTCCAGTCGTTCAACCTGCTGCCGTTCAAGACCGCGCTCGAGAACGTCGCGCTGCCGCTTTATTACCAGGGCGTCTCGCGCCGCAAGCGGAACCAGATCGCGGCGCAGTATCTCGAGCGCGTCGGGCTACGCGACTGGGCGGAGCACGTGCCCGCCGAGATGTCCGGTGGTCAGAAGCAGCGCGTGGCGATCGCGCGCGCGCTGATCGGCAAGCCGCGGTTGATCCTCGCCGACGAGCCGACCGGCGCGCTCGACAGCGAGACGAGCCAGCAGATCATGGATCTCTTGTCCGAGATCCACGCCACGGGCATCACGGTGCTCGTCGTGACGCACGATCCGGAGGTCGCCGGGCGCACGCAGCGGACCATTCGGCTCAAGGACGGCAAGGTCGTCGGCGCGGATGCCGGCGCATCGAATCCCCACATGATGGCCCAGCCCGCATGATCCAGGCGATCCTCATGGTGGTCGCGCTCGCGCTGCTCGTCGGCGTGATCTGGCTGCTCGTCACGTTCGGCCGGATGCTGTGGATCGGCGTCGTGCAGTGGCGCGACCTGATCTCGCTCGATCGCTGGACCGAGGTGATGTCGACGATCGGGCGCAACAAGCTGCGCACGTTCCTGACGATGGTGTCCGTCGCGTGGGGCATCTTCGTGCTCGTCGCGCTGCTCGGCCTCGGCAACGGGCTCGATCAAGGCGCGCGCAAGAGCTTCGCGCGCGACGCCGCGAACGGCGTGTGGATCAACGCGAACAAGACCAGCATGCCGTACAAGGGCTACGACATCGGTCGCTGGGTGCAGTTCGAGAACTCGGACTTCGACGCGGCGAAGAAGGTCAAGGGCGTCGAGTTCGCGAGCGCACAGCACTGGCTCGGCGGCTCTCGCTGGGGCTCGCGCATGGTGCGTTACGGGACCAAGGCGAACACGTTCTCGATCGAGGCGGTGCACCCGGCGTCGCTGCGCATGCAGGCGCACGACATGGCCGCCGGACGCTTCCTGTCCGACGAGGACATCCTGTCCAAGCGCAAGACCGCGGTGATCGGCGCCACCGTCGCGCAGTTCTTGTTCAAGTCCGACGAAGGTCGGACGCGAAGCATCGCCGAAGGCGATGCGAAGGTAGGAGATCCCAAAGACGATCCGATCGGGAAGTGGATCACGCTCGGCAACATCGCGTTCGAGGTCGTCGGCGTGTTCACGGACACCAAGGGCGCGGAAGAAGAGCGCCGCGTGTACATCCCGGTGTCGACGGCGCAGCTCGCGTTCAACGGCGGCGAGCGGCTCGGCCAGATCCAGCTGATGCTGGGCAACGCGGGTACCGAGGAAGCGCAGCGGATCATCGACACGATCGTCGGTCAGCTCGCGCAGAAGCACGACTTCGATCCGACCGACAAGCAGGCCGTGCGCGTGCACAACAACATCGAGCAGGCCGCGCGGTTCGGAAAGATGTTCTGGATGATCTCGACGTTCGTGTTGCTCGTCGGGCTCGGAACGCTGGCGGCCGGTGTCGTCGGCGTCTCGAACATCATGATGATCGCGGTCAAGGAGCGCACGAAGGAGATCGGCGTGCGCAAGGCGCTCGGCGCGACGCCGAACTCGATCATCTTCATGATCCTCCAGGAGTCGGTGTTCCTCACGGGGGTCGCCGGCATGCTCGGCCTCGCTGCGGGCGTGTGGTTCCTCGAGCTGTTGCCCATCCTGATGCAGACCGAGATGCTCGACCAGCCGCGCATCAGCTTCACCACCGGCGTCGGCGCGACGCTGTTCCTCGTGCTCGCCGGCGCGTTTGCTGGCTATTTCCCCGCGCGTGCGGCGGCGAAGGTCAACCCCATCCACGCCCTGCGAGATCAATAGATGTTCGACCTCGACAAGTGGAAGGAGATCTTCGCCACGCTGCGCAGCAATCGGCTGCGCACGTTCCTCACCGCGTTCGGCGTGTTCTGGGGAATCGTCATGCTGATGGCGATGCTCGCGTTCGGCTCCGCGATGCAGAGCGGCACGCAGAAGCAGATGAAGGGCATCGCGACGAACATGCTGTTCGTGTGGGGCCAGATGACGACGGTCGCGTACGACGGACTCCCCGTCGGCCGCGGCGTCCAGTTCGACACCGGTGACATCGAGCTCTTGCGAAAGCTCCCCGGCGTGGAGCACCTCGCGCCGCGCATCCAGCTCGGCGGATGGATGAACAACTTCTCGATGGTGTACGGCGCGAAGAGCGGCACGTTCACCGTGATGGGCGACTACCCTGCCCTCGCCCGCATCGTCGCGTTCCAGTACAACGCGGGCCGCTTCATCAACGACGCGGACATCGCGGAGTCGCGCAAGGTGGTCGTCATCGGCCAGGCGGTCAAAGAGCAGCTGTTCGGCGACGAAGACCCGATGGGCAAGTACGTCAAGATCAGCGGCGTCTACTTCCAGGTCGTCGGTGTGACGAAGACGTTCCGCACGGGCCAGCAAGGCGAGCGCGACTCGAACACCGCGTTCGTTCCGTTCACCACGATGAAGCGCGCGTTCAACATGGGCGATCACGTCGGCTTCTTCGCGATGACCGCGAAGCCCGGCACCGATGGTCCCGAGCTCGAGCGTCAGGTTCGCGAAGCGCTGTCGCGCAAGCACCGCATCGATCCGAGCGACAAGCTCGCGCTCGGCTCGTTCAACATGTTCGTGATGTTCGGCAAGCTCGCGACGGTGTTCCTCGCGCTCGAGATCCTGTCGTGGGTCGTCGGCGTCGCGACGCTTCTCGCCGGCGTGATCGGCGTGTCGAACATCATGCTGATCACGGTCAAGGAGCGCACGAAGGAGATCGGCGTGCGCAAGGCGCTCGGTGCGAGCCCGGCCTCGATCGTCTCGATGGTGATGAAGGAATCGATGGTGCTCACGCTGATCGCCGGCATCACCGGCGTATGCGCGGGCGTCGGCCTGATCGCCGCGGCCGATGCCGTGTTCAGCGCGATGCCCGATTCACCGCTCGGCCCCCCGAACGTCACCCTCGGCACGGTGCTGCTCGCCGTCTCCGTGCTCGGTGTCGCCGGCGCCCTCGCCGGAATCATGCCTGCTGCTCACGCAGCCTCGATCAAGCCGATCGAAGCGCTGCGCGCCGAATGAGGACCACGCCATGAAACGCATCCTGACCTATCTCGCTGCCGTCGCCTTCATCGCCATCGTCGGTGCGTCGTTCTTGTTCCTGTACAAGAAGTCGCAAGCCAAGCCGATGATCTTCGAGACGGAGCTGCCCGAGACGGCGGACATCACGAAGAAGACCGTGGCCACCGGATCGATCGTCCCGCGGCGCGAGGTCGAGGTGAAGCCCAAGGTCAGCGGCGTGCTCACCGAGCTGAACGTCGAGCCCGGCGCGAAGGTCAAGGAAGGCGATCCGCTCGGCAAGATCTCGATCATCCCCGACGCGATCCAGAACAACCAAGCCGAGAGCGGCGTGCGCACCGCGCAGATCGCGTTCGACAACGCGAAGCGCGAGCTCGATCGCAACGAGGCGCTGTTCAAGCAAGGCGTCGTCGCGGACGCGGAGCTGCAGCGCTATCGCACCGACTACGCGCTCCGCAAGCAGGAGCTGTCGACGGCGCAGTCGAACCTCCAGATCGCACGCGAAGGCGCGACCCGCGGCTCGGGCAAGACGTCGACCCTCGTCGTCACTGCGACCGCGTCGGGCATGGTGATCGACGTGCCGGTCAAGGTCGGCTTCTCGGTGATCCAGGCGAACAGCTTCAACGCGGGCACCACGGTCGCCGTCGTCGCGGACATGGACGACATGATCTTCGAGGGCCGCGTCGACGAAGCCGAGGTCGCGAAGATCCGCGAGGGCATGAAGCTGCAGATCAAGGTCGGCGCGCTCGAGAAGGAGATGCTCGACGGCGTGCTCGAGTACATCTCGCCGAAGGGCAAGATCGTCGACGGCGCGATCCAGTTCGAGATCAAAGCGGCCGTCAAGCAAAAGGCCGGCACGCTGATCCGCGCGAACTACAGCGCGAACGCCGACATCGTCCTCGACGAGAAGAAGCAGGTGCTCGCGATTCGCGAAGCGCTCGTGCAGTACAAGGACGAGAAGCCGTTCGTCGAGATCGAGACCAGTCCGCAGAACTTCGTGAAGCGCGACGTCAAGCTCGGCCTGTCCGATGGCATCAAGGTCGAGGTGCTCTCGGGCGTGACCAAGGCCGATCGCATCAAGATCCCCGAGACCGCCGGACCGCCGGGCATGAAGCCCGGCCCGGGCGCGCCCCCGCCGCCGAAAAAGTAACGGGCCCCGACGATTCGGCGGATCCATTCGGCGGCTCGCCGCCTCTGGTGGGCATGTCCGCTTTCTATACGAAGAATGTCCCGCCCTTCGAGCGCGCGCTGCGCCTCGTCATCTCGGTCGCGCTCGTCATCGGGGGCCTGGTCGGCCTCGTCGAGCCGTGGCGTCCGATCGTGGTCGCCGGCGGCGCCGCGTTCGCCCTCACCGGCCTGTTCGGATTCTGTCCGGCCTGCGCGATGATCGGACGTAAGCTCGGAACGCCGACATGAGCGTCGACGCCGCGGTCATCGAGAGCGCACGCCTCGGCGAGCCCACCGCGCTCGCGAGCCTGCTCACGCGCAGCGTCCCCGAGCTGCGCCGGTACGCGCTGCGCAGCTGCATGATCAGCGACGTCGACGATGCGGTGCAGGAAGCGATGCTCGTCGTCTCGCGCTACATCCGCACGCTGCGCCACCCCCGTGCATGGGCGCGCTGGAGCTTTCGCATCGTGCGCCGCGAGTGCCATCGCCTCGCGCGGATCGCGACGCGGCGCGACTTGTGGGACGACGGCAAGATCGAAGCGGCCCTCGACGCGCTCCGCGACGACGATCTGCGCCTCGACGTGGCCGCGGCGATCGAGTCGCTGCCGGCGACGTATCGCGAGGTGGTCATCCTGCGCGACGTCGATGGCCTCACGATCGGCGAGCTGGCCCGCCGCCTCGGGACGACGCGGGCGTCGATCAAGGGCCGCCTCCATCGCGCGCGATCGCTCGTCCGCGAGTATCTCGTCGGGGACATCGCCACCGAACCTCGACACACGCGATCCGGCTCCCGCGCCGACCTCGACCGAGGGTGAGGCCCCGTGACACAGAGCGGTGACGGGACGGTGAACCGACGGAGATCGGCGCGGCCCGACCGCGCGAGCGTGGTAGGTTGCAGGCAATGTCAGCGCCCGTCCGGCTCGGTGCGATCGACGCGGGATCGAACGCGATCCGCGTCGTCATCGCGGAGCTCGGCGCGAGCGAGCTGATCCGGATCGAGGCCGAGCGCGTCGCGGTGCGGCTCGGGCACGGCGCGTTCACGCGCGGCGAGCTCGACGACGCGACGATCGATCAAGCGGTCGCGGCGTTCGTCCACTTTCGCCAACGGTTCGATCACCACGGCGTCACGATGTATCGCGCGGTCGCGACGAGCGCGGTGCGCAACGCGAGCAACCGCGACGTGCTGCTGCACCGGCTGTATCACGAGGCCGGCATCGAGCTCGAGGTCATCGAGGGCGAGGAAGAAGCGCGGCTCGTTCGCAAGGCCGTCGTCAACACGCTCGGCGCTGCGGGGACTCCGCCGCGCGCGATCCTGGATCTCGGCGGCGGCAGCCTCGAGGTGAACTTGCGTAGCGGCTCCGCATGGCGCGCGTATTCGCTACCGGTGGGCACCGTGCGGCTGCTCGAGACGTTCGGCCTCGATGGCGCGATCGCGGATGCGGAGGCGGGCATGGTGCGCCGCTATACGGCGACGCTGATGCACACGATCACGCGCGGCGTGAGCGGCAATGGCGTCGCCGCGGCGACCGGCGGCAACGCGGATGCGCTCGCGAAGATCGTCGGCGACGGGAACCCGAACACGCCGAGCTTCGAGCTCGCGGCGCTCGAGAAGGCGCTGCCGACGATCGTCGGCGCCACCGTCGACGAGCGGATGGCGAAGTTCAACGTCAAGCGCGACCGCGCCGAGGTCATGGGCGTCGCGGCGCTCGTGTTCGCCACGGCGGCGCGTCAGCTCGGCATCGCGAAGCTCGTGTGCCCGGGCGTCGGCGTGCGCGAGGCGGTGCTGCTCGAGCTCGCCGAGACCGCGCGCGAGGAGCGCATCCGCGCCGAGGGTGCGCACGACAAGGCGCTGCTGACCGCGGCGCGCGGGTTCGCGAATCGCGTCGATCACGACACCACGCACGGCGAGCACGTGCGGCAGCTGTCGCGCGCGCTGTTCCATCAGCTTCGCGATCTGCACGGGCTGCCCGACGATCGCGGCGTGCTGCTCGAGGTCGCCGCGCTGCTGCACGACATCGGCGAGGTCGTGAACGTGCGCGGCCATCACAAGCACAGCGAGTACATGATCCGCTGGGCCCGCCTGCCCGGCCTCGACGACACGTCGCGCGAGATCGTCGCGCTGCTCGCGCGCACGCATCGCAAGGACGCCGCGCGCGCGAAGCAGATCATCAAGGACTCGACGCTGCCCAAGGAGCTGAGCGCGCAGGTCCGCAAGCTCAGCGCGCTGCTGCGCGTGGCCGATGGCCTCGATTGGGAGCACCGCTCGCGCGTCGAGCAGGTCGTATGCACGCGCATGGGCGATGCGATCGTGCTCGATCTCGTCGTGCGCGATGGACCGTCGCGCGACGACGCACAGCTGCTCCGCAAGGCGGACCTGTTCAAGGAAGAGATGGGGATGGACGTGCGCGTCACCGTGGCTCGCCCCGTGGCGCCGCCCGCCGAGCGCGAGCCCGGCGTGTCTGCGAGCAATCCGAACCTCAAGATCGTCGGCGATAAACAGAGCTGACACCTCTCGAGCAGTCTGGTACGAGCAAGCATGCGCGCCTTGCTCGTCAGCGTGATCTTCGTCGCAGCCGCGTGCGGTGGTGACGACGAGACCTTCACCGGACCGATCGCAGCCACGGTCACGCACTACGACTACGCGTTCGACATCGACTCGCGCGCCGCGCACGCGACGGTGACCGCCACCGTCGACACGGCCGGCGATTGCTTGTCGCTGCCGATGCGCGCGCCGCTCGTCGGTGGCACCGCGACGTTCGACGGCAAGCCCGCGACGAGCGCGACCGCCGACGGCACGACGCTCACGGTGTGCAGCGATGGCGGGACCGATGGCCCCGAGATCACGATCGGCGTCGACGTCACGATTCCACTCGAGACGCTGTCGACGAGCCAGGTCGGCTACTCGAAGACCGTCGATGGCAGCGGCAACCCGTTCTACTACCTCGTGAGCTGGGTCGGCGGCTGCGACCGCTTCGGTCCGTGTGACAACCGGCCGAACGTGTTCGCGACGTATACGTTCACCGTCACGCATCCGGACACGATCCAGGTCGCGTGCCCCGGCGTGATCGCGACGCCATCGCCGACGCAGACGACGTGCACGTTCGATCACGACGGCGGCCCGACGTACTCGACGTTCGGTGTCGGCGCATATCCGAAGTCCGCGTGGGTCGCCACCGACAAGGGCATGTGGGGCTCGGTGCACGCGACCGTGTTCGCGCGACCGCAGACGCTCGTCGCCGACGCGATCGAGACGGCGCATCACGACGGCTTCATGCGCTACATGGAGAGCACGTTCGGCGCGTACCCGTACGGCACGGAGCTGCGCGTGTACGCGGCGCCGACGTATTGGGCCGGCTTCGAGCATCCAGGCAGCATCGTCCTCGACGATTCGCTCGGACGCGCGGCCAACCAAGCGGGACGCCACACGCTCGATCACGAGATCGTCCATCAGTGGGCAGGCGACGAGACGACGCTCGCGGACACCTACGACTTCGTGTGGAAGGAGTCGATGGCCGAGTATCTGACGTTCACGTACGAGGCGATGGTCGATGTCCCCGCGGCCGATCGCACGGTGGCGGGATGGAAGTCGGGCTCGGCCGGCGCGGAGTTCTTTCCCGTGCCCGGCGAGAAGCCCGCGCTGTTCGATTACTACGGCGACGCGTACGGCCCCGGACCGATGATCCTGTTCCGCCAGATCGAGCGGATGTCGTCGCGCGAGCAGGTCATCGCCGCGCTGAAGACGCTCCTCGGCGAGCCACGCGCGATCTCCGTCGACGACGTGATCGCGGCGCTCGAGGCGTCGACGGGCCTCGACCTCGACGCGTACGCGAACGCGTGGATCAAAGGCATGGGCGCACCGGCGTGGCCCACCGTCGTCGCGCAGTACACCGCTGGATCGCTTCGCGTGCAGGTGACGGCCGGCGGCGAGCGGCGCTGCAAGTTCAGCATCGCGCTCGTCGGTGCGAACCCGGGCGAGTCGCAGCTCGTCGACGTGAACACGTTCACGGGCGGCATCGATCAAACGATCGCGGTCACGCCGGCGTTCACCGTGACCTCGACGCAGATCGATCCGCTGCGCGAGTGCCTCGTGTATCCGGCGACGACGGTCAAGCCCGCGCGCGTGAACCCGTGGCTTTCGCCGCGTGCCCGTGGCGTGACGGAGTGAACACGCGGGGCGCAATGCCTCGCGCGATCACCGCACCCATGATCTCGATCAACGCACGAGCGCGGGCCAACTTTCACCTCACGTTTGGGCCGGAGTTTTTCGGTCTCTCTACCGCCACGTAGGATCGGTTCTTTGGTATCCCCTGTCACTCAAAGGGGAGCTTGATCCAAATGCGCACGATTACTACTTCGCGTCTGTTCCTGGTGAGCGCCATCGCGCTCGCGACTCTCGCGGGATGCCCGAAGGGCAAACTTCCCGGTGGCGGCAGCGTTCCCGGCGGCGGCAACGTCCCCGGCGGCGGCATGGTCCCGGGCGGCGGTGGCGGCGAGTCCGGCATGGTCGATCCGAACTCGTGCGGCAACTACGCCGTCTCGGACGCCGGCAAGAAGCTGAAGTTCTTCCTCGAGGCCACGCAGGCGCTCGAGACGCAGACCAAAGAGACGCTCGAGGTCGTGAAGCAGAGCTGCATCATGATCGGCAACGAGATCGGCATGACCGAGGCCGATTATCGCGGCGAGACGAAGGACATCTGCGCGCAGGTCTACCAGCGCGTGAACGAGAACCTGAAGGTCGGCCTCAAGGCGAAGGCGGCCCTCAAGGTCAAGATCACGCCGGCCGTCTGCAAGATCGACGTGAAGGCGACGGCCGAAGTCGCGGCGCAGTGCGAAGGCAAGGCGAGCGCGGATGTCGGCGCGTCCTGCTCGGGCACCTGCCGCGGCACGTGCGAGGGCGAGTGCGCGGGCAAGGCCGGCACCGGCGGCAACAAGGGCCAGTGCGAAGGCACGTGCAAGGGCACCTGCAAGGGTGACTGCGAAGGCCACGCGGACGTGAAGGCGTCGGCGCAGTGCAAGGCGAAGGCGTCGGTCGACGCGTCGGCGAAGATGACGTGCACCGAGGCGAAGGTCGAAATCTCGCTCGACGCGAAGATGGTCCTCGACAAGGCGAAGGCCGAAGCGACGGTGAAGGGCCTGATGGCCGGTCTGCCGAAGATCTTCTCGGTCAAGGCGCGCCTCGAGCCGCTCAAGTACGCGGTCGAAGCGTGGGTCGTGTCGGCGAACGAGCTCAAGGGTTCGGCCCGCACGCTCGCGATGTCGTTCAAGGATCAGGCGGCGTGCATCTCCGGTCAGATCGCCGCGGCGGCGAACATGATCGGTGGCATCCAGGCGAACGTGTCGGTGTCGGTCGAGGTCTCGGCCTCGGCGTCCGGCTCGATCGGCGGCTGATCGTGTGATCGCAGCGCGGGCCCAGATCGGGTCCGCACGGCGGACTGCGACGGATCCAGGGCATTTCCTGGGTCCGTTTCTGTTTTCGGGGAGCTACGTCTGTGGTAGGTAGCCAGCCATGAAAACGCTCACCGAGTTCTCCACCCTGACCCTGCGCAAAGCGGCCGAGGCACGTGCCTCGTACCGTGGGGCGCCTGCAGCAGCGCAGGCTGCGCCGGCCGAGGAGACTCCTGCAGCGGAGGGCGATGCACCGGCGGACGGCGACGCGCCTGCGGGCGACGCCCCGAGCGATGCTCCGGCCGACGCCGCGAAGCCGGCGGATCCCGCGATCGATCACGTCGCGACCGTTCTCGGCGTGCAGCCGGATCGCGCGGCGCGCCTGCTCGAAGCGCTCGACATCGTCGGCGGCAACGTCGAGGCGATTCGTCTCGTGCGCGTGTATCAAGGCGAGACCGGACCGCACGGCGCGGTGTCGCGCGGCGAGTTCCACTACGTGCTCGATCGCGTCGCCGGTCAGCAGAAGCGTCGCGATCGCGATGACCGCGGCGGAGATCGTGGCGGTCGCGGTGGCGGAGATCGTGGCGGTCGCGGTGGTGGTGGTGGTGGCTCGGGTGGCTTCGGCGGTCGCGGCGATCGCGACAAGCCCAAGGGCCTCGGCAGCCTCGTCCACGGCGCGCCCAAAGAAGAGAAGAAGGAAGACGATCGCCCCGGTCGCGGCGAGATGCCGCGCGCGGGAATCGGCTGGCAGCTCACCGCCGCACCGCGCGATTTCGGTGGTGGCGAGGGACGTGGCAAGGGACGTGGTCGCGGCCCGGGTGGACCGGGTGGTGATCGTCGCGATCGCCGTGGCCCCGGTGGTGGTCCGGGCGGTCGTGGTCCCGGTGGTGGTCGCGGCCCGGGTGGCTTCGGCGGTCCCGGTGGTGGCGATCGCGGTCCGCGCGGTCCGCGCCTCGGTCCCGATGGTCAGCCGCTGCCGTTCGAGGCGCGTAACGATCGCGGTCCGCGTGGTGGCGGTGGTGGCGATCGCGGTCCGCGCCCGCCCCGCGAGCCGCGTCCGCCCCGTGAGCCGCGTCTGGGTCCCGATGGACAGCCGTTGCCGCCGGAGCCCCGCCTGGGCCCCGATGGCCAGCCGTTGCCGCCGCGCGCCAAGCGCGAGCGCAAGCCGATCGGCCCGGACGCCAATGGCCTCGGTCCGGACGGAAAGCCGTGGGATCCCGAGCGTCGCGCCAAGCGTCAGGCCGAGCGCGCCGATCAACTGGGCGCGGTGAATGTCCAAGCCGGGTCGCCCGTCGAAGCGCAGCCTGCGGCCGAAGCGCCGAAGGAATAGCTCCTCTTATAGATGTACGGCAGGTCACACCGACGCAGTCTCTCCGTGCATGCGCGGAGAAATGACGCTGCGTCGGCGTGACCGCGCTATGGTTTTGACAGTTCTCGCTCTCTCCGAAAGGCCCCCATGTCTCGCAACCTGATGTCCGCTGCAGTCATCGCACTCGCTGTCATCGCTGCGCGCGGCACAGCCTCGGCTGATATGTCGAAGGGCGTGATCAACGCGTTTCGCGGTCAGCTGATCGTCAGCGCGCAAGAGCTGCCCGAGGGCAAGAACGACAAAGAGACCATCGCGAAGATCAAAGCCGCGAAGCTCTCCGCGCTCACCGG
>JBGARE010000073.1:15079-26571 GCA_044230415.1 Kofleriaceae bacterium
CTCGACGGCATCGATCCGAAGAGCGGCGTGCTCACCGGTGACATCTCGATCAACGAGGACGAGGGTCTCGCGAAGGGCAAGACGTACACGATCAAGCTCGTCACCGCGAGCGATGCCACCGTCGCCACCGCGACGCTGACGATGAAGTAACGCTCGCTACGCGAGCAGCTCGCGGTTCCTTCGCGTCCAGCGGACGTAGAGCCAGAACAAGAGCGGTGCGCCGAGCAGGAACGTCACGCCGATGATGATGTTCAGGCCGCGATCGCGACCATGGTCCGCGTCGACGTACACGTCGAGCGTGGCCGCTTCGATGTCCGGCTCCTGACGCAGGCCGTCCTTCACCCACACCGCGGAGTCCGGGATGTCGCGGAGCTCGCCGCTGACCACGCGCGTCGGGATCGTGTCGTCGTCGTCGTACTTCACCGCGAGGTGATAGTTGCCGAGCTCGCACATCACGATCCGCTTCTCGACGTCACCGCGGCTCGATGTCTCTTCCCACAGCGGGCCGAGGACCGAGTCGCAGGTGACGTTGACGTAGCGATGCGTCGGCGGATGCACCGAGCGCAGCTGCGCGAGCGTGACATCGAGCGTGGGCTTGATCGCCTTGGTCACCATCGTCGCGCCGCCGATGCCGCAGACCACCGCGGCGGCGAGCCCGAGTCGATACCGGCGACGGCGACGGCGCAGCGCATCGCGCACGTCGGCCTTGTTCGGCGCGATGCGGGCGTGCTCCTCGGCGAAGGCGGCCGCGCGCGCCGCGACGAGATCGCCGAGCGTGGCGCTCGCCGCCGTGCTCGCCGCGACCGGCACCGCGCCACCGCGATACGGCCCCTCGCCAGCGGCGGTGGGGACATGATCTCCGTCGAGGATTCGATCGGCATCCGCCGCCTCCTCGCCCTTCCCTCGCCGCTCGATCGCCGCGAGCCGCAACAGCCCGTACGCGAGCACGGCCTCCGCGGGATCCGTGGTGCCGTGACGCGCGACATCGTTCGGGCTGCCCTTCGGCGCGCGCGCGTTCCACTGCTGATCGAGCGCGGTCTTCAGCTCCGCGCGCGTCGATACATCGAGGCGACCGGGCTCCACGCGCGTGCCGAACGCGACGTAGTTGAAGTCGCTGCGCCGCTTCGCGCGATCACCGCGCAGCTTGCGCCACGTCCAGCTCCACGCGCACAGCGCGATCGCCGCGAACGCGATCGCCAGGTGCACCACGGAGCCGCGCTCGAACGACGCGGCCATGTTTCCGATCGCGACGATCGGCCCCCACACGCGCAGGTACGCCGCGGCGACGCTCTTTCCATACAGCTTGATCCTGTGACCCTGCCGCTCGCCGGCGGACGCGTGCGTGATCCACGTCGAGCCGACCGGAAGGATCGGCGCGAACCACAGATGGAAGAACGTCGTCGATGCGAGCTCGCCCTGGTGCTCGTCGACGAGCCCGTACTCGCGTGTCCCGTAGATGATGACCGCCACGAACCGGGCGTATCACGTTCGCGGGCGATCGGCCCCGATACGTTCAGGCGATCGTCGGGAACAGCTCGACGACACGGAACCGCTCGGCGACGAACATCGTGTCGTCGGTGATCGGCTCCGGCCAGTAGCTCGACCAATACGCGACATGCGCTTCGCGCCACTCGGCGACGGAGGTGAAGCCCTCGCCCTCGTCGATCGCGAACTGTAGATCGCAATCGCCGACCCGCAGGATGCGAACCTCGGTCGTCTCGACGATACCGATCGGGCGATCGTCGATGTCGACGAGCGTCGATCGCTCGCCAACGATCGGCAGCGGCTCCTCGCCGAGCAGCCCCGCGGTTCCGATCTTTTCGCCGCGCACCACGGCCGCGACCAGCGTCGCGCGCAGCTCGGTTCCTTTGAAGCCGAGCTCGAACAACCGCATCTCGCTCATCGCCGGCACCGTGTCGTCGCGATCGTCGCGAGGCTCGCTTCGGTGATCGCACCGCTCGCTTCGCTCATGGACATGACAACTCCGCCTCCTCGAGATGCCAGTCGCTGCCGTTGTTCACGACATACACCAAGCGCTGGCCGTTCGCCGACAGCGAAGGCTGCTGGAACGAGTCCGTTCCCGGCAGCACGACACGCTCGGGCGGCGACAGCGTCACGCCGTCGAGGATCGAGGACACGATCTCCTTCTTGCCGGCGGCGACCGGACGCTCGTACATCAGCACGTTGCCGGCCATCGTCGGACAGCACTCGTTGGTTCCAACGACATTGTGATCGAACGGCTTCACGGACGTGAATGCACCGGCCGCGCCCGTCCGCGACGCGATGTACAGATCCTCGGACTCGTACGTCGAGTCTCCGGCGACGAACAGGAGCTTCCGCCCGTCGTCGGTCAGAAATGCGCCCTCTTGGAACTGTCGGGTGGAGGACACGAGTGACAGCTCGGGGTCGCTCGCCGGTGTCTGGAACATCCCGTTGGGCATCGCGCGCGACGCCGTCAGGATCCCGGAGCTCGTCGAGATGTACATCTTCAGCATGCCTTGATCGAACGACGGGTCCGCCTCGTTCGGCGCGCCGTTCGTCGCCGGCGATTGCGGAAAGATCTGGATCGGCGCACCGAACGGCTGACCGATGCTCGAACGCTCGGCTTGCCACATCAGGCCGTTGTTCGAACCGCCGTTTCCGGTCCCCTTCCAGTACGTGACGATCTTCCCGTCCGACGAGATCCAGGGATGACGCTCGTCGAGCGCCGGGTCGTCGAGAATGGTGCCGAGCGGCGTCCACGTGCAGCCGGCGATCGGGCTGTCGATCATCGAGCCGTCTCCGCCGCCATCGCCCGTGGCGTCATCATCGCCGCCGTCGCCGCCATCACCGCCATCGCGATCACGGAGCCCGGGCTTCGAGAAGCAGCCCGCGAGGACCAAGACCACGACCACCCGACGCATCGGGAAAATCGTATCACGCGACGATCCGTCTCCCGCCTCGCGCGGCGAACAGCCCGCTAGGGTGCGGGCTTCTGGACCGGTGGCAGGAACAGCTCCTTGGCGTTGGCGGCGAGCTTGTCGCGCTTCTTGCCACCCACGATCTCGACTTTGCCGCCCTCCCGCCAGGAGAGCACTGCGACCCGGGCGTAGTGGAGTGGATAGTCGGCCGAGTAGTCCACGAGCTTGAACGTGCCGGCCGCGAGGTCGACGCTGTCGACGATGCCGAGGACCCAGAAGCCCTCGACGGCCCCGATCGCGTCCGTGAGGGGCCGGTCTCCCGGAAGCGCGATCGCGAGGGCGCCCGGTGCCAGCGTCGCCTTCGTCGCGGGCACGGTCCGGTACGCGACGAACGGTGGGCTCTTCAGGCGCGACTGCGCGTTCCACGGACGGAGCAGCTCCTTGGGGCCGAACACCGCGACCGCGACGCCGACATGTGCCGCCGGATGCGTCTTCTTGCGCACGATGTCGCTCTCCGACGCGAAGAACCACGCATCCTTGACCAGGCAGTGATCCTCCTTCGCGGTGCACGCGTTCTGGTCGCCACGCGCGGTCCATTTCGCGGCCTGGGCTTCGGTCCAGCGAAGCGGCTGATCGCCGGACACCGCGGCCCACGGATCCGCCGGAGAGGTCAGATACGGTGCTTCTTTGTACCAACGCGCATCGGAGCGAACGCGACCATCCTGCTCGTACCGATCGTCTGCGATCGCGAGCGACGGAATCGCGAGGAGGAGGAGCCACGGCTTCATGCTTCGCAGCGTACCGCGAGACCGGCGCGCGCTCGTGCGCTCTCGGTCACACGCTCACGCGTGGGCTCTCACGCTCGCTCACGCTCATGCGCGACCGGACTGGGTAGGGCGACCCCGTCGCGCTGGTGACCCGAGGCGATCGCGTTCTCTCGAACGTTCGTGTGTGGAACTCCGACTCGACCGATCCGATGTCGTGACCGATGCTGATGAGCGATTCCGATGACCGATACCGATGACCGATTACCGATTCCGATGACTGATACCGATGACCGATTACCGAGACCGATTACCGGGACCGAGTGCCGCGACCGAGACCGAGACCGAGACCGAGACCGAGACCGAGACTGATACCGTGACCGTGACCGTGACCGTGACCGATGCCGATGCCGATGCCGAGTGACCGATACCCATGCCGAGACCGATCCCGAGACCGAGGCCGATCCCGAGACAGGGGCGGTCTAACGTGCGCTCCGGTCGAAAGGGCTATCCCCAACGCGACGGCGACGGTGCGCTCACGCGCTGGCGATCACGCGCTTCGCGGCATCGACCACCGCGGTCACGCTGATGCCGAGCTTCTCGAGCAACACCTCGCCGGGCGCCGACGCGCCGTAGCGATCGATGCCGACCGCGACGCCGCGATCGCCGATCCACTCGCGCCAGCCCTGCGTGATGCCCGCTTCGATCGACACGCGCTTGCCGTGCGGGAGCACTTCGGTGCGATAGGCCGCGGGCTGCGCGGCGAACGCCTCCCAACACGGCATCGACACCACGCGTGCGGCGATGTTCTGCTTCGCGAGCTCGTCGCGCGCCGCGAGCGCGAGGCTGACCTCGGAGCCGCTCGCGATCAGGATCACGTCGGCACCCTCGGCGAGTACGTAGGCGCCCTTCTCGGCCCCCGGCGCGCCGGGCTGGCTGACGACGGGAAGATCTTGGCGCGAAAGGACGAGCCCGGTGGGTCCGTCGGTGCGCGCCATCGCGTAGCGCCACGCGGCCGCGGTCTCGTTCGCGTCCGCGGGGCGGAACACCGAGAGGTTCGGCATCGCACGCAGCGCCATCAGGTGCTCGACGGGCTGGTGCGTGGGGCCGTCTTCGCCGAGACCGACCGAGTCGTGGGTCCACACGAAGATCGCGGGCTGCTTGTTCAGCGCCGCGAGCCGGACGCTCGGGCGCATGTAGTCGCTGAAGACGAAGAACGTGGCGACGTGCGGGCGGATGCCGCCGTGATAGAGCATGCCGTTCCCGATCGCGGCCATGCCGTGCTCGCGAACACCGAAGCGAAGGTTGCGACCGGCGCCGGTGCGATCGAAGTCGCCGCCCGGGACGATGGTCTTCGTCGAGCCGCCGAGGTCGGCGTCACCACCGAACAGCCACGGAATCTTCGATGCGAGGGCGCCCATCACCTTGCCGCTCGCGCTCCGCGTCGCGATCGCGGCGGATCCGGGCTTCCACGATGGGAGCTCGGCATCCCAGCCGGCCGGCAAGTCGCCGCGCACCGCGAGATCGAGCTCCGCGCCGAGCTCGGGGAACGCGGCCTTGTAGGCGGCGAGCTTCTCGCGCCAGGCCGCATGGACGGCGGCGCCGCGCTTGACCGCTTCGCCGGTGTGCGCCGCGACCTCGGCGGGGATGTGGAACTTCGCGGCGGGATCCCACCCGAGCGCGGTCTTGGTTGCCGCGACCTCCGCATCGCCGAGCGGCGAGCCGTGCGCGGACGACGTGCCGGCCTTCTTCGGCGAGCCGTATCCGATCGTCGTCCGCACGATGATGATCGTGGGCTTGTCGCGTTCGGCCTTCGCGGCGCGGATCGCGGCATCGATCGTAGCGATGTCGGTGTCTCCGTCGCGAACGTGAACCACGTGCCAGCCGTACGCTTCGTAGCGCTTGCCGACGTCCTCGCTCATCGAGAGCGAGAGCGGACCATCGAGCGTGATCTGGTTCGCGTCGTAGAGATAGATCAGCTTGTTGAGGCCGAGGTGTCCCGCGATCGACGCGGCCTCGCACGCGACGCCTTCCATCACGTCGCCGTCGGAGACGAGCGCGTACGTGTAGTGATCGATGATCGTGTGATGCGGCCGGTTGAAGTGCTTCGCGAGGAACTTCTCGGCGATCGCCATGCCGACGGCGTTCGCGGCGCCCTGCCCGAGCGGGCCCGTCGTCGCTTCGACGCCCGGCGTCCAGTGCCACTCGGGGTGGCCCGGAGTCTTCGATTCCCACTGCCGGAAGTTCTTGATCTCGTCGAGCGAGAGGTCGTATCCGGTCAGGTGAAGCAGCGAGTAGAGCAGCATCGAGCCATGGCCCGCGCTGAGCACGAAGCGATCGCGATCGAACCACTGCGGCGTCTTGGGATCGTGCTGCAGATGTTGCTGCCAGAGCACGTACGCCATCGGTGCGCAGCCCATCGGCAAACCCGGGTGTCCCGAGTTCGCTTTCTGGATCGCGTCGATCGACAGGGTGCGGATCGTGTTGATCGTCAGCGTCGATAGGTCCGTCGTCATCGCGACCGCAAGCTAGCACGCGGGTACGACGCATCGGCGCCGCGCCGACGAAACTGCCGTCACGGCGTCGGAATGGCGGTGACTTCCATCTCCCACGTGCCCGCACCGTCGATGTTCGACGAGGTCTGCACTTTGTGGACGAGGACCACGGCTTTCGGCACGAACGCGATCGACTTCACCTCGAGCTCGACCGGAATCGGAATCTGCTTCTTACCGACCGCGATCGCGGTGCCGCCGTCCTTGATCTCCACGATCTTGCGGCCGTCCTTCGCGGTCGGCGTACTTGTCGCCTGCGCGTCCACGAGCGGCTCGGCCAACACCTCGAAGCCCATCTGCGAGAGCACCGCATCGGCGACCTTGCGCTGCTTCTTGTTCGACGCGGTGTACTTCGCCTGCTTGCAGCCACCTTCGTCCATCTCGTTGCAGGACGTCTCGGTCGACAACCGGAGCACTTCGGTTCCCGTGGTCAGCTCCACGATCGCGAGCGCCTTCGTCACCTCGGTGGGCATGCCCATCGAGAGGCCGGTGTAGACCTCGACCGCCGCGAACCCCGCCGCGCTGTACGCGACCTTCTCGCCGTCCGCGAGCTTCGACGTCGCCTTGCCACCGCCAGGAAACAGCGTCTTCGCCGCAGGCCGGTCGACGAGCGCCGCGAGCTCTTTGTCGACGGCGAGCCGCCACGCGAGCCACGGCGCGATCCGCTTGCCGTGCGTCGCGAGGACCTTGTCGGCGTCGTCGAGCTTCTTGCCCATCGCGAGCGCCGACAAGAGGTTCGTGATGTACACGGGCTGCGGATCGCTCTGTACCGCTGCAGTGAACGGCGCGACCGCGTCGGCGTACTTCTTCTTCACCTGGAAGCTCATGCCCTTCGCGTTCGCGAGCTTCCCCTCGACGGTCGCGAGCGCGAATGTCTCGTCGACGGTGTCCTCCTCGCCTTGATCCGGATCGCCCGGTCGCTTGACGACGATGGTCTTGCCGTCGGCGGAGAGCTCGACGCTGATCATCTTGGTGACCGAGCCGATCGACACCGACACGCCATCGCGCCGCGCCGACAGCGTCCCTTTGGCAAGCTTCACCTCGAGCCCCGTCGGCAATGGCTTGGCATCGCTCGGCGTCATGGCCGCGACGAGGAGGAGGAACACGAGAAATCCGCGCATCCATCGATTGTGCATGACCTCCAGACGAGCCGATGGCCGCGATCCTCGATTCCTGATGGTACGATGCGCGTCGCATGAGGATGGCTAGGGCCCTGGTTCTGCTCGGTATCTCTTCGGTGTCCTGTGGCGGTGGAGCTGCTCCCGCTCCGCAAGATCCCGTGGACCCGCAACCGAGCGCTCCGCCGATCGCCGGTCCGGCGCAGCCGCTCCCGACGGTCGATGGCGGGCTCGCGAAGAAGATGACCGCGAAGCCAACGCCGCCCGACCGTGCGCCGGAGCTCTTCGCGCCCGTCTACAAGAAGGTCGGCGTCGGTCAGACGATCGCGTTTGCCACCACCGCGATCGATCAGGACCTCGACGAGACGAGCACCATCCTGACCAAGAAGCCCGCGTCGGCGACGTGGGACGCGATCACGCAGACCGTGTCGTGGACACCGACGAAGGCCGACATCGGCAAGCAAGAGTTCGTCGTCACCGTCACGCAGCCGACGAAGAACATCACGAAGACCGAGACGTGGACGATCGAGGTCACCGCGAAGGCGCAGCCGCTGCCGGTCGCCGAGCAGAAGAGCGCGATCATCGAGACCGTCCTCATGATCCGCCAGCCCAAGCGACTCGAGCAGGTCAACAAGGACTGGCCGCTCGACAAGATGCTGCTCGTCGCCGCGCAGGGCTTCGCGCCGCAGTTCGCCGCCGACAAGCGCGCCGCGATCGCGAACCAAGTCTGGGACAAGACCGTGCTGTTCGAGGGCTTCCTCTCGCAGTTCGCGGACACGCAGAACAACGATCGCCTCGATCCCGCCGCACCCGACTTCGACAAAGCGGTGTTCGGTGATCCTGCCGCGTGGAAGATCGTCGCGTTCCGCCCGCGCATCGATCGCGGATGGACCGAGCTGCGCGTCGTGTACCAAGCGGTCAAAGCACCCGAGCCGGTGTTCGCGATGTTCCGCATCCGCCCGGTCACCGAGTTCGTCCCCGCGCTGCCCCGCCCCGCCGAGGAGAAAGAGCTCAACAACAAGACGTTCCTCGGTCTCGTCGCGAAGCACCTGATGCCCGGCGGCGCGCCGAGCGAGAAGCTCCTCAAGGACCAAGTCGCGCACGGCAAAGCGGTCGCCGCGTTCATGAACGAGTTCATGGCGTTCGATCAGACGAAGACCGCGCCCTACGCGAAGACGTTCGCGATCGGCATCGCCCTCGAGGCGCGCATGGGCGGCGGCTCGACGCGCCACGCCGACGGCACCTACAAAGCGGGCGACGGTTGGGCGTGGAGCGCGCAGAAGCCGTTCATCACCGCCAAAGGCGACTCGCAGAACTACCAGAACGTGATCATCCCGGGCTTCTGGACGAAGACCATCCCATCCGAGGACGGAAAGACGTGGGTCCCGACCTGCGGTCCGCGCTGGACGCCGGGCCCCGCGATGGCGCCCGGTCACCAAGTGCTGTGCCGCAAGACGCTCGGCTTCGTCGATCTACCCGACTGGGGCGGCCGCACCGGCGTTCGCGGTGGCCGCATCGACTCGAACCACCTCTACATCAAGCACAAGAACGAGTTCATGGTGCAGGACTTCCCGCTCGAGGACGGACGTCGCGATGTCGGCGAGGAGAACGGGATGACCTGCTCGCAGTGCCACATCCGCAACTTCGGCATGCACGACTACTCAGATCCCGCGAACACCGATCCGTCGAAGGGCGTGCCCAAGACGCTGAACAAGAAGATCGCGACGCTGAACTTCCAGATCATCCCGTCCACGCACTGGGAAGAGTTCACGCTCGAGTTCTTGAAGCACCAGGAATGCCGCGCGAAGCAGAACTACGAGAAGTTCCTCCCGGAGCTCCAGGTGAAGCTCGGCTGCCCGTTCACCGACGGTGCGAAGTAAATCCGTCTATTCGATACATGCGTCCATCTGATCCATCGATACCGTCAGCGCGCCTCGCGCGTTCGGATGAGGTTCGGCAACGTGGTCGGGACGTCGCGCATTCGAGCGACGAAGTGGGCGTCGGCCTCGTGCCATTCGTGTTTCCTCACGCGACACGTAACGGCGGGCGGTTCCGATCGGACCATCGATCGTCGATCTCCGTTCGTGCGCATAGATCAGTCCCAGACATTCGACGCAGAGACGCAGTGGACGCAGAGAAGAACCTCGGTGTCGCTTCGCGACCGGTGGAATCCTCGCATTGCTCGAATGACGGTCGCGCTCGACGGCGAGGTCTCTGCTCGTGCGACGCTGCGAGTGTAGGGCGTGTGGTCGGGTCCGACGTACGTGACGTGTCCGACAAGATCTCTGCTCTGCGTGCTCCGCGTCTCTGCGTCGCGTTTCTGGACCTTCCTCATACGAGGTGGCGATGAGCGACAAGCCGCCCACCGATGACCCTGCGACGAAGGTCGCTGCGGACCCGGCCGAAGCCGAACGCCTCGCCGCGCGCGCAGCGCGACTCGCCGCCGCGAAGGCCGCGAAGGCAAAGAAGGCAGCCGAGGGCGGCGACACGAAACCCGCGAAGGCGAGCGAACCGCGCAGCTCGGGGCTCGCCGATCCGGCGAAGGCCGACGCGACGCCTGCCGCCGCGAAGCCCGCCGACGCGAGCGCAACGACGCCCGCCGATGCGAACGCAGCGAAGCCCTCCGATGCGCCGACACCGAAGCCGCCCGTGCTTCCCGAGTCGAAGCCCGCGGCCGCGAAGCCCGCGAGCAATGCCGCGAAGCCCGCGAGCAGCGACGCGAAGCCGGCGGACCTCGCGACGACCGACAAGATCAAGCTCGAGCGGAAGAAGCTCCCCGTCGTCGACGAGAAGCCCGCGGCCAAGAAGGCGGACGCGAAGAAGCCCGAGACGAAGGCCGCGCGGACCAAGGCCGGCGGCTGGGCCGCGTTTACCGACGGCGGCACCGCGCCGAAGCTCGTCATCGCCGCGCGCGTGGTGATGGTCCTCGCGTTCGCGGCGACGATTCCGACGATCCTCGGGGTCGAGCACGGCAATCGCCTGACATGGACCGTCGCGGTCGCGAGCCTGCCGTTCTTCTGGATGACGTTCGGCTATCACCTGTGGCGGCGCATCTGTCCGCTCGCGGTGATGGGGCAGATCGGGCGCCTGCTCGGACGGCCGGGCACGCGGAAGATGGGCGACTGGATGAGCAAGAACTACTTGCTCGTGCAGCTCGGCATCATGGTGGTCGCGTTGACCTTGCGCCTGCTCGCGACCAACGGAAGTCACGTGTGGCTCGCGGTGTTCCTCGGACTCGTGACCGTGTGGGCGATCGTGACGAGCTTCGTGTACGCGGGGAAGACGTGGTGCAACTTCATCTGCCCCGTCGGAATGGTCGAGAAGATCCACACGGAGCCCGCGCGTGGAGCGGCGGCGAGCGACGAGCTGACGAGTCAGTGTGCGCCGTGTGTCGCGTGCAAGAAGCACTGCCCCGATATCGATCTCGAGCAGGGCTACTGGAAAGAAGCGTCGGAGAAGCCGCGACGGATCGCGTACTACACGTGGCCCGGGATCGTGGTCGCGTTCTACGCCTACTACTACTTGGTCAGCGGATCGTGGGCGTACTACTTCAGCGGCGCGTGGACGTACGAGCGCGACTTGCCGTCGAAGATGCTCGAGCCCGGCTTCACGTTCGCGCCGCAGATTCCGCGGCTCGTGGCGGCGCCGCTGACACTGATCGTGTTCGGTGCAGGCAGCTTCCTCGTGTTCTCGATCATCGAGCGGCTGATCGTTCGCTCGCGGATGTCGGCACTACCGAAGGAGAGCCCCGAGGAGACCAAGGTCGCGCTGCTCGCGCGGGTCCGGCACGGGATGCTCGCGTTTTGCGGACTCGTGGCCTTCATCGCGTTCTATTTGTTTGCAGGCCAACCATCGCTCGCGAAGCTCCCCGCGTGGGTGCTGACGGCGTGGAGCATCCTCGTGGTGTTCGCGTCGACGGCGATCTTCGTGCGGCGCGTGACGCGGCGCGAGGATCAGCACGTCCAGGAGAAGTTCGCGCAGAAGATCCTCAAGAAGTGGGAATGGGGCGACGCGCCGCCGTCGGATGACCTCAAGGACATCTATCTGCTCCACACCGAGCGCACGAAGCAGAAGGACGCGCGGCTGCGTGCGTACAAGGAGACCGTGCGCGAGATGGTCGCGGACGGCTTGGTCACGCGCAACGAGCTCGTGCTCCTC
>JBGARE010000074.1:0-26003 GCA_044230415.1 Kofleriaceae bacterium
ACGGCATCAAGCTCGATGTCGACAAGATCAAGCGCATCATCTTCATCGCCTGCGGCACCAGCTTCCACGCGTCGCTCGTCGGCGAGTTCATGGTCGAGGCGCTCGCGCGCATTCCGGTCGAGGTCGACCTCGCATCGGAGTTCCGCTATCGCGATCCGATCCTCGGCCCGGGCGACCTCGTCATCGCCGTGAGCCAGTCCGGCGAGACGCTCGACACGATGGAAGCGATCCGCGAGGCCAAGAAGAAGGGCGCGCAGGTCTTCGCCATCTCGAACGTCGTCGAGTCGTCGATCCCGCGCCTCGCGGACTTCGCGTTCTACACGCACGCAGGTCCGGAGATCGGCGTCGCGTCGACGAAGGCGTTCACCACGCAGCTGATCTCGATCGCGCTGCTCGCGATCCACCTCGGCCGCCGCACGAAGGCACTGTCCCGCGAGCGCGCCCGCGAGCTCTTGTCCGAGCTCGTCGCGCTGCCGGTCAAGATGCGCGATGTCGTCGAGTCCGGCGCGCAGATCCAAGCGATCGCTCGTCGGTACGGCAACGCGACCGGCTGCCTGTTCCTCGGTCGAGGCGCGCAGTTCCCGATCGCCCTCGAGGGCGCTCTGAAGCTGAAAGAAATCTCCTATATTCACGCCGAGGGCTACGCCGCCGGCGAGATGAAGCATGGGCCCATCGCCCTCATCGACGAGCATCTGCCCGTCGTGGTGCTCGTCCCGCGCGGTCCCTCGTACGAGAAGACGGTGTCGAACCTCGCCGAGGTGCGCGCGCGCCAGGGCAAGGTCATCGCGATCGCCACGCGCGGCGACAACGAGATCGGCGGTCACTCCGATGACGTCATCGTCATCCCCGACACCGCGCTCGAGCTGCAGGCGATCCTGACGGTGCTGCCGCTGCAGATGCTCGCGTACTACGTCGCGGACTTCAAAGGCACGGACATCGACCAGCCGCGCAACCTGGCCAAGTCCGTCACGGTCGAGTAGTGGCGCGGTCGTCGTCGAAGAAGCCGAGCGCGAAGCTCACCCACTTCGACGACGCGGGCGCGGCGCACATGGTCGACGTCGGCGCGAAGCCGGAGACCGAGCGCGTCGGCATCGCGAGCGGCTGGATCGAGATGCAGCCCGCCACGATCGCCGCCGTGAAGGCAGGCACGATCGGCAAGGGCGACGTCCTCGGCGTCGCGCGCATCGCGGGCATCCAGGCGGCGAAGAAGACCGCGGACTGGATCCCGCTGTGCCATCCGTTGCGCATCACCGGTGTCGACCTCGACTTCCGCGTGACCGCGGCGCGGGTCGAGATCACGGCCACGGTGCGCGCCTTCGATCGCAGCGGCGTCGAGATGGAAGCGCTCGCGGCGGTCAGCGCCGCGGCGTTGACCGTCTACGACATGTGCAAGGCGATCGATCGCGGCATGGTGATCGGCGACATCCGCCTCGACGAGAAGCGCGGCGGCAAGTCCGGCACGTGGAAGCGCGACTAGCCGCGTGGCCTACGCGAGCGCGTTGACGTGAGTGCGCACGACCGGATCGCTCACGTCGACCGGGCGCGCTCGAACACGAGGAGCTCGCCGAGCGTGTCGTGATCGCGATTGCCGACGTGCACCATGCCGACGCGGCGGATCACGCCGAGCGATGCGAAGTGCCACGGGAACGTCGTCGCCTGCACGGCGGTGATGCCGGGCTGCGCGAGCGCCCAGTTCACGCACGCCTCGACGGCCTCGACCGCGAAGCCGCGGCACCGCGACGTCTCCTCGATCGAGTACGCGACCTCGGCGATGCCGCCGACCGGCATCCCGTGAAACACGACGGAGCCGATCACGCGCGGCTCGTCGCGCATGAGCACGAGCGAGTCGCCCCACAGGCGCGTCGCGGGATCGGCGCGCAGCGCGGCGCGCGAGTACGGGAAGCCGATCGCGACGAGATCGTCGTTGGGCCACTGCTCGGGGAACCGCGCACCGACGACGGCCTCCGCGCGCGCCTTGTCGTGATCGAGCACGGCCTCGATCGCGTCGAGCGAGATCGGGACGAGCCGTAGGCGGTCGGTGGTCAGCGCCGGCATCGTCTAGGGCCCCGTCTTCGCGAGCCCGATGACGAGGCCGAGCTCGGCCGGGCCGGTGCCGATCATGGAGTAGCGAAGATCGACGCTGACGAGCAGACCCGACACGTATTGATCGATGCCGATGCTCGCGATCGCGCCGACGAACGAGCGCGTCATCTTCGACGGGATGACCTGATCCGTTCGCAACAGGACGCCGCCCGCGCGCAGCGTGAGGTACCGGCTCGGGTTCGTGCCGGGACGGATGCGCACGCCGGGCATGAGATCCATCTTCAGCGTGAGGAGCTCGCTGCCGATGCGCGCGGCGTCCGCGCCGTACATCGTGCCGAACACCGCGCTCCACTTCGCCGCCCAGTTGATGCGCTGGTTCGTATCCATCGGCTGCCACGCGGCTTGCGCGCCGAGCATGTAGCCGAAGCCGAGGCGCTTCGCGTCCGCGCCCGTGCCGCTCGCGAACCCGATCGCGCCGCCGATCGAGCCGGGAGGCAAGGGATCGCCGTTCGCTGTCGATGCGACGAGCATCGTCGCGATGGCCAGCGCCGCGCGCATGACTAGAACTTCGAGGTGGTCGCGAGGAAGGTCATCTTGTCGTTCGTCGCACGCAGGCGACGCGACAGCGTGCGCACCCAGTTCCAGAGGAGCTCGTACGCGAGGTCGCGATCGACGAACAACAGATCCTCGAGGTCCTTCCGGTTCACGACGAACAGGCGGCACTTCTCGTGGCACATCGCGGTGGCAGAGCGCGGCGCGTCGTCGATCAGCGACATCTCGCCGAAGTACGCGCCGGGGCGCAGCACGGCGAGCGCTTCTTCGCCCATGCCGGGAACGATGCGGCTGATGCGCACCGCGCCCTCGACGATCAGATAGAACTTATCGCCGGGCGAGCCCTCCGCGAAGATCGTCGCGGACGACTTGTACTGCTCTTCGAGGCCGATATCGACGACGCGCTTGAGGTGCGTCATCGGCAAGCCGCTGAACATGTCGATCGCGGCGAGAATCTCCAACGTCGACTTCCCCGTCAGATCCACCGGTGGCTTCTCGTCCTCCGACATGCGTTCCTCAGCGTCCCATAGCGCTCTCCGAAACGCAAAACGGCCCCGCAGGGGATGCCTGGGAGCCGTTCGGTGCCTTCAGCGACCCGGAACGATCAGCCGACCTTGAGGACGAGCAGCAGCGCGATGATGAGCGCGTAGATGACGAGCGACTCGATCAGCGCGAGGCCGAGAATCATCGGGCCGCGGATCTGGCCGGCAGCGCCGGGGTTGCGAGCGATACCGTCGAGCGCGGCGGCCGCGGCGCGGCCCTGACCGATACCACCACCGAGGGCGGCGATGCCGATGCCGAGGCCGGCAGCGAGCGCGATCAGACCGAAGTTCGACGCGAGGCCCTGCGCCTTGACGGCGGCTTCCTCACCACCGCCCTGAGCGAGGGCGATGCCGCACATGGCGACGAGGATGAACAGGGTGGAGAGGGTGGTCGTGAAAATCTTGGTGGTGCGCTTCATGGTGGTTCTCCTGGTGGGTCGCTTTGGCGCCGGTTAGTTAGCGTGGTTTGGATGCAGGGTAAAGGTCGGTGGGATTGAAATTTATCGTCGAAGATCGACGGAGATCCGTGAGCGATCCGTGAACGATCAGTGTTCCTCGTGCTCGATGGCCATGCCGATGTAGACCATCGCGAGCGTGCAGAACACGAGGGCCTGAATCAGGCACACGAGCACGCCCAGCAGGAGGAACGGGAGGGGGACGAGGATCGGCACGAGCGCGAAGAAGCTCATGACGACCTTGTGGTCGGCCATCATGTTGCCCATGAGCCGGACGGCCAGCGACAGCGGGCGCGCGAAGTGGCTGATGAGCTCGATCGGCAGCATGAGCGGCGCGAGCGGCAGGCTCGGACCGAGGAAGTGCTTGAAGTACGCGAGGCCGTGCTCTTTGACGCCGTAGATGTGCGTGGCGAAGAACACGAGGAGCGCGATGCCGACGTTGGTCTTCAGCGTGTCCGTCGGAGCCGAGAAGCCCGGGATCAGCGCGAACAGGTTGTTGAACAGGATGAACATCCACAGCGCGCCGATGAGCGGGAAGAACCGCGGCGCGTTCTTGGGGCCCATCGCGCCTTCGACCATTCCGTAGACCGACTCGGCCGTGAACTCGAAGAAGTTGCGCAGGTTCATCTTGCGCGGCGGGACGACGCCCTTCTTGTCGTCCTTGGTGCCGCGGAAGAAAGCGAGCGATCCCCAGATCACGAAGAGGACGACGAGCAACGTCATCAACACGTGAGTCAGCGTGAACCCCGACGGGAACATCGCCGTTCCCGCATGACGCGAGAGCTTCGATTCCGCCCAGTGGTTCAGGTCCTGCCAGAACGGGAAGCGATTGAGGTAGTCGAACCAGGTTCCGTGTTCACCCATTGGAGTGCTCGCTGTCGCCCGACGCTGCGGTGGACCGCATCGCCGAGTACGTTGCCTCGATCACGATCGAGATGATGAAGATCGAGTAGCCGACCGTGAAAGCAATGACGTCGAGGGGCAGGAGCAGAACGCTCACTGCGACCGCGCCCATCAAGAAGATCATCTTCGGCAGCATCAGGAGCGACGAGTTGCCGCCCTTGCCGCTGGCCGCTTCCGCGGTCCACTTCACGACCAGCTTTCGCAGGACGAAGAAGTTCAGGCAGGTGAGAGCGCTACCGGCCATGAGGCCGATGATGATCGGTCGGCTCTGCGTGAACAGACCGATCAGGACCGTGACCACCGCGAGCGCGTAGTTCAGGCGCTCGATGCGAAGGATGCTCGGGCTAGCCACGAGCGGCCTCCTCGGCTTCGCGTTGGTCTCGCGCGGCCGCGCGATCGGCGCGGTTCACGGCGCGGAGCACACCGCGCAGCCCGGCGACGAAGCCGAGCACGAGGAACAGGAGCATCATCCACGGCTCGGTGCCGAGCTTGCGATCCAGCCAGTAGCCGAACAGCACGCCGATGATCACCGAGATGCCGAGCTCGAGGCCGACCGAGCTCGACGACAGATAGTCGTACGCGCGGCGTCCATCGCGCGCGGCGGGCGCTGCCGAGTGCGCGTTACCGGAGATGCGCTCGCCGGGCTTCACGACGCTTCGATGCAGCGGCAGAGGCGCAGAATCCTGCGACATATCGCCACGGTTCGACGGGTCGGCCTGCATCAGCGGGCCCCAGGTACCACGCTGGTTTTAGGGCGTCAATCGACGAGGGACGCTCTCGCGGCGGTGACGATCTGATCGATGTCCTCGTCGGTATGGGCGAGCGAGACGAACATCGCTTCGAACTGCGAAGGCGGCAGAAATACACCGCGATCTCGCATGTTGCGGAAGAAGCTCCCGAACCGCGCGGTGTCGGCCGCTTTCGCAGACGCGTAGTCGGTGACCGGGGTTTGGCAGAAGAACAGCGTGAGCATGGACCCGACGCGATTCAGGACGGCGGGGACCTTCGCGTCGACCGCGGCTTGGAGCAGGCCATCGCCGAGGCGCTGGCCGAGCCGCTCGAGCTGGTCGTACGTGCCCGGCCGCCCGAGGATCTCCATCGCGCGAAGCCCCGCGGCCATCGCGAGCGGATTGCCGCTCAGCGTGCCCGCTTGATAGACCGGGCCGAGCGGCGCGAGCTTCTGCATGATGTCCGCGCGACCGCCGAACGCGGCGGCGGGGAGGCCACCGCCGATGATCTTGCCGATCGTCGTGAGGTCCGGCGTGATGTTGTAGCGAGCCTGGGCGCCGCCGTACGCGACGCGGAAGCCGGTCATCACTTCGTCGAAGATGAGGATCGTGCCGTGCTTGGTGCACGCGGCGCGCAGACCTTCGAGGTAGCCGGGCGCGGGGACGACGAGGCCCATGTTGCCGGCGACCGGCTCGATGATCACCGCGGCGACATCGCCCGCGGCGAGCGCGGTCTCGACGGCGGCGAGATCGTTATAGGGAACGACGATCGTGTCGCGCGCGGCGCCCTCGGGGACACCGGCGGATCCGGGGATGCCGAGCGTGGCGGCGCCGGAGCCCGCCGCGACGAGCAAGCAGTCCGCGTGGCCGTGATAGCCACCGTCGGCCTTGATGATCTTCGCGCGGCCCGTGAAGCCGCGGGCGAGGCGCAGCGCGGACATCGTGGACTCGGTCCCCGACGACACGGCGCGGACCATCTCCATCGATGGCACCGCGTTGCGCAGGGTCTCGGCGAACCGCACCTCGATCTCCGTCGGTGCACCGAACGTGGTGCCCATCGACATCGTCTCTTTGATCGCGTCGAGCAGCTCGGGGTGCGAGTGGCCGAGGATCAGCGGTCCCCAGCTGCCGATCAGATCGATGTAGCGATTGCCGTCGGCGTCCCAGATCGCGGCGCCATCGCCTTGCGCGATGAACACCGGATCGGCGCCGACGGAGCGGCATGCGCGAACGGGGGAGTTCACGCCGCCCGGGATGATCGCTTTGGCTCGCTCGAAGATCGCTTTGCTGCGGTCGATGGACATCCCCGGGACGGTATCAGGCTCGCGAGCTACTCGGTGACCGCGTCGCGATAGACCGCGCGCAATCGATCGCGCTTCACGCCCCACGCACCGCGCACGTCGAGGTGCTTCATGTGCGGGAACTTCGCGTCGGCGAGCGCCTGTCCCGACGCGTCCTTCAGCCCGAGGTTCTTGAGCTCGAGGTAGCGCAGGTTCGGCAGCACCTTCGTGCTCGCGAGCGCCGCGATGCCCGCGTCGCTGATGTCTTCGTTGTTCGTGATCGTGAGCTTCTCGAGCGCGCCGAGCTTGCCGCTCTGCGCGAGCGCGGCGAGGCCACCGTCGGAGATCTCGCACGCGGTGAGGTACAGCGTGCGCAGGTTGCCGAGGTGCTTCCACGCGGCGAGCGAGGCGCATCCCTCATCGCCGATCGGGTTGTTCGTGAGCACGAGGCGCTGCAGCGAGGGAAGGGCGTTCTTCATCGCGTCGAGGCCTTCGCTCGACAGGCCGTTGCCGCTGACGTTCAACGCGACGAGGTTGCCGAGGTGCTTGGACTTCACGAGCGTCGCGAACGCTTCGTCGCCGATCTCCGAGTGCACGCCGAGCGAGGTGAGCTTTCCGAGCCACGGTGCCTTCGCGATGTCGCCGATGGATTCTTCGTCGACACCGTAGAGCTCGACATCCGTGACCGGCTCCGAGGCGAACAGGTTCGCGGCGTAGCCGAGGAACGTCGACGCGTCGGCGCGAACGAAGGTGAGAAACCCGGCGCGTTGTCGCTGCGCCATCGTGGTGTACGTCCACCATCGCTGGCTGTGGTTCGCGAGGAGCTCGTCGCGTCGCGCGCGCAGCATGCGGCGCTTGGGGACGCTCATCGGTTGGCGCAACGCGAGATCGATCTCGGCGAGCTCGCCGCGTGGTTCGCCGACGGACTTCCAGTGCGCGGCGAGTGCGAGCTTGGGGGCGTCGTCGTTCGGTGCCGCGAGCACGGCGGCGAGGAGCGGCGCGGCCGGATCTTGCTTCGCAGTGAACGCCTTCACGGGCGCAGACGTCGGCGCCGGCGCACCTCCGAGCGCGCCCGCGAGCAGCGCGACATCCGCCGCGGTCAACACGCGCGGCGTCTGCAGCGACATGCCGAGCGTGCCCTTCGTCGTCGGTAGACCCTTGCCGTTCTCGAACACGAGCGAGGCCTTGAGCGACGAGATGTCGATCATCGGCGTGGTGCACGCGGTGGCGACCCACTCGCTGCCGGAGAACGTGGGGTTCGCGAGCACGGCCACGAGCCACAGCGCTTCGTCCGGCGGCCGGACCGTCACGAGGTACAGCGTGCCGCCCCCCTCGAGCGGCGCGAGTCCCTTGTTCGCGCTGACGTAGCGATCCATGCCGAGCGCGGTGCCGAGCTTCGGCGCCTTGCCGGCGGCCTTCTCGAACACCGCCTTGCTGACGATCGCCATGACGTCGGCCATCGCTACGCCTTGCCTCCGAGGAGCTTCGCGACCTCGGCCGCCCACGCCTTGCCGAGCTCGGGTTGCACCATCTGCACGTACGCCGCATAGCCCTGCAGGTACGCCGCGAAGTCGCTGCGGCCCTTCGCTTCGCTGGCGAGACCGCGCTTCGCGATGTTGTGCAGGATCGCGCGGAACCTCCGGCGATCACGGCGCGGCACGTGAACGTCCTCGTTCACCACGATGCCGGTCACGCGCTGCTGCGTCTTCGCGCGCAGGATCTTTCGCTTCCCGGGATGCTCGTTGAAGCCCTCTTGCTGGCACACGCCGTCCACGAACCAGAAGAAGCGGCCGATCGAAATCTCCGGTGTTTTCGCGAACGAGAACGTCAGGTCATCTGCGTAGCGCGTGTACGTAGCCCCGAACTTCGCCGCGAGCTTCGCGAGCCGCGCGTCCAATCGCCGGCACGCGAGGTTCGCGAGCGCGGGCGACGTCGGTGCGCCTTGCGGCAGCATGCCCGGCCACACGACCCGACCATCGGCGAGCTTGGGCCGATACGTGGTGATCGCGGCCAGCGTGCTCGCGATCGCCTGGTTGTAGCCGAGTGCGCCGAACAGCCCGGCGACGCGGTGGTAGTGCACGGTCGGAAAGAACTCGACGAGGTCGGTCTTCACGACGAGCGCGGCGCCGACGTGCGGCCGCGCGTTTGTCACCGTCGATCGGCCCGTGACGAACCCGTGCGACGCGTCGTGGTTCGGCACCTTCGCCAAGATCTCGTCGAGGATCTTGCGCTGGATCTTCCGCAGCGGCCCGCGCGGCGCGGCCAGCCGCCGCGTGCCACCCTTCGCCTTCGGCACCTCGAACTCGACGTACGCCGCACCCGGCGCGGTGCCGGGCCGCATCAGCTTCTTCAGCGTCACATCGTCGACGCCCAAGAACGCGAGCAGCTCCGCGTGCGACGTGATCGCGGGCAGCCCCTTCGCACCGAGCGCCGGAATGTTCGACGCCTTCTTCGGTTTGCGATTCCACGATCGCTGGTGACCGAACAAGCCGAACGCCCAGCCCGTCGGATTCCATCGGCCGATGCGCTGGCGCGCGCCGTCGTATCGCGTGTCCGGTAACGCGACATCCTCGAGGCCGAACTTGCGCACCGTCGCGCGCGCACTCTTCGCGACCCCTTGATCCGCGTCCTTCACCACGCGGCGCAACAGCTTGCCCGCGAGCGTCCTCGGAAACCCGAGCCGCATCAGCTCGACACCCGCGCGTCGCTCGCGCGGATCGATGCTCGCGAACAGCGCTTCCACCTGCGCCGTCAGATGCCGCGCGACATAGAACCGCGCGATCTGATACTCGGCCATCGCTTGATGCCGCTCGACCAGGGCGCGGATCGCCGCTGCATTCGCGACGGGCTCGCTGACGAGCTTCCGCAACTCCAGAATCAACTCGATGGGATTCAGCAGCGGGGTCATGCGGCGCTCGTCGGTAGAGTGCTCTCGGGTGGATGGCTACTTGCTCGGCAGTGATCGCCGAGGTCAAAGGCGCCGGTAAGCGGACCTCGGCCGAGTACGTTCTTCATGTCGTGTCGCAGTCGGCCGCGACGTAGCATCGCGGACAGAAGGCTAGCTCGGCCACCCGAGAGCCCGTCGAGCGTATCAAACCGGCGCGTAGAGATGCTCTCGGGTACCTCGCTACTTGCTCGGCAGTTCGAACGGAGCTCGAAGACGGTTGCAACCGGAGCTCCGGATCGGACGGTCTTGATGTCACGTGACAGTCGGCCGCGACGTAGCATCGCGGACAGAAGGCTAGCTCGTGTACCCGAGAGCCTCTCGACAGTAGCAAAGCCCTCGGGGACGCGCGGGCTACTTGCTCGGCAGTGAGACGCGCGCTCGAAGAAGCCGGTAAGCGGAGCGCGCGCTCGTACGTTCTTCATGTCAGGTCACAGTCGGCCGCGACGTAGCATCGCGGACGGAAGGCTAGCTCGGCCTCGTCCCCGAGAGCCCAGCGATCGTTGCAGAGCCTCGGGCGTGACACAAGCCTCGTCGCGATCTCCTTCGCCGGGAGCGAGCGCGTCTTCGAGCATCGCCATCGCCGCCGCGGCTGCATCTCGCGTCGGCTGCCGGATCAGCGCGTTGAACTTCTGGCTCTCCACGCGCACCCGCGCGCCATGCACGCGCACGCGCTCGATCTCCTCGGCGGTCATCGCGCCGGCCCGGAGCACCTCGAGGTTCTCCACCAGCTCGCGATGCCGTCGCGGCGCCGAGATCGTCGCGGTCACGCCCTCCTGCGCGAGCGAGTAGCGATAGCAATCCTGCGCGCTCGGCGCGCCATCGCCCTTCACCATGCGCCCGTAGCACAGCGCCGTGAACGTGATCACCCCGGCCCCCTTCGCGCGCGCGTGGGCGAGGAACCCATCCTCGATGCCCGCGTGCGCGGCGCTGTGCCGTGTCATCACGACGTCCCACGGCGATCGATCCAACGCGCGCGTCGCCAGCGCCCGATCGTGCGTCGAGAATCCGATCGCGCGAACCTTGCCGGCGCGCTGGAGCGCGGACATCACCTCGAACGCGCGCTCGTCGACGCGCGCATCGCTGCGCGTCCAGAACAGCAAGTAGACATCGATCACCTCGCGCCGCAGCCGGCGCAGCGCGCGGTCGACGTCCTTCACGATCGACGCCTCGTCGGCGTGATACGTGCCGGTCACGACCTGGCTCCGCGCGCGCTCGCTCTTCGAGCGCAGAAAGCGCGAGAGGCCGGCATACGCGGGCTCCCAGAAGTACGTGGTGACTCCGCGCTCGGCAGCGACCCGCAACGATCCGGGCTGCAGATCGAACGCGCCCGACACGATCAGGGGCGTGGTGACAGCGCCCGACGCCCCCAATGCTCGACGAGGAATGTCTGACGCCCGGACGGTGTCGCCGGCAGCGAGGTCGCTGCTGGCAACGCCGCGCTTCGAAACGCCGCCCTTCGCAACGAGGGGACCCTCGTCTCGATTCCGTCCATACGATGTACTAGCGGCCGTTAGAACGTCGTGCACATCGCTGGTTCGTTGGCCGACGGGGGCATCGATCGGCACATCGATCGGCAGATCGATCGGCAGATCGATCGCCGCATCGCTGTTTCGTTCGCCGACAGACGCATCGATGAGCGTCGATGCATCGGCGAGCATCGATGTTCTAACGGTGGTTAGTACATCGTATGGACGGGATCCGGAGGGCGAGGTCTGGTTTGCAGGTTGTTCGTCGGCGGAGTCGAGCCACGCGCCGATGGCGTGGTGCACGGCGGTGTTGTCGACGGCGGCGGTGACCGCCGCGAGGAGGCGCTCGTCGCTGACGGTGGCGAGCACCTCCACGATCGCGGACTGCACCATCACCGACGGATCCGCGGCGAGTGCGACGATGCGCGCGAGATGATCGGCCCGTGAGGGATCGAGGAGCGAGATCGCGAGCGTGCGGATCCATTCATCCGCATCGGAGCTGATCCGGAGCAGTAGGTCGTGACGGACTGCGCCGGCAACGCGGTCGATTCGGTCAGGCCGGCGAGCATCGCGGATCGCGCGAACGATCGCCCGGCTCGCGGCACGTCGGACCCACGGGTCGCGCTCCGTATCGAGGAGGGCCGCGAGCTCGTCCAGCGTCGCGTGCGCGACGACGGATTCGCGCACCGCGGGATCGATATCGGCCAGCGCCGCGCGCCGCGTTTCCGCGGAAACGCGTGCACCGATCGCCGACAGCGCGGTCGCGCGCGCGAGGGGATCGCTGTCTGCGAGGGCCGCGCCCACGTGCGCGCTGACCGGAGCGCGCTCGACATCTGCATCACGCTCGGGGCCCGCCACCGCGGCGAGGCGCATGCGCACCGCGCTCGACGCGTGCGGCTCGATCGCCGCGAGCACCTCGTGACGCACGCGAGAAGGCCGGAGCAACAGCTCGTCGGCCGCCGCGATCGCGAGGGGCTCGTCGGTCGAGCACAGCGCGTCGACGAGCCCGCCGACCGGCGCGAGTGGCATCGCGAGCGTGCGCTCGTCGAGGGCGATCGCGCGATCCCATGCGAGCGCGGCGAGATCGAGGTAGCGCGTCGCCACGACCCAGCCGATCGCCCAGCGAGAGGCGCCGGGGCGCGCCGGGGACGACAGCACGCTCGTCGCGAGATCGCGCGCGGCGTCGCCCAGCGAGTCGAGCATCGTGGTGACGGTGGCGGCGACGTGCGGGATGCGCGGCTCGTCGAGCCAGTGCAGCGACGCGGCGAAGGCGTCGGCATCGTTGGCCTCGATCAGGCGAGCGGCGGCGAGCGTGCGGAGCGGGACGTGCGGGTCGCACAGGAGCTCGACGATGGAGAGCGGAGGCGCGTCGAGGTCGGCGAGGCGCGCGGTGACGACCGCGGGATCGCGATCGAGGAGCGCGGGCGGCAGGCGGGACGGGATGGGCTCGCGGACCGTGTCACCGACGAGGGTCGGCCCCCACAGCGCGCGCAGGTACTCGGCCGTGCCGCCGGTGACATCCGCGAGGATCTCGGGGCGGCGATCGGGGGCGCGGTTGCCGTAGATGGTGAGGACCTGGACGGCGGCGTGGCGGACGCGCCAGAACGGATCGGTCAGCGCGGCGCGGGCGGGGACGATCGGATCGGCCGACGTGTGCGTGCCGATCACGCCCAGGGCGTAGAGGGCCGCGCGGCGGACCCACCACGTGGTGTCCGTGCGAGCGAGCGCGCAGAGGGGCGCGTAGGCGGCTGCGGCGGAGTGCCGTGCGAGGGCTCGAATCGCCGAATCGCGGACAACGGGCGAAATATCGGCGAGGGCGGCGACGAGCCACGGGATCGCCGAGGGGCTCGCGAGGCGGACGCTGCCGAGGGCGCCCGCGGCGAGCGCGCGGACGGCGACGTCGGCATCGGAGGCGAGCAGGCGGCGGAGCGCGTAGGCGATGGCGGCGTCGGCGAGGTTGACGGCGGTGAGCTGCTCGATGGCGCGGCGGCGCGCGGGAGCCTCGGTGGCGAGGAGCGCGAGCATCGCGGGCGCCGGAGACATCGCGGGCGACACGGACGACACGGACGACACGGGCGACACGGGCGACACGGGCATCAGGCCTTCACCTTTTTGCGCTTGCGGGTGAGGCGCGCACGGAGCTGCTCGCCGACGGCGCGTTTGACCTCGGCGCGGTCCCCTGCGAGCTCTTCGGGCAGCCAGAAGTGGAGCACGCGCGTGCCGGAGACGACGAAGGCGCGAGAAAACAGGAGGCCGTCGGCGGTGGCGGTGACGGGTGCGCGCGCGATGCAGCCTTTGCACAGACACGGGAGCGGCGGGGCGTCTTCGTGGCCGGTGAAGTTGATGAAGCTCTCGAGCAGCGAAGCAGCTTCGGCGCGGAGGCCGCGTGCATCGAGCGCGTCGATCGCTTTTCGGCGCGAGTCCGCGTCATCCGGTGCGTTGATCAGACGCACGAGCAACGAGACAAGCTCGTCGGCACCCATCGCGAAGAGTATGCAAGTTCTCGTCGATTTTCGGGAGCGATCGGCACCCGAAAACCGTCGGCGCGCGCTACAAATTCACACCTCGAATGACTGACGTTCCGGCTTCGAACATCACGAACATCTCGATCGAACACGAGATGAAGAGCTCGTTCATGGATTACGCCATGAGCGTCATCGTCGCTCGTGCGTTGCCCGACGCGCGAGACGGGCTCAAGCCGGTGCACCGGCGCATCCTGTTCGCGCAGCGCGGACTGAACAACGTCTGGAACCGGCCGTACCTCAAGTGCGCCCGCATCGTCGGCGACGTGATCGGTAAGTATCACCCGCACGGCGACGCGAGCGTGTACGACGCGTTGGTCCGCATGGCGCAGGATTTTTCCATGCGCTACATGCTCGTCGACGGGCAGGGCAACTTCGGTAGCGTCGACGGCGATCCGCCGGCGGCCATGCGCTACACGGAGTGCCGCATGTCCAAGGTCTCCTCGGAGATGCTGGCGGACATCGACAAAGAGACCGTCGATTGGCAGCCGAACTACGACGACAAAGAAGAGGAGCCGACGGTCCTCCCGACCAAGGTTCCCAATCTCTTGATCAACGGTGCCGCGGGCATCGCCGTCGGCATGGCGACGAACATCCCGCCGCACAACATCGGCGAGATCATCGACGGCGTCCTGGCAGTCATCGACAGGCCGAACATCTCCGACGACGATCTGATCAAGCTCGTCCCCGGGCCTGACTTTCCGACCGGCGGAACTATCCAAGGCCGCGTCGGCATCCTCAGCGCGTACAAGACGGGTCGCGGAGCGATCCAGATCCGCGGCGTCGCGCACGTCGAGGAGATCCGCAAGGACCGCCACGCGATCATCGTCACCGAGCTGCCGTACATGGTGAACAAGGCGCGGTGGATCGAAGCGACGGCGGAGATGGTCCGCGACAAGAAGCTCGAGGGCATCAGCGACATCCGCGACGAGAGCGATCGCACCGGCATGCGCGTGGTGTTCGAGCTCAAGAAGGACGCGAGCGATCAGGTCGTGCTCGCGAACCTGTACAAGCACACGTCGCTGCAGAGCTCGTTCAGCGTGAACATGCTCGCGATCGTCGATCAGCGCCCGGTGCTGCTGTCGCTCAAGCGCGCTCTCCAGGTGTTCATCGAGCACCGCCGCGACGTCGTCACGCGCCGCACGCTGTACGACCTCCGCGAGGCGCGCAAACGCCGCGAGATCGTCGAGGGCTTGGGCCTCGCGGTGATGAACATCGATCGCGTGATCGAGATCATCCGCGGATCGAAGGACACGGACATCGCGAAGGAGCGCTTGATCGCCGAGAAGATGCTCGGGCTCGACGGCTTCCTCGAGCGCGCGGGGCGCCCGGCCGACGAGGTCGCCGCGGCGAAAGCGAAGGGCTTCGTCTACCTGACCGCCGTGCAGGCGCAGGCGATCTTGAACATGCGCCTCGGCGCGCTGACCGGCCTCGAGCGCGAGAAGTTGGAAGCCGAGTACAAGGAGCTGTGGTCGCTCACCGACTACCTCGAGGGCCTCTTGGCCGACGAGAAGAAGCTGATGGCGGCCATCGTGGGCGAGCTCAAGCAGATCCGCGAGGACTTCGCCGACGAGCGCCGCACGAAGATCGTCGACTCGCAGGGCGAGATCATGACCGAGGAGCTGATCGACCAGGAGGACATGGTCGTCACTCGCACGCACCTCGGCTACATCAAGCGCACCAAGGTCAGCGAGTACGAAGCGCAGGGCCGCGGCGGCCGCGGCATCACCGGCGCTGCGTCGAACGACGACGACTTCATCGTCGACATGTTCGCCGCGTCGACACACGACCACACGCTGTTGTTCACGGACAAGGGCCGCGTTTACTACAAGAAGGTGTACGAGCTGCCCGAGGGCTCGCGCACCGCGAAGGGACGCGCGTTCGTCAACGTGCTCGAGCTCCAGGATGGCGAGCAGGTCGTCGCGATGCTCCCGTTCACGGAGTTCCGCGACGACACCTGCGTGTTCTTCGCGACCCAGTCGGGCACCGTGAAGAAGACCGAGCTGTCCGCGTTCGAGAACGTGCGCCAGAACGGTATTCGCGCGATCACCATCGAAGACGGCGACCGCCTGGTCGGCGTCGCGCTGACCACGAAGGCCGACGACGTGCTGCTGACGTCCGCCAAGGGCTTCGCGGTCCGATTCACCGAGGACAAGGTCCGTCCGATGGGCCGCACCGCCGGTGGCGTGCGCGGCATCGCGCTGCGCGAGGGCGATCGCCTCGTCGGCATGGTCACGTTCGCGCGCGAGGCATCGGCCACGCTGATCACCGTGTGCGAGCGCGGCTATGGCAAGCGCACCGCGGTGGCCGACTACCCCACGAAGAACCGCGGCGGTAAGGGCGTCATCGCGATCAAGACGACCGCGCGCAACGGCCTCGTGGCCGCCGTGCGCATCGTCAGCGATGATGACCACGTCATCTTGATCAGCGACCGCGGCAAGCTCATCCGCCTCCGCGTGCGCGATATCTCGACCCAGGGCCGCGCGACGCAAGGCGTGCGCCTCATGCGCGTCGACGACGGCGAGAAGGTGGCCGCGATCGAGCGCCTCGCCGATCCGGGCCAGGAGAGCAGCATCGCCGAGGGCGCGCCGATCGAAGCGATCGACGACAGCGACACGATCCCGAACGAGGACCTCGAGGGCGATGACGCCGACGAGGGCGATGACGCCGACGAGGCGGACGACTCGCCGGACGACGGCGAAGCGTCGTAGGTCGAGCGACGATCGCGCCGCCCGCGGTACCGCGCGGCACCCCGAAACGAACAACGGCTCCCGCGTGGGAGCCGTTCGACGTTTCGGAGGCGGGTTCGCTCAGGGCAGCTTGCCAGCCGGAGCCGACGCAGGCGCGGCGGCGGGAGCAGGCGCGGGGGCGGTCGCCGAACCGAGCGAGCTGACGAGCTGGAACTCGACGCGGCGGTTCTTCGAGCGCGCCGTGGTCAGCTTCGCACCCTTGAGGCCTTCGATCGGCACCACGGGGCTCGAGTCGCCGAAGCCCTTCGCGGACAGGCGGTTCTCCTCGATGCCCTTCTTGATGAAGTACGCACGCACGCTCTCGGCGCGGCCTTGCGACAGCTCGAGGTTGTCGGCGAACTTCGCGCCCTTCTTCGCCTTGAGCGGCTGGTCGTCGGTGTGGCCCTGGATCTCGAGCTTGAGGTCCGGGAACTCCTTGAGGACCGCGACGGCCTTGTCGAGCGTCTTGTTCGACGTCGCGAGGAGCGCGTCGGAGTTCACGCGGAAGTTGATGCCCTGGATGGCGCCCGTGAACTTGCGGATCTTCTCCGGAATCTCGTCGGGGCAGCCGTCCTCGTCCTGGTAGCCGTTCTTGGTCTCGGGCTTGTCGATGCACTTGTCCTGCGCGTCGAGAACGCCGTCGCCGTCGTTGTCGAGATCGGGGCAGCCGTCCTCGTCCTGGAAGTTGTCCTTGTCCTCGGGCTCGGCCGGGCACTTGTCCTGCTGGTCGTTCAGACCGTCGCCGTCGTTGTCCGGATCGGGGCAGCCGTCGTCGTCCTGATAGCCGTCCTTGTCTTCGGCGTCCGTCGGGCACTTGTCCGCGGCGTCGAGCAGACCGTCCCCGTCGTTGTCGGGCTCGGAGCAGCCGTCGTCGTCCTGGAACGCATCCTTGTCCTCGGGATCGGTCGGGCACTGATCGGCCGCGCCGCGAATGCCGTCCTTGTCCGGATCGTCGTCCTCGGGAACGTCTTCCTTCTCGACCACGACCGTCGTCGAGTTACCGAACGACATGTAGAACGACGCGAGGGCTTCGAAGTCCTGCGTGACCTTCTTCACGTCCTCGCGCGGCGGATTCGCGTTCTCGCTGCTCGGCACGAGCAGGAGGCGACCGTCGACGCGGAGTCCCATGCGATCGGTGATGCGGTACTTGAAGCCGACGCCGAAGTAGAACGCGGCGTCGGTGTCCGCCTGGATGTACTGCGACGGATCGTTCTCGCGACCCTCGCTGTTCGTCGACACGATGGTGAATCCACCGCCACCGACGAGCACGAACGGGATGAACTTGTTCTCGGGGTTGCGCGCGCGAAGCTGCGCGACGAGGTGCGCGCGGAATGTCAGATCCGTCGTGCTGTAGTCGAGCGCGGTGCCCGCGGTGCCTTTGGCGATCGTCGGAATGACACCGAGCTCACCCTCGACGCCGATGACATCGGCGAAGAACACGCCGACGCGGAGCCCCAGCAGGATCGAGGTCCGCTGGTGCGGCGCGAGAGGAAAGTCCTTCACGCCGAGCTCGTTGTTCTCGTTGAAGACGTGGACGCCCGCGGTGCCACCGATCTCGACGTTGGCCGAGGCCAGCGAGGCGGTTGCTACGATGGCGCTGCAGGACATCGCAGCTATGGTCGATGGAGACAAGCGCATCATATTGAATTGGTATCGCGACCAATTCTCCAAGATCCACTGATCGAGCCGCCTTGATCGCACTTAGCTAAGGACTTTTTGGGGTAACCAGCCTGCATGCCGAATCGGCTCGCCAGCGAAAGCTCACCGTACCTGCGACAGCACGCGGACAATCCCGTCGAGTGGTGGCCGTGGGGGCCCGACGCGTTCGAGGAGGCAAAACGCACCGACAAACCTGTCTTCGTATCGATCGGATACGCAGCGTGCCATTGGTGTCACGTGATGGCGCACGAGTCGTTTGAAGACGACGCGATCGCGCGCCTGATGAACGACCTGTTCGTCAACATCAAGGTCGATCGCGAAGAGCGCCCCGACGTCGACGCGATCTTCATGAACGCGATCATGGTGCAGGGCGAAGGCGGTGGATGGCCGCTGTCCGCGTTCTGCCTCCCGGACGGCCGTCCGTTCTTCCTCGGCACCTATTTTCCACCCGCGCCGCGCTTCGGGCGGCCGAGCTTCCCGCAGCTCCTCGAAGCGATGGCGGACGCGTATCGCACCAAGCGCGCCGACGCCGAGGACAATGCGCTCGCGCTCGTCGATGGTCTCCAGCGGGTCGATGCGCACTATCGTCGCGGCGCGCGCGATGCGCGGCCGTCGGCGCTCGCGGCGTCGCTGATCGTGACCGCGGGGCAACAGCTCGCCGAGCGGTGCGATCCGCGCCACGGGGGCATGGGCGGCAAGCCGAAGTTTCCGTCGAGCTCGACGCACGATCTGCTCGCGCGCGCGGGCCGGCTGTCGTTCGGCGAGCCCGCGAAGACCGCGTTCACCGAGTGGGCGAAGGGGATGGCGGAGGGCGGCATCTACGATCACCTCGGCGGCGGCTTCGCGCGCTACTCCGTCGACGAGAAGTGGCTCGTGCCGCACTTCGAGAAGATGCTGTACGACCAAGCGCAGCTGCTCGGCATCTACGCCACCGTCGTCGCCCAAGGTGGCGCGTTCGCCGCGCGTGCGGGCGAGGTCATCGCCGAGACGATCGCGTTCCTCGAGCGCGAGCTGTCGGATCCCGCCGGTGGCCTTTGGTCCTCGCTCGACGCGGACTCCGACGGCGAGGAGGGCAAGTTCTACGTGTGGACGCTCGACGAGGTGCTCGTGCAGCTCGGCAAGGTGAGCGGACTCGTGTTCGCGCAGGCATACGGCGTCACCGAGCGCGGCAACTTCGAGGACACGTCGTCGTGCGTGCTGTCTCGCGTGTCGCCGCGCAGCTCGCCGCTCGAGGAGGAGCAGCTCGCCGAGGGGCGCGCCAAGCTGTTCGAGGTGCGCGCGCATCGCAATCGCCCCGGTACCGACGACAAGGTGCTCGCGGGTTGGAACGGGCTCGCGATCGCCGGGCTCGTGTCCGCGTGGAAGGCGACGGGGCAGGACGCGGCGCTCGTGCTCGCGCTGCGCGTCGCCACGTTCGTCCGCGATCGCATGATGAAGGCCGACGGGCCGATCGCGAGTCCATCGCACCCGGCGGCCGGTGACTCCATCGCGCTCGCGCGCGTGTTCCACGCCGGCACGACCAAGCACCTCGACGGGACCCTCGAGGACTACGCGTTCTGCGCGATCGCGTTCTTCGATCTCGCCGAGGCGACCGGCGATCGCGCGTGGTGGGATCTCGGCGAGCAGCTCGTCGAGACGGCGCGCTCGAAGTTCGTGTCCGAGGAAGACGGCGTCGTGGTGTTCTATCTGTCGGCGGCGGGCGACGAATTGCTCGTGCATCGCCCCGAGTCGCACCAGGACGGCGCGATCCCGAGCGGTGCCGCGTGGTTCACGACGGCGCTGCTACGCCTCGGGCTCGTCGCGGGCGACGAGGCATCGCTCCAGCTCGCCGAGAAGTACCTCGTACAGCGGTTGGGCGGCAGCGTCGCCCCGAACGCGTTCGCGAACAGCGCGCTGTTCGCCGCGCTCGACCTGTACCTCCACGCGAAGGTCCTCGTCGTCACCGATGGGCCGGAACGCGAGGCGCTCCTCGCGTGCGCCCGCCGTGCGTACGCGCCGACGCTGTGCATCGCGGGGCCGTGGGCGAGCGCGTCGATCCTGGACGGCAAGACGAGCGTCGGCGGCGCGTCGCGCGCATTCGTGTGCACGGGCCCCACGTGTGCACCGCCGGTGACCACAGTTCCGGCGCTGCTCCAGCTCCTCTGATACGCTGGCGATCTATGGGGGACGAAGTCGTCGAACGCGAGTTCATGGGCAAGGGCCGATCGAAGATCTGGACCTACCTGATCTTGATGGTGCTGTTGGTCGCGATCGTCATCGTGATCAACCTCGTGTGGATCAATCCGGGCGCAGCGTCGGCCGGCGTGAAGAGCTTCTTCGGGCTGCCGAGCTGGGCGCTCGCGACGATCACGTTCCTCGTGGGCGCGATCGTCTTCTGGCTCGGACTCAAGATGGAGACCGACTGGCCCGAAGCGATCGGCGCGTTCTTGATCAGCGGCTCGGTCGCGTGGTTCGAGCTGATCGTCGGATGGAGCCGGCTCGCCGTCGGTGGCGTCGTCGTGATCCCGTACATCCTGCCGATCGCGATGTTCGCCGCGCTGCTGATGTACGGCATGAAGAAGAGCGTCTAGTGCTCCCGCCGCTCTACGACGGGTGGATGAAGGAGCTGCTCGCGGCTCCGATCTCGACGGAGAAGCGCGCTTCCTGCGACGACTGCGCGATGGCGCCCGGCAAGGGCGAGACACCGAGCTTCGATCCGCGGATGAAGTGCTGCACGTTCTATCCCGAGCTCCCGAACTACACCGTCGGCGCGATCATCCAGGATCCCACCGCGTACGGTCGTGTCGAGCTGCAGAAGCGCTTCCAGCACGCGGTGGGCCTCACGCCGATGGGCATGGCCCGGCCGCCGGTCTACGGCGTGCTGATGCAGAAGTCGATGCACGGCGACGCGTTCGGTCGCGCGGTGTCGCTGAAGTGTCCGTTCCAGGACGAGGACCTGCGCTGCGGCGTGTGGGCGTACCGCGAGCCGACGTGCTTCTTCTATCACTGCAAGTTCGATCGCGGCGCGAAGGGCGCGCTGCTGTGGCAGTCGCTGCGCACGCTGTTCACGCAGATCGAGAAGCAGCTCGCGCTGTGGTGCGTGATGGAGCTCGATCCCGGCGATGCCGCGCTCGAGGCACTCGAGAAGCCACCGGCGCCGATGGGCCATCACGCACTCGATGGCACCGTCGACAAAGCCCCGCTCAAGGCCGCGTGGGGCACGTGGCTCGGTCGCGAGGCCGAGTTCTACATGGAGTGCTGGAAGCGCGTGTCGGCGTTGACGTGGACTGATGTCCTCGCGATCTGCGGGCCCGAGACGCGCATGCACGCGCGGCGCGTCGCTGCGGCGTTCGCGAACCACGAGTCGACGGCGGTGCCCGATGCGATGCGGCTCAACGCGTTCCAGGCGACGACGATTGGCAAGCGCACGCGGCTGCGCACGTTCAGCACGACGGACTCGATCGATCTCGATCCCGCGGTCGTCGCCGCGCTCGCCGAGTTCGATGGCCGGCCGACCGCCGAGGTGGTCGAGCTGCTCGAGAAGCGAGGCGTCTCGCTCGACGATGCCGAGCTGCGCCGGCTCCTGAACTTCGAAGTCTTGGTCCCCGCCGCTCGGCTGACCAAGGGTCCTTAGCGAGCCGCGGCGCGGGCGCGCTCGAGCAGCGCCTTGCGCGTCGCCGGAAGTCGCTTCGCCTGCGCGAGTGGTTCGAGCGTGTCGCGCGCGAGCTTCCACTCCGCGGCGGCGATCTTCGGATCCGTCGCGGACTCGGCGAGCCCGGCGTGGATCTCGGCGACGTAGCCCGGCCAATGCGCGTTCTGCGGTGCGCGCGCGACCGACGCATCCGCGAGCACGCGTGCCTCCTCGAGCGCAGCCGCGCGTGCGACGCGATCGCTCGTGACGCGCGCGATCTCCGCGCTGGCGATCAGGCCCTGCGTGAGCGTCTCTTTCCACTCGACGTTCACCGCGTCTCCGTCGACGAGCTCTCGCGCGCGTGTGAGGCCGGCCGCGACGAGCTCCTTCGCGCGCTTCGCGTCGCGCGGCGCGAGCAGCTTGCCGAGCGCGATCTCCGTCGACGCGAGCTCGTTCTTGAACCCGGTGTGCGCGGGCGCTTCGGTGACGAGCTTCATGCGCAGCGCGAGCGCCTTCTCGTGCGCTTCGATCGCTGCATCGAACCGCGATAGCTGCGCGTAGGCGTTGCCGAGCTTGGTGTGTGCCCACGACACCGAGCGACGATACGGCGCGCTCTTCGGATCGGCGGCGGAGAGCTTCGTGCGGATCTCGAGCGCCTTCTCGTAGAACGAGATCGCCTTGGGGATGTCGTTCGAATAGACGTAGCCGTCGCCGGTGCGCAGGTACGAGCGCGACAGGTCGCCTTGCCACGCGAGCGCCTTCTCGTCCTTCGCGACGAGCGCCGTCTGCGTCTCGATCGCGAGCTCGAGATCCTGGAGGCCTTCGGCGAACTCGCCGACATCGAGCAACGCGAAGCCGAGGTTCGACATGAGGTTTCCGCGATCGCGGTGCCACACGGTGTTCGTGGGATCGCGACGCGCGAGCTGATCGCTCGTCGGCATCATCTCGCGATACGTCTGGATCGCGCCTTTGTCGTCGCCGAGCTGGCGCTGCACGTCGGCGAGCTCGGTCTGTACGGCGATGACCTCCTTGAGCACCTCGACGTTGTCGGGCTGCGTCTCGAGCAACGTCTCGCGGAGATGCAGCGCGGACTTGAACGACTGCAGCGCGGCGGCAGACTCGCCGCGCGCGAGGTACACCGAGCCGAGCTTTATGTGGCTCGTCGACAGCGCCATGATGTCCTCGGGCGGTCGCGAACCACCGCCGCTGCCGGCGAGCTCGCGCTTGCTCTTCGCCTCGAGGTACTCGTCGAGCGCGCCGTCGAGCTTGCCCTCGTTGCGAAGGAGATCGCCGAGCTTGTCGTGCGTGTCGGCGGCGCCGAGGAGGATCTGGCGATCGCGCGGCGCGTGCTCGCGTAGGGTGTCGAACTGCTTCTTCGCCGCCGTGAACGACGCGATCGCCGCGGGGACCTTGCCGCGCGCTTGATGGATCGTCCCGATCTCGAAGTCGAAGCGCGCGAGCATCGTCCGCCGAAACAGCGTGCTGTCGGTGGAGTCGCCCGCGATCGACTGCGCGAGCTTCGCGCGCGCCTCGGTCCACGTCGCGAGCGCGCGATCGAGTTGCCCCGAGTCGCGCTCGGAGAGGCCGACGATGTCGACCGCCTTCGCCATGCGATCACCGTCTGCGTCGGGCATGCCACCGGGAATGCTCTCGAGCGTCGTGTAGTAGTCGCGGATCTCGCCGCCGAGGTTGGCCAGCACGTCGAGGCGGCCGATCTGCTGGAGCCGCACCTTCACGTCGGACAGCATCCGATCGATCAGCTTCTCGGCCGCGACGCGCCGGCTCTCCGCGATCAAGCGCTGCTCGTTCGCGAGGTCGCGTTGCTCGACGATCTGGCGGATGGCGAGCGTGCCGAACACGGCGAACGCGATCACGGACAGCGTCGAGATCGTGACCGCCGCGCGGTGCTTCTTCACGAACCGCCCGAGCCGCTGCCACAACGTGTAGTGGTGCGCGCCGACGAGCTGGCCCGTCATGAACCGCCGCAGCTCGTCCGCGAGCTCCCCGGCGTGGGCGTAGCGCTTGTCCGGATCCTGCTCCATCGCGCGACTGACGATCGCGACGAGATCCTTCGGCGCGTTTCGCTCGGCACCCTCGCGCTCTTCGAGCGGCACGACGCGGCCCAGGGCAGCCGCGGCGATGACGTCGGTCGCTGTCCGCGCGTTGTACGGCGGAACGCCGGCGAGCAAGTGATAGAGCATCGCGCCGAGCGCGAACACGTCGGCGCGCGTGTCGACCGCTTCACCGCGCGCTTGCTCGGGCGCCATGTACGCGGGCGTGCCCATCACGGCGCCCGCGATCGTCAGCGTCGACGATGTGTCGGTGACCGGCTTCCTCTTTCGTTCGGACGCCGAGCGCGGTGCGCGCTCCTCCGACGCGAGGCCATCGCTCGCATCGAGATCCTTCGCGAGGCCCCAATCGATGACCACGGTCTCGCCGAAATCGCCGATCAGGACATTGGCGGGCTTGAGATCGCGATGGATCACGCGCTGGCTGTGCGCGTACGCCATCGCATCCGCGGCGGCGGCGATCCGCGGCAACAACGCGATACGCTCCTCGAGGGTGCGGAGCTCGGCGATCACCTTGTCGAGCGGGCGGCCCGAGACCATCTTCATCGCGAAGAACGGCTCGCCCGTCGGCCACTGTCCCGCCTCGTAGACCGGCACGATGCCCGGATGCTGGAGGCGCGCGGTGATCAGCGCCTCGCGTTGAAAGCGGCCCAGCTGATCGGGCGATGGATCGAGCAGCTCCTTGAGCGCGACGGGCCGGCGCAGGCGCTGATCCTCCGCGGCGACGATGCGCCCCATGCCGCCGCGCGCGATCTCCTTGTCGCCCTTGTAGACCGAGTGCGACACCGTCGGTAGTACGGGCAGATCGCCGACCACCGGCGCCGCCATCGTCTGATCCGATTCGACCTCGCTGAGCTTCTTCTTCGCGGGCGTCGTCGGCGGCTGTGGCGGTGCGGGCGTGCCGAGCGGCGGCAGCACGACCGGCGCGATCGTCTGCGCGAACGCGTCGTCGGCTCCCATCGACATTCGCTCGAGCGTGGTCGGAGGATGGACCTTGGGCGCCGCAGCTGCGGACTCGTCGTCCTCGGGGCGCCCCATTTGTGGCAATCATAGCGCCATGTCGAGCCTCAAACCGCGGATCCTGTTGATCCACGGCAGCGCCGCGGACCACACGACCTGGGGGATCCAGGTGTCGAGCAAGCTCGGCGAGGATCTGCGTGCGAAGTTCACGCTGATCGCGTACGACCGACGAACCGACGTCACGTCCGTCGAGGACCACGCGGACGATGCGATCGAGCACCTCGCCGGGGACGACACGCCCGCGCTGGTCTGCGGATCGTCGTTCGGTGCCGTCGTCGCGCTCGATGCGATCCGCCGCCACCCGGAGCGCTTCGCCGGGGCGATCCTCCTCGAGCCACCGATGCCGCCGAGCGATACCGTCGCGCCGGCGCAGCACGAGCTGTTGGTCGCGTTCGATCGCCGGCGAGCCGAGCAGGGGGACGAAGCGGCCGCGGAGCTGTTCCTGCGCACCGTCCTCGGCGACGCCGCGTACGAGCGAATGCCCGCGGCGTTCCAGACCCGCAGCAAGTCGATGTCCGCGCAGATCCGCGCGGACTCCGCGGCGCTGATCGCGTATCGCCCGCGCTACGCGGAGCTGCGATCGGTGCGCACGCCGGTCCAGCTCGTCGGCGGCGAGCGGTCCGCGCCGTACTTCCGCCCGACGCTGGACGCGCTGTTCGCGGCGCTCCCCGACGCGCGCCTCGAGATCCTCGCGGGCGCGGGCCACATGATGCACGCCGAGGCGCACAAGAAGTTCACCGACGTCATCCTCGCATTCGGGCGGGACACGGGCGTGCTCGTGCGCTAGGGTGCGCGCCCCTATGGCGTTCGATCTCGGCTCTCGTATCCCCGACACGGGAGACGCGCGGCCTCCCGCCGTTGTCGTCGCCGTGCAGCTTCCCGGCACCACCGACGACGAGCTCGAGAGCTCGCTCGCGGAGCTCGAGCGCCTCGCGACGACGCTCGGCCTCGATGTCGTCGGCCGCGTGACTCAGCGCCGCGCCAAGCTCGCGTCCGGCATCGTCCTCGGCGAAGGCAAGCTCGCCGAGCTCGCGACGTGGACCGGCGGCACCGGCAAGGTCGACGCGTACACCAAGCCCGGATCGCGCAAGGCGCAGGACGCCGCCGATGACGAAGCCGACGCGGCGGAGGCCGAGGCCGAGGACGAGCCGGATCCCGAGGACGTCTACGGCGACGAGAAGCCCGAACACGCAGCGCGCGCGAAGGTGGTCCTCGTCGATCACGATCTCGGGCCGACACAGCAGCGCAACCTCGAGAAGGCGACCGGCGTCGACGTCCTCGATCGCACGAGCGTTATCCTCGAGATCTTTCATCGCCACGCGAAGACGCGCGAGGCGCGCCTGCAGGTCGAGATCGCGCGCCTCAAGTACCTCGCGCCGCGTTTGCGCGAGAGCGGCGGCGGCGGCGATCGCGTGCGCGGCGGCATCGGCGGCAAGGGCGCGGGCGAGAGCTCGCTCGAGCTCGATCGTCGTCGCATT
>JBGARE010000075.1:0-24966 GCA_044230415.1 Kofleriaceae bacterium
AGCACCCGCTTGATGGGCACCATGAACTCCGCGGCGCTCTGGAAGCGCTTGTCGGGGTCGGGGTCGAGCGCCTGCAGCACCATCTTGTCGATCATCTCGGGCACGCCCGGGTTGAGCTCGCGCGGCGACCGCGGCCGCGTCGTGCGGTCGAGCCCCTCGAACGGGAGCTGACCGGTGAGCATCTCGTACAGGGTGGCGCCCACCGCGAAGAGGTCGGCGCGCGCGCGACGCTCGAACCAGCGCTCGAGCGCGCGAAGTCCGATGTGAGCGGGCGTGCGTCGAGCGCATCGACGGCACCGATGAACCTGCGCGGCTCGACGACGCCACCGCCGCGTGCACAACCGTCGACGCCGCCGGCGACGCAGCCGTCCGCGCGCCCGGGCGGATCGTCGTTGCCGCCCGCGAATCGCACGAGCACGCCCGCGCTCGGTGCACCGCAACGCGGAGGTGCATCGCTTCCGCCATCGAATTCTCCGCAGCGCGGTGGTGCCTCGTTGCCGCCGGCGAACGCAACGCGTCCCGCGCAGCCTCCGCTGCAGAGCGGATTGGCCGCCGCGTTCACCACGCGCGCGCAATCGGAGAGCGGCTTCGACGCTCTCGGTAGTGGCGCGCTGTCGCTGTCGTCGGTGGATGGCGCCGAGGAGGACACGGCGGCACCGACGGGCGGCGGGTTTGCTCCACCGCCCGAGCCGATGGCGGTCGCGCTCGCGCCCGAGCCTTCGCGAACCATCACGCCGGCGAAAGGCAAGCCGGTCTCGCAACCGCTCGATCTGTTCGCGCCGCCCGATGCGGAGGAGGCCGAAGCGAAGGTCGAGCTCGCCGCCGACGAGATCGAGCACCGCGCGAAGAAGATGAGCACGCCGCCGGTCGGTGTTCCGGTGTCGACGCCGCAGCAGAGCCAGCCGCTCGCGAGCGTGCCGAACACGCCGGCGATGCGGCGGAGCAATCCCTCGATCCAGCCGCCGTCGATTCCCGCGTCGAGCGCGCTCGCGGCCGAGATGCCGCGCGGTCGATTCGCGGCGGGCGTGCTGCTCTCGATCCTCGTCGGCTTCGTGCCGGCGCACCTCGTCGCGGCATCGCGCGAGACCACCGCGTTCAACGCGATCGACGCGCAGATCAAGGCGACGCAGGCCACCGCGGTCGAAGACGAGGACGCCTACCGCGCGCTCGACGGCTTCCGCGAAGCGCAGCTGTCCAAGAAGAAGAGCGAGAGGCGCACCATCGCGTGGCAGTCGATGCTGATCTGGGGGCTCGTCGGTGCAGGCGTCGCGTACGTCTACTTCCGCCGCATCCCGTGGGCGCCGAAGCCCGACGCCGCTTAGTCCGCGTCGTCTTCGTCGTCTTCGACCGCTTCACCCTTCGCCTTGCGGCGACGACGCGCTTCACGCTCGGCTTCATCCGCCGCGGCTTCGCGCGCCTTGAGCTCCTTGTCGGCCTTCTCGCGCCGGATGGTCACGCGCCATGCGAGGAGGATCGACGCGTTGTAGAGCGCGATCATCGGCGTCGCCATCATGATCTGCGAGACCACGTCGGGAGACGGCGTGAGGATCGCGCCGATGATGAACGCGATCACGACGAACCAGCGATTGAACTTCCACAGCCCACGATGCGTCACGAGGCCGACCATCGCGAGGAAGTAGATGAGCAGCGGCAGCTCGAACACCGCGCCGAACGCGAGCATCATGTTGCGCGTCAGGTCGAGGTACTCCTGCAGCATCACGACCGCCATCGTTTCCTTGTTGGCGTAGCTGAGCAGGAAACGATAGAGGTTCTCGAGGACGAACCGGTAGCAGAACAGCGCGCCGCTCACGAAGAAGATGCCGGAGAAGAAGGCGAACGTCATCGTGATGCGTCGCTCGCGCTTGTAGAGACCGGGCGCGATGAACTTCCACAGCTGATGGAAGATGAACGGCGAGGCGAGGAAGATCGCCGCCCACAGCGCGACAGACATCTCGACCCAGAACGGCTCGGTGAGCGCGCCGAAAGCGACCTTGAACTCGCCGAGCTTCTTCGGATCCCACACGTTCCGCAGCGGCTCTTTGATCCAGCCGAAGATGTCGGACGCGAAGTAGAAGCAGACGCCGAACGCGAGCATGAAGGCCAGCGCGGCATTGCGGATGCGGACCTTGAGCTCGCTCAGGTGTGCGAGGAACGGCATGCGCGACCCTTCGAGGTCGGCGTCGTTCTTCACCGGCTCGTCTTCCTCGACGTCCTCCTTGCGAGCGGGCTTAGCCATGGGTTGGCTCGGAGCCCTTCGCAACCGTGCCGTCGGCCGGCTTGATCATCTTGGCGAGGTCATCGTCGCCGTCGCTGTGGGCCGACGAATCGGCGTCGGGCTCGCCCGCGGTCTCGGGCAGACGCACCGACGGCGGCGCGACCTCGACGGGAGGCTCGCCGGTCGCTGGATCGACGATCGCGGGGTCCGCGGGAGGTGCGTTCTCGGTCAGCGCGGGGATCGATTTCGGCTTCGGGGGGCGAGGGCGGATCGGTGCCTCGTCACCGCGCAGCGCGGACTTGAGATCGCGGATCGCGCCGCCGATCTGCTCGTCGCTCTCGATCTGCTGCTGGAGCGCACGCGACTGCTTTTTGATGTCGCGAATGCCCTTGCTGATCTTCTTGGCAGCATCGGGCAGCTTGTCAGGCCCCAGAAATAGGAGCGCGACGATCAAGATCACGATGATCTCGCTGCCGCCCATTCCAAACATCGATCGGCAGCATACCACCTTCAGAATTCGCGGCTGCTCTGGCCGAAATCCGTCGGAGAAGTTCCTGGCTGATCCGCCGTTTCCGTCGGCGCGGACCCCGCCTTGAACCACAATGCGAGCCCGGGGGCGCCTGGTGCCGCCAGAAGGCCCGTCTCGCGGTCGATCGTCACGCGTTCCATGCCTGTGGGCGGTGAACCCGGCACGGGAAGGGTGGGGCGATTCGCCTCTGCCGTGCGCATAGCGCGCATCCACAGCGGGAGCGCGGCGCGGCGGCCATCCCCTTCGGGGCCGAGCTTGTGGGCCGGATCGTCGAAGCCGATCCACACGGCGGCCAGCACGCGCCCCGTGAACCCGACGAACCACGCGTCCGTGTTGTCGTTCGTGGTGCCGGTCTTTCCGGCGGCGGGGCGGTCGAGGGCCAACGCCGCGGTGGCGGTGCCGCGGGACACCACGGCGGCCAGCATGTCGAGCAACTGGAACGCGACGGCCTCGTCGATCAACCGGCCACCGGATGCGCCGACGCGTGCGTCCGGGTCCGCGCCCGCGAGCGCCGCGATGCGATCGAAGCGCCGCGCGGGATCGAGCCACGGATCCTCGGGGACCGCGGCATCGAACAGCACGGTGTCACCGCGACGAATCCGAACCGCGAAGCGCGGCGCGACCGCCCAGCCGCGGCGCGCGATCACCGCGTACACGCGTGCGAGCTCGATCGGCTTCACGCACGACGCACCGAGCGCCATCGGTCGCACGTCGGCGAGCGGGCTCGTGATCCCGAGTCGCTTCGCGAGGCGAATGACCGGTTCGGCGCCGACGCGATCGAACACGTCGATCGCCGGCGCGTTGAGCGAGGCCGCGATCGCATCCTGTGCGAGCACCACGCCGCGGAACCTTCCGCCGGACTTTGGCTTCCAGTGGACGTTGGTGACCTCGTCGTATTCGGCGATCGGCGCGTCGCGCAGCGCGGTGCCCGGTGTGATCGCGCCCGTCTCGAGCGCGGCGCCATAGACGAGCGGCTTCCATGCCGAGCCCGGCTGGCGGCAACTCTGCAGCGCGCGATCGAAGTGGTCGCTGGCATCCGTGCGCCCGCCGACGAGCGCTTCGACGTAGCCGGTTCGATGATCCCACACGATCGCGGCGACCTGCGCCTGCTTCCACGTCACGGCGTGCGCGTCCGCGTCGCGCTGGAGCTGCGTGCCCTCGGCGACGTTCGCCGCGGTCTCGATCACGAGCCCACCGTTGTCGAGCTCGGCGGGCAACGCGTCGTCGATGAACCGCCGGACCTGCTCCGCGTACCACGGCACCCGCGTGCGATAGCTCGGCGATGGACGGTGCAGCACGATCGGCTGCTCGCTCGCCTTCGTGCGCGCGGCGTCGTCGATGATCCGCGCGCGCACCATGCGCGCGAGCACCTCGTCGCGTCGCGCCTTCGCGCGCGTGGGGTTCTTGTACGGATCGATCGCCGACGGCGCCTGGATCAGCCCCGCGAGCAACGCTGCTTCGGCGAGATCGATTTCTCCGATGTCTTTGTCGAAGTAGGACCTGGCGGCCGCAACCATGCCGTAGGCGCCCTGCCCGAGATACACGTAGTTCAAGTAGGTCTCGAGGATCTCGCGCTTGGTCCACCGTCGCTCGATCTGCCGCGCGAGCAATGCCTCGCGGGTCTTGCGGCGAAAGCTCTGCTCGGTCCCGATCTCGATCGGCAACAGATTTCGCGCGAGCTGCTGCGTGATCGTCGATGCGCCCTGGCGCGGTCCGCCTTCGTAGCGAACCCGCAACGCACGCAGGATCGCCTGCACGTCGTAGCCTTTGTGCGTGAAGAACCGCACGTCCTCCGCCGCGAGCACCGCCTGCACGAGCGGCAGCGGCAGCCGATCGAGCGTCGCGAGCTCGCGATGACCGACGACGCCCTCGTCGGTGAACGGCTGCTCGAGCAGGTGCGCGCCATCCGCAGCCACGACCAGCGAGGTCTGCGGTGCATTCGCGCGCCACTCCGCGAGGTCGGGCACCTCCGGCAAGTCCTTCGCCCATCGCCGCAGCGTCGTCGCAGCGACGAGCCCCACGAGGATCGGCGCGGCGATCATCGCCCACAGAATCGCGAGCACGGGTGCGCGCCACCACCAGCCGCCCTCCCGGCGATTGGCGATGCGAACACGAGTGCTCATCGCGCGAACAACGCCATCTGTTGGGGCGGACCGATCACGCGTGCGTGCGAGCCGACCGCCGCGGCGATCGCATCGGCGCACGTACCGGTGACGAACACCGCGCGCGCGTTCGCCGCTTCGATCCAACCGAGGAGCTGCGCGCGATCGGCCGCCGTCGCCCACGCGAACGCCGCGTCGTAGCCGGCACCACCCTCGATCGCGCGTCCCGACACCAGCGCCGTCGCGAAGCCCTTGCCGGCGATCGCCTTCGCGAGACCCGCGTGATCTGTATCCGGCCAGATCACCGCACGCGGCTCCTTGCCGATCGTCGCGAGCGGCGGCAACACCGCGCGCGTCGCTGCATCGCGAATCGCACGATGCCCCGACACCGCGATACCACCCGCCGTCAACGTGCGCGCGACCTCGAGCCCGTCGAGCACGCCATCGACGAACAGCACGGGCCGCCGTCCCGCGGCGAGCTGCGTGTTTGCCCACGCGACCGTCTCGTCCATCACGCGCGCCAGCGGCGGAAACACGTGGTGCGCCTCGCCGAACGGCGCGCCGACGACGAGCGCATCGCAGGCACGCACCTCCGCCGCATCGCCCGCTCCGCCCGACACCGTGCGCACCGTGTTCGCGTACAGCACCTTCCGTCCGGCGATGTCCGCGTGCAGCGCGGCCGCGCCGAACCCGCGCCCCGACGGGATCAGCTCGAGTCGCACCGTCCCGAGCGTGAATCGCTGGCGCAGCGGAACGCCGAGGTGACCATCATTGCCACCGTCGAGCAACGCGAGCGTCATCGGCGTCGCGATCAGCTGCCCGTGTCCGGAGCGCAGCACGCGCTCCACCGACGATACGAAGCAGATGTCTTGCCGCCGCCGCGCATCGCACCAGATCGGGGTCCCGGACAGGTGAACGCCATCACGCCACACCACCGGTGCGATCGGTGTCGCTCGAGTCGCGCGGCGTGCCACGGCTCACCATAGCAAAGCCACGGCGATCGCAGCGTCGGGCGCCGTGCGTTCGACGTCGCATGCCTCGGACGGCGTCATTCGCCGGGGCTGGTGCTCAACCGACCGTCGGTGAGCTTCGCTTCGAGCTCCTTGACGACCTCGTTCAGCTCCGCCTTCTGCTTCTCGTCCATCTCGAACACGATGCCCATCCCGGGCGCTTCATCCTCGCCGGTCGGGATGATGTGCGAGACCTTGCCGACGAGCGACAGCGGCTGCGACTTCCCGGGCACCGCGACGAGCATGTGGACCTGCGAGGTCTCGGGGAGCGGCTTGTCCGTGAACAAGAACACGCCCTCTTCGTTGATGTCCTTGGTGAACGTATTCGCCGGGCCTTCGATCGCGCCGTACGTGACTTGCAGCTTGATCGGCAGCCGCCGCTTCTCGCGCAGGTTCAAAAGACCACCGCGCACGAAGCCGTTCAGATAGTTGATCTTGTCGCGCTCCGAGCCGCTCAGCGCGACGACGACACCCTTCGGATCATCCTTGTGTCCGACGACGCTGCCGCGCAGCGAGACGAGCCAGCCACCGACATCGAGATCGATGCGCAGCGCCGTGCCCTGGTCGAGCTTCTGCTCGCTCGGAACGAAGACCGTCCAGTCCCGTGGATCGAAGATCTTGATCCACTCGGACTGGCTCGTCAGTCGAAGTTCGAGCCGTGACCCCACAGGCCCATCGTAAACCAGGCGAGCCCCGCGTGCCTGGTTAGTGGATCAGGACGCGCAGCGCGAGCGGCTTGCCCGCGCGAAGGACGGAGATGTTCGCGGCCTTCGTCGCAGATGCACGCACGTACAGGTCCGCTGCGTCGTCGATCGAGCGCAGCGGCTGGTTGTCGACGGCGGTGATGACATCGCCCGACCGCAGGCCCGCCTTCGCGAAGATCGAACCATCGGCGACGACATCGAGGCGCGCACCCTGCGCGGTGAAGGTTCCGCGGAGCAGGTTCGTCAGCTTGCCGAAATCGGCGAGCGCGACGTTGAGCTCGCTGCGCGACAACACGGTCGGCGTGACGACCGGTGCCGCGGGCGCTTCGTCGGCGCCGTACGGATCGCTCGGCGTTTCGGCGAGCGGCGCGGGCTTCGCGGTGCCCGCGGGAACGAACGCGGGCTCGGGTGACATCCACGACGGGTCGGCCTTGTGCTTCACCTGCGGCGCGGGACCGGCGTCGACGATCGGCGCGCTCGCGGGAGCGTCGTCGTACGGATCGGACGGCTCGTTCGCGTCGGCGACCCGAACGCCACCTTCGCCCGCGACGATCGGCGTCGGCGCCGAGACCTCGCGCACCTTCGGGTCGGCGTACGGATCGAGCGGGGCGCTGCCACCATCGGTCGCGTACGGATCGACGATCTCGCCAACACTCGGGGTGGTGTCGGCTGGTTTGACGGGTGCCGCTTTTTCCGCGCGCTCTTCGCGCAGCGAGCGCCACCCACCACGGCTGGCCGGGGCGCTCAGCACCAGCTCCTTGCCGTTCGCGGACAGCGTGACCTCGTCCTCGTCGATCGCGTCGACGGTGTAACCCGCGATCGTGGATCCGACCTCGGCCAGGACATGGGTGCCGCGGTTCTTGTCGAACAACAGCGCCTGGTTGCTCTCCGGCAGGATTCGAACAACCCGTAGACCGGTCTTCGTCTTCGGGGCAACGACCGCCGCCGGGGCGGGTTCGGGCTGCGGTTCCGGGGCCTTGGCCTCGTCGGCGAGTGCGATCGAACCAGAGAGGGTCAGTGCCAAAAACCCGACGACGAGACGCATGGGAGGTCCATCGTGCAATCGTCGATCCGCGAGCGGGCGGGTCAGAAGTCGCACAACCTGCGGAAGTTACTCCGCCAATTCTTGCCGCTGTAGCTGGTCATTCACACCGCCCGAGCCGGCGTGACCCAGGGCCGATCAGGCCTTCTTCGAGTCTTTGTCGAGCTCGGACAGGTCGAGGTCCTCGAGCTCCTTCAGGTCCTCGGCGGTCAGCCCGCCCATCCCCGAGACATCGATCGGAGCCGACTTGTCTTCTTTGGCGTGACCCACGCCGGCGCCGAGCTGCTTCGCGCCGTCACCCTTGGGCGCCTCGAGGAGACCCATCTTCGCCTTGAGCTCGTTGAGCGAGTCGTCCTCGCTGCCGCCGCCGGCTTCGAGCGCGTGGAACTTGGACTCGAGCGTGTCGCCCGACAGCTCGCCCGCGAGCTCCGCGCCGGCCTCGGCCTCCGCTTCCATGAGCTGGATGCGCTCGGCCATGCGATCGAACGTGTCGAACGCGCTGGTGTCGCCCAGGCCCTGCATCGTGTTCGCGATCTGCTGCTGCGCTTCCGCGCGCTTCTTGCGAGCGATGAGGATGTTCTTCTTCCGCTTCGCTTCCTCGATCTTGTTGTTGAGGAGGCGAAGTGCGTCTTTGAGCTTCTCGACGGCCTGCTTCTGCGAGATCCATTGCTGCTGGAACTGCGTCGCGATCGTCTCGTGCTCTTGCTTCCGACCGAGTGCTTGACGAGCGAGGTTGTCGTCGCCAGCGCGCACGGCCACCATCGCCTTGCGCTCCCACTCCTTCGACTTGTCGGTCTCCGCCGTGTACTGCTTCTGCAGCTTCTTCTCGTCGGCGATCGCGACGGCGACGGCCTTCTTTGCCTCGACGAGCTGCTGCTGCATCTCGAGGAGGACCTGGGACAGCATCTTCTCCGGATCCTCTGCCTTCGTGATGAGGTCGTTGATGTTCGACTTGATCAGCGTCCCGAGTCTCGAAAAGATGCCCATGGCTTCTATCGAGCGTACGGGATCAATGGTGTCGTTGCAACGCTCGCACCCGACGTGCTACGCGTCCTTTCTCCGTCGCAAGCCTGACGAATGTCAGGCGCGCAGCGGCGCCGAAGGCGACGCGGAGAGAGATCGATGAGCGACACACGCAGGCTCCCGCGCCACGTCGGGATCATCATGGACGGCAACGGCCGCTGGGCCGAGACCCAAGGTCGACCGCGCCTCGATGGTCACCGCGCGGGTGCCGACTCGGTTCGCGATATCACGCGGGCATCGCGCCAGCTGGGAATAGAAGCGCTGACTCTATTCGCGTTCAGCTCCCAGAACTGGTCCCGCCCGGCCGAGGAGGTCGCGGGGCTCATGCAGCTCCTTCGCGAGTTCCTCCTCGACGAGCGCACCGAGATCCTCGACAACCAGATCCGCCTCGAAGCGATCGGTGACTGCGAGAAGCTCCCTCCGTTGGTCAAGGAGCCCCTCGACGAGCTGCGGGCCGCGAGCTCCGCGAACCACGGAATGACGCTCACCCTCGCGCTGTCCTACGGCGGCCGCGAGTCGATCGTGCGCGCGGTCCGCGAGGTCGCGAAGGACGTGCTCGCCGGGAACATGCGGCCCGAGGACCTCGACGTCGATCGGTTCCAGGGGTATCTGCCGACGGCGGGGATGCCGGCGGTGGATCTCTTGATCCGGACGAGCGGCGAGCAGCGCATCTCGAACTTCATGCTGTGGGAGATCGCGTACGCCGAGCTGGTGTTCGTCGACGTGTTGTGGCCCGAGTTCCGCCGCGAGCACCTCTATCAGTGCCTGGAGCAATTCGCAGGGCGCGAGCGCCGCTTCGGATTGACGTCGGCACAGCTCGCAACCGACGTCGATCCGACCTAGGTTCGCTCGCCGTGGCCCTCGGTAATCTCGCTCAGCGCTTCTTGGTCGCGGTCGTCGCGGTCCCGATCCTCCTCGGGATCCTCTACGTACAGCGGCCCGAGCCGACCTGGGCGCTGATCTTCATCGCGTCGCTGATCGCGATGCACGAGTTCTTCGCGATGACCCTGCCGGCAGAGGACCGCAAGGCCGCTGTCGTCCTCGGTGGCATCGCCTGCCTGGCCTTCTACTGGCTCGATACACCCACGATGTTGTTCTACGCGGGCACGCTGCCGCGCTGGTTTGGCGAATCCGCGATGCTCAGCGGCGGAACGATCGCGCTGATCTTCGCCGTCATCGTTCCGATGCTGTTCTACCTGTTCAAGTTCCGCGACATCCCGTCGGTCGCCGCGCGCACCACGGCGACGGTGATGGGTATCGTCTACGCGGGCTTCCTGACGACGTTCCTCGCGAAGCTCAAGTTGCTCGAGCTCACGCCGATCGCGCCGCATGGTCGTGGCTACCTCGTGCTGATCGTTCTGCTCGTCGCGTGGCTCGCCGACACCGGTGGCTACTTCGCAGGGCGCTTCCTCGGCAACGCGAAGCTGTACGAAGCGGTCTCGCCGAAGAAGACCTGGGCCGGCGCGTGGGGTGGGCTCGCGGGATCGTTCGCGGGCGTCGCGATCCTCAAGGTGTTCTTCGCGACGTACCTGACGTGGGTCGATGTCGTGTTACTCGCGATTCCGGGCGGCATGCTCGGTCAGATGGGCGATCTCGCCGAGTCGCTGATCAAGCGCTCGACGGGCGTGAAGGACTCGGGCGCACTGTTGCCCGGCCACGGCGGCATCCTCGATCGCATCGATGCCGTGCTGTTCATCGCGCCCTACGTCTACGTCTACCTGATGTTCCGGCTGCCGCACCTGAGCTAGTCGTCTTCGTCGCACGTGCCGCGCTTCGCGTAGCGCGCACCCGGACAGCTGCTCGAGCCGGTGATCGTGCCTCCGTCGCACGTGCAGTACTGCACGACGTCCGCGGTGCACGCGCGCTGCTTGTCGGCGCACACGCCGGGATGATCGTCGTCGCAGCCCATGCCCTCGCACAGCTTCGACGCGCAATCTCCGGCCTTCAAGCAGAACGCGCCGGTCGGGCGCTTGGTGCCGGTGGGACACGCGTCCTTCGCCGCGTAGCGACGCTTCGGGCACGAGCCCGACGTCTTGAACGTCTTGCCGTCGCAGCCGCAGTACGCGCGTAGATCTCGCGTGCAGCCGCGCTGCGCCGGAGCGCACGTGCCGGGTTTGTCGTCCGTGCAGCCGAGGCCTTCGCACACGCCGGATGCGCACTCGGTGGCGCTGAGGCACGAGCCACCATCGGCGATCAGCGCGGGCGGCTCCGCCGGCGCGGCGCCACCGTCGATCGCGGGAGGCGACTGCTCGAGCGCGGATGCATCGGCGACCGGCTCGACGGGCGCTTGTTCGACGGGAGTCGGCGGGGGCTTGCTCGGGCTCGAGCACGCGGCGAGGAGGATCGCGATCACGGCGAAGCGCATGCGGCGATGCTAGTCGCTCGGTCCGCGGAACGGGTCGGTCGAGACCCGTCGAGTTGGCCCGACCGGGTCCGATGCGACTCGACGGCGAGGCTAACCGTCCGAGAGTGTTGATGGGCGAGGCTGGCCGGCGGGTTGCTCGAAGGGGTGCGAGATGACTCGCTTCGATCGCACGTGGGAGCCGCTGTTGGTGCTGGTCATCGCGATCGTGCTGCTGCTCGGTACGCGTTGTTGAGCGGCATCCATTCTTTCGTTGTAACGCCCGACAGCCCGATCTACCGTCCGCGCGACTTCGGAGGAGGGCCCGATGATCGCGCAGCGCACACTATTGCTCGTTTTGGTTAGTGGCTTGGTCGCATGTGGACCGCCTGCTTCCAGCAACAACGGTGGCGATGACACGGGAAACGCCGACGGTGGTGGCACCGGTGATGGCGATCAAGTGTTCCCGCAAGTCGACGGTGGAAGCGGATGCACGAAGATCGATCTGCTGTTCGTCATCGATAACTCCGGCTCGATGGGCCAGGAGCAGACGAACCTGATCGCGAACTTCCCGACGTTCATCCAGGTGCTCGATGCATCGGGCCTCGACTATCGCGTCGCGGTCACGACGACGGGCCGCAAGTACAGCTACACGATGACCACGTTCCCCGGCGGCCCGACGCTGCCGATGGACACGGGCAGCGGCGAGAACGGCACGATGCTCCAGCCCGCGTCGTGCAATATGACGAAGCGCTGGATCGACAAGCTCGATCCGAACCCGGCGCAGACGTTCGCGTGCGTCGCCAACGTCGGCACCAACGGCAACTCCGACGAGATGCCCCTCGGCGGCATGCGCGACGCGTTCGAGGATCGCATGATGGACAACACGAACGCCGGCTTCCGCCGCACGGATGCGTTGCTAGGCGTGGTGTTCCTCACCGACGAAGAGGACTGCTCGTACGAAGCGCCGGTCTCGTTCGGCTTCGGCCAGACGCTGTGCGACTCGATGATGGAGCCCGCCGCGAACTACGTGGCGTTCCTCGATACGTACACGGGCCACCGCTCGCGTTGGGCCGCGGCCGCGATCGCGGGCATGGGCCCGGGCGCGTGTAGCTCCACGTTCGGCGACGCCGACGAAGCGACGCGCCTCAAGGCGTTCGTGCAGCAAGCGGGAACGCAGGCGCGCATGTCGTCGATCTGCGATGGCGATCTCTCGGTCAGCCTCCAGCAGACGCTCGCGCTGTTCCAGTCCGCCTGCGGCGGCGTGATCTTCTAGTACGGCCTGAAGCAGAGCTTGGTTCGATTCTCGTCGAGCCAGGTCAGCCGCGCGACGACGTCCGGTGGCGTGTCGCTTTCGTTGGCGAGCAGTGACATCAGGTCGCGCGCGCGCACCATGCTGAAGTCGTCCTGGCAGTCGGTGAGCTTCAACGACGATTCCAGCGCGAGCATCGCGAGCACGTAGGCCTCGCGTTTCGGGCGCGCCTTGAGGGCCGGGTTGATGACGTTCCACCACGCGTCTTCATCCGCGCGGAACTTTCCGGTCGGCCACGCCATGCGCGCGTCGAGGAGGAACGCGTCGGCCTCTGAAACGCCGCGCAGCTTGTACCAAGCGGAGCAGTTCGATTTGACGAGCCAGCACGACACCTGCGCGTCGAGCTCCTGGCACTGCGGATCGGCGTTGAGCTTCGCGCCGAACAGCAGCGATGTCGGATCGTCGGTGAATCCGGGCACCGGCGCCTTCGTCGTGAACGCGCTCTTCGATGTCCGATACGTCTCGGGATCGAGCAGCACTCGTCGGGTCAATCGCTGACACGTCTTCGCGGGGCTCTTGCCCGAGTCGTTCGCCAGCGCGAGCTCGTTGATCTCCCGTGCGCCCGACAGCTTTCCGACCTCGACGTACGTCGCTGCCAGGCGATCGAGGACATCGGCCTCGGTCGCGAGCTGGAACTTGGCCACGAGCTCGCGCGCGCTGTCGGGATCGTGGCTGACGAGGATGTTCGAGAGATCCGCGCGGATCGCGGGGCCGAGCCCGGGCACCACGCTGTTGCGCAGCTTGATCAGCGCTTCGATCGCCGCGGGATAGTCGTACGCGCCGACCGAGCACCACGCGCGCAGGTACTGGAGCTGATCGCGGAGCGTGGGAATCGTGCGCTTGTGCGCGCCCATCTTGCAGAGCTCGATCCAGTCGAGGCCGGGCTCGGCGAGGACCTTGGCCACATCGAACTGCGGCGCGAGCTCCGGGTGGTCCGCGAGTCCAAGCGGCCACCGGATCTCGTGCATGGGATCTGGCTCGACGAGCGTGATGTCGATGTGGAGCTCGGGGGCGGCGACATCGAGCTCGGGTCGCTGGCGCATCGAGACTCGTGCAGGCTGATCATCGACGCGTGCGATGCGCTTCGGATCGCGCATGCGCTCCGGCGGCGCGGACGCACAACCCGCGATCATCGAGAGACCGAACGCCGCCGCCACGACGAGCTTCACGCGGTGATTCTAGCTGCGGTCCAGCGGGAGAGTTGTCACGATTTCTTCGGTGGCCACGGGGTAGGATGCCCGGGCGTGAGAGCGGCGGTTGGACTATCGGTCATCCTGATCGGCTGCTACGACGGACGCACGGGCGGGAGCGATGCCGCGGTCGAGGTCGACGCGCGCGAGCGCGGGATCGTGCGGGTGAAGGTCACCGGCTTTGTCGAGAAGCGCGGGCTGGCCGTGTACTTCCAGGACAGCGACTCGTCGATCTCGCTCGCGACGCAGACGAACGCCAATGGCGAGGCGACGGGGCGCTTGGGGCCCGATGGCTTCGTGACGCTCGTCGCGGGCTTCGAACCCACGCTGTCGATGTGGACGTACACCGGCGTGCAGCCGGGAGACGAGCTGGAGTTCTTCGAGCCCGAGGCGGTCGATGTCGAGACGCCCGTCGATAGCATCAGCATCTTTGCCGACGGGGCGGGGGCGCCGCCGTTCACGCTGCGCTCGTCGTGCGGCGGTGCGCAGACGGTCTTCGATCCGTTGCCGGTCGCGATGCCGCTCGCGCTGTGCTCGCCGCGCGTGGATCTCTTGCTCGAGCAGGGACAGGTCTATCGCTTCGCGAAGGATGTCGACCTGGCGCAGCGCCGCGTGGACTTCGAGGGCGAGTTCGTCGAGTACGCGTCGTCGCTCGTGACGATGACGGATGCGCCGGCGGCGACCGGGTTCGTCATGCAGTCGCTGATGGGACAGGGGTTTCCGCTCGAGCGCACCGACAACGTCGCGAGCGTGGTCGACGGCGAGCTGAGCGTCGTGTTGGGGCTGCCGTTGCCCGCAGGCGGGACGATGCTGACGCAGATCGACTTCGATGATTCGCTCGCGCAACACGTCGTCGACTGGCGGAGTGCGACGCCACAGATCGCACTGGACTACGACGCGATCGAGGTGGCGCGGGCGACGCAGGCGCCGCGATACGACGCGTCGACGACATCGATCGTCTGGAGCGAGGGCGTCGGGACGCCCGGCGATCTCGTGCGCGCGACGCTGCACTGGCTCGATGGCCAGCATTCGCGTACGCGATCGTGGGTGCTGATCGGGCCGCGCGGTGAGGCGCCGGTGCTGCGGGTGCCGCGCTTGCCGGTGCCGGATCTCGTGCCGCAGGTGGAGGCCCCGCAGACGATGGAGTCGTTCGTCGTCGGTGATCAGCTCGCGTGGCTGCGCCACCACATGCACGGGCGCTGGCTCGCGCAAGGTGTCACGTGGCCCACGCATGGAGATGCGGGCCACGTCGTGTGGCGATCGCTCTAAGCAGCGATCTGGTCGAGGAACGTGCGCGCGTGGAGCGCCCAGTCGCTGGCGATGTCGGTGTCGAGCTGCAGGTAGCGCTCGAGATACTCCTTGGCCTGCGCGGTGCCGCCGACCTGCGCGAGCATGATGCCGAGGTTGTAGTGCGCGTCGGCGAAGGCCGGCGCGGCCGCGCAGACCTTGCGCAGCTCGGCGATCGCGAGGTCGGTCTCGCCGAGGTCCTCGAGGAGGTTGGCGAGGTTGTAGCGGGCCTCGGGCTGCGACGGATCGTGCTCGAGGGCGCGGTCGTAGAGCTTGCGCGCTTCCTCGAGCTCGCCTTGGCGATAGACGAGGTTGCCGAGGTTGGTCAGCGCGGCGGCCATCGTGGGCTCGAGATCGATCGCCTGGCGGAACATGTGCTCGGCGGTTTCGGTCTCGCCGCGATCTTCGGCGGCGCACGCTTCGATGAACAGGCGATAGGCGGTGGTGCCGGCGTTTGCTTGCGTGTCGGAGTCTTCGACCACCTGCGGTGTTCCATCGGGCGACATCGCGATGCGGCCTGACTTCTCGCCCGTGATCGCGTTGGGATCGACACGCGGCATCGCGAGGACGGACGCGACGTGCTCGCCGAACGACGGCACGGTGAACGCCATCACGACCTGGCCGCCGATCGGCTGGAACGCGACATCGTCGGCGAGCGCGACGATGGTCTCGCCATCGCAGCACACGCGGAGCTTCGTCGTCGGATGCGTGTCGTCGGGCAGCGCCTTCTTGAGCGCCTCGACGTTCTTGCGTGCGCGCTGCAGCGGCATGCCCGTCGCGAGCAGATCCTTCGCCGCTTTGACCGCGAGCAGATCGCAGAACGTGTAGTAGAAGCGGCCGCCTTTGCGGACCGTCGGACCGACGAAGCCCGTTTGCGTCCAGTAGCGCAGGCGCGACTCCTGAACGGCGAGGATGCGGGACACGTCACGGATCGAATACAGCTCCATCATGCGTTCCTCCGCTGCGCTTCAATGTTGAGGCTCAAGTGAACTTCGGGACCCTTCGCGCGGCTCTCGACATCGACGTGCGGAGCGACGAGCTCGCCGCCCGCGTTACGACGCGCTTCGGTGATCGCGATGCGGCGCGCGCTCGCACGGCAGCGCTCGTCGGCTGCATAGAGAAACGCCACGCGCTGCGCCGTGGTCGAATCGGGCGGATCGCTGATCAGCGACACCGTGCGCGCGAGATCGACCGTCATCATCGTCGACCCTTCGTACAGCTCGCCCACGATCTCGCCTTCGGTGAGCACGCGGGCCGCGTCGTGAAGCAGCTGTACGGCGACCGGAGCGAGACGCACCGTGACCTCGCGTTCGAACAGCGAGACTCGGCGCGCCATCGCCATAGGTTTGCGGGGCGGTGCGGAGACGACCTCCGTAGCCGGTGCCCTCCGCGAGCGACGAGGATGACCCATGGCCAAAAATGGTACGTGCGGCGCGGGTGAGGGCCAAGTTTCCTTACATGTCGGATACGGCCGAGGCATGCTAGCCCGCTGAATGAGCCAGGAACGCATGCCTCGCTGGTTGGTCGGCGGGCTCGTACTCGCGTGCGTGGCGTTGGCGATCCCGTTCGCGCCCTGGGTCATCCTCGCGGCCTGGCTCGGCCGCTGGGCGAAGCGACGCATCCATCACCCGATGATGCGGTTGATCGGCGATCGGCCCAACCTGGCCGCATCGTTGACCGTCGTGATCATGCTGCTCGTGTTCGTACCGATCGCTGCGCTGATCGCATCGCTGACGGTCGACGCGATCGCGCTCGTCCAGCAGCTCATGTCATCGGACGCCGGCAAGTCCGTGCTCGAACAGCTCGCGGGTGCACCGAAGCCGGGCGCGGAGAACACCCAGCACGCGATGACCTCGGCGGCGGGCATCGCCGATCTGATCCGCAACCAAGGCGAGCGCGCGTGGATGATCGCGACGCAGGTCGCGGGTGCCACCGCTCACTTCGTCATCGGCGTGTTGATCCTCGTCACCGGAATCTTCGGCCTGCTGACCGAGGGCGACAAGTGGTACCCGTGGATCGAGCGGAACGCGCCGGTTCCGTCGACGACGGTGCGCCGTCTCGCCGACGCGTTCATCGAGACCGGCCGCGGTCTCGCGTATGGCATCGTCGGTGCGGGCATCATTCAAGCGACGGTCGCGACGATCGCGTTCTTGATCATCGGCGTTCCGTCTGCGCTCGCGCTCGGCATGCTGACGCTCATCTTCTCGGTGATCCCCGCGATCGGTACCGCGATCGTGTGGGTACCGGTCACGATCGGGTTGGCGCTTACCGATCGTACGGGTGCGGCGATCGCGCTCGGGCTCGTCGGCATCTTCGTGATCGGCAGCGTCGACAACCTCGCCCGGCCGTTTCTTGCCAGACGTGGCCACCTCGCGCTGCCGAGCTACGTGCTCTTGATCGCGATGTTCGGCGGCGTCGAGCTGATCGGCGGCTGGGGCCTCGTCGTGGGACCGCTCGTGGTTCGCCTCGCGAAGGAGGCCATTGCCATCCGCGCCGAGCCGGTTTCGTGATAACTCCAAGGTGCCCGTGACTCTCGATGTGAAGCGCTATCCGATCCTCGTCGTCGATGACGAGCAGGACAACCTCGATGCTTTCCGGTTCAACTTCCGGAAGACATTCGACATCCTGACCGCCACCGGCGGCGCCGAGGCGCTCGAGATCCTCGAGACGCGCGAGGTCGCGGTCATCGTCACCGATCAGCGCATGCCGAAGATGACCGGCGTGGAGCTGCTGCGCGAGGTCAAGCTGCGCCAGCCCGAAGCGGTCGGCATCATCCTGACCGCGTTCACCGACGTCGACGTGCTGATCGAAGCGATCAACCTCGGCCAGGTCTACCGCTACATCACGAAGCCGTGGGACGCGAAGGAAGTCCGCGGCGTCTTGCAGTACGCGATCGAGCGCTACGATCTGCAGCGCGAGAACAAGCGCCTCGCGGAGCAGCTCGCCGCGTACACGGGCTACTTGAACGCGCAGATCCACGGCGAGTTCGATTTCGGCAACATCATCGGCGAGAGCGCCGCGCTGAACGAAGTGCTGCAAAAGGTCGAGCAAGTCGCGCCCACCGGCTCGACGGTGCTGTTGCGCGGCGAGACCGGCACCGGCAAGGAGCTCGTCGCGCACGCCATCCACATCAACTCGCCGCGCGAAGAAAAACCGTTCGTGCGCGTGAACTGCGCCGCGCTCGCGCCGGGCATCCTCGAGAGCGAGCTGTTCGGTCACGAGAAGGGCAGCTTCACCGGGGCGATCTCGCGTCGCCCGGGTCGCTTCGAGCTCGCCGATGGCGGCACGCTGTTCCTCGACGAGTGCGGTGACCTCCCGATGGAGGTGCAGATCAAGCTGCTGCGTACGCTGCAGGAGCGCGAGTTCGAGCGCGTCGGCGGACACGAGACGATCAAGGTCGACGTCCGCGTCGTCAGCGCCACGAACCGCAACCTCGAGAAGATGATCGAGGAGGGCGAGTTCCGCGAGGACCTCTACTATCGACTCAACGTCTTCCCGATCAACCTGCCGCCGCTTCGCGATCGCCTCGAGGATCTCCCGATCCTGACGCAGCACTTCGTCACGAAGTTCTCGCGCTCGATGGGGAGCTCGCCGCAACCCGCGTCGCCGGAGGCGCTCGCGAAGCTGCGCGAGTACAACTGGCCGGGCAACGTGCGCGAGCTCGAGAACATCATCGAGCGCGCGATGATCCTCGCGAAGGGGCAGCCGCTCGGAGCCTCGCACCTCGATTTCGGTCGTCGCGCTGCCGCGAGCTCGCACAGCGGTGCGGTGCCCGCGGTGATCACGCCGGCGGCAGCGCCTGCACCGGTCGTGTCCGCCGGCGAAGATGGCAAGAGCCTCGCGGAGCGCCTGCTCGATAGCGAGCGCAAAGAGATCATCGCCGCCGTCGAGAAATCGCGCGGCAACATCGCGAGCGCGGCACGCACGCTCGGCATCAATCGCTCGACGCTCTATTACCGCCTGCGCAAGCACGGCCTCGAGCACCTGCTGCCGACGAAGGTCGCGGTCGGTGGCGAAGAGCCCGGCGGCGAAACGCCTCCCGCCGCGACGTAGTCCGACTTAGTCCGCGCAGGCGATCGGCAGATCGTCGACCATGATCTCGTCGAACCACGCGTTCGCGGCGGGTTGATTCGAGAACGTCTCGGGGAAATCGAGCCCGAGGTACACGTGGGTCGGTGCGGGATGCGCCATCGTCGGCGTGATCCGGACGTCGCTGACCTCGACGTCGTCGATGTACACGCGCAGCGGATTGGTCCCGGTCGGGACCTCGTACGTCACGCAGACCCATCGATCGCGCGGGAACTGCGTCGTCGGCGAACGCACGAAGGTGCTCGGCGCCACGGCGTAGTCGTTGTTCACGACACCGTTGTTCTGCATGCCCGTCGAGGAACCGAGACCGCTATCGTTGGACGTGTTGATCCATTGCACGAAGCGCTGGGGAGTCGTCGACGGGATGAACGCGAACACGCGCACGTAGGTCGTCGCCGAAGGTATCGGTAATCCCTGATAGCTGCGCATCGAGCCGCGCGGGCTCGACACGGGCGACCCGCCGATCGCATCCACGTGCGCACGCAGCGATGAACCACCGCGATAGAAGAACGCGGTATCGACGGACACGCTGCCCATCGAGACGTCGAGCTGCCATCGCGAGTCCAAGGTCGTTGTCTCGAATCCGTCACACATGTTCGCGCCCGCCGTCCCGCACAGCGACGGCGGGGCATCGAACGTCATCGTCGTGCCATCGGGCATATCCACGAGCGCTCCGTCGCCCGGAGCGTCCGAGCCCGCGCCTCCGCCATCGCCGGTCGAGCCGAAGCCGATACGCCCGCATGCGCAGGCGAGGATCGCGACGGGCACGCAGGCGAAGTGCACGTCGGAAGTATACAGTCCGGGCGTGCGCTTCCTGTTCATCGTCGATCCGCTCGATCGGTTCCAGCTCCACGGGGACACCTCGTACGCGCTGATGCTCGAAGCAGCCGCGCGTGGCCACGACGTGTGGACGTGCCTCCCCGAGCACCTCGGTCTCGTCGGTGACGACGCGATCGCCGATGCCTCGCCAACGATCGTGATGCCCGCGACCACGCCGCGCGAGGCGTTCCAGGTCGAAGCATCGAGCACGCATCGGCTCGCCGAGTTCGACGTGGTCCTCATGCGCAAGGATCCGCCGGTCGACGTGAACTATCTGCATGCGACGTGGATCCTCGATCACGCACGCGGCAAGACGCTGCTCGTCAACGACCCGCGTGGACTGCGCGAGCTCAACGAGCACCTCGCGGTGTTGCGCTTCCCGCACCTCACGCCGCCGACGATCGTCACGCGCTCCGCCGACAAGCTACGTGCGTTCCAAGCCGAGCAGGGCGGAGCGATCGTCGTGAAGCCGGTCGACGGCTACGGTGGCCTCGGCATCTTCGTCGTGCGCGACGGCGATCCGAACGCGTCATCGATCATCGAGACATCGACAGGCGCGGGAACGCGCTGGACGCTCGCGCAGAAGTACCTGCCCGACGCGGTGAACGGCGACAAGCGCATCATCCTCGCGGATGGCGAGCCGGTCGGCGCGGTGCTGCGCGTTCCTGCGAGCGCGGAGGCGCGCGGGAACCTGCACGTCGGTGGTCGCGCGGTGAAGACCGAGGTCGATGCGCGCGACAAAGAGATCATCGCGGAGATCGCGCCGTTCTTGCGCGAGCACGGTCAGATCCTCGTCGGTCTCGACGTGATCGGCGGCATGCTCACCGAGATCAACATCACGTCGCCGACGGGCGTGCGCCACGCATCGCGACTCGACGAGCGCAACGTCGCGGCGCCGATCATGGACTGCTTCGAGCACAAGGCGCGCGTGTTCAAACGCCCATGAAGATCCGCGTCGGGTTCGTTCTGCGCGTGCTCGGCACGGTAGGCGGGCTCGCCTTCATCGCCACGCGCGTCAGCATCGACGATCTGCGCGGTGCGTTCAGCCGGATCGGCGCGACCGCGTTCACGATCGCGATCGTGCTCGTCGCGCTCAACGTCGTCGCGGCGGCGATCCGCTGGCGCGTCCTCATGGCCGCCTACGGTGCGTCCGCGATCCCGCCGATGCGGCGCCTCGTGTTCCTCTACTTCGTCTCGTTCTTCTACAACAACTATCTCCCGGGCGCGGTCGCGGGCGATGTCGGTCGCGGCGTGGTGACGCGCGATGCATTCGCCGATGAAGGTGCGGCGGGCTCGCTCGCCGTAGTCCTCGTCGAGCGAGCGCTCGGTCTGTTCGGTCTGTTCGCGCTACTCGCGGTCGGCATCCTCCTCGTCGGAGATCGCATCGACACGAGCTCGCTGTGGCTGTGGACCGCGCTCGGTAGCGCCGGCTCGATCGCGCTCGTGGTGGGCATCGCGATCGCTCGCCGCATCGCTCGGTTCACCCCGCGCATCGTGCGCACGCACGCAGAGAAGCTGCCCGTGTTGCGCGACTACGGCGCGTTCTCGATCGCTGTCGTGCTGTCCGTCGTCACGCAGATCCTGATCGCCGCCGCGGGCTGGGTCTTGCTCGCCACGCTCGGCCCGATCGACTTCACGAGCTCGCTGCTCGTCGTGCCGCTCGCCGCGGCGACCGCGTTCTTGCCGATCACCGTCGGTGGCGCCGGCGCACGCGAGGCCGTGTACATCGCGCTGTGCGGCACGCTGTTCGGCATGCCCGAGCACGACGCGGTGGTCGCGTCGCTCTCGTTGTGGTTCGCGCACCTGATCGTCGGCCTCGCGGGAGGACTCGCCCAGCTCGCGTCTCGCAAAGCGGAGACGCCGGCGTGAACTGGCGCGAGTGGTTCCGCTCGATCGGCGAGCGACCCGGCGTGCAGGTCGTGATCGCGGGCGTGCTGTTCGCGCTCGTGTTTCCCTCGCGCTCGACGGGCGCGATCGGTCTCACGATCATCGCGGGCGCGCTCGGCGTGGGCATCGCGCTCGGATGGCCCAAGCTGCCGGACTCGATCCGAAAGCCACCGGCGGATCTGACGTCGCTCCTCGTGATCAGCGTCGTCATCGCCGCGGGCGTGAGCGTGTTCTGGGACGCCCTCACGATCTCGCCGGACTGGCCGATGGGCGATTGGGGCCCGCAGCACGCGGTGCTCGCGAACGTCCAGACGTCGTTCCCGGGCTTCGACGTGCCCGTGTGGAACCACGCGCTTTCGACGGGTGACGCGCCGCTCGAGCTCTATCCCTCGCTCGCCTACTACGTCACCGGGCACTTCGCCGCGATCACGGGGCTCGAAGGCGACCTCGCGTACGCGCTGATGATCGTCGCGGTCATCGTGTTCATCCTGCTGGCCGCCGCGACCACCGCGATCACGATGCAGGTCGCGCCGAAGCCGATCGCGTTGTTCGTCGGCCTCGTGACGCTCGTCGACAGCGGCGCGATCGCACACGGCGGCACCGTCGGGCTGTTCCGCTGGGCGCTGTTCCACTCCGCGATGGCGCTCTCGCTCGCCGCGTTCGCCGCGCTCGCGGTGATCGCCGCGGTTCGTCGACCACGCTTGCGCACCTCGATCGCGATCTGGGTGTTCACGGCGCTCGCGTGCATCGCGCATCCCGCGGGGCTCATCGCCGCAGCGGCGTCCGTGCTCGCGCTCCTCGCGGTCGCGCTGCTCGCGTCCGACGTGAAGCCGCGACGCGCGCTCGTCGCGATCGGCCACCTCGGCATCGGCGTGCTCCTCGGCGCGGCGATCTGGATGCCGCTCGCCGAGCGCATTCTCCTCTACGGGCAGCACTTCCCGAACGCGATCCGCTCGCCGGCGCGCCTCCTCGAGGATCTGCTCGCCGCGCCCTCGCCGGTCACGAGCTACGCGCTGCTCACGTACGCCGCGTTCCTCGGCATCGTCGCGGGCTTGTGGTCGCGCAAAGCGGCGCCCGTGTTCGTCGCCGCGAGCGCACTCGTGTTGATGCTCGGGCTGTCCGACGTCGCGTACCTCGGGTTCGATCTCGCCCCTGGCCAAGGCGTCGCGCGCCTCGGCACCGAGCGGCTCGCGCAGCTCGCGCGTCCGTTCATCGCCGCGTCGGGTGCTTTCGGCATCGCGGTGATCATCCGCGCCGCCCGCGCCGGTTGGAGCACCGCGAACCAGCGCCAGCGCCTCGTCGCTGCGGCGTTGCTCGGCATCCTGTCGTGCTCCGTGATCCGCGTGTTCCCGACGCTGTGGTGGAACGGCTCCGCGCGTGCGCAGGCCGACACGCGGGTATTCGCACCGGATCCTTCCGGTCGTCGCTTGCTCACCGCGTGGGCGAACACGCAGATGAAGTCGATCACGCCGTCGACGTGGGCGCGCGCGGTGTTCGAGACGGACACGCACGAGCACATGCACCTCACCGCCGAGACGGGGCTGCCGACGTTCCACGACAGCTGGCTGCCGGATCTGTTGTTGCGCGAGCGCATCGAGGATCTGACCGATGCGAGCCTGCGTCGCTTCAACGTGCGCTGGGTGATCGCAGCGAACAAGTCGCCCGACCACGGCGATCCCTCGACGGAGCGAACGCTCGGCACCTATCACGTTCGCGAGGTCAAAGACTGGGACGGCAAGTTCGCGCGGATCGAGAAGGGCACCGGTGACGTTCGCGTGCTGCGCCTCGACGATCGCGCCGTCGAGATCGAGGTCACGGGTACCACCGAGCCCGTGCTCGTCGCGCTCGGCACGGGCTTCTATCCGCGCTGGCAAGCGCGTCACGCGAGCGGCGCGATCGAGCCGGTATATGCGATGCCCACGATCCCGGGCGGCCGCCTTCACGTCGTCGCCGCGTGGGTCGCGCCGGGCAAGACGACGTTCACCGTCGATGGCCCGCTGCCGTCCGACGGCAAAGGTCGCCTGTGGACGATCCTCGCCGCGCTCGCCGCGATCGCGGGGACCGTGGCGTGGAGCGTGCGCCGTCTTCGCATCCGCGTGCTACGCCGCCTCGCGCTGCTGCGCCGGCGCGCGCTTCCTCTCGCGCGTCGCGCTGTGCGCATCGCGATCCCCGTCGCGATCCTCGTCCTCCTCGTGCGCGGCTGCATCGAGCGCGGCGGCATCACGAAGAGCATCGAGGTCGGCAGCGGTCTGCGCGCCACCGCGCTCGTCGAAGCGCGCCTCCCCGATAGCGAATGGGAGACCTGCGGCTATTCGCGCATCGAAGGCGTCTACTACTGCACCGGCCTCGTCTCCGTGCAGGACGGAATGGCGTCCACGCTCAACGATGCTCCTCCGAGCTGGGGCTTCAACACACCGGCGATCACCGTCGAGCCGGACACCACCGGCGTCGAGGTGCGCATCCGGATGCGCGCGCATCTCGCGGGCACGTACTGGACCGCCGCGAGCGCCGAGCACGCCACCGTCAACTTCAACGGGGACTCGCGCACGATCACGCGCTCGGTCGAGATCTACGACGATCGCGGCGACGGCGAGATCACGATCACCACGCAGCTGACCTCGTACAGCACGTGGACCTTCACGTTCGTTCGCGAGGACACGCTGCTTCCGCCGCGCGACTACCTGGTCGCGCCGCCCGAGACCGCGCCCGACGCGATCCGCGCTATTCGCTGAGCGGGCTCGGCCTCGTACCGGCCCACGCGATCATCGCCATCACGTGATTCACGTACGTGGTCTCGCTCCACATCTCGCCGCCGTGGCCGAGTCCCGAGTACACCGCGCGCCCGGTGAAGCGCTGGTGTGCCCACACGATCGGATGCTTCGCGCCCATGTCGCCGCCGGTGTACGTCGTCTCGTCGAGGTTCGCGAGTACGTCCACGCCCGCGATGCTCCCCGCGTCGCGCAAGAAGTTGTACCACTCGTCGACGGGATCCCACTGCGGCGGCATCCCGACCATCGCCGGATGCGTGGCGTTGACGACCTTCATCGTCGCGCGCTGGACGTCGGGATGCGACGCGAACTGCGCGACGACGAGCTCTTGATAGAACGGCCACTCGTACTCGGTGTCCGCCGCCGAGTGGATGCCGACCCACCCGCCACCGGCATGGACGAAGCGATCGAGCTCGCGCTTGCCCTCGGTGTCGAGGATGTCGTTGCCGGTCGTGTACAGGAACACGACGACCTCGGAGCCCGTCAGGTCGTGCATGTCGGCCAAATCTTCGGTCGCGCGCACCGTCTTGCCCTCTGCGGCGAGGCGCTCCGGTAACACGACGAGCGCTGCATCGATCGCGTCTTGATGGCGATAGCCGAGCGTGCGAGAGAACAGCACGACGTCCGCGCCGCTGCTCTCGTTGTCGC
>JBGARE010000076.1:0-21743 GCA_044230415.1 Kofleriaceae bacterium
GTCGCGATCGACGTGGGGCCAAGCGTGGCGCGCGGTGGGGCGCGATCCGCAGACCGCGCAGGCGACGGGGTTCGATGTGGCGCGCGTGCGGATCTTCGCGATGACCGCGTCGGGTGCGTTGGCGGGCCTGGCGGCGTCGAACTTCGTCATGGGGCACAAGCACGCGTTCGAGGAGGGGCTCGGGAGAGGCACCGGCTTCCTCGGCGTGGCGGCCGCGTTGCTCGGGCGACAGCATCCCGTGGGCATCGGCGTGGCGGCGCTCGTGTTGGGCTTCTTGTCGTCGGGTGGGCTCGCGGTGTCCGACACGGTACCGAAGGAGCTGACCGAGGTGCTGATGGGTATCGTGGTGCTGTCGATCGCCGGCGCGGCGGCGTGGGTGCGCACGCACGATGCGCCGCCGAAGCTCGGAGGCCGCGCGTGATCGGATCGATCCTGTCGCTCGCGTTCCTCGCGCAGGTGCTGCGCATCGCGGTGCCGTATGCATTCGCGGCGATGGGCGGCGCGATCACCGAGCGATCCGGTGTCATCGATCTCGCGCTCGAAGCGAAGCTGTTGTTCGGCGCGTTCGCGGCGGCGGCGGTGGGGCACGCGACCGGCTCGCCGTACCTCGGCATCCTCGGTGGCTGCGCGGCGGGGATGGCGGTCGCCGCGGTGCAGCTATGGTGCGCGCTGATCCTGCGCGCGGATCAGGTGATCATCGGCGTCGCGCTCAACCTCGCCGCGCTCGGCGGCACGCGGTTCTTGTTGCAGCTCGTCTATCACGAGGGTGCGAACTCGCCGCCGGTGCCGGGCTTTGGCAACAACGTCGTCGGTAATCCGCTGCTGTGGCTCGCCGTGATCGCGGCGATCGCGTTGCCGTTCGCGCTCGCGCGCACCCGCTGGGGGCTGCGCTTGCGAGCAGCGGGTGACCGCCCCGATGCGCTCGTCGCCGTCGGTGTGTCGCCGACGCGCACGCGGTTCTCCGCGGCGCTCGTCGGCGGGGCGCTCGCCGGCGCGGGCGGTGCGCAGCTGACGCTGTCCGTCGGCGGCTTCGTCGCGGACATGTCCGCGGGCCGCGGCTACATCGCGCTCGCGATGGTGATCCTCGCGGGATGGCGCCCGGCCTACGCGGCGCTCGCGTGTCTCGCGATCGCGTTCTTCGAGGCGATCCGCATCCAGCTCCAGGTCTCGGGCATCGGCATCCCGCACGAGCTCGCGCAGCTCGTTCCGTACGCGCTCACGCTGCTCGTGTTGATCGTCGCGGGCGGCAAGCGCGGCCGACCACCGCGCTCGATCGGCACCATCGCCTGAGCGTCCGTGCGCGGCGCTACATCTGCGACGGAGCGTGCAACCCGAGCAACGCGAGGCCCGTCGCGAACGCGGCCTGCACGCCGGCGACGAGCGCGAGTCGCGCGCGGCGCGTGGGCACGTCTTCGGTCAGCACGCGCAGCGACGGATCACCGTTGCCCTGCGTGTACCAGCGCGAGAAGTCGCCCGCGAGCTGCAACAGATAGTGTGCCACGCCGTGCGGCTCGCTGTTGTCCGCCGCGCGGACGACGATGTCCGGCAGCTCGAGGAGCTTCTTCGCGACCGCCCACTCCGAATCGTGCGACAGCTTGGACAGATCGATCGAGTCGATGTCCGCGCGCGTGATCGTCTCGCCCGCCTTGCGCATGATCGATGCGCAGCGTGCATGGCTGTATTGGATGTATGGACCCGAGTCGCCGTCGAGCGCGGTGGCCTTCTCGATCTCGAAGTCGACATCCTTGTCGCGCTGCGTCTGCAGATTCGCGAACACGACCGCGCCCACGCCGATCTTCGGCGCGATGTCGTCGACGATCGCGGCATCGAGATCCGGGTTGACCTCGCGGATGCGCGCGCGCACCGCAGCCTCCGCTTCGGCGAACACGTCCTTCATCAGGACGACGCTGCGCTCGCCCTCGGAGCCGGCCGCACCGCCGCCGCGCGTGCTCGCCTTCTTGCCGCCGATGCGCACGAGGCCGAACGGCACGTGCTCGCAGCGATCGGCCCAGTCGTAGCCCGCCTTCTTCAGCAGCTTGAACAGCTGGCGGAAGTGCAGCGCCTGTCCGCGATCGACGACGTACAGCGAGCGCGTGAAGTGATAGTTGTTCCAGCGATACTTCGCCGCCGCCACGTCGCGCGTCGCGTACAGCGTGGTGCCGTCCTGGGTCTTCAGCAGGATCGGCGTCTTCTCTCCCTCGAGCTCGACGACCTGCGCGCCTTCACTCTCGGTGATCAGCGGGCGCAGCTCCTCGAGCACGCCGGGCATGTCCGGATCGTACGCGCTCTCGCCGCGCACTTCGTCGAACGTGATGCCGAGCATCCGATAGATCTCTTCGAACTCGGTCCACGAGATGTCGCGGAAGCGCTGCCACAGCGCGCGCACCTCGGGCTCGCCCTCTTCGAGGCGCTTGAACCACAGGCGCGCGTCGCGCTCGAGCTCGGGGTTCTGCTTGATCGCGGCGCGGAACTTCACGTAGAGCCCGTTGAGCGCGGTCACGTCGATCGGCTCGTCGGCGCCCCACAGGTTGTACGCGGCGAGCACCATCCCCTGCGTGGTGCCCCAATCGCCGAGGAAGGATAGCCGAGCGTGCGGAAGATCTGCGCGAGCGAGTGGCCGATCGTCGTCGAGCGGATGTGGTGATACGCGAGGTGCTTCGCGATGTTCGGGCTCGAGTAGTCGATGCAGATCGTCTTGTCCGCGCCGACGCTGGTCGGGATCAACGTGCCATCGATCGCGGCGCCGAGCAGCCAGCGAAACGTCGCCGCGCGATCGAGCTTGATGTTGATGAACGGGCCGGCCGCGGTCGCGCTCGCGACGAGGCCGCTCGGCACGAAGCCGTCGGCGAGCTCCTTCGCGACCTGCGCGGGGTTCTTGCCCTGCGCTTTGGCGATCGCGAAGCAGCCGACCGCGAGGTCTCCCATCTCGGGACGCGGCGGCGCTTGGACGTTGAGCTCGGTGGCGGCCACGCCGGCGCGCATCGCGACAGCTTCGGCCGCCGCTTGATGGACCGGGGTGTGGTGCGGCATGGGCCGCGCAACCTAGCACGAGCCTCGCGGCACCCCGACGTCGCAGCACGCTCGCCGGCGTCGCGTGATCTGAAAAGCCTGCGGATTCTCGGCGGTTGGTTTGACGCTCCCGCGAGCTGCGTGTTACCAACGTAAAGCTTCCGTGTTTGTCTGGGGTCGGGCGAGGCGATCACGTACTTGGGGCAACTGGGAGGAATCGTGAGCAAGATTGTTTTGTGCGTCGATGACAGCGCGACGATGCAGCAGGTCGCGGACATCACCTTCCGCGGTACGGAGTTCACGTACGTAGGCGCGCGGAATTACGACGAAGCGATGGAGAAGGCGAAGGGCCAGAAGCCCGCCGTCGTCCTCGCAGACTCCGTGATGACCGGCAAGACCGGCTACGATCTGTGCCTCGCGATGAAGTCGGACTCGGCGTTCGCGTCGGTGCCCGTCGTCATTCTCGTCGGCAACGGCGCGCCGTACGACAGCGCGAAGGGCGTCCAAGTCGGCGCCGATGCGAACCTCCCCAAGCCGTGGGACACGCAGACGATGCTGGAGAAGGTCACGGAGATCGTGACCAAGGCAGCAAGCGGTGTCGCGAAGCCCGGCCAAGGTGCCGCGGTGCAGCCCGCCGCGTCCGCCGCGCCCGTCGCTGCTGCTGCCGCCGCGGCGAAGAGCGTCCCAGCCGCCGCTGCCGGAGCGCAGCCTCCGCGATCCGCGACGATCATGGGCATGCCCACGATCAAGATGCCCGCCGGCACGGCGCAACCCGCGCAGCCGCCGGCGCCGAGCCGGACCACGGTCATGGCCGTTCCGCCCGTGTCGCCCGACGGCAGCATGGGCCGCGCACCTGCTGCGCCCGCGATGCGCGCGCCCGCCGCTCCCACGCCAGCGCCTGCCGTGGTTTCCGCGCCCGCCTCCTCCGCGCCCGCACCCGCACCGTCATTCAATCCCTCTTCACTCGGAGCAAATCGAGCCCCCATGGTCAGCGGTAACCCGACCAAGCGTTCTGCCCTCGTCGAGGCGACTCTTCAAAAGATGGCGGCGCGCTTGGCGGAGGCCTCGGGTCTCCAGCCGGGAAGCCCGGAGCTGCTCGCGCTGCTCAAGCTGTCGGCCGAAGTGGTCGAGCGCATCGTGTGGGAAGTCGTGCCCGAGCTCGCCGAAGCGATCATTCGCGAGAACCTCACGGATCTCACGAAGCATCGCGGACAGGCGTAGTCGTCGCAGCGCCGCGTGACGCACTACGCCACCGGCGTGGTAGCGTCCCCACGTGACAACGTCGTCGGCGCTTCCGAAGCAGTATGACCCCTCGGACGTGGAGCCTCGCTGGCTCCGCTTCTGGATGGAGAACGGGTTCTTTCACGCGAACGAAGCGAGCCCGACGGTACCGTATTCGATCACGCTGCCGCCGCCGAACGTGACCGGCTCGCTCCACATCGGGCACGGCCTCGGCTCGACGATGCAGGACATCCTGATCCGCTGGAAGCGGATGCAGGGCTTCAACGCGATGTGGATGCCCGGCATCGATCACGCGTCGATCGCCGTGCACGTGCTGCTCGAGAAGGATCTCAAGCGGCGCGAAGGCAAGACGCGTCAGGAGCTCGGTCGCGACGAGTTCATGCGTCGCGCGTGGGCGTGGAAAGAGAAGAGCGGCAATCGCATCGGCGAGCAAGAGAAGCTCATGGGCTTCTCGCTCGACTGGGAGCGCGAGCGCTTCACGATGGATGAGGTCTCGAACAAGGCCGTCACCGAAGCGTTCGTGCGCCTCTACGAAGAGGGCCTGATCTTCCGCGCGAAGCGAATGATCAACTGGGATCCCGCGAGCGAGACCGTCGTGTCCGACCTCGAGGTCGATACGAAAGAAGAGAAGGGCCATCTCTGGGAGATCAAGTATCCGTTCAGCGATGGTAGCGGCGAGATCATCGTCGCGACGACTCGCCCCGAGACGATGCTCGGCGACACCGCAGTCGTCGTGCACAAGTCCGACGCGCGCTACACCGCGCACGTCGGCAAGACGGTCAAGCTTCCGCTCACCGATCGGGAGATTCCGATCGTCGCCGTCGAGATCGTTCGCGATGGCAAACCGTGGCCCGATCCCGAGTTCGGCTCGGGCGCGGTGAAGGTGACGCCGGCGCACGATCCCAGCGACTACGAAGTCGGCGTGATGTTCGACTTGCCGATCCTCCAGGTCATCGACGCGAAGGGCCTCATGTGCGCGCCCGCGCCGGCGAAGTACGTGGGCATGACGGTGGAGCAAGCGCGCAAGGCCGTTGTCGCGGACCTCGAGGCGCAGAACGCGCTCGGGGATGTGAAGGACTACAAGGTCCCGCGCGGTCGCAGCCAACGCTCGGGCGCGGTCATCGAGCCCATGCTGATGGATCAGTGGTGGGTGCGTGCCGAGCCGCTCGCGAAGAAGGCCGCCGCCGCCGTCGAAGAGGGCAAGACGAAGTTCGTCCCCGAGCTGTGGACGAAGACGTACATGCACTGGATGACCAACATCCGCGACTGGTGCATCTCGCGCCAGCTGTGGTGGGGCCATCGCATTCCCGCTTGGTATTGCCAGGAGTGCAACGAGACCACTGTCGCGCGCGAGACTCCGACGGTTTGCCCGAAGTGCACCAAGCCCGCGCTGAAGCAAGACGACGACGTGCTCGACACGTGGTTCTCGTCGGGGCTGTGGCCGTTCTCGACGCTCGGCTGGCCGGAGAAGACACGCGCGCTGTCGACGTTCTATCCGAACAACGTGCTCGTCACCGGACCGGACATCATCTTCTTCTGGGTTGCCCGCATGATGATGCTGGGCCTCCACTTCACGGGGAAGGTTCCGTTCCGCACCGTCTACCTGACGTCGATCGTCACCGACGAAAACGGCGACAAGATGTCCAAGATGAAGGGCAACGTCATCGATCCGCTCGACATCGTGTACGGCGCGTCGCTCGACGCACTGCTCGCGCGCGCAGATGCCGATAACGCACCCGAGGTTGCGATCAAGACGATCAAGAAGAACTTCGCGAAGGGCATCCCGGCGATGGGAGCCGACGCGCTGAGGTTCTCGCTCGCGGCGCTCAACACGAGCGGTCGCTACATCCGGCTCTCGATCGAGCGCGTCGAGGGCTACCGCAACTTCATCAACAAGCTGTGGAACGCGTCGCGGTTCGCGCTGATGAACCTCGATGGCTACGACCCGGAGCGCTACGAAGCGCAGATCGCCACGCCCGCCGGGCGCGCGGCGCTCGGCATGCCCGAGAAGTGGATCATGTCGCGCCTGCAGGCGGTCAGCGCCGAGGTCGACACCGCGCTCGAGGCGTTCCGGTTCAGCGACGCCGCGAACGCGATCTATCACTTCGTGTGGCACGAGCTGTGTGACTGGTACATCGAGCTCGCGAAGCCGCACCTGCATCAGCCCGAGGGCATCGAGCAGGATGCGGCCCGCGCGGCGCGACGCCACGTGGTGCAAGGCGTGCTCGCGACGGCGCTCGAGACCACGATGCGCCTCCTGCATCCGTTCGCTCCGTTCGTGACCGAGGAGATCTGGCAGAAGCTGCCGAAGCCGCCGCAGCTGCCCGGCTCGCTGATGATCACGGTGTTCCCGCGCGGCGATGCGTCGTACGTCGACAAGCAAGCCGAAGCCGAGATGAAGCTCGTGCAAGACACGGCGGTCGGCTGCCGCATGCTCAAGGCGACGTACGGTCTCGCCCCCGCCGAGTCCGCGGCGGTCGGCGTGCGTGCGAGCGGAACCTCCGCGACGATCATCGAGAAGTTCAAGGACGCGATCGAACGCACCGCGCGCGTGAAGATGACGGTCGCGGCGAACTTCGATACCCACCCGGACTTCGCGGGCGTCGCGGGCAAAGAGGTGATCTCGAGCGAAGCCGAGATCGTGATGCCGCTCGGCGCGAACATCGATCCCGACGCCGAAGCAGCGCGGATCAAGAAGGACATCGGCAAGGCGGAGAAGGAGATCGGCGGGCTCGAGAAGAAGCTCGAGAACGCCGACTTCCTCGCGCGTGCCCCCGAGGATGTGGTCGCGGAGCAGCGCGCGCGCCTCGCCGAAGAGAAGGCGCGGCTGCACCGCCTGACCGACGCGCTCGCCGTGCTCGACTCGATGAAGAAGAAGTAGCGAGGTCTGCGATGAGCGAGCGATTCGGAATCGAATACTCCCGCCGCCGCGAGAAGCTCCTGCCCGCACGCGCGGTGCTTCTCGTCGTCGATATCCAAGAGCGACTCGCGGCCGCGATGCCGCCCGCGATCCTCGAGCAGACGATCAAGAACACGACGCTGCTCATCAACACGGCGGGGCAGTTCCTGTTCCCGATCGTCGTCAGTCAGCAGTATCCCAAGGGCCTCGGCCCGACCGTTCCGGCGATCGCCGATGCGCTCGCCGCGGCGGAGGCGAACGGCGCGCCGCTGTTTCGCTTCGACAAGACCGAGTTCTCCGTCGTGAACAACGACACGTTCCACACGCTGCCGCCCGCGGTGATGCTCGGTGGGATGATGCAGCGCGAGCAGTGGATCGTGACGGGTATGGAGACGCACGTCTGCGTCTATCAATCCGTGCGCGACCTGATCATCCCGACGTCGGCGGTGCACGTGGTCACCGACGCGGTCGCGAGCCGTACGAAGGCGAACTGGAAGATCGGCGTCGATCTGTGCCGCGAGAGCGGCGCTCGCGTGACGTCGACCGAGGTCGTGGTGTTCGATCTGCTGCAGCGCGCAGGGACGGACGCGTTCAAGGTACTCTCGAAGCAGATCAAGTAATGGCCGGCTCTAGCGGAGAAGTCGTCAAGTCGCTCGTCGTCAACACGATCATCGCGAGCTCGAAGGGCGTCGGTGCCTTCATCACCGGCTCGGGCGCGATGCTCGCGGAGACGCTGCACTCGTTCGCGGACTGCGGCAATCAGCTGCTGCTCCTCCTCGGCATCAAGCAGAGCCAGAAGCCCGCCGATGCCAAGCATCCGCTCGGCTACGGCCGCAACATGTACTTCTGGTCGTTCATCGTCGCGCTGCTGTTGTTCAGCGGCGGCGGCATGTTCTCGATCTACGAAGGCGTGCACAAACTGCAGCACCCCGAGGAGGTCGGCGACGTGCTGGTCGCGATCGTCATCCTCGCGCTCGCGATCCTGCTCGAGGGCTGGGCGACGTTTGGAAATATCCGCGTGATGAACCAGAAGCGCGGCGACGTGCCGTTCTTCAAGTACCTGCGCGAGACCAAGGACTCCGACCTCGTCGTCGTGTTCGGCGAGAACAGCGCCGCGGTGCTCGGCCTCTTCCTCGCGCTCGGCGCGATCCTGATCGCGAAGGCCACGAACGATGGTCGCTGGGACGCGATCGGTTCGCTCGCGATCGGCGGCGTGCTGATCGGCGTCGCGATCTTCTTGGCGAAAGAAGTGAAGTCACTGTTGGTGGGCGAGTCGGCGGATCCGAAAGTCACGCAGGTCGCCCACGAGCTCGCCGCCGCGGATCCGAACATCGAGAAGGTCCTGCGCGTGCTGACCGTCCAGCAGGGTCCCGGCGAGATCGTCGTCGCGATGAAGCTGAAGTTCCGTCGCGGGCTCGAGACCGATGCGCTCGTCGCCGCGATCAACACGTTCGAACGAAACCTCGAGGCGCGGGTCCCCGAGGCAAAGTGGTCGTTCATCGAGCCCGACAACGCGGACTGATCGAAGCCGTTTGTAGTAGGGTAACGCATCGTGTCAAGCGAGCTCTACGGCCTCGGAGAAGTCCCGGACCTCGGCGTAGTTCCCCCGAAGATGCTCGCGCAGGTGATCCGCGCCGAGCGCTTCGGCGAACCACGTGACGCCTTCAAAGAGGAAGCGATCGAGATTCCGCCGCTCGGCCCACGCGACGTCCTCGTCTACGTGATGGCCGCGGGCGTGAACTACAACAACGTGTGGGCCGCGATGGGCATCCCCATCGACGTCATCAAGACACGCCAGAAGAAGGGCGAGCCCGAGCCGTTTCACATCGGCGGCTCCGACGCGAGCGGCGTGGTGTGGGCGGTCGGCAAGGACGTCACGAACGTCGAGGTCGGTGACGAGGTCGTCGTTCACTGCGGCATGTGGGAGCCGGACGATCCGTGGGTGCTCGCGGGCAAGGATCCGATGTTCGCGCCCACGCAGCGCATCTGGGGCTACGAGTCCAACTGGGGCTCGTTCGCGCAGTACACGAAGGTGCAGGATCACCAGTGTCTGCCCAAGCCCGCGCACCTGTCGTGGGAAGAAGCCGCGGCATACATGCTCGTCGCCGCGACCGCCTATCGCATGCTGCACGGCTGGCCGCCGAACGTCGTCGGTCCCGGCGAGCCGGTGCTGATCTGGGGCGGTGCGGGTGGTCTCGGCTCGATGGCGATCCAGATCGCGCGTGCCGCGGGCGCGCGTCCCGTCGCCGTCGTGTCGGGCGAGTCGAAGAACGAGTTCTGCATGAAGCTCGGCGCGGTCGGCGTGATCGATCGCCGCAAGTTCGATCACTGGGGCAAGCTGCCGCGCTGGTCGGACGACATCGAATACAACCTGTGGCTCAAGGGCGCGCGCGCGTTCGGCTCCGCCTTCTGGACCGCGCTCGGCGAGAAGAAGAACCCGACGATCGTGTTCGAGCATCCGGGCGAGACCACGCTGCCGACGTCGTGCTTCATGTGCGAGACCGGCGGCATGGTCGTCATCTGCGCGGGCACGACCGGCTACAACGCGACGCTCGATCTTCGCTATCACTGGATGCGGCAGAAGCGTCTGCAGGGCTCGCACTTCGCGAACGACGTGCAGGCCAAGGGCGTCAACGATCTCGTGATCGCGGGCAAGGTCGATCCGTGCCTCTCGCGTACGTTCCCGTGGGGCGAGACCGGCGAGTGTCATCAGCTCATGCGCGACAACCTGCATCCGTCGGGCAACATGTCGATCCTCGTCAACGCGACGCGGCCCGGCCTCAAGAACCTCGCGGACGTGCGAGCCGCGAAATGACCGCGCGTCCGTTTCGCGTCCTCGGCATCCAACAGATCGCGATCGGTCATCCATCGAAAGCAGCGTTGCGATCGCTGTGGGTCGATCTCCTCGGCCTCCCCGTGACCAACACGTTCCGCAGCGAGCGCGAGAACGTGGACGAAGACATCCTCGTCGCGGGATCGGGAACCGCCGCGGTGGAGATCGATCTGATGGAGCCGATCGACGCGGACAAGTCGCCGAAGGTGCACGACCCGCGGCTCAACCACATCGGCCTCTGGGTGGACGATCTCCCGGCGGCGGTCGCGTGGCTGACGGCGCAGGGCATGCGCTTCACGCCGGGAGGAATCCGCAAAGGCGCGTCGGGGTTCGACGTGTGCTTCATCCACCCGAAGGGGAACGATCAGACACCGCGATCTGGGGAAGGTGTTCTGATCGAGCTGGTGCAAGCTCCGCCCGATGTGATCGAAGCGAATCGTTTCAGCACCAACGAGTGAGCGCACGGTGTGTGCGCACGTGGAGTTATCGATCCCGTGCGCATGTTGGCCGCGAGATCTACTTCTCGTCCGCCTTCTTCTCGGCGGCCGCGGGGTCGGTCGCGGCGGACTCCTTGTCAGCCTTCTTGTCGTCGGCCTTCTTGTCGTCGGCCTTCTTGTCGTCGGCCTTCTTGTCGTCGGCCTTCGCCGCCGCAGCGTCGGCTGCCTTCTTCGCGGCGAGCGCCTCGTCCTGCTTCTTGCGGCGTTCGGCGGCGGCGATCTCGTCCGCGTCTTCCTTCTGCTTCTTCTCGAGAGCGCGTTTCTCCTCGAGCTCTTTGGCGATCCGCTTCTCTTCTTCCTTCTTCGGATCGGGAGCGTCGTCCTTCTTCTCGGGCTTCTTCACGGTGGCCTTCGGCAGATCCTTCGCGACGGGCTTCTTCGTGGTGCCCTTCTTCTTGCCGTCGTCGTCCTCGTCGGCATCCTCTTTGAGCGCGACGTTCAAGGCTTCCTGCGCTTCACCGGAGGTCGGCGCGATGGTCTCGGCGACCTTGCCCGTCGTCTTGATCAAGTACGCGACGTACGCCGCGGCGCCGAAGGCGAGCAACGACGCCCACTGCGCGAACGTCAGATCGAAGTAGCGCGGATCCGAGTTCACCGGCCGCAGGAAGTCCATGAAGAAGCGAACCGGCGCGTAGAGCATGCCCGCGAGCACGATCAGCAAGCCGGCCGGCATGCGCTTGCGCCGGAACGCGAGCCACAGGATCAGCGCGTTGACCGGGACGAGGTAGAGGAACTCGACGAGACCGAGGTTCCACGCGGGGATGAACTCGGCATTCTTGAGCGCGGGGTTATCGTGAACGAGCTCGCCGATGCCCGAGTGCACGAGCTTGTCGGCGGTCGGGTACTTCATCGCGATGAACGAGTACCAAGCGTCGGGAGAGATCGCGCGGCCGATGTGATCGCTGACCACGGTGCAGCCGATGCGACCGATCGAGAACGCGGGGAGCAGGCCGACGATGCCGATGTCGGCCATCAGCCGGGCGTTGAGGCGCTTCCACCAGACATAGAACGCGAAGCCCATCGCTCCGCCGAGGAAGCCGCCGTACGACGAGATTCCGGACCACAGCTGGAAGAACAGCGGCCAGTTGCCGGGCTTCCACGCCGGGCCTTTTCCGAACTCGAACCACGGCTTGTCGGCCTGGTACGCGATGACGTCGAACCAGTGGGCGCCGAGAAAGCCGGTGACCGTGATCCACGCGAGGAGGCCGCGGATGTTGTCGTCGTGGACACCGTGCCATTCGGCGTACCGCCGCAGGAGGGCGGCGCCGATGAGGACACCGATGGCGACGATGACGCCGAACGCTTGGATGGGGAGGGGCCCGATCTCGAACGAGCCCATGTGGACATAGGGCAGGGCCGAGCCGGCCGTGCTCGCAGCGTCGGAGAGCACCGAGCCGGCAGCGTGGGTCAGGGCGAGGGCGTACATGCGTGGGCGAGCCTACACCAGGCCCGAGGCCGGAACCGATGACGCCGGTGGCCGACTTCCCAGTCGGGCAGCCATGGTCGCGCTATGATCGCGGCGTGATCTGGGAGCCGTTCGTCCTGGCCTTGTTTCTCGGGCTCGTCGTGTCGGCGGGGTTGTACTTCGCGTATCTGTGGCCATCGGTGGAACCGGAGATCGAACCGGCACTGGCATCCGTGGATTCCCGTGACAAACCCGACGAAGCACCCGTGTCCGTACCTGCCGAACCTGTCGTCGCCGCGCCCAAGCTGCCCGATACGGGGAGTGCGACCGTGCGAAAGGATCGGCCGCCCACGCGACCGTCCGATGGAGACATGACGCCGCTGCCGCCACCGCAGCCGGAGGACGACGGACTCGGCGACGACGAGAAGGTGTCTTGAGTCATCGCGTCGGGGTGATCGCGTGCGTGCTCGCGGCGATGCCCGCGATGGCGGCCCCGACGGTGACTCCGCCTCTCGGCAAGTCCGTTCGCGTCGAGCACTACGATCCCGCGACGACGCCCGCGCGCGGACCCGCGAACGCGCCGGTCACCATCGAGCTGTTCTTCGCGCCGCAGATTCGCGGCGGCACCACGAACGGACTGCCCGTGTACCGCCAGCTCGAGGCGCTCCAGCAGAAGCACCCGACGAGGATTCGCATCGTGTATCGCGTCGTGCGGCGCGGTGCGCAGGGCCCCCAGCAGCCGACGCTTGCCCTCGAGGCGTACGCACAGGGGAAGTTCTTCGAGATGGTCGCGGCGCTCCACGCGCAGCGCGTGAACATGACGCGCGATCAACTGCTCGATCTCGCGAAGAAGGCGGGGCTCGATCCGCAACGCGCCGATCGCGCGATCGTCGAGGATCGCTACGGCTCCGTCCTCGACGACAACGAGCGTCGCCTCGAGCGCTTGCGCGGCACGACCGCGCCGATGGTGTTCTTCAACGACAAGCCGCTCAAGACCTCGCTGTCGTCGCTGACGGACAACGAGCTCGAGGCGGCGTACGCCGATGCCTACGATCGCGCGATCGATCTGCTCGACAAGGGCATCGCGCAGAAGGAGCTGCTCGCCGCGTTCGACTCGCAGATCCTCCAGGACATCCAGCCCGTCGTGGTGACGGCGAGCCCGCTCGACGACAACTTCGAGGGCGAGATCGTGGACCACCCGCTCGCGAACCCGCCGCTCTCGCTCGCCGGGCTCCCGTCGCTGGGGCGGCCGGATGCGCACGCGCCGGTCCCGATCATCCTTCTGTGTCGCCCCAACGACGACAAGTGCAACGCGATGATGCGCATCGCCCCGAAGCTCAACAAGATCTATCGCGGCGAGGTCCGGCTCGTGTGGGCGCCGTGGTTCGACGTGCTGCGCCGCGAGGACGCCGCGGAGCTCACGCTCCTCGGGGACGCCGCGCTGTGCGCCGAGCAGGTCGGTTCGAGCCCCGACGACATGGACGCATCACCGGGGTGGCTCTGGGTCAGCGAGATGTTCTCGCAGATCAGCCGGTCGCACGGCCGTCGCAGCGCTCCCGACAAGCTGATCGATAGCGTCGCGCAGCGCCTGTCGATCGACCCGACGGCGCTGTCCGCGTGCCGTGCGCGCATGGCGAACACCACGCTCGACTGGATCGAGAGCGCGCGCCGCTCCGGTGTAGTCGGCTCACCGGCGATCGTGATCGGCGGCCGGATCTACGAGGGCCTCAACGACGAGACCGCGATCAAGACACTCGTCGAGGCCGAGCTCGCACCTGGTGTCCTCGGTCGTTGCGCGACGACCGGCTGTTAGCGACACTAGGGCCCGCCCATGGAGTTGACGTTCGCGGCAGCGACCGATATCGGTCGACAGCGCACGCACAACGAGGACAACTTCCTCATCGACAAGAAGCTGCGGCTGTTCTTGGTCGCGGACGGCATGGGTGGTCACGCGGCGGGCGAGGTCGCGTCGTCGATCGCGGTGCACGAGATCCGCGACGCGCTGAACAACAACCGCGATCTGATCGAGCGTTATCGCGTGGATCACCCGGGCGTGCAGTCGTACGAGATCCTGCAGGTGCTCGAGCACGCGATCCAAGCGGCGTGCGGCGCTGTCCATGCGCGCGCGCAAGCCGAGCAAGACAAGCGGGGCATGGGCACCACGGCGACGGTGCTGCTGATCGCCGGGAGCCAGGATCACCTGCGCGGCTTCATCGCGCACGTCGGTGACTCGCGCGTGTATCTCGCGCGCCAGAATCAGTGCCACATCCTCACCGAGGATCACTCGCTGATGAACGAGCTCGTCCGCCGCGGCAAGCTCAACCGCGAGCAGATCGAGACGTCGCCGTACAAGCAGTACAAGAACGCGGTCACGCGCGCGGTCGGCGTCTACTCCTCCGTCGAGGTCGACACGTTCGACTTCGATATCCTGCCGGGCGATCGCTTCCTCTTGTGCTCCGACGGCATGTACGCATACGTCGACGAAGCGGAGCTTCCCAAGCAACTCGCCGACGGCGAGGTCAAGGAAGTCCCGCGCAAGCTCGTCGAGCACGCGAACGCCGCCGGTGGGCACGACAACATCACGGCCGTCGTGATCCGGGTCGGCGAGACGCACTCGACCGAGCTCGTTCCGCGCACGACCGAGGTCTCGCTCAAGCTCGAAGTGCTCAAGGGCATGCAGATGTTCCGCTACCTCTCCTACAAGGAGCTGGTGCGCGTCTCGACGATCGCCGAGATGGTCGAGCTCGACGCGGATCAGGTCGTGTTCACCGCGGGCCAACCCGGCGACTCGATGTACGTCGTACTGTCGGGCAGCGTGCGCCTGACCAAGGGCGACAAGCTCGTCGCCGAGCTCGGCAAGGGGCACCACTTCGGAGAGATGGCGCTCGTCGATCGCAGCGTGCGCTCGCTGACGGCGATCGCGGCCGAGGGGACGCGCCTCGTCGTCATCACGCGCAAAGACTTCTACGACATCATCAAGCGCGAGCCGGCGTCGGCGGTGAAGATGCTGTGGAGCTTCGTGCAGGTGCTCGGGCAGCGCCTGCGCAAGACCACGAACGATCTGTCCGACGCGCTGCACGGCGATCGCCACGGCACCGAAACCGAAGAAGAGAACCTGTTCCAGGACTAGCGACGCTTCTTCGCGGGCTTCGCGGTGGACTTCTTCGTCGCTGTTGCGGTGACCTTCGTCGCGGGCTTCGCGGCGGTCTTCTTCGCGGGCTTCGCGGCGGACTTCGTCGCCGGCGTCGCGGGCTTCTTCTTCGACGCCTTCGCGGCGGATTTCGTCGCGGGCTTCGCGGTCGTCTTTGCCGGGCGTTGATCGCGGGTCTTCTTGCTCGCCGAGGGCTTCGCGGACGCAGGCGCGCTCGTGGCGGCTTGCTTGGCTCGCTCTCGCGCTGCGGCCTTCGCGATGGCCGCGGGCGACGCGATCACCGTGGGGGCGCGGGTCGACACGGCACGAGCTCCAGCGCCGCCGCCGCCGCCACCGCCACCGCCACCACCACCCATGCCACGACCGCGTCCGCCACCGCCACCGCCACCCCCTCCGTGACCACGGCCGACACCGTCGCGATCGCGACGCGTCTCCATCTCGGCGACGATGTCGAGATCGTCGGCGTCGGTGAGCGCATCCTGGGCGACCTTGAAGATCTCGTCCTCGCGCGTGACATGCGCGCGATGGGCATCCGCGAGGCGCGTGGCCGCATCGAGGAGCGCCATGCCCGCCGACGGACGGGCTTCACCGTCGAGCTGCTGTGCCGCGGCGGCGATCTCGGTTTGCAGCGCGATCTGGATCGGGTGCTCCGCGGAGAGAGCGGCCAGGTCGGCGGCGAGCTCGGGCCGGCGGGTGGACAGGCGCGGGAAGACCGAGCCCTCCTCGTCGAGAAAGTGGCGCGTGATCGAGCGATCGAAGAACGCAACCGCTTCGTGCACCGATTGCACGTCGGTCGGGTCGGGGCGGCCTGCCGCGAGGCGGCGGGCGGCCTCGAGGAGGCTCGCCATGACGTCGTCGTGCCGACGGTGGCACCGCTCGAGCTGAGCGAGGCTGGCGAGCTCCATGGAGGCCAGAGGATCGATCAGGGATGCGGCGCGGACAAGGGGCGGGCGTCGTTGAAACGGCGGACGTTCGTGGGTACACCTCACGCCTATGGCCGAGAACGTCGTCATCATCGGATCGGGACCGGCCGCGCACACCGCGGCGATCTATGCCGCACGCGCGAACTTGAACCCCGTGCTGTTCGAGGGGTTCATGGCGGGCGGGATCGCGGCGGGTGGTCAGCTGACGACGACGACGGACGTCGAGAACTTCCCGGGGTTCCCGGAGGGCATCTCGGGGCCCGAGCTGTGCGAGCGATTCCGCGCGCAGTCGGCGCGGTTCGGGACGCGCATCTTCACGGAGACGGTCAACAAGGTCGACCTGTCGAAGCGCCCGTTCAAGCTCGTGTCCGACGAGCAGGAGATGGAAGCGAAGGCGCTGATCATCGCGACGGGCGCGACGGCGAAGCGCGACGACATCCCGGGCACGCGCGACAACGAGCTGTGGCAGAAGGGCGTCAGCGCGTGCGCGGTGTGTGATGGCGCGCTGCCGATGTTCCGCAACAAGCAGATGTTCGTGGTGGGCGGCGGTGACTCGGCGATGGAGGAGGCGGGCTTCCTCACGAAGTTCGGCAGCAAGGTGTTCATCGTGCACCGCCGCGACGAGCTGCGCGCATCGCAGATCATGCAGCAGCGCGCGCGGAACAATCCGAAGATCGAGTTTCTGCTGTCCCATCGCGTCGTCGCCGTCGAGGGTGCGAATGGGGTCGAGCAAGTCCGCGTCGAGGACCTCAAGGCGAAGAGCGAGCGCGTGATCCCGGCGGCGGGGTTGTTCTTCGCGATCGGTCACGTGCCGAACACGCGGTTCCTCGACGGACAGGTCCAGTGCGACGAGCAGGGCTACATCGTGACCGTGCCCGGGACGACGCACACGTCGGTCGATGGCGTGTTCGCCGCCGGTGACGTGCAGGACAAGAAGTATCGCCAGGCGATCACGGCCGCGGGCTCGGGCTGCGCATCGGCGCTCGAGGCCGAGCACTTCCTCGCCGCGCAACACTGATTCGTCGTATCTGAGCGCGAGGATGCGTGCGGATCTCGCACGGCGTGCCTGCGTGGTGACCGCGCGCGCCATCGTGTGATCCGCGTTGCTCGGTGCCAACTTCTGCCTCGATGACGCGCCACTCCTCGACGGAGCGGGTGCATTCTCGACGCATGAAGACCTTCCTTCTTCCTCTGGTGTTGGTGGCAGCGTGCGATAGCGGACCGACGGAGGCCGAGTCGATCCAGGTGTTCGGGACGGCGACGCAGGAGATGTCGATCGCGCTCGATCGCGCGACCGTGGGCATCACGTCGACGAGCGTCGACGTCAGCGGCGCGTGCGCGAGCGGCGGGACGTTCTCGATGAGCGGCACGTACGCCGGTCAGACGACGAGCGAGGATCGCGCCGCGTTCGATCTCACGGCCGCGTTCGTCGGCTGCGGCAACCTCGGCACCACGCTCGATGGCGAGCTGCACTGGACCTCGGTCGTGGCGGGGCAGGCGTTCGACGCGGCGATGGTCGGCGAGCTCCGCGCCCAGGGGCCGGACCTCGATGCCTCGTGCGGGTTCGATCTCCACATGGTCGTCGATCGGACGCTGATCGCGTACTCGGGTTCGTTGTGCGGCTACGACCTGAACGCCGATCTGAACATCCATACGGGCACCTAGGGCTGGGAATGTCGCTGCGTGCGGGGGCGGTTGTGGCCATGACCCCGCGGAGGTGACATGTCACAATCGGCCTATCCCGTGACTCGCGAAGCTACCCCTCGATCTCCTGGCAATCCTGGTGATTCCGGCCTGCTGACCAAGGTCCTGGCCGTCTTGCTGTTGGTCGTCGCGGGTGCGCTCGTGTGGACGGTGGTGCAGCAGCGCCGGCAGCCGGTGCGCTACGCGTCGGTGGAGCCGCGGCCGATCGCTCAACGCCCCGATGACAAGCTCGGCGCCGACGAACAGTCCACGATCGACGTGTTCAGCAAGTTCTCGCGCAGCGTGGTTCACATCACGTCGCTCGAGACGCATCGCGATCGCATCACGCTCGACGTCTCCGAGATCCCACAGGGAACGGGCTCGGGCTTCGTGTGGGATCAGCAGGGGCACATCATCACGAACTTTCACGTCGTCGCGCACGGTGATCGCGCGAGCGTGACGCTCAACGATGGCTCGACGTATCCGGCGACGATCGTCGGTCGCGCACCGGACAAGGACCTCGCGGTGCTGCGCATCGATGCGCCGGCGCAGAAGCTGTTGCCGCTTCCGATCGGCCAGAGCGCGTCGCTCAAGGTCGGCCAGAAGGTGCTCGCGATCGGCAATCCGTTCGGTCTCGATCAGACGCTGACCACCGGCGTGATCTCGGGCCTCGGTCGCGAGATCAAGAGCATGACCCAGCGCTCGATCTTCGACGTGATCCAGACCGACGCCTCGATCAACCCGGGCAACTCCGGTGGTCCGCTCCTCGACTCGAGCGGCCGCCTCATCGGCATCAACACCGCGATCTACTCGCCGAGTGGCGCGAACGCGGGCATCGGCTTCGCGGTGCCGGTCGACACGGTGAACTCGATCGTCCCGTCGCTGATCAAGGACGGCAAGCTCGTGCGCCCGGGCCTCGGCATCAACATCTTGAGCGACCAGATCGCGCAGCAGCAGAAGATCGAGGGTGTCGTCGTCCTCGGTGTCGCCCCGGGCGGCGCCGCGGAGAAGGCGGGCATTCGCGGCACCGTGCCCACGCGCGGCGGCTGGGAGCTCGGCGATGTCATCGTGAAGATCGACCAGACCGTGGTGAAGCGCAGCTCGGACCTGTTCCGCGTCATCGATGCACACAAGGTGGGAGACGAAGTCGATCTCACCCTCGAGTTCCAGGGCCAGAAGCGCACGGTGAAGGTCACGCTGCAGCCGATTCCCTGATCCGCAGGGTATGCTCGGCGCCGTGAGCCGCAGTACCACCGCTCGCGTCCTCGACGAAGATTCTCCGCCCGCTGTCGTCCAGCTGCCACGATCGTGGATGGACACCGCGTGGCGACGCACGCGCTCCGCGATCGCCGAGGGATTCTTCCAAGGCATCTCGGGCCTCGCAGCGCTGCATCCCGCCGCGAACCCCAAGCGCAACGGCGTCGAGGTCACCAAGGACATCGCCTACGCGGGCCATCACTCGACGCACGGCGACTGGCAATTGCTCGACGTGTACAAGCCCGTGCATCGACCGGGACCGTGGCCCGTCGTGTTCTACGTCCACGGCGGCGCGTTTCACTTGTTGTCCAAGGACACGCACTGGCTGATGGGCCTCGTGTTCGCGCGGTTCGGCTACCTCGTGATCAATATCTCGTATCGCCTCGCGCCGAAGCATCCGTATCCGGCGGCGATCGAGGACACGTGTCTCGCGTATCAGTGGCTCGCGAAGAACATCGAGAAGCTCGGCGGCGATCCGAATCGCGTCGCCGTCGCGGGCGAGTCCGCGGGCGGAAATCTGATCTCTGCGCTCGCTCTCGCGACGAGCGAGCGCCGCGCGGAGCCGTGGGCACGTGACACGTTCGACACCGGCCTCGTCCCCCGCGCCGCGTTGCCGTTCTGCGCGCTGCTCGAGGTGTCGCGGCCCGAGAGATTCTCGGAACGCCGGCCGCTGCCGCGCTGGGTCGATGGAATGTTGCGCGATGCTTCGGCGTCGTACCTCCATGGCCATCCGCCAGCGCACGGCCCGGCGACCGAGCTCGCCAATCCGCTGCGCGTGCTCGAGGACGCGGCCGCCGGTCGCCGAGGTGGATTCGATCGCCCGTTGCCGGCCTTCTTCGCACCGGTCGGCACGCGCGATCCGTTGCTCGACGACACGCGCCGCCTCGCGGCGGTGCTCGACACCCTCGGTGTTGCAAACGAAGCACAGTATTACCCGGGCGGAATACATGCCTTCCACGCGTTCGTGTGGGATCCTGTCGCTCGTCGGTGTTGGCGCGATGCGCTCGCGTTCCTCGATCGACATATGCGACCGACTACGTAGCCTCGTGATTTCGTGACTCCTCCGAAGCGCCGCTTAGGGCTGACCGTCACCGCGGCGATCGTCGTCGCGAACATGATCGGTAGTGGTGTGTTCACCACCAGCGGGTTCCAGGCGTTCTCGCTCCACGATCCGGCCACCATGATCGCGTGCTGGATCGTCGGCGGCGTGATCGCGCTGTGCGGGGCGGCCGCGTATGCAGAGCTCGGCTCGATGATGCCGCGCGCGGGCGGCGAGTACGTCTACCTCAGCGAGGCCTATCACCCGGCCGTGGGCTTCATGAGCGGGTGGGCATCGCTGACCGTCGGGTTCTCGGCGCCGATCGCGGCAGCAGCGATCGGGTTCTCGGTCTACCTCGCCGCGCTGATCCCCGGATTGCACGCCGTGCCGTGGTCGGTCATCGACCTCGGGATCGTGAAGATCACGCTCGGCGTGCAGCAGGTGATCGCGATCGGCCTCGTCGTCGCGATCACCGCACTTCACTCGTTCGACACGAAGATCGGGGGCTGGGTGCAGGCGGTGTTCACCGGCCTCAAGGTGCTGCTGATCGTCGCGTTCATCATCGCGGGCCTGCTGCTCGGCACCGGTGACTGGGGCAACCTCGCGGAGAAGGCCGGCGGCCTCGCGAAGAACCTGCCGACCACCGCGTTCGCGACCTCGCTCATGTACGTGAGCTTCGCGTACTCGGGGTGGAACGCAGCGGCGTACATCGCCAACGAGGTCGAGCGCCCCGAGCGCAACTTGCCGCGCGCGCTGCTCCTCGGCACGGGCGTCGTGATGGCGCTGTACGTGCTGCTCAACATCGTCTTCCTCTACGCGATCCCGCCCGAGGTGATGGGCGGTGCGCTCACGCCCGAGCTCGCCGCGAGCGGCGTCACCACGGCGTGGAAGGGCGGGCCGATCGTCGAGGTCGGCGATGTCGCCGCGCGATCGCTGTTCGGTCACTCGGCAGGCGGTGTCGTCAGCGCGGTGATCTCGGTCGCGCTCGTGTCGAGCGTCAGCGCGATGATCATGGCGGGACCGCGCGTGTACGCGGCGATGGCGATCAATCGCGCGCTGCCGCATCAGCTCGCGACGTTCAACAAGCGCGGCGTGCCGGTCAACGCGGTGCTCGTGCAGGGCGTGCTCGCGATCGTGTTCATCCTGATCGGCGATCTCGGGTGGCTGTTCCGCCTCGTCGGCTTCACGCTGTCGATCTTCGCGGCGCTCACCGTCGGCGCCGTGTTCATCTTGCGCAAGCGCGGTCAGCGCGCCGCGTATCAGACGTGGGGCTATCCGGTCACGCCGATCGCGTTCATCGTGTTGTCCGCGTGGATCGCGTTCTCGCAGTTCAAGAGCAACCCGAAGGAGAGCGCGTTCGGCCTGACGCTGCTCGGCTTCGGCGTGATCCTCTATATGGTGTTCGTGCGCAATCGTCCGGCGCTCGCCGACGAGTCACTCCCCGAGATGCCGGCCCACTCGGTGCCCGAAGCCCGCGTCGTCAAAGACGACTGAGGACCACAGAAATCCCGCCTGGTTGCTGACGCCTACATGGCGTCTGCGCGACGCTATTCACGGGTTAGACCGAGGGCTGTTTGTGGGCGTTCAACCCCAAGACCACCTCGATCCGTCGATCAGTTCAGGGGGAAGCTTTCATGAGCAAGTTTGCGATGACTGTCGGCGCCGCGGCGCTGGCGCTTGCGGCGTCTGCCCAGCAAGCGGACGCGTTCTGTGGATTCTATGTCGAGGGCTCGGGCGCGAAGCTCGCGGCCGATGCGACGCAGGTGACGCTGATGCGCCAAGGCACGCGCACCGTGCTCGCGATG
>JBGARE010000077.1:0-19026 GCA_044230415.1 Kofleriaceae bacterium
CCCGGTGCGGCGCGGGCCGAATCTCGGACATGACAAACGGCGCTTCGGACTCATCTCGGACAGGACAATGCGACTGGGGTTGAACCGTTTTCCGACCTCTCCGTAACCCCGGTGCGGCGCTGGACGAATCTCGGACAGGACAGCCTGGGTGGGGCGCGGGCTACTTTAGCTGGCTCTTCAGCTCGGACCTCTCCGTAACCCCGGTGCGGCGCTGGACGAATCTCGGACAGGACAGCCCCGGTGGGGCGTGGGCTACTTTAGCTGGCTCTTCAGCTCGAGGACTTCGGCATTCTCGGGCTCCGTTTTCTGCGCGAGCGCGAGGGCGGCGCGGGCTTCGGCCTTCTTGCCCTGCAAGAGGAACGCGCGCGTGCGACCGATGTGTACGAGGGCGGGCCGGCGTGGAGCGGGCTTCATGAGGAGCATGGTGTCGTACGTGAACAGGGCCGTCGTCGGATCGCCTCCATCGATCGCCGAGCGCGCGAGCGCTGCGAGGACATCTGGATCGTGCGGCGCGATGTAGAGCGCCATCTCCGAGTACGTCTTCACTTTCGGCCAATTCGCGAGCTTCGTGTACTCGCTGATCAGCTCCTTGAGCGGCGCGAGCTCCATCTGCTCGAGGAATGCGTAGTGCTCGAGCTCGACGAGAGCTTTCGCCATCGCCCCCTGCTTCTTGTAGAGGTTGTAGAGCTCTTGATACGGATAGCTGCGCTCCGGATCGAGCTTCTTCGCCGCGCACAACTGCTTCTCGACTTCGGCCGTGTCCTTGTCGCCCTGTGCGATCTGCGCGAGACGCGTGCGGAGATCGTAGTTGTCGACACCGTCGGCGATCAGCGAGCTGATCATCGTCTTCGCTTTGTCGGAGTCGTTCTTGTGCAGCGCGACTTCGGCGAGGATGTAACGCGCGAACGGCTGCTTCGGATCGAGGCCGATGGCGACCTGCGCCTGCTGCGCGGCCTTGTCTGCATCGCCGCCGTAGAAGTAGCCGAGCGCCACGGATGCACGAGCCTTCGCGTCGCGAGGTGCGGCGTCGGCGGCGATCTCCAGCTTGGTCACGTCATCGAAGCCCCGCGTCGGGAGCTTGAACGTGCCCTTGTAGGCAGCGAGGCGCACGTCGAGGAACGCGCGGAACTCGGTATCGAGCTGCGCGATGGTCTTGCCCGTGATCGTCTGGAGCACTTCGGGCGACTCCTTGCCTTTGCCGTACAGCTTCAGCGCTTCGACGATCTTCGGGAAGCCGTAGTTCTGGACGAGGAACTCGATCGTCACCGCGGACTGGTAGTACGCGACGACGACCGCATTCGCATCGGGCTGCATGAACTCCGAGTTCAGCGCTCCGATCGACGGCAGCGTGCCGTTGACGACCGCGCCGTAGAGGTCCGCGTCGTTCTCGCGGCGCCACGATGGTGATGCGATCAGCGTCTCGTACTCGCTCAGACCTTCGGTGAACCAGCGCGGCACGCGCGAGTTCGAGAGCTGGATCGCGAACACGTGGCCGAGCTCGTGCCACAGCACCATGCCCCAGTTGATGTCGCCGGTCGCCGGGGACATCGCGGTGATCACTTTGCCAAAGCACACGCCGAGCGCGCCGAGGTCGGGTAAGCCGACGGTGCGGATCGCGTAGTCCGTGCGATCCGCGTAGAGCTCGAGCGTCGTCGGATTCGTGGGCGTGAAGCCGTAGCGGCGTACCATGTCGGCGAAGGCGCGCTCGAGCGTCGGCTCGAGGTAACGAGAGAGCACCGGCCGCTCTTCATTGTGGTAGCGAATCCTGAAGTTCTTCGTCGAGGCGATCGAGTACTCCTTCGGGATCGTCTCCTTGAACAGTGTACGCGTGTTGAACGCGCGGACGTTGTACTGGTCGCCGTTGCCTTTGCCGTCGGACCACGACTTGTCGATCCACTCGAGGCCCTCTTTCTCCATGCCGAGACGGAGGTAGCCGAGGCCCGCGCCGGCCATCGCTTCGTAAAACGTGGGTCGAAGTTTGACGGCTTCTTTCTCAAGCTCGATCGCCTCGACATACCGGTGCTCGCGAACCGCTGACCGCGCGACCACGCGATACAGCTCCGCGTAGTTCGGGTTCATCGCGAACGCGCGCTTCTTTTCCGCTTCGTAGGTTTTCGTGTCGTCACGCAGCCACGCGACGGTTGCCTTCATCGAGATCGCTTCGAGGTCCTGTGGGTTATGCGCGAGCACGCCGTCGAGGACCTTCGTTGCCTCGGCCCATTCGTTGCGATCGATCGCGATACCTGCGCGCACCTTGAGCGCACGTGCGTTCTTGGGGTTCACCGCGAGCGCCGCGTCGACATGGTGGCGAACGGCGGCGAGGTCGTACCGCGTCTCCACGATCACCTCGGCCATCGCGGCGTGTGCGTCGGGATGGTTCGGGTTGACCTTGAACACTTCTTCGAGCGTTTGCTCTGCGAGCTGCGCTGAGTACTTCTGCAAGAACAGATCGGCCCACTCGACTCCGGTGTCCGTGCTCGTCGGGCGGATCGACATCGCCTCGCGGAACGCGTCGTTCGCGAGCTTGAAGTTCGAGGTGTAGCGCGCGGCGATCGCGAGTTGCGTCAGTTGATCCGGGTCGTCGAGATCGAGCTTCTGATCGTCGGACTCTTTGATCGTGAGGTCGAACAGCGCCATCGCGCCCGTGAGGTCGCCGCCGATGTAGCGTGCGCGACCGAGCGCCGTCCGCACCGCGCGATCGTCCGGTCGATCCTTGTACAGCGCTTCGAGATCCTTGCGCGCGAGGTCGACCTTGCCGATCCGTTCGCGAAGCTCGGCGAGCACGATGCGCGCTTCCGCGCCGACCGCATCCTTGCTCGTAGCCATCGGAGCGAGCGTGGTCTCCGCGCCGGTGTAGTCGCCGGTCGCGATCTTCGCGCGGGCGAGCAGGATCTGCGCGGCCGGCCGATCCTTGCCAGTGTTCTTGCCGAGCTCGACGATCGCGGTCTTGTAGTCGCCGGCGAGCAGCTTGTCTCGACCGCGCGGTGGGTCCGCGAGCGCGGGGCCGGCGATCGCCACGGAGAATAGAAGCGCCAGGCGAAGCCAATTCCGCGTCATCCCCTCGAATCTGTGCGACGCCCATGCCCCTGTCAAACCTGGGTTTCGAGGTATCCTCGGATCGTGGCTGAAGCGTCGAAGGAAACGCCCGCAGGCAACGAAGGCCTGTACAGCTCTTTCGATGCGTTCCTGAAGCAGGGACTGAAGGAGTACTACGACCGAGGCTGGACGACGCGAAAGGGCAACTTCATCGCGCTGCTCATCTCGTCGGGAACCACGTCCTTCGCAATGGCCAAGGATTCCATCGTCTCCGGCGAGGGGACGAAGAAGGTCGCCATCGGCGCGGGCCTGATGATCGCGCTACGCATCGGTCTCAAGTACGCGCTGGGCGGGCCCCTCGGGCTCGTGCTGAGTGTCGCGGCCGGGGCGTCGATGATCAGCTACTTCATCCGCAACCAGAAGGACATCACCAAGAAGGTGTCGTTGTACCGGACGCTGATCGGAGAGCAGGAGAAGAAGTACGACGAGGTCCAGGCGGGCTGGCGCGATGGCAAGTACGACATCAACCAGCGCAACCTCATGATCGATGGACTGATGAAACAGTTCATCACCAGCGTCGACGAAGCGTGACGCGCGCCCTCGTCGCGTTGATGCTGCTATCGACGCTCGGGACGCCAGCGTTCGCCGAGGATCCGCCGAAGACCAAGAAGCGCACGGTCGGCATCCTCGACGTCCGCGTCGACGGCGTGCCGGACGATGCCAAAGCGCAGTTCGAAAAGGGCCTCGAAGAGCAGCTCGACACGTCGACCTACTGGCTCTCGAACCGCGCGCAGATGCGCGATCGCCTGAAGTTCTCGACGAAGTGGACCGAGGGCTGCCTCGTCGGTCCATGTCTCGTCGAGGTGAAGACCCAGACCCAAGCGGAGCTCGTCTTGCTCGTCGCACTGAGCGGCTCGGGCACCAGCTACGGCTACATCATCACGATCGCCCGCACGGACAGCGGCAAGGTCGTCGCGCAGGACTCACAGCGTTGCGATGTCTGCACACCGCGTGAAGTGATGCGCGACGCGACGCTCGCGACCATCAACTTGCTCAACAATGTCCCCGACAAGCTCCCCGACGAAGTGGCCGAGCAACAAGGCGCGCTCGACAAAGCCGTGGCCGCGGTCGACTTGCACCTCGCCGACAATCGAAAGCGCGTGAAGAACCGCGGCATCGTGCTGACGATCGTCGGCGTGGCCACGGCCGCCGCTGGTGTCGCCGTGTACTTCCTCGCGGACAAACCCAGCTATTCGTGGGCGATCGCCGGAGCTGGCGGGGGCCTGACCGCGGGCGGTGTAGCCATGCTCACTTTCTAGGACCGGTGTCGGGCCGCTCCTTTGCCGCACCGTCGTCGTTTGCTCGGTGCGCATTCCAGGTGGTTTGCCTGCGCTGGCCCGCACCGGGGTTGGTTATTGGCCGTGGCCTTCCGCACCGGGGTTGCGGATTGACTTCATAGGCGGTCCAATCCAACCACGATTGTCCTGTCCGAGATTTGTCCGAAGCGGCCGCGGCGTTTCCTGGTTGCGTCCACACCGCGTGTTTCCCGCACCGGGGTTGCGGATTGACCTCACACCGCGTGTTTCCCGCACCGGGGTTGCGGATTGACCGCATCCCGCGTCGTTTGCCTGGGCGTCTGCCCGCACCGGGGTTGGTTATTGACCGTGGCTTTCCGCACCGGGGTTGCGGATTGACCCATAGGCGGTCCAATCCAACCACGATTGTCCTGTCCGAGATTTGTCCGAAGCGGCCGGACATATCCCACGCGGTCCGACGTCTGTCCGGTGTTAGGGTCAGCGCGTGCGTCGCGCCATCCTGCTTTTCTCGCTAGTCGCCTGTACAGGCGAGCCGACCACCGCGCATTTCGGGCTGCCCGGTGCGACGGAGGACTTCTACGACCTCCCGTATCCAAACGACCTGCGGCGTCACCCGGACTCCAACACACTCGATCTCTCCGAGTTCCCGACCAACAGCCTGATCGTCAACTCGTTTCGCGCGGCCGCAGAGGAGCTCGACGGCTTCTCACTCAACGGCGCCATGTACGCGCGCTTCGACGGTGCAATTGACGAGACCAGTCTTCCCGATCCCGCTTCGTCGGTCACCGAAACCGCGGCGGTCTACGTGGTCGATGTCGATCCCGAGTCGCCGGATTACGGCATGAAAACGCCCGTCGTCGTGCGGTTTCGGCCGACGGGCAACGAAACCATCGGCATCAACAATCTCGTCGTGCGTCCGTATCCAGGGTTTCCACTCGCCGAAGGCACCACATATGCGTTCGTAGTCACCACGCGTGCGCGTGGAACGAACGGCGAGTCGATCGAAACTGCACCAGGTTTCGCGGAGCTCGCGAGTACGTCCATGACCACGGATCAACCTCTCGTGTGGGCGCGCAGCCAGTATCAACCGTTGTTCGACTATCTCGACGAAGCCGGCGGCGACAGTCGTAGTGATGTCGCGACAGCCGCGGTCTTCACGACTCAACACGCGACGTCCGTCGCGCAGGCAATCCGGGCCGCCGTGTTCAACACCGTGCCCCCCGATGCCTTCGATGTGATGTCGCCCGATCCGCCGAAGGGTGGCCGATTCCGGACCATCACCGGCAACTACCTGGCGCCGAACTTCCAAGCCGGCAATCCGCCCTACAAAGTCGCTCCCGACGGTCGCATCGACGTCGGCTCCGATGGCAGAGCGATCATTACGCGCATGGAACCGATGCGCTTCATGTTGACCGTTCCGACGACTCCGATGCCTGCCACAGGCTGGCCCCTCTGCATCTACGCGCATGGCACCGGCGGAAGCTGGTCATCGTTCGTCGGCGACGGCACCGCGGACCTGCTCGCGAAGGAAGGTATCGCCGTCGTTTCCACCGATCAGGTTCTGCACGGTCCGCGCAATCCGGGCGGTGATCCCGAGCTCGACTTTTTCAACTTCGGCAACGTCTACGCCGCACGAGACAACGCGCTCCAAGGGTTCGCTGATGCCTGGTCCCAGATGCGTCTCGTCATCAATGCGCAGCTCGATGCGGGAGGCTCGATCCATACGTTTGACGCGAACAAGGTGTTCTTCTTCGGTCACTCGCAAGGGGGTGTGACGGGACCCGGATTCGTCGCGTTCGAGCCCACGCTGAAGGGCGCGATCCTCTCCGGGACCGCCGGAGTTCTTTACGAGAACCTCCTCCACAAGACGGAGCCGCTCGACATCCCGGGCCTCGTCGAGCAGTTTGCCCGCGACAATCCAATGGACGAGAACAACCCATCGCTGGCGCTCGTTCAGATGTGGATCGAGCGTTCCGATTCGGTGAACTACGCACCGCTGATGGTGCGGATGCCACCGATGGTCGACGGAGCGCAGATCCCACCTCGCGCGATCTTTCAGACCGAGGGCTTCACGGACAACTACTCGCCGAACATCGGAATCGAAGCGTTCGCGACGGCGCTCGGTGCGGACATCGTGCAGCTCGCGGCGTCGAAGGAAATTCTGGGCGTGACGTTACGTGGTCGAGGCATCGTCCCCGCACCCATCACCAACAACGTGAACAACACGACGGCCGTGCTCGCTCAATACAACATGCGCCCCGGATCTGATGGGCACTTCGTGGTGTTCGATATTCCTGCAGCACAGCAGCATGCGGCCAAGTTCCTCGGTACGCTTGCACGAACGGGTCAGGCGACCGTGGTGCAGGTGCAATGACGAGAAAGAAGCTGGGGGAGATGCTCATCGAAGCGGGCGTCCTCGACGAGTTGAGCCTGCGTTCGGCGCTTGCCGATCAGAGACGTTGGGGGCGGACGCTCGGTCGCACGCTCGTCGAGATGAAGCTCGTCGAGGAACCCGTGCTCGTCGAGGTGCTCGCAAAGCAGCTCAACGTCGATGCCGTCGACCTCGATCAACTCGTGATTCCACCGGATGTGCTCCGACTAGTGCCGGCCGAGCTCGCTCGCCAGGCCCACATCATGCCGTTCAAGACGATCATGAAGTTCCTCGACATTGCGATGGGGGACCCGACGAACATGGGCCTTGTCGACGAGCTTCGCATTCGCACGCAGCTGAACATCCGGCCGTTCTTGTGTGGTCCGCGCCAGATCGAACGCAACATCGCCAAGTACTACGGCGATGGCAGCAAGGCCGAGATTGTCATCCCGTTTGACTCGCCGGATTCGCTCGAGTTGCAGACACCGTCACCGGCGCCGCCACGCACGGCCACGCGTCAACCTGCGTCGACGAATGCGCCAGCAAACGTGCCGGCACCAGTGCCCTCGCGCACGACAAGCGACATCATTCGTCCGTATCCGCGTACGATGCCCCCACCAGCCGCCGATGCACCGCCGAACGTGATCCGCGATGCCGAGATCAACGCGCTGCAAGTGCGCATCTCTAAGCTAGAGGCGCTCGTCGAACGGGACGAAGCTGTCCTCAAGCGTTTGCTGGCACTGTTGATCGAGAAGGGCGTGGCGACGCGCGACGAGATCGTCGAACGGCTCTCGTAGGTTCCGCCGAGGAGCGCCACCGAGGCGCGCACCCGCACCGGGGTTGCTTTCGTGCGCGCACCCGCACCGGGGTTGCTTTCGCGCGCGCACCCGCACCGGGGTTGCTTTCGCGCGCGCACCCGCACCGGGGTTGCTTTCGCGCGCGCACCCGCACCCGGGTTGCTTTCGGCGTTCGCTTGCCCGCGACGCTTGTCCGATTTCGTCCGGCGTTGTCCGACCCTCGGCCACGCGTGTCCGGCAGCCGGACAACTTGTGAAACGTACTTCTAATGTGTCGCCAACTTAGGGCTCGGCGCGAGATGTGCTTTTCGACGGCGCATGTCGGCACCCCGCCCCGTTTTCCCAAAACGGACACGATTCAGCACGCGTCGAACGACGCAGCGGCAGTTCCTGCTTCGACCAGACGATGAGACGAACAACGCGTTCGTCTACTGCTTGGCGGAAGCAGCGCAACGATGTGACGTCAATCTCGTGCTGGCACAGATGATGTCGACACATGGACACTTGATGGAGGACGACCCACTCGGACACGACGTCGAGTTTCGGGAGCACTTCCACAAGATGTTTGCGAAGTGCCAAAACGCCTACCGTGGTCGATGGGAGAATCTGTGGGCCAGCGAGGAACCGTGCGTAGTCGACATCATGACCGCCGACGATCTCATGGAGAAGCTCGTCTACATCGCGACGAATCCCGTCAAGGACGGCCTCGTGGAGCGTGTGCACCACTGGCCCGGACCCAACTTCGTCCTCGCACTGCTCACTGGGACGCCGATGAAGGCGTACAGGCCACGACACTTCTTTCGCGAGAACGGAACCATGCCAGTGGAGGTCGAGCTCGTGTTGCGGCTTCCCGATTACATCGAAGACAAACCGGCGTTTCTCGAGACGCTCCGTCGACGAATCACCGACGTCGAGGAACACTTCATCCGAGAACGAGCCAAGACCGGCCGGCGAATCGTCGGACGACGACGCGTTCTCCGGACCTCATGGCGCGATAGCCCGACCACTCGCGAGCCGAGACGAAACCTGCGTCCGCGTGTGGCAGCGCGAGACAAGTGGACGCGTATCGTTGCGCTTCAGCAGAACAAGGAATGGCAACTGGAGTACCGCGACGCACGCGCGAAGTGGCTCAGCGGCTTGCCGGCAGAGTTTCCATTCGGAACCTACTGGCTGAGACGCTTTGCAAACGTTGTCGTAAAGCCTCCGCCGATTCCGATTTCGATTCCGACACCGATGAACTAGCCGATGCGATGAACGCTGTTGGCCGTGTTCGGCGTCTGCCCTACGCGGCGTCGCGGCGTGGCGGCGCGCCGGCTGACTCGCATATCGGAGCAAGAGTTGCGAGTGGATTGCGGTGCATCGAGGTCGGCGCTGAGCGCGTAGAGAACGAGTTGCGGCAAACGCTGCGGGAGGCAACGCCGGTACGGGAGGAGGGTACGGGAGGAGCATCGAGGTTGGCGCTGAGCGCGTAGAGAACGAGTTGCGGCAAACGCTGCGGAGAGGCAACGCCGGTGCGGGAGGAGGGAGGAGGTGCGGGAGGAGCGGGTGCGGGAGGAGCGGCAACGCTGAGGGGAGGCAACGCCGGTGCGGGAGGAGCGGCAACGCTGCGGAGTGGCGTCAGCCCGCGAGCAGCCGCTGCATCGTGTCGATGACCTGGCGGAGTCGCATTGGCTTGTCTAGGAAGATGTTCGCGCCTGCGTCGAGGGCGGCGCGCCGGGCTGAGTCGCCGCCGGCGGAGACAGCGATAATCGGAAGCTCTGTGAGGCCTAGCTCGTTGCGGGCCTGCTGGATCACTTTGGGGCCGTCGACGACGGGCAGGTAGACATCGATGATCAGCGCGTCGAACTTCTCGCGGCGAAGGATCTCGACTGCGGCACGGCCGTCTTCGGCACTGCGGAAGACGAAGGAGACACCACCGAAGTCGCGGCGCGACGAGCCGCGGAGACCTTCGGTGATCAGCTGGGCGACGTGCTTGTTGTCTTCGACGACGAGGACGCGGAACAGGCGCGAGACGGTCTTGGGGTCGCGGTTGCGGACTTTGTCGATGACAGCGGCGAGCGCATCGCGGGCAGGGCCGGGGGCGAACTCGATGCCCGCGCCAGCGTCGCCTTCGGTGCCGGCTTCGTGGCGTTTCCATCGGACGGTGCCCTCGAGGGCGATAGGCTCGAGGAGTCCGGGGAAGGACAGCACGAGGTTAACCCGCGTGCCGATGGGGAGATCGCGGTTGGTCGCGACGAAGGTGCCGCCCGACGACAGGTTCTCGGTGAAGTCTCCGACGAGGTCATCGGCGCCGTCGTATTCGACGAACAGCGTCACCGCTTCACGGCTATCGCGCCGCTTCTCCTCGTCGGTCATCCAACAATAATGATCTCAGGGTCTGCGCTAGGTCGCAAGCTTGGGAGCCGCGTGGGTCGTGTGGAATGGCACGCGCAGGGTGAAGGTGGTGCCTTTCCCGAGGCTGCTGGTGACGTCGAGTGTGCCGCCGTGCTCGCGCACGATCTCCTGGGTGAGTGCGAGACCGAGACCATTGCCGCCTTCTTTCGTCGACACGAATGGGTCGAACAAGCGCGGCAGCATGTCGGGCGCGATGCCGATGCCATCATCTTCGACGTCGATCGCGGCTCGATCACCGTCGCGACGCGTGCGTAGGCGAACGTGACCACCGCCTTTGGCGCCGACGGCTTCGGAGGCGTTGCGGACGAGGTTGATGAGGCACTGGCGGATCTGAGCGGCGTCGATGTCGCCGATCAGGTGCTCGGCGGCGAGCTCGGTGGCGAGCTCGACTTTCTTGCCGGCGAGATCCTCGCGCACGAAGTTGGCGAGGGCGGTGACGATGGGATTGATCGGCTCGGGGGCGAGCTTGGGTTTCGGGAGCCGCGCGAATGCGAGGTAATCCTCGGTGATCGCGGTGAGGCGATCGACCTCGCGATGGATCGATCGGCACAGACCGCGCGCTTCGTCGGCGTTGGGGACTTCGGTCAGCTCGTCCTCGAGCAGCTCGGTATTGAGGCCGATCGAGGACAGCGGATTGCGGACCTCGTGGGTGATCATCGCGGCCATCTTGCCGACCGCGGCGAGGCGCTCGGAGCGGACCAGCTCGCGCTCGCGTTCCTCGACGGCGCGACCCATCGAATTGAACTCGCGGGCGAGGTCCGCGACCTCGGAGGGGCCGCGCTCGACGATGCGCGATGCGTAGTCACCGGCCGCGATGCGTCGCGCACCATCGCGCAGCCGGCGCAGGGGCCGCAGCGAGATGACGACGAGAATCGTGATCGCGAGGCCGGTCACAACGACGGCGAGGCCGAGATAGATCGTCCACACGCGCACCGAGTGCTGACTCTTCTCGAGGAAGTGCGTGGTGGTGGAGACGTACTGGTCGAGGGTGTTCGAGAGGTCGGTCGCCTTGACGTTGAGCTTGAGCTCGTCGAGCTGGAGCTTCTTGAGCGTCTCGCCCGCTGCTTGTTGTTTCTCGTCCCATTTGTCGGGCGGTCCGATCGGTGGCGAGGCAAGGATCTGGACGTAGCTATCGTCGAGCGCGTCGGCCCCGTCCTCGAGCGCTTTGATCCGCGGGTTGATCGTGCGGATGCGGTCGTTGTCGAACGCCGCGATCGTCTGCGAGTTGATGATCTGTCGAAGGTTCTTGAGCTGCCGGTCGCGGATTGCGCGGATGCGGTTCAGCTCCTTGCGGACGGCCATGACGTTGGTCTCGTCCTTGAGGGCCTCTTCGAGGTAGTTGCGGAGGTCGTCCTGACGGCGTGCGAGGTCCTTGCTGGCCAGGGCCAGGGGCACGAACCCCTTGCCGATCAGGACCACCTGATCCTCGACCACCCGCATATTGAAGACCACCGTCGCGGCGATCACACCAAACATGACGGTCAGCGCGGCAAAACCGAGGAGGATCCGCGCCGAAAGCGTCCGCACGGGGTGTATAGTAGCTGTTCGAGGGCCCCCCCACATGAGGCGTGCACTTTCATCCAGTTGGACCGTCGTTTCGTTTGGGCTGGCAATGCTCTGGCTCGGGCTGATCGCGACACCCGCGTTCGCAGGCAAGCAAACGGTTGCCATCCTCGGCCTCGAGGTCGTGGATACGAGCGGCGCGGTCGATGCCGAAGCCGTCAAGGTCGCCAAAGAGCTCACCGATGGTCTCCGTGCCCGCGCGAAGGTCGGGTCCGGCCCCTACGTTCTTGCCCCGGGCAGCGACAAGGAGCTGATCGACGAGAAGCTGATCAAGAACTGTGACACCGAGGCGATGCCTTGCATGTCCCAGATCGGCAAGGACCTCGGCGCGAACTTCCTGATGTACGGCCGCCTCGAGAAGAAGGGCGATGGCTATCAGGTCCAGATCAACCTGCTCAACATCGACAAGAAGCGGTTCGAGAAGACCAAGACGCCGCTGACGATTCCGTTCGCGCAGAAGGACAGTGCGTCGCTCGCGGCGGCGGCGAAGCGCGTCTACAACGATCTCACCGGCGTCGTCGAGAGCGGCACGCTCGTCGTCACGTCGAACGTGTCCGACGGCGAGGTGTTCCTCGACGAGCAGTCGAAGGGCCGCCTCAATAGCGGCAGCCTCACGATCGACAAGCTCGCCGAAGGGCGCTACCGCCTCGCGATCCAAGCCGAGAAGTACGAGCGCGGCGAGATCGTCGTCACGATTCGCAGCGGTGAATCCACGCCGCAGACGCTGAACCTCACGGCGCTCGGCGACATGAACCACAAGATCTACGGCACGACGTCACAGAAGAAGACGAACTACATGAAGCCGGTCGCGATCGGCTTGGGCGTGCTCACCGCCGCGGCGGGTGGCGCATGGATCTACGGATTCTCGAAGACTCGCGTCTCCAACGATACGGTCACCGGCGAGCTCATGGATCGCATGATCCCTCTCCCCTCCGGTAACAAGGGCCTGTCCGAGTCCGACTGCAAGAGCACGAATCCGAACTACCAGGCGAGCCCTGCGTTCAAGAAGGCCTGCGACGGTTACTCCATGACCACGTGGGCGATTCCGGTGACGTTGACCCTCGGTGTCGGCATGTTGGTTACCGGCTACCTCGCGTTCCGCAACAGCGGCGACGAGACCCCGCCACCGACGACGGGGGCCCGCCGCACGAAGCGACGCAACGAGACCGTGTCCGTGACCCCGATCATCTCCCCTGATGGCGGCGGCGCGACGTTCCGGCTCGACTGGTGAAACTCGCTCTTCGACCTCGCCGCGCGGTACCATCGGGGGGCATGAGGGGATTTGCGTTTGTCCTCCTGGTAGGGCTGATGGTCGCGTTCGGGCGCGTACCGTCCGCCACTGCTGATACACGTCCACGCGTCGCGGTTCTCGGCCTCGAAGTGACGAGCGCCGTCGATGTACGAACAACCGAGCTCGCGCACGATCTGACCGAAGGCATGCGTGCACGTGCGCGCCTCGGCAGCGGTCCGTACGCGTATGCACCGTCGAGCGAGCGCGAGCTCATCGACGAGAAGCTGATCAAGCAGTGCGACAACGAAGCGCCGACCTGCATGGCGGAGATCGGCAAGGAGCTCGACGCCGACGTCATCGTCTACGGCAAGCTCGACAAGGAAGACAAGACCGTTCGGCTGTCGCTGCACCTGCTCGACGTGAACAAGAAGGCCAAGCTCAATCGCACGAGTGTGACGGTGCCGATCGGTGCGTCGAAGGACGAGGTCAAGGTCGCCGCCCGCAAGGCGTACGAAGAGCTGGCCGGGGCGTCGGCAGCAGGTGGCGCGGGGACGGTCGAGGTCGAGACCAACGTGAACTCTGGAACGGTGTACGTCGACGATTCGTCGTCGGAAGTGCTCGTCAACGGCAAAGCCACGCTCACGCTTCCTGAAGGCCGATACCGCATCGCGGTCGAGTCGCCCGGGCAGCAGCGCAAAGAGATCACCGTGACAGTCAAAGCCGAGCAGGTGATCACGCAGCAGTTCGACTTGGTCGAGCGTTCGGCCGCCGCCGCGCCGTCGAAGCGAATCGGATTCTGGAAAGTGTCGTTTGCCGCCACGGCCACGGTCACCGTCGTCGCAGGCGCGTACTGGCTCTACACGGGTTGGCAGTGGAAGTACTACGACGTCGAGAACATCCGCGCGTCGAAGACGGACGAGACTGGACCCATCGACGAAGGCGACTGCGACGGCTCGAAGGTTCGCATGCCCGACACGGTCGTGAAGGACAAGAACGGGATCCTCGCGCAGGTGTGCGAGACGCGTAGCCGGTCGATCAAGTCCGGGATCGTCGCCGGCATCTTCCTTCCGCTCGCACTCGCGAGCGGCTACTTCGCGTTCATCCACAAGGGCAAGAGCGAGACCGAGCCACCGCGGACCGCGCTGACGCCTGTGGTGACGCGGGACTCCGCGGGCGCCATGTTCCACATGAGCTTCTAGCGGTATTGCGGGTCATTCCCGCACCGGGGTTGGGATTGGTCCACGTGGCGGTTCAATCCAGCAGCGATTGTCTTGTCCGAGATTTGTCCGACACGGTGGCGAGAGCCTGGGGCCATTCCCGCACCGGGGTTGGGGATTGGTCCACGTGGCGGTTCAATCCAGTAGCGATTGTCTTGTCCGAGATTTGTCCGACACGTTGGACCCGAGAGACACGAGGGGCATCTCTGCACCGGGTCGGCGCGAGCCGGGTCAGTCGCGTGGGCGTACTCGAATCACGACAGACTTCGACGTGGGCGTATTCGAGCGATCCGCGACGCTGTCGAGGGGGACCAGGGCGTTGGCCTCAGGGAAGTACGTCGCTGCGGATCCGCGGGGGAGGTCGAACGGCACTACGATGAAGGCTTCGGCGACTCGGTCACCGTCGTGCCACTCGGAGACGAGGTCTACGATCTGGCGCTCGACAAGACCGAGCGCGGCGATGTCCTCGCGATGGAGGAACACGACGCGTCGCTCGTTGCGCACGCCGCGGTAACGATCGTCGAGTCCGTAGATGGTGGTGTTGTATTGATCGTGGCTGCGGATCGTCATCATTCGCAGGCGATCGGGCGGTAGCGACAGATCCGGTGGCGTGGCGATCGTGAACTTCGCGCGACCACCGGTGGGGCCGAACGAGCGATCGCGGCCGGGGTTGGGCAGCTGGAAGCCATCGGGCGCTTGGACGCGCTCGTTGAAGTCGGCGAAGCCCGGCACGACGAGCGAGATCATGTCGCGAATGCGATCGTAGTCGGCGGATAGCTCGGACCACGGGACGCGATCACCGACGAGCGCACGACCGAGGCCGGCGACGATGGCGGGCTCGCTGCGCAGCTCGGGGCTCGCGGGTGGGAGCACGCCGCGCGAGCGGTGGACCATCGACATCGAATCCTCGACGGTGACGAACTGCTCGCCATCGGCCTGGACGTCGACCTCGCTGCGACCGAGGCAGGGGAGGATCAGTGCTCGTGTGCCGGGGTAGAGGTGCGTGCGGTTGACCTTCGTCGAGACGCTCGCGGTGAGCGTGCAGCTCTCGAGCGCCCGCGCCGTGCGATCGGTGTCCGGCGTGGCGGAGAGGAAGTTGCCGCCGAGCGCCATGAACGCGCGGATCTCGCCGCGCTCCATGGCCTGGATCGTGGCGACGGTGTCGAGCCCGTGCTCGCGCGGTGGAGCGAAGCCGAAGGCTGCACCGAGCGCGTCGAGGAACGCGTGGCTCGGGAGGTGGTCGATGCCCATCGTGCGATCGCCTTGCACGTTGGAGTGTCCGCGCACCGGACAGAGGCCCGCGCCCGGTCGGCCGATGTTGCCACGCAGGAGCATCACGTTGACGATCTCCTGGATCGTGACCACCGCGTGCTTGTGCTGCGTGAGGCCCATCGCCCAGCACGCGATCGTCGCCGGTGCATGGACGTAGAGATCCGCGACCATGCGGATCGTCTGCTCGTCGACACCGCAGCCGGCGCACAGGTCGACCCAGCGCTGCGCGCGCACGTGCTCCGCCCACGTCGAGAACCCGCTGGTGTAGCGGGTGAGGAAATCGAAGTCGACGACCGTGCCGGGCGCGGCGTCTTCGCGCTCGAGGATCGCTTTACCCACACCGAGGAAGAACGCGTGGTCGCCGCCGATCTGCACTTGTACGAAGTGCTTCGCCAGCGTGGTACCGCCGAGGAGATCGAGCGGCTTCTGTGGGTGGCTAAACTTGGTCAGCCCGACCTCGCGCAGCGGGTTGATCGACACGATGGTCGCGCCGCGCCGAGCGCACTCGCGCATCGTGCTCAACATGCGCGGATGGTTCGTGCCGGGGTTCTGTCCGATCACGAGGATCAGATCCGCATGATCGAAGTCCTCGAGCGACACGGTGCCCTTGCCGATGCCGATCGTCTCTGCGAGCGCGACGCCGCTCGACTCGTGACACATGTTCGAGCAATCGGGGAAGTTGTTCGTGCCGAACATCCGGCCGACGAGCTGATACAAGAACGCGGCTTCGTTGCTCGTGCGCCCCGACGTGTAGAACGCCGTCGCGTGGGGACCGGCCGCGCGCATCTCGCTCGCGAGCAGGGCAAACGCGTGGTCCCACGTGGTGGGCACGTAGTTGCGTCCCTCGAGCACCATCGGGTGCGTGATGCGTCCGAGCTGGCCGAGCTCGAAGTCCGTGAGCAGGCGCAGCTCGTCGACGGTGAGCGTCGCGAACAGCTCGGGCGTCGCGCGCGCGGACGTTGCTTCTTCGGCGAGGGCCTTCGCGCCGTTCTCGCAGAACTCGATGTGCGCGCGATGCTTCGCGCCGGGCTCCGGCCACGCGCAGCCGGGGCAGTCGAAGCCCTCCGGTTGGTTCATCGCCCACAGTGCGCGCGCACCACGAATGACGCCCGAGTCGCGCTGCAGGTGCTTTGCCGTCGACCACATCGCACCGAGGCCGCCTGCAACCGTAGGCACCTCGCGCAGGTCGATCTCCGCGACCTGGGGCGCCTTCGGTGAGTCGTCGTCGGCAGCCGACATTCCCGATGGTTACCACTGTTTAGGAGATCGGCGAAAAATCCTCGAACATCGCTGCGACCAAATCGGTTCCCACGCGTGTCTATAGGGGCGTCGATGGAGCTCGAACCCACTCATGTGCGGCTGCGGCGCTTGCTCGAGCCCGTTCACGATCGCGCTCTCGCCTTTGCCCGCTGCGTGAGCCGGTCGCCGTCCGATGGCGACGACCTGTTCCAGGAGGCGCTGCTGCGCGCTCTCGGCAAGCTCGATTCGCTGCGCGACGACACCGCATTTCGCCCCTGGCTCTACCGCGTGATCATCAGCGTGCATCGCAACCGGTATCGCTCGTCGTTCTGGCGGCGAATGCTGCCGTTCGTGAGCGCACCGGCGACGGCAGCGCGCGCCGATGACATCCTCGCCGCCGACGAGCGCGCTCGCGCCGCGCTGGCCGAGCTGCCGCACGAGATGCGCGAGACGATCGTGCTGTTCGAGATCGAGGGCTGGCAGGTCGACGAGATCGCCGCGCTCCTCGATGTCTCGCCGTCCGCGATCAAGTCACGCCTCGCCCGCGGCCGTGAGCGCCTCCGCGTTATCTACAGCGAGCGCTTCGGCGTTCGCGACCTTCGCTCGTCGTTCGCGCCCGGAACTCCCGGCGCACCAGGAGTCACCCGATGAGTCAGTCGAACGCTGCGTTTCAAACGAAGACGTCCTCCGATCGCGTGATCGATGGCGACCTCGCCGCGCTCGGCGACGCGAGCCGCCAACACGTGCCGTCGATCGACACGAGCCTCGCCAGCACCGCCGTACACGCACCTCGCGCACCGCACGCCTACCGCGACGATCTTCCGGGTGTGGAGGCCCGGCGCAACTCGCTCGCCGAAACGCGCCGTCGCGAGCTCGCGCTCATGCCGCTCACGCTGTCGCAGATCTACGCGCATCGCGTCGCTCGGGCGGCCGGTGGTGCCGCCGCGATCCTGTGCGCGCTCGGGTTGCTCGTCATCCTCGACGATCGCTTCCTCGTTCGCTTGACGACGTACTTCATCCCGGGGTTCGCGATCGGCGTGTACGCGCTCGTCTCGATCGCGTTCGTGCTGCTCACCTATCAGACCGCGCACTGGGTCGCGGAGCAGCGATTCTCGGCGCGCATGCGCGAGCTGGTGTCCACCGGGCCGGACGCGTACAGCGATCTCGATCAACTCGCCGTCGGTCCCTTCGCCGTCGCTGCCGAGAAGGTCCGGCGCGTCGATCAAGTCGCGCTCGTGCTGCCGCTCGTCGGCATCGCGTTGCTCGCGCCGCTGCTCGCGTTCGTGGGCTACATCGGCGTGATCGCGCTCCGCGGGTACTACGGACGAAGCCAGATCGAGTCGTTCATGGCGATGACGAGTGACATGGGCCCGGTGCTGCTCGCATTGCTCGCGGGCGTGGTGCTCGCGAGCATCCTCGGCCATCTGATCGGCCGGGAGCATCGCCGCGGCGAGCCGGCCGCATGGGTTCGGTGGCTCGGCCACTGGAGCGTGTTGATCGTCGCGTTCGTCCTCGGAGCCATCGTCGCCGGTGCTGCGATGGCCACGACGTTCCGCATGCAGCACTACACCACGCCCTCGCACACGACGCGCTACTTGCTCGCGCTCGGCGGGGAAGCCGCGATCATGTTGCCGACGATCTCGTTCTTCTTGTGGTGGCGACGCCGCGAGCGCTCGCGTCTCGGCGACTAGGTGGCGTCTCACGTCACGAATGGCGGATGACGTTCGAACGTGCGTCGTCTCGCTCGTTCGTCGTCGTGCTCGGGGCGTCGTCGTCTCGCTCGTTCGTCGTCATGCTCCGGGCGTCGTCGTCTCGCTCGTTCGTCGTCGTGCTCGGAGTCGTCTCGCTCTTTCGTCGTCGTGCTCGGAGTCGTCGTCTCGCTCGTTGGTCGCGCGGAGGAGTCGTCGTGGTTGGAGGCGTCGTTGCTCGCTGCTCGGGGCGTCGTCGTCTCGCTCGTTCGTCGTCGTGCTCGGAGTCGTCGTCTCGCTCGTTAGTCGCGCGGAGGAGTCGTCGTGGTTGGAGGCATCATGCTCGCTCGTCGTCGCGTAGTTGTCGGCGTTTCGCTCGGAGTCGTCGTCTCGCTCGTTGGTTGCGCGGAGGCGTCGTCGTGGTTGGAGGCGTCGTTGCTCGCTGCTCGGGGCGTCGTCGTCTCGCTCGTTCGTCGTCGCGTAGTTGTCGGCGTCTCGCTTCGTTCGTCGTCGTGCTCGGAGTCGTCGTCTCGCTCGTTCGTCCGTCGCGCTCGGAGTCGTCGTCTCGCTGCGGAGTCGTCGTCTCGCTCTTAGCCGTCACGCTCGGAGTCGTCGCGCTCGCCGTCACGTTCGTCCAGCACCGGTGCGAGCCGCGCGGCCATGCCGACCTCCTCGGGCTCGCGCCACCGCTCGACGCGACGCGCTTGCAGCGTCGCGACGATGTCATCGAGGCGCTCGCCGCGCTTGTGATCGTGGCGCTTGCCCTTCTCGCGATTGCAGCGCGCGCACGCGACCGCGATGTTCTTCACGTCGTTCGTGCCGCCGCGACTAGGTTCAATCGGTCGTCGCAACACGCCGTTGTTTCGTGGAGCGTAGTCGATCTTCCAAAGCTTCGGCTGGTGT
>JBGARE010000078.1:0-18057 GCA_044230415.1 Kofleriaceae bacterium
CTCCTGGTCGCTCTCCTGGTCGCTCTCCTGGTCGATCGCCGAGCGCAGGATGCAATGATCTGGTCTCGGAGATCGCCGATCACGGACGCTGGGGCCGCGTTGTCGATCGCCGCGCTTCGCGACAGTGTCCTCGTGTCCCTCCGCATCTGACTCAGGTGAAGGCGATCAGCGTTTGCATCGTGACGCTCTGTCGCGCGCACTCGAACAGCAAGAGCCACGCCGCTTTCTCGCGATGTGCTGGATCCGTCTCGTCACACGGCGCGATTCGCGCAGCCTCCGCATCCGACAGGTTTCCTTCCGCATCGAGGACGATTCCCAGGTACGGCGCGAGTTGCCGCAGCTCCGCGAGGAGGCGCTGACTCGATCCGAGCATCGATCCACCGGGCGCACCGTAGAGCACGTCATCGAACTCGATGGGCACGTAGTACCCCTCGGTGTCGGCATGAACGATCAGGTGCGACCGGATATAGACGGTCAGCTCGTCATCGATCGCCGAGTCGTTCCATGGCTCGTCGTCATCCGTACACGGCTGATGCGTCCAGCTCGGGTCCAGGAGAACACGTGCCTGCAAGCGGCGAAGGTGATGAAGCCAGGTCGTGCCGAGGTGATTGATCTCGACGCGAAGCGTGTACTCCGGGAGGGTCTCGGGCTCCACATGCTCTGGTAAGCCCGCCTCTACGAGCACCCGATTGATCGCGGAGAGATCATCGAGGAACGAGGCACGACCTTGTTCGTCGTCCGAGAGCATCCCCAAATAGCCGATGACCGGGGCGAGCATCGGGGGAAGCTGTAGCACGGCGCGGAAACACGCTCCGCAATCTCGTCGTTCGCCACGATCTGTTACCTTGCCGCCCTCTATATGAGCAAACGCAAGACCACCACCCCCACAAACGTCGATCCCGCCACGCTCGCCCAGCAGAAGCTGCTCGAGAACCAACGCAAGCGCGCGAACCGCGTCCTGCTCAAGCGTCGCCGGCAGAAGTCCGGCCAATAAGGCGCTCTGCCCGTCACGTGCCAACCGTGTCCGTGAACGGTGGTTCTCGGTCACCGCGACAACGACACGCGTAGCGAAAAAAAGCACGCCTTGTCGGCACGTCGTGCGTCTGGTGGGCATGCGAATTTGGTCGATGCTCGTGTTCGTTGCAGCGTGCTCGGGGGATGGAGAGGCGCCGATCGATGGCGCGATGCAGATCGATGATTCATCGCTCGCCGTCGATGGCGCTGTCGACGGACCACCCGTCGATGCGCCCGTGACCGAGAGCTGCACCGCGGCCGGGTGGTGCACGACGAACATGCCGCCGAGCTACGCGTGGGCGCTGTCGGTGGCTCCCAACGACCAGCTGTGGACCGTGGCCTATGGAGCGACGCGAAAGGTCGCGACCGGCTGGCAGGCTTTCGACATCAGCTGGCACGACCTCGTCGATGCGTTCATCGTCCACAACGAGCTGTACACCGTGCACGCGGTGGGACCGAACGATGTCTGGGTCGGCGGTCGACAGGGCTACGTCGGTCACTTCAACGGAGGCACGTGGCAGGAGTTCCGTCCGGCGGCGCCGTGGCCGCAGGGAATCTGGGGCTCGGCTACCGACGACGTCTGGGTGCTCTACGACAGCGGCCTTCGCTATCACTGGAACGGCACGGCGCTCGAGAGCAAACCGACGTCCGAGGTCCGATACAACGGCGCGTGGGGACGGTCGGCGACGGATGTGTGGGGGTTCGGCGAGACCGTGATCAGCTCGCTGTATCACCCCGCGATCGATCACTTCGACGGCACCGCGTGGACGCGCACCGTCGTCCCGGGCGACGGCGAAGTGATCTCGCTGTGGGCCTCGAGCACGAGCGATGTCTACGCAGTGGTCACGCTCAACGGCACGACACGGGTCACGCACTTCGATGGCACCACGTGGACGCTCGTCACGGACTCGGATGTCACGCAGATCAACGGCGTGTGGGGCCGCGCTGCGAACGACGTGTGGCTCGTCGGCCGGCAAGGCCGCATCGTGCACTTCGATGGCACCGCGTGGACGCCGTCCGCGTCGGGCTCGACGAAGACGCTCGCCGATATCGGCGGCACCGCGACGACGATCTGGGTAACCGGCGACGGCGTCGCGCTGCATCGTCCCTGAGCCTGCGGATACCAACGGCGCGATGATGTCTTCGGGCGTATCGGCCGTATAGTGCTCTCGCGTGGCTGGTACAGCACGTCACGCGAAAGATGACCATGCAGATCCATGTACACACCGACACCAACATCGAGTCACACGAAGGCCTCGCCGACCACGTCAAGCACGTCGTCGAGAAGGCCCTGAATCACGTGAGCTCACACGTCACGCGCGTCGAGGTCCACCTCAGCGACGAGAACGGCGACAAGACCAGCGGCGAGGACAAACGCTGCACGATGGAAGCGCGCTTCGAAGGACGTCCACCGACCGCGGTCACGCACCACGCGGGCTCGGTGCATCAGGCGATCGACGGCGCCGCCGACAAGTTACAGCGCACGCTGGAGAGCGCGTTGGGGAAGCTTCGCGACAGCCACCGGTAGGGTCTCGCGTTCAGTCCGGGGAGAACGGGCCGAACCACTGCGGCAACGTCCGAGCGAGCAGATCCTGCGTCGCCTGCTGCGTGTACGTCGAGGCGGGTCCCTTCTTCGACGCGTCCTGGCCACTCGCATCGTAGTGATCCCATCCCGCCTTGAGGTCCGCGTCGTTCGCGGCCTCACCGGTGATTCCCTTGTACGACTCCTGGGGCAGCAAGCGATCGCCCATCCCGAGCGCGTTGCGCTGCTTCCGGTATTCGTTCTCCGTGACGCCATCGTCGTCGCCGGGCCAGTGCCCTTCGTACGACAACCCCTGCGCCTGGCGCTCGCGATTGTTGCCGCCCACGTCCGCCGATGTTGGATCCGTGACCTTGCCCATCGCGTTCGTGCCCTGCGTGTGGTGCAGCGCGTGCTGCAGCTCGTGCGCGAGGATCACGTCGGGTCGGTGAAGGCCGCCGACGTCGGCCGTCGGGTTCCAGAACACCGTCGCGTCGCTGCCGTCGCCACGCGAGCCATCGGCGTGACGGAATCTCTTGTCGGGATCCGCGGCGCGCGCGAACGCGTTGTCGTTCGCCCAGTTCCCCGAGTGGTAGAACGGCTTGTCGGTATCGTCGACGGTGCCGTCTTCATTCGCGTCCTGCGGATCCTTGCTCGTCGAGTACGCCGCCTTGAGCGTCGTCTTGTGGTGGATCTCGTTGCCCCACAGGTCCGTACGCAGCGAACCGTCGTCCTCCTTGAGCTTGTTGTCGTGCAGTTGCTCGATCTGCTTGCGACCACCCTCCGTCATCATCATGTCGGCGAACGACGTCATCGCGCCGTCCTTGTACGTCTTCGCGTCGTCCTCATCCATCTCCGAAGTGTCCATCGTCAGATCGCCGCGTCCCATACGGATATCGCTGAAGGTGTGCGCGATCTTTTCGTACTCCTCCTGCGAGACCATGTTCGCTTTGCGCTCGCCCTTGAAGTCGTCGCCGACGACCTGGAACCGCGTCGACAGATCGCGCTGTGCCTGCTGGCGATCCAGCATGCCGCCGAGATCGAGTAGTCCCGAGAGGCCTTCTTGTCCGAGCCCGCGCGTCAGGTCACCGATGAACTGGCCCGCCTGACCAGCCCCAGACTCCGGTTGCGCCGCCTGCGCGCTGTCACCGGCGTGTGCCGTTGCCGCATCGCTCGTCTGTGGATCAGCCGCCCCCGCGCCAAACTGCATCGCCTGGATGACGCTTGGTGGAATGAACGGTCCCATCGGAAGCATCGCCTACTCCTTCTCGACGTTGATCGTGATCGCCGCGCTCAGGACGGGGGTGTGCGTTTGGGGGCTCTGGATCACCGGCTCTCCCGGCGCCGTCGTGAGTGCGCGCCACGCAGGCTTGCCCGTGAGGTACTCGACGGAGACGTTGAGGCTCTCGATGTTCTGGATCGGCAGCGTCTCGCCCTGCGGATGGAACGAGGTCAGCGGCCACGCGAGCTGGAACGAATACGTGATCGATTTGCCCGGCTCGACGGCCTGATAGCTGGGCACCGGCACCGAGCGGACCTCGATCGCATCGGGCGAGCTGCGGCCGAGGATCACGTCCGCGGCCCCCGGATTGATCGCGCGCTCCACCGTCGGACGGTCCACGCGCTGGTGGATCCCGCCCTTCTTCATCGTGACGTTCTTCTCGTACGCGTACACCGGCTCGGCCAATCGGTTCGTGAACGTCACGTCGAGCGAGAGCGTGTTCGCGTGCTGGCGCGCTCGCGCGGTCACCGTCGGCGTTGCTTGCTTGTCATCCATGGGCTTGGTGGGTTTCGCGTCTGGTTTCTTGGGTTCCGGTTTCGGCGCGTTCGCCTTCGTGGGCGCCGGCGCCGTCGGCTTGCTGGGCGCGCTCTGCACCGGGGAGTCGCACGCCGCGAGAACAGCAATCAGAAGCACGAACGCCCGCATACCAGAATAGTCATACGGCACAGCGCGTCGATCCACCCCCGACCACACTCAACCCGTGGCATCTGCTCGCAGAATCGTGACTCGAGGAGCTCCTCGCTATCGGCGAGCGAGTTATCGAGCCGATGATTGCCCGGGTGCTCGGGGATCGCGACGACGAACCCGCGTGCCACCGCGAAGACTCTCGAGCGGCACGCTGCCCTGCTCGTTCATGCTGGCAACGAGCTCTACCGTGCGCTTCTTCCCGCATACCTCCAGCTGCTCGCCGGAGACCATCACTACGCGACGATGTTGCCGTTTCTGCTGATCGGTCAGATCACGAAGGACGGGACCAGCGCATACCAACGAGAGCTCTTCGAGACGCGCGTCGGCCCGCTCTCGACCGAGCAACGTGCAGTCGTGCGTCGCGCACTGACCGTGATCGCGATGCAACCCGTCCTTCGCGATGTTGCAACGGCGGCACTTCGCTCTTGGTGAGCGACCGCGACGTTCGCAGAGGATTCGGAAGACGCGAACCTTGCTCGCGCTTCCAAGCTCGCCGCAGCTGCTAGATTCGGCGGCGCCAATGAAGACGGTCAGGATTATCGTGCTCGTCGGGGCCGCGATCGGGCTCGTCCTCTCGTTGCTGTGGTCCTTCCTCACGCGTATGCCGCGGGCCTCTCGCGGTCGCGCGCGCAAGCTTCTCTCGTCGGCGGAGTGGCTCGACGAGAAGTCCAAGGACGGCGAGCTCGTCAAGCTCACGGGAACCGTACGCACGCGCGAGGCGAGCGAGCGCCTGATGTCGCCGATCTCGAACATCCGCTGCGTGGCGCTCCGCATTCGAGCCCAGCCCCGCCGCGGCATGGATCCACGCGCCGCTGTCGTCGAGAAGGTCGATTACAAGCCGTTCGAGATCGAGGACGCCGACGGTCGCGTCCCGATCGAACCGACCGAGCTGCTGTTCGACGTGTCCCCACTGGCGCAGAGCAAGCCCGACGCGAGCGGGCGGTCGAACGTCCTCTCGGATCTCGGGCACGCGGACGCGAGCACCGCGAAGTCGAACATCGAGGAGACCGTCGTCGCGATCGGCGCCAACGTCACCATCGCGGGCACGCTCGCGACGGTCGATGGCAAGCATCGGCTGGTCGGCGAGATCGCGTGCAAGCTCGAGCAGCGAGCCGTCCAACTATCGAACGAGCCGTAAGCCGCTCCGCGATTCGAACGAGCCGTACCGTTCAGCGAGGCGAGGAGCTCGCGACGGGCACGGTCCACGGATGCCCGGTACCCCGACCATCGCCGAGCCCACCGTTCTCGTTGCTGCCCCAGCAGCTCACGGTTCCATCTCGGTGTAGGACGCAGCTCCCGGCGATCTGCGTCGCGTCGTGGATCCCTTCGACAGGCGTGCTTGCCTTCAAGTCGTCGAAGCACGCGATCTGTCCGGTCTTGCGTAGAACGCACAGCCCGGACAGCGCGACGCCGTCCCAGATCCCCGCGATCTTCGCGATCGCGTGCACTGCTTGGCTCTCGGTGTCGTACTGCCAGCACGTGACGGATCCTGCGCGGTCGAGCGCACAGTGTTGGCGGCGCGTGCCCCCCAGCGCGATGGCCTGGGTGACGTCGGTGGGCGGATGGAGCGACCACACCGTGATGAAGACCGCGGTTCGGGTTTGGAACGTCGAGGTGGGCTGCTGTCGATTTCGTGCGACGAATCGTGACCTCCCCGCTCTTGTAGCTGCGGAGGATGACGATGAACCGACCGCTCCTGACCGCCCTGATGGCGCTCGTGCTGACGAGTTGTGTGTTGGACGACCCCGAGCTGGAGGTGAGCTCGACGGACCAAGCGCTGACCGTGCAATCGTGGGCGATCTGGCGATCGCCGAACATTCCCGTTTGCTTCGACAACGGCGGTACCGCGGAGGAGCGCCGCTGGGTGCGGGAAGCGCTGCGCGATACGTGGGAAGCGGTGAGCTCGGTGCGGTTCATCAACTGGAACAACTGCAGCTTCTTCAACAGCGGTGTTCGCGTGTACATGAGCGACTCGCGCGGTTACACCGCGGGAATCGGCATCGCGCTCGACGGTCTGGCGTTTGGCGTGAACCTCGACGCGCACCTTCGTGCTGATAGTTGTCCGCTCGGGACCCGCGAAGCGTGCGTGCGCGCGTCGGCGGTGCACGAGTTCGGCCACGTGCTCGGATTTCCGCACGAGCAATCACGAGCGGACACGCCGGCGGACTGCACCGACAGTCAGGGGATCGAATCGGAGGGTGATCGGTCGGTCGGCGCGTGGGATCTGAGCTCGGTGATGAACTACTGCAACCCGATGTGGAACAACGGTGGCTTCCTCTCGCCTACCGACGTGATCGGTGTTCGCCAGTACTACGGTACGCAAGGTCGATGGACCGACCCGCGGGTGTTCGACGCCACCTTCTATCGAACGATGTATCCGGACGCAGGTGCCGATAACGCGTCCGCGACGGTGCATTGGCTCTCGCAAGGTCTGCCGCTCTTGGGTCGTCGCGGTTCGCGAACGTTCGACGTCGAGTTCTATCTCGGTCTGTACGCCGATCTGCGCGACGCGTTCGCCAATCGTTACAATCGCGTGGTCGCGCACTGGCAGGACTTCGGCATCTTCGAGGGCCGGCGCGGTTCGCGCGAGTTCGAGTCGTGGTTCTACGAGCTCACGTATCCCGACGTCCCACGCGATCACCTCCTGGCCATGCAGCACTGGATCGACCACGGATTGCCCGACGGTCGCCGCGGCTCGCGCGAAGTCGATGTCCAGTACTACACGAGCCACTATCTCGACGTGCAGTCGGCGAGCGGCGGCAATCGTGTCGCGGCGCTCGATCACTTCATCAAGTGGGGCTTGCTGTCGGGACGTCGCGCCTCGATCGACTTCGACGTCGCGTACTACCTCGCGGCCTACGCCGACGTCCGCGCGCTCGTGGGCACGAGCTACACGGGCGCCTTCGATCATTGGGTGAGAATCGGACGTGCCGAGGAGCGCTTCGGTGTGGAACCGAGCATCGCTCCACCGCCGAGGCCGCCGATCATCTGCCGCCCCGGCCGCTGCTGACGCGTGCACGTCCGACGCAGACGAGCCGAGCCGTACCCGCAGATCCACATCGCGCGGCGCCTCGCCACCGCCGAGGATCTCGACGGGCAGCTCCCATACCGCGGCGGACGAATCTAGCGGCCCTGCCGGTGCGAATGACAGATCGAGTCGGGTCGGTCAAGCGCTACTCGTTCTCCGGAGACTTCTCGGCGGGCACATCGTCCGTCGGCGTCGGCTCGGTGGGCTTCTTGATTCCGTACCGTTCGTTGAACTTGTCGACGTCGAGCTGTCCGGCGAAGGACCCGAGGAGGTTCGTATCGTCGAACCTCGTCGCGCCGATCGTGTCGCCGAGCTCCGACGCCGCGCCACAACGATTTCCGCCCGTGAAGTAGGCCAATGCTCCGACCGCCAAACCTCCGACGACGAGGCCACCGGAGACCAGAATCCGCGTCGTGTTATCGACCTTTCCGTCGAGGGACGGATACGCCACCACGCCACCGATCACGGCGAACGCCGCGACGTACTTCAATACGTTCGCGCGAGAGCACGCGCTCCTCAGTTCATCGTACTTCTTGGCCTTCTCGACGTAGCTGGGATCGACCAGCATCGAGAACTCGTTCTGCGTCAGCTCGCGGCCGCGATACTTCGCGCTGGCTTGGTGACCATACGTCGGCCCGTCGCCATCGACGCCGGTCTGAAACGACGACGACTCGTACGTCATCTCTTCGCCCGGCACGATCTCGGGGACCGATTGCGGGCGACTCGGCGGAGTCGAGGCCCAGAAACATCCGTGCACGAAACCCGTCATGACAAAGATAACGGCGATCCTCATCAGACCATCGTCGCGTGACAGGGGAACCCCATTCAAGAGGCACATCACCGCAAGTCGTCACGGACCGGCTCCGTCGCGGCATCGTCAGTGGTTCGTCCGTCATTCGCTCTGCCGATCGTGATCTTTCAAGACGTGTACGACGGGTACACCGACTACTGGCGACGGGCATCGATGCAAGACCTCGCGTCACACGAACTGCCGCGAAGCGTAACGGTTCGAAAAATCCATGACGATCGAGCGACGCACGAATCCGTGAAACGCGCGCCCGGGTGCGGGCTCTATCCAATCAAGTGGAGGTGCGCGATGCTACAGATCAAGCCGATCGTCGACGAATGGGTCGACCCGTGGCCGCAGTGTGTGGACCCCAACATGTACGAGGTCCCAGACTCGATCGACACGACACCGCTCCCGTTCACGGGCGAACCCGGGAAGTGGCCGACGTTCGACTTCGGTAACGACGAAGCACCCCCGATCGGCCCGCTTCCTCAGGAAGAGCCTGGAATTATCGACTGGTTCAACGACGCGCTGAATCCGGCGCCGGCGCCGGCGCCGGGCGATGTCATGCCGAACCTCGACTGGCTCGTCGACATGTTCTGAGCCGACATTCTTCGGCCGCGGTTGTATTCGTGTCTCTCCGGAAGCCGGCGGCCACTCATCGTGACCGCTGCTTCGTTGTTGGCTCCGGTGGAGGGAGGCTTGCGGAACGTTCGAGAAACACATCGTGCGTCGTCGAGCCAGCGCGACTACGGGTTGCGATTTGCCGCCGGCGACAACCGAGTCCATCTCGCGAACAGATCCAACCGCAGCACGTGTCCGCGAAGCATCCCCGCGCCCGCAAGAAGCGTAGTGAGATTTTCGATCCCGCGTCGGGCATAGAGGGTCTGATCTCCGGCTTCGGTCAACGCATGCTGCCAAAGCTCGTCGCGAAATCGGGATACAGGTGCCTCGCCCGAGAACCAGATGTTCGACTCGGTATCAGGTGTCGCCAGACTTCGACGATTGAGATTCGCGGAGCCGATCGTGGCGACAAAGCGACGTGTGTTGCCCACATCGTTGACGAACGTGCCGCACTTCGCGTGGACGTACACATGATGGGCCAACAAGAAGGCGTGCTGTCGCTCCTGGGGTGTCCCGGGAAACGTCGACATATCGAACGGTTTCCCCGCGCGCTCCTCGTTGGAAACCAACGTGAACGTCATGACATCACCCTCGACGAGAATGTCCGTGATCGGAAGTCGCACGGTGCGGCGCGGCTCTGAGACGAGTGGAGCGCCGATGTCGTCGAGCTGGATGGCGTCTCGAACAGTGACGATCGTCGTACGCGAGATTGCCGATGGGGGAACGATGTCGATCTGATGTTCGGGATGTTCGACACCGTAACGATACTTCCAGCGCCCGTTGTCGCGGATGCTGATGCGACGGGCGGCGCTGATCTCGAGCCACAGCAGATGCCGCATCTCGGCATCGATCAGATCGCTGACGCCTTCGCTCGGGGTGCAGTCGATATCCGGCTGAGGAAGGTATGGAATCGTGAGGAAGCAGAACGGTGGGATTTCCTCGAGACGCTCGGGAACTACGGTTCCGCTCGTCGGCCCGGGGCCCGTCGCTCCGACATTGCTTCGCCATCGTTCGTGAATCGCCTCGGCGATCTCCGGCGACGACGCATACTGATTCTCGAGATCGACGAACGCGCCGAGGCGATCCATGCGACGGATCGTCCCTAGATACAGGTCACGCGTGTGCGTGACGTCCGCGCTGCGGGCCCAGCCGATGCCGTTTGGCAACTGCACCCCGACCGCCGCACGATCGACAAGCGCGCCGGAATCGACGTCCGTATTGACGTTCTCGTGTCGCACCACACGCCGATCAAAAATGGACGCATCTGGCGCTTTGCGCGCAGGTGACGGCCACGGAAGCAAAGAGGCTGGTGCGCCGCGTAGCTGATCCGCGAGCTGGGAGTGACCAGCGTCGTCGAGTTGCTCGACGACGGGGCCGAAGCCACCTTCGATCTCGCAGGTCTGATCCCACCTCGTCGCGAACGTATCCATCGCCAGTTGCTGAACGAGCACGCCACCAACGAGCGCACCTACGTCATGCCAGGGCATCGTGACGAGAGGACCGGAGCCTTCGCCAGAGCTGGCTCGATTCGGCTCGATCGCCAAGTGCGCGAGGCGATCCCAATATTGCTTCTGCAAATTCAATCCACCGATCCACGTACCCGCGTCGGTGATCACCATTTTCTGATGGTGGCTCCCAAAACTGCGAGGGTGGTTCTGACGTGCCACCTGTATCCCGGTCGGCAAGAGAACAACTTCCTGGAGAGGGATCTCCGGACGCTTGTTCAGGTAGTAGTTGACCACCCGATCAACGATCCATCCGGGAGCTCGCTGTTTGAGCGCTTTCATGCCCGCCTCGATGATCCGCCCGTTCGAATCGACGACCGATGCACGAAGAGCGCCCCAGGTGTGCTGCTCCGCGCAGAGATCACGAACCATCGTGTAGCGAGGGTGAAGCCAACCATCGTGGTCCCCCATGCCAAACGTTGCTGCGAGCCCGCCCGCCACATTCTCGTAGTTGTAGACGAGGATGCGGACATCGAGCTGCCCAGCGAAAGCGCGCATTCGGTCCGCGAGCATGTGACCGATGCGGTCGTTCGCCATATCGGGTCCGTTCGGATGAAGCGAGAGCGCTTCGTCGAAGCCAAGACTCGTGATGTAGACGAAGTGCTGAGCTCTGCTGATCAGGTCTCGGATCGCCGCGAAATTGGCCTCGCCATCGATGAGAGGTCTTACGGACGCGGGTGGACCACCGCCGCCATCGGAGAGCATCGCGTCTCTGCTGGAACGAGCACGGTTCTCGATGTCGCGGAGTCGAGCGTCGATCGTCGCAGGCGCGCTGTTAAGACCACCTACCGCGCGAAGAATCGTCGTTGCCGCGGAGGCACTGATTGCACTCCACGTTGGCCATCGCCACGATGATGCGCCGAACAATGCGGCACCGGTGATCGCAGGCAATCCTCGAAGACCTGCAGTCAATCGGCTGCCGAGTAGTGCGACAGGCGCAGTCGGTGCTGCTTCGACGCGAAGCGGTCCACCGATGGCGTTCCAGTAGCCAATCGCGATTTCCGCCTGATACGGACCGGCAGGCATGGTCGTCGGTCCCGGTGTGCCGACATTGTTGATGCGAAACGTGATCGTCGTGGCATCGACAATATCCGTCGATGCAGCCCAGTACGAAACGTGTCCATACGTCACGCGTTGCCCCGGTGGCGTCGCCAATAGGACGCGAACACGCGCTGCGGGAACGGACAGAAAATTGATCGATCCATCCAGGCATCGAGCCGTCACCACCTCATGCGGTCCCACCCGATCCCGGTCCAACACCAACGTGCTCGGCATCGCGTGAACATCGCATGCATCGTCGCGGTACGTTTTTGCCGTGCTCGCCAAGTTGCCGATCGATGACGTCTGCCTGCCCTCCTGGGCGCAGTGCGCGATGGCGGCGTCGCCATCCTCGTCGCACCACGCTGGCGCGAAGTACATGCGCTAGCGCTCCGAGGTGCGTCTGCCGGCCAATCGTTATCGTAGGGCGAACACGCCGACGTAGGCGCTCTCACTCGGGAGAGGAGACGGGCAGTGTGCCGTAGCGAACGGTCTCGAGATCCTCGCGTTCCACCGTGACGCCGATGCGATCACACGCCGCCCGCAGCGCGGGTTCGTCGAGAAGCCCCGCGCGGAAACAGCGAAGGAGCAGTCGATAGCAGCCTCGCCGCACCGCGCGTCGAGCCGCGTCCATCTCGTCCGACGAGATCCGCGTCGGTGCCGATGGAGCATGCGGGCCGAGCTCGCACCGGCCTCCGCAGTGCGCGCACGGTCCGAGCAGGCGCGTTCCATGCGCGTTGACCCACGCAGCCTGTGCATCGCGGAGCTGACGGAAGCGGCGTGGATAGTCATCGATCGTGGCGAGGACGTGAACGGCTTCCGCGAGCCAGAACTCGAGGTTCGCGAACTGACCCGCGATCTGGTGCGCGCCTGCGGTGGCCAGCCGTTCGAGCTGACTCGCGAGCAGAGTGGCTTGGTCGATCGTGTACGCCAGGAGTTACTCCACCGAGATCAAGCGGCCGAAGATCAGTCGACGCGTGATCCAGCCGTTGATGCCATCGCGGTTGTTGCCGATCTGGATGCGCTCGCCCTGCATCGCTTTGATCAGATGCAAGTATTGCGAGCCCTTCACGCGGCACAGCAGCTCTGCGAGCCCGGACGTGTGCTCGATACTCATCGAGCGTTAGCGTCTCGGCAGTTCCGGCATCGATTTCTGCACCGCGGCGTTCGAACTCGGCGTCCCACGCCGCACTCGCGTCCGCGTCGGCTCACCGTCGAGGATCCGGAGAAGCTCGAGGCCAAGCGCGCCCGCTCCTCGGCGGGGAGCCGAAGGATTTCGGTCAGAACATCGGGAGCCGCCACATCGGGATGGTAGCAGACGATCGAAGTGCTCGAGGTCCAGTGCGTCGGGTCACCCGCGGCGGTGAAGTCCACCCGAAACCAGTGCTTGTTCGTCCCTTCATCGTCATCGATGTGCCGTGGACGCTCGCTCGTGCGAACGATGCGACACGGACACGGAACGCGCCCGTCGTAGAGAATGCGTCCCGTCTTCACGACTTCCTCGTCGTGCGTGCGCGTCACCGTTCGACTCCTGTCACGTTCGCGAGCGGTCCGGCGTTTTCGTTTGCCTCCTGGCCGCGCCGTCGTCTAGAACCCGCAGATGCGAAGGCTTGCCTGGCTCGTGCTCGGCGCGATCGGTTGCGGCGACCACGGCAGTACGCCCCCGATCGATGGCGCCCTGGCAGGCGATGCAGCGCTCGTTGATGCGAGCGACGCGGCCGGTGCAATGGATGCCCGGGTCGATGGGCCGGGGATGGACGCGACGCCGATGTCGATGAGCGACGGGACGTGCACGGCCGGCGATCTGGGCACGGGTGTCCTCGATCCCGATTGCATGTACATGCTCGGCGCGGTGATCGAGGGCGACGCGGACGCGGCGATCCTCGTGAACCTCGCGGCACCAGCGGTGGCGAAGGGCGGGTTCGGTACGTACCACGCGGAGCCGGTGATCCGGCCGAGCGATGGGCGGCTCCTGTTCTGGGATCACCCGTATCAGGGAACCTGCCGGCCGCAGAGCTCGTACTGCCTGTACAGCTGGCGTCCGGATGCGGCGCCCGTGGTGGCAAACCCGATGCCGCTTGACTTGATGCTATCGAACGACGTGGTGCTCGCCACGCCGGCGTGCGGAACGGAGCGGCCGGTCGCCGCGGTGGTGTTTCCCGACGACGGAGCGACGGCGTACCGGTGCGACGGGATCCCGCTCGCGGTGACGAACCGGTTGTACATGGAAGGGGAGTCCACCCCGCTGCTCGAGGGCGGTGCGGAGAGCCCGATCGCCGCGGGGCCCGGTCGCGCTGTGTTGCTGGCAGGGGTGTCGACGATATCGGTGTGGTCGGGTGAGAGCCGCCCGGTCGTCGCGGTCGGAGCATACGAGAGCGTCATCGCGGCGCGCTGGATTGGAGGATCGTTCGCCGTCGCGCTGTTGAGGACGTCAACGCCGCAACGCGTAGCGGAGCTCGTGACCGTGGATACCGCCGGCGTGGTCACGTCCGTCGGGACGTATCAGCTCTCGACGAACTTCCCGTTCCTCTACACGTGCAAGCTCGACCTCGATCGCTCACTCGTGTGCACGGTGGCCGGCGGGACCGGGCTCTCTGGCGACACCGTGCAGCGGTTCCGCACGACGGGCGCTCCAGTGATTTTGTATGAAGAGGATCAGCACACGGTGAAGATCCACGGCTCCGAGATCGTGACCGGCGCCTGAGCGTCCATCGTGGCCCGGTGCGCGGCAGAACGTCATGAAGGCCCGCCGGAACCGTGAGCGGCCACACGGTTTGTGTTTCCGCGGAAACACGAGTCAGTTTTTCGGAACTCACAAGGACCTTGCCTGCGGGCTTCCGTAGTGACTCCGACCCGGAACTCACGACTATCCGGTCGGAACGATGTCGCCTGCTTCGCGCGCTCGCGAGGGTGATGGATGGAAGGTCGCCTGGCGGTTCGAGACCCTCGTCACCGGTCAGCGACTCGCCCGCGAAGCTCAACCCCGGACCGCTCGCGGCGCGGATCTCGTTCTTCGCGCCCGTGGGTCTCGTGTTCTTCGTGACCGTGATGGTCGTCCTTGGAATGCTCCGCAACCGGAGCCTGCACCCGATGAACTACGTCTTCGTCTCGGCCGGGTTCTTCTCGTTCCATCTCGCCCTCGCCTACTTGGTCGATCACGTCGAGCTCCACGCATCGTTCGCGATCGCCGCGGCGGTCAGCATGTGCCTGGTGCAGTCGTATCTCCGGCTCGTCGTCGGCCGACGGTTCATCCTCGTCGAGGCGGCGATCGCGCAGCTCGTGTTCCTCGTGATGTTCAGCTACGCGTTCTTCTTCGAGGGTTACACCGGATTGACGATCACCGGCGGTGCGGTGCTCACGCTCTTCGTGTTGATGCAGATTATTGGGCGTGTCGACTGGACCTCAGCGTTCTCGCGCCCTTCGCGGACCTAGGTGTTCGATTACCAAGGTCAAAGAAGAAACTGCGACGAGGTTCGCGTTCTCGCTCGGGACAGAGTCGCGCGCGTGGCGGGGCACGCGAAGTCAGATCTCGCGCTCCTTTGCCGGGGTAGAGCCCGCTGCCCGTTCGTCGTTTCCGAGAAAAGGTGACGATTCCGCGAGACCTTTCGCGCGCACCGTCTCCTGGGGACATGCGCACGACAACCGCCCTCCTCGCATTGACTCTCGCCCTCCCCGCTTGCATCGAGCTCTCCGACGACGAGCTCTCCGATGAAGAGCTCTCCGAGACCGAGCAATCCGTTCAGCTCCCGCTGTATTCGATCACCGACACCACCGTGTCGTCGACGGGTGCGGACACGGTCGTCCGAGCGAACTGCCCCGCCTTTGCCGTGGCGCTCGGCTCCTCGTGGATCGCCACCGATCTCGCGGGCTCGACGATCGATACTGTCGTCGCCTCTGCGTCGGCTCGCGCAGCGACGCCACCGGGCACGCCGCCCGGAAACGCGTGGCTGTTTCTCGCTCACAGCACTACCGGCACCCCGTACAACATTCGTGTTCGCTTGGTGTGTGGGGCTCCTGTCGGCTACCAGTTCGTCACGTCCACCACGCCTCCGACGAATAGCTCGACCGCGTCGACCGTCGCGACGTGTCCCGCGGGCAAGCTCGCGACCGGCGGTGGATACGTGATCGCCGACAGTTCGAATCGGGTGATCGCGGGAGAACCGACAGCGTTCCTGCCGCTGCAGAACGGAACGGGATGGATCGTCGGCGCGACGGCCCCACGAGGCACCCAGGGGTGGACGCTCACCGCCTACGCGCTGTGCGCCGACGCTGCGGCGCTACCCGGCTATCAGGTGTTCTCGGCGCAGTCGCCGCTCGCTGGTGGCAACAAGCAGCTCGTCACCGCATGCCCGAAGCCGACCGCGATGACGGGTGCTGGGTGGGCCGCGCGCGACGGCAGCAATGCAATCCTTCTGGGTCGCGCGACGGCGCACGACATCGATTCGTCGGGACGCGCGGTGATGTCGAACGTGCAGAGCCGGAGCTCGGCCAAGTGGAGCCTCGAGCAGCGCGTCGTGTGCATCGACTGAACTGTGGTTCCTGGACCCCGCCGTCGCTCTTGCTTCTCGAGGATCTGGACGCGCCGTTCGTCGTGGATTTCCTCCAGCACCTCGAGAGTTGCTGCATCCTTCAGAACCTGTGTTCCTCGACTTTTCGCTTTGTTCCTCTGGATTCCGGTCGGTCTGGCAGAGAAATGGCAGAGCGTCCGACGGCGTTAGCGGATCGGGCCCGCGAATCGAGCGGGTGTATCTGCGTGCTGGAGGTCGACCTTGAACACAGCAACCGCATCGGAGAGAGCGGCGGCGGTGTTGACGATCGCATCGCGAAGGTCATCGGCGCTCGGTGGTTGAGGAATGCGCTTCGTCCGGCTCGAGGAGACGGGGTAGCGGTATGCGGTGGCGTATTGAGAAAGGTGCTCGATCTTCCGTAGCGACACCTTCAACGGATTCTCGTCTGGGATCAGATCGACGATCTCGGCAAGTTCGTGCTTGATGCCAGCGTGTTTCCCCTCGGACGTGACGACCGCACGAATGACTTTCTCAGCGCTTGCTCGCACAAGTAGATCGCGTTCCGATTGCTGCCGGCGACGAGCAAGCGCGCACCGTCGAGATCCTCACTTGCCACACGCAGCATGTTTGCGATCAGAAGCTCAGCGCTCATAGATCGAGACGCCGTGGTGCGCCGCTTCGTACGCCAATGTGTTCGGTGTGTCGCGGTCCTCTATGAACTCGGAGACCGGGCAGAGAATGACGTCTGCGCGCGTCTGCGTCTCGCGCCTGAGTCTGTACCCGGCGAAGATGTCGTCGGCTGCGGTCAGGTCGTCGGGAACCACGACGAACAGGTCCCAGTCACTCGTGGCGTTCGCCTCACCGCGCGCACGACTTCCAAACAAGCGAACTTCGACGGGCCGAAACTCGTCGACGATACGGGTAAGTAGCGGCTCGATCGCCTGAACGTCGAGGTGCTTGCCTCGCGCGTCTTGGATCCTCGTCGCAACCATCGGGGCATTCTAGCATCCGTTTTCAGAGCGTCGCCGAGCCGATCTGCATCTGGGGGATATTCCGCGCGAACGAGAGCGTGGCGCCGCACTCCACGACAGTCACGTTGGCTCATCCCACTCGACGCCCATATCGACGAGATATCCGATGGCCTCCTCGATCGTGCTGAACGCCTCGACGCTACTCGACCAGTGCGTCGGATTTCCCGCCGCGGTGAAGTCCACGCGGAACCAATACGTCGTCGTGTCGTCGCCAGTGGCACCACGCAGATACGCCGGGCGTTCAGCCGTCCGAACGATGCGACACGGGCACGAAATGCTTCCGTCATAGAGGATGCGGCCCGTCTTCTCGACCTTCATGGTGCGACCGCGATCAAGCGACCAAAGATCTGTCGACGCGTGATCCAGCCGTTGATGCCGCCGCGGTTGTTGCCGATCTGAATGCGCTCGCCCTGCATCGCTTTGATCAGATGCAAGTACTGCGAGCCCTTCACGCGGCACAGCACGATGTCATCCACCGCGAGCACGTGATCGCCCACGAGCGGCGCGACCGTGCAGAGCTGTCCGTCGTCGACCTTGCCGGTCATCGAGTGACCACGCGGTCGGAATTGCACGGTCTCGCCGAGTGCGAGCCGCGCGATGTGGCTATCTGCCCATCCCATGGTTCTCTCCGGAAGCCAGCGGCCACTCATCGTGACCGCTGCTTCGTTGTTGGCTCCGTGTGCGGCGCCGCCTGCGAACGCTCTCGGTAAACGCGTTTGGGACAGATTCGTACCTTCGCACTGACCCACGCAGGCGCTCGCGCTGCGACTCCGAGAACTTGCGCCGAGAGCGCTGGGACAGATTCGCCGCTTCGCACTGTCCCATCGTGAGTCCGCCGCCTCGGGATCGAGTGCCCTTGGGACACGTTGAGCGAAAGCGAGGCGTCCCGGCTCCCGCTGGACTGTAGCGGGGAAGCGAGCCTGTGTGGTCTGCATGGACCAGGCCCCGCAGCCCGACGCCGCCGCCGAGATCGCGCGCGAGGTGCGCTACGTGCTGAGCCTCGACGACGACCTCTCGGGCTTCTACGCGCTCGC
>JBGARE010000079.1:0-17482 GCA_044230415.1 Kofleriaceae bacterium
GCCGTTGCCGCGCGAGCTCGCGATGGTTGTCGATGACGATGTCCCCGCGGGGACGCCGGGTCTAGATCCGGCGCTGGACGTCGGCTCGAGTCAACGGTCGGCGGTGGCGGTGCGAGGTCGCGTGGTTGCCACACGAACGGAAGACAGCGAACGACCGGGATGCGTGCCGTGCAGGGATCGTGTCCGAACACGAGACTCGGCATCCGGAGACGATCCTCGGCAGGTTCCGGCGGGGACATCGGTAGCGGCAAATCCTCGACGGACGCGACCCTGGACCTGGGTGCGTAGACATCGATCGAGCTGACCAACCCATAGCGGCGGCACACGCCCTCGACGTAACGCGATCCTCACGCGAGCCCGAGCTCGTTCGCGCACGCGGTCTGCTCGTACACATCGCCGAGCACGACGGCCGTCGCTATCGAGCGACTCAGATTTCTCGACGCGAGGCGATCGCTGCGGTCTCCTCGAGCGACTCGGCGTTCGCACGAGTGCGCCCGCGACGTGCCAATGACGGTCGCGATCAGGGATGTGCACGGCTACACCGCTCTCGGAGGTGTCGACTCGCAGAGCTCGTTGCGCTCCGGAATCGCGCTTCGATCTCGCCGCGTCCGAGCAGGGATCGTGGGCGATCGTCCGACCAACGACGAGGATGGTGTACGCGATTCTCACGCGAGCGACTCCATGGTTGACGGCATCTCCCCAAACGGGCGGCACTCACTCCGTGGATGGATCACGAGCACGATCCACACACCGCGTAACCACACACTGCTGCTGTTGCGCGGTCTCGACGAGCGCACCCGCGACGTGACAATGACGGTCGCGATCAGGAACACGGGCACAGGCGGGCGCTCGGGCGTGCACGGCTACATCCCGCTCTACATCCCGCTCTCGAGCGCGCGGTGCCGTTCCATGCAGGCGCGAGACAGATCGCAACCGTCATGCGATGCACGGCTCGACCATCGCCGATGTTCGGCTTCGCGCGCAGGCGATCTGTCAGAAGTACATCCGGCAGCTCTTGCAGTAGAACCGCAAGTGCTCCTCGACCCAGCTCATCGGCGCCTCGCACTGCGGGCACGCGGGCTGCGGTCCGCCGTGCGCGGTCTTCTCTTCCTTCGGCGGCGGAAGTGACTCGGACGCCGTCGTGATCGGGATCTTCGGCATCGACTTCGCCGACGCGCGCGTTTGCGAGGGATCCGTGGCGAGGTCCTCCGGATCCTGCTTGGGCCGCGCCACCGTGGCCGCCTCTTCGCCGTCGTCGGTCGGCAAGCGGGGCGTGGGAGCCGGCGTTGCTTCCTTCTTGCCGCGGAAGACGGTGGCGGCTTCTTCGCCATCGTCGGTGAGTGGACGCGCGTTGACGTCGGTGCTCTCGTCGCCGTGGATCTTGCGCTCCGCATCGGTGGAGTCACCGACGGAGATCGGCGAGCCGACCATCAGATCGGGCTCTTTGCTCACCGCGCGTGTCGCGATCTCTTCGGACGGATCGGCCGCGCCCGTGAACGCCTGCATCGGCGAGCCGGCGGGAATGTTCGGCGGGTTCGGGTGCGCTTGCGCGAGCGCCGCGGGAGCGGCGGGGACGGTCTGTTGCCCCGGATCGGTACCAGTCGGTGCAGGGACCGCCATGCCGATCGCGGTGGGATTGCGCATCGAGAACCCCGGCGCGGGCAGCTTCTTGTTCGGCCCCGATTTGTTCGAGACGGGCGGCGGGATGCTCGGAGCTTTCACGCGCGGAGGCGGTGCGACGCTCGCGGCTTTCGCGCGCGCGGCGGGCGGCGGTGGCGCGGCCGGCGGCGGCGCGGGCATCACGGGATCCTGCGAGGTGTCGGCGCGATTCACCGGCGCGCTCGCCGGCGGCGTGGGAATCGGCCGCGGTGCGGGCGGCACGAACGGAGGCGCCACGTTGGGAGCGGGCTGTTGCTCGAAGAGCGGGCGTAGTTGCGGCGCCGCGTTGAACAGCGGCGGGGGCGGAGCGGTGCCCGCACCGAGAGGGCCGGCGGGTCCGGGCAACATGCCGCCCGGGCTCAACGGTGCGGCGGGCCGAAGCGCATCCTCTTGCAGCAGCGCGAGCACGTCGATCTGCGGTTGCTGCGGTGCGGCCGGCAGCGGTGCGGCCGGCAACGCGGGCTGGCGCGGAGCGCGCAGCGACATCGGCGGATCGTCCTTGGGCGCGAGGATGCCCGCGACGACGGCGGCGACGATCGCGCCGAGGAACAGGAACATGCCGTACCCGATCGGAACGCTGACCTCGTGCTGATCTGCCTTGATGCTCGGGCCGATCAAGATCTGCGCGAGCACGACGGCGACGCAGAGCAGGGCGACGGCGATCGCCGCCTTGCTGATCGACTTGCGCGACTGCGCGTTCTTGAACGCGGTCAGCGCGAGGAGCAGCGCGACCAACACGAACAGCGATGACGTTCCGAGCTGGACATAGCTGACGACGGTGAACGAGTCGGACAGGTTGATGTCCACGCACGTTCCGTCGCCGCCCGTGTTGCACCCTTGGCCACCGAGGAGGCCGATGTAGACCGTCTTCTTCTCGATCTGGCGCCCGTCGACCGACGGGTGTCCCGCCCACAGCGCCGACGCAGCCATCGACACGACAAGTAATGTCGCCGCGACGGAAGCCAGCACCGCGCCGATCAGGCGAGGGGACATAGAACCGAGGTTACCACGCGGCCAATACGTCGAGGGCGGCGGCGGCGGTTGGAGCGGTGCGGAACAGGGGCCGGTTGCCTGCGTACAGAACATTCGCAGCGACCGCGCGGTCGAGGAAGTCCGCCATCGGGGCCCAGAATCCGTCGACGTCGAGGAAGACGATCGGCTTCTCGTGATAGTTGAGCTGGAGCCCGGTGATCTGCTCGAACGCCTCTTCGAGCGTCCCGAACCCACCGGGGGCGACGACGAAGGCATCGGCGCGCGAGAACATCATCGCCTTGCGCTCGTGCATCGTGGTCACCACGTGGAGCTCGGTCAGCCCGGTGTGCGCGATCTCGAGATCGACGAGCGCTTGCGGGATCACGCCGATGGTCTTGCCTCCCGCAGCGATCATCGCATCCGCGATCACGCCCATCAGGCCGCGGTGCGCACCACCGTAGACCAGCGTCTGGTCGCGCCGCGCCATCTCGCGCGCGAGCTCTTGCACGGCCGTGACGTACGACGGCAACCCTGCCGACGACGACAGGAACACGGTCACCGCTCGGATCTCCGACTTCACGCCGCGACGCTAACACGCTCCCGCGCTACGTTCTCGCCGTGGCCCATCGCTGGCACGACCGCGCGTTCACCGAGCTGACGATCGTCGAGCTCTACGCGATCACCGCGCTGCGCGAACGCGTGTTTGTCGTCGAGCAGAACTGCCCGTACCTCGATGCCGACGGGGCGGACCCGGCCTCGCGCCATCTCTGGGCAACCGCCGACGACGGTGCGATCCACGCCTACTGCCGCATCGTCCCCGCCGGCGTGAAGTTCGCGGAGATCTCGATCGGTCGCGTGATCACCGCGCCCGAGGCGCGCGGCACGGGCCTCGGCAAGGAGCTGATGCGGCGCGCGCTCGACGCGTGCGGACCGGTGCCCGTTCGCATCGGCGCGCAGGCGCACTTACAGAAGTTTTACGGCGAGCTCGGGTTCGTCGTCGCCGGCGAGCCGTACGATGAAGACGGCATCCCGCACGTCGAGATGCTCCGTCCCTGATGCGCTCCACCGCACCGCTCGTCGTCGTCGCGTTGGCCGCGTGCTCGTCACCGCCGGTGACCGATCGCGCGCCGATCGCGGATCCGCCCGTCGGACTCCCGCGGATCGTCGCGCATCGCGGCGCGTCGCACGAGGCTCCCGAGAACACGCTCGCGGCGTTTCGGCGCGCGTGGGACATCGGCGTCGAGTGCGTCGAGCTCGACGTGCACCTGACCAAGGATGGCGAGGTCGTCGTCATGCACGACGACAACACGAAGCGCATCACGGGTCGCGATCGCCCGATCGCGGAGCAGACGCTCGCCGAGCTGAAGGAGCTCGACGCCGGCGCGTGGAGAGGTGTCGCGGGCGAGCGCATCCCGACGATCTCCGAAGCGATCGCGACGATGCCCGCCGGTCGCACGTTGTTCGTCGAGCTCAAGTCGGGCGTCGAGACGGTGCCCGCGATCGCTCGCGCGATCCGCGCCGCGAACCCCGAGCCGCGTGCGCATCTCGCGCTGCAGGGATTCGGTGTCGACGGGCTCGCGGCCCTCGCGAAGGAGCTCCCGAGTGCGCCGGCGTTCTGGGACGTCGAGCCACCGATGGATGGCGATCGGCCGCTGCCGTATCCGCTGACGATCGTCGACGAAGCGAAGCGCCACGGCTTCGCGGGACTCGCGCTCCTCTACGTGTCAGTCACCGAGGAGCTGATCGTCGAAGCGCGGGGCGCGGGCCTCGAGGTCGACGTCTGGACGATCAACGATCGCGATCCACTCGCCGCGGCGCGAGCTCGCACGGACCTTCGCTGGATCGAGACGGATCGTCCGGACCTCGCACGTTAGAACGCGCCGCCGAACGAGAAGATCGTCGCGCGATCATCGCTCAACGCTGCGCCCGTGACGGCGGGACGCACGCTCGAGGGCGCGGTGTCGTCGAAGCCGCGGTACGCGAGGAACGTCGACACGCCGATGCCGAGCGTCATCCCGACGAGCGCACCGGTCGCGAACTGGCCGGGCGCATCATCACCATCGACTCCGCCGATCAGCACGAGCAAGCCACCGAGGAAGAGCCCGCCCGCCGCGAAGCCGACCGGCGCGCCTCCGAGCCACAGCGTGCCCTCGGAGTTTCCGTCGACGGCGGTGGCTCCGATGACGCCTCCACCGATCGCACCGATCGCACCGAGGGTCCACGCCCACCGCCCGGCGTGCAGGCCCCAGCGCTTGTCGCGGCCATCGATCAGCGCGCCGATCAAGAAGCCCTCGATGCCGAACCATCCCGCGCCATGCACGGCGAGTGCGGGTCGCGCATCGAGGTCGGCATAGTGCGCGCCGATGCCGGCTCCTGCACCGAGCACCATCGGCGTGAAGTTCAGCGCGAGTGCCGGGCCGTGATTGGGCCACACGTTATTGACGTTCGCGGCGAACACGCCGGCCATGCCGAGCTCGAGCACGGTGACGCCGTACGCCGCGGGTGCGTAGGGCTCGTCGGCGCGCGCCGGACTCGCGGACAACACCGCAGCACCGAAGACAACTGCGGCAACGAGAGGGCGTAAGTCCGCGAAGGTGCGACGCATGGGCCCATCAGACGACGAAGCTGGTGCTCGCTTCAACGCGTTCGTGCCGGCGTGTGCGCTGCGTCGCGCAACCGTTGCGCGTACACCACACATTCACGCGCGCGTGCGACGAAATGCGCACGCGGCGAACAGCCACACCGCCTCGATCCACATGCCGCCCGCTTCGCGGCCCTCCTCGACGGCGCCGCCCTTCTCGCTCATCTTCTTCCACAGATCGTCGAGGTGGATGATGCCCCACACGTGCATCGTCAGCACGATCGCCCACACGAGCGCGGCAGCCCCGACGAGGACGCCGATCGGCCACGCGCCCCGCTTCGCCGGTAGCACGGCCGACACGATCATCGCGGCCCCGTAGATCAGCATCCAGCGGATCGGATCCGGGTCGTTGTATTGCAGCGCAACGCAGATCGCGAACAGCGCCGCCATCAACCAGCTCGCGTAGCGGAACCAGCCCGGCAGCGGCTTCATATTGGCGACGTTACCGCAGGCTCGGCACATTGCACGTGCCCGAGACGCATGGTTGGATGCCCCTCTATGCGCATGATCCTCGTCGGTCCTCCCGGTGCAGGGAAGGGAACGCAGGCCGCTCGGTTGGTCGATACCTATCGCATCACTCACATCTCCAGCGGCGACATGCTTCGCGCGGCCGTCAAGGAAGGCACCGCCCTCGGCATCGAGGCGGATGGCTACATGAAGGCCGGCAAGCTCGTGCCCGATGACGTCGTCATCGGCATGATCCTCGAGCGCATCGCGAAGCCCGATTGCGCGCAGGGCTTCATGCTCGACGGCTTTCCGCGCACGCGCCCGCAGGCCGAAGCGCTCGATGCCGCGATGAAGAAGGCGGGCGTGCAGCTCGATGCCGTCGTCTTGATCGAAGTGCCCGATCCGCTGCTCGAAGAGCGCGCCGTCGGTCGTCGCACGGATCCGGAGACCGGCACGATCTATCACCTCAAGTACAACCCGCCGCCGGCGGACATCGTCGGTCGCCTCGTCCATCGCAAGGACGACACCGTCGAGGCCGTCACCACGCGCGTGGCGAAGTACCACTCGGAGACCGCGCCGATCATTCCGTTCTACATGGAGAAGGGAATCCTCAAGCGCGTCGACGGCGTGGGCAATCCCGATGCAATCACCGAACGGATCACCGCCGTTCTGAATGAAGGCTAATGGCCGGCTTCGATCACAAGACCATCGACGCGAAGTGGCAGGCGTTCTGGGATCAGGAACAAACGTTCCTCACGCCCACGGATCGCACGCGTCCGAAGTACTACGTCCTCGACATGTTCCCGTACCCGTCGGGTGACGGTCTGCACGTCGGACATCCGAAGGGCTACACGGCGACGGACGTCGTCGCCCGCGCGAAGCGAATGATGGGCTTCAACGTGCTGCGCGTGATGGGCTGGGACTCGTTCGGCCTTCCGGCCGAGCGTCGCGCCGAGCGCACCGGCGAGCACCCGAGCGTGATCACAGCGCGCAACATCGCCACGTTCAAGTCGCAGCTGCAGAAGCTCGGCCTCTCATACGACTGGACGCGCGAGCTCGCGACGAGCGATCCGAAGTACTACAAGTGGACGCAGTGGATCTTCGAGGTCCTGTTCGAGCGCGGCCTCGCGTATCGCGCCGAAGTGCCGGTCAACTTCTGTCCCGCGCTCGGCACGGTCCTCGCGAACGAAGAGGTCAAGGACGGCAAGTACATCGAGACCGGCGACGAGGTCGAGCGCCGCTTGATGAAGCAGTGGATGCTCAAGATCACCGAGTACGCCGATCGGCTCTCGGAGGATCTCACCGGCCTCGACTGGCCCGCGGGCACGCACAAGGCGCAGTTCGATTGGATCGGAAAATCGATCGGCGCGAACGTGAAGTTTCAGATCGTAGGCCGCGAGGACGCGATCACGGTGTTCACCACGCGTCCGGACACGCTGTTCGGCGGCACGTGGGTCGTGCTCGCGCCCGAGCATCCGCTCGTCGACGAGATCACGACGCCCGCGCAGCGCGACGCGGTCGCGAAGTATCGCGAAGACGTCGGCAAGCGCAGCGAGCGCGATCGCACGACCGAAGCAGCCGATGCGCCGAAGACGGGCGTCGCCACCGGCGCGTTCGCGGTGAACCCCGTCAACGGCAAGCACATCCCGATCTGGATCGCGGACTACGTGCTCGCGTCGTACGGCACGGGTGCGGTGTTCGCGTGCCCCGCCGGCGACGAGCGCGATCACGCGTTCGCGACGAAGTTCGGCCTGCCGATCATCGAGGTCGTCAAAGGCCCCGACGGCACGGACGTGCAGAAGGCCGCGTTCACCGGCGATGGCCCGCACGTGAACTCCGAGTTCCTCGACGGTCTCGGCAACGAAGCGGCGAAGACCAAGGTGATCGCGTGGCTCGCGGAGCGAAACCTCGGCGAGCAATCGATCCGCTACAAGCTGCGCGACTGGCTGTTCAGCCGCCAGCGCTACTGGGGCGAGCCGTTCCCGACGTACACCACGCCCGACGACAACGTGCACCTCGTGCCGAAGGCCGAGCTGCCCGTCGCACTGCCGCAGATCGACGAGTACAAGCCGACGCGCGATGGCGCGCCGCCGCTCGCGCGCGCCAAAGACTGGCTGCCGTACAAGGACGGCACGCGCGAGACGAACACGATGCCGCAGTGGGCGGGTTCGTGTTGGTACTACCTGCGCTTCCTGTCACCGAACCGCGATGACGTCGCGTGGGATGCCGAAGAAGAGAAGTACTGGATGCCCGTCGATCTCTACGTCGGCGGTAACGAGCACGCGGTGCTGCACCTGCTCTACGCGCGGTTCTGGCACAAGGTGCTCTACGACGCCGGCTTCGTCTCGACGAAGGAGCCGTTCCAGCGGTTGTTCCACCAAGGAATGATCCACAAGACATCGTTCAAGGACGACGCGGGCAAGTACTACTACGACCACGAGGTCGAGCAGCGCGACAGCAAGTGGTTCGTCAAGGCGAGCGGAAAGCCCGTCGAGACGAAGCTCGATAAGATGTCGAAGAGCCGCTACAACGTCGTCAATCCCGACGATATGGGCGCGGAGTACGGCGCGGATTCCATGCGCCTCTACGAGCTGTTCATGGGACCGCTCGAAGATGGCGTCGAGTGGGAGACATCGGGCGTCGCCGGAACGCGCCGGTTCTTGGATCGCGCGTGGCGCTTGCTCGTGGTGCCGGCGGATCCGCAGAAACCCGACAGCGTCGAGACGCTCTCGGACAAGATCACCGAGGACGGCGGCGGCGACAACAAGGACCTCGAGCGCGCGCTCCATCAGGCGATCAAGAAGGTCACCGCGGCGGTCGCGGATCTGAAGTTCAACACCGCGATCGCGGACATGATGGTCTTCGTCAACGAAGCGACGAAGGCGACCAAGATCCCGCGCGCGTGGTTCGAGAGCTTCGTGAAGATCCTCTCGCCGTTCGCACCGCACGTCGCCGAAGAGATGTGGCAGCGCCTGGGACACACGAAGACGATCTCGTTCGAAGCGTGGCCCGCGTACGACGACGCGAAGATCGCGAAGGACGTGATGGTCATCGCGGTGCAGGTGCTCGGCAAGCTGCGCGGTCAGATCGAAGTGCCGACCTCCGCGAGCGAAGCGGAGATCGTCGCGGCAGCGAAGGCCGACGAGAAGGTGCAGTCGTTCCTCGACGGCAAGCCGATCAAGCGCGAGATCTACGTCAAGGGACGCCTCGTCAACTTCGTCGTCTAGGGCGTTCGACCACGACGACAGCGTCGCCTCGTCCAGCCTCCCACTTCGAGAGGGTGTGCTGGACTCGCGCGACAGGTTGGAAAGGGCGCCGGGTACGCTCGCCGCCGATCGAATGGGGGGCAGACGATCGACGACGAGCGTCGGCGGGACTGGTACACGCTCAGCTGGCAAGGTTCGCGCGATCCGGCGAGCGCCCGCGAGCTAGGTCCGCGACGCGAGGTGTGATCAGTTCGCGGGCGAGGGCGCCGCGAGCTCGCGCTTCGGCTCGCGCGCCGTCTTCACGGCGGTCGCGAGTGCGCGCTCGGTTCCAGACAGGCCGTCCTTCGCCGCGTCGTCGAGCTTCGCGACGACCTTCTTCGCGAAGCGCAGCGCGCCGGTGGCGACCTTTTCGGCGAGCTCGATGCCGCCGTCGACCGCAGCGCGGAGCTCGGTGCGCGCGTCCTGGAGGATCGCGATCGCGGTGGACTGGCTCTTGTCCGCCACGTCGAGGGCGAGGTGAACGACGGTGCTCGTCGCTGCGAGCGCGGTCTCGGGCTTGGACTCGGTGGTGGTCTTCGTCTCGGTCTTGTTCGCCATGCGAAGACCTTAAGACGCGACGCGTCATTTGCCATGATGGACTCGCTGACAACGTCTAACGCATCGCGTTAATGCGAATCATTTTATAACGATAGGTCAGTCGTGGCGTAAGCTGCCGGCATGGAGCGCGAGTTCATCCCGGTCAACGTCGCGGTGCTGACGGTCTCGGATACGCGCACGCTCGCGACCGATACCTCGGGGAAGCTGATCGTCGATCGGCTGACCGAGGTCGGCCACCGCATCGTCGCGCACGAGATCGTGATCGACAGCGAGCTCAAGATCCGCGCGAAGCTCGCGCAGTGGATCGCGGATGACGGTGTCGATGTCGTGATCGCGACCGGCGGCACCGGCGTCACCCCTCGCGACGTGACGCCCGAAGCGCTCGCGCCGCTGATCACGAAGCACATCCCGGGCTTCGGCGAGCTGTTTCGCTACGTGTCGTTCGAGGAGATCGGCGCGTCGACGATCCAGAGCCGCGCGGATGCGGCGTTGTGCGGATCCACGTACGTGTTCCTGCTGCCGGGTTCGACGGGCGGCGTGCGCACCGGGCTCGAGAAGATCCTGATCCCGCAGCTCGATCACCGCACGAAGCCGTGCAACTTCACGATGCTGCTTCCGCGGATCAAGAACGAGCCCACGGGCCGCGGGTAGCTCGTGGCGAGCCCTGATCAGCTCGCGCGCGCGTAGCGACTCGGCGGCTGGCCGACGTGCCGGCTGAACGCGGTGCTGAACGTGCTCGCGGATCCGTACCCGACGCGCTCGGCGACATCGGCGATGCCGACATCGTTGCGGCGCAACAGGTCGCGTGCCACGGCCATCCGCCACGCGAGCAAGTACTCCATCGGCGCCACGCCGACGGTGCGCATGAACCGATCGAAGAACGCCGATCGCGACAGCGCCGCGACCTTCGCGAGCTGCGCGACGGTCCACGACCGGTCGACGTGCGCGTGCATCTGGCGGATCGCGGGTGCGAGTCGCGGATCGGCGAGCCCGCGCAACAGCCCGGGCGGTGCGTCGTCGCCCGAGGTGGAGCGCAGCGCTTCGATCAGCAGGATCTCGACGAGCCGCTTCAGCACGAGCTCGCGACCGGAGCGCTGCTCGTTCGATTCATCACCGACGAGGTTCACGAGCACGGACAGGCGCTCGACGCCGCGCACGTGCACCAGCGCCGGTAGCAGCGACACGAGGAGCGCCGCGTCCGGAGATTCGAACTCGAAGAAGCCACCGAGCAGGCGCACGTCGGGGCGACCACCGCGCGTGCCGTGACGGACCTCGCCCGACGGTGCGGCGGTGAGCGTGGGATCGACGCGCTCGGGCTTCACCGGCTCGAAGCCCGAGATCGTGAAGCCCGGCGTGGCCGGCAACAGAACGAAGTCACCCGCTTCGATCGTCACGACGCGCTCGCCATCGACGGCGAGGCGGCAGCTGCCTTCGAGCACCACGCAGAAGCTCGGCTGGCCGAACTTCGAGTACCGGACGCCCCACCGCCCGGCGCCGCTGATGCGCTTCGCGAACACGGTGCGCGGTTGGAGCAGAGCGATGACTTCGGACAGTGGGTCGTGCATTCCGGACTCCTACAAACGAAGTGTGGACTCTACGTCGTAGAGAGTCCAACTCGGAGTCGTTACGGTCGATGTATGAAGAACGTGCTCATCACCGGTTGCTCCTCTGGTTACGGACTCGAGACCGCTCGCCACTTCCACGCCCAGGGCTGGAACGTGCTGGCCGGCATGCGCACGCCGCGCGAGGACGTGTTGCCTCGCTCCGAGCGGGTCCGCGTCGTGCCCCTCGACGTGACGAAGCCCGAGTCCGTCGCGCGGCTCGCGGACATCGGGCCGATCGACGTGCTCGTCAACAACGCCGGCATCGGCCTCATGGGCGCGTTCGAGGTCACGCCGATGACCACCGTGCGCGAGATCTTCGAGACCAACACGTTCGGCGTGATGGCGGTGACGCAGGCGGTGCTGCCGCGGATGCGCGAGCGGCACTCGGGGGTAATCGTGAACGTGACGTCGAGCGCGACGATCGCGCCGTTCCCGCTCGTCGCCGTGTACACCGCGAGCAAGACCGCGATCGATGGCTTCACCGCGTCGCTCGCGCACGAGCTCGCCGAATTCGGCGTGCGCGTGAAGCTCGTGCAGCCGGGCTACGGCCCCAACACGAGCTTCGTGAGCAACTCCGGCAATCGCATGGACGGTCTGTTCCCCGAGCCGTACGCGCCGTTCGCGCAGCGCATCTTCGCGGCGGCCGCGCAGCCGGGCCCGACGACGACCGCCGGCGATGTCGCCGAGGTCGTGTGGCGCGCCGCGAACGATGCCTCGTCGCAGCTGCGCTTTCCGGCGGGCCCCGATGCGGTGGCGCTGGCCGCGGGCTAAGCGCGCTCGACGCGTGCGGGCACGTGCTTGTGCCACGGCGTGCCGACGAACGGATCGCGATCCGCGCTCGCCGTCAGCTCGTTGAGCGCGACGCCGGTGACGTGCGGTCCGGTGGCGGTCGGATAGTCGAGGCCGAGGCCGTTGGGCAGCGAGACGTGGCCGCGTTGCATCGAGTCGGTGATCTCGATCGCGACGAACACCGAGTCACGGCGCGTGACGAGCTTGACGGTCTCGCCGGTGGCGACGCCGAGCGCGGCCGCATCGTCGGGGTTGATGCGCAGCGCGCCGCCCGCGTCCTTCTTGCGCCACTCGGGGTCGCGGATGATCGTGTTCGCGGTGAACGATCGCCGCTCGCCCGCGGTGAGCACGAACGGGAACGCCGCATCGCGATCGGGCTGCGCCGGCATGCGCGCGAGCTCCTCGAGCAGGTCCGGCAGCACGAGGTGCAGCTCGCGCAGCGTCTGCTTCGAGCGCGGTAGCACTTCGTCCCAATCTCCGACGGCGAAGATCACGCCGGACTCGGACGCGCAGATCTTCTCGAACAGCGCGCACGCGACATCGATCGGACTTCCCGCGAAGCCCGCGCGCGCGAGCGACGGCCCGTGTGCGAGTGCCGCGCGGGCGGCAGCCCCGAACACGACGGCGCCTTCGCGGAGATCCTCGGGCAGATCCATCGTGCGATAGAGCAGCACCGGCGCGAGGTGCGAGAGCTTGGGATCCGGCAGCACGCGCGCGAGGAACGCTTGCGCGTACGCGTGGAGTCCCTTCGCGGCGGCCTCGCGCAGCGGTGCGTAGTCGGCTTCGGTGAGCGCACCGAGCGCCTCGCACAGGCGTGCGTGGATCTCGGCCTCGGGCAGTCCACCGGCGGCGGGCAGCAAGCGTCGACGGAGGTGGAAGTAGTTCTCGGGGAAATCGAAGTTGAAGAATGTCGCTTCGGCTTTCTCGAACTGGGTCGACGCGGGCAGCACGTAATGCGCGAGCCGAGCGGTCTCGCTCATCGCGACATCGATGACGACGAGGGTGTCGAGCGACAGCAGCGCTTCGCGCATGCGCTTGGAGTCCGCGAGCGAGTGCGCGGGGTTCGCGGCTTCGACGAGCATCGCGCGATAGCGCTTCGGGTGATCCGTGAGGATCTCGTCGGCGATCTGGTTGCACGGCACGAGCCCGCCGACGAGCCGAGCGCCGACGACGGGGCTGTTCTTCTTCGCCTCGCCGTCGAAGATGTTGACCATCGGCACCGGGATGAAGTGCGTGCCTTTGCGGCCGAAGCTGCCGGTCAACAGGATCAGCACGCGGTGCAGATAGCTCGTCAGCGTCGAGTTGACGTTCATCTGGACGCCGAGGTCCTCGAAGCTCGCGAACCGCTTCGCGCTGCCGATCACCGCGGCGGTCTTCTTCACGAGGGCCGGTTCGCAGCCGGTGCGTGCGATCGCGGCGTCGAGATCGAACGCGTCCATCGCGGCGCGGATCGTGTCGAGCTCGCCCTTCGCGACGTGCGCGTCGAGGAACGCGTGATCGATCGCGTCATCGGCGAGCAGCAGCTTGATCAGCGCGACGAGCAGCCACGCATCCGTGCCGGGGCGCACCGGGAGGTGGATATCGGCGAGCTCGGCCGTCTCGGTGCGGCGCGGATCGACGACGATCAACACGCGCGCGGGATCCGCGCTGATCTCTTTGAGCGTCACGCGCGCGCGGGGGATCGAGTGCGAGTGCCACGGATTCTTGCCGAGGAACAAGCCGACGTCGCAGTGCTCGAAGTCCGCGCGGGTGGCGCTGCTCATCATGCGGCCCGCGACCCAGAACTCGCCGGTCTTCTCCTGCGCGAGTGCGCTCGAGCGATAGCGCGATCCGATCACGCGCCGCGTGGCCGCAGAGTACGCGCCGGGCAGATGGTTCCCTTGGCCGCCACCGCCGTAATAGAAGATGGTGTCGCCGCCGTGGGTGTCGCGCACCGCGGCGAGGCGCGCCGCCACCTCGCGGATCGCGGTGTCCCAGTCGATCTCTTCGAACGTGCCGTCGGCGCGGCGGCGCAGCGGCTTCGTCACGCGATCGGTCGCGTGCTGGTAGTGATCGAGGCGGTGCGGCTTCTCGCACGCGTAGCCGCGCGACGAGGGATGCGCCTTGTCACCGCGCAGCTTCACGAAATGCCGCCCGTCCTCGCCGCCCAGTTGGACTTCGAGGCCGCAGTTGCACTCGCACAAGATGCACGCCGTGCGCTTCCAGTCGCCGTTCCCCGTCGTCGCCGTCATGCGGCGAGCATACGCCGGTACCGCGATCGCATCGTTGCGCGGCGCGGAAGGAGCTATTTCGACGCGAGCAACGCGGCCAAGGTCTCGCTGACCTCGACGGAGCCACGCACGCTGCGAGTGCCCGCTTCCGGAGCGACGCGGCCGTTCATGATGCCCTCGTACATCTCGCGATAGAGCAGGGCGGTCGCGGTCGACAAGCCGAACGAGGTGAACGTTGGCACGACCGCGTCGAGCGGTGCGTCCACGGCGGGAATCGTCTTGCCGGTGATCGTCGAGATCGCCGCCGCGACGTCCTCGGCCGTGTAGTCACGCGGGCCCGCGAGCTCGATCGCCGTCAGCCCCGGCGTGCCGCCCTCGACGAGCGCGCTCGCCACAGTGCGGCCGATGTCCTTCGTGGCGACCTGCGCGTACCGGAGTCCCTTCGCGATGAATGTCGGCAGGATGCCCTGCGCGAGCGCACCGAGCGACGCGCCCCAGTTCTCCTGGAAGTACGACGCGCGCACCGCGGTCACGGCCGCGCCGGTCGCCGCGAGCTGATGCTCCGCGTAGTGCAGCGCCTTGATCGGTCCGTTGCCATCCGCGTGCTGCGCGCCCACCGACGACAGCAGCACCACGTGCGGCAGCTTCGCCGTCTTCACGGCCGCCGCGATCGACCGCGCGACCTTCGCGTTGTCCTCGATCGGCGTGTTGCTCGTCGCCGTCTGTGTCGGCGGCAGCAACACGAACGCACCGCTCGCACCCGCGAACGCGCTAGCCAGCGCCGCTTCATCGCCCAGATCCGCGATCGCGACCTCGGCACCCTTCGCCTTCCACGGCGCACCCTTCGCCGCATCGCGCACGATGACGCGCACCGGCTTCCCCTGTGCGAGCAGCGTCTCCGCTGCGACCGAACCTACGTGACCCGTGACTCCTGCGATTGCGTACATGGCGAGCTCCTTGTGTGGGCTCCAAGATGCGTCCACGGCGGCCATTAAGGAAATCGATGGTACGTATAGTCCACATGCACGGCGTTCATGACCTCGCGGCCATCGATCTCAACCTGATCGTCGCGCTCGACGCGCTCCTCGCGGACCGCCACGTCACTCGCGCCGCCACCCGCCTCGGCCTCAGCCAATCCGCGGCGAGCCACGCGCTCGGCCGCCTGCGCGACCTCCTCGGCGATCCGCTGCTCGTCCGCGGCCCCGGCGGCACGATGGTACCGACGCCGCTCGCCGAACGCATTCGCCCGCAGCTGCGCCGCGTCCTCGACGATCTCGCGACCACGCTGCGCGGAGAGACGTTCGATCCTGCGACCGCACGCCACACGTTCCGCATCGGCGCGAGCGACTACGTCGAGCTCGTGATGCTGCCCAAGCTCGCGGAGCGCATCCGCCGCCTCGCTCCCAACATCGATCTCTGGATCCACTCGTTCGTCGAGCGCGGCGACTCCGAGCTCGCGACCGGCGCCCTCGATCTCGTCATCGGCCCCGCGAGCGGCACGACGCCGACGTCACCACGCGCAGCGGGCATCTACGAGAAGGTGCTGTTCGACGAGTCCTTCACCTGCATCGTGCGCACGAAGCATCCGATCGCGGGCTCCAAGATGACGCTCGCGCGCTACTGCGAGATCCCGCACCTGCTCGTCGCCCCACGCGGCACGCCCGGCAGCCTCGTCGACGACGCACTCGCCAAGGTCGGCAAGTCGCGGCGCGTCGGCCTCGCGGTGCCCCACTTTCTCGTCGTGCCCTACGTCATCGCCTCCACCGACCTCGTCGCCACGCTCGCGGATCGCGTGGCCTCGCTGTTCGCGCAGACGCTCGACCTGACCATGATGTCGCCGCCGCTCCCGATCCCGAAGTTCCGGATGGCCGCCTCGTGGCACGAGCGCAGCCATCACGACGCGCCGCACGAGTGGTTGCGCCAACAGATCCTCGCGGTGGCGTCGGAGGTGCGATAGCCGCGCACTCGAAAATAGTGTGCGACATGGGGCCGCGAGCAGCCTCTACCAGGACATGAAGCTCGAATGGGAGGCTCTGCGGGAGGAGCTGGATCGCTCGAACCTCGACGTCGACGTCTCGCCAGCGTCGCTCTCGGGTCATCCAGCCATCATCATCATCGCGCCCATCGCACCGATGAAGCTGTGCGACTCGCTGCGAGCGCTGCTGCTCGCGAAGGATCTCGATCTCGGATCGATCGTCGTCACGAACGATCAGATCGCGCTGCGCCACGTGATCCTCACGAGCGGCTGCACGAACGAATCGGTGATCGAAGCCGCGACGCTGCTCGTGCAGAACGCGACGATGCTCGCGCCCGCGATCCTGTCGCGCCCGCAGCGCCCGCTGAAGGCATCGAACATGTTCGCGACGACGATGCTCGCGTCCGTCGACTGAGTTACGCCGCGCACAGCGGCTGACCAGGACTAACGAGCAAGCGAGGAAGCTCGCGGCCGAGACGCGCGGACATCACAACGAACTCGCCAATCACAATCGAGTTCGTGACACCGACACGCTCGGGAAGGCGTCCGACGAGCTCGTCATGCTCGGGTGGATTTCGGTACGCGCTCACGCACCGTTCGGTGTGCACGTCACGCTGCGCATGCGGTCTTCGCCCCCGCGTGACCTACGAACACCCCGCCGATGAGAACGCTCCTGACCACGCTGTGGATTCTGATGACCGGCCGCGCGCTCGCGCCCTCGAGCGATTCACGAGCGCGCCCGCTCACAGAATCACACAGCGCTGGCCCTCGCGCCGACGCCCCGGTGAAGAGACTGATTGAATTTCGGACGAAGAGAACGACTACAAACGTGCACGCTGAGGTCGCACGACCTCGGTGATCACCGAAAAGCGGCCACTCGTGATCACCTGAAAACCGGCCACTGAAGGTCGCTCGCGGGACGTTGACGAAGTCGTCGAACACATGGTTCGGCGACGGGGATGGCGAACGTCTTGAGCGACGAGAAGCGACACCAAGTAGAAGCACTGGGCCGACTCGGCTGGACGCTACGACGCATCCAGCGCGAGACCGGCGTGCGTCGCGAGACGGCGAGCGAGTACCTGCGTGCCGCCGGCGTGGCGATCCGTGGCCGTGGTGGTGCACCGCCAAAACCGGCCACTTCGGAATCGGTGATCACCGACCTCGAATCAAAACCGGCCACTTTGCCGGAGGTGATCACCGACCCCGACAGGTCAAAACCGGCCACTTCGGAGCCGGTGATCACCGACCCAACGCATCGGACGGCGAGCTCGTGCGAGCCGTACCGCGAGCTGATCGAGCGCTGGATTTCAGACGGGCGGCACGCGATGTCGATGTGGCAGGAACTCGTGGAGAAGCGCGGCTTCACCGCGCGGTACGCGACG
>JBGARE010000007.1:0-93637 GCA_044230415.1 Kofleriaceae bacterium
GCCGTCGCTGTCGGTCGCATCGGGATTCACGTCCGCGTACATCGTGGCTTCGTCGGCATCGCTCACGCCGTCGCCGTCGGAGTCCTCTTTGCCATCCGGCGTGCCGTCACCGTCGCTGTCCTCCTGCGCATCCGGCGTTCCGTCGCCGTCGGCATCGCCGGGCTTGGAGGCGTGATGCTCTTCCGCGTCGGGCGTGCCGTCGTGATCGGCATCGCCGGCGGCAGGCGCATCGGGCTTGCCGTCGCCGTCCGCATCGGCGGGCTTCGCCTCGTCGGGCTTGCCGTCGCCATCGGCATCGGTGGGCTTCGCTTCGTCGGGCTTGCCGTCGCCATCGGCATCGGCGGGCTTTGCTTCGTCCGGCTTGTCGTCCGCCGGCTTCGCCTCGTCGGGCTTGTTGTCATCGCTCGGCTCGGCCGGCTTCGGATCGTCCTCGCCCTCGGCCCAGGCGGGCGCCACGCCGAAAACCAACCCGAAAACCGCCACTACCACGACCAGAGTCGCTCGCATTGGGCGGACGCGTAGCCCACGCGGCCGTGCCGGGTCAACGAGGAACAACAGACGAAGCCATTTCACCATTTGCGCCGTAGATGCCGGCCGGCGCTCGAAGTCGCATCGCGTGGCAACACATGCCGAGCCGGCCTCGGAGTCGCATTTCATCGCCTCGGAACTTTCGTTGCGACACTTGTGTTTGCGCACCACGGCACCATGCTGCGGCCCATGTCTCAGGACCTCGCAGGCAAGACCTTTATCGTCACGGGCGCGAACACCGGCATCGGCAAGATCACCGCGGGCGACCTCGCATCGCGCGGCGCACACGTCATCCTCGCGTGCCGCAACGAAGCGAAGACCGCGCCCGTCGTCGACGAGATCAAGCGCACCACGAAGAACGACAAGGTCGAGTTCATGGCGCTCGACCTCGCGGATCAGAAGTCGGTCCGTGCGTTCGTCGATGCGTTCCTCGCGCGCAAGCTCCCGCTGCACGGCCTGATCAACAACGCGGGCCTCGTCACCCGCGGCACCACCAACGAAGGCTTCGAGCTGATCTTCGGCGTCAATCACCTCGGTCACTACTTGCTCACGCGCCTCCTCCTCGATCACCTGAAGCAGACAAAGGGCGCGCGCATCGTCAACGTCGCGAGCGCCGCGCACTACCGCGCGAAGCGGATCGATTGGGGCGCGCTGCAAAAGACCACGAAGTCCGTGTCGGGTTTTCACGAGTACACGGTGTCCAAGCTCGCGAACGTTCTGTTCACCAAGGAGCTCGCGAAGCGCCTCGAAGGCAGCGGGGTCACGACGTACGCCGTCCATCCCGGCGGCGTGGCCACGGATGTGTGGCGCCGCATCCCCAAGCCGTTTCGCTGGCTGATGAATCGCTTCCTGATCTCGCCCGAGGAAGGCGCGAAGTCCACGCTGCGCGCGGCCACCGATCCCGCGCTCGCCACCGAGACCGGCCGCTACTACACGCAGGACGGCTCCGAGAAGAAAGCGAGCCGCGTGGTCACCGACGATCTCGCCGCCACCCTGTGGACCAAGTCTGCCGAGTGGACCGGGCTCCCGGCGTAGCAAGCCACGAAGATTGGCGCGCGTCGCCGCCGAGGTCGCGCTAGCGTCACACCGTGCTCGACCCCGCGCATCCGATCACCGCCTTCTTCGACGACGATCCAGAGCGCGTGCTCGCGTCCCTGCCCGCGATCGAACGATCGAGCGGTCGCGTGAAAGACCTCGATACGCTCTATCGCAAGGCCGGAGAGCGCGAGCTGCGCGGCCACCGCGACGGCCTGTTCGATCCGCGCATCTTCGCCGCGCCCGACAGCTTCGGTCACATCGAGACCACGGGCGTGATTCACCCGAGCGTGTACTCGCGCCTCGTCGGTGTGCTGAACATCGACACGCCGATCATCCAAGCGATCGCGCGTGGCGAGAAGCTGCTGCGCGGCGACAGCGTCATCGACGACATCTTCGGCAGCGAAGACGACGACCTCACCGGACCGCGCGGCATCGCCGAAGCCGTGCGCCGCCGCGAACCCGATCATCCGCTGCTCCCACTGCTCGCGATCACGAAGATCCCCGTGCCTCCGGTCGCCGCGCGGCCGCTCCGCCCGAGCAACCTCCCCGAAGCGATCGACGCGTGGATCGGCCCGGTCAACGAAGCCTGGCTCGCGGTGATCCGGCTCGCGTCCCAGGACGCGCGTCTGCAGGAGCTCGACTCGCCTCCGATCATCCTCCACGACGCCGCGGGCCGGCTCCAGCGCGCCGTCGACGAGGTCTACACGCGCACCCGCCGCGCCGAACGACACCTGCTTCCGCCGATGCTGCGCGGCACCAGCGACGATGTTGTCGCGATCGCATTCGCGGGTCCCGAGCGCATCGTGATCCAACGCGGCACCGGCGTTCGCATCGTCGACGTCTCCGGCCGCGAGATCCGCACGGCCCCGCCGAACGGCTGCGAGCTTCGCGGTGTCCTCGACAACCGCCTCGCGGTGTTCCACGACCTGCGCCGCGATCACCACCCGCTGTTTCCCGAAGAGGAAGGCCTGTGGCCGCCGGAGCTCACCGAGCGCGGCATGGACCACATCTTCAGCCCGGTCAGCGTCCTCGACGTCGACACCGGCACGTACCTCGAGCGCGCGCCCGCGAACATGCCGCGCGCGTTCGTCGAGAACGACCAACCCGAGGATCTGCTGCTCGGCGAACGAAACCTCGCCGAGGTCGGCGGCGATCGTCCAATGGCCGCGGCGTACACCAACGACCTCCGCTTCGCGCAGATCTCGGGCGACTCGACGCAGGTCATCGCGCTCGCCACCGGGCTCACTGTCGTGCGCCCCGCGACCACGTACCCCGACGAGATCACCGAGTCGCTCGATCTCACTACGGGCGCGATCGTAGAGCACGAGTGGGACGATCAAGGCGGCGGTGGCGCCTCCGCGATCGCGTTCGCCGATGGCCGCTGGTTCACGTTCGATCACTACGGCGTGCTCTGCGATCACATCGGCAACGAGGCGATCGTGATCGTGCCGATGGCCACCGCGGCGGCGTTCGATCCCGCGGGCACGCGACTCGCGCTGGTCGTGGACAGCGAGCTCGTGATCATCGATCGCACGACGCGAGCGATCGTCGCGCGCTTCCCAGCGTGAAGAGCACGCTGTGGACGCCGCGACGCGAGTACATCACGCACGAGTCGATGGCAGCGGTCAGCGAATGCCCGCGACCGGCGTGGTCTCGAAGCGATGACCGAAGCCCGCGATCAGCGGCCGCGCCTTCGCGATCGCCGCTTGCACCGCAGGAAGCTTCAACGAGCCCGCGTGCGAGCCCTTGCCGTCCCACACCTCCGTGATCCACAGCGCGTCGTCGTTCGTCGCGTCGAGGGCGATCACGTACGAGTGACACCCGGGCATCTCGCCCGAGCTCGCGGTGAGGATGGCGACGAGCTCGTCGCGTTTGCCAGGGTGCGCGAGCATCTGTCCGATCAGGCCGTACATACAGCGATGGTAGCGACTCGCGTCGCGTGAAGGGGCGTCGATCACTCCGAGGCGTACATGGCGTCGGCCTTCACGTTCTCGCCGAACGCGCCGAAGGACACGCGCGTGCTCGCGCCGGCAGGACGACTGATCTCGAAGGTCCAGCGACCGCGGACGAGCCCGCCTTCGAAGTCCTTTGGATCGAAGGTCGGAAGAACGCGCGTACCGTCGGGGTGGACGAGATCGGTGCGCTTCTCGAACGCCGCTCTTGCGTGACGCGCTGCTTCGCGGCGCGCTTCGGGTTCGGTGAGGGGCTTGGTGATCGGATCGGGCGTAGGCGCGCTCGGTGCGGCATCGGGCGCGACCGCGGCGGCGGCATCCGGTGCGACGACAACGGCGGCGTCGGGTGTGCGTGGTGCGGGTGTGCTCGAACCGGATCCCGACGAGCTCGTGCTCGACGATCCACAGGCAAGGAGAGTGAGTGCGGCGAGAAGCGAGGCGACGTGCATGAGGCCTCGAACGCACTGTACGCGACGCGGGTCTACGCGTGATTCGCGCGCCGTGAATTGAATATCCGCGTCGGTGATACGATGCACGCATGTTGCTGCCGCTGTTCGCAGTGCTGTCGCAGATGCACTACGAGGCCGATGTTCCGGTCGCGGGCGGTGACTACGCGGAGGTCGCGTTCGAGGTTCCTGCGGGCACCGTCGAGATCGAGGTCGCGCACGCGGATGGATCGGACTACGACATCCTCGACTGGGGCGTGTGGTCGCCCGAGGGATTTCGCGGCTGGGGCGGTGGCCTCGTCGATAACGCGATCATCGGCGTCGCGCAGTCATCGCGCAGCTACATCGCCGGGCCGATCACGCCGGGCACGTGGCGCGTGGTGATCGGCAAAGCAAAGCTCGACGACATGGGGCACTACTCGATCGACGTCACGTGCCGCGATAACGCGACGCTCGCGCCGCAGCCGATGGGCACGTTCGATCCCGTGCCGCTGAAGACGGGCCGGCGCTGGTATCGCGGCGATTTTCACGTGCACTCCGAGCAGAGCGGCGATGCGAGCGCGACGTTCGCGGAGATCGCGGCGCTCGCGAAGACGCAGCGCTTGGACTTCGTGAACCTGAGCGATCACAACACGAGCTCGCAGCTGCCGCTGATCGCCGCGTTTCAAGAGACCGAGCGCGACGTGTTGCTCCTGCGCGGCGCGGAGATCACGACGTACGCGGGTCACGGCAACTCCGTCGGTACGACGAGCTATGTCGATCATCGCATCGGCCTCGGCGGGCGCACGATCGTGGATGTCCTCGACGATGTCGCCGCGCAGGACGCCGTGTTCATCGTCAATCACCCGGCGCTCGAGCTCGGAACGAACTGCATCGGCTGCGCGTGGAAGCACGCCGACACCGATTGGTCGAAGGTCAGCGGCATCGAGGTGATCACCGGCAAGTGGGACGTCACCGAGGTGATCTTCACGCCGCTCGCGCTCGAGATGTGGGACGAGCAGCTGGACGCGGGGCATCGCATCGCCGCGATCGGTGGCAGCGACGATCATCGCGCGGGGATGGGGACCGGACTACAGGACACGCCGATCGGTGCGCCGACGACGTTGGTGCTCGCGGACGATCTGTCCGAGGCGTCGATCAAAGAGGCGATCCGGCGCGGCCGCACGATGGTGAACTTGCGCGGCCCCGATGATCCGGTCGTCGAGTTTCATCTCGGAGATGCCGAGATCGGCGACGAGGTGAGCGTGGCAGCGGCGGACTTCTCCATCCGCGTCCAAGGCGGCGATGGCATGTTCGCGGAGATCTGGCGCGATGGAGAGAAGCTCGTCCAGCTCGACATCGTCGGCGCAGACTGGACGGGCTCGTACACCGACACCACCGCCGGCGAGCATCGCTATCGCCTGCACGTCGTCGAGGCGAATCGCCGCATCGTGATCACGAGCCACATCTACGCGACGGTCACGCCCACGGACGACGGATGCTGCAACGCGAGCGCGCGCGGCTCGCTGATCCCGGCGCTGATCGTCCTCGCCGCTACGATTTGTACTCGGCGGCGTCGATACCGTGCCGCTGTAACAAGCGCCTGAAGTTCGTGCGATCGAGGCCGGCGAGACGCGCCGCTTCCGAGACCGAGCCCTTCGCCTTCTCCATCGCGAGCACCAAGTAGCGCTTCTCGAAGTCCGAGCTCGCCTTGCGCTTTGCATCCGTGAGTGGAGGCAGCTCGCCGTTCGCGAGCTCGATCGCACCGTTCGCAGACGCGGCGGCCTGCGCCGTGGCGTTCGCCGTGCCCTTCGCGATCACCATCGGCAACGACTCGGGAACGATCATCTCGCCGCCGTGATGCAGTGCGAGCGCGTGCATGATCGAGTTCTCGAGCTCGCGCACGTTGCCGGGCCACGCGTACGCGCCCATGACTTCGAGCGCTTCGGCAGACAGCGTGGGCGGATGATTGCCGCCGTGCTTCTTCAGGAAGTGCGCCGCGAGCACGGGGAGATCGTCGAGGCGATCGCGCAGCGGAGGCGCTGATAGCACGACGACGTTGAGCCGATAGAACAAATCCTGGCGGAAGCGCCCCTGCTCGACGGCGAGCGCGAGATCCACGTGCGACGCGGCGATCACGCGAACGTCGACCTTGCGCTCGTTGGATCCGCCGAGCGGGCGAACTTCCCCTTCTTGCAGCACGCGCAGGAGTCGGGCTTGCACCGCGATCGGCATGTCGCCGATCTCGTCGAGGAACAACGTGCCGCCGTCGGCTTCGACGAACACGCCGGAGCGATCGGTGGTGGCCCCCGTGAACGCGCCCTTGATGTGACCGAACAGCTCGCTATCGATCAGCGTCTCGGGAATCGCGCCGCAGTTGAGCGGTACGAAGCGCTTGCCGCGGCGCATCCCGCGCTCGTGGAGCGAGCGCGCGACGAGCTCCTTGCCGGTTCCGCTCTCGCCCTGGATCAGGATCGACACGTCCTGGCCGGCGAGCCGATCGAGCGACGCGCGCAGCTTGCGCATCGCGGCGGAGTGCCCGACGAGCAGCGAACGTGGTCCGCTCTCGGCTTCGCGCTTCGTGCGCGTGAGCTCGCGGCGCATGCGCGTGTAGCGCGCGGCGGACTCGACCATCGAGCTGAGCTCGAAGGGACGGAACGGCTTGGTCAGGTAGTAGAACGCACCCGCGCGCATGCAGGTCGTGGCGGTCGTCGCGGTGTTGTCGCCGGTCAGCATGATGATCGACGACAACGAGCCGGACTCGCGGAACTTGTGCAGCACGTCGATACCGGACATGCCGGGAAGCCCGACGTCGAGCAGCACCACGTCCCACATCTCGTCCTCGCCTTGCGCGAGTCGATCGAGCACCGGCCTGGGATCCTCGGTCAGCTCCACGTCATGACCGTCGCCTCCGAGCTTCCGCTGGATCGCTTTCGAGACCTCCGGATCGTCCTCGACGACCATCACCTTCACGCGAGCCGTTTCCTCGCTCATCAGACGAGGATCAAGTTCGCATGCTACGCCGCCTTGTGCAACGCGCGGGCAGCAGAGGAAACGCGCTCGCGGAGCTCCGAGGGAGTCAGCGGCTTCATCAGCACGTCGTCGGCGCCGGCCATGTAGCACGCGGCGTTCATGATGTCGTCGTCGTCGCCGCTCAGGATGACGCAGCAGCAGTTCGCTCCGTGGAGCTGCTTGAAGTGGCGAATCACAGCGATTCCACCGACGCGCTGCATGTTGTAGTCGGCGATCACGATGTCGTACGTGTGATCGGCGGCGAGCTGGATCGCGATGTCACCGTCGTCGACGGCCGTTACTTCGTAGCCCGCGCGAGTAAGAGACATGCTGAGAGCGCGCCGGATCGCGGCGTCGTCGTCGGCAAGGAGGATCTTCATCACGCAGCCGCCTTCACCTCGAGCTCCGTCACGCCGAGGTGGCTGCGGAGCCTCTCGACGGCGCGCCAGAGGAGCTGGCACACGCGCGAGGGCGTGATGCCGAGGGACTTCGCGATCTCCTGGTACGTCATGTCCTCGATGTAGTGGAGGCCGAGGATCGTCACGTCGCGCTGCTCGAGCTTGTCGAGCGCTTCGCGAACGCGGCGGAGCAGCTGGCGATGACCGGCGGCTTCGTCGGGCGCGACATCGCGCGATGCTTGTTGTGCGGCGAACTTGTCGTCGAGCGACTCGACCTCGACGTGGACGAGGTGCGCGAGGCCCGAGCGGTACTGCTCGACCGTGACGCCCATCTTGTCGGCCACGGTCTGGTCGGTGGCGGACTCGCCGGTCGCTTCGACCGCGCGGATCGCGGTGTTGACCTTGCGAGCGAGCTGACGAACGCGGCGCGGGAGGAGGTCACCGCGGCGAAGCTCGTCGAGGACGGCGCCGCGGATACGCTGCTCGGCGAACGAGAGGAACGGCTCGGTGCGCGACTCGTCGTAGCGAAGCGCGGCTTCGGTCAGGCCCAGCATGCCGGCCGCGATCAGGTCTTCGCGCTGAACCCAGTCGGGGCAGCGACGCGCCACCTTGAGAGCGATGCGACGCGCGATGTCCGAGTGGTCGGCGATAAGCTGATTGCGGAAGTTGTTGGCCTGCACGGACCAACCTCATCGCAACCGCTACGCCACGATCTTGTAGCGTTCGATGCGATGAACCTCGAACAATTTTAGTGAGTTAACCGCCCAAACGCTGGGTATAGGCGTACTCACCGGGGTAGAAATCTACCCCGGGGCCCTCGTCGCTCGGAGACTAGGTCGACCGCGCTCCCGTGGTTTTGAAGCCCCGCATCGCACCTTTTTTCTCCTTCACCTACTGCGGTGCGACAGCCCACCGTTCCAGCGTGCGGTGATCGACGGCGCCGGCCCGTTGGCGAACGATGCGTCCCCCCGTGAACACCGCGAAGTTCGGGATGCTCTGGATCGAGTAGCGGTCGGACAGATCCTGGAGCGCATCGGTGTCGACCTTGAGGACGATCGCTTTCCCCGCCAGGTTCGTCGCCGCCTTCTTCACCTCGGGCGCGACTTGACGACACGGTCCGCACCAGGCGGCCCAGAAGTCGACGAGCACCGGCACGCGAGCGCCGGCGACGATGTCATCGAACTGCGAGGACGATGTCACCTCGATCGGTGATGCATGCGCGGGCAGCACGGCGCCGCACTTGCCGCACTTGCCGGTGTCCGCGAGGTTCTTCACCGGGATCCGATTGATGGCCTTGCACTGGTTGCACACGCGGCGCATGAGCAAATGTTACCGTGCCCGCCGTGGCGAAGAGCAAGGGTGTAGCGAAGAAGGCAGTGAGACCCGCCGCGAAGGCGACTGCGAAGCCAGCTCCGAAACCACCGACGAAGGCGGCGACGGCACCCAAGACGACAGCCAAGACCAAGAAGGCAGAACCGCCGAAGCCGAAGCTCCCCGCGGTTGCCGTGAAGCCAAAGAAAGCGACGGCGCCGTCCATTCCGCTGCCGCCACCGCCGCCGCCGCCACCCGCGCATCGCGACGAGATGATCGCGCCGCGCGACATCGGACGCTTGCTCCGGTACGGCGAGCAGTTCGGCCCGCATCGCATCGACGTGCGCATGCTCTCGCTTCAACTGCCAGCGGCGTCGGGCGCGCTCGCGGTGATGGATCCGCTGGTCCCGAAATCCTTTCGCGCATACGACCGGCCCGTCGGCGCCGGGCAGTTTCGCGTGATGCTCTCGATCGCGAAGACGTCCGACGGTGCAGCGCGTTCGGACAGCGGGAACAAAGAGCGCCTCGCCGCGATCGTGATCCACGTCGGCCGGCCGCCGATCGCGAAGTGGACCGTCGCGCACTTCGCGAAGCAAAAGAAGCCGAAGTCCAACGACGACCTGCCGCGTGTGGACGTCACCGGCGACTACGTCGTGCTGCTCGACGCGGGCTCGGGCTCGCCCGGCGCGATCGCCGTCAGCGCGCCCGTCGCCGCGCCTCCGCCGCCGCCCGGAACACCAGGACCGGCACCCTTGCCGCCGAGCATCGCCCCCGTCGAGATTCCACTGACCGATGGTCGTCGTGCACTCGCGCTGCCGAGCGGCGATGGCTCGTTCGCAGCGTACTGGGGTGTCGACGCCGACGACAAAGCGGTGTGCCTCGTGCTCGACTTCGAGACGTTCACGCAGAAGGACTGGAAGTCGAAGCCATCGTCGTAGCGCGCTACTTGAGCGTGCCGCCGAGTGACTTGATCGCCGCTTCTGCCGCCGCACGCAGACATGCGTTCGCGTTGCGCTCGCCGATGCCGAGCAATCCACCGCGGCCGCGATAGCGCGCCTTCTTGAGCGCCGGAATCGCGGTCTTGTCGCCGAGGGCGACGAGCTTCGGGATCGCCGCCTTGCGCTCCGCGCAGGTCTTCGACGACTCGAGATCGTGCAGCGCCGCCTTGAGCTTCGTCTCGTTGTCGACGGGAGGTGGCGGCATCACGGGCATTGCCGGCATCACGGGAGGAGGCTCGACCTTCTCCTTCTCGGGACGCACGGTCTTCGCGCTGCCCGTGGGCTTCGACTCTGCTTTCGGTTTCGGATCGACCTTCGGCGCGGGCTCGTCTTTCGGCGCCGGTGTCGGCGTGGGCGCGTCTTGTTTGCGACCGGCGATCGCGAACAGGATCGAGAGCACGACGATCGCGCCGAGGATCGCCACGCCGATCTTGGGCCAGTTCGTCGTTGCAGGTGGGGGCTGGCCGAGCGAGACCGAGCTCGCCGGCAACGCCATCGTCGGTGCAGCACCGAACGGCTGCGGCGTGAACGGCGCACCCGGCACCGGGGTGTAGCCGGGGGGCGGAATCGTGCCCGGCGGTGGCGTCGCGAACGGCGCGGGGGTCAGCGCGCTGTGGGTGTGCGCGTATCCGATCGCGGCGATGCCTTCGCTCGCCGCCGCCGGTGAGAGCGACGACGTCACGGCGTCGAGCAGGCCGATGTACTCGTTCGCCGATGCGATGCGTTCGTCTTGCGCTTTGACGAGGCCCTTCTGGATCACGGTCTCGAGCGCTTGCGGAACCGTCAGATCGGGCGCGACCTCCGCGATCGTCGGCGGCGTGCGGCTCACGTGCGCACCGAGCATCGCGAGTGGATCCTTGTCCTCGAACGGCGCGCGGCCCGTGATCATCTCGAACAACAAGATCGTCGCGGAGTAGAGATCCGATTGCGGCTTGATCTCGCCGCCGACGGCTTGCTCGGGCGACAGATACGCCGGTGTACCGACGGTGAGCCCCGCGCGCGTCGACGCGGGATCATCGGGCGATCCCGCGTAGAGCTTCGCGATGCCGAAATCGAGGATCTTGACGACGACCTCGCCGTCCTTGTTCGCGAGGAACACGTTGTCGGGCTTGATGTCGCGATGCACGACGCCGCGCTCGTGCGCGTGCGATAGCCCCGCGAGCACGCCGCGCAAGATCGTGACGGCGTCTGGCCACGGCAACCGCTTCTCGCGCTCGAGCCGCGCGCCGAGTGGCTCGCCCTCGAGCACCTCCATCACGAGGTAACACGGACCGTCCGAGACGATGCCGAAGTCGCTGACGCCGACGATGTTGGGATGATCGAGGCGCCCCGATGCGATCGCTTCGCGCTGGAAGCGCTGCGCCGCCTCGCGATTGCGCGACAGATCCGCGTGCAGCACCTTGATGGCGACGCTCTTGCCGATGCCGGTGTGCTCGCCACGATAGACGCGCCCCATCCCGCCCGAACCGAGGATCGCATCGATGCGATATCGGCCGTCGAGCACCGTGCCGACCGAGATGTCCTCGGTCTCCGGAGAAGGCGAAGGAGTCGCCGCCATGTGCCAACCACAAGAGTAGCGCGGCGTGTCGCGACCACAAAAGGGGTCGGTGTAGTTGTCGCGTGCCGCGAGTTGCTACGCTGCTGCGACGACTCAGCGTTTCTTGCGGAGCTTGTTCTTGTGCGGCTGCGGCGGGAGTCCCGTGTGCTGTGTGAGGGCGACACCCGGCTGCATGCGACCGCGACGGCCTTCGCCTTCCCCGCCGGTGTGCGCGGGTTGCCACGACGGAACGAGCGCTGTCTTGCCGCTGCCGATCAGATCGGCGCGGCCCATGCGGCGCAGTGCTTCGCGCAGTACGGGCCAGTTGTTCGGATCGTGATAACGCAGGAACGCTTTGTGGAGTCGGCGGCGCTCGAGATCCTTCACCACGTGCACGCGCTCGCCCGCTTTGAGCGAGCGCAGCGGGTTGTAGCCCGTGTGGTACATCGCGGTCGCGCTCGCCATCGGTGATGGCAAGAACGCCTGCACTTGGTCCGGGCGAAACTTGTTCGCCTTGAGCCACAGCGCGAGGTTCAGCATGTCCTCGTCGGTGGTGCCGGGATGCGCGGCGATGAAGTACGGGATCAGGTACTGCTCTTTGCCCGCTTCCTTCGTGTAGCGATCGAACAGCTCCTTGAAGCGATCGTACGCGCCGATGCCCGGCTTCATCATGTGCTTGAGCGGTGCGTCTTCCGTGTGCTCGGGTGCGATCTTCAGGTAGCCGCCCGTATGGTGCTGCGCGAGCTCCTTGATCCACTCGGGCGACTTCACGGCGAGGTCATAGCGGACGCCGCTCGCGATGAAGATGCGCTTGACGCCGGGGATGGCGCGCGCCTTCTTGTACAGCGCGACGAGCGGGCCGTGATCCGTGCCGAGGTTGTCGCAGATGTCCGGGAACACGCACGATGGCTTGCGACACGCGCTCTCGATGTCGCGGCTCTTGCACGCGAGGCGATACATGTTGGCCGTCGGGCCGCCGAGATCGGAGATGTTGCCGGTGAAGCCCGGCGTCTGATCGCGGATGCGCTCGATCTCGCCGAGGATCGACTTCTCCGAGCGGCTCTGGATGATCCGGCCTTCGTGCTCGGTGATCGAGCAGAACGAGCAGCCGCCGAAACAGCCGCGCAGGATCGTCACGCTGAACTTGATCATCTCGTACGCGGGAAGCTTCGTCGGCTGATGCTTGGGGTGCGGCACGCGCGAGTACGGCAGCTCGTACAGCGCGTCCATCTCGGCGGTGGTCAGCGGCACCGGCGGTGGATTGATCCACACGTCCTGCGCTTTCGCACCGATGCCGTGGCGCTGCACGAGGGCGCGCGCGTTCCCCGGATTGCTCTCGAGGTGAAGGATGCGCGACGCGTGCGCGTACAGGATCGGATCCGCGTTGACCGCCTCGTAGCTCGGCATGCGGATGACTTGCTTCGCGCGATCGACCTTGCGCGGGCGTAGCTGGACGAGCTTCGTGTCGTCGGGGATCTTCGGCGCTGCGCCGGTCTCGCACGCGGCGTCCTTGCGCTCTTCTTCCATCGCGTAGGGATCCGGTTTCGGATCGACCTTGCCCGGCGCGTCGAGCGTCGTCGAATCGATCTCGACGAAGTCGTGCTTGCCCTGCATGAACGCCGTGCCGCGCAGATCGTGGATCTCGGTGATCGGTGTTCCCGCGGCGAGCCGATGCGCGATCTCGACGACCGCGCGCTCGCCGTTGCCGTAGACGAGTAGGTCCGCGTGCGAGTCGACGAGCACCGAGCGCCGGACCTTGTCGCTCCAGTAGTCGTAGTGCGCGATGCGGCGCAGGCTCGCTTCGATGCCGCCGATCACGAGCGGCACGTCGTCATCGGCGAACGCTTCGCGACAGCGCTGCGCGTAGACGATCACGCTGCGATCGGGACGCAACCCGGCGGCGCCATCAGGCGAGTACGCGTCGTCGCGGCGGATCTTCCGGTCGCTCGTGTAGCGATTGACCATCGAGTCCATGTTTCCCGCGGTGACCCCCCAGAACAGATTCGGTTTGCCGAGCGCGCGGAACGCCTCCGCGCTGCGCCAATCGGGTTGATCGAGGATGCCGACGCGAAACCCGTGCGACTCGAGCAGCCGCCCGATCAGCGCCATACCAAAGCTCGGGTGATCGACGTACGCGTCACCGGTGACGAGCACGACATCGCACGAGTCCCAGCCGAGCTCGTCCATCTCCGCGCGCGTCGTCGGGAGCACGGGCGCGATGCCGAACCGCCGCGCCCAGTAGGGGCGGTACGAGAACAGCGGTTTGGCGACGGCGACCATCGGGCCCTACGGGTAGCACGCGATCGACCATCGGCCGAAGATCATTCTCGCGAGACCATCATGATTCTCGCGAGTTCGCGCCTATTCGCCACCGTCACACGCGCCGCGAAAAGGGGTCGATCGCCGCCGCCCTATTCGCCGCCGTCGCAGGGGTCGCCGGTCTTGCCGTTCCCGCCGCCGGGCGCCCCTTTATCCCTGGCCTTCTCGTCTTTCGGAACCATCCCGCGACTGCGGCCGGCGTCATCCGTGGTGGAACCACCCTCGCCGCCAGCGGCCGCGTCACCCGCCGGCGCGCCACCCGGCGGCTCCATGTCTCCCGAGAGATTTCGCAGCTGCGTGTCCGTGAGGTTCTTCGTGCACGCGTCCGCATCCTCCACGGTCTTCACCGTCGAGAAGCACGTGCGCGCTTCCTGCTTCCAGGTGTCGGCTTCGCAGCGCTTCTCGACCTTATCGATCAGCTTGTTCACCGCATCGTCCGGCGGGGGCGGCGTGTGGCCTGCGACGACGAGCTCGATCAGCTTCGCGCCCGCGGTGTGACACGTGGCCTGCGCTGCTGGAGGGGGCGTGTCCTTGATGTCCCTCACGCCTCCGCCACCACACGCTGCGACGAGAACGAACACCCACGATGCGCGCATGCCGCATCGTAGCGCGGGTTACTTCGGCGTGCTGGATGGCGACCGCGACGATGCGCCCGGCTTGCACTCCGATGTTGCTTGCTTGAGCGCTTGGATCGCGGCGCCGCACGTCGGAGCGAGCAGCTGCTTGTTCTCGACCTTGTCCCACGTGGCTTTGGTGAGCGTGAACTGCTTCTGGATCCGATCGCGCTCGGCTTTCGGAATCGCTTCGCACGACATCGCGACGGCGATCTGCACCTCGAGATCGAGGCACGCCTTGGGGATCACGCGCGCTGCTTCGTGCTGCTCGGCCAGCGCGAGGTCCTTGTCGAGGGCGGCGACCTGTGCGGGTGTGAGCTTCGCCTTGCAGTTCTTGGGATCGCTGATCGAGGACGTGCTCGCGATGCAGCGACGAGCATCCACGCTCCAGCGGTCGTCGAGGCAGCGCGCGAGGAACGCGCCCTCGACTTCTTGCGAGTACAGATCCGACGGCTCGAACATCTTGCCGACGTGCATCGAGACATCGCCGCACGACGGCTCTTTCGGCTCGCACGCGGCGAGGAGGCCCATCAGCAACACGAGTCGCGCGGTCACGCGTCGAGCTTATCAGGCGGGCAACGCTTCGCGCGAATTCCGCCACTCGACGGGAATCCCGGCGACTCCAACGGAACCGACGACGATGCCACCCGCGATCGCGCAGGTCGTATCGATATCTCCGCCCACATCCCCGCACGCCCACAGCGCACCGGCGTAGTCCTCGAGGTGCGTCGCGGCGCACCACACTGCGAACGGAATCGTGTCGGCCGAGATGACCTGCGCGCCGTTACCGAGCTCGGTCGCCACCGTCAGCGGCTCCGCGTCGAGCATCGGGATCGCGCGCGCGAGTCGCGACCGAGTCTCGCCGGCAGGCGTGCGCTCCACGACCGCTTCGAGCACTGCGCGCGGATCGCGCTCGCCGGCGAACACGCGCGCCGCGGCGATGGCCACCGCGATCGCACCGGCCGCGCCTTCGGGATGCGCGTGCGTCGGCGCGGCCGAGCGACGCGCGTGCTCGACGACAGCGTCGAGGTCGTCGCAGAAATAGGCACCGATCGGAGCGGAGCGCATGCCGCCGCCATTGCCCATCGAGCCCTGGCCGTCGAACAAGAGACGTGCCGCCACGTCGTACGGCAGACCGTGCCAGATCGCGTCGAGCACCTGATGCGCGCCGCGACCGTACCCGCGACCGGCGTCGGCGTTGTATCGATCACCGAATGCCTTCGCGAGCGACGTGCAATCGATGCCGCCGTGCGCGGCGAGGTTGTCGACGATCGAGACCGACATGATCGTGTCGTCGGTCCACATCCACTTTCGTCCGACGGGCACGACGCGGTCGTTCAACATCAACGCGCGGGTATGCGGACCCGCGTGCAACAGTTGCTCGCCAAACGCGTCGGCGACGGATAAGCCTTCTAACGCTACCCGTGCACGCTCGATCCGGTTCATAGTGTCAATCTAACACTAACATCATGCAGCGCCACCTCTATCTTCACGGCTTCGGCTCGGGACCCAACTCCTACAAAGGCGTCGCGGTCAGCAACCATTATGGGGCGAAGGGCATCGCGATCGAGCGGCTGAACCTGCGCGTGCCGTCGTTCGAGCACCTGCGCGTGTCCCAGATGATCGCGACCGCGCAGGCCGCGCTCGGCGATGCGAACGATACAGCGATCGTGTTCGGCAGCTCGCTCGGTGCGCTGACCGCATCTCGCCTCGCCGCACGCGACTCGCGCGTCACGCGTCTCGTGCTGCTCGCACCCGCGTTCCAGCTCATCGCGCGATGGCGGGAGATGCTCGGCCCAGAGCTCGAGGTGTGGCGCGAGACCGGCTACCGCGAGTTCATGGACTACACCACGAAGCAGATGGCGCGCGTCGACTTCGGGTTCATGGAAGACGCGGCGATCGTCGACGCCAGTGGCGATCCCGACGTGCGCGTGCCGACGCTGATCATCCACGGCACGAACGACGAGACGGTCCCCATCGCGCACTCGCGGCGCTTCGCCGACGGACGCGCGAACGTCGAGCTGATCGAGGTCGACGACGGCCACGAGCTGATCGCGAGCCTGCCGCGCATCCTCGCGGAGTCGGATCGCTTCCTCGGTGTGAGCTCGCGGAGGACTACTCGCCCGCCGGAATGTGCGGACCGATGGCGGTGATGACGACGAGCGCGAACAGGACGAGCGCGGTCAGGATGTAGACCCACTTCACCGAGGACGCGCTCGCTTCGTTGGTACGCAGCTCGGCGCGCGGAAGCTGCACGACCTTCGCACCCTCCGGAAGCTCGACTACGACCTCGACCGGCGGCTCGCGGGTGACGGTGAAGTCACTCTGGGCGGGCGAGAAGATCGGCATGACCTAGTAGATGCGCAGTGTTTGCGCGCCGGCTATGTGGCGTCGCGTCGCAGCGGCAACCCCGCGCATCTCCTGCCCGAGCAGATGCCCCGGGCGGCTCCGCGCTCCTGATGTCGGCCTGATGTCGGAGTGGCCGGCGCTCCCGCGTAAACCAGACGTCACGTTCATGGCTCCAGTACCCGTGTTGGCTGAAGACCCCGAGGGCCCCATGTCAAAGCTTTGCTTTCTCTCGTCCTTGCTCGCGCTCGTCGCGTGCGTCGCTTCGCAACCGCCGCCGCCGCAGTACGCGAGCGGCCCTCCACCGAGAGCGATGGCACCAGCCTCACCGCCTCCGATGACCAACGGCCAGATCTGCGCCGATGGACAGCAGTGCAACTGGGCATGCCCCGAAGGCAACTGCTCGTTCACGTGCCAGGACGGTGCGGTGTGCAACATCAGCTGCGACGGCGGCAACTGCGCAGTCGCGTGCAACGACGGCGCGGTGTGCAACGAAGCGTGCAACGGCGGCAACTGCAACACGAGCTGCTCCGACGGCGCGGTGTGCAACGTCGCGTGCGACGGCGGCAGCTGCGCGCTCTCGTGCGGCGAAGGTGCCGTGTGCTCGCAGAGCTGCGACGGCGGCAACTGCCGCCAGTAGCGCGCTCAGCGCTCTTCTTCCCGTCCAACGGAAGCGCTGGGATCGAGATCCTCGTATCGACCGATCGCAACCTATGCGCGAACGATCGGCGATCGTACCGAGCCACTCGTCGGGTCCGCGCTCGACGTGATGACGATCGAACCCACGCAGCCGCGCTCGGCGAGGATCTCGTGCGCGTCGCGACTTTCGATGGCACCGATTGCGTCGGGGCCGAAGTCATCGACGATCAGCACGTCGCGATGCGCTTCGACGAAGCGAAGGAAGTCGAGCTCTGTGAGGATCGCTTCGTCGTAGCTCATCTTCGCGGTCGCGTAACAGAGCGCATCGCGAGACTGCCATCGGTGATCATGATCTCGAAGAGTGCCTGAAGGATCGCACAAGCATCGGCACCCACGACGTGACCACAACACGTCGATCGTCGTGCAGATCCCGTTGGAGAGACTCGCAGATCACCCGAACTCGATCTTGCGCACCCCGACCGGCGCTGCGTGCCTCATCGTCCGCGCGGCGTCGGTAACCGCCACGCACCAAAGCTCGGCCATCCGCTTCGATCCTGGTCTTGCCGTTCCTTCACTTGACGTCAAACGACTACACGATCGAGTCGACGTTCACGTCTAAAGTAGAGAAGCTGAAGCACGAGGAGCGGCGTATGAGCGCGAATAGCTCGACGGCGAAGCAGGGGCTTACATGATCACGATATCGGAGACGACACCGCGCAGCGACGAGGAAATCGAACGGGTCGCCGGCCCGGCGATCAATCGGACGAAACGTTTTGCGCGCAACTTTGCGCTCGCGATCGTCGCGCCGGTCTTCCTTGGCTGCGTCATCTTCATGCTGGCGAGAGGGAGCAGAGCGGGAGAGAACACGAGAGCCTTAGCTGGTGGTCTTGGCGCTGGCTTCGTATTCATGGGCCTGCTCCCAGCTCTTGTCGTCCGTCGGATGGTCGGCGCCGACGCAACCAGACTCCAGCGTCTCGTGAGAACTGGCATCGCATATCCCGGCGAGCTGACGGGCACGTCCGGAACGACGGCCCAAACGAAGTTCTCGATTCGTTGGTCAGAAAGCGGGAAAGACGCCACGGCCTCTGTGAACGTGCCGGGGAACGTGAGCCCGCCCGACGGGGACATCACGGTTCTATCGAGTCCGGATGTGCGAGAGTGGGTCGCGGTTGTCGTCGGCAGCGTCGGCCTGCATGTTGGTCGTCGCAGACAATGAGCCACCTACTCCGTGTTGATCTCCCGGCGGAAGCGACGACGCTCACCGAGACTGGTCATTCGCTCGTCGCGATGGCGTGCCCCTGGCTTCGTGTGGAACTCGAATACCCAACCGAGGTGTCTGACCCAGGCGCGTGGATGCATCGGGCCATCACACGAGACTGTCCTCAGAATCTCGCCGCTCGTGTGATCGGATCGATCCGTGGTCGAGGTCCGCGAGGGTGGCCGCTACAACTCGTAAACGTTGCGATTCGATCACCATCCCAGATTCACGAGCATCGACTGGTGGGGCTCTTCGAGATGTTGGGCTTTCTTGCAAGCGTCACGGCATCTACGCGCGAGCTCGATCTTTATAGAAGGACCTTTCTGTCACTTATCGTGCCGCTCGTCGCGAGCGCTCAACCGGTGTGGCGTAGCGCCGAACCGGCGGCACTCTCCGATGTCTGGCGGCCGATCACTCCGCGAAGTGCGTGAACGGCGAGCTTCGAGACCGCGTCGTGGTCGAGTTCGTCGCCGGAATGGGCTCGATCGAACGCGCGAGATTCAGAAACAGCTCGATCGCTCGAGGACGGACGTCAGGTCGCGTCGATAGCTCCACGGCATACGCATATCCCTCGTCACGCATGACAACGAAATCCCGGATCACGTCATGACCAGGCCATCTCCCTTCGAGGATACGCTGAACTCCAGTGAGCCCTGAAGCAGAGGCGAACTCGCACTCGCTCCGACGCGTGACCACGAAACCAGCAGACGCCCCCGGCGTCCGCACGAGGACGTGCTCTCCCAGGATCCGCTGAAGATCGAGAATTGGTGGGGAAGACGCGGTGAAGGGGACCGCTGGGAAAACGGAAATGCGCGCATCGAACAGCGGGTAGTCATCGGGAAAGTAGTGCGAGATGCCATCACCGATGACGAGCCCTATCCATGATGTCGGCGGAGAGAATACGTAGCGACGCTTTCGTGTTCCGAGTTGAAACTCCTCGGTCATGGCGAGTTCACGAGAAACCTCCTGAAGTCGCGGCGCGTGAGCAAGAGGTGCGAATCCCTCCAGATAGGAATAGAAGTCGTCAGCGAGCACGATGGCGACGCACCAGGATATTGGCGTTCCGTCGCGGGATCCGACGCCACGTACGAATGCACAGTGCTCGCCTTCACGGGTGACGAAGCGCTCCGGCTGTTCTGCCGCCCAATCCCTTACGGTCGGAGCGATGCGTTGCCTGACGATGTCGTCGAGTGTAGCGAGGGGCCGACACCTTTCGACGTAGCGGAACGTCGCGTTGAGATCGGGCGTCGAAGTACCGAGGACCAACTGGTGTTGACGACGCTGACTGGCCCAACCCGCGGGACGAACGATCATCGGCTGTGCAGGGCGCCAGGATTTGCGCTAACGCCGCCAGGATGCGAAAGGGCGGTGTGCTGACCGGCGGCCCTTGCGCTGAATTGTTGGACCATGTCGATCGTAGATGGCTCGTCTTGTTCCTGTTGCATGTGCATCAAGTCCATCAACGACGGCCCACCGACGAGAGCCTCGCCTGCGTTGACTGCAAGATCTCCGAGGGCGATGCCTGCACCCGCGATGGACGAAAGACCCGTGACCCCGAGGCCCGCTGCCGTTCCGAGCCAGCCGGTCGTGTGCTCGGTGACCCACTCGTCCGCTGCTTGGCCGTTTTCTGCCGCCCAGTCGTGGATCGATGTGTCGTTACCTTCACGATCCTCCAACCAACCTCGGTTCTTGACGTCCTCGTCGGCATACATCCCGGCCTTCACACCCAGCGCTCCGGCTCCAACGACCGGCGCGTAGGCTCCCGCAGCCTCCATGCCCGCCAGTCCGGCGAGCCCCATGCCGCCGGAAGCGGTCGTTGTCGCGCCGGCCAAGAATGTGGGCGCGGCGCGCTCCGTGTTGGGATCTTGGAATGCAGCAACCATCTCCAGCATCCCGCCGACGACTGCCATCGGCGAGGCAATTGCCGTGGCAGTCGTTCCTGCAATGGCGCCTGGGGCACCTCTCCCGAAGAGAGAGGCCTCGTGCGCGAAGTGCTCTGTCGCGTGAGCGAGGGGTACGCCGTAGCTCATCCCTCCCTCGCCCATGAGGTGCATGACATCGAGCATCGTCATGCCGTTCGCGATCGAGTGCATGTCGTGCAGCGTGCCGTCGTGATGTTCCCCCCCGCCGCCGCCGTGCGCTGTGCCCGCGTTGCCGTGCTCGCCCATAGCCAACTCCTTCTCGTGTTCTTCGGTATCTAGTCGTCGATGTGAAGTCCGGAGAGAACCGCACGCCAAATGACGGTGTCGCTCGCGTCCGCGAGCCTCGTCATGTGGGTCCAATTGAGAACCAGTTCGTTGTCACCGGAAAAACGCACCACGGCGCTCACACGGGCGTCTGCGTTCGCATAGGAGAAGCGACAACCGGCATCTCCGTCGACGTGAATCGAAGCGATGTCCGTTGCCGTGGTTTGCAACTGCTTCGCCGTCATCGCCGCGATGTCCGCACACGGTGGGTTCTTCGGGTCGATCGAGTTGGGCGGAAGCGTCGTCCAGCTCAGGATGATGTTCGTGCGAAGCGAACCGTGTTCCTTGCTCTCGGGGGTCATGCCGACAGTTCCCGGCCCTGGCCGCAGGTCACTTTTCTTCAGCTCGGCCATGCTGCGCCAGCCGGTTGGAATCGCCACGGTGTACGGCCCGACCGTTAGCTCGGAGGCTTGCTTCGTCCCGTTCCAGTAGGACGTGGAGTCGTTGGTTTTCGGCGTCTTCCCGCACGCCGCGACGATCGCGATCCCGAAGACTGCTTTACGAGTCGTCACATGCCCTCACTTCGTCAAACAGGATCAGCACAGTTCGCGGGGCCTGTACCTGCCGCGAATTGCTGCACCCCAGTCACGAGCTCGAGGCGGAGTTGCGTTCTGCGATTCGGTGCGAGATGCCGCTAGTCGCTGCTCATCACGAAGTGCAGCGTCGACGCGTTCGCGAGCTGCGCGTGCGTGATCTCCGCTCCAGTGATCGGTACGCCGTCGAGCTCGATCGACGACACGATCATCGCGCGATCGCTCACGCCCTCGGCCGTGATCACGAGCTCGCGCTCGCCGACGCGCACGCGCGCTTGCGGGAAGCGTGGTGACGCGAGGATCCAGCGATCGCCGCCGGGGATCGGGTACACGCCGAGCGCTTGCAGCACGTACCACGCGCCGAGCGTGCCGCCGTCGTCGTTGCCCGCGACGCCGCTCGGCTGATCCGTGTACTGCGTGTCTGCGACCCAGCGTTGCCACTTGTCCGACAGATCGCGACGACCGAGCTGCGTGAACAAGAACGGCGCGTTGATGTCCGGCTCGTTGCCGTGCCAGTAGTACGGACGCGGAAAGTTCACGGCGCTCTCGTCGGCGTTTTCCCAATCGTCCTTCGCGAGATCGAAGAACATCTCGAGCTTCGCGATCGCGGCGTCGTTGCCACCGAGGATCTCGGCGAGTCCTTCGGGATCGTGCGCACCCGCCATCCACAGCGAGTGCCACGCGTTGGCCTCGGCGAACTCCTCGGTCATCGCGAGCGGATCGAACGAGCCCGGCGGGAACGTGCCATCGGGCTTCTTGCCGCGCAGGAAGCCAACGCTCGGGTCGTAGAGCTTGCGCCAGCCCTTGCGGCGCTCCATCAGCGCGTCGCGCTCCGCGGTGTGACCGAGCGCGTCCGCGAGCTGCGCGAGCGCGTAGTCATCGTGCGAGTACTCGGTGGTCGTCGACGCGGAGCGGCCGCGCGTGTTCGGCACGTAGTGGAGCGTCAGGTACTCCTGCACCGCTTCGCGCGTTCCGCGCGGCGCGGAGGTATCCATCGCCGCGGCGCGCAGCCAATCCCACGCGCGCTCGCCACCCGCGTTTGTTACACCGCGCTTTACCGCGTCGGCGATAATGATCTCGGCGCTCGAGCCGAGCATCGTGCCGCTCTCGCCGATCGCGACAGGCCAGCGCGGATACACGCCGATGCCATCGCCGAAGCCGACGAGCGATCGCGATTGATCGCGCGCGCTGTCGGGCGCGAGCCATGCGTAGAGCGGACCGACGGTACGGTACGTGTCCCACAGCGAGAGATCCGACATCTGGCGATAGCCCTGCGCGACGACGGGCGCCGCCATCCCCGCGAGTTGGTACGAGCCGTCGACATCACCGATCAGCGTCGGCATCAAGTACGCGTGATAGAGCGACGTGTAGAAGATGCGGCGATCGACCTCGGTGCCGCCGGTGATCAGCACGCGATCGAGCAGCGTCGACCACGCCGCGCGCGCCTTCGTGGTGACCGCGTCGACATCGATCGACGTGATCTCCGCGGCGAGGTTCGCACGCGCACCGTCGAGGGACACGAGCGAGATCGCGACCGCGAGTGTGATGTCGCCGCCGACATCGATCGCGGCGCCGACGCCGGTGCCCGACGCGGTCGTCGCGTTCGATGGCGCGTTGCCCGCGGACCACACGCGATGCGCGGTCCACGGCGCGTTCGTCTTCGCGACGAAGTACACGGTGTAGCCGCCGAAGCTGTCCGACATGCCGCCGATGTGATGGAGCTGCCCGGTGATCTCGTTCGCGCTCGCATCGACGGACAGCGACGCTGCATCGATCTCGCCGCTCGACAGCACCTTCGCGAGATCGAGGAGGATCGCACCCGCGCCCGTGTAGCGATGCACGCCGACGCGCTCGGTGGCGGTCAGCGTGACGCCGATGCCGTTCTGGAACGTGACCTCGTAGCGCCCCGCTGTCGCGTGCTCGTCGGCCTTGGAGAACTTGAGCTCGTTCTTCTGCACCGTGAGCTTGCTCGGATCGAACGCGAGCATCGGCATCACGCTGAGCACGCCGTAGTCCGTCGCACCGGTGCCGTGCAGATGCAGATGCGAGAAGCCCTGGATGCGATCGTCCTCGGCGAAGTAGCCCGAGTAGTGCAGGAAGTTCACCGTGCCGAACGTGCCGCCGTTCGTGTCGGGCCCGAGCTTCACGAGGCCGTGCGGCATCGTCGCGCCGACGAAGCAGCTACCGTGACCGAAGCCGAGGCCACCCGTACCGATGCGCGGATCGACGCGCGAGACCGCATCGGTTTCCTCGGGCAAGACCGGCGGCTCGCCGAGGTTGTCTCCACAAGCGGCGAGCAGGAGCGCTGCGACGAGGATCCTCATCGCGCGCACTGTATATCGGCGCTAGTTGATGGTGAACGGATAGACAACAGTCGCGACGTCGCCACCCGCGCGCGCCGGGAACTTCCAACTCGACGCGGCCTTGATGACGCACGCCGCCACCATCGGCGCGTTCAGCGTCGACTGCACCTGCGCGCGAACCTTGCCCGCGGCATCGACCTGCAGCTGGAGGTTCACGGTGCCCTTCATCGCCGCGTTCTTCTTCTTGCCCTCGGCGAGGCACTTGAGGATCTCGGGGCGATGCTGGCCGATCACCGAGGTGACGACACCCTTCTCCAGCGTCGGCTTCGCGATCGCTTCGACCTTCGGCGCGGGCTCGGCCACCTTCGGCTCGACGGGCGCGACCGGCTCCGGGGGCGGCGCCGGCGTCGGTTCGGGCATCGGCTCCGCAGCCTTCTTCGGCTCGTCTTCAACCGGCGCGGGTTCGACCGCCGCGACCTCGGTCATCTCGTCGGTCCCGCGGCCGATCTTGCGCGGCGTGGGCTTGGTCGGCTTCGCGGCGACGACCGCGGGCGCGACGGTCTTCTCGACGACCTTTGCGTGGGCGATCGCTGCCGGTTTCACGTCGACCTCGGGCTTCGTCGGTGCGGGCTTCGTCGCTTTCACGGGGTCGACCGACGCAGCGGCAACGGCGGGTCGTGTCGGCGTGGCCGCGAGCTCACCGAGCGCGACGAGCGTCGCCTCCTCGGTCGCCTCCTCCATCCCGTTGCCCTTGGTCAGCTTCGCGTCGAGCGTCGTGGGACGGTCGAACGTCAGCCAGTAGCGCACGGTCTTGTAGCCGGGCGCGCTGACCTCGACGAGCTCGACGATATCGCTCGGCGTGATCTGCATCTGCGAAGGCGCCGCGGACACGCGACGGCGAAACGTCACGCGTGCGTTGGGAACATTCGCGTTGAGCGCGACAGCGATCTTCGCGGGCGCGACTTCCTTCGGTGCGGGTTGTGTCGCTGCGGCGGGTAGTGGTGCAGGTGCGGGTGCAGGAGCCGGCGCCGTTGCGACTTGGTGTTTGTCGCTGCTGCGCAGACCGAACAGCAACCCACCCGCGCCGAGCACGAGGCCCATCGCGGCCATGCCGTAGAGCGCGTACGGCTTGCGCGGCTGCGCCGGTGTCGGCAGCGCGACGGTGTTCAGCGCGTTGTTCGTGGTGTCGTTCGCGTTGCGCGGCGGCCACGGCGTCGCGAGCATCTTCACCGGACGCGGAATCAGATCGCTGCGGCGAGCGACGTCGGCCTCCTCGGGCGGCGCGGGGATCGGCATCGGCCGGCTGCGGCGCATCGCCTTCCCGCCATCGCTCGTGACGAACGCGTCGAGCGCGGCCTCGACGTCCACCATCGACTGATAGCGACGGTCGGGATCCTTCGCGAGCATCTTGTTCAAGATCATCTCGCCCATCGCGTGCGGCACTTCGGGGCGCTGCAGCGGCGGCGGCGCGTTGTTCACGATGCGGTGCATGAGCGCGCGTGGATCCTCGTCGTTCGAGAACGGACGGCGCGCCGTCAGCATCTCGTACAGGATCACGCCGAGCGCGTAGATATCGGCGCGATGATCCACGTTGGATGGATCCGTGATCTGCTCGGGCGCCATGAACTCCGGCGTGCCCATCACCATGCCGCGACGAGTCTGTTCGTCGTCGGCTTCGAGGAAGCGCGAGATGCCGAAGTCGAGCACCTTCACGTGATCGAGCAGATCGTCCTTGTCGGTCAGGAACACGTTGTCGCTCTTGAGATCGCGGTGGACGATGCTCGCGCTGTGCGCGGCATGAAGCGCCGATGCGATCTGCTGCGCGATCCGGACCGCGCGGCGAATGGGGAGCCCGCCGACGCGATACACCTCGTCGGTGAGCAGCGTGCCTTCGAGGTACTCGAACACGATGTAGGGCACGTGTCCGTTCGTGAAGCCCATGTCCGTGGACTCGACGATGTTGGGATGTCCCAACGTGCCGGCCGCGCGCGCTTCGTTCATGAAGCGCTCGATGACGTTCGCGTCGGTGGCGAGCTCGGAGTGCAGGATCTTGATCGCGACGCGCCGTTTGATCAGCGTGTGCTCCGCCAAGAACACCGTCCCCATTCCGCCTTCGCCCAACGTCCGGATAATCCGGTACCGCCCCTCCACCAGATCGCCCGTCTTGACGACGTCACGCCCTCCAGGAACCCTCGAAGAATTTCCCATCACGACCATCGTTGCGTACGCGGGTGCCGCAAAACAAGGCAGCGGTTTCTGAATCTGACTGTGGTTCTCCGACGAGAAAAACCGACTTCGCGTCGCGTATGCTCGGGTGTGCGATGACCAGCTCCAAAGATCCGAAGAATCCGTTCGCGTCGCTCGAGAAGCTGCGTGCGGATCTACCGGCTGGACCCACGCCGAAGCCCGACGCGAAGCCGGTTCCCAAAGGTCCGGCGTGGGCCGTCGTGCGAATGGAGCGCAAAGGTCGCGGCGGCAAAGAAGCGACGATCGTCGAGAAGCTCGGGCTCAAGCCCGCCGCACTCGAGCAGTGGTGCAAGGAGCTCAAGCAAGCGCTCGGCTGCGGCGGCTCCGTCGACGGTGAGACGATCGTCCTGCAAGGCGATTTGCGGCAGCGACTCCCGGCCATACTCACCGCAAAAGGCGTGGCGAAAGTAACTGTTGGCTAGAGGTTGCAGTGGCTAGCCGACCCGCCGATCCGTTGGGGTCGCTCGGTCCTGTGGCCGGAAGATCGAGTTGCACATCGCGATCACCGACGCGGCGCGTCGTGCTGGTCGGGCCGTAACCAACGCGATCCATTGCGGATCGTGGGAGGTCCGGGATCGACGTAGGGCCGCGTGGGTTGGTCTCGCCCTTGCTGAAGAGACCGCCAGCCATGCGCTCCTTCCTCTTCGCCACCAGCCTCTCCCTTCTCGCGACGGTCGCCTGCTCGGATGCTCCCGCCGAGCTCCAAGACCCGCCGGTCCTGAAGGTGACCTCGCCCCAGCGCAGCCTGATCCAGAGCGGTGAAGGCGTGGTGCTGGTGACCGGTACGGTGAGCCCGAACGCGGAGTCGAACGAGCCGATCGAGAAGGTGCTCGTCAACAACGTGCAGGCAACGGTGAACGCGGACGGCACGTTCACGGCGACCGTGTCGATCAAGCCGGGCGCGACGCTCATCCACACCGAGGCGCGTGACGCCGCGGGACAGAAGGCAGAAGACACGCGTGCGGTGCACGCCGGTCAGCTGCGGCCCGTCGGTGCGAACATCGAAGACGCGATCACGGTCGCGATGTCGAAGACCGCGTTCCAGCGGCTGTCCGCTGCGGCGGGCCCGATGATCGAGTCGCTCGATCTCGGCGCGATGCTCGCTCCGATGCAGCCGATGGCGCGCTGGAGCGACGAGACCGAGGACTGCAACTTCGCGCGCTACTTCGTCGACGACGTGAACCTCGGCAACGTCGAGATCTCGATCGTCCCGAGCATCACCGGCCTCCAGTTCCGCGCCCAGATCGAGAACCTCGACGTGATGTCGCACGCGCGTTACTCGCTGGTCTGCGCCGATGGAACCAACAACGTTCGTATCAAGGCGCCCAAGGTCGTCGTCGCCGGCACGCTCGTCGTGACGCCGTCGGGCAACCAGGGCTTCAAGACCGCGCTCACGAACGAGACGGTACAGATCACCGGCCTCGACATCCAAGCGGGTGGCATCCCCGGCGACATCATCGACTTCCTCCACCTCGACACCGCCGCGGGCTGGATCATCTCCAAGGCCGCGCCGCTCGCGATGGAGCCGATGATGAACAAGGCGCTCGGCGGCCTCGCGGGTCCGCAGACCGTCGACGTGATGGGCAAGTCGCTGACGATGGAGGTCGACCCGACGGCGATCGACATCGACGGTAACGGCGCGATGATCACGCTCTCGACCAAGATGGTGATCGCGGGCAGCGAAGCGAGCCCGGGCTTCATCTTCACGGACAACGGCCTGCCGTCGCTCGACCCGGGTCAGGGCTTCGCGCTCGGCCTCGCCGATGACCTCGCGAACGAGATGATGGCGGAGTCCAAGGCGATCGGCCTCCTGAACCTCCACATGCCCGCCGAGGGTGGCTCGTTCGACGAGACCGCGATGGAGATGACGCTGCCGCCGCTCCTCTCGGCGGACCCGACCGACGGCAAGATGAAGGTCGTCATCGGCGACATGATCTCGACGTTCAAGTACCAGGGTACCCCGGTCGCGCGCGCCGCGATCAACGCCAGCATCGACCTCCAGATCGTCCCCGCCTCGAATGGCTACGGCGTCGCCATCCAGCTCGGCAAGCCGACCGCGCACGTCGACGTCCTCGACGACATCGCGAACGCGACGCGGATGAGCAACGAGGACCTCGCGACGGCGACCGAGGTCTGCCTCGCCGCCCAGGTCGACGCCATCTCGAAGCTCCTGGTCGCTATCCCCATGCCCTCCATTGCGGGCCTCCAGATGAAGAACGTCTCGCTCGGTGCGGATGACGGGTACGTGATGCTGAAGGGCGAGATCGACTAGTCTCAACGAGTGGCGAAGAAGAAGGTCGTAGCGAAGAAGAAGGTCGCGCCCAAGGCCAAGCCAGCGGCGACGAAGGCGAAGACGGCAAAGGCGTCGGCGAAGAAGCCAGCGCCAAAGGTCGCCGCGAAAGCTGCGAAGGCCGCCACGAAGCCCACGCCGAAGGCCGCCGCGAAACCAAAACCGAAGAAGCCCGCAGCGTCATCGGCGCCGCGGGCTTCGTCGTCTCCGCCCACACCGGAGGTCGCGCGCGAGCGTCGCGACGACATCGCGACGAAAGCAGCCGCGACTCGGCCCGTCGTCGAGGAGCTCGGTCAGATCACGGTGCCCTCGGGCAAGCTCGCGATCTTCGATATCGGCCTCGTGGGCTACATGCCGCGCGACACGCTCGAGCCCGCGATCGTCACGTGCGACGTGCCGCGCGATCGTCCGCTCGTCGTCACGGGAACACGCGTCGCGCGCGGCCGCTTCGCCGACTGTTGGGATCACGTGACGATCGATCTCGGCCACGGCGACATCTACAACACGCGCAAGCTCGGCGAAGCCGGCGTCGACTTCGCGCGGCTCGTGTGCATGGACCACGCGGCGCTCGATCACTGGCAGCACGATGACAGCCTCGACGGCAAAGCCGACGTGGTGTTCTGGGGCCGCGACGAAGGCGAGCTCGCGAAGGCGCTCAAAGCACCGCGGACCAAGGAAGGCTACGGCTGGATCGATCTCTCCCTCGAAGATGCCGAGGCGAAGGTGTTCGAGGCCGAGATCCTCAAGGCCGACAACAGCTGGCTCTTGAACATCGACTTCCGCCCGCACTCGCATCACTTCCAGGCGCTCGCGGCCGCGCGCGCGAACGCATCGGGCGTGGGCACGCTCTCGCTCGCGAACACCCAGATGATGCTGTTCTTCACCAGCTGGGGCGATGGCGTGTTCCCGATCTACTTGGACCTCGATCACGAGGACAAGCCCGTGCGCATTCGCATCCAGCTCGCGACCGAAGAGTCGAACGCCGCGATGCGCGCCGTGAACTAAACGCGCAACGTTCTCCACGGGAACGTGGCCGCGCCCGGGGCCGAGATCGATCCGTCGTCGACGATCCACGCGAGGACGGCGAATGTCGAATCCACACGTCCGCGACGATCTTGTTCGGCGCCGTTGGTGGTGCATCGATCGACGAATACCGAGTCGAAGGGCACGAATCCGATCCCCAAGACTCTGCTCTGCGCCCTTCGCGTTTTCGCGTCGCACTTCTGGGGCGATCCTCGGGCACGCGTTCCCTCCGCATGCGGAGAGCGAACCGGGTTCGCGTCGATTGCGATCCAGAAATGCGACGCAGAGACGCAATGAACGCAGAGCAGCGATCATTCAAACCTCGTCACACACCTCGTGGGAGAACACGAATCGCGATCGACGAAGTGATCCTTGGGCTTACTTTAGTGAATGAGGCCCGCGTAGAGCGCGGCGGCGATGCGCTGCGCACCCGGCGTCGTCGGGTGCTGGAAGTCTTTCATCAGTAGGCCGCGGCGGAGCCACTGCTTCGACGCGCCCTTGCCGCCCATCCACGCGTAGACATCCCAGAACGCGCAGCCGTTCGCGGCGGCGGCGCGGCGCTGCGCTTCGACCATCGCGGGGATCGACGCGCGCGGCGGCATGTTCTCCGCGCGCCAGTCCGTTTGATCGAGCGGCGAGATGACGAGGCACGAGCTCTTCGGGTTGGCGGCGTGAACACTCGCGAGGAGCTCGCCGAAGAGCTTCTCGTGCTCGGCCATGCCGGAGCCGTTCGGCGCGAGCCACTCGGCCTCGTTCGTGCCGAGCATGACAACGACGAGATCGGGCGCGCGATGGGCGAGCTGGTTGCGCAGGTGATCGGCGAGGTTGTAGCGAGACATCTGCTTCGCCGTGGCGCTGTTGATGCCGAGGTTGTCGACGACAGAGCCCCTCGCTGCTTCGAGGCTGGCGCCGAAGAGGCGTACGCGACCGGCGGCGCGGAGCTCGATCTTCTTCGTGCCGTCGGGGATCGCAGCGGTCGCGAACTCGCCCTTCTTCTTCTCTGCGCTTGTCGAGATCGAGGTGATCGATTTGCCGTCGGCGACGATCGAGAACGCCCCGCCGTGGGGTTGCGCGAGGTAGTGCACGTCGATCGACGACACCGCCGCGGCCGGTGCGAAGCGGATCACACCACCGCCGTCGGTCTCGGCGCTCCCGCCGAAGCCGAGCAGGTGATCCGGGGCGGGCTGCGTGGAGATGCCGTTGACGCGCCACGCGCCCTGGACCCAGCGCGATAGCGCGCGATGTTGGTTGTACGGATGCGGCTCGACCGCAAACGCGAAGCCCGGGCCACCGTCGCCGAGGAGCGCGGCGAGCTTGCCGCGGAGGGCGTTCGTGATCTGATCGTCCGCGGTGAGCGAGTCACCGAAGTACGAGATGCGAAGCGGGCGGCTCGCCGTCTTCGCGCGCTGCGCGTCGAGAGCGGACACGAAGCTGTCGAGCGCCTTGGGATTGTCGAACGTCGCCGGCGCGATCGTGTCCGTCGGGTTGGCATTGGTGGTCGCCGCTACACAGATCACAGCGGTCACGAACAGAATTCGCGCGGTCACCGCCTTCATCTTATCGAGACGTGCACAGCCATGCGAGATGACCGAGGAGTTTCTTGGTCGGACCGACGTATCATCGGCCGACATGCTTCGCCGTATCCTTGTCTTGGTCGTCGCGTTGGCTGCTTGTGGTGACGATGGTGCGCGGCGCCTCGCCGATGCTCCCGTGATCCCCGATTCGGAGATCGATGCGCCGATCGACGCGCCGATCGTTCCGCCCGAGGATCTCGAGCTCGGCATCACGACGAGTGGCAACGGATCGGGACGCATCACGTCCTCGCCCGCCGGCATCGACTGCGGAGCGACGTGCACCGGCAGCTTCGTGGAAGGAACGATGGTCACGCTGACCGCCGAGCCCGATGCGAGCTCGGTGTTCACGGGCTGGGGCGGCGCGTGCAGCGGTGCATCGCCGGTGTGTGAAGTGACGATCTCCGCGGCGACCGCGGTGACCGCGACGTTCACCTTGAAGACGTACACCGTCACGGTGACCAAGGCCGGCGCGGGCGCGGGCACCGTCGCGGGCAATGGCATCAACTGCGGCACGGGCGCGGGATGCACGATCACGGTCGATCACGGCACGGCGATCTCGCTGACCGCGACGCCGGTCTCGCTCAATACCTTCGTCGGCTGGGGCGGCGCGTGCACCGGAACGGGCACCTGCGATCTCACGATCACCGCGGACACCACGATCAGCGCCGCGTTCGCGCTCGACGAGCTCTCGCTGATCGTCACGCGTGGCGGCAACGGCGCCGGCACGATCACGTCGAGCCCTGCCGGCATCAACTGCCCCGGCACGTGCGACTTCGTGTTCACCGCGAATCAAGTGGTCTCGCTCACGGCAGCGGCGGCCGGCAGCTCGAACTTCACGGGGTGGACGGGCGCGTGCACCGGCATGACCACGTGCAACGTCACGATGGACGCGGCGAAGACGGTCACCGCGACGTTCACGCTGAAGACGTACGTGCTCGACGTGACCAAGACCGGTAGCACCGGCACCGGCACGGTGACTTCGTCGCCCGCAGGCATCGCGTGTGGCAGCGACTGCTCGGAGACGCTCAACCACGGCACGAGCGTCACGCTCACCGCGACACCGACGGTGGGAACGTCGACGTTCACGGGCTGGAGCGGCGGCGGATGCACCGGCGCCGGCATGTGCGTCGTCAACCTCACCGCGGCGACCACGGTCAACGCCGTGTTCACGATCAACTCGTATCCGCTCACGTCCAGCGTCACCGGCATGGGCACCATCACGTCGAGCCCCGCGGGCGTGACCTGTCCTGGCGACTGCTCGCAGAACTACACGCACGGCACCGTTGTCTCGTTCTCGCAGATGGCGAACCCCGGCTGGACGTTCCAGAGCTGGGGTGGCGCGTGCAGCGGCAACACCACGTGCAGCGTCACGATGGATCAAGCGCGCAACGTCACCGCGACGTTCACGCTCAATAGCTACGATCTCACCGTCAACGTGACCGGCATGGGCACGGTCACCGCGTCGCCGCAGATCTCGTGCGGCACCGACTGCACCGGTACGTACACCCACAACACCGTCGTCGCCCTCACGCAGATGGCGGACCCCGGTTGGACGTTCCAGAGCTGGGGTGGCGCGTGCAGTGGCAGCACGACGTGCAATGTCACGATGGACGGGATCAAGAACGTCACCGCGTTGTTCACGATCAACTCGTACGCTCTCGATGTCGGCTTCGGCGGCACGGGTGGCAGCGGCACGATCACCGCGACGGGGATCATCTGCCCCGGTGACTGCTCCGAGAACTTCAACCACGGCACCGTCGTCAACGTGATGCAGACGCCGGCGGCGGACACCGACTTCGTGAACTGGAGTGGCGCGTGCACGGGAAGCACCACGTGCAGCGTCACGATGAACGGCGCGAGGTCGGTCACCGCGAACTACGCTCTGAAGCAATACAACCTCGACGTCATCATCGTGGGGACGGGCACGGTGACCGCGTCGCCGCAGATCAACTGCCCGACGGACTGCGTCGGTACGTACTCGCACGGCACGTCGGTCACGTTGCTGCAGTCCGCGGGGAACGGCTTTCAATTCACGGGCTGGACCGGTGCCTGTACCGGTATGGGTACGTGCAGCGTCCCGATGACGATGGCAAAGACCGTGACCGCGACGTTCACGCCGATCGTCACGCTCATGGTCGCGAAGAATGGAAGCGGCACCGGCACGGTCGTGTCGACCCCGGCGGGCACGATCAACTGCGGCACCGACTGCTCCGAGGCGGTGCTGTCGGGAACGTCGATCACGCTGAACGCGACACCGACGATGCCGGGCTCGGCGTTTACGGGATGGAGTGGTGGTGGATGCTCGAGCACCGGCGCGTGCACCACGACGCTGACTGCGTCGACGACCGTGACGGCCACGTTCGATCTGACGAAGCACCCGCTCACGGTGACCGCGACCGGCCTCGGCAAGGTCGATTCGACACCCGCCGGAATCTCCGGCTGCTCCTCGACGGGCGGCACGTGTATGGCGAACTTCGACTACGAAACGCTCGTCACGCTCACGGCGACGCCGGGCGGTTCGGGAACGACCGCGAACGAGCTCGTCGCGTGGGGTGGCGCATGCGCAGGCACCCCGGTGACGTCGAACTGCACCGTGACGATCACGGCGGCGACGTCGGCGAGCGCGACCTTTGCTCTCGCACCGAACATCATCTTCACCACGACCAACGAGTACTCGGCGTCGCTCGGTGGACTCTCGGGTGCGAACGCGATCTGCATGACCGAGGCTGGATCGCTCGTCGGCACGGGGCCGAAGCAGAACACCAAGTTCATCGCGTTCCTCTCCACGCCACAGGTCGACTTCAAGACGCAGCTCTCGGGTCAGGGCACGAACGCCACGGGATGGCGTCGTCCCGACGGAACACCCGTGTTCAACCGCCTCGGTGATCTCGCGAATAACGTCGTGTACTACCCGCCGCGGTGGGACGCGACGCGCGATCTCGCGGGTCCGCCGGTCTCGCAGTCCGCGCCTCGCGTGTGGACCGGATCGAACGTTGACGGCACGTTCTCCGGTGGCTGCGCCGGCGTCGGCACGGTGCCGATCTGGTGGGGCGGCAGTGGCATCAGCGGCCAGGGCACCTATGGTCTGGCGAGCGCGTCGAGCTCGATGGCCGTGAGCACGGACACGCAGAACTGCGCGACGACGACGGCGCACCTCCTGTGCCTCGGTATCGATCGCGCATCGAGTGTCGATGCGGCGCCGGTGACCGGTCGCCTCGCGTTCACGTCGACCGCGAACTTCAATCCGAACTCGATGGGCATCGCCACGGCCGACGCCATCTGCAAGTCCGAGTCGACGCAAGCGGGCCTTCCGGGCTCGTACAGGGCGCTGCTGGCGCAGGAAGGCGCGTCGGCGATCTCGCGGTTCGATACGACGGGGCGGACATGGGTTCGCGTCGGAGATCAGCAGCCGATCGTGCGTCGCGCATCGGATCTCGCGAGCGATGCGACGAAGAACCTCCTGACCGCACCGAACGTCAACGCGGCCGGTACGCTTCGCCTCGGCAAGACGATCAACTGGTCCGGATCGGTGTCGCCGATGCTGCCGGGCCCCGGCGTGAACTGTACGGACTGGTTCGACTCGCAGGGCAAGAGCAAGTCCGGCTACGCGGGCGATACGAGCCTCAGCGTGTGGTGGGACTACAACGTGTTCAGCGGACAGACCTGCAATCAGGAGTTCCACAAGGTCATCTGTCTGCAGGAATGATCACGGCAGCTCGCGCTTGAGGATCACGAACTCGACGCGACGGTTGATCGCGTAGGCGCGTTGGGTGTGCTCGTCGATCTTCGGCAGCGTCTCGCCGTAACCCTGCGAGCCGAGGCGCTTGTCCTCGACACCGTGCTCGGTGAGGTAGCGCACGACCGAGGCTGCGCGGCGCTCCGATAGATCCAAGTTGTGCGCGTCGCTGCCCTGCTCGTCGGTGTGGCCCGCGACTTCGATCAGCGAGATGTCCGGGTTGCCCTTCATCGTCGCGACGACCGCGTCGAGGATGTAGTAGCTGTTCGACTCGATGACGTCGGAGTCGAGCTTGAAGTTGATCGGCTTCATCGTGATGATCTCGCTCTCCTTGAGCTTCACCACGCCGCGCTCTTCGTCGGGGCAGCCGTCCTTGTCGTCGACGTTGTTGTAGGTCTCCTTCTCGTTCGGACACTTGTCGTCGACGTCGAGGATCATGTCCTTGTCGTTATCGGCGTCGGGGCAGCCGTCTTCGTCCTCGAAGTTGTCGTAGTCCTCCGGGTCGTTCGGGCAGAGATCGTCGACGTCGAGGATGCGATCGTTGTCGTTGTCGAGATCGGGGCAGCCGTCTTCGTCCTGGAAGTCGTCGAAGTCCTCCGGATCGTCGGGGCACTTGTCGACGTTGTCGAGGATCGAGTCGCCATCGCGATCGTTCGCGACACCTTCGGGGCAGCCGTCTTCATCTTGGAAGCCGTCGAGGTTCTCGGGGATCAGCGGGCACTTGTCGTCCTCGTCGAGGATCGAGTCGCGATCGTTGTCCGGATCGGGACAGCCGTTCTCGTCCTCGAAGCCGTCGAAGTCCTCCGGATCGTCGGGGCAGCGATCGACATCGTCCTTGAGACCATCGCCGTCGCGATCGCCGAGGCTCGGCTCGAACACGATGCCGATGAACGCGCGCACGTCGGGGTTTGCACCTTTCGCGGGCACGAGACCGCGACCCGCGCCGAGCGAGAGGAACGAGTTGCGCGCGAGGTACAGCTTCACGCCCGCGACGGCTTCGAGCGGCTGATAGTCCGCGTGATCACCGAGCGGAACCGAGCCGAACACTTCGCCGACGACGTCGAACTTCTGCTTCGAGATCGCATACGCGAGGCCGACACCGACGGGCAGCTCCGCACTCGCGGTGATCGTGCCCATCGTCGCGTCCGCACCGCCTTCGCCCGTGTCGGTGAACGTCGACGTCTGGCGCAAGCGCATGCCCGCGTTGAGCGAGATGCGCAGGCGACGCTCGCGCCCGAACTCTTTGTCGAGGATGCCCATGATCTGCGGCGTCAGCTTCGCTTCGCCGAGGAACGCGTCCTCGGTCGCGGTCGGCAGGAACAGCGACGCGACGAGCCCGATGCCCACGTGCGGCGGTCGGCTCGACTTCAAGAACCGCGTCTTCAGATGGAGGCCGACGTTGCCGATGCCCTGGCTATCGAGCTTGTACAGCTGGTCGTCGTTCGGATCGCCGAGCGCACCGAGATCGTCGGGGCCACGATCGCCGGCCATGATCGAGAGCGGCACCGATGCGCCGAGCTCGAGCTCGGCGGGACCGAGCTCGAAGCCGACCGCCGCGACGAGCGTGGCGGTGATGACGTCGTCGACGGTGTACGTCGCGCCGTTGTCGCCTTGGAACTCCAGCAGGCGATGTCCCCACGACAACGAGCCGAGGCCGAACGAGAGCTCGCCGTGACCGAGCACCTGCGATGCGTTGATCGTCAGATATCCACGCGAGTCCATCGCGGGACGAAACGTGTCGATCGGCAGGTTGCCCGCAGACTGCGCGAACGCGACACCGGCGAGCAGAACAGAGACAGAGAACGCACGAAGCCCAGTAGCCAGGCGTGGCATGACGGTCCTTCCGCGCGCCGCAAACAACGACGCACGACCAGACAGTGCACGGCGATCGGGAGAAGGTTACACGCCGAAAAAAGCTCGACGCCCGAGCGAGATCCACTCTAGCCGCGCGGAGGGGTTGCGCTAGCGAGCAAGATCCCGGCGATCGGGCGCCGAGAGAAACGATGGGAATACGTCGAGACTATGCGGCGTACTTGCGGAGCTTCTCGACGAGGGTGGTGCGGTTGAGTCCGAGGAGCGCGGCCGCTTCCGTGCGGTTGCCGCCGGCCTTGGTGAGCGCGCGATCGATCAGCTGGCGCTCGAGGTTCTCGAGAGCGGAGCGGAGGTCGAGCGTGTCGGCGAGCGGAATCGCGGGCGCGTTGACCACGGTGGTCGGCTCGGCCGCCTTGATGGCGATCACGGGCGAGGAGCCGGAGGCGCGCGACTCGTGGCTGTTCGTGCGCGCGAACTTCACCTTGCGGCCGGGGATCTGGAGGTCCGCGTCGACGATGCTGTCGCCGCGCGTGAGGAGGACAGCGCGCTCGATCATGTGCGCGAGCTCGCGAACATTGCCCGGCCACGAGTACGAGAGGAGCGTCTGGCGCGCGGCGTCGTCGATGCCTTCGACCTTGCGGCCGAGCTTCGCGGCGGAGCGAGCGATGCACAGCTCGGCGATGCGGATGATGTCCTCGGGGCGCTCGCGCAACGCGGGCAGCTCGACCGGGACGACCGCGAGGCGGAAGTAGAGGTCCGCGCGGAACGTGCCTTCTTCGACCATCTTCTCGAGGTTGCGGTGCGTCGCCGCGATGATGCGAACGTCGACGGGCAGGTCGGTGTCGGCGCCCACGGGCGAGACGACGCGCTCCTCGAGGACGCGCAGCAGCTTCGCTTGCGCGGACAGCGGGAGGTCGCCGATCTCGTCGAGGAAGATCGTGCCTTCGTGCGCCGACATGAAGCGGCCCGGGCGCGCGTTGACGGCGCCGGTGAACGCGCCCTTGATGTGACCGAACAACTCGGACTCGAGCAGCTGCTCCGGGATCGCGGCGCAGTTGATCGGGATGAACTTGCGGTTCTTGCGGTTCGAGCCGCGGTGCACGGCGCGAGCGAACAGCTCCTTGCCCGTGCCCGTCTCGCCCGTGATCAGGATGCTGCAGTCCGTCGCAGCCACGCGGCGGATGGTCTCGAGTGCGTCGAGAATCTCCGGCGACTCACCCACCACTTCGGATGCGAACGAGGTGCGCCAGCTGTTGAAGTCCTGCATGGCGGAGACATCGAGCAGCAGTCGTGCCACGCGCCTTCAGCTGTTCGCCGGATAACTGAGGGGTAGCTTACTGAATCTCGATCTAGGGTTTCTGGCGAGGTAGCGACACCCACATCCAGAGGGCTCGGGGTAAAGATCTACCCCTGCGGGGTATCCCGCCACCCTGGGATCGCCAAAGTTGGCGACGCCGTTGGGTTAATGAACGGGTACTCAGCGACCCGGGAGTCGGAGTTGGAAGCACGACGTCGCGGTGCCGTTGGCCATGTAGTGGATGGTTCCACCGTGGGCTTCGCAGGCGAGGCGACAGAAGTAGAGGCCGAAGCCGCGCTTGCCGTTCGTACCCTTCGCGTACTTCGCGAACAAGCGATCGCGGAGCTCGTCCGTGATCACCGGGCCGTCATTGGTCACGTCGATCTCGACGCCCGCTTCATCATGCGGCCGCGCGATCACGCGGATCGTCCCGGCTTCGGTGCAGTACCGGACGGCGTTGCCGATCAGGTTGTGCAGCACGCGTTCGATCAGCGCGCCATCGAACTGCGCGACGAGCTCTGGAGTCGCATCGACGGCGAAGTGCAGCCTGCGCTCGCCGGCCGCATGCACCGCGATGACGTCGCTGATCAGCGCACGCACACCTACCGGAGCGAGCAGCGGTTTGACGGAGGCGTCCTCGAAGCGCGCGATGTCGACGAGGTTCGCGACGAGACCCGACATCCGGCGAAGCGCGTTGATCGTCGCGGAGAGTGCGCTTGCTTCGTCGGCGCCGAGCTCCACGACGTCCTCGAGGTACGTCATGTTCGCGAGCGCGACCGCGAGGCCATTGTTGAGATCGTGCGCGAGCATCGCCGAGGCTTCGGCGCCGTACGCCATCAAGCGATCCGCGTGCTCTCGAGCGACGCGATTCTCGACGTGTCCTTGCTGCATGCGTGCGACGGCGATCAACCGGCGGCGCAGCTCGGTGATCATCACCGGCTTGCCGATGACGTCGTCCGCGCCGGCCGCGAAGCACTGCGCGCGGGTTTCCTCGTCGTCGTGACCGGAGAGGATCGCGACCCAGATCGCCGCGCCGTACATCTCCTTGAGGCGGCGCACGACCTCCGTGCCGCGCACGGGCATGTCGAAATCGACGAGCGCGAGATCCGGCGGTGCGTTCTCCGCGAGGCCGATCGCGCTCGCCGCGTCCTCGGCGCTGAACACGTGCAGGCCGACACGCGACATCGCCGTCGTCAGCGCCTTTCGAATGCGTGGATCGTCATCGACGATCAAGATGCGAGCTCCGGCGGGAGCAACGACAGAGCCCTCGATCGGAAGGGGAACGCTAACCACGGCGCGTCGAGCTGCCAGTGACATGCCAGGACGCGCGACAGCGAAAGCACGGAGTTAGTCCGCGCGTGGGTGGAGCGCCGAGCGTCAATCTCGCCGACCTACATGGGTTCCGGAATTGGCCGACGTACAAGCCTGATGGGCAACCTTGCGCGCCAGGAAGAGGCAGCGGTCGTGGCAGCACCGATCGCGGCGGCGGACGCCGTGATCGCAGCGGCGCTGCGCGCGAACGCAGACGTCGCGTGGATCGAACCATCGCCCCTCGAGCCGGAGCGCTACGTCATCTCGATGGAGAGCGCCGGACACTCGCTCGCGCAGATCAGCGTCGATGCGTACGTCGCGACCGCCATGATCGCGCGCCTCGCCTTCATCGCGAATATCGATCTCTCCGAGGCAGGACCGGTGACGGGCATGGCGCGATTGCGCGATGCCGAGGAGCGCGAACGCGATCTCGTGCTGACCGTACGCACGGGCCGCGACCTGCGCGCCGAGGCCCTGTTCGTCTCGCGAACCGCGCGACCGATGCTCGGTGTGGTGACGAGCGAGCTCGTCCCGGGCGATCGCGTCGATCACTATCGCTTGCTCGCGCGGCTCGGCGCGGGCGGAATGGGGACCGTGTTCTCCGTCGAGCATCTCGCGCTCGAGCGGCGCTACGCGCTCAAGGTCCTGCACCGCGACACCGTGAGCCGCGAACGGACGAGCGAACGCTTCCTGCGCGAGGCCCGCGCTGCGGCTCGCCTGCGTCACCCGAACATCGTCGACGTGTTCGACTTCGGCTACCTCCCCGACGGGCGGCCGTACTTCGTGATGGAGCTGCTCGACGGCAAGAGCGTCGCGGATCTCGTCGAAGATGGCGCGCTCGCTCCGCAGCGTGCGCTGCAAATCGCGATGCAGCTCGGTGATGCGCTCGCCGCCGCGCACGACGGTGGCGTCATCCACGCGGATGTCAGCGCGAACAACGTGATCGTGGCGGGCAGCGAAGAGGGCGTGAAGCTCGTCGATTTCGGACTGTCCGAGCTTCGCGATGCACGCGAACAGTTCTCGAATACCGACTTCATCGTCGGCACGCCGAGCTATGTCGCCCCGGAGATCCTGCGCGGTCTCCCCGCGGGCGAGCTGAGCGACCAGTACTCGTTCGGCGTCCTGCTGTTCGAGATGCTGCACGGCGAGCCGCCGTTCGTCGGCGACACCGTCGCGCAGACGTGTTGGATGCACCTCGAGAGTCCCATTCCGGCGGTGACGAGCCCGTATGGATCGTTGCCCGCCGAGCTCGTCGCACTCGTCGCGCGTTGCTTGCAGAAGGCGCCCGCCGCTCGCTATCCCGACATGCGCGCGGTCCTCGCCGACGTCGCCTCCGTGACCCGCAAGTTCGGCCAACGTGGTTGGAGAAGGTGGCTACCGTGACGATCACGACGAGTGAAGTTCCCGTGGTGAGCCGACCGATCGTGCTGTGCGTCGACGACGATCCGGCGCTGTTGCAGGCGATCGTTCGCTCGCTCGGTGCCGTCGATGCAGAGATCGTGTCGACGTCGAAGCCGCACTTGGCGCTCGAGATGATCGGCTCGCAGAACATCGCCGTGCTCGTCTCGGATCACGAGATGCCGGACATGACGGGCGTGGAGCTCGCGACCGCCGCTCGCCGCCTGCGCCCGGACACGGTGCGCATTCTCCTGACCGGGCGGCAAACGTTCGAGACCGCGCTGCAAGGCATCAACGAGTGCGAAGTCTTCCGCTATATCAACAAACCGTTCGACACCAAGACGTTGCGTCGTGTCGTCACCGAAGCCCTCGCTCGCCATCACGAGCTCGTCGCGATGAGCACGCTGGCCGCGCGCGGATCGCGCCGTGACTTGATCACGAATGCCCTCGAATCGGAGTTTCCGGGGCTGACCCGCGTCGAGCGCAGCTCGGACGGAGCGTACGTCGCTCGCGATCCCGCGCCGACGGAGCTCGCCGACATCGGGCTCGCGGCGCTGTCCGGCGTCGGACGCTCGCGGTGACGTCATTTCTGGCGTCGGAGCTGACTTCGCGATCTCGCAAGTCGGCACGGACGCAGGAAGTCATCGGGCACACCAGTTGCTGTTAGGCAGGGCATGAGCGACGAGCCTGTCAAACCAGCCGCAGCACCTCCCACCGCGGCGAAGACCTCCAAGGTTGTACTCATCCTCCTCGTCCTGAATCTCGGTGCGAGTGGGTTTGGCACCTTCAAGGCAGTCACCGCCAAACCGGCCCACGCTGCTCCGCACGAGGAAAAGCACGAGACGAACGAGAAGGTCGAGGTCACCGGTCCGGTGGTCCCGCTCGACCCGTTCGTGGTGAACCTCGACGAGCCAGGCCAGTCTCGCTACCTGAAGGTCACGTTCCAGCTCGAGCTCGTCAAACCCGACGCGCAACCGCTGATCGAGAAGAACAAGCAAGTCATCCGCGACGCGGTCCTCAGCTACCTGTCCGGCCTCAAGCTCGCCGACACGCTCGGCGCGGCCGCGAAGGAAAAGATGCGCGCCGACGTGATGAAGAAGCTCATCGACATCGTCGGCGAGCACAAGGTGCGCCGCTTGTTCCTGCAGGAGTTCGTCGTCCAATGAACCCCTCGCTGAATATCGGCGGTCGCATGGTCGGTGCCGACCACGAGCCATTCGTGATCGCGGAGATGTCGGCGAATCACCTCGGCCAACGCGAGCGCGCACACGCATTGATCGACGCCGCCGCCGACGCGGGCTGCGACGCGATGAAGCTCCAGACGTTCACCCCAGCGTCGATGACGCTCGAGAGCACCGAGGGCAACTTCACGATCGCCGGCGGTCCGTGGGGCGGTCGCTCGCTCTGGGACCTGTACTCCGAGGCGCACACGCCGTGGGAGTGGCACGCGGAGCTGTTCGCGCACGGCAAGGCGCGTGGACTCGTGATGTTCTCCACGCCGTTCGACGAGGACGCCGTGCTGCGCCTCGACGCGCTCGGCGCGCCGGTGTTCAAGATCGCGTCGTTCGAGCTCGTCGATCTCGAGCTGATCGCCTGCGCCGCTCGCACGCACAAGCCGCTGATCATGTCGACCGGCATGGCCTCCGATGCGGAGGTCAGCGAAGCGATCGAGACCGCGCTCGCGAACGGCAACGGCGGTGTCGCCCTCCTCCACTGCATCTCTGGTTATCCCGCGCCCATCGATCAGACGAACGTGCGCCGCATGGATGCGATCGCGAAGCACGGCACCGTCGTCGGAGTCAGCGATCACTCGCCCGGCGCGATCGTTCCCATCGCGTGCGTCGCGCGCGGCGGCTCGATCATCGAGAAGCACCTCACGCTGTCGCGCCGCGACGGTGGCCCCGATGCCGGCTTCTCGCTCGAACCGTCCGAGATGCTCGACGTGGTCCTCGGTGCGAAGCTCGCGTGGAAGTCGCTCGGCGATGGCAGCGCGAAGCGACCGAAGGCCGAGGATGGCTCGCGTCGCTTCCGTCGCTCGCTGTACGCCGTCGCCGATATCGCCGAGGGCCAGCCCCTCACGCGCGAGAACGTCCGCTCGATCCGCCCCGGCTACGGACTCGCACCGCGCGAGCTGCCCCGCCTCGTCGGGCGCACGGCGCGGACGACGATCGCGCGCGGTACGCCGCTCGCGTGGGAGTTGATCGCATGACGGCCGTAGCGAGAGCACTTCCCGCACGCGACAACGCGGACATCACGCTGCGCCGCGCGGACCTCGCGGATCGCGAGCGCGTGTACGAGTACAACTTCGCGGCCGCGACGACGGTCTCGTACTCGGATCACGTGCGGTGGTTCAGCACGCGCATCATCGATCCATCGTCGCCGATCTGGATCGTCGAGCAATACGGCGAGCCCGTCGGGACCGTGCGCATCGATGCACGCGACGGCGTGAATGCACGCATCTCGATCGCGCTCGCGAGCAACGCGCGCGGCCATGGCATCGGACGCAAGGCCGTCGAGCTCGCGTGCACCAAGTGGTGCGGCGCCGTTGTCGCCGAGATCCCCGAATCCAACCCACGATGCCGCGCGTGCTTTACCGCGTGCGGCTTCTCGAAGATCGGCCGGCGCGACGCCGTCGACGTCTACCTCTGGAGTCCCTGATGCAGAGCCAGCTCGAACTGTGGCGATCCGCCTTCGGTCGCGAATACACCGACCGCAACGATCGAGAGAAACCCGAGCGCGTCACGTCGTGGCGGCGCCTGCTCGATGGCGTGACGCCACATCGGGCGTGCGAGATCGGCTGCAACGTCGGCTGGAACCTCGAGTACCTGCGCCGCATCGGCGTCGAGGATCTCTACGGTGTCGAGCCGCAGCCCTACGCGGTGAGCCGAGCCCGCGCGCGCAACCCGCTGTTCAACGTGATGCACGGCACCGCGTTCGACATTCCGTTTCGCGACAAGTTCTTCGACCTCGCGTTCACGTGCGGCGTGCTCATCCACATCGCCCCCGACGCGATCGGTGCCGCGCTCGACGAGATCTATCGCATCTCGCGCCGTTACATCGTCGCGATCGAGTACGGCATGTCGCGCCAGGAGGACCAGGAGGTTCTCTATCGTGGAAAGCAGTCCGCGCTGTGGAAGCGCGATCACGGGGCCGTGTGGCAGCGCCGCTATCCCGATCTGTCGCTCGTGCGCACGCTCGAGCTCGGCGTGGCCGATGGCTACGACGACTGCACCGCTCACCTGTTCGAGAAGCAGGGCTGATTCGTGCGCACCGTCGCGATCGTCCAAGCGCGCATGGGCTCGACCCGGCTGCCCGGCAAGGTCATGCACGACGTCTGCGGGGACACGATGCTCGCGCGCGCCATCCAGCGCCTGCGCGCCGCGAGCTCGCTCGCCGATGTGGTGATCGCCACGACGACGAATCCCGAGGACGACGTGATCGTTCGCGAAGCGGAGCGGCTCGGCGTGCACGTGCACCGCGGCTCGGCGCGCGACGTCCTCGATCGCTACGTAGGCGCCGCGCGTGCGTCGTCTGCCGATGCGATCGTGCGCGTGACCTCCGACTGTCCGATGATCGATCCGAGCGTGGTGGATCGCGTGGTCGGCAAGCTGACCGGCGCGATCGACTACGCGTCCAACACGCACGACATCCAGACGTTCCCGCGTGGCCTCGACTGCGAGGTGTTCCATCGCGACACGCTCGAGCGCATGGGCCGCATGGCGACGTCCAACGCGGCTCGCGAGCACGTCACCGTGTTCGTTCGCGAGACGCCGGGGCTGTTCCGCACGGATCAGCTCGTCGCCGAGACCAACGACTCCGATCTGCGATGGACCGTCGACACCGATGCGGATCTCGAGCTCGTGCGCCTGTTGTTCACGCGCTTCGAGCTCGCGACGCGCACCGTCGACTATCGCGACATCGTCCGTGTCGTCCGCGCCGAATCCGAGCTGCGAACGATCAACGCGCACATCGCGCAGAAGGATTGGCGTGTCAGTGCAGCCTGAAACCACCCTCGCTACGCAGACGCTCGCCGCCTGGCAACGCACGCTCGCCGAGATCGTGCATCTCGGCCAACTGCTGTGCGCCGCGATCGAGTGCGACGACATGATCACCGCGATCGCGACGATGATGCAGCTCCGCCGTGCGCGGACCGAGATCGCCCGGATCGACGCCTCGAGCAGCAACGTCGATGGCGTGAGCGTCGACGAGCTCGCGAGCATTCGTCACTCGGTCGAGCAGACGCACGTCGTCGAGGACGTCATGCAGCGCTGGCTCGCGCGCCCGCTACCGGGTGACGCGGCCCTGCTATCCAGCGCCATCGGAGTCGCGGCGCTCGCGGATGCGATGCTGCCTGCCGCATGGGACTTCGAACGCGATGTCGTCGTCCTCGTCGGCGACGAGATGGCGCCAGTCGCGCAGATCCTGGCCGACCTCGGTCAGGTGCGCATGGTCTTCCTCGGCGCGTGCACCGTTCCGTCGGTCGTGATCGTCCATACCGCGGCCGAGCTCTCCCTCGCGATTCGCACCATGACGCCGATGGCACCGACGCAGGTCGCGCTGCGCGCATCGACGAGCGCGGACGCGGAGCTCGTCGAGTCCTGCACCGTGGTCTGCCGTGACGGCATCGGCGACCTGCGCATTCACCAGAACACGATCGTCTCGTTCTCGCGCACGTGGATCGAGCAAGGCGCCGCGAACCTGCCCGCACTGTCGCGGTTCCCGACGGTCGACGCCGTGGGCGATGCCTTCGCCGGCAAGCCGATGGTGATCATCGCGCCCGGGCCGTCCCTCGCGAAGAACATCGATCAGGTGCGCTCCCTCGTCGGGCGCGCGGTCATCTGTTGCTTCAGCCACTCGCTCAAGCCCGTGCTCGCCGCGGGTATCACGCCGGACATCATCGTCACGGTCGATCCACAAGACGTTCGCTATCACTTCGCGGGCTGTGAGACGAGCAACTCGTACATGGTGAACGGCGGGACGGTGCATCCGTCCTTGTTCACGATTCCGTCGCGCGGTGCGCTGAGCCTCGCGGCGAACGGCCCCATCGACGACTGGCTGTTCCAGACGATCGGCGAGCCCACCCCCGAGGTCGTCGGCGGCGGCTCGGTCGCGACATCCGCGTTCTCGCTCGCGCTGCGCTGGAAGTGCGATCCCGTGATCTTCGTCGGTCTCGACCTGTCGTTTCCAGGCGGCAAGTACTACGTCGGCACGTCGACCGATGGCGATGCACGTGCCGAGCTCGCCACCGATGGCACGATGAAGGTTGCTGGTTGGAGCGCGGACTTTCACACGATGAAGTCGCGCGGTGGTCCCGCCGCGGTGCGCGAACGTGTCGTCGAGCTCCCCGGATGGCACGGCGGCACGGTCCCCTCCTCGTTCATGTTCGCGCTGTATCAGCGCTGGTTCGTCGAGACCGTGCGCCGCACGACGACGCAGGTCTACAACTGCACCGAAGGCGGCGCCTGGATCGAAGGCATGCTGCACGTGCCGCTCGCGACGATCGCCGAGACGCTCGTCGCGCCGGTCGATACGCGCGCCCTCGAGGTCGCGGTCTCGTCGACGAACACCAAGGAGCGCACGCGCGCGATCGAGCGCAACCTCGGCGAGCACCTGACGCACCTCCGCCGTGCGCGCCAACTCGCGAATCGTGCGCGCGACCTGATCGCATCCAAGGCGTCCGAGCGCGAGCTCCGCCGCGTCGAGCGCATCCTCGCCGATTCTCTGCAGCCGGTCGGCTTCGTCTCGCTGCTCGCGCAGCGCGAGGTCGACCGCGCGATCGCCGTCGCCGTCCACGCCGGCGAGACCGCGCAATACCTCGCAGCCTCCGACGCACTGTTCGCGACGCTGATCGGCGTCATCGATCAACTCCTGCCGATCCTGACGGCAGCTCGCACCGGCAAGCGCGTGTCATGAAGCGCAAGACGCCTCGCATGATCGCTGTCGGTGGTGGCAAAGGCGGTGTCGGCAAGACAACCGTCACCACGAACCTCGCCCTCGCGCTCGCACGCATCGGGACGCGCGTCACCGTCATCGACGCGGATCTCGGCGCCGCGAACCTCCACACCGCGTTCGGTGTCCCGCATCCCAAGCGCGGCCTCGCCGACTACATCGACGAGAAGGTCCAGACCCTCGCCGAGGTCACGACCGACGGCCCGCACGGCGTCAAGTTCGTGGGCGGCTCCTCGCGACCGGGAAGCGCCGATCTGGGCGCCGCGCAGAAGCTCCGTCTCCTCCGCGGGATGGCGAAGCTCGAAGCGGACGTCATCCTCGTCGACGTCGGCGCGGGCAGCTCGTACACCATCGTCGATATCCTCGCGATGGCGGACCACAAGCTCCTCGTCGTGAGTCCGCAGCTCACCTCCGTTCACAACGCGTATGCACTGCTCAAAGCCTGCGTGCATCGCGTCGTCCGCAAGCACTCGAGCGACGAGACTCATCGCGATCTGATCGATGCCGCCCTCGCTCACGAGACGCGAGCGCGCACCATCCCGCAGCTGCTCGGCGTGATCCGTCCGATGGACCACGAGGTCGCGGACCGCATCGTCGACACGCTCACGCACTTCGGCGTCATGCTCGTCGGCAACCAGCTCGGGACCCCCGCCGAAGCCGACGCGCTTCGCCGGATGACGCCGCTGATCCACGATCAGCTGCTCATCCACGCGCCGCTGATCGCCGCGATCAAGCGCACCACCACGCTGGCCGGCGGGCTCAAAGCCGGCATCGGCACGATGGCAACGCAGACGCGCGACGAGGCGGCGATGGCGTTTCACGAGCTCGCCCGCGCGATCCTCGCGACCGACCTCGCGCAACTGCGCGGCGAGCAGCGCGGCGCGCAGCACAAGACGATGCCGCTGTGGATCCAGCGTGGCCTCGAGGCCGACGCTGCACGCGAATCGTAGGTCGCCGCCGAGCTTGCGCGCCACGAGCGGTGCGCGAGCTTGGCGGCAGGTCACCCGCCGATCACGGCTTCCTCGATGATGCGGCGTGGACCGTCGGAGTCGGCGGTCGCGAGCGCGCGCTGGCGCTGTTCGCGACGCCCCTTGTCGTCGAGGATGAACGCGAGGATGTCGGCGCGCAGCATGTCGTCCTCGGTCTCGCTGAGCTTGCGCCCGCCCGCGATCAGGCCTTCGCGGACCTGCATGCGCGCCGGAATCACCTGGTCTTGCACGATCGCGTACGCGAGCGCGGGGCAGCCGAGGTACGCGAGCTCGCCGAGCGTGCCGCCCGCGGAGCAGATCGCGGCATCGGCGCTGACGAAGAGAGCGCCGGGATCCTCGGGCGCACGTCGAATGTCGACGGTGTGACCGCGCTCGATCGCGGCCTCGGCGGCTTGTGCGAGAGGCTCGTCGTGACGAAAGCCCGGGCCAGCGATGACGACGAGCTCGAGCGGACGATCCGCGGGGATCAGGGACACGATGCGCGTCGTCGCGTTGACCGGGTCGGAGCCGCCGAACGTGACGAGGACGCGCGGGCGCTGCGTGGCCATCGGGCGGCACGAGCCGCGCGTGTAGCGGCGAATGTCTTTGCGCAGCATCAGGTAGCGGCGACCGAGGAGGCGCGTCTTGGCCTGCGGGTAGCTGGCGGCGAGGGACGGCGCGTGGATGTTGTGGTTCACGACCGCGCTCATCGGGAACGGCACCTTGCCGGCATCGTCGATGAGGATCGTGCGGATCCGCGGCGGCATCTTCGGGATCAGCTCGCGACCGAGCGGCGGACCGTCGACGACGATCGCCGTCACGCGAGGATCCTCGGACGCTTGGACGATCTGCGTCGCGGACCACTCTCGAACGTCGAGGTTGGTGAGGCCGCGATCGCGTCCCCAGGACCGGACGCTCGATGGTTCGCCGCCGAACAGCGGAATGACCTCGAGGCCCATGGCCTCGGCCTCCTCCATCAACGCGACGATGCGCGCGACGTGACCGAACCCGAGCTCGGGTGACGCGTCGGCTCGGAACAAGATCCGAGGCTTCGCCGTCATGACCCGGTACTCATGTGCTCATGCTACGCGAGCGACCATCGCTTTGGTGGCTTCGAGATCCAGACGTGGCTGGGCGCTGTCGCTCGAGTACTCGAAGTTCTCCGGGACGGGGGTGCCGCGGCGCATGGCGTTGAGCGTCTTCGAGCTGAACTGGAACTCGGGCCAGATCACGAGGACATCGTCGCAATCCCAGGTCCGGCGCGCTTCCTCGGTGCCGATCAGGGTCTCGTGCAGCTTCTCCCCGGGGCGGATGCCGATGGTCGTGCGCGGCGTACCGGGCGCGACGGCCTCGGCGAGGGTCTCGATGTCACTGGTCGGAAGCTTCGGGATGAAGATCTCGCCGCCGATCATCAGCTCGAGGCCGCGCAGCACGAGCGACACGGCTTCTTCCATGTCGATCCAGAACCGCGTCATGCGCGGGTCGGTGATCGTGAGCTGGCCGTTCTTCTGCTGCGAGCGGAACAGCGGGATGACACTTCCGGCCGAGCCCATCACGTTGCCGTAGCGCACGAGCGAGAACCGCGTGCTGCGGTCGCCGGCGTACGCATTCGCGGAGATGAGCAGCTTCTCCATGCACAGCTTCGTCGCGCCATAGAGGTTCGCGGGCGAGACCGCCTTGTCCGTCGACAAACCGAGGACCTGTTGAACGCCGCACGCCATCGCGGCTTCGATGATGTTCTTCGCGCCGTTGACGTTGGTCTGCACGGCTTCGATCGGGTTGTACTCGCAGATCGGGACGTGCTTCATCGCCGCCGCGTGGATGACGATGTCGACACCGCGAAACGCGGCCATCAAGCGATCGCGATCGCGGATGTCACCGACGAAGAATCGCAGTCGCCGGTCGGTGAGGACGCGCGACATCTCGTAGTGCTTCTGCTCGTCGCGCGAGAACACGATGATCTTCTTCGCTTTCGACTCCAGCGCTCGCTTGACGAACGCCTTGCCGAACGAGCCGGTTCCGCCGGTGATCAAGACCGACTTGCCGTCGAGAACAGAGAGTTTGGCGGTGGACGAGAGCTTCATCGAGATTCTCCTGAGAGTGCGGTGTGCAGCACATCGACGACGCGATCGACGTCGGCAACGGTCATCGTGGGAAACAGCGGAAGCGAGAGCGTCCGCGCGTAGAAGTGATCGGCGCCGGGGCGGGCGCGTTCGAGCTCGGCGGGGCACCGCGCCGCGTGAAGCGGATGGCGGAGCAGCGGGATGTAGTGCACCTGTGTGCCGATGCCGTTCGCCGCGAGCAAACGCATGACGGCGTCGCGGGTCGTGCCGTGCTTCGCGAAGTCGATCGCGACCGCGAACAGGTGATACGCCGACTCGCGATCCGCGGGTTCGACGGGCATGTCGATCGAGCCGTCGGGGAACCGCGTCGCGATCGCGGCGCGATAGGCGGCGACGAGCGAGCGCCGCGCGGCGATGAAGTCGTCGAGCTTCGCGAGCTGCGTCACGCCGAGAGCGCACGCGATGTCGGCCAGGCGGTAGTTCCACCCGAGCTCCTGGATCTCGTAGGACCACGGGCCCTCGACGGGAAGCTGGAGGCGCTGCTGATCACGCTCGACACCGTGTTGGCGCAGGCGATCCACGCGGCGCTTCATGGCCGCGGAGCGAGTGACGACCGCGCCACCTTCGCCGGTGGTGATGTGCTTGACGGGATGAAAGCTGAACACGACCGCATCGGAGTCGCCGCTGCCGATCGGGCGACCGCGATAGGTGGCGCCGAGTGCGTGGCACGCGTCCTCGATGACGAGCAGGCCGTGCTTCCGCGCGATCGCGAAGATCTCCGAGAGATCGACCGGCAGGCCCGCGAGGTGGACGGGCACGATCGCCTTCGTGCGCGAGTTGACCAGCGCTTCCACCGCCGACGGGCTGAGGTTGCCCGTTCGCGAGTCGACGTCCGCGATGCGAACGGTCGCCCCGACGTAGTACGCGGCGGCCGCCGTCGCGGAGAACGTGATCGGCGTCGTGATGATCTCGTCGCCCGGTCCGATGCCCAGCGCGGCGTACGCGAGATGGAGGGCGGCCGTTCCGCTCGAGCACGCGCTGACGTGCGTCGCGCCGACCTTCGCGGCGATCGCCTGCTCGAACCGAGCGACGAGCGGACCGCAGGTCAGGAGCGGCGACCGGAGCACGTCGACGACGGCGCGGATGTCGTCCTCGAGGATCGTCTGGCGGCCATAGGGGAGCATCGCCACCGAGCTTCTGCGACGCCCACGCCAGTCACGGCCCTGTTGTTTCAACTACTTGGCGCTGACGGTCGGTTGACGATCGTCAATTTCGCCGACCGTCTCACCGGTTGTAGGCGCGCAGACGCGTCGCGTTGGAGCGCGTGCTGCCCACCGAGTTCTGGGCGGTGAGCAGGGCGCGCTGCCAGGCCTCTTCGCGAAGCACGACCTCTTGCAGAACAGCGCGCTCCTCGGGAGACGTAGGTGCGTGATGCGGATGCTGTTCGATCCACCGCTGGCGCGAGTCGAACATCGCCTCGAACGCGCCGAGCAGCTCCTCGATGTCCGTGGTCGACGGCGGAAACGGCGTGAGCTCGACCAACTCGTGGAGGAGCCCCTGGTTCATCGCGCCACCGTTCGGAACGCGGTCGCGATCTCGTTCATGAGGCGACTGGCTTCGGCGAGCTTCTTCGGTTCGAGCGTGAGGTTCGCGAGGCACAGCTGCGTCGCGACGAACTCGTAGAGGGAGAACAGGTTCTCGCACAGCTCGGGTGCGACCGATCGGTCGAGCGCGGCTTGCAGCTCGCTGACGATGCGCAGCGCGTGGTCGATCGCGGTCGCCTTGCCGATGATGTCCTTCGCGGCGATTGCCTTCGTCGCGTTCGCGACATCCAGCTGGAAGCGATCGAACAGCCGACCGAGGACGTCGTGCTTCGGAGCCGATTCGAGATCGACCCGGCGATAGATGTTGGCAGCGCGCGCGTTCATGGTGTTCCTAGAGCGCCGACAGGTACGACGACTGGCTTCTGAGCTTCGTCATCGCCTGCTCGAGCTTTGCGAATTGAGTCGTGAGCCGAGTGTCGAGCTCGTCGGCCTTCTTGTTGATGTTGTCGATCTGAGCCTGCAGGATCTTCTGCCGCTCGCCGAGGGCCTGCGTCTTCGTCGCGAACACACCGTCGGTCGCCCGGGTGTACTGGTCCGCGAGATTGCTCACCGCGTTGGCGAAGCCACCGGCGACGAACAGCTTCGAGACGGCGTCTGGATCCTTGCCGAGTGCCTCGGTCAACTTGGCCGTGTCGAGCGTCATTCCACCCGACCGGTCGCGTGTCATTCCGACGGAGGCGATGTTGGTGTCGCCGTACGCGTTCGAGGCGACGGCGCCGATGCTGGCTTGCAGCTGGCGAAGCGTCGAGTCTCCGAACAGCGTCGACTCGCCCTTGGTGGTGCCGTTGTAGTCGAGCTGGTTGTGCAACGCGGCGTTCACGGTGTTGAACGCGTCGACGACCTTCTTCATCTTGTCGGACAACGCGGTCGCGTCGAGCGTGACGGCGGCTTTGGTCGTGGGATCGGTCGCCGCGTGCTGGCTGGCGAGCGTGAGCGTCACGCCCGTGAGCGCGTCGCTGATCACGTTGGACGAACGCACGATGTCGATGCCGTCGATGTTGACGACCGCATTCGCGGCGGGGACCTTGACGTTCAGCGGGTCGGCGAGTCCGAGGCTATCGCCGCTCTCGACGAACGTCGGCGCGTTCGCCGTGCCGCTGTCCTTGGCGGTGACGACGAGGCGGTAGTTCGTATCGTCGACCTTGAGGACCGAAGCGTTGACCTTGGCGTCGGCGCTGTTGATCCGCGTAGCGATCGTATCGAGAGAGTCGGTGGACGACCACGCGATCGACTTCGTGGTGCCACCCACGGTGATGTCGACACCGCCCGTTCCGAGCACGCCGGCGGCAGAGCCCGTGAACGCGCGGGATTGCGTGACCTGCGCCGCGGCGAGCGACGTCACGCGAAACTCGTGAGTGCCGGCGGAGGCCGTGGACGACACGGCGACACCAACACGCGAGTCAGAAGTAGAAACCGCCCGCGGCTTGACCTCGGAGTCCAGGTCGAGCCCACGGGCGGCGGTTGCCAGCGTAGACAGTGCGGAGGACAGACTCGAGATGATGTTCTTCTGCGAGTCGATGTTCGACTTGCGAGTTGTCACTCGATTCGCGGCCGAGCGCTCGACGGAGACGAGCTGCTCGATCAGCGACGTGGTGTCGAGACCACTAGAGAGTCCTCCAAACGTGATCGCGGGCATCGAAACCTCCGTTGTCAGTTAACGAGTTAGCGCAGGAGCGACAGCGCCGACTGCGGCAACTGGTTCGCCTGAGACAGGACGGCGAGGCCGGCCTGGCTGAGGATCTGCGCCTTCGTCATCGACGCGGTCTCGTCGGCCACGTCGACGTCGCGGATGCGAGAGTTCGCAGCCGAGAGGTTTTCGTGCGAGGAGGCGAGGTTCGAGATCGTGACGTTCATGCGGTTCTGCACGGCGCCGACCTTGGCGCGCGCACCAGACAGCTGGCTGATCGCCTTGTCGAACGCGCCCATGGCGGCGCGGGCGTTCGTCACCGTCGAGAGCGACGCGCTCGCGAGGTGGAGCGACGTCGAGCCGAGGGTCGACGTGGTGAGCTTCGTGATGCTCATCGCGATCCGGTCGTTCGCCGAGTTCTTGATGCCGACCTGGAACGAGAGGCCAGTCGATGCAGAGCCGTCGATCAGCTTCTGGCCGTTGAACTCGGTCACGGAGCTGATGCGGTTGATTTCGTTGCGCAGCTGGCTGAACTCCGTCTGGATGTAGCCGCGCTCCGTGCCGCCGAGCGTCGAGTTCGCCGACTGGACGGATAGCTCGCGCATGCGGGACACGATGCCCTGCATTTCGCTCATCGAGCCTTCCGCGACCTGCGACATCGAAACGCCGTCGTTCGCGTTGCGTTGCGCCTGCGAGATGCTGCGAATGCTCGACTTCAAGCTCTCGGAGATTCCGAGGCCGGCGGCGTCATCGCCGGCTTTGTTGATGCGCTGACCAGACGACAGGCGACCAATCGAGGCCGACAGCATTTCGGTCGAGGCAGAGAGATTGCGCTGTGCGTTGAGAGAAGCGACGTTTGTGAGGACTGAGAGGGCCATCTGAAAAAACTCCTTCGAATCGGGTTTGCGTTTGCTTGGACCTCGTCGGTCCCACTGAGCTTGTTCGCCCGGATTCGAATTCGTTGAGGGCTACTTTGTCGGATCGACCAGCGCCACGATGTGCGACGTCACGGCGCGCGATGCTTCCAGAGCGGTGCTCGCCTTCGCGAGGTTGGAGGCCGATGCGATCACATCGGTCTCGACGGCGTTCGAGATCTGAGAGGCGAGGCGTTCGCCGAGCGCCGCGTGTGCATTGAGGGCGTCGTCGAGAACGTTCATCGTCCCGCCCGTACGCGTCCGTGCCAGGCCGACCTGCGAGGTGGCCTGGCCGATGTCGTCGAGCAACGATTGCAGCGTGGTCACGTCGTTCGCTTCGAGAGCGACCGCGACACGCTCGAACAGCGGCAGCACGTCGACGCCCGAGGCCGCCGTGAGCTCGCTGCCCGCGATCGCTCCTGTCGTGGTCGCGTCGTCGGTGATCGGGAGAGCGCGCGCTGTCGCGTCACCGCCATACGCACCGCCGGCGGAGAACGGAGCGGTCAACGACACGGTGCCCGCGAGGACATACTCGCCGTCCGCCGTCTGCGTGTTCGCGGCGGCGACCGCACCCTGCAGCAACGCACGCGCTTTGACCGCGAGCTGAGCACGATCGCTCGCGCCGTACGACGCGTTCGCGCCTTGGACGACGAGCTCGCGGAGCGACGCGACGGACTCTCCGACGTTCGACAGCGCATCGTCGACGAGGTCCAGGCGTTCTCGCCCGGACTTCAGCGCGGCACCCGCGCCATCCGACAGCGTTCGCTTCGCCTCGGCGCGCTGCGCGAGCGCCCACGCTTCGGGATCGTCGCTCGGCTTCGTGACGCGCATCCCCGACGAGACTTCGGCGGCAGCGGTAGCGACCTTGGATTGGTTCGCGGCCGTCGTGGTGGCGGCCATGTCGATCATTCGGTTTCCGGTAACGCGCATGGCGGCTCCTGACGGCGAGAACTACAGGCGATCGATGAGATCTCCGAGGAGAGAATCGATCGTCGAGACAAACTTGGTCATCGCCGAGGACGCATGCTCGAACCGCGACAGGTTCGAGAGCTCCTCTTGCAGGTCGACGCCCGCGAGCGAGTCACGCAACCCGTCGAGGTGATCCGAGACCAGCTGATTCTGTGCGACGTCACCGCTCGCATTCGCGGCGGCCGTGCCGACCTTGCTAACCATCGTCAACGCGGCTTCGCCGAGCGTGGTGCCGCCGGTAGCGACCTTGGCATCCGCGAGCTGGAACATCGCGAGCGCGCCGGCGTTGCTGCCGGGCCCGGCACCCGGCGCGCCGAGCGCGAGCTGATCGGGGTCGGCGACGATCGCGGGATCGACCTCGAGTGCTGCGGCGGCTCCGGCGACCGTGCCGATCGGCGTGAACAGATTGCGGCCCGAGACACCGTCGAGCCCTGCGTGCGCGGCGTGCACGGCGTTTGTCGAGGTGACGAGATCGAACGCGAACTGGTCGAGGTCGGTCTGCGCCTTCGCCAGCGTTCCATCGCGCACCGCGAGCTGCGCGCCGAGGACACCGCCGGTGATGCTCTTGGTCACATCGCGCTTCGCGTTGCCATCGACGACGGCGAGCGTCGTGTTGCCGGTCACCGGGTCTTTGCCCGTGGTCATGCTGGCTGCGTGCGTACCGTCGACGAGGACGGCGCCATCGTCGAGAACGAATCGCATCTGGCCATCGGCGTCGACGCGCGCGGTGCCACCGACCGCTTCGGTCAGCTGCTTCGCGATCGTGTCGCGCTGATCCTGGAGGACCGGATCGTTGGACTTCGCGATCGCGAGGTTGGTCTTCGCGAGCCGCGAGATCATCTCGGAGATCTGCGCGGCCTTCTCCTGAACGCTCGCGTTGAACTCTTCGATCATGTCGGCGATCTCGGCTGCGCGACGGCGCACGTTGATCGCGAGGCGATCCGCGCCGTCGAGCGCATCTTCGCGCGCGATCGAGTCGGTCGGCGACGCGGCGGCCTTGCCGAAACCCGCGAGCATCGAGGCGAGATCCGCTCCGACGGTGGTTCCGCTCGTCAGGCGCTGTTCGAGATCACTCAGTGCTGCGCTCGAGCTCTTCGAGTACGCGAGCGAACCACTCGCGAGGCGCATGCGATTGCCGAGCAGCGCGTCGGCGTAGCGATCGGGTGATCCAGAGCGAACACCACCGACGAGCGGCGAGCGACCGAGCGCCTCGAGATCGACGCGCTGGCGCGAGTAGCCTTCCGTGTTCGCGTTCGCGACGTTGTTGCTCGCGACGGAAATGCCCGTGTTCTGGGCGGCGATGCCACCAGAACCGAGCGAGAGAAGGCTCATCAAGTCGGACATCGTCAGTAGGTGGCGAGCACCCTCCCCGGTCCAGACGTGTAGTGGCGAGCGCGGCGATCGTACGCGTTGGCGGGCTTGTAGCCGAGCATGTCGCGCACGGCCTGATTGGCGGCGGTGGCGAGCAACGCGGTCGCGCGTGCTTCGGTGCGGATCGCGAGGAACAGATCGCGAACGAGCGGATCGCTCGCATCGACGGAGGTCCGTAGCCGGTGAAGGCGTTCGGCGATCGCGACCTTCGCGGTCGCGAGCTGCTCGAGCTTTCCGTGATCGAGCGAGCTGATCGCGACACGCTCGTCGGCGAACAACACGCGTAGCTCTTCACCCGTGCGGCGCAGCTCGTCGAGGCTCACGAGTCACCTCGCCCGAGGATCTCGTCTTCGCAGATGCGCGCGGCGAGCATGTCGAGGTCGACCTTGTACTCGCCCTTCGCGACCAGCTCGCGAATGCGCGAGACCTTGTCCGCGGACTCCGTGCTCTTCGTGCTCATCGACGCACCCGCGCTCGACAGCTCGACCACCGTCGCGCCACCCTTGTCACCCGACGCCTTCGGGACGACGGCGTCACGAACGGTCTTGGCAGCGACGGGGGGTACAACGGTGTGCTTGGGGTCGATCCGCATGGTGTCTGACTTAGGGGGTCGCCCGGTTTACGGGACCGTGTAGAGGCAAATACGGCTTGGGGTCCAAGGCCTTGCCTTCCTTACGGATTTCGAAGTGCAGGTGGGGTCCGGTCGAGTGGCCTGTAGAGCCCACCGCACCGACGTCCTGACCCGTCTCCACACGGTCGCCTTTCTTGACGTGCACCTCGCTGAGGTGTGCGTAGCGGGTCTCGAAGCCGTCTTCGTGGCGAACGATGACCAGGTTGCCGTAGGTACCGGCGGGTCCTGCGTGAACGACCTCGCCACCGCGCGCGGCACCGACCTGCGTGCCTGTGGGCGCCGCGAGATCGAAGCCCGGGTGGAGCGACGTCGTGTGATTGATCGGGTCGACGCGCTCGCCGTACCCGCTGCTCGCCCGACCGGTGACGGGGAGTGCGAAGCGCGGCGCGCCGTTCAGCTCGTCGCCGAGGATCGCGGGATCGGGGATGCGCGCGAGCTCGGGGCGCGGTGCGAGCGCGGACGTCGTGAGGTTGCCCATCATCGAGCTCGGGCTGCCCATCATCGAGCCCGTCTTGGCGCTCGCGTCGAGCGTGGACTCGAACATCGTCGCCATGCCGAGGCCACCCGCGCCGGACATCTTGTCGGCGAGCGCCTCGTCGAGCATCTGCTTGAACGTGTCGCCGGCGAAGCCGCCGTCGATTCCGCCGCCTTGGGGGCGCGCTTCGGTGAGCAGCTGGCGAAGGAAGAACGCCTCGAGCTGCTTCGCCGCCGTCTTCGCCTGATCAGCCTGACTCGGCTGCTCGGGAGTCTTGAGTGCGGCGATCGAAGCGGTCACATCGTCTCCAGATCAGCGCGCAGCGCACCGGAGGCCTTGAGTGCGCGCAGGATCGCGACGAGGTCGCGCGGCTTCGCGCCGAGCGCGTTCAGTGCAGCGACGACATCACCGACGGTGGCCGCCTTGTTGATGATGCGTAGCGAGTTGTCGCCTTCCTTGACGTTGATGTCCGTGCGACTGACGACCTTCGTGTCGCCGCGTGCGAGCTCGCCCGGCTGCGAGACCTCCGGCGCCTCGCCGATCTCGACGGTGAGTCCGCCATAGGTGATCGCCGCGGTGCGCAGCGTGACGGTCTCACCGATCACGATGGTGCCCGTGCGCTCGTCGACGATGACCTTCGCGCGAATGTCGGGATCGACTTCGATCGCCTCCAGCTTCGTGATCAGCTCGCCGACCTGCATCTCGGCCTCCTTCGGAATCGGCACCACCACGACGGCGCCGTCGCCGAGGCGCGCGCTGTTCGGTCCGAGCACCGCGACGATCGCGTCGCGCATGCGCGTCGCGGTCGTGAAGTCCGGCTGCTTGAGGACGAGTGCGATCTGCTTCGTCGGCAGCTGCGTCGGTGCGCCCGCTTCGACGATCGCCGCGCTCGGCACGGTGCCGACGAGCGTGTGGTTCTTCTTCGTCGTCGAGCCGGTATCGCCGCTCGCGACGAAACCACCAGTGGACAACGACCCCTGCGCGATCGCGTACGTGCGCGAATCGGCGCCCTTGAGCGGCGCGGCGAGCAGCATGCCGCCGGACAAGCTCTTCGCGTTGCCGACCGATGACACGTGAATGTCGAGCGCCATGCCGGGCTTCGCGAACGCGGGGAGCTCGGCGGTGATCATCACCGCGGCGACGTTCTTCGACTTGAGATCCTTCGGATCGATCGTGACGCCGAGCTTCTTCAGCATCTTCGTCAGACCGGACTTCACCATCGGCGAGCGCGTGTCATCGCCCGTGCCGTCGAGACCGACGACGAGACCGAACCCGGTCAGGTGGTTCTCGCGAACTCCGCCGATCGTGGCGAGGTCCTTGATGCGATCTGCGTGCGCGTTCGCCGTAGCCAGGCCGAGCAACGCGATGACGAGGAGGGTGCGCATCAGAACGGCCAGATCTTCGAGAGGGCGCGGCTTGCCCAGCCGCGGCGTTGCGTGTCGCTGATGTCGCCGCGACCCGTGTACTCGATCTCGGCGTCCGCGATGCGCGACGACGAGACCGTGTTGTCTTCTGCGATGTCGATGCGGCGAACGATGCCGGAGAGGTAGATGTGCTTCTCCTCGGCGCCGACCATGACGACCTTCGTGCCCTCGACGAACAGATCGCCGCTCGGCAGGATCTGGCGGACGCGCACCGGCAGCGTCGCGCTGACCTGACCGGACCGCGCCGTCGAGCCTTGGCCCGAGAACTTCTGGTTCGAGTTGGTCGCGAACAACTTCGCGGGGTCGACGTCGGGATACTTCGCCTTGAGCGCGGCGATGAAGCCGAACGCGGCGGGCATGCCGTACGAGGTGTCGTCAGATTTGTCGAGCTTGGTGTCCGCGTTGTTCGACGCGAGATCCTTCTCGTCGATCTTCACGACGAGGATGTCGCCGATGCGGCCGGCGACCGGATCCTCGAACAGGCCGGCTTGGCCCTCGGCGTACAAGCTGCCGCTTTGCGCGACGTTACGCTCGCCGAACTCGCCGGCATCGAGGTGCCGGTGCTTCGGCTTGTAGGGCGCGATGTGCGACGCGCAACCCGTGGCCGCGAGCGTCAGGACCAAGATGCTGGTGATGGATTTCATGGCGCGTTTCCGAGGACGACGGTGGCTGGTGCAACCAACGTGCCCCGAACGATCGACTTGTTATGTGCGAGCCGCACCGTGGCGGTCTCACCCGGACGGGCGACCAGCTCGAGCGTTCCCTCACCGCGCACGCGGACCGCGCCGCGCCGCATGACGATCGAGACCTGCGTCCCGCGGGGGAGCGGCGGAGGCAGCGTGATGTCGTTGTCGCCGACGAACGCGCCGGCCTTGATCGCCTTCGCGACCTTGCTGCCGACGACGACGCCGCCCTTCGCGTGCGCCTTGCCGTGCTCGACCGCGCGCGTCTCGATGCGAACGTCGTCGGGGCCGATGACGCTGCCGATCGCGAGCGGGTGCTCGGCGATCGCCACGTCGGCGAGCTCGCCGATCAGAACGGGCACGAACACCGAACGCTGTCCGCGTACGGTGACCTTCACGCTCTTGCGGCCAACACCGAGCTGACGCGGCAGTTCTACGATGACATCGGAGGAATCGACATCGAGCTTCGCGAGCGTCGCCGGGAGGTAGACCTTCGCGATGTCCGTGTTGGGCGGCAATGCAGTGAGCATCTGCTCGCGCATCGCATCTTCGACCCCGCGGGTCGGAGTGAATCCGACCCGCTCCATTTCGGGCGGGGCTGCGTTCGCGGCGCTCGCCGCAAACACGACGAGGGCTGCGAGGATCTTCATCGCAGCTGCGCCGTCTGGCCGAGCATCTCGTCGGCCGCTTTGATCACGCGCGAGTTGATCTCGTACGCGCGTTGTCCCGAGATGAGGTCGATCATCTCCTCGACGACGTTCACGTTCGACACCTCGAGCATGCCCTGCCGCAACCCGCCCGCGCCGCCTTCACCGGGTGCGCCGACGACGGCGGTGCCCGATGCGGTGGTCTCGCGCAGCAGCGTGCCGCCCATCGAGGCGAGGCCGCCGGGGTTCGCGAACATCGCGATTTGAATCTGTCCGAGCTCGACGGCTTGGCTCTCGCCCGCCATCACCGCGCTCACCGTACCGTCGGCGCCGATCGTGACCTGCTGCGCGTCCGTCGGGATCGTGATGTCACCGGCGATCGAGTAGCCCTCGCTGTTCACGAGGCGACCTTCCGCCGTCATGTGCAGCGCGCCGTTGCGCGTGTACGCCGTCTCGCCGCTCGGCATCGTGATCGGCAAGTAGCCGTGACCTTCGATCGCGACATCGAGCGGATTTCCCGTCTGATGCAGCTCGCCTTGCGTGAGCTCTCGCGTCGTCGCGGTCAGGCGCGTACCGAGGCCGATCTCCGTCGCGTCCGGTGCGTTCGTACCGTTGCCCGTTGCCGAGCCAGCGGCGCGAACCGTCTGGTACATGAGGTCCGCGAACTCGGCGCGTTCCTTCTTGTAGCCGTTCGTCGAGACGTTCGCGATGTTGTGCGCGGTGACGTCGAGACGCGTTTGCTGGGCTTCCATGCCCGTCGCTGCGGTGGAGAGTGATCGAAACATTGCTTGCTCCTCGTTGACGCTTACTTCGGTCCACCGAGGTCGCGCGCTGCGCGGCTCTCGACGTCGTGATAGCCCTGGATAACTTTCATCAGCGATTCGTAGGTGCGGGACACCTTCACGAGATCGACGACGCCGCGAACGACGTTGACGTTCGATGACTCGAGCATTCCGTTGCGAATCACCGGAGGCTCGCCCGTCGAGTCCGGCTTGCCGCTCGCGGAGAACAGCGTGCCGCCCTCGCGCTTGAGCTGGTTGTACTTGTAGCGAACGAGCTCGAGCTTGCCGAGGGTTTCGCCATCCGCGGTGACTTCACCGTCGGAGCTGATGCCGAGCACCTTCGCGTCGGCGGGGATCGTGATGTGCGCGCCGCCCTCGCCGCGGACAGCGAAGCCATCGACGGTGGACAACGTTCCGTCGTCGCTGACGCGGAAGTTGCCGGCCCGCGTGAAGCGGGTGCCGTTCGGTGTCTCGACGCCGAACATGCCGTCGCCTTCGATCGCGACATCGAGCGGGTTTCCCGTCTGCGCGAGCGCGCCGTACTGCGTGTCGACGCGCTTCGTGCCCGCCGAGACGAGCGAGGTGTCGGGCGACTTCGCGTTCGACATCGCTTCGCGAAACGTGATGCGGTCGGCTTGGAAGCCCGTAGTCGTCGCGTTGGCGATGTTGTTCGCCGTCGCGTCGAGTGCGTTCGACTGGGCGACCGCGCCGGCTGTCGCGAGGTAGATACCGCTGCTCACGCGGCCTCCTGGAGCTTGATCTCGATCTCGGCGCGAAGCCGAGCGATCGCGCGGCCGTGGAGCTGGCACACGCGCGACGTGGTGACCTTGAGGATCTCCCCGATCTCCGGGTAGGTCAGCTCTTCGTTGTAGTAGAGGCCCAGCACCAGCACGTCGCGCGCGTCGAGGCGCGGAAGTGCGGTGCGTACCTGGCGCAGGATTTCCTGCTTGGAGGCCTGCGTCTCGGGGGAAGCGTCAGAATTCGCCATACCCTCGCTACCGTCTGCATCGAGCGAGCCGATCTGCACGTGCACGAGTTGCTCGAGCTCGATCTTGTACTCGTCGAGCGAGACACCGAGCGCCTCCGCGACTTCTTCGTCGACGGGCGGGCGGCTGAGGTTCTTCTCGAGCTGCGCGATCGTGTGGCCGATCTTGCGAGCGAGCTGGCGCGTGCGGCGCGGCATGATGTCTCCGCGACGAAGCTCGTCGAGGATCGCACCTCGGATCCGCTTCTCGGCGAAGCCGAGGAACGGTTCCTCGCGCGAGGAGTCGTAGCGCTCCGCCGCCTCGGTCAAGCCGAGCATCGCGGCGGCGTGCAGGTCTTCGCGCGCGATGAAGGCCGGGCAGCGACGCGCGATGCGCGATGCGATCCGCCGAGCGACTTCGAGGTGCGAGGCGATGAGTGCATCGCGTTCCTTGTTGGGGCGCTTGAGTTGCGCCGAGTACGCCTTCATCGAGAACCTCCGGTGGCCTGCACGGGTGTGCGGAACCAAGACGCATCGGTATTGGTCGTTGGTGTCGACAGGGCGCCGAGCACGCGAACGATCTGGCGGATCGCGCGCGCTGCCGGCGAGTCGGGTGCGTTGATCGAGAGCGGAACGCCGATCTGCGCGCTCTCGCTGACCGACGGATCGGCCGGGATGTACGGCAGCGCCGTGACCTCGAGATCGAGGAAGCGATGCACGAGTGCGGACAAGCGAGCGACGACCTCGTCGGCTTGCGCGCGCGAGGTCACGCGGTTCGGGACGATGTAGGCGTGCTTCACGCCCTGCTCCGTCGACAGGACCTTGAGCGCCGCGTAGGCGTCGGCCATCGACAGCGGCTCGGGGTTCACCACGACGAGCGTCTCGGTCGTCGCGCTCGCGAACGTCGTCTGGATCTGGCCGATGCCGGCCGCGATATCGACGACGAGCGTGTCGAACTTCGACGCGAGCGAACCGATCATCTCGATGATGCGGTTTTGCGCAGCGGGCCCGAGGTTGGACAGGACGTAGCTGCCGTTGAGTGCGGGCAGCAGCGAGATGCCGTGCGCTTGCAGGAGGACGTCCTCGATGTTCGCGCCGCCGAGGGCATCGAGCACGTTGCGATCCGGGGCGACGCCGAGCAGCAAATTGAGATCTGCCATGCCGAGGTCGGTGTCGACGATCAGCGTCTTCGCGCCCATCTGCGCGTGCGCGATCGCGAGGTTCAGAGCGACGGTGCTCTTGCCGACGCCGCCCTTCCCACCCGACACCGCGATCGCGCGGCGAGGAGGAGGAGCAGTCTTGACGGGGCCGTCGGAGCGGTCACCGCGGATCACGCGGAGGGTGGCAGCTTGATCGGTCATGTTGGTTTACGCGGCGCGAGTGCGGGTGGACGAGACGTTCGTGGAGTGAGCGGCGAGGTGACCGAGGCGCTTCGCCGTCGGCTGCTCGAGGTCCTCGGGGACTTGCTGGCCCGTGGTGACCCACGTGATCGGCAAGCGCGTGCGGCGAGGAGCGGCGAGGAGCTCGGGCACCGTGTCTTGCTCGTCGACCTTCGTGAACAGAAGGCGCGACGGCGAGAGCGGCGTGTAGCGCGTGACCAGCTCGTCGATCGCGGTGGCGCTCGACGACGCGGGGATCGTGAGGTGAACCTCGAGGTCACGCAGCGACGCGATCGCGGTCGCGAGCTCGATGACGTGTGCGGTGTCCTTCGGGCTGCGACCTGCGGTGTCGATCAGCGTGAGCTCGTCGTCTTCGGTCGCATCGAGCGCTTCGGCGAGATCCGCGGCGTGGTCGAGAACGGTGAGATCGACGCCGATGAGGTCGGCGAACGTGCGGATCTGCTCGACGCCGCCGACGCGAAACGTGTCGAGCGTGATCAGGCGAACGCGGCGACCCTCGACGAGCGCGGCGTGTGCGGCGAGCTTCGCGACCGTCGTGGTCTTTCCCGCGCCCGTCGGGCCGACGAGCATGATGACGTTCGCGCTCGACGGGGCGATGAGCGGAGTGTCTTTGGCTTCGGGCTTGGGCTCGGGCTTCGGCTCGAGCATCCCGTCGGAGCGGCGGTTCGCGAGGCCCGCGACGGCTTCGGCGATCGACGTGGGCGATGCCATCTCGATCGCTTCGTCGATCTTCGAGAGCTTCCTCGCGGGAGCAGGCGCGGCTTTCGCGGCAGCGCTGAGCTTCTCGACGAGCGCACGGAGCGATGCGATCTCCGACTCGAGCTTCTTCGTGTCTTGCTGCGGAGCAGGGTGGCTGTTCGAGCGAACCATCGCGCGGAGCGACTTGAGCTCGCTGCGCAGCGGAGCCATCGCCTTCTCGATGTCGGCGGTGTCGTCCTTCTCCTTCGCGGCGTGCTGCGCGTACGGGTTACCGCGCGTGAACGCAGGCGCCGGGGCCGGCGCCGGCTCGGGCTCGGGCGTGTCGTCGCCGTCGTCGATGGCGGCGGAGATTTCGACCGCGGAGCCGAGGAGGCCCTTGCGGACCTGACGGGACGAGATGATGACCGCTTGGTCTCCCAGCTCCGCCTTCACCTTCGCGACGGCGTCGCGCATGGTGGCACCTTCAAACTTCATGATCCGCATCGAGCTGAGGCTTTGCAGTGCCTGTGCCCGCGTAACTCGTGACGATCGCTGGGATGGTTCTCGTCGGTGTCGGCGAGTCTGACGCGTTATCCCGCGTAACCATTCGCTACCCGAAAACGCGAAATCCGCCGCGAACGGCGGATCGCTCCGGCGGCGAGACCGATCACGCCGCGTCGGCGGTGATCACCGAACGCGTGATGAACGGAATCGTCGGGTCGACCTCGCGATAGCTCATGACCGCGAGCCCCGGCACGTGGCGCGATGCGATGCCCGCGACGGCGCGACGAAGATCCGGTGCCACGACGACGATCGGCGGCTCGTCGCGCATCGCGCAATCGCGCGCTTTGTTCGCGAGATCCTCGGTCAGTTTCGACAGACCGCGTGCGCTGCGCGCCGTGCCGTCGCGAAGCAGGGCTTCGGCCCGCGGGTCGAGGACGATCGGACGGAGTGCGCCGTCCGACGACATCTGCGCGCGAGTGAGCCGGCGCGCGAGGCGCTGGCGAACGGCTTCCGTGAGGTCGTCGGGGTTCTTGATCGCGTGAGCGTGATCCGCGAGCGCCTCGAGAATCGAGCGCATGTCGCGAACCGAGACGCCTTCGCGCAGCAGGTTGCGCAGGACCTGGATCACCTGGCCCACCGACATCATGTGCGGGATGAGCTCTTCGACGACCTTCGCGTTGTGCTTCGCCGCGATGTCGAGCAGCTCCTGTGCTTCGCGGCGGCCGAGCAGCTCGTGACCGTTGCGGCGAAGGATCTCGGTGATGTGGGTCGCGATGACCGCGGCTCCGTCGACGACGGTGCAACCCGCCGCTTCGGCACGCGTACGGTCCGACGACAACAGCCACTTCGCGGGCAGGCCGAATGTCGGCTCCGTCGTCGCGACACCCGGCAGGTGGTCGAGCGCGCTGCCCGTGGGATCGATCGCGAGGTAGCGATGCGCTTGGATCTCGCCCGCGGCGATCTCGACGCCGCTGATCAGCAAGCGATAGGCGCCGGGACGCATCCGTAGGTCGTCGCGGATGTGGACAGGCGGGATGATGATGCCGAGGTCGAGCGCGAGCTGTTTGCGCGTGGCGGTGATGCGCGACAGCAGCTCGCCGCCTGCTTTCGCGTCCACCATGCCGAGAAGATCGAGACCGACCTCGAGCGTGAGCAGCTCGACGGGCAGCGTCGCTTCGAGATCCTCGCGATGCGCCTTCTCCGATGTCGGAGCCAGTGGGTTCGCCGCGCTCTGCGCGTCCTGCTTGCCGCGTGCGGGCGCGGTCTCCGACGAGAAATCCTCCGATGGAACGGCATCCTTCGCCTTGCGCGAGGCCCAGAACACGACGCCGGCGAGCCCGAGGAAGATCACGTGCGGCATGCCGGGGAGCAGGCCGATCACGGCGAGCAGCGCCGATGCGACCTGGAGCGGCTTCTTGCGCGTGAACAGCTGACCGCCGAGAGACTTACCGAGAGAGGAATCCTCGCCACGCGTGGTGAGCAGCGCCGCACCCGTCGACGTGAGCAGCGCGGGGATCTGTGCGATGAGACCGTCGCCGATGCTGAGGACCGTGTAGGTCTGCGCCGCGTTACCGATCCCCATCCCCTTCTGAGCGACGCCGATGATGATTCCACCGACGACGTTGATCGCGAGGACGACGAGGCCCGCGATGGCATCACCGCGAACGAACTTGCTCGCGCCGTCCATGGCGCCGTGGAAGTCCGCGTCCGCTTGCACCGCTTTGCGACGAGCGCGCGCTTCCTTCTCGGTGATCATGCCGGCACCGAGGTCGGCGTCGATCGCCATCTGCTTGCCCGGCATCGAGTCCAACGTGAACCGCGCGCTGACCTCCGAGATGCGCTCGGCGCCCTTCGTGATGACGATGAAGTTCACCAACACGAGGATCAAGAACACGACGGCACCGACGACGAAGTTGCCGCCGATCACGAACTCGCCGAACGCCGCGATCACGGCACCCGCGGCGTGCTTGTCCTCGCCGGTCAAGATCAGGCGCGTCGATGCAACGTTGAGCGCGAGCCGAAACAGCGTGGTGAACAAGAGCAGCGACGGAAACGCGCTGAACTGCGTGGGCTTCTCGACGTAGAACGCGACGAGGAACGTCAGCGCGGAGATGCACAGCGAGATACCGATCAGCAGATCGAACAGCGACGGCGGCAGTGGTGCCAGTGCGACGGCCAGGACACCGACGAGGCCCACGGCCATGATCCAGTGACCACGATTCCCTTTGTTACTCATTGGATCCCTCCGCGGCGCAGTCGGTACACGTACGCGAGGACTTCAGCGACGGCCTTGAACAGGTTCGGCGGCACGGGGCGGCCTTCCTTCACGTGCTTGTGCAGCGCGCGAGCGAGCGGAGGGCGCGCCATGATCGGAACGCCCGCTTTGCGAGCGATCTCGCGAATGCGCTGCGCTTCTTCGTCGATGCCCTTCGCGACGACGATCGGCGCGGCATCCTTGGTGTCGTCGTAGCGAAGCGCGACGGCGTAGTGCGTCGGGTTCACCACGACGACATCTGCCGTCGGAACCGTCATCGCGATGCGGCGCTTCGCCATCTCGCGCGCCTTTTGGCGGCGGCGCGACTTCACCATCGGATCGCCTTCGCTCTCCTTGTGCTCGCGCTTCAGCTCGTCGGGCGACATCATCATCTGCTTCTTCATCCGGCGGCGCGCCATGATGTAGTCGACGGCGGCGATCGTGACGATCGCGCTGACGACGACGAGCAGCGCGCGCTTCACGACCGTCCACGCGACGGAGCCGAGCGCACCGGCCTCGATCGCGTGCGGGATGATGCCGCCCGCGAGCGCGACCCACACGATGCCGCCGATGGCGACGACCTTCGCAACCGTCGAGCCCGTCCGCTTCGCCATCCCGGCGAGGCCGAACGCCGACGCGAGGTTCGTCATCGGGTTCAGCTTGGCGAGATCGAAGGACACGCCCTTGAACGCAGGCGGCCAGCCGAGCTGGGCGAGGATCGCGACCGTCGAGAACAGCGCGGCGCCGATCAGTGCGGGCGCGGCACCGGCGATGAACGTCTCGAGCGCGGCACCGGCGACCCACCCGTGGTCGCGGCCATCGGCAGCGCGGGCGACGTTCTGCGTGAACTGCGTGATCGCACCGACCGCAGAGCCTGCCGTCACGAGCAACGCGATGACCGCACCGAGCAACGCCGCCGCACCGACGAGCTCGCGCGAGAGTGCGATGTCACCCCGTTTGCGGAACTCTTGGACCCGCTTCGGTGTGGCTTGATGTGTGCGGTTCGGATCGTTGCTCACGGAGACGCTGCTGCAAGTTGCAGCGCTCGTGCCCGCGCAACACCGTGCGATCGCTCGGTGAACATTCCGCGGTACCGAGGTGGTGTCGGCAGCTCTGACGTACCATCGAGGGGTGCTGACGCTGCGGCAGTGGTGGGTACGGCTGGTGATCGTGGCCGTGGCCTACATCGTTGCCGGTCGACTCGCGCTGCTTCTCGCGATCCCACCCGGCTTCGCCACGGCGATCTGGCCGGCGTCCGCGATCGCAGTCGTCGCGGTCTCGCGATGGGGCTCTAGTGCCGCGATCGGTGTCGCCCTCGGCTCGGCTCTCGTCAATCTCTCGACGGGCGGCGCTGCGATCGGCGCGGCTCTCGCGCTCGGCCCGGCGCTGCAAGCCGTGCTCGCGGCGCTGCTGATCCGGCGCGCGATCGGCAGCGAGCTCGCACTCGAGCGCGGTCGCGACGTCGCGAAGTTCTACCTACTCGCCGGGCCGGTCGCGTGTCTCGTCGCCGCGACGTGGGGAACGATCGTTCTCTATGGCTCGGGGATGATCGCGCTCTCGGATCTCGCGTACAGCTGGCTCACGTGGTGGGTCGGCGACACCGTCGGCGTGATGCTCGTGGCGCCGATCGTGCTCGTTCTCGTCGGAGAACCGCGGGCAGCGTGGCGCCCTCGCTGGCTCACGGTTGGACTGCCGCTCACGATCGCCACCGTCGGTCTCATGCTCGCGTACATCAACGCGAGCCGATACGAACGTAACCGCGCCGAGTCCGAGCTCGCACTGCGCGCATCGACGGTGACGAACGCGATCACGCAACGCGTGGAGCGCTACTCCGACGTCGTGCAATCGCTGGCGAGCTTTCTGTCCGCAAACCGGACACTCGGCAAGGAACAGTTCGCGACGTTCGCGTCGGGAGCCTTCGGACGTGATCGCGACATCCAAGCGCTCGCGTGGGCGCCGCGCGTGACGCCCGAGACGCGCGGCACCTTCGAAGCGGCCGCGCGCGCCGACCACGAAGCGTTCGAGATCCTCGAGCGTGGCCAGGGTGGTCTCGTTCGTGCCGCCGATCGCGCCGACATGTTCCCCGCGCTGTTCGCGGAGCCTCCCGGTCGACAACACGGCTTCGATCTCGCGTCGGATCCCGTGCGTCTGGACGCGATCCGACGCGCGCGCGCCACGGGAGAGACCGCCGCGACGTCACCGCTCGTGCTGCTCCACGGCGATCCGGGGTTCCTCATCATCGCACCCGTGTTCACGCGCGACGCCGAGCCCACGCTACTCGGGGTTGCCGTCGGTGGGTTCTCGACACGCGCGCTGATCGAGAGCTCGACGCTCGGTCTCGACACGCACGACCTCGACGTCGCGATCACCGACGTCACCGCGATCCCGCTCGCGATGAGCGGTGCTCCCCACGAGGGCGCCTTCGTTCACGATGTCGTGATCGGCGGTCGCACGTGGCGGGTGTCGATCGCCCAGATCGGGACCGCTCCTCGAGGATGGCAAGCGTGGTTCGCGCTCGTCCGGCTCCTCGTCGTCGGTCTTCTCGGTGCCGTCCTGCTCGCACTCACCGGCGGCAAGACGCGCATCGCGATCGCGGAGGCGCGCAACGTGGAAGCGGAGCGTCGCAACCTCGAAGAGCTCCTCGTCGCCGATCGAGATCACACGTTCCAGCTCGAGCTCGGAGACATTCTCCACTCGAGCGAATCCGTCCGGGGTGTGCTCGCGCGTTCTGCGCTGCGCGTCTCCGAGTATCTGCAGCTCGACAAGTGCCACTTCGCGGAGATCGACATCGACGACGCACAGGTGACCGTTCACCAGTACACGCCGGGTAAGAAGAAGGAGTCCGACGAGATCGCACCGCTCGCGATGTTCGAAGCGTCGGGTCTGGGCGATCTCGTCCGCGGCACGCGCTTCGTCATCGCCGACCTCACCATCGACCCGCGCACGGCATCGCACTACGAGACCGCGTACGGGCCGCGGGGGATCCGCGCGTTCGTCGCGATTCCGCTGATGCGCGGCGGCATCTGCGTCGCGTACTTCGGCGCGGTCTCCGCCACGCCGCGCGAGTGGACGACGCGCGAAGTGTCGTTGGTGCAGTCCGTCGCCGAGCGCACGTGGCTGTGGGCCGAGCACCTTCGCTCGCTTCATGGTCTTCGCGCGAACGAGGCGCAGCTTCGCGACCTGTCCAAGTACCTCGAGGAGCGCATCACCGAGCGCACCCAAGACCTCGTGCGCGCCCTCGGCGACAAGGAAGCGCTGCTCAAAGAGATTCACCACCGCGTGAAGAACAACCTGCAGGTCATCTCGTCGATGCTGAACCTCCAGGCGCGACGGATCACCGAGCCCTCTCTCAAGGATGTCTTCGACGAGAGTCAGCAGCGCATCCAGACCATCGCGCTGGTACACGAGCGGCTCTATCAGTCACCCGACCTGTCGAGCATCGGGTTCGACGACTACTTGAAGTCGCTCGTGGCAAACGTCATGTCCGCGCAGAACGCCGCCGCTCGTAACGTCACCGCCACCACGGTGGTCGAAGGGGTGAGCCTCCCGATCCAACGCGCGATCCCGTGCGGCCTGATCGTGAACGAGCTGGTGACGAACTCGCTGAAGTACGCGTTCCCCGATGACCGCACCGGAACCATCGCGGTCTCGATGAAGGCCGACGGCGATCAGATCGAGCTCCGTGTCTGGGACAATGGCGTCGGCTTGCCCACGTCGCTCGATCCTTCGAAGGCGAAGACGCTCGGCCTCGACCTCGTCTACACGTTCGCCGAACAGCTCGACGCTACGGTCGACGTGCAGTCCTCGTCGACCGGAGCCAGCTTCACGCTACGCTTCCCGGCCTCCACGTGATGCGACTCCCGACCACCCATCACCGTCCGATCCCATCGTGAGCAACCCCTGGGTATGCATCGACTGTGGCGCGCGCCAGGCCGAGGCAGGGCCGTGCCGCGCATGCGCCAAGGGTGACACCCTCGATGCACGCGACGAGCGCACGCGCGAGTTGATGTACGACGTCGATCTGCGCATCCAACAGAAGGCCGAGACCCGTGCGCGGATGATCGGGGTCTTCGTCGGCTGCGGTCTGATCTTCGGTCTGTGGCTCGTGCCCGGCTATTGGTCGCTGCGCGGAACCGCGTATCCCGGGTTGCCGTTCTTCGCGGACCAATGGGCATTCATGGCGATCATCGGTTTCGGTCTGAGCAAGCTCCTCGAGCGGCGTCTCGCGAAGAAGCGCTTCCCGTACCTCGACGACCTGCAGCAAATCATCGCGTGAGCTGACCAACCGTTCGCGTCCCCTGCAGATTCTGCGCGTTGTCGTGCGTGCAACGTGGCACTGCGCCCGCAAAACGTTGGAAGTCTTCGCTGAGTATCCGATCTGTTCACCCGACGACCAGGCGCAACAACATCGCGATTCGCGCACGAACCGCAAAGCTCCCGATGCGGGACGCACGGTTTGCGCGAGATCCGCAGCTTTTCGAGGCCCGCTTGGTGCAGGACGCCGGGTCATGCGTCCATGGATTTCGTTCGTCATGGTTTTGGCGTTTGGGGGGTGTGGGGACAATGCGGATGAGGCTCGTGCATCTCTCGTCGCGACGAGTGATGAAGCCCCCGGCGCCAATTGCTCCGACGGTGGAACGAAGATCGAAGTCGGCCTCGACGAGGACGGCGACGGAGTCCTCGATTCATCGGAAGTCACCAGCACGTCGTACGTCTGCAACGGCGGCAACGGCGGCAGCGGCGGTAACGGCCAGAACTCGTTGGTCACGACCAGCGCCGAACCTGCGGGCACGAACTGTCCGTTCGGCGGCACGAAGATCGAGACCGGTCTCGACGCCGACGACGATGGCACGCTCGACCCGGGCGAAGTCAACGGGACCGCGACGAGCTACGTCTGCAACATCGCACCGAACGGTGCTCTCTCGCCGAGCACCGGCGTCGTCATCGCGATCAAGCCGAACGGCGTGAGCACCTCGGCGACGGCGCCGGTCACGGTTCGCTTCACGCTCAAAGATGATCGCGGCTTCCCGCTCGATCTGGCGGGTGGCTACTCCATCAACACACCGGTGCAGCCGCGGTTCTCGCTCAGCTACTTCACCAAGGACGCGGCCGGCATCGTCGGACCACTCGTCACGTACACGAAGACGACCGCGCCCACGATGTACAACCCCGCCGGGACGAACGGCGGCACCATCACCGAAAACGGCTTCGGAGCAGGTGACTACACGTACACGTTCCCGACGACGTCGGTGACGAACGGCAACCAAGCGGTCGCGTTCGACCCGACGAAGCTCTCGCAGACGCACGTCGTGTGGATCCAAGCGACGCGGCAGACCGACCTGATCTACCAAGGCAATGCGAACACGTTCTACGCGGACAACAAGCCGTACTACTTCGTGCCCGACGGCAGCAGCGCGCCGCTGAAGCGCGAGATCGCCGCGCAGAGCGGCTGCGATAGCTGCCACAGCAAGTTCAAAGCAGAGACGACGGCGTCCAGCCAGTTCCACGGTGGTGGTCGCGTCAACGTCAACATGTGCAACGTCTGCCACAGCCCCGATCGCACCTCGAATCCGTCGGCGAACTCGGTGACGTTCGTCCACCGTATCCACAAGGGTGAAGAGATCGCGGTCGCAAACCAGTTCCACGGAATCGTGGCGACCTACCCGCAAGACATCCGCCTGTGCGCCACGTGCCACGGCGCCGCCGAGCAGGGCGGACAGATGACGAGCAACCCGAAGATCGAGTCGTGCGGCGGTTGCCACGACTACGTCTCGTTCACGGCCGCGAATGCGAACACCTGCGGCATCGCCGGCAGCCTCGTTCGCGACGCCAATGGACGCCCGGTCCCGTGTAACCACGGCGGTGGCCCGCGCACGAACGCCGAGTGCGCCACGTGCCACGGCACGGGACAGCTGTTCTCGGCCGCGCTCTATCACAAGCCCGTGGTGTTGCCCGACCCGAACAACAGCTGGAAGCCGGGCGGCACGAACGCGAACACGAACGCGTCGTACGTCGCGGCTGGTGGCTTCCTGCCAGCGGGCGCCGATCGCATCACCTACGACGTGAAGAGCGTCGACGTGGTCCCCGATACCGTCACGCCGACCATCAAGCGTCCGCAGATCACGTTCAAGCTCAAGCGCAACGGTGCAGACGTCGTGTTCCCGACGCCGAGCCCCACCGCGGAGCTCATGCCGAACTTCGTCGGATCGCCGAGCGCGTACTTCGCGTTCGCCGTGCCGCAGGACGGTAACCTCACGCCGTCGGACTTCAACGCGTCGGCGAGCGGCTACATCAAGAAGATCTGGGACGGCACCGCGACCGGCACCGGCGCTGGCACGCTCTCCGCACCCGACTCCATGGGCTACTACAAGCTCACGCTCACCGGCGTCCAGATCCCGGCGTCGGCGAAGATGGTCACCGGCGGCATCGGCTACACGTACTCGCTGTCGAGCGCGCCGCCGCTCGTGCAGACGAACGTCCCGCCGTACACGTGGCTGCCGAACACGCCTGCCGACGGCAAGGCGCAGGGCGGTCTCAGCGTGCCCGCGCCGAACGTGTGGAAGGTCGCGACCGGATACACGGGTCGCCGCCCGATCGTCGACAACGCGAAGTGCCAGAGCTGCCACAGCGCGCTGCTGGGCGTGGCGCCGAGCTTCCACGCCGGTCAGCGCAACGATGGTCCGACGTGCTCGTTCTGTCACAACCCGAACCGCTCGAGCGCGGGCTGGGCGGCTGGATCGAAGTTCTTCATCCACGCCATCCACGCGGGTCGCAAGCGCACGGTCAATTACACCTGGCACGCGGCGGCCTTGGGACCGGGCTACGACGAGGTCGAGTTCCCCGGAACTCTCAACGCGTGCACGACGTGCCACGTCGGGAACACGTACGACTTCACGAACGCGACGAACCTCGCCGCGCTCCCGAACGAGCCGCTGACCACCGTCGCGAGCGGTGTGCTCGATCCCAACCCGCTCACGAACTCGACGTACTACACGGTGTCGCCGTACGTCAGCGCGGGTAACTACGGCTCGGGCTTCTCCTACAACGCGGCAACCGACGTGACCACCGAGGGTGCAGCGACCAACCTCGTGATGACCCCGATCACCAGCGCGTGCGTGGCGTGCCACGATTCGTCGGTCGCGATCGACCACATGCGCGCCAGCGGCGGTCAGTTCTACGCGCCGCGCTCGACGGCACTCTCGGCACCCGGGAAGGAGCAGTGCCTGGTCTGCCACGGACCCGGACGCGTCGCCGCCATCGGCCTCGTGCACCAGCACTAGCCCGCTTCGACCGTCCCACAGGCCAGTCCGTTCGCGCGTCGACATGACGCCCGAACCGACTGGCCTTTTCAGCTCGCGGTCATCTTCTTGAACATCGCGATCTCGATCGCGCCCTGGAGCTCGCCCGCTTTGACGGGCTTCAGCAGGTAGGCGTGCGGACGCGTGCGCTTGGCACGATCGATCGATGCGACGTCGGCATGCGCGGTGAGATAGATGACGTGCAGCCCGTAGAGATCGAGCAGCTCCTTCGCCGTGTCGATACCGTCGACGCCGCCCTTGATCCGGATGTCCATGAGCACGATGTCCGGCACTTGCTTCGCGCACGCCACGAGAGCTTCGTCGCGCGACGCGGCGCTACCGATCACCTCGTAGCCCATGCCCTCGAGGGTCAAGGTCAGGTCCTTCGCGACGACGCGCTCGTCCTCGACCACCAGGACCTTGTACCGCGCCGGCTCCGACACCTCGCGCCATCCTACCTCAGGAGATCGACTAGGAGCCGGTGGTCTGTGCGAAGCGCGCGATTTCGATCGCGCCGCGAAGCTCCGCGGCGGACACCGGCTTGAGGAGGTAGGCGTACGGGCGCGTGGCCTTGGCGCGTTCCATCGACGAGACGTCGGAGTCGCCGGTCAGGTAGATGACGCGCAGGCTGTAGCGCTCGAACAGCTCGTACGCGGCGACGATCCCGTCGACGGGCCCGCGGATCCCGATGTCCATGAGGACGACATCGGGGAGCATGAGCTCGCAGGCATCGATCATCTCGTCGCGCGAGGCGGCGGTCCCCGTGACGGTGTGCCCCATCGCGGTGATGCGGCGCGCGAGCTCGCCGGCGATCATCGGATCGTCTTCGACGAGCAGGACCTTACAACCGGTCGGCGGCGCCATCTGCGCGCATCGTAGCGCGAACTAGGCGACGAGAACGGGTAGCTGGCCGGTGCTGATCTCGCGATAGCGTGCGGTCAGCAGGGTGGCGCCTTGAGCGACGGCGAGCTCGGGCTGGTCGGCGCGATGGATGCGTTCGGCCGGGAAGATCGAGGCGATGGTCTGCCGGAAGACGGGGATCATCGCGCCGCCGCCGACCAGACCGACGAGCTGGACGTCGTCGGGGGTCCACCGCGCCTCGTGCAGGAGGTTCTCGATGACGGTGTGGACGCGCGCCATGATCGGGGCCCAGGCGCGTTCGGCATACGGCCGGTCGATGCTGACGCGAAGGTCCGTGCGGACGCCTTCGAGCGGGTACGCATCCTTCATCGCGAGCGGGGTCTCGAACTGCGTCGATAGTTGGCGCTTCGCGGACTCGCAACGGAGGACGAGCTCGGTCCATCGGCCGGGGTTCGTGGAGATGTCGTAGCGAGCGCGCTTGTAGATCGCGCCGGAGATCGCGGATGCGAGAGCGTCGTCGAGATCGTCGCCGCCGAGATAGTGATCGCCGCCGATCGCGATGGGTGTGAACCGGAGGCCGCGTTGAGCGACGGCGGAGACGTCGAAAGTGCCACCGCCGAAGTCGCAGACGACGATGTTGCGATCGACGTTCTGTGTATGGAGATCGAGCGCGAGCGCCGCCGCGACCGGCTCGGCGATCAGCTCGGCGAGCTCGAGGTGGGCGATGCGCGCCGCGCGGATGATGGCGTCGCGGTATCCCGCGGGTGCGTCGGCGGACATCGTCATCACGGCGCGCTTGATGCGAACACCGAAGCGCTGCTCGCCGAGCGCTCGGACGTACGAGATGATCGCCGCGGCGACTTGCTCGGGAGCCATCTTGCCCGCGCGCATCTTGAACATCGGCTTGGACGTGCTGACGTCGAGGGGAAGCGGCGTGGATGCCGCGTAGCGACGTACGAGCTCCGACGAGGCTTCGAGCCCGAGCAGGCGCTTGACGGAGCGAATGACGTTGGAGGGCTCGCCGATCTGACGCGCGACGGCCCGGCGACCGACCACGGCATCGCCGCGATCGGGGACATAGACGATCGAGGGGATGACTTGATCACCGGCGTCTTGGATCAGCTCGATGCGATCGTTGATCAGGACACCCGCGATCGTCGACGACGATCCGAAGTCGATACCGAGGACCAGCTCGCGAGTCACGATCCACCTCCCGTGAGGACGGTGATGGCTTCGCGTGCATCGGAGGTGAGACCCGCGATGAGGTCGCCAGAGGTTGCGACGAGCGCGAGCCCGCCGATGATGAGGACCGCGGCGAGCGCGATCGAGAAGATATTCGCGGCCGGTGCCGCGCGGCTGATCAGCGCGAGACCGATGTTGCCGACGAGCGCGGCGAGGACGATCGGTGCTGCGAGAGCGAGACCGTGGCCCATCGCGGACGCTCCGTGTGCGAGCAGCGCGGGACCGAGCATGCCGACGTGAAGCACCGAGGCCGGAGCGGACGTCGCGCTTTGCACGATGGCCTCGAGGCCACCGCCGGCGAGGAACGCGAGGCCCGCGAGCGTCGTCACGATCGAGCGGATCGTGCCGGCAGACTCACCCGCGTGGATGTCGTACTGCGACGCGAAGCCGAGGCCGAGCGTCAAGCCGAACAGCTGCCCCGCGACGGCGGCGCGCTGCATGATGAAGCGGGCGCACAGGCCGGTCAGGAGGCCCACGCACAGCTCGATGATCGCGACGAGCGCGACATCGGCGAGCGGGATTCCCGGGCGGTTCGGACCGACGGTGAGGCCGATCGTGAGGACGAAGATCAGCTTCGCGCGCACGGGCACGCCGTTGTCACCGACGACAGGCGCGCTGGCAACGAGGCCACCTGCGCGTGCGAGCGTCGCGACGAACGCTCCGATCTCCGGGTCGGTGAGGTGCATGGTCAGGGTGTGAGCGCGGGCGACGGAGCGCGCGCTTCGCTGCGATCGATGTGCGCGGTGAACGCTTCGGTCGTGAACTTGCCGAGCTTGTCGAGGCACCAATGTCCCGACAGCGCGACGACGACGAGCGCCGCACCGAGCTTGGGCACGAACGACAGCGTCGATTCTTGGAGCTGCGTCGCGGTCTGCACGATCGAGACGGCGAGGCCGACACCGAGTGCGGCGATCAAAAACGGAGCGCTGACTTCGACGATGACCGACAGCGCCGAGCGCCACAGGTCGAGGACTTGATCCGCGGTCATGCGGCACCTGCCCCGCGGAGCAGCGACTCGACGACCAGGTGCCAGCCATCGATCATCACGAACACGAGCAGCTTGATGGGCAGCGCGACCACGGCGGGCGGCACCATCACCATACCGAGCGAGGTCAGGACGGCGGCGGCGATCAGATCGATGACGAGGAACGGCAAGAGGATCGTCAGACCGATCTCGAAGGCGGTGCGCAGCTCCGAGATGATGAACGCCGGGATCGCGACACGCAGCGGAACCTCGTCGGAGGACGTCGGGCGCGGCAGGTTCGCGGCGTCGTAGAACAACTGGAGGTCATTCTCCGTCGTGCGCTGCAACAGGAACTCGCGCAGCGGAGGCGTCGCGGCGTCGAACGCCTGCGCCTCGCTCATCTCGCCGGCCATGTAGGCCTTGCCACCGCGGTTGTACATCTCGATCGCGACGGGCGCGGACACGAAGATGGCCATGAACAGCGAGAGTCCGACGAGGATCTGGTTCGGCGGAGCGGACGGCGTACCGAGACCGGTGCGCACGAAGCCGAACACGATGATGAAGCGAACGAACGACGTGCACGACAGGACGATCGCGGGGAGGAGCGTGACGACGGTGAGCAGGACGATCATGCCGACGGCACCGACGCCGCCGCCGTTGCTCGTCGCTTGCTGCGCCGCCTGCGTGGCAGTGGCGATCGGGTCGACCGGGTTCATCGACGAGCTCCGGTCGCCGCGAGGATCTCGCGCGCCCAGACTTCATCCGCGTTGACGTCGTCCGTCGCTACGTCCTCGTTGACCATCGGGACATTCGTGCGCGCGCGCAGCTTCAGGATGCCGGCGACGGCGGGGCTCGCGGCCTTGTCGTTTACCTTCGTATCGCCTTCGGCGCTGCTACGCGCCCGACGTTCGTCGGACTTGTCGGAGGCCAACGACGGAAGCGCGGTCGCTTCGGGAATCGAGAACTGGCCCGAGCGGCGCGCGCGCTCCGTCACGGGTTGGGTCGAGATGCGGCCCGAGCCTTCGGCGCGGATCGGCGTGCGAACGGCGCTAGGGCTCTCGGACTTCTTCCACTGTCCGAGCATGCGCACCTGCTGCGCGGTGACCGAGACGATCATCTCGCGACCGCCCGCGACGAGCCAGACGATCTTCGCCTGCTTGCCGAGCGACTTCTGCGCGATGATCTCGATCGACGTCGACGGCTTCGCCGCGTTCGCGCCGCTCTTGCGACGCTTGACCCAGACGATGCAGCCGAGCAGTGCGAGCACGCACGCGAGGAGCATCGGGAAGTTCTTCATCCCGCCTTCGCTCGCCTTGCCGATCGGCTCCTGCTTCTTCGGCGGTTCGGCGGGCTCGGTCTTGCGGATCAGCGGGCCGGTCGCGGGCACCTCTGCGGGCTTGACCTCGGTGGTCGCAGCGACGGGCTTCACATCGAGCTTCGGCTCCGGCTTCGCCTCGGGTTTCACGTCGATGACGGGTGCGATCGCCGCAGCCTTCGCGGCGAGCTCGGGCGTCAGCGTCGGCTCGGGCAGCGCGACGGTCGTTCCCGCCGCGGGAATCGCGCGCGGAACGAGGATGTGTAGATCGTTGCCGACCTGGATCGCCTGCGCGTGCTTCGCGAGCTGCTGCACCTGCGGGCGCTCGAAGTCGAGCTTCACGCTGAGAACTTGCTGCGAGTGTCCGTCGAGCTCGATGACCTTGACGGTCTTGTCGGTCGGCGGCACGAGCTTCGGGATCGTGTGCGTACCGACGAGCGGCACTTCGAGACGCGAGCGAATCGGCGAGATCGTGGTCTTCGCCGCTTTGACATCGTGCGCGATGACTTCGACGGCGTCGCCGCGGTCGACGATCTCGAAGCGCGACGTGGCGTCGGCGCCGGCGGTCGATGCCGCGGCGCACAGGATGACGAGTGATGTTGCGAGGCGCATTACTGTGCGTCCTTTCCACCGACGAGCTCGACGATGCGGATGCCGACCTTCTCGCCGACCGCGATCGCTTCCGCGCGCGCGACGAGCCGGTTGTTGACGCGCACGTCGAGCGGTGCGCCGGTGGGCGTATCGAGGCTGATGATCGAGCCCGGGCCGAGGTGAGCGGCGAGCTCGGAGAGGTTCAAGCGAGCGCGGCCCAGCTCGACGGTGACTTCGAGCGGCACGTCGTGGAGGAGCGCTTCGATGGCGCGGGGGTCGAAGTTCTCGGGGGTATCACTCATGACCGGGTTCCTTGTCCGTGGACGATCGATTCGATCTGCACCGCGAGAACCCCGCGACACACGACCGGACGCGCCCACGCCTTGAGCACGCCTTCGCAATAAACAGGTACGCGCGAGTCGACGAACCCGCGCAGGGTGAATTGAGCGCCGGCTTCGAGAGCACGCAGCTCGCGAACCTTCATGCGCAACGTGCCGAGCTCCACGACGAGCTCGACGGGCACCTGCGCGAGTGCGTTCGCGATGCGCTCCGCGTTCGCCTTGAACGCAGCCAGCGCTGCGGGACGCGGAGCGAGGACATCGGGGCGGCAGTAGACCGAGCAACGGCCGGTGACCGAGCCGCCGAAGGCGAGCGCGACGCGAACGACGCTGCGCGATTCGATGAGGCGCGAGACGATCGAGACGTCGGTCGTCGGGGCGATCTTCGTACCGTGCGTATCGCTCCACGCTTGAATCCACGCCTCCTGCACGAGCAGGCCCGTGGGCGCGAACAAGCGGAGCGCGAGGGCGCTCGGCGGACGATCGGGATCCGAGGTCGGCGTTGCGGCGCCGCAGCGCTTCGCGGCCGCGAGATCGATGACGCCGCCGTGCGCGGCGATCACGAGCTCGGCGTTTTCAGGACCGGCGAGACCGGCGACCCAACCACCGCGGAGCTCTTCCTTCGTCATCGTGCCGTCGAGGATCTCGGCACCGACGACATCGAGTTGGAACGTTCCCGCGAGCTGCGGGCGGAGCGACTTCGCTGCGAGCTTCGCTGCGCGCGTCGCGAGCGTGATCAGCGCGGGACGCGCGATCTCGGCGACGCGATCATCGGCGATCAGCGCGAGGCGCGTCGGCTCGACATCGGGCGAGGCCGCAGATGTACGCCGCGGTGCGCTCTCTCGCATGGCGGCCTGGATGGCCTCCATCTCTTCCGGGTCCAGCTGCGCTTCGCTCACGTCGAAGGGTTTTGCAGCTGGTATGCCGCGCTAACTGCTCGGCATCCTTGAGCTCGCCGGCGCTACCGTCGGCGAGCTTGACGCTATCGCTTGAGGTTCGTCACTTCGAGCATCATCTCGTCGGCCGTGGTGACGGTCTTCGAGTTCGCCTGGAATGCGCGCTGATACGCGATGAGCTGGACGAGCTCCGACGACAGATCGACGTTCGACTGCTCGAGCGCTCCGGACATCACCGAGCCGCGACCACCGGCGCCGACGGCATCGATCAACGCCTGGCCGGAGGTCTTCGTCGCCGCGTACAGGCTATCGCCCTGCCGCTCGAGGCCTTCGTTGTTCGCGAAGTCTGCGAGCGCGAGCTGCGCGATCTGGATCGTCTCGCCGTTGTCGTAGATGCCTTCGATCGTGCCGTCCGGGTTGATCTTCACGTCGGTGAGGCTTCCCGCGCTACGACCGTCGATGTTCGTCGCGCTGATCGTCGAGCTGCCCGAGTTCTGCGTCGTCCCCGTGAAGTCGAACGCGATCACCTGGTTCGGCGTCGCGCCCGTGAAGCTCGCGCTCGAGGCGACCGTCTGCTGGTTTGCGAGGTTGCCGTTCGTGTCGAACGTGAGGGTGCCGTTCGCGATCTCGACGGGTGTACCGGCGGTGCCGCCGACGTCACTTCCGTCGACGGTGGCGTGCCACTCCCAGTCGCCCGCGGGCGTCTTCGTGAAGTGCACCGTCGCTTGGTGCTCCGCGCCGAGCGAGTCGTGCACCGTCATCGACGTCGAGTAGCTCGACGAGCCATTCGGATCCGCCGGATCGTACGTGCCGACCAGGGAGTTGGAGTCGAGGTTGAGCGTCATCGCCGCGCTCGTCGTCGCGACGGGCGGGCTCTGCTTGCCACCGAGCTGTAGATCGCCGATCGCCGTCGAGCGCACGCCGTTGGTGACCGTGTAGCCCTGCACGCGCATGCCGTGCATGTCGACCATCGTGCCGCCCGCGTCGAGCTTGAACCGGCCGTCGCGCGTGTAGAACTGCGCGTCGCGACCCTGGTGGTTGCCGCTGACGACGAACATGCCGTTGCCGCTGATGCCGACGTCCATCGGGTTGCCGGTCTGCGACAGCGTTCCTTGCTGCCAGATCGATTGGTTGCCACCGAGGTACACGCCGCCGCCGAGGCGCGAGTTGCCGAGCTCTCCACCGAGGAGATCGTTGAAGCTCGCGCGCGAGCGCTTGAAGCCGATCGTCGAGACGTTCGCGATGTTGTCGCCGACGGTGCTGATCGCCTCGCCGTGAGCCATCAGGCCCGAAACACCGATCCAGAGAGAATTGCCGATGGTCATGACTTATGCCTTCTGCCCGCTAGGGGTTGTTTCGATCGACTCAGCGCCGATGGTGTGAATGTCGCCGGGGGCGAGCAGGACGCCGCCGATCCGCAGACGTGGTCCATTCGCCGTGAGCTCGACCGCATCCACGCGGCCCATCCACGACGCCGTGATGTCAGAGGTAGACGCGCCTTTGTCGACGGTCATCGAGTAGCTGCCCTTCGCGACCGGAGCGCCGTTCGCATCCTTGCCGTCCCACGCGAGCGATGCGCTCGTGGTTCCGTCGGGGATCGGGATGCGGCGGACCTCTTTGCCGTTCGCGTCGGTGACGATCATCGACGCCCCCTTGGTGCCGTTCGCCGACGTGACGCTCATCGGCGGCGGTGCACCACCGGTGCTGTCGACGGAGAAGTTACCGACGGTGGCGTTGCAGTCGCGACCGACGAGCGATGCGAGGTTCGCGTTCGCGACCGCCGCTTGTGCGCTCGCGAGATCCGCGAGCTGGACGTTGGTCTGCTTCGCTTGCTCGACGCCCGAGAGCTGCGCGAGCTGACCGACCATCTCCGCGTTGCTCGTCGGAGCGAACGGATCTTGGTACTGCAGCTGCGCCATGAACAGCTTGAGAAACTCGTCCTGCGTGCCCTTGAGCGCGCCGCCGCTGGCCGATGTATTCGTCGTGACGGTCGGACTCGAAATCGCGTCGATGCTCATGTCATGTCCTCGCCGAAGTCGGCGTATTCGGGGTCCTGCTCGCGCTGCGCGTGCTCGCGCGGCGCGTGGTGATCGAGATCGCGCTCGGAGCTGAAGCTCGACAGATCGAGCCCGCCGGCGCGGAGTGCGTGATCGAGCGATGCGGCGTTGCGAGCGATCGCCGCCGCCGTCTGCTCGTCGCCACCGCGGATCGTGGCGCTGACTTCGGTGCCGCGCACCGCGACGGTGACGACGACGCGCTCGGGGCCATCGTCGAGAACGAGGTGCACGTGGCTCGGATTGGGGTTCTCGGGAAGCGGTGCGGGCTCGCGCACCGCGGTCGTCGCGACCGGCCCCTTCGAGGTCGGCGGCGCGGCGGTCTGGAGCTCGGGCTCGACGAGGATCGTCCCGTCCGGCGCCTGCGTCTCGGCCTTCGCGTCGTCGGTGTCGGCGGGCTTCGGCTCGTCGGTGCCGGCGGACTTCGCCGCGATCTGATCGAGGACCTGTTGGACCGCGGCCTCGATGGTGGGCGCGGCCGCGAACTGGATCGCCGGGATCTCGATCGCCGGCGCGGGAACGGACTCGGCCTTCGGAGGAGCGGTCCCGAACATCTTCATCGCCGCGGCGATCAGATCTTGAACCGACCGGGTCGCATCGCCGGTCTCGCCGGGAGCCTCCCCAGCGTCGGTGGCATCGGCATCGTCGACGTCGCGCGCACGATCGATCGTGCGATCGACCGAGCGATCGCTAGAACGGTCCGTCGGACGTTCCTTCGCGAGCTCCTTCGGCGGCGTGTACTCGCGACGAGAGATCTCGGACATCGGGGACATCACCGGCGCCTCGCCGAGATGTCGTCGTTCGCGCGCTGCTCGATCGCGGCATCGCGCACGGCGACGCCCTGCTCGAGTCGCTCGACGAGCTTCTCCGACGAGCGCAACTGCCGAGCGCGCTCGCGAAGCGCGGCTTCGCTGATCCGGGTTTGCGTGGTGTCCTCCTCGAAGCGCTTCGTGGCGTCGGCGATCGCGAGGCGATGGACACCCGTGTCTTCTTCGAACGTCTCGATGTCGTACACCGATCGCGCGCCTGCCAGCTCGTGTTGTGCGGTGTCGAGGTGCTCGTCGAGAGCGCGGCGTTCCTCGTCGAGCGCTTGCTGCGACCGCTGCTGCGCCGCCACCGTGCTCGCATGCGAGGCAGCAGCGATGTCGCGCAAGCGGGTGCGTAGATCACGCACGTTGCGGGCGGCTCGAGGACGAATGGTCATTTCGGAGGCTCCATGCCGAGCGCGGCGGACAGGCCACGAACGGTCGTGTCGAAGGTGCTGGGTTCGTGCGGAGCCTGGCGGGCCCAGCTATCGATCTGCTCGCCAACAGCGAGCGCTTGATCGAGGGCTGGATTGACACCAGGGTTGTATGCACCGAGTGCTTGCAGCTCCTGGGCCTGACGACGGCGCGAGAGTTGATCGCGCGCACGAGTCGCAACTTGTTGCAGTCCCACCGACGACACGCGGCGTGCGACACGAGATGCGCTCGCGAGGATATCGATGGCCGGGAAGTGGCCGCGTCCCGCCAATTCTCGCGACAGCACGATGTGGGCGTCGAGGAGAGAACGTGCGGAGTCGGCGACCGGATCCGACAAGTCGTCACCTTCGACGAGCACCGTGTAAAACCCGGTGATCGAACCACCGTCCTTGCGCGGCGCGCAGCGCTCGAGCAGCCGCGGCATCGTCGCGAACACGCTCGGCGGATATCCCTTCGTGGCCGGCGGCTCTCCCAGCGCGAGGCCGAGCTCGCGGAGCGCCATGCAAAATCGCGTGAGCGAATCGAGGATCAGCAGCACGTTCTTGCCGCGATCGCGAAAGTACTCGGCGATCGCCGTCGCCGCGTACGCCCCGCGCAAGCGCTCGAGCGGCGAGCGATCCGCCGTGGCAGCGACGATGATCATGCGATCGCGACGCGGCGACTGCATGAGCTCGCGAACCTCGCGACCGCGCTCGCCGATCAGCCCGACGACGATCACGTCGGCATCGGCTTGCGCGCCGATCTGCTCGGTCAGAACGGACTTGCCGCAGCCGGCACCGGCGAAGACGCCGATGCGCTGGCCGCGACCGCAGGTGAGCAGGCCATCGATCGCGCGAACGCCGGTGTCGAAGCGATGGTCGACCTGACCGCGCTCCTCGATCGGCAACGCGGCACCTTCGATCGGCACGCGATCCGTGCAGCGCGGCGCGGGCAAGCCATCCATCGGGATGCCGAACGGATCGATCAAGCGACCGACGAGCGCGTCGCCGACGGCGAGCGTAGACATCGCACCGCGTAGCCGCACGGCAGCGCCGGGGGCGATGGTGCGAGCGGGCGAGAGCGGAATCGCGAGCAGCGTCTTGTCGCGAAAGCCGACGACCTCGCACGGCACTTCGCCGCCCGCGGTCTCGATCGCGACGATGTCGCCGAGCTTCACGCCGCTCATCGCGATCTGGACGATCGTTCCGGCGACTTCGATCACCGCGCCGACGGGCTGGGGGATCAGGGTCTGCTTCACCCAGTTCGTGATCAGCGCGGCATTCACGACTGCTCCAGGGCGTTCGCGATGGCGTCGCGCAGGTCGGGCAGATGGTCGTCCCAGCTGTGCGCGAGCTCCATCGTCGACGACGAGAAGCGAATCTCGCCGGCGCCCAGCGATGCGTCGGCGAGCACCGTGATCGGCGCGTTCTGGATCAGTTCTTTGAGGGCATCGACGTGGGCGGGCGCGACGTGCGCGGTCGCCGGAGCATCGTGCTTCGCGATCCACGCGTGAACGATCGGCGCGTACAGCTCCGACGGCGCGGTCGTGTCGGTCCACGCGCCGACGACGGCGGCGGCCGCGGACGCGATCTTCAGCGCCGATGGCGTGACGAGGTTCGCGCGCGCCGACGAGAACGCAGTGATCGCGGCGGCGAGCTGCTCGCGCAGCTTCGCGGTCTCGGCGAATCCTTCCTCGCGCCCGCGCTCGCGCGCTTCTGCTTCGATCGCCGCGGTATCGATGACCGGCGCGGGTGCAACGGTCTGCGTCTGCGGGCTCCACGGCGACATCGCCGGTGGTGTCGCGATCGTCTCCAGGGTGCTGCCGAACGAGCGCGCCGCGGACGGAGCCGATTGAATCGTCGACAGGAACGGGCGGACAGCGCTCATTCGCCGCCTCGTGCAGGCATCGTGAGCTTGCCTTCGGCCGCGAGCTTCATCGCGGACTCGACCACTTCGCGCTGCGCGGCCTCGACCTCCGACAGACGCTTCGGCGCGGCGGCGCTGAGGTCGTCGCGCAGCGTGGCGCCCGCGCGTTGCGAGAGCGAGCTGAGGAAGTGCTCGCGCAGCTCGGGCGTCGCGGTCTGCAGGGCGACCACGAGCACCTCGCTCTGGATCGAGCGGAGCAGTCCGCCCATCTCGCGACTCGCGATGCGTGCGAGGTCCTCGAAGGTGAACATCGCTTCGCGGATGCGCGATGCGGCGGTCTCGTTCGCTTCCGCGACTGCACCGAGCAGCTCGTCGCCTTCGTCGCTCGACAGCTCGTTGACGATCGCGGCGGAGAACGCCAGACCATCGAACTCGCTCCGTGGGTCGGTACCGGCGAGACCACCAGCGGCCTCGAGGGCGCGCACGAGGCTCTCGCTCGCTTCGGCCACCGCGTGCTCCGGAATCTCGTCGAGCTCGCTGATGCGCAACGCGAGATCGGCGGCGACCGGCTTCGGCATCAGGTTCAGGATCTTCGCGGCGACGCCCGGCGCGAGCTGCGTCAGCACGACCGCAGCGATCTGCGGGTGCTCGTCTTGAAGCAACTGCGCGAGCGAGTTGGTGCGCGCGGTGCGGAGGAGCTGCAGCGGCTCCGACGGCGGCGGTGCCACGCCGAACAGCTTCTGCGCTTTCTCGTAGCCGAACGCGCGGTCCGCGAGCTTGCGCACGTACTTGTTGCCACCGGAGCGCACCATCGCGAGCGGCGAGGTCAGCCCTTGCTCGTACTCGGTGAGCACCTTCTGGATCGTCTCGCCGCTGACGTCGTCGAGCTCGTCGACGGCATCCACGAGCTTGCGCACGTCGTGTTCGGCCATGCGCGACAGGACGAGCGCCGCGACTTCCTCGTCGAGAGAGAGCAGCGCGATGGCAGCCTTGTGCGGACCGGGCAGGTTCTGATTGGCGATCACGCTCGTGCTCCCTTGGTGGCGACGGGGGTCTTGGGCGGCGGCTCGGAGAGCCACGCGGTGAGAACTTCAGCAGCGCGGTCGACATCGCCCTTCACGGCGGCGAGCACGCGGTCACGAGTGGTCTGGCCCGGCAGTGCAGCGGGCTCCTTGAGACCGGGCAGCGCACGCGCGACCGCTTCGGCTTCGCTCTCCTCGGGCGTCTTCGCATCGAGCGCGCGCTCGAGCTCTCCGACGGGCGCGGGCAGTGCGAGCGTGACGCCCTTCGCTGCTTCGGCCTTCTTGTCCTTCGCCTTGCCTCGGCCGCGCAGCACCATGACGACCACCGCGATCAGCACGAGCAATCCCGCGGCACCGCCGATCGCGACGGGCAGCGGAACCGGCAACAGCGACTCGGCAGGCTTCGCCGCGGCCGCGAGATCCGCCGGCGCTTCGTCGGCGACGAACGGAATCGAGCGCAGATCCATCTTGTCGCCACGTGCGTCGTCGATGCCGGCGGCCTGACGCGCGAGAGCGGTCAGCTCGGCGAGCTCCTTGTCACTGCGCGGCTCGGGCTTGCCGTTCGCGCCGGTCTTGTAGTCGACGATCACCGCGAGATACAGCTTCGTCAGCTGCGCCTCGGGCTTCCTCACTTGGCGCACCGTGCGGCTGATCTCGAAGTTCTTCGTCTCTTGCAGGCGGCCGTTCGCACCGTTGGGTGCAGCGCTGCCCGCGGCCGACGCAGGTGCGGCGCCCGGGAGGTTGCCGCGCGTACCCGCGACGCCACCGACGCCGTTGAGCGTGGTTGCATCGAGTGCGCCCGAACCTTCGACGGTGCGCGATTCGCTGCGCAGCACCGGGTTCGCGTTGTCGAACACTTCCTGCGTCTCGCTGATCTGGCTGTCATCGACGACCGCGGTCGTCACCACGTTGACCTTGCCAACACCGACGACGCGCTCGAGGATCTGACGGACTCGCGACGTGGTCGAGAGCTCGATCGCCGCACTCTTGTTCGCGGCCGTCGGCTCCGCGCCGTCGAGCAAGTTGCCGTGGTTATCGACGACGACGACCGCGTCCGGGCGCAGGCCCTCGACGCTCGCCGCGACCAGCTGGCGAATGCCGCGCACCTGCTCCGGCGTCAGCTGCTGACCCGCATGGAGGTGCAGCGCGACCGATGCGGTCGCCGCTTCGTCGCGATCCTTGAACACGCTGCGCTTGCCGAGTGCGAGATGCACGCGCGCGCCCTGCACTTGCGCCATCGAGGTGATCGAGCGAGCGAGCTCGCCCTGCAGACCGCGGCGAAAGTTCACTTGCTCCGCGAAGCTCGATTGACCGAGGTGCGATCCATCGAACAGCTCGAAGCCCTTGCCCACGCGCGGGAGGCCCGCGGCCGCGGCGATCGCACGCGCTTCATCGACCTTGTCGGTCCGGACTTCGACCTTGCCCGCGGTGATGCGGACCGGCATGCCGCGCTGCTCGAGCGTGGCCATCATCTCCTGACTGTCGTCGGGCGAGGCGCCGTCGGCGACCACGGTCCAACCTGCATCCGTCTTGACGAAGCGGGTGAACACGACCGCGCCGATGATGCCGACCACGACGAGCATCGCCAGCAGACGGCGACCGCGCGACTGGTTGCCCCACAGCTCCTTGAGCTGGTTGACAACGGCAGCGGGTCCTTGACCCTGTGGAGATGATGCGTCGGCCATGGATTAGTCCTCAAACCTGCGTATTCATGAGCTCGCGATACGCTTCGATCGCTTTGTTCTTCAGCGTCGTCGCGTAGCGGATCGCGATGTTCGACTTCTCGGTCTGGATCATCACTTCGTGGATGCCGATGCTCGTGTCGCCATTCGCGAACTTCTCGGCCATCTGCGTCGACGAATTCTCTGCATCGCGCGCTTCCGAGAGGATGTTCCCGAACGCGCCGCCGACATCGGAGCCCTTGCTGACCGGCGTGTCCTGCTTGACGCCTTCGAGCGACGTCAGCGAGGGAAGTTGGATGGGGGTGATGCCGCTCATTTACCTACGCACTCCCTTCGGGAGCTGCTGCGCGCCCGACGTTCGTCGTGCTTGCTCACTTGCCGATCCCCAAGGCGCGCTCGGCCATGTTCGTCGCCGTCGACATCGTGGTGATGCCGGCTTCGTACGCGCGAGACGCGGTGATCATGTCGACCATCTCCTCGACGGGGTTGATGTTCGGATACGCGACGTAGCCCTGCGCGTTGGCGTCCGGGTGGCCCGGGTCGTACTCCATGCGCGGAGGCTTCGTGTCCTGCGTGATCTGCTGGACCTCGACGGTCTTGATGTTGCCGGCGAACGGCGTGCGCTCGGCGCTCGGTGCGTTCGCAGCAGCGAGCAACACGTCGCGGCGCTTGTACGGTCCACCGTCGGCACCGCGCGTCGTCTGCGCGTTCGCGAGGTTCGAGGCCGCCACGTTCATCCGCGTGCGCTGAGCCGACAGGCCCGACGCGGACACTTCCATCGCGCTGAAGAAATCGATCGTGTTTGACATCAGGTGCCGTCTCCTGCGGCGTAGCGAAGCAGCGCGATGCGCCGCGAAACCAGCTCGGAGCTCGTCGCATAGCGGGCGCGGTTCGCGTCGATCTTCGACAGCTCGCGCTCGAGCTCGACGGCGTTGCCGTCGGGGCCTTGCATCTGATCGGCGTCCACGAACGCCTCGACGACGCTGCTCGCACCGTTGGCGCCGCCGATGTGGCCATCGGTCGTGACCGACAACGACGTACCTTCGGTCGGGGTGCTGCGCTGTAGGTCGAGCGGCTTGTAGCCGGGCGTATCGAGGTTCGCGATGTTCCCGGCGAGCACCGTGTGACGTTCGCGATGGAACGTCAGCGCCGACTGCATCGTGTCGAGACTGCCGAACTTGATGGACACGTGACCCTTTCTCAGCACGGCCCATGCCGAGGTGCGCACGAGGAGATCCGAGCGGTTGGCCGGCGAGCCACCTCGGGGGTCTTCTGGGGTGTCGGCGGTATTGGCGCTCTCAACCCTCCCGAATCTGGTCGAGCTAACGAACGTGACCGATCCGATCGCGATGGCCGTATTTGGTCTGCTGTTCGAACGCAGCGGCGACGCTGCCTTCATCGTCAGCCGAGAGACCGGGCGCATCGTGTCCGCCAACTTCGGCGCCGCCGACCTCCTGCTTCGCGACGTGGACTCGATCGTGGGCATGCCGCTCGAGGACATCGGCTACGAACCGGACCGCGATCTCCTCGCCCCCGGCCACTACGAGGACGTCGGACTGCGCCGCGGTGACGAGTACCCGGTGTACGTCGAGCTGCAGGTCGCTCACGTCGAGTCTCCCGAACACGGTGCGCTCGCTGCCTACATGGCTCGCGATACCGGCGAGCGGCGCGTTCTCGAGCGCGAGCTCCTCGCGAAGCACACCGCGCTGTACACCGCGTATGCCGACCTCGAACGCACCCACGCTCAGCTCGCCATGGCGCAGCGCGAAGTCGAAGAGCGCAACCGCGAGGTCGCGCTGCTCGCGTGGCGCGCCGCGATGGGCGAGCTCGTCGCCGGCATCGCGCATCACTTGAACAACCCCGTCGGCGCGCTCTCGTCGACGGTGAGGCGCATGTCGCAGATCGCGTCCGTCGATCCCGTCGACCGCGCGATCATGGAACGTCTCCTCGTGCGCTGCTCGCAGCTCGTGCAGCGCATCGAGACCAACGTCGCCGCGATCATCGATGCGACGAAGGCCAACGAGCCTGGCCCCAAGCCCGTTCTTCCGCCGGAGCTCGCGAACGTTCAGTCGACGTTCGTCGAGCGCCTCGAGTCCTCGCCGCGCAAGGAAATGCCATGAGCAAGACGACCGCCCGTATCCTCGTTGTCGATGACGATGACCACGTTCGTGAAGCTCTCGTCGACGAGCTCTCGATGAACTACCGCGTCGAAGCAGTCTCGTCCGGCAACGAAGCCTTCGACGTCCTCTCGTCCAACCAGTACGACGTGGTGATCAGCGATCTCAAGATGCCGGACCACGACGGCATCGAGGTGCTCGAGTTCGCGCGCCAGCACCAACGCGACGCGGTCCGCGTGCTCCTCACCGGATACGTCGACGAACGCGCGCAACGCGCCCTGCTCGCTCCGCACGCGCCGTACAAGGTAGGAAAGCCGTGGCACGACGAGATCGAAGTCGTCGTGCGCCGCGGCCTCGAGCAACGCGATCTCGCGCGGCGCTTGTTCGCGTCCGTCGAGGATGCACTCTCGCTGTCCACGTTCGACGACGAGCTGTCCGAAACGCGGACACCTCTCGAGCTGTCGGAGGTCCTGATCCGGCGCGCGCTCACCGTCGAAGGCGTGGTCTCGTGCGCCACCGTCGTGCGTGCGGACGGCGTGGATCATCCGTTCACCGGCGGCGCCGTACCTCGCGAAGGCGGTGGCTGGTATCTCGATCTCCAGCTCGATCCCGAGGGCTCGCTCCGCCTGCGTGCTCGCGGCGTCACCGAGTCCGCGCGCGAGATCGTCCAGTACATGGCCCATCGCGCGCAGCGCTCGTTCGGCGTGCTCGAAGCGCGCCCGACATCGCTGCCCACGCCCACCGCGAGCGGCGGTGCGCGACTCAACCAGCTCATGCGCCAAGCGACGCTCGGCGCGCTCACCGCGTCGCTGCTTCACGACCTCGCGTCGACGATGCAGGCGCTCACGGTCGCTCTCGACGACGTCACGACGTTCTCGGAAGCAGGTCACTCGCCGGCCGATCTCCAGGCCGCCGTCAGCGAAGCCGCGACCGCCGGCAACGAGGCGGTCCAGCTATTCGTCTCGATGCGCAAGTTCATCCGCGACGGCGAGGTCCAGCTCAAGCCCGTCAACGTGTCCAAGCTCGTCGAGCGCGCGATCAAGCTCGCGGGACCCTACGTGCGCGAGCGGGCGACGCTGCGCATCGGCGAGCTTCCGGTCGTGAGCCTCGCGGTCACCGAATCGCTGTTCCTGCAGGTGCTCGCCAACGTGCTGCGCAACGCGGCGAACGCATCGCCCGTCGGCGGCACCGTGGATCTCTCGGTGCGGATCGTCGACAGCGAGGTGCACTTCTGCGTCACCGACGACGGCCCCGGCGTCGCACCGGAGATCGCGGACACGATGTTCGAGCCGTTCGCCTCCACCACCAATGGCGGCACGGGTCTCGGCCTCGCGATCAGCGCGTACGTGATGCAGATGCTCTCGGGCCGCATCAACTATCGAAAGCTCGCCGACCGCGGTGCGTGCTTCACCGTCACGCTTCCCCTGCCGCAAGCGCCGTAGATTCACGGTGTAAGCTGGCGGCGCGTGAAGCCGATCGCGAAGACCGTCATCCCATTTTCCAAGGTCCCTACCACCATCGCGCGAGCGATCGACAAAGCGCTCGCGGCCCTCGACGACGACGCCACGATCGCACATGCGGAAGCGGTCCTCGCCGCGGCGGCCAAGGCGCCCTATACGGACGACGCTCGTACGAACGCCGAGTGGCAAGCACTGGATGCCCTGATCGCCATCGACGAGAACGCCGCGCGACGCACGTGGCAAGCACTTCTCGCGAGCTGGTCGGCGCACGCACCCATCGCCGGGAAGATGGGCTGGCACGTGATGGCGCGCGCACACCGACAGCTGGAGGCGACGATCCCGCCGAAGCTGCGTGCGAACGCGCAGATGGCGTGGGCGTTCGGGATCCTCTCGCAGGTGTTCGAGTACTCGCCCGGGAAGTCCACGCCGAAGCCACCCCGCGATGGTTCGACGGCGTGGCGACAAGGCTGTATCGAGATCACGCTCCAGAGCTTCGATCGCGCGCGCGCGTGCGTCGATGCGGTGCGAGCCGCGAAAGGCTTCGACTACTCGGGCCGCTGCCTCGAGATCATGCTGCAGCGAGAACAAGGCGACACCGACGGTGCGATCGCGAGCTATCGCGAGCTGGTCGCACTCGCGCGCAAGTCGCCGAAGAACTATGGCTACTGGGACGTGATCGCAGCGATCTACGTCGTGCTCGGCATTCGCGACGAGAAGCTCGCCCGCGAGATCACGAGTGCGGGCAAGAAGGCGGAGCTCTCGATCTTCAACAGCTAGTCGAGCAGCGAGAGGAAGACCTTCGAGCGCTCGAGCTCCTTGCGCGTCTTGTTGGCGAGAGCGTCGCGCGAGGACTCGGTGAGCCCGTTGCGATCGTAGAGCTCGGCAGATTCGACTTCGCCGTCCTCGCACATCGCGGCGGAATCGCCGAACGTCGTCGCGCAGATGCTCGACAGGTGATCCGCCGCAGCCACGATCTCGGTGATCGAGCGCAGGTTCGGAGCGAGTCGCTCGCGGACGTTCTGCTGGTGGATCGTGTGGTGTTGCTCGATCGGGGTCGCGAGCGTCGCCGGGAACTTCCACTGGCGCGCGAGCCGCGAGCCCACGCGATCGTGGGGCGCGAGGTTGTGCCTCTTCTCGGCTTCGTGAAGCGTGATCCCGTCGCGCTTCATCGATTCGAACGCAGCGGCGAGCCCGTTCGGGTCGACCTTCGCGAGCGCGATCTTGCCCATGTCGTGGAGCAAGCCCGCCGTGAAGCAGGCGCCCGGATCGGCGAACTTCACCTCGGTGGCGAGCTCGCGCGCCGCGGTGGCGACGATCAGCGAGTGCATCCACAGACCACGTGCGTCGATGATGCCGTCCTTGCCCTTCAAGGCATCGAGCACGGTAATGCTGAGGACGAGCTGGTACAGCGTGTTGAAGCCGACGAACGGGATCGCACGCGCGACGTCGGAGACGCCGCCGGGGATGCCGAAGTACGGCGAGTTGACGAGGCGCAACAGCTTCGCGCTCGTCGCCGGATCGGTGCGAAGGATGTCCGCGACCTGCGCGACGCTGACGTTCTTCGAGTGAACGACCTCGCCGATCCGCAACGCCACGATCGGCAGCGTCGGCAGGCTGTCGAGTGCCTTCGTGATCTTGGTCGTATCGCCCGAGATCGGATTCGGTTCGGCCTGCATCACATTCCTCCTCGTGCGACCACACCGAGGACGAATGCGGCTTGCAGCTCGAGCTCGTCCTTGGGCAGCGCGGTTCCCGCGAAGTACGCGGTCAGCTGGATGTCTCCACACAGACCGAGCGTCCCCTTGCCCCAACACGCACCCGCGCTCGCCGTGGCACCCCACAGCGTCTTCGGCGCGACCATCCACACGCCGGCGCCGGTCACGCGGACCGGAAGATCTGGAACTTGAAGTCGAGCACCGGCGGTCACGCCGATCGCTTGTCGCTCGAGTGCTTCTCCGACGAGCCCGCCGACGACGTACGCCCGCGGCTCTTCGTTGATCGCGATCGCGCCGAGCGCCGCGAACGACATCGGACCGACCGACGTGGTCGTCATCTCCTCGGAGCCACGCTTCGAGATGCCGTAGCCCAGTTGGAGCTCGGCCTCCCACAGCGGTTCGCTCTCGACCTTCTCCGCCTTCGCGGGCGTGTCTTTCTTCGCAGAGGGTTCTGCCGAAGGTTCGGCAAACGCGATCGTCGGGGCGAGCAGCAGGAGAATGGGGGAGCGCACTCGCACCTTCTCCGCAAGCGACGTGCCCGATCGCGGATCAACGCATTCCGTTACTTGCGCCGAGCGGTGTCGGCGAGATTGGCGACGGATCACGCGGTCGCCTCGAGGAACATCGGCGCGAGGTCCTTCACGGTCTTCGAGCGGCGGTGCCATGCGAGGCGGGCGAGCGTGTACTCGACCTCGTCCATCGTCGGGCGCATCGACGGATCCTTCGCGAGCATGCGCATGATCAGCGCTTCGAGCGTCGCGCTCATGTCGGAGCGATACGTCGTCGGGCGCAGCGGCAACTGCTCGCTGTGCAGCAGCATCAGCTGCGGGAGCGTGCCGTGAAACGGTTGCTCGCCGGTGCACAGCTCGTAGAGGCAGCAGCCGAGCGCGTAGACATCGCTCTTCATCTCGGGCGCGCCGCGCCATTGCTCGGGCGGCATGTAC
>JBGARE010000007.1:93647-242631 GCA_044230415.1 Kofleriaceae bacterium
GCGTTCGCACCGTCGGTCGTCTTGCGCGACACGCCGTAGTCGATGACCTTGACCTGCGGCCAGCCATCCCGCGTTTGCTCGTAGAGGACGACGACGTTGTCGGGCTTGATGTCGCAGTGGATGTAGCCGTTGCGATGCATCGCCGCGACGGCGGACGCGATCTGCGTACCGATCGCGAGGACCGCGTCCATCGCCACGTGCCCACGCTCGGAGAGTGCGCCGAGGTTCTCGCCGTCGAGGAGCTCCATCACGATGTACGGCACGCCGGTCGCGCTGATGTCGGAGACGGAGATATCGAGCAGACCCGGGTGGCGAACGGTGCGCGAGATCGAGTGCTCCGCGAAGAACCTCTCGACGATCTCGGGGCGCGTCGCGTACATCGGATCGAGCAGCTTGAGCGCCACGCGCTTGTTGGTGGGGATGTGCTCGGCCAGGTACACCGACGCCGTCCCACCTTTCGCGAGGAGCGCGAGCATGACGTAGTTGCCGAGGCGGCTATCGTCGATCGGCGAACCGGTGGTCCAGGGCGTCGTCACGCTGCGGCTGCGAGGCATGCGAGCACTTCGTGCAGCCACGATGCCACCAGCGATCCGAATTCTTCCGCGCGGTTGCCAGGCGTCCCACATCACCCACCGTCGGTGTTGACGCGAAGCCGTCAACCCACCGTCGGCGAACCCGCGATCGTTGCTCAATGGCCCCCGTATCTGGCCGACCTGAAGGGCAAGACCATGGCGTTAGTAGGAATCCTCTTCGTGTTCGCCGCCATCTCCGGCGGGTTCGCCATGGCAGGCGGACACTTCGGCGTCCTCATCCAGCCGTCGGAGTTCGTCGTCATCCTCGGCGCAGGTATCGGCGCCCTCATCACGTCATCGCCCGGCAAGATGAAGAAGCGCGTGATGGCCGCGTTCAAGATGGCGGTGAAGGAGAACATCCCTTCACAGAAGGACTACCTCGATCTCCTCAAGCTCCAATACGAGCTGTTCATGCTCGCGCGCCGCCAAGGTGTCCTCGCTCTCGAGACTCACGTCAACGATCCGGCGAAGTCGGATCTGTTCAACAAGTACCCCTCGATCAAGACGCAACACCACGCGCGTACGTTCCTCGCCGAAGCCCTCCAGCAGATCGTCAACGGCATCGCGCCCGACGAGCTCGAGCAGCTCCTCGACAGCGAGCTCGACACCCTCAAGGCCGAAGGCCACCTCGCGACCGGCCTCATCAAGGTGATCGGCGACGCACTCCCCGGTATCGGCATCGTCGCCGCCGTGCTCGGCATCATCGTGACGATGGGTCACATGGATGCCCCGCCGGCCGTCATCGGTCACCACGTCGCCGCCGCGCTCGTCGGTACGTTCCTCGGCATCCTCATCTGCTACGGCGTGTTGCAGCCGCTCGCGAACAACGCCGAGACGCAGGAAGTCCACCAGATCCGTTACCTCAACGTGATCAAGTCCGCCGTCATCGCGTCCGCGCGCGGCGTCGCTCCTCCCACCGCCGTCGAGTTCGGTCGCAAGATGATCTTCTCCGACGAGCGTCCCTCCTTCGCGGACCTCGACAAGGCCCTGCAGTCGGTCGGCTGAGATGGCGCGTCGCTACAAAAAGGTCGACGGCGGACATGGCCACCACGGTGGCGCCTGGAAGGTCGCGTACGCAGACTTCGTCACCGCGATGATGGCGCTGTTCATGGTCCTCTGGCTCCTCGCGTCCACCGACGCTGCCTCGCGCAAGGAGATCTCGAACTACTTCCGCACCGGCATCCTCCCCGAGGGCGATCTCGCGATGAACCACGCCGCGCAGATCAAACCCTCGGTCGTCGAGGAGTCCGGCACTCCCCCGCCCTCCGAGGAAGAAGCGAGCTTCGACAACAAAGCCGAAGCTGCAAAGCAGATCAGCGACAAGCTCGGCCGCCTCGCCGCACTCGACGAGGGCCTCGCCGCGGTCATCCGCAACGTGAAGATCAAGATCACGCCCGAAGGCGTCCTCGTCGAGACCGTCGACGAAGGCGACAACTTGTTGTTCGATCTGTCGTCGGCCAGACTCGGCCAAGAGCTGCAACGCTTCCTCAAGGCCTTCGCGCCCATGGTCGTGAAGCTCGGCCGCCCCGTCGAGATCAACGGCCACACCGACGCACGCGCGTTTCCGAAGGGCTCGAAGGTCAACAACTGGGACCTCTCGTACCAACGCGCCGCTGCCGCTCGCGAGATCTTCGAACAGAACGGCGTGCCCAAGACGCAGATCGTGGGCCTGTTCGCGCGCGGATCGAGCCAGCTCTACGATCCCAAGAACCCGCTCGCGTCGCAGAACCGTCGTCTATCGTTCCTCCTCCGGATCACGAGTGGAGACGACAAGACCATGAAGGTCGACCAGATCGGCGAGGGCAGTCACATTGCCAAGCCGGTGGTCGATGACCCACCGACGATCACGCCGGCTCCCCGCGACGTCCCCGCGGTCCCCTACGCGCCCGCTCCTCGGAGCGCCGACGAACACGCGCACTGACGCGGCGCGCACCGCTCTGCTCATCGAAAATCTCTACACGCCACGCTCGGGAACCGTCTCGATAGACCCGTTGACTGACGTCGCCGACCGCGTCTCGTGCGACGCAGCGACGCAGTGACGCAGAGCAGAGCATTGTCGGGCGCGTCGCGGTTGTCCAACCCGATCACGAACGAATGTCGTGCTCTCGTCGAAGATCCCGCGTCGGGTGATCCAGACTCTTCTCTGCGGGATCTGCGTCTCTGCGTCGCATTTCTTCACGACCAATGCCCGCGGCTTCGTTGACCGCAGGACGGCCCGCGGGTGCTACTTCGTCTTCGACTTCCTGTCCGACTTCTTCTTGTCGGACTTCTTCTTGTCGGACTTCTCGGACTTCTTGTCGGACTTCTTCTGGGGCTTGTCGTCGGCGTCGGTCTTGTCCTTCTTGTCCGTATCCTTCTTCATCCGCACGCCACCGAGCCACGCTTCGAGCTCGGGCTCGATGACCCGGCGCTTCGCGATGCACTGATCCATGTCCTCGATGCTCTGATCGAGCACGCGCTTCGCACCGGGGTACTTGCTGAACGTCTTCATCACGTACGCGACGACTGCATCGCGCTGGTCCGCCTGGCATGTCTTCGTGAACAGCGAGCCGAGCGAGCCGAGCGAGAACGTGGCGCCGTCGGCGGGGAGCCGCGCGATGATCTCGTCGACGTGCTCCTTGAAGAACTTCTGCGAGTTGACGCGATTCGCTTCGGTGGACGTCTTCCACAGCATCCAGATCGCCTCGCGGATATCGACCTTGGGATCGAGGAGGAGCGCGAGTGCGCGTGACTGGCGAGAGACATCGCGAACGCTCGCGAGCGAATACAGCATGTCCGTACGCTTCGTGCGGTCTTGTTCCCCGACGACCTCCGATAGCACCTTGTCGAAGACGGCGGGCTTCGCATCGGTCGCGACCGAGAGCACGAGGTAGCGAATCGATTGCGGCAGATCGCGCCAGTGATCGACGAGGCCGACGGCTTGCTCGACGAGCTTCGGCTCGCGCGCGGTCCACGCGACGGTGCCGACGAGAGCTTCGCGGATCTCCTCGTCGTCGATCGAGTCGGAGTCTTTGGTGGTGAAGCCGGCGGCGAGCGCACCCGGGCCAAACGTCGTGCGGAGCCAGTATTCGTATTTGGGGCGCAGGTCGTCGCGGACCCACTCGCGGAAGTTCGCTGGCAGATCGACGGCGGCCGGCACCGTGAAGCGATCGTTGCCCGCGAGCATCGGCGGGACGAGTGAGAGCGCGAGGGCGAGTGGGAGCTTGCCGGTACGGGCGGCCGCGCGCGCGTCGAAGAACACGGCGCGGCGCTCGGTCCACGACAGTTGCTTCCAGCCCTCGTCGCGTAGCGAGATCAACTGCGCCGCGGTGTACGTGTTGCGGTAATAGCCGCGCCCGTTGACGTTCGGCATCACCCAGCGCGGGCACGACTTGCTCGCGAGCGCGATGGAGGCCTTCGGTCCGTCGAGGAGCGTGCACGCCTCTGCGCGCTTGCCGCCCGCTTCGTAGGCCACGCAGACCGGGAGGATCCACGGCTTGGTCTCGCTCGGCGTCGCAGCGCCCGGCGGCACGTAGCGCCGCTGCGCGAGCTCGACGGTCGGAGCGCCGTCGCACTTCGCGGTCGCGGTGATCTCGGGCGCGCCTGGCTGATCGAGGAAGGTCGCGAACGCGGTCGCGATGTCGGGCTTACCTGCGGCGGCGGCGAGCGAGCTCGCGAAGTCCGCCGACGTGGCGTTGCCCCACGCGCGCGCCTTCAGATAGTCGCGCACGCCGCGCTGGAACACTTCGGGGCCGAGATACGCCTCGAACATGTTCAAGACGCTCGCGCCTTTCCCGTACGTGATTCCGTCGAACGCGTTGAGCACGTCGTCGTTGGACTCGATCGGCTGCCGGATCTTGCGAGCGGTGACGAGGCTGTCTGCGTCGAGGGCCCAGTTGCGAGTGTCGAGCTCGCCGTCGGTCTCGTGCCAGCTCGACTCGAACTTCGTCGCGATCTTGCTCTCGAGCCAGTTCGCGAAGCCCTCGTTGAGCCAGATGTCGTCCCAGTACGCCATCGTCACGAGGTTGCCGAACCACTGATGCGAGATCTCGTGCGCCGCGACGACGATCCAGCGGTGCTTGCGATCTTTGGACGCCTTACCGTCGTGCAGGATCAGCGTCTCGGTGAACGTGATGAGTCCGGCGTTCTCCATCGCGCCGAAGCCGACGGTGACCGGGATGCTCAGCATGTCGAGCTTCTCGTACGGATACGGCGTTCCGAACCAATCCTCGGCGAGATCGAGCAGCTTCGCGCTGGTCTTCGCGGCGTACTCGCCATCGGCGGCGCGCTTGGCGAGCGTGAGCACGCGCACCGGTGTGCCGCGCGAGCTCTTGCCGGCGTCGACGATCTCGAACGGTCCCACGCCGAACGCGACGAGGTACGTCGGCAACGGCTTGGTGACCGCGAACTCGACGCGCTTCTTGTCGCCCTCGAGCGGTGTCTCGCTCGCGATCGGTGTGTTCGACACCGCGACGAGCTTCTTCGGCACGTCGAGCGTCAGCTTCCACGGCACCTTGTTGTCGGGCTCGTCGAAGCACGGGAACACGCGCCGCGCGTACAGCGCTTCGAGCTGCGTATAGATGTAGGCCGCGTCGCCCACGGTCTGCCGGAACGCGCCCGCGCTCGCCTTGGTATCGAGCTCGCCGGCGTAGTCGATCATCAGCGTCCACTCGCCCGCTTCGAGCGCGCGCTGCGGTTCGAGCTTCAGTAGCTCGTCACCGACGCGCGTGACCTTCACCGGGAGCTCGGCGTTATCTTTGGTCGCCGTCGCTTTCGCGATCGTGAGGTTCTTGCCGTGCAGCCAGACCACGTCGGTGGCCTTGGCGACCGCGCCGGTGATCGCGATCGATCCGCGGAAGTCCGTCTTCGCCGGATCCATCTCCAATCGCGCGGCGTAGCGCGTCGGCAAGAAGTCGCGCGGCAGGCGTAGCGCGGGCGCATTCGGTGTCGCGGGAGGCGGCGCCTTCATCGGCACGTCCGCGATCGGCGATGGCGTCTTCGGTGCCGGCGCTTGCGTGGGCGCGGGACACGACGCGACCAGACACAGCACGGCGACGAGCACGCCACCGCGCAGGATCGAGATCACGCGTTCGACGGAGCTCACCAGGCTGGAACGCGGCATTTCGGAATCGTAGCACCGGGCCTCCTCGACGGAGATCGCCTGATTCGCGTCGCACCTCACATCGCCTCGCCCGCGCCGAGGTGCGCACGCGGCGCGCAAACGTCATTCGTTCACAGTCGCGGGCGACACCCGCGACACGTGCGACGCGTGCCATAGTCCGCCCGTGACCGTTCGCATGTACGGGTTCGTCCTCGTCGCCCTCGCCGCCGGGTGCAAATCGAACGAGCTCGATACGAAGAAGACCGCCTCGCTGTTCTCCGAGGTCATCGTCGACACGGCGAACGGACTCTCGGGGCTCGCGGCCGACGATCGCGGCCGGCTATGGACCGTGGCCGAGCGCGACGCGAAGGCGTATCGCATCACGCTCGATGCCGCGCTCGTGCCCACGCTCGAGACCTTCGCGGTCACGGGCGTCCCCGGGGATACCGACCTCGAGGGAATCGAAGAGCTCGGCAATGACCGCATCGCGTTCGGAACCGAGGGCCGCGTCGACGGCATCGCGACCGTGCTGCTCGGCGCGATCAGCGGGAATTCGATCGCCATCGATTCCACGATCACGCTGACCGCCGATCAGATCGGCATCGAGATGAAGAAGAACCACGGCGCGGAAGGCGTGTGCGGTGCTGGGGACACGCTGCTCGTCGCGATCGAAGGCGCGGGAGAAGACGGCGGCAAGCGATGGGCTCCATTGCTTCGCATCGAGAAGGGCACGCTCGTGCGCCGGCATCGCGTGTGGCTCACGTCGAAGACCGGCAAGCTCAGCGGGCTCGATTGCACGATCGCACCCGATGGCACCGCGACCGTGTGGGCGATCGAGCGTCACTTCGAGGTCACGACGATCCTCGCGTTCACGCTCCCCGCGCACGACGGCGACATCACGCCACGCGTCGCGCTCGACATCGGCGCTGCCATCGACAGCAAGCGCAACCTCGAGGGCATCGCGCTCCTGCCCGACGGACGCGTGGTGACGGTGTCCGACAATCAGTGGAAGACGATCGAAGGCCCGAGCACCTTGCAGGTGTTCGGTGCCGGCGTCGTGAAGTGATGTTGCCCGCGCGGCGAGCGAACGCCCCAGACCATTCAGAGGATCGGCCCAAAGCCCCAAAGGCCCCAAAGGTTATTGGCTGCTCGCTCAGCGGCGACTCGTGGGGACGATGACCGAGTCCTGCATGATGAAGCCCTGCGGCAGCGGTTGCAGCGAGGTTCCACCTGCAGCGGCGCGGAGCATCGTGGCGTCGAGGACGCGGATCGTTTCCTTCTTGAGAACTAGCTTCGGCTTCTTCATGCAGCTCCATCGTGCAACGCGAGCGCCAGCGTAAGTCGGCGCATCTCCAGCGCCGGCAGACGACGACAGCGAAGCACGCCGATTCGGCGCGCCGCGTTTGCACTACATCGTGACGACGATCTTGCCGCGCGCATGTCCACGCTCGAGCTCGGCGAAGGCCTCCTTCACCTGCGCGAACGGGAACACCGCGTGGATCACCGGCTTCAGCCGACCGCCATCGATCCAGCTCGCGATCTCCGCGAGCTCGCCACCGTCGGGGTGCATGAACAGATACACGAAACGCACGCCCGCCTTCGTCGCGGCGCGCCGTCGCTTGCCGGTCATCATCCACAGCGCGGGACGAACGAAGGACGGCAGCCAATCCTTCGCGAACGGTCCATCGGGCAGGCCACCGACACCCACGACGATGCCGCCGCGCTTGGTCGCGTGGATCGATGCGAGCTCCGACGCGGGGCCGAGCGAATCGAACACACCGTCGAGCTCGCGCGGCTTCGCATCGAGCGCTTCCTTCTTGTAATCGATGACCTCGTCGGCGCCGAGCGAGCGCACGAAGTCGACGTTCTTCGTGCTCGTCGTGGTCACGACATGAAGCCCGAGGATCTTCGCGATCTGGATCGCGAGCGTTCCCACGCCACCTGCGCCCGCATGGACGAGCACCTTCTGACCCGCGGTGAACTTGCCGACCTCGCGCAGCGCCTGCAGCGCGGTCAGCGCCGCGAGCGGAATCGATGCCGCTTGCTCGAACGTCAGCGACGCCGGCTTCTTCGCCACCACGCTCGCGTCCGCGCACACCTGCTCCGCGAGCCCGCCCATGCGCAGCTTCTCGAGGCGAGCGTAGACCTCGTCGCCTTTCGCGAACTCCTTCACGTTCGGTCCGACATCGGCGACGACACCCGCGACGTCACACCCGAGCGGCACGGGCGGCTTGATCGGCAGCGCGAGCTTCGCCTTGCCCGAGCGCACCTTGAAGTCGAGCGGGTTCAGCCCCGCGGCACGCACGTCGATCAGCACGTCTCGCGCGTGCACCTCGGGCGCCGGCACGTCGACGATCTCGAGGACCTCGGGCCCGCCATAGCGCTTTGCGACGACGGCTTTCATTTACCTGCGCACTCCCTTCGGGAGGTGCTGCGCGCCCGACGTTCGTCGTGCTTGCTCATGCACCTGCGCACTCCCTTCGGGAGGTGCTGCGCGCCCGACGTTCGTCGTGCTTGCTCATGCACCCACAGTATCAGGCGTCGACGTTCGCGCCGCAGCACTGCTTCCATTTGCGCATCGAACCGCACAGGCACAGATCGTTGCGTCCGGGGAGCTTCGGCTTCATCCGCGCGACCTCTTTGGGCGATGGATACTTCCCGGGGCGCTTCGCGAACCCGATCTTCTCCGCCGCTTCGAACCGCGCGGCGAACTCGTCGAGCACGGCATCGGTGAAGTACGTGCGCGCTTCATCCTCGAGCTTCTGCGCGAGCGCCATGTAGCGCCGCGTGTGCTGCTTGTGATCGAAGTGCGGCACGCGCCGATAGCCCGGCGGCACGTCGACGATTGCATTCCCGCCCGGGAAGCCGTACGTGCCGACGTCGCGCGCGGGGTTGAGCTCCCATTCGATCCGGAACAGCCGAAACGCGACCGCAGCGATCCCCGTGTACGCCCGCGCTTCGCTCTGGTTGAACGGATGCAGGAACGCGGCTTCCTCCGTCGGAGGAATGTGCTCGGGCACGCCATACGGCAAGCCGACCGGCGTCCCGTAGTTCGGCGCTGTCGGATCACCGCACAGCGCGTGAATGGTCTCGTGCACGCAAAACCCGAGCAGGCGGCGATGCGTGCAGCCCGTGTCGCGCACCGCGACCCAGTTGACCTCGCCCATCTGCTGCTGCAATCGCCACAAGGTCGGTGCGGCGAGATCCCAGATCACCGTCTGGCCCCATCCGCGCATCGCATCGTCGAACCGATACAGCGCGGCGATCCCCTCGGCCTTCTGCTCGACGGTGAGCTCCTCGCAGCCGTACGCGCACGGCATCGGTGAGGTGACGGCGTCGACGACGCTCGCAGGCATGCCCCGAGTGTATCGCTGGATCGACGAGCGTGGGTGAGGCCCGGCGAGCCCGTGATCGCGCCGGCTGGAGGTGCCGACGTGGCTGTGTCGATGCCGCAGGTCGCGTCCTGTACCTTGCGCTCTCGTCGGCGACCTGCACAGATCGCCTCATGCACGCGTTCCGCATCCTCAACGTGTTCACCGTCGACGGCGCTCCGTTCTCCGGGAATCCCTTGTGCGTGTTCGAAGACGCACGCGGCCTCTCCGATGCGCAGATGCAGTCGCTCGCACGGCAGATGAACCTGAGCGAGACCACGTTCGTGCTGCCGCCGACCCACGCGGAAGCCGACGCTCGCGTGCGCATCTTCACGCCGGGCTTCGAGATGCCGTTCGCCGGACACCCGACGCTGGGCACCGCGAGCGTCGTCGCCGCACGCGAGGGCATCGCGCGCACGAGCGTCACGCTCGAGATGATCGCGGGCCTCGTTCGCGTCGAGGGGACATCGTCGAGCACGTCATCGAGCGCGGCATCGGGCGCATCGGCGAGCGCGGCATCGGGCGCATCGGCGACCGCGTCATCGAGCGCGTCGGCGACCGCAGCATCGACGTCCCGCGAGTCCACCTGGACGTTGCGCGCCGCGAAGCCGCCCGCGACCCGCCCGGCCGCCGCGAGCCGCAGCGAGCTCGCCGCGATGCTCGGTCTGCCCGAGGGGTCCGTCAGCGACGAGCCGCTGTGGGTCAACACCGGCGTCGAGCAGCTCGTGATCCCGCTCGCGAGCCCCGAGCTCGTGCGCGCGACGAAGCCCGTGATGGCCCTCATCGAGAAGCACGGGTTCAGCGAGTCCCGCGACGAGGCGATGGCCTACGTCTGGGCGCGCGACGCCCGCGCGGACGATGGCGACACGAGCGCGATCACGGTTCGCTTCTTCTTCACGTCCAACGGTGCGCTGCTCGAAGATCCGGCGACGGGATCGGCGTGCGCGAACCTCGGCGGCTGGTTCATCGCGCGCGATGTGCCGCGTCCGCTGACCGCCACCCTCTCGCAGGGCGCCGCGATCGAACGCCCGTCACGGCTCGGATTGCGCATCGACGAGCGCGATCAGATCTTCGTGATCGGCGCGGTCATCGAGCTGGGCCGCGGCACGATCGTGCTGTAGTCGGTCCGGATCGCGCACGACGGGACGTATGACCCGATGGTCACCTGGCCGGCTACTCGACTGGTCAGTCCTAACCTATCGATGATCGATGGGCCCATCCTGGCTCGATCGCTGCACTCACGATCGAGGTGGTGCGTTCTGTCCTCGCTGGTCTCCTTCTCGTCACTGCGGTCGCTGCGTGTACCGACGCACCCGATGGCCTCGAGCCCATCGACGATCCGAACGATGGCCTCCTCCGTGACTTCGTCGACGGCAAGTACGACGCGGCCGGCCACCCGCTGAACGCGAAGGTCGTCGAGGCCGATCACCTGCTCCGCGACAACGCCGATTGCGGCACGCGCCGCGACGGTGTCGTCGAGCTGCGCTCCGGCTGCGAGATCGTGCTGCCGATGGGCGCCGACACGGGCGGCCTCGTGGTCAACGCGCGGTTGCGCGTTCGCCGCGCACCGGGGTGGGGCCAGATCGTCAAGCTCACCGCGCTCGACGCGAACGGCGCCGAGCTCGGCTCGCAGACGCTGACGGTGTCTCGGTTGCGCGGCCGCGATCGATGGATCGATCTGCCGATCGCGCTGACCGCCGCGACGAGCACCGCGCACCTCAAGCTCGATGTCGTCGCGGGCGCGATCGTCGATCTCCAGTACGTCGAGGTGTTCCCGAAGGAGCTCGGCGTGATCGTCTCGCCCGGCGCGGGCGTGTACTCCGACGAAGCGAAGATCACGTTCGAGCTGCCGAAGGGCAAGAAGATCGAGCGGCTCGAAGCGAACGGCGTCGACATCAAAGCAGCGCTCGAGAAGCTCGTCACCGATCGCAAGGCAACGAAGACCACCACCGAGTTTCGCACGCTGATCGAAGTGGCGATCGGCGACCTGCTCCCCGAGCGCGGCGATGTCGTCGAGCTTCGCGTGCACTCGAGCGGTGACACGTCCCGCACGCAGATCCGCAAGGTGCCCGCGCCGTGCAACTTCGAGGGCGATCCGGCCGGCAAGAAGGTGCTGCTCACCGGCTTCCAGCCGTTCCCGGCCGATGGCTGGCACGAGAACATCTCCGCCGTCGCCGTGTCGGGTCTCGAACCCGCGCAGCTCCGCAACGCACAGGTCATGCGCGTCGTCCTCCCCGTCGAGTACGACCGCGCCGCCGCGCTCGTCAGCGACATCATCACGCGCTGCGATCCGGACCACGTGATCAGCTTCGGCCAGGGCGGCGGATCGATCGCGCTCGAGGAGATGTCCTACAACCTGCAAGACACCGGCGAGCTCGCGGGTGGTGCACCCGACAATCGCGGCATCATTCGCGCGGCGAACCCGATCGTCGTCGATGGCCCGCCCGAGCGCGAGACGCTGTTGCCGCTCGATGCGATCGAGGACGCGATGGTCGCGATCGGCGAGTCACCGCAGCGCTCGATCGATCCCGGTCGCTACATTTGCAACAACGTCATGTACAACAACATCGAGAAGATGGGGCTGCGCGGTCGCGCGGGCTTCATCCACTTGCCGTACACGACGTGGTTCGACGACAGCTCGCGCGCGAAGTGGGGCAAGGTCGTGCTCGCCGCGGTGCAAGCCACCGTCGACGCGCCGTAGCTAGTTGCGGCCGAAGTAGTAGCTCGCGCCGAGCGTGAAGCTGCCACCGGAGATGCCCTCGCCGGTGTAGACGCCCTGCTCTTGCAGCATCTTCTCGTCCTCGGTCTGTCCGAGCCCGATGCCGCGCGCTTCGATCTGCAGCGCGAAGTTCGTGAACCGATACTCGAGGCCCGCGCCGATCGCGAGGTGCGGGCGCTGGGCCGCATCGATCTCTTCGTCGGACGCATCGTGGCGCGCGATCGTCGTCGCACCGACGCCGAGCAGCAGCCAGAAGTTCCACTTGTTCTCTTGGTTGAAGTGGTAGCGAGCAGCGAGCGTGCCGCTGCCCATCGCGAGATCGCCTTCCATGCCGTCGATGTTCTGGCGACCACCGCCGAACGACAGCTCGAGATCGACCTTGCGCCACGGACGATAGCGAATCGCGATCGATCCACCATCGAAGTCCGCCGTGTCACCTTCGTAGTTGGAGTCGTTCGGCGAGAACGATGCGGTCTGCATGTTGAGACCGATCGACCAGCGACCCGGCAGTTGCGGACCTGCGGGCGCGACGACGGCCGCGGGCGGTTGTGCGTAGTACGGCCCGTACGCGGGCGGGTTGTCATACGTCTCGCCCGGCGCCTGGGCGTAGGCAGTTCCAGCAGCGAACGTCACGAGGGCCGCGATCCACTTCGACATGCCGTAGATGATTCCACGGCTCGTGCCAGCGCAACGAGTGGAAACTGCACGACCGTCGTCATTGCCACTTCGTAGGCAGAACCGACACCTGCGGAAGTGATCGTGGGCGATTCCTACACCCGGCTAGCGCGGTAGGATGCCCCCGTGTCAGGTCGGACCTTCGCCATCGGCGACATCCACGGCGATCTCGCGAGCTTGGATACGTTGCTCACCCGACTCCCGAAGCTCACCACCGATGACACGCTCGTCTTCCTCGGAGACTTCGTGGATCGCGGCCCGGACTCGGCCGGCGTGGTCGCCCGTGTGCGCGAGATCATGAAGACCAGCGTCGCCCACGTGATCGCCCTGCGCGGCAACCACGAGGACGCGTGGATCCAGGTGCTCGACAAGGGCTGGCCCGAGTTCGTCCTGCCGCGGGGCAACGGGTGCCTCGAGTGCTATCGCTCGTTCAAGGGACTGCCGGTTCCCGACGAGGACGAGACGCCGACCAACGACGAGCTGCTCGGAATGATCGAGGGCAAGTTCATCCCGAGCGATGTCATCGAGTGGTTTCGCACGCTGCCGTATTTCTACGAGGACGAGCACGCGATCTACGTCCACGCCGGTATCAAGCGAACCAAGAGCGGCGAGTTCCCGCATCCCTCCGCCGTCGAGCCACAGCGCGCGCTGCTCTGGCTGCGCGATCGCGATTTCTTCGAGCACTACCGCGGCAAGCTCGTCGTGTTCGGGCACACGACCACGCGCACGCTGCCGAACGAGTTGTCGACGTACACGCCCGAGGATCCGGCGGACATGTGGGCCGGACCGGCGTGCGTGGGGCTCGACACCGCGTGCGGCAAAGGCGGCTTCTTGACCGCCTTCGAGCTCCCGTCGCGCGCCGTGTACGAGTCCCGTGGCTAAGACGCGAGAGCCCGCGAGCGTCGGTGGCCCAGCGCCGATCCGGTTCGCACGCGCACTCGCTTCTCCGCTCGGTGTGTCGATCACGATCCCGCTGCTCGTGATCGCCGTCGGTGTGGGCATCTTGCTCGTCGGGCGCAACGCGACGAGCAGTGCATCGCAGTCGATGGCGCGCCGGCAGCTGACGGAGCAGGCAGCGGCCGTGCAATCGCAGGTCGCGTTCGCGCTCGATCAGGCGTCGCCGATCCTCGAGCGTCTGCGCGTGCTCGCCGATCCGCAGCACTCGCTCGAGGATGCGCTCGTCCGCATGCACGATCTGATCGTCGGTCGCCCCGGCGTTTCGTACGCGAGCATCTCGTTTCCCGACGGAACGTTTCGCGGCGCGTACCTCGGCGACGGCCGCCGCGTCGAGGTGCAGGAGTCCACCGTCGGACCATCGGGCACCGATGTCTCGCGCTACACCGTCGTGGGCTCGCGACTCCTGCCGCTCCGCAAGGAGACCACGTCGTACGATCCGCGGCAGCGCGGCTTCTACCAGCTCGCCGAGCGCACGGCCGCACGCGCGTGGACGGATCCGTATCCGTTCTTTCGCTCGTACGAGACCGGCGTCACGTGCACCGAGCCGCTGTACGTCGACGGAAAGCTCGTCGCGGTGCTCACCGTCGACTTCGATGTCGGCGCGCTGAGCTCGTATGTCGCGCGACCCGCACTCGACGAGGCGCGCTCGATCGTGTTCACGGGCGACGGCATCATCCTCGCGTACCCATCGGCGGAGAAGCTCGTGGTGCCGACGGTAGAGAAGCTCCTGCGATACACGGACCTTCGCGATCCCGCGCTGGTCTCGCTGTTCGATCGCATGAATCGCCAGATCCAGGACAAGAGGCCGAGTGACCTCTCGTTCATGAATCTCGACGCGCCAGACGGCGCGTACCTCGCCTCGATCGCGGCGATCGGCGGCAAGCGCGCCGGCATCGCGGTCCCGCTCGATTGGTACGTCGCGACGGTCGTCCCGTCACGCACGCTGCTCGGCCCCACGGAGGCACTCGTGCGCTCCTCGGCGATCGCGTCGGCGATCGCGCTGATCATCGCCGTCGGCCTCGCGCTCGTCCTCGCGTGGAACCTCGTGCGCATGCGCCGCCAGGTCGCGGCCTCGCGAGCGGAAGCGCGCTCCGCCGAGAAGCGCGCGAGAGAGCTCGGCTCGTATCGGCTCGTCGCGAAGCTCGGCGCGGGCGGTATGGGCGAAGTGTGGCGCGCGGAGCATCGCCTGCTCGCGCGCTCCGCCGCGATCAAGTTGATCCGCGCCGAGGCGCTCGCGGATCCCGAGGGCGTCGGCGAGATCCGCGAACGCTTTCGTCGAGAAGCGCAGACGCTTGCCTCGATGCGCTCGCGTCACACCACGGCCATCTTCGACTACGGCGTCACCGAGGACGGCGTCTTCTACTACGTGATGGAGCTCCTCGACGGGCTCGACTTCGAATCGCTCGTGCTGCAAAACGGACCGCAACCCGCCGCGCGCGTGATCAGCCTGATGGCGCAGGCATGCGCATCGCTCGCCGAAGCACACGATGCGGGTCTGCTCCATCGCGACATCAAGCCGCCGAACTTGTTCATCTCGCGCGCCGCCGACGAGGTCGATATCGTCAAGCTCCTCGACTTCGGCATCGTGATGACGCCCGAGGAAGCGAAGGCGCCGCCGCGGTCGACATTCCCCGACGACCTTCCCGTCGAGTCGGGGAAGCTGACGCAAGCCGGCGCGATGCTCGGCACGCCTGGCTTCATGGCGCCCGAGCAGATCCTCGGCATGCAGCTCGACGGGCGCGCGGATCTGTACGCCCTCGCCTGTTGCGCGTGGTGGCTCGTCACGGGGCGCGAAGTGTTTCCGCGCGACGGCGCCGCCACGAAGGTCTTGCACGATCACATCTACAAGGATCCGCCGCGCCTGCGCGATCGCATTCGCGATTGGTTCCCGCCGGAGCTCGAGGACATCCTGCGCTCGTGTCTCGCGAAAGACATCGAGCAGCGGCCACGCGACGCGCGTCACCTCGCGAGCATGTTGCGCGCGATCCGGATCCCGCCGGAGCACGCGTGGACCGACGCGAAGGCGCAGGCGTGGTGGCGAACGTTCGAAGCGCCGGCACCCGCGCCGAGTGCGTCGCCGTCCGCGGTTCAGCTCGTGATGCCCGCGCGCACGAAAGAGCGCCCCGCCGATTCGACGTCCGAGGCCGCGATCGCACCGACGGTGTTGCCTACGCGCGAGGGCTAGGCTCGCGAGATGCCCGCGCCACCTGCGCGCGCTTCGCGGCAAGCGCGAGCAGCTTGCGCAGTGGATTCCGTCGCTGGGCACGCAGCGCCGCGCCCGCCGATGCCGTCGACGCGCGCTCGGCATGCTTCGGCGCGATCGCGCGCTCCTTCGGCGTACCGACGAAGATCTCCCGCGTCTTCATCAGCGAGTCGAACCACGGCCACACGATGTTGAAGTTCATGTCCTGATCACCCATGTGGTGATCGTAGTGATGCGAGAGGTGATCGCGCGCCCACGCGGGATCGAGGTGTGCGCGGCGATGATCGCGGCGATAGCGATAGAGGCAGTACCAGACCGTGCTCGTGTAGAACGGCGCGATCGGAAACAGCGGAGCGTGTGCCGCGCCGATGGCGAACAAGCCGATCGCTTCGCGGGACTGCGTCGCCGACGACCACGGCGGCCCTTCGTACGCGGGATCGTAGCCACCGTTGCGACGAACCGCCTGGTGGTGATCGTGATAGTGGAACGAGAACCGCGACGCGCGATCGCGACCGAGGCCGTGCAGGAGGTACTTGTGAATCGCCCACTCTCCAGCACCGAACACCGCGAGTGCGACGGGGATCCCGAACATCTGTCGATGTTAGGTCTTTGTCGGAAGGTACGCACGTGGAAGTGCAGAGGTGCTCAGAAATTGCCGGCGGCGGCGGCGGCGGTTGAGCCGGAACGAACCGACCATGGTGCCAAAGCCCGCGAATACGCCACCGAGTGCGACGAGCGAGCTCGCGCCGAGGAAGGGAATGAGCACCCCGACACCGAGCACGATGATCATCGCGGCGATCGCCGGCGGCACGATGTCACTCGCGTATTGCCGGATCCAGCCGTCGTATTCGGTCGCGCACGTGGAACAGAAGCCGTGCTTGTCGAGAGCGACGTCTTCCTTGCACCGAACGCAGCCCATGCGCGAAGCCTAGCTCACGGGTTGGATTGGAGGATCGTGACGAGTCCCATCACCGGGGACGTCATGATGATGTCCGGAACCTCGTCGTTGTTGAAATCGACGTTGGCGTGGATCTGCGTGACCCCGTCGAGAATCCGAAACGGAATCGGCGCTTCGAACGCGCCGTCGGCACGGCCGCGCAAGATCAGAGTATCGACGTCTCCTCCCGTCGTCGCGACGACGACGGCGTCATCATGCCCGTCCTTGTCGAAGTCGGCGCAGTCGACGGGAGCGGACATTCCCGGGATGGTCCGCGGTGCGGGGGGCTCCCAGGACGCAGCCATCCAGCGTGCTGCGCCCACGCGTCCGGGACCTCCCGCGGTGGACTTGATCGAGTACACGAACTCGTCATCTTGATCGCCATCGACGTCGCACGTCACGACCGCGTCGGCGCCGCCTCCGATGTTCGGCGAGCTGATCTTGACGATGGTGCTGCTCACGTTCCGGAAGACCTCGAGGCCGCTGTTGTTCGCGACCGCGATCTCGTCGAGGAGATCTTTGTCGATATCGCCGACCGCGACATCCTTGCCGCCGGTGATCGCGAAGCCGGAGCCAGACTGCGCGAGTGGTGACAGCGCATCGCCCGTGGGGAGCTGGAAGATGCGCAGTCGCGAGGTGAACACCATCGCGATCGACGGTGGATCGCTCGCGCCGGTCGTCCGGCCGACTGCGATCCCCTGCGCGTCGTTCGTCTCGCTGCCGATCATCCCGATGCGAGCGTGGGCAGCGCCGTTCCATTCCCAGATCTCGACCGTGCCGGTCATCTTGTTGTTGTCGACGAGCTCGGCGACGGCATCGCTGCCGCCGAGGTTCACCCCGCGCATGCGGGTCGAACCGGGCACCCCCGGTCCGCTCGTGTTGACGTTCGAGAAGATCCCACCGTTGTTGATGCGAAACGCGTAGCCGGTCGCGGTCAGGAACGCCAGATCACGCTGGCCATCGCCGTTGGCGTCGACGAACTGCGCGTCGAACACCCCGGTGATGCCGAGGTCGATCCGGAGGGGAGCCTTGAAACAGATCTCGCCGGGTTCGGAGATGCCGTTGCCGCAGTTCGCGACGTTGTTGTCGATCGGCATGCCGTCATCGCCACCATCGATCATCGGCCCGCAGATCGATCCTTCCACGGCACACCGTCCCGCCGAACATTCGTAGCCGTTCGGGCACGCCTCGTTGGCGCCACATACGAGCGAACAACTCTCGAACGACGGCGAGTAGCAACCACCGAGCACGAGCGCGAACAAAGCTCCTCGAACCCACATGCGGCGATGGTACCCGAAGGACACGATCGCTACGTAGTTCAGCGATCGAGGTCGGCGGTCGTGGCGAGCTCCACGCCCGCGCACAGGCGATCGAGGCGCGCTTTCCATGCACGCTGCAGCGCTCCCTGGTCCTGGGGGGATCCATCCCACGACAGCGTCACGGTCAGACGGGTCAGCGAGCCCTGTGGATCGAACTGCACCACGAGGCGCTCGTTCGTGCGATCGCCCGGGGCATCCGAGGCGAACGTCATGTCGATCAGGTGGCCTTGCTGGAGCAGATCGTACTTGCCCGTGATCACCTTCGCGCCGCCGTCGCTCGCGAACAGATCGAGCTTGAACGTTCCGCCCACCCGGATGTCCGCGTCGAGTGTGGGAGCGAGCCAGCGCGTGAGGATCGGGAGCTCGGTCCACGCGGCGTAGAGCTCGTTCGCGGAAGCATTGATCACGCGATCGATCGTCACGACATGCTCGGCCATAGAGCGAGCATATCAAGTCTGCTCCGGCCTACTCGGCGGCGGTGCGCTTCAACTGGACGATCGCGGCGCGCGTGAGCTGCAACGCTTTGCTCGTCGGAGTCGCGGACTCTTTCTTCGGCGGCGAACCCGGATCAGGAGGCGCGGTCTTTCCTGTGCTCGAGCCGCCGTGCTCGGCGAGGATCGTCGCCGCACGCTCGAGGTGCGAGAGCGCGTCCTTCTTCCAATCCGTCTCGGCGCGCGCACTCGAGATCAGCAGGGCTCCAGCTAGAACGCAGGTCGTCAGCTTCCAGGGGTTCTGCATCGCGACAACATAGACGGACGAGTCGCGAGACCTGTTAACTAATTATCGAGAGATTCGAGAAACGCGAATGCGTACAACGTGTTGGTCGGCGAAAACGTGAGCGTCCGCGCGCCACCGGGCACGAACAGCCGGCCACCGACGACCGCGCCTTGCGTTCCCGCGCGGTGGTCCGGCATCGGATCGAGCTCGGACCACACGTCGTTGACCGGGTCGTATCGCTCGACGGTGCCGAGCGCCTCGCCGTCGGGTGGCGTGGGTGCTTCGCCGCCGGCGCAGATGAGCTGCTCGAACACGACGCCGTACGCGCATCCACCGCGCGCTTGCAGCATCGGCTTGCGCGGTTGCCACTGGGTGCCTCCCGGCGGCAACGACCACACGTCGCCCTTCGCGCTCGTCGAGTAGATCGTCTCGAGGCCACCGGCGACGATCAGCGTCCCGTCGGGCATGCGCATCGCGGCTGGATGTGATCGCTTCGCGGGCAGATCCGGAAGCCGGCTCCACGTGTCGTTCGAGAAGTTGTACGCGATGACGCTCGCCACGGCGTCGAACTGCGTCGCGCCACCGATGAGATAAATCAACGGCGGCGCCACCACGACGCCCGCAGCGCTGCGCGGCTCGTACGACGTCGGGATCGGCGCGATCGGTCGCCACTGCGCGTTCGGTTGATCGGTGTCTAACGCGAACGCATCGGCACGCGCGACGAAGTCCGGACCCTCGGCGCCGCCGAGCAGGTACAGCGTCGCCGACGCCGACGCGAGGTTCGCGTGCGTCCACGCTACGGGCGCCGAGCGAAGAGCGCGCCACTTGTGCTCGGGCGCCGCGAACGCGTCGTACTCGATGACATCGGTGGTGATGCCGAGCCCGTCTGCTTGGCTCTGATAGAAGCCACCGAGCACGACGATGCGCTGCCCGAGCGTGGCCACGCCGGGCTCGAGTCGCGGTCCCGGCATCGCTTCCTCGACGGACCACGCGGTCGGTGGTGCATCGGGCAGCGTCGACGGAGACGAGCATCCACCTGCGATCGCGATGGCGAGCAGGTGGTGACAGCGCATCCCCGCAGTCTAGCCGAGACCGAGCCAGGCGAACGCGTGAGCCCACCCGCCACCGCGCAGCCCCGGAATGCACCACAGTTGACACAGCGCCTCGATCGGCCGGGCGCCGGGCGCGTCGCCCATGTCGGCCACGCCCCACCCGAACTGCTCGACGATCTTTGTCACATCCGCCTTCGCGCCCGCGTCGTTGCCGCAGATGAACATCGTCGGCTTCGGCTGGAACGGCGGATCGACCATGAACGCGTTGCCGACGCTGTTGAACGCCTTGACGAAGCGGGCCGCGGGCACCTTCGCCTGCAACCGCTCCATCAGCGACTCGTTCGCCTCGGTGAAGTAGCGGAGCACGCCGTGATCCGGCTTCGCATCCGCGATCGGGTTCGTGGTGTCGATGATCACCTTGCCCGCGAGGTTCGCGTGGCCGGCTTGCTCGAGCACGGCCTCGGCGGCGGAGCCCTTCACCGCGAGCACGATCACCTCGGCCCATGCAGCAGCCTCGGCGCTCGAGCCGATCCGGCACGAGTCCTTCCAGGGTTCGAGCTTCGTCAGATCGCGCGAGCCGCGCATGACCTGGTGCCCGTACTTCAAGAACCCCTTGGTCAGCGCGTCGCCGACCGGACCCGTGCCGAGGATCGCTACATTCATCCGCTAACGATACTGCGCGAGGACATTGAAGCCCTCCTTCGTCACCGACGAATCGCTGACGAACTTCAGATAGAAGTAGCGCCCGGTGAACGTGTCGTTCGCCGACGGGCCGACGGTGCCGGTGAAGCGCTTGACGCGAACCCACGCGCTGCCGTCCCACGCCCACACCTCGAGGAAGTCATAGTTGTTCTCGAGGCTGAACACGCCGGTCATCGCGAGGCGCAGCGACGACGAGCCCACCGGCAGATCGATGCGCTGCGACCACGTCGCGACGTTGTTCGCGTACGGGTGCGCCGTCTCGAACTTGAAGTTCGGAACGTTGGTCCACGGCGGCGGGCCCGCCTGGTAGACGCACGTGTTGTTCGGGCAGGTCCACTGACCGAGCACGGCCGGGTGGATGAGCCCCGCGCAATCCGTCGGAGCATCGCAGTACGTCGGCGCGACGCACGTGCCGCCCGCGTCCGGGAACGGATACGTGAACTGCGAGACGCCGAAGCGGCACTTGTTCTCGTCCTTGCAGGTCAAGCCGCGGATCGTTCCGCAGGTGTCACCGGGGATACCGCACTCGCCCGTGTGCTTGACGTCGGCGTGCGCGCACGCAGCCGCGCAGCCGTTCGAGTACGTGGTGCCGTTCGTTCCGCACACCGGGTTGTAGTTCGCGGGGCAGATGCAACCCTGCTCTTCGCAATCACCGTCCGCGTTGCAGGTGCGGCCCGAGTTGCACGTCGCGTCGCCATCGGCGCTGCACGACGAGAGCGCCTCGAAGCGCGTGATCGCGTCGACGACCGCGGCCGTGTGCGAGCCCGCCTCGGCGCAGTACGACACCGACTCTTGATCCGTGGTCACCGAGAAACACTCGGTCCAGTTCGCCGACTCCGCGCGACCCGTGCCGTAGAGCACGCCCGATCCCGCGATGTGATTCAGGAACGCCTTGAGCGCCGCGCGATCGACCGTCGCGACCGGCGTCGCCGTCTCGCCCGTCGCCGGCATGAACACCGTCGTCGACATCGTCGTGCCGACCGTCTTCTTGCCCGTGACCTGACCCGAGAACCCACCACCGACCGAGTGCGTGATCGTCACGCCGCCGAGCGGCGAGCAGTGCGAGATCTCCTCGCATCCGCACGCGGGAGCCGGCTTGCGCAGATCGATCTCGTCCGCGGTGCAGTTGAACGTGGGCGGTGCGGGGCACATCGAGGCGCCCTGCCACTCGAGCTGATCGATCGTGAAGCCATCGCGAACGACCGAGCCGTCGGTCGTCAGCACGACGCTCATCGTCTTGCTCGCGGACAGCGAGATCCAGTTCGCGGTCCAGGTGTTGTTGCGGCTGCCCTCGAACGTCTCGACGACCGAGCCGGCGCCGTTCTTGACCTTCAGGAAGTCATAGCCCGCCTCGGTCTGCAGCACCGAGAAGTGGACCTTCACGGCTGTCGCGCACGACGGCAGCACGCTGCCGAGGCTCAGCGTGTACGTCTTGTTCAGGTTGTTCGCGTACGGATGAGCCGACTCGAGCGTGTACGCCACGAGCTGCCGCGGGTCATCGGCCTTCGGTCCGGGAGCCTGGAGCTCGGTCGGATCGCTGGGCGGTTCGCTCTCGTCGACCTCGCCCTTGGGGGCTTCGGTTTTGTCCAGGGCGCACGCAGACAGAAGGGCTACAGAAACAAAAGCTAGGCGCTGCATTCGCGCGCGCGAAGAGCAATCTCGGTGCCGCTGCTTCGCGTTCGTGTAACGCACAGTGGACACACGCGGCCAGCGATTCTAATGCGGCATCTCGCGGTGGCTATTCGATCAGCCACTAGCCACGTTGTCACGGCGACGTTTTTGCTGCCTAAAAACTAGGCAGTTCCCGACGAGAAATCCGCGACGCTCGCACCTCACCGAGACTGTCGCGCGACACCGGTTTTCACGTAGAACGCCCAGTAACCGATGTGAGCGCCATAACGCTTGGCGATCACCGCGGGGTCGTACGCGCGGCCATAGATCGCTCGCGCCTCTTCGGTCGCGATCTCGGGAGTCGGCAACTCGTCCGTGCGCCCCAGACCACGCAACAAGATCGCGCCGGCGCTGAACGGCCCGACACCGGGGATCTCCAACAGCGCGTCGCGCGCCTCTGCGTACGGCGCCGTCCGCAAGAACGGCTCGCCGAGCGCCGCGACTCCGCGCACCACGGTCGCGATCTTCGGTCCCTTCACGCGATGCCCGATCGCGTCGGCGATCTCGTCGCCATCGAGCGTCGCCAGAGCCCCGAGCTCGGGCATCGCGCGTAGCTCGCGCTCGCCTCGCGCGTGCGCGCGGGCCACGCGCAGCCCGAAGCGATCCAGGAAGCGCGCCTTCATCCGCGCGGCCATCGAGATCGGCGCGCGCTGCATCATCACGCAGTACACCGCGATCTCCGCGAGCGACATGAACGCCACGTGATGGAGCCCGTACAGCGCGCGAACCAACGCGCGAAACGGCGGGTCCTTGTCCGCCGCGGCATAGAACGAACGCAGGTCGTGATCGGCTCCGAGCCACGCCGACACGCGCGGCACGATGGAGCTCGCGGGCACGTCATCGGGGGCCTCGATCTCGACATCGGCTGCGTCCGCGACGGGTAGGTCGACGGCACTGGTCGTCCCCTCGACCCCGGCCGTCGCGATCACGGCATCGCGGGTCGCGATCGGCGAGCGTGTCGAGCGGACCGTGAACGGCACCGCCCGGTTCCCGATCGCCATCGCCGCGGTGATCGAGCTCGCCCCGATCACGTACTCCCCGTGATTCGGCGGAAACCTCCGGATAAACGTCAGAGCCTGGTCAAACGAGAACGGAGCTCGAGTCGGCAGAGGATGGCGCATGTCCCCGTCATACGCAGACCTCGTGTCAACATAGTGTCAACTTCAAGCCACGGTCCGCCCGAGCGTGAGGCGATCGCCCTCGTGGGCGTCTGCCGTGCGGTTCCCGGGTAGGATGCTCGCGCAGGCGTGCAGCGCTTTCTCTATCCCGTCCTCACGGGCCTCGTCATGTTGGGCATCTGGTGGGGCTTGTCCGCCGCCGATGCGTTCCCCGTGGGAACCGTGCCGACGCCCGGCGAAGTCGCGAACGCGTTCGGCCAAGAGATCGCGTCCGGACGGCTGTTCGAGGACATCATCGCGTCGCTGTATCGCGTCGCGTGGGGCTTCGTCGCCGGCGTCGTGTCGGCGGTGCCGCTCGGACTCGTCGTCGGCAGGAGCGCATCGACGCGCCACGCGCTGATGCCGTGGATCAACTTCTTCCGCTCGCTCAGCCCGATCGCGTGGATCCCGTTCGCCATCATCTGGTTCGGGATTGGCGACCCACCCGCGATCTACATCATCTTCGTCGCGGTGTTCTTCCAGATCGCACTGGCGACCGCGGCCGCGGCCGGTGCGGTGCCGAAGATCTACTACCGGGTCGCCGAGGACATGGAGATGTCGCCGGCGGACATCCTGTTCAAGATCACGCTGCCCGCGATCCTGCCGCAGCTGGTCACCGCGTTGCGCGTCGCGATCGGTGTCGCGTGGATGGTGGTGGTCGCCGCGGAGATGATCGCGGTGCGGAGCGGGTTGGGGTTCTTGATCGTCGACGCGCGCAACGGACTGCGGATGGACTTGGTCGTGTGCGGCATGATCGTCGTCGGTGGAATCGGCATCGGACTGGACGTGCTGTTCGCGCGCCTCGCGAAGATCCCGAGCGTGCGGTGGGGCTTCGAGCGATGAGCGTGCCGTATCGCAGCGCGCCCGAGATCGACGCGATCCTCGAGCTCGATGGCGTCGGCTTCGACTATCCGGGCACGACGGTGATCGATGGATTGGATCTCGAGGTGACGAAGGACGAGATCGTCGTCTGCGTCGGACCATCGGGATGCGGGAAGTCCACGCTGCTCGGCCTCCTGGGTGGTCACTTGAAGCCGACGCGCGGCTCGATCGTCCGCAAGGGACAGAGCCGCACGATCTATCAGGACGGCGGATTGTTCCCGTGGCAGACGGTGCGCGAGAACATGGCGGTCGGTTTGTCGTCGGAGATCACCGGCGAGCAGCGCACGAAGAAGGTGGCCGAGTGGCTCGAGATCACGCGTCTCGTGGAGTTCGCGGATCACTATCCGCATCAGTTGTCGGGCGGCATGCGGCAGCGCTGCGAAATCGCGCGCGCGTTGGCGGCCGAGACGGACATCTTGCTGATGGACGAGCCGTTCAGCGCGCTCGACTACCAGACGCGAAACCGCATGCGCAAGGAGCTCGTGAGCACGCTGAAGGAGCGGCCGCGAACGGTCGTGTTCGTCACGCACGACATCGAAGAGGCCGTGCAGCTCGGTGATCGCGTGGTCGTCCTCGGTGCGCGTCCGACCAACGTGCGGCGATTGCTGCCACTTCCCGCGGAGCGACCGCGCAATCCAGCAACTCCTGGCGTTGCCGAGGCAGAGCAGGCCATCATGGACGAGCTGGGATTGTCGTGAGCTCCAAGATCAAGCTCGTCATCATCACGGTCAGCACGCTCGTCGCGCTGACCGTGCTGCACAACAAGCCATGGAAGGGCACGCCCGAGGCATCCGCGGATCACTTGATGGTCGGGTTCCTTCCGGTGACGTGTCATCTCACGTGCCCGGTCACCGACTTCGCATCGAAGACGACGACGACGCACACGAAGTTCGATTCGCAGCGCTTCACCGAGTTTCCGACGGTGGTCGAAGCGCTCAAGGCGCGCAAGATCGACGCGAGCTTCATGCTCGCGCCACTCGCGATGGTGATGCGCTCGCAGGGCGTGCCGGTGAAGATCGTCTACCTCGGCCACCGCGATGGCTCGACGGTGATGGTCGCGAAGAGCTCGCAGGCAAAGAGCCTGCGTGATCTCAAGGGGAAGACGTTCGCTCGTCCGAGCAAGTTCTCGAACCAGTACCTCGTCATCACGAAGCTGATGGAGGACCAGGGCATGCAGCCCGGCGACATCAACTTCGTCGACATGCCGCCGCCCGACATGCCGAGCGCGCTCGCCGCGGGTGCGATCGACGCGTACTTCGTCGGCGAGCCGCACGCGGCGAAGGCCGAGCTCGCCGGCACGGGACGCGTGTTGTACTTCGCGAAGGACATCTGGCCGCGCTTCATCTCGTGCGTGCTCGTCGTGCGCGAGGAGTTGATCGAAGAGCGACCCGACGTCGTGCGCGACCTCGTGCGCGGGATCGCGGAGTCGGGCGAGTGGGCCGAGCGCAATCGGCTGACCGCGGCGAGGGTGGCCGCTCCGTACTTCCGTCAGGATCAGAAGCTGCTCGAGTACGTGCTCACGCAGCCACCGGATCGCGTGTCGTACCGACACCTCACACCCACCGGCGAAGACATGGAGATGATCCAGAAGTACGCGCTCAAGGCGGGCATCCTCCAACGCCCGATCGATCTGACCCAGCTCGTCGATCTTCGCTTTATTCCGACGGATATCGAGCCCGCGAAGATCACCGCCGATGCCGTTGCCGCGCCGCCGCCCGTAACGGGCTCGAACTAAGGAACCGAATCGTCCGGGTGCTGTCCGAGCACTCATGCGTCGCATCGCGTTGGCTGCCGTACTTGTCACCTCGGCCGCGACCGCGAAGACCGACCGGGCCACGAGCGAGGACGAGAGCCTGGTGGATGCGCCGATCGCGGTGCGCGCCACGCTCGATGGCACGACCGCCCGCATGGTCGTCGACTATCGAATCGAGACGCGGGACGTACCGGAGTCGCCGACCACCACGCTCGAGCTGACGATGCCGACAGGCGCCGTCGTGACGGGCGCGACGATCACACAGGGCGGAGCGACGCATCGCATGACGCTCGAGGCGGTCGACGTCGTCGACAAGCAGTTCGGCGATGCGTTCGGCGCCGACGAGGCCAGCAGCCCGCCGAGCACGTGGGTCGCGAAGATCGTCCTGAACAGCTACATCGGCCCCAGCTACGCGGTGTCGGTGATCATCGGCGCACCGATCCGGACCGACGTGCTGGTCTCGCTCGAGGTCGTGGCGCCGACGTGCTTCTTTCGCGACAAGCGCTACGTCCGAGCACCGAGCGACTGGCAAAAGGCCGCGCGCACGAGACCGGCGAGCCCCGCGCTCCTCGCGTCGTGCACGGAGCCGAACAACACCGATGGCGCCGAGAGCGACGCGTGGATCGCGTTCGCGGCGCCCCAGGCTGCGCGCTTGCCCTCGGGTGATCGCCTCGCCGCATCGACCGCGCGACTCGCGATCACCGACGACATGCACCTCGCTCGCACCGAGCTCGCGCTCGCCGCGAACCTCGCCGACGTGCCGCGCGATCTCGCGACCGTGATCCTCGTCGACGAGTCGCGATCGATGAGCGATCAGCAGCGCCGATCGCAGCGCGAGATCGTGCTGGGCTATCTGCGCGCCGCACCGAACAGCCGCGTACAGGTCATCGCGTTCTCGCGCCACACCCGCGCGTTGCTCCCCGCGTGGACTCCCGCCTCGCGCGCGAGCTCTCGCCTCGAGCGCGAGCTCGCATCGATGACCCCGCGGAACGGCTCGAACTTCGATGCGGGCCTCGCGGAAGCGGGCCGCTTGCTCTCGACGATGACGGGCACGCGCCGCGTGTTGTTGATCACCGACGAAGCGATGGCGACGCGCCTGTCGGCGAAACCCGACAGCTTCGCTGGCCTCGTCCCATCTGGAACGATCATCAACGTCGCCGTCACGTCGAGCGTTGGCGATGTCGACGCGGACGGCGTCGCGATCCTCTCGCGCCACGACGACGCGGTGCTCGGCCGTCTCGCTGCCGTGACCACCGGCTTCGCGACGCAGCTCGGCGAGCTCGACGCCTCGCGCCGCGTGTCCGTCGATGCGGCGATGCTCGTCCGCCCGACCTCGCTCGATCACATCCGTGCCACCGGCCTCGGCTGGATGGACCTCGACGAAGGCACGCGCGTGAACCTCGGCGGCGAAACGTGCAGCGGCTCTCTCGCGGCAGGTGAAGCGTGCATCTGGTGGACGCGCGGTACGAAGTTCGCCGGCCCGATCCTGCTCGAGGGCATGCTGTGGAATCGGCGCGTTGTTCGACTCGTACGTCCGCTCGGCGATCCGGGTCGAACGATCGCGCGCGAGCTCGTCGGTACCGGCACCTCGCTCCCCCACGACGAGGATCCGAACACTTCCGACGAGGCCGGTACGAAGATGTTGTCTCAGCGGATCGATGCGCTCGCCCATGCGGTCACCAACAGCACGTCGCTGTTCGTGCGATGGGGCGGCGACGGCCCGCTGATCGAAGGCTTCGGCATCGGCGGGTTCAGTGGCTTCGGTCGCTCGGGGTCGACCGACGGCATCGGTCACAGCGGCGGATTCGGGCATCCGACGATTCCAGCGGTCGATCTCGCCACGCAGCTGCGCCCACTCGTCGCGCACTGCAACCTCGGCACGATCAAGCCGGTCATCAAGATCGAGCTCACGTTCGAGGAGATCGTCGATGTCGCCGTGCTGATGGCGGCGACCGACGCGACGAAGCGCTGTCTCGAAGAGGCGGTGTGGGACTTCATCCCGACGCTGCCGTCGCTCGAACCGTTGCGTACCGAGACCGTCGTCCTCTAGTCTGCGCGGGTGGATCCCGCCGTCGTCGACATTCTGCGATGCCCGAAGACCGGGCAGCGCCTCCGCTGGATGACGGCCGACGAGCTCGCGCGCGAAGGGACGCGCACCGAGCGACGATGGACCGCCGGTGTGACCACGCCCGACGGAGCGACCAGCTATCCCGTCGAGGATGGCATCTTCGCGTTGCTCCCCGGCATGGCCGGCAAGAAGCGCGACGTCCAGCAGTTCTACGACGAGGTCGGCTGGAAGCGCGACGGCGCCGACAAGCCGTTCGGCGATGCGGAGCTGTTCGAGGATCTGCGCGCGGTCTCGCGCGACTACATCGCCGCGTGTCACGAACGCGTGAACCGCCACCTCACGCGACCGGGTCGGTACATCGTCGACGTCGCGTCGGGTCCCGTGCAGTACGCGGACTACCTCGCGTACGGCGAAGGCTACGACTACCGTATCTGCATCGATCTCTCGCGCAGCGCGCTCGCCGCCGCGCGCGAGAAGCTCGGCGATCGCGGCATCTACATCCTCGGCGACATCACGAACCTCCCGCTGCAGACGAGCAGCGTCGATGCGGTGATCTCGCTGCACACGATCTATCACGTGCCCGCCGACGAGCAGGCGACGGCGTTCTGCGAGCTCGAGCGCATCCTCGCGCCCGGGCGCACCGGCGTGATCGTCTACGCGTGGGACGAGCCGTTGCTGACGAAGGCGCTGCTGTTGCCGGCGTGGCCGCTGCGCAAGGTCGCGCAGACGATCCGGAAGCTGCGCGGCAAGGAGCCGCTGTACTTTCATCCGCACACGTACGATTGGTTCGCGAAGCACGACTGGCCGTTCTCGGCGCGCGTGCTCAGCTGGCGCAGCTTGTCGGTGCTCCCGATGCGCGCGTATGTCCACGACAAACTCGGCGGACGCGCGTTGCTACGCGGCGTGCAGATGCTCGAGGAGCGCTTCCCCGAGCTGATGGGACGCATCGGGCACTATCCGCTGATCGTGATGCACAAGAGCTAGCTGCGAACGCGCAAGCTTCGCCACGCGGCGAGTGCCCAGGCGCGGTCGGGCTGCGCGCTCTTGCACGTGAGGATCGCCACCTCGGGCGCGATGGCCATGAGGCCATGCACGATGTGCACGCCGTCGTCGACGTACGCCTCCGCGCGGCCGCGGCGATCGTCATCGGTGACACGCTCGATCACCTCGTGCTTCGCGGGCGCGATGTCGAGCAGCGCTTGTGCGTCGTGCTCGCCGCCCGCGGTCAACGTCGACAGCTCGACGAGCCGATCGCCATCGGTCGCGATGTAGCGCTCGTCCTCGAAGCTGCCGACGAAGCTGCCCGGGAGCTCGAGCGTCCACGGACCGACCTCGAGCTCGAGCAGGTGGCGGCGATAGCCGATCGTCGCGGGCCCGCTCGCCTTCGCACGGATCGGCGCGATGCGCTCCTCGTCGGCGCCGAGGTGCACGAGCAGCTCGGCCCACTCGGCATACGGCAGCGCGAGCGTCGGATCCGCCTTGCGCGCCGCGCGCAGCGCACCGTCGACGCTCTTCATCAGATCTCGCTCCTCGCGATCGAGTGGCTCGCGCCACGGAACGCGCAGCCACATCGCGATCAGCGCCGCCGCGCGCTCGGGGTGCCCCGGTGCATCGTCCCACCACGCGAACGCATCCTTGCCCGACGCGGGATCCGCGATCACGGCATCGACCCACGCGCGATCGCGCGGGCCCATCGCGGTGTGCACCGCGCCCTCGACCTTGAACGCGAGCTCCGCCGGCATGCCGATGCGCGTCGTCCCCGCGGCGAGCTCGCTCGCGAGCCACGCGGTGATCGCCTGCTTCGGATCCGGCTCGTCGCCGTCCCACGTGAAGTCGAGCTCCTCGAGAACGGGCCCGAGCACCGCGGTCACGTGCGCGTGATACCCCGGACCGATCGCCGTGGAGTCGCCCGTGATCTCGAGGTCACCCTCGTCGGTGACGACGATCCGCAGCGGTGACGCATCCGGGTGCAGCTCCAGCGTCACGCGCTTGGTGGTGACATCACGCGCGGCCTCGCCGAGCATTCGCTTCGCGAGCATCGCGAGCCGCGTCCCCACTTCCCGCGCATCGGGTGCCTTGCCGAACAGCGCCCGCAGTCCGCCCTTTGCCTTCTTGGAGCGTGCACGGCGAGAGAAGCCGAATCCCACGCGCTGATCATCGCGCACATCCGCATGGCGATGCGATAGTCAGCCCCATGATCACTGCGTCGCACGTGCTCACCGGCCTCGTCGCCTTCTTGCACGTGTGGTTTCTCATCCTCGAGATGTTCTTGTGGGCCACGCCGTTCGGCGCGAAGACGTTCAGGCGTCCGCTCGCCGAGATGCAGGCGCAGAAGGTGCTCGCCGGCAATCAGGGCCTGTACAACGGCTTCCTCGCCGCGGGCCTCGTGTGGTCGTACTTCCCGCCGTTCGGATACGAGCTGCGCGTGTTCTTTCTCGCGTGCGTCCTGATCGCGGGACTGTACGGCGCGGCGACGGCATCCAAGGTGATCCTGTTCATGCAGGCGATCCCCGCCGCGCTCGCGCTCGCTGTCACGTTCGCCGTTCGCTACATGTAGCGATCACGCGATTCTCACGTGCGTGTGAAATCGCCGATCGAAGTGGCGCTGTGGATACGGCAAGCAGTGGCACCGTCGGTGTAACCACGCGGCGCGTGGATCCGGCACTGCTCTCGCACGTTTCGGAGCGCATGCTGTTCGTCGGACTTCTCGTCGCACTCCTCGCCGGAATCGCCGCGTTGATCGGTCTCGGCTATCTGTTCTTCTATGGCGGCTACGGCGGCCCCGTCGACTGGATCATGGGCACCGATCGCCACGGCCCTCGCGAGCGCAAGATCGTGGCGCTGACGTTCGACGATGGCCCGCACCCCGTTCGCACGCCCGCGCTCCTCGACGCGCTCGACGAGCTCGATGCACCCGCGACGTTCTTCGTCGTCGGACGCGATGTTCGCAAGAGCCCGAGCGTCGTCCGCCGCATCGCCGATGCGGGGCACGAGATCGGCAATCACACGTATCACCATCGCTACCTGCCGTTCGCGCGGAGCCGCAGCGTCGAGCACGAGCTGCGCGCCACCGATCGCGCGATCGAAGACGCCGCGGGTGTGGTGCCGAAGGTCGCGCGTCCGCCATGGGGCGCGCGCCGCCCGGGGACCGTGCGTGCGTTCGCGCGCCTCGCGAAGCGCCTCGTGCTGTGGGACGTGAACAGCTACGACTGGAAGGGCCGCCCCGCGCAGGAGATCGTCGAGCGCGTGCTCGAGCGCGTGAAGAGCGGCAGCATCGTGCTGATGCACGAAGCACGCGAGGGTGGCGAGGTGACGATCGAAGCCGTGCGCATGCTCGTCCCCGCGCTGCGCGCTCGCGGCTTCGAGCTCGTCACCGCGAGTGAAGCGATCGCCTAGCTCGGGCGATCCGCGTCGGCGAGCGGCGCATCGCGAAGGTGCGCGATCACCGGCCCGTGATCGCTCGTGCCGACATCGCGATAGTGTGCGCAGTGCACCGTCTCGTCGACGAGCGCGCGCGACGCCGCGACGTAGTCCAACCGCCACCCGATGTTGCGCGGCCGGAAGTTGCGCCACGGCGCCCACCACGTGAACAGCCGATCGTTGTCGGGCTCGACGTGGCGACCGACATCGACGAGCGCGCCGCCCGAGAGCAGCTGCTCGATCAGCGCGCGCTCCGGCGCGGACTGCCCGATCATGTCCTTGCGCAACACGGGGTGAACATCGATGTAGCTCCGCGCGACATTGAAGTCACCGCACAGCACGAGGTGCTTGCCCGCCGCGCGGACGGCCGCGGCCCACGCGACCATCTCCTCGAGGAACAACATCTTCGCCGGCAGATCCTTGCCGCCGTTCGGCACGTAGACCGAGCCGAACACCAGCGTGCCCACCTCGGCGACGACGATGCGGTTCTCGAGATCGAACGGTGGGTGCACGAACACCGGCTTGTCGCCGTACTTCGCGGTGCGTAGCAGCAGCGCGACGCCCGAGTACCCGCCCGCGCCGTGAAAGTGCGCGTGATACCCGGCGACGTTCGCGATCGCCTCGGGCACTTGCGCCGGAGACGCTTTGATCTCCTGGAGGCAGATCACGTCGGGCTCTTCTCTATCGATCCAATGCGCGAGCTGCGACGAGCGCGCGCGGATCCCGTTGACGTTCCAGGTCGCGATCTTCACGGCTACTTGCGTTCGCGCTGCGAGCGAATTTCTTCGACGGGGTCTAGCACCGCACGATCCAGACCGCCACGCACCTCGGCGATCTCACCGGTCACGGTCACGAGCTCGGGCCGCGGATCGGGCTGCGTCACGGACTGGATCAGCGCGCGCCCGAGATCGTCGAGGCCGAGCAGCTCCGCGAATGGAGGCAGCTCGCGCGGCTTCAAGATGTCGAGCGTGTACGGATACGCGATCGCGACGGCGAGCACCTCGCTCTTGCGACCGAGAACCGGGTCCGGCGGGAACCACGAGAACAGCACCGCGCCGTCGATCCTCCGGCCCACGTGCGCCGGCTCGATCGGCGATGCGAGCCGCGTGATCTCGTCGGACATTCCGCCGGCATCCGACTTGTCGACATGCACGGCGATCACCTCGCGTGCGAGCTTTCCTTGATTCGCGACGACCGTCACGAGCGCTGATGGAGCACCGCGCGTCTCCGCCGTCGCGCAGATCGCACCGATCGAGAGCGGCGTGACATCCGTGCTGTCGATCGGATCCGCGAGCTCGACGAGTCCGACACCGGAGTACCGACCGAGATGCCAGTTCGCGACGCGTGCGTGCTTCGCACCATCGAAGGACGTCGCGATCGCGAGCCGGCTGGGTTCCCACGGCCGCAAGATCTCGGAGTTCGTGATCCCGATCGTCTTGTGACCGTTCGTCACCAGCATGACGGGGCCGAGGAGCTGCTTCGTGCTCGCGTCGACGAGCGGCGCTACCGAGCGCAGCTGCACAGCATCGAGATCGCGTCCCGCCACGCGGCCACTGTCTCACGCTGCCTATCTCCTCTCAACAGGTGGCGGGTCGCGAGCGGTGTGCGGTCGTGCCGCAGTCCGTCATCGGGCACGCCATCTGCAGCCATCTTGGACCATGAGCCCTCCATTGCGTGAACCGCTGATCCTCGGCCGCCCGCGGCGGTACCGGATCGTCGTCGGAATCGATCTCACGGAGTACTCCGACATCGTGATCGAACACTCGCTCGACCAAGCGGCCCGGCACGAAGCACCCGAGCTTCACTTCTTGACGGTCCGCGAGAAGCGAAAGCCGTCGAGCGAAGACGTCAAGCAGGCGCTGTGGGAGCGGGTCTATCCCGAGCTCGAGACGTTCAATCGCTACGGCAAGGATTGGCGCGCGCGTCTCCACGTTCGCCGCGGCAAGCCCGACGAACAGATCGCGATGCTGGCCGCCGAGATCCGCGCGGATCTGATCGTGATCGGCCAGTTCGGACAGCACAAGGACAACATCCCGAACCGCATCCTGCGCGTCGCCGCGTGCCCGACCCTCGTCGTGGGTCTGCCGGAGGACGCACAGACCTCGCCGATGTGTCCGATGTGCGTGACCGTTCGCGACGAGAGCGATGGCGAGCGTTGGTTCTGTGCAGCGCACGTCGACACGCGCGCGGATCACGACATCACGCCGATGACCGTCTGGACCGAAGGCCAGCTGATCTACGGGTAGCACCCGTGGCATCCTCGTAGCGTGCAGGACGCTATCGAGGGTGCGAGCGGTGGTGCAGTTCGCGACATGTTGATCGGAACGTTTCGCCGACTGATCAAGCTGTACTTCCGCGACATCGAGCGCCTCGGCGCGCCGCCCGCGATCGATACCCGCGGGCGCGTGTTCGTCGCGAATCACACGAACGCGTTGATCGATCCCGTCGTCGTGATGACGGATGCGAGCTGCTCGATCTCGCCGGTCGCGAAGTCGACGCTGTGGAACATCCCCGGGCTCGGCTGGTTGCTGGATCGTGCGGGCGCGGTGCCGATCGTGCGCCGGAAGGACACGCCCGATAAAGACGCGTCTGCGAACGCGGCGGTGTTCGACAAGATCGCCGCGCATCTCTCGGCCGGCGGCAATATCCTGATCTTCCCGGAGGGCACGTCGCACTCGGAGCCCCGCCTCGCACCGCTGCGCACGGGCGCCGCGCGCATGCTGCTCGCCGCGAAGACGCGCGGAGGCGTACCGCCGACGTTCCAAGCGGTCGCTCTCGAGTTCGATCGCCGCGCGGAGTTTCGCTCGCGCGCGCTCGTGCTGTGGGGTCCCGTGCGCCGCCTCGCCGATGTCGCGGGCGCGACCGACGAAGAGCGCGTGGCCAACATCACCGCGCAGATGAAGACCGACCTCGAGGAGCTCCTCGTCGAGGGCGAGACGAACGCCGATCGCATGCGCATCGCTCGCGTCGCGGAGATGTTCGCGAACGAGGCCGGCGACCACACGCTCGGTGCGTGGAGCGACATCGGTCGCCGCGTAGAGCTCGCGCAGAAGACGCTGCGCTCGCAGAGCTCGGTCGATGCACGCCTCGTCGCCCGCGCGACCGAGACGATCGACGCGTACCTCGCCGAGCTCGATCGCGCCGGTGTCACCGACGCGCAGGTCGCGGGGGTAGCGCCACCGAAGCCGCCGCCGATGCCGACATGGCGACGCGCGCTCCTCGCGCCGCTCGCCGCGTCGGGGTTCGCGCTGTACGCCCTGCCCTACTTCCTCCCGCGCTGGCTCGCGCGCAACTCGGATCCCGACGCGACGTCGACGTACAAGCTCGGCGCCGCGCTCGTGGTGTATCCGGTGTGGGCCGCGGGGCTCGTCGGCGCGTCGTTCGCGCTGTTGCCGCCGCCGCTGTCGTTTGTCGGCGCGGGCGTCGCGCTCGCATCGCCGTTCGCCGCGCTGCACTGGCTCGACGAGATCTATCAGCGCCGTCCCGACCTCAGCGCCGACGATCGCGCGAAGCTCATGCGCCTACGCATCGCCGCGCGGACCGCGATCGACGATGCGCGCAGCAAGCTCCCCGCGTGATCACTTCGCCTTGTGCCAGCGCTTGTCCGCGGGATTCGTGAACGCGCCGAACACGTGCTTCACCTCGCGCTCGCGAATGCCGGCATAGGCGGTCGCCGCGTCGAGCCGGATCTGCGCATAGCTCCCGCCCGACGCGAATGCGAGCACCGCCGCCTCGAGCGGCGCTGCGTTCGCGAATAGAAAGTCGCGCGTCATCAGCAGCGGAACGCGCGTCGCGCTCGGCACGTTGTCTTCCATGTACGCCGCCGTGTGGCACGCGATCGCGATCGTGCCCTTCGTCGCCTTGCCGGGTGCGGGCCACTGAAACGGCTCGAGATCCATCAGGCGGTTGTGTCCGACCCACGCGACGATCTGCGCCGCCCCACCTGCTTCGAGCGTGCTCTTGTCACTTACCTTCGCATCGCCTGCGGCGCTGCTACGCGTCCGACGTTCGTCGGACTTGTCACTTACCTTCGCATCGCCTGCGGCGCTGCTACGCGTCCGACGTTCGTCGGACTTGTCACCGTCCTTCGCATCGCTTGCAGTCCGGCGGTCGTCGGCCTTGCTCAGCGTGATCGTGCGCGAGCCCTGGCCGCTGATGTCCGCCGCGTACGCCGCGAGTGCGCGATCGATCGCGGTGCCGCGCCATCCGTGCACCACGATGTCGATCTCCATCTTCGGCGGTGCACCGCGCTTCCTCCACGCGGCGGGCGTGCTCGCGATGCGACGGTAGACGTGCAGCGCGAGCACGTCCTTGTCGCCCGTCTCGCCCTCGCGCAGCTTCAGCACGCGCTTCCACCCGCCGTTCTTGCGATTGAACCAAGAGCCAAAGCCGGGCGTCGTGGACCAATAGAGGTTGGTCTCGGGATTGTCGCCGTCGCCGAGCTTCGCGTTACCGCACGCGATGATGGTGTTGTCGCACAGCGGGACGTGGACCTCGACGACGAGAGGCTTGCCGGCCGTGATGTCTTCGATCACGCGATCGGAGAGGCTCGCGAGCCATTCGTCCTCGGTGCTCGACGCCTCGGCGGTGGTCGCGAACGATGCCATCGCGAGCGCGCAGGTGATCGAGAGAACAAGCCCAGATCGATTGTCGATAGACCGCATCAGGTGGTCGACACTCGATCGAGGTCGCGATTGCGCGCACATTCGTGAAATTGCTCGCGGGTCTCGCGCGTTCGGGCGCCGCCCTCGACCACCGATCGCGATCAGACGAGCGTCCTGCGGAGGCGATCGCGCGTCGGTGACTGGCGAGCTATTCGTTCGCGGCGCCGCGACGACCGAGCACCTTGAGCGACGCGATGATCGCATCACCTGCAACCCACTCCAGTCGCTGACTGCGCGCGGTGATCACGACGCCAGCATTGACGCGCAGATCATCGGGCGCGAGCACCACGACGTGGATGTACGGGAGCGCGGGTCGATCCTTGCCGCGTACGTACGCGGAGGCGCGATATCCGCTGATGCCGCCGAGCGTGATCGGATCGCACGAATCCACCATCGCCTGCGGTGCCGCGGCCTCGGCGAGCGTGCGTGCTTTGTCTGCGAGGATTCCGTCGCGATCGATCAGCAGCGCGGCCTTGAACGTGGTCACTTCGAGCTCGCCGATCGGCGCGCCATCGGGACGTCGCTCGCTCGCGCGAACAAGGTCCGGCGTGATTGGAACGAGCTCGACGCCCGTGGGTGCCTCCAGCTCGAGACTGAGCATTTGCAGCTTGAGCCTCAACGCCATGATTCTATTGCGGGAGCGACGGGAGTGGTCGAAGATCTTCGCGAGGCCTCATGTCTGCAAGATCGCTCTACAATGGCGGCATGCGCGCATTCGCGTGGGCTCTGCTCGCCGGTCTCTGTGGTTGCTCTCCGTTCGGCGGCGGCGCGTTCTCGTGCGAGCTCGATTCGCAGTGCCAGGGCGGTCCGCGGGCCGGACGCTGCGAGACCTCGGTGGGATTTTGCAGCTTCGAGGATTCGTCGTGCAGCTCGGGCCGCCGGTATGGCGACGCATCGGGTCCGCAGTCAGGCGTGTGTGTCGGCGAAGAAGTTCCGATCGATGCGCCGACCACGGACGACGGCGATGTGACCGTGGACATGGCGCCGGGTGTCGACGCACGCACGTGCTTCGGCACGCCGCACGAGATCTGTCTGACGGTGTTGCCCACCGGTACGCGTACGCTTCCCGCGACGATCAACACGGACACGCAGTGCGATCAGGTCGAGACACCCACGGGCGGCGTTCCCCTGTGCGTGGTCACCGGCGCGCAGATCACGATCAACAACACGCGCGCGGAAGGATCGCGGCCGCTCGTCATCGTCGCGACCGAATCGATCAACGTGACCGGCAACCTCGATGTCTCGAGCAAGCGCATGGGTCCCTCAGGTGCGGGCGCGAATGCAGCGGCGTGCGTCGCGGCGACCAATGGTGAAAACGATGGCGGTGGCGCCGCGGGTGGCGGCGGTGGCGGCTTCGGTGCAGCCGGCGGCACCGCGGGCAACGGCGACGACAACAACAACGGTGGTGCGGCGGGCAACGCGACCGGTGGCACCGGCGGTGCGATGTCGCTGTCGACGTTCATCCGCGGCGGCTGCAAAGGCGCGAACGGCGGATCGACGAACGGTCCCAACAACGGCAGCAACGACGGCACGAACTTCGGCCCCGGCTCGAACGGTGGTGGCGCGGTCTATCTGATCGCGGGCACGACGATCACCGTCGCTGCGAACGGCACGATCTCCGCCTCGGGCGGCGGCGGATCGCCGGGCCTCGATCAATCCGGTGGTGGTGGCGGCGGCGGATCGGGTGGATTGATCGGCCTCGACGCGACCACGATCACGATCACGGGCGAGCTGTCCGCGAACGGCGGCGGCGGTGGCGGTGGCGCGGGAACATCGAACGGCGGCAACGGCGGCGATGGCGCGCAGCCCGGCGCCGCCGCGGATTGGGACCAGCGCGCGGGTGGAGGCACCGCCGGTGTGCAATCGCTGTCCCCCGGCGGACAAGGCGGCACGACGGGCAACCTCGCCGGCGCGGGGACCAACAACTCCGACGGTGGTAGCGGCGGTGGTGGCGGTGGCGTCGGCGTGATCTGGGTGCACGGCACGCTGACCGGCACGAAGGTCAGCCCGCCGATCACGCCGCACTGACGAGGAAGATCGCGCCGCGCAGCGCGGTTTGTGCTGCATGACCGATAGCGAGCTCCTCGCGCACTACGTCGCTCGCGGCGCCGAGGCGTGGAACACGTCGCTCGAGTCTGCGTGGCTCGAGTACGAGCTTCGCCGATTCGTCCTCGCGCACCTCCCACCGCGGCGCCCGCTCGCCGTGTGCAACGTCGGCATCGGCGTCGGCGCGTGGGACGATTGGCTCGGCCGCGTCGTCGGAGCGCCGATCACGAGCGTCGATCGCGATGCACAGATCTGCCGCATGTTCGCGTATCGCCAGCAGCGCGAGCGACATCCGCATCCCGCGCACGTCATCTGCGGTGACGTTCGCGACCGCGCGCTCGGCGATGCACGCTTCGACGTGATCACGTGCGTCGGCTCCACGCTCGACGAGAGCGGCGATCGCGGCACGACGCGGCGAGCTCTCGAGCGCGCGCTCGTGCCCGGTGGACTCTTGCTCGTGGCCGAGTGCGGCGAAGGTGCCGCGTCGGATCACGTGCGCACGTGCGGCGACGTCTGGCTCGCCTGCTCCACACGCAAGGGTTAGCGCGACGCGGTGCTCGCGCGCTTGATCAGCTCGATCGCCTGCTTGCGATACCCGTCCGTGTCCGTGCCGATCGCCGCTTCGGCCATCGCCTGCACCTGCTTCCACGACAAGTTCCCGCGGTGCGGCGATTCACGTAGCAACATGCCGAAGCCCGCGATCGCGGTCGCCCAGCGTAGATCCGCCGACGTCTTCGCGAGCTCGACCGTCTGATTCGCGACCGATCGCGACAACAGCTTCGACGTCTTTCCGTCGGGCTGCTTGTAGCGGATCTTCACCGTCATCAGCTCGCCCGTCGTCGCATTCGCGTTCGGCACGGTCTTCGACTGGTACTTCAGATCGTCCACCTTGCCCGCACCCGGCACCTCCGTGCCCGCGGGAACGATCTCGTACAGCGCCGTCACCGAGTGACCCGCGCCGATGTCGCCCGCGTCCTTCTTGTCGTCGTTGAAGTCCTCGTCCTTCAGCACGCGGTTCTCGTAGCCGATCAAGCGATAGCCCGCGACCGTCGTCGGGTTGAACTCGACCTGCAGCTTCACGTCCTTCGCGACGGTGACGAGCGTCGCGCCCGCTTCCTTCACGAGGACCTTGCGCGCCTCGGACAGCGAATCGATGTACGCGTGGTTGCCGTTGCCCTTGTCGGCGAGCTTCTCGAGCGTCGAGTCCTTGTAGTTGCCCATGCCAAAGCCGAGGACCGTGAGGAACACGCCCTTCTCGCGGCGCTCCTCGATCAACCGGATCAGCGATCCTTGATCTGTCGTACCGACGTTGAAGTCACCGTCGGTCGCGAGGATCACGCGGTTGATGCCGCCCTTGCTCTTCTGCTTCTCGGCGAGGTCGTACGCGAGCTGGATGCCCGCGGCGCCGTTCGTCGAGCCGCCCGGCTCCAGGCGAAAGATCGCGTTGCGGATCGTGTCCTTCTCGTTGCCGGACGTCGGCGGCAGCGCGAGGCCCGCGTTGCCGGCGTACGTGACGATCGCGATCTTGTCCTGCGGTCGCATCTGCGCGACGAGCAGGTTCATCGCCTGCTTGAGCAGCGGCAGCTTGTTCGCGTCGGTCATCGAGCCCGACACGTCGATCAGGAACACGAGGTTGCGCGCGGGCACCTGCGAGTCCTCGATCGCGGGAGCCTTGAGCCCCACGCGCACGAGCTTCATCTTCGCATTCCACGGGCTCTGCGTGACGTCCGTGGTGATCGAGAACGGCTCGCCCTTCGCCGGCTGCGGATAGTCGTACGAAAAGTAGTTGATCATCTCCTCGACGCGAACCGCGTCCTTCGGCGGCAGCTTTCCGTCGGCGAGGAAGCGTCGCGTGTTCGCGTACGACGCGGTGTCGACATCGACCGAGAACGTCGACAGCGGCCGCGCCGACACCTTGAAGAACGGATTGTCGTCGATCTTGTCGTACGCCTCGGTGTTGTGGTTCGGGTCGCCGTCGATCACGAGCGGCTGACTCGGCCGCGTCGCCATCGGACCCTGCTGCACTCGATAGCGTGCGGGCGGCGGCCGGTAGTTCATCGGCTGCGGTGCGACCGCCGGCGCGGGCTCGGCCGGCGCGTAGGCCGGCTTGTCCTCGGCCTTCTTGGTTTTTTCATGCCTCGTGTCGGGCTTCGTGACGACCTTCGGCTCGATCTTCGGCGTCGCGCTCTTCAACGCGAGGCTGACCGACGCGATGTTGCCACCGGTGACCGTGACGCTCGCCGCCGCGGCGGAGAAGCCACTCGCGCTCGCGCTCACCGTACACGCACCTGCGGGCAACCCTCCGATGGAGAAGTTGCCCGCTGGATCCGTCATCGTGGTCTTCGTGACCGTCCCGCACGTGATGGTCACGCGCGCCGGCGTGCCGTTGGTTGCGACCGATCCGCGGATGGTCCCGAGCGAGTCGGCCACCGCCGCACTCATACCCAGGGTCAACAGCAGCGCGAGGACGAGCTTCGACAATATGCCCCTATGCATCTCCGGGCGAACGCACCATCGGGCGCGCCGATCTAACTACGCCGCGAGTGCGACCAACTTCGGCTGCGCCGTCGCTGGAATAACCGGGCGCTCCGGCTTCACGAGGGCAATGAGGCCACCGACCACACCTGCCACACCGGTGACGAGCAGGAGCGTGAGTCCGATACCGGAGTCACCCTCGGCAGCGCCCTTCAGCAGCGCGCCGATACCCAGGCCGATCAGACCGAACAGCAGCGAGAACGTGCCAGCCACGCGGCCAAACTTTTTGCGCATGACACCCAAGCCTCCGATGAGCACGAGCATCAGCGCGGGCGCGAAGATCGCCATCACGATGCCCTTCATTCCGTCGAGCGCTTCCTTCGCCGACTTCGCGCTCGCGCCCGCGTCCGCGAGCGCCACGTTCACGTCCTGCGATCCCGCGGCGACCGACAGCGAATCGAGTCCCTTCACGATCTGGAACGCGCTGACCGAGCCCGAGAAGTCTTGTCGATGGACCGTTACCATCGGGAGGAAGAACGCGAGGATGCCGAGGATGCCGCCGACCAGAACGATGAACTTGCTTGCCTTCATGATGATCTCCTTGAGTGCCGACCCGCTGTGCACTCGTCGAGCCATCGCGCACGCACGTACATCCGCGTAGTTCGCGTCCGCGTCGGGTCTCGCTACACCCGATCGCGTCGTCGGAGCTGGGCCCGCGCCGACCCGTTTTCTCGTCGAGAAAATAGTCTGCGACTACCCTCGATCGACCACCGTCCGGACCTAGATCCTCGACGAAGAGCGAGTCGCGCTAGCCGTGCCCGTTGGGCGGAGTCGGCGGCGCGGGCGGCGGAGCGCCGGGCTTGGGCTCGTGCGTCGAGATCCGATGCGCGAGCTCGGCATCTTGCACGTCATGCGGCAACAAGCAGATCTGCACGAGCCAGTCGGTCGCGCAGACGTGATGCACGGCCGGACTCTGTTCCAACCGCCAGCGCGTCAGCACGTTAGGCGACGCGCGTTCGACCACTCGGATCAGGTTGTTGACGTAGCCCTCGCTCTTCGCGATCTCGCGAGCGATGCGCGGACCCGTCCACCCCTTGTCACGGAGAAGCTTGCACCAGACAGCTAGATCACACGTTCCACCGAAGTCCATCACAGCGATCCTCGTCGTTACATCTCGCCGAAACGACGTATGAAGTGGGAGGATCATTCCCTATGGCGAAGGCCAAAATGACGGCCGGCTACTCGGGGACTCCACTGCCCCAAAAGCTGGGCATCAAGGAGCGCCATCAGGTCGCCATCGTCGACGCGCCGCCCGAGTTCGAGAAGACTCTCGGGACCCTCCCGACGGGTGCCACGCTCGGCAAGCTCGCGACCAAGACCAAGCAGCCGCCGCTCCTGGACGTGATCGTCGTGTTCGTCAAACAGCGAGCGGACATGGTCGTCCACATCGCGACATGTCGCCCTCGGATGCAGCAAGCGGGCGGGCTCTGGATCGCGTGGCCGAAGAAGTCGTCCGGGGTCGCGACCGATATCACCGAGCAGACGATCCGCGACGTCGCGCTGCCCACGGGGTTGGTGGACAACAAGGTCTGCGCGATCGATGACACGTGGTCCGGCTTGCGCCTCGTGATCCGCAAAGAGAACCGCCGCTAGCGTTGGTCGCTCGCAGGTGGTCGGCACGGGACGACGATGCGCGCCGCTGCCGGCACGTCGGCAACGTGGAGCGCGACCGCCGCGCCGACATCGAAGCCTTCGCACGGAACGCTGTGAACGACGACCTCTCGTCGATTAGCTACGTAGCCGCACGCGCGATCGCGAACACCTGGTCGAGCATCGCCTCGGTGAGCCGGCCCGTGAACGTGTTCTGTTGGCTCACGTGATAGCTGCCGACGAGCGTGTACGGGCCGACGTGCTCGATGCGCCCGTGGGAGAACTTCGGGCGCGGTGTACCGAGGACGTGACCATTGCGCGCGGCCGCGAGCAGAAAGCCATCCCACGCGAAGGCGCCGAGCGCGATCACCGCGCGCACGTTGCCGAGCAGCGCGAGCTCGCGCGCGAAGTACGGCACGCAGCGATCGCGCTCGACGGGCGTGGGCTTGTTGTCGGGCGGCGCGCAGCGAACGATACACGCGACGTATGCGCCGGTGAGCACGAGTCCATCGGTGCGCGATGTCGAGGCTGCTTGATTCGCGTAGCCCGCGCGGTGAAGCGCGGCGTACAGCCAATCGCCGCTGCGGTCGCCGGTGAACACGCGGCCCGTGCGGTTGGCGCCGTTCGCCGCGGGCGCGAGCCCGACGACGAGCAAGCGCGCCGCGGGATCGCCAAAGCCCGGGACCGCTTTCGCCCAGTAGGTTTCGCCTGCGTGCCGCTTCGGCGGTTCCTTCGCGATCGCTTCGCGGCATTTGACGAGGCGCGCGCACTTGCGGCACGCGGTGATCTCCGTCGACAGCGCACGCAGCAACACCCGGCAAGCTTATGCGAGGTCGACTCAGAAATTCGATCCGCGCTACATCGAGTCGAACGTCGCGTCCGTTCCATACGGAGGCCGTCATGTTCGAAGAAGCGACGTTTGGAATGAGGGGGCACGGCTTGCTGATCACCCCGCGGTGCCCATGCCGAGTGCTCGCGACCGGCGGTGAGCTGATCTTCGCGCACCAGAAGTACGAGGTGGCTCGGTTCACTCCTGGCGTTCGCACCGCATACGAAGAGCTCACGTGGATCGGTCCGGGGCTCGCTCGGTTCGGGGAAGGCGGACCCACGCTGTCCCTCGCCAAGGACGTGAAGCCTGCCGATGTGTTCCTCCAGATCGACGTCGGGCAGCCGGCATCACCCTGGTGCGCTCTCGGCGGCGGGCTCAGCGTCGACATGCCCGAGGACGTGCTTCTCCTTCCGCCGAAGCCGGGATCTGGCGATCTGTTCGTCGAATTTCACGTGCCGGGTGGCCATCACGAGTTCATCCAGTTCCGCCCCGTTCGAGGGAACGCCAACTCGATCCATATCGGAGAAGGTGAAGGTCAGCGGTTCGTCACCGAGGACGTCATCAGGATCACGGGCGACGACGGCGAGGTATACGGGATTCGCTATCGCGAGCTCGCGTACGAGCACGAGGGTGCAACGTGGAGACAGAGGCGGCTCTTCGTGCCGATGGACAACGAGGACCGGTGGACGATGGTCGTCTTCGCACAAGCCAAAGACGCGAACGCCGAGCTGCTGTTCGGAGCAGCTCGGACGATCGCGTGCTCGATGGAGCCACTCGAGTACTAGCTCACCACATCGCGGTGTAGCCGAGATTGAACTGCACCGCGCTCGTCAGCGCGACGACGGTGACGCCGTTCGTACCGGTCATGTCGCTGTTGATCGTCGTGTACTGGTACGAGATCGACGGCGTCAGCACGCCCGAGCGACCGACCATGAGGTTCGCGCCGAGGCGCGGTGCGACCGCGAAGCCGGTGCCGAGGCCGCTGATGTGCGACGCGCCGATGCCGAGGCCGAGGAAGCCGAACACCGACCGATTGAACGGGATGTGGTAGCTCGGCTCGAGGAGCGCCGACCACAGCGTCGCGGACGCCGAGTCGCCCGACTTGATGTTCGAGATGCTCAGGATCGCCGAGAGCTCGAGGTTGTCGGCAACGAACCAGCCGACCGTCGGCGAGACGTTGATGTTGCGGTAGTCCGACGCGAACGTGAAGCCCGCCGATCCACCGAGCTCGAGCACGCCGGCGCGGCCGTAGCCGACGACGCCGCCGACACCGGCCTGGCTGACGAGACCACCCGCACCGGGGATGATCGGCTGCGCGACCGGTGGCGCCACGTCGTTGTCCGACTGGGACGGTGGCAGAGCAGCGGGCTCCGTCGGCGCCGCGGTCGAGCCGGGCGTGCCTTCCGGCGAGGCCGGCGGATCCGCGGGCGCGTCTTGCGCGATGGCGAGAGAAGAGGTCGCGAGAACGAAGAGAGTCGAGAGGGTCTTAGAGATACGCATTGGCTTTTCCTTGGGCTGGTTGCGCAGGAAGACCTGCTTGCCGCGAGCGGGTTACGAGCAACCCTCGATCCACGTCGTGAGTCGCGCGAAACGCGATTGGCGCTCTCGCAGGTGCATCGAGGCGTCCGGCGAGGCCGTTCTGTCTCGGCAAAAATCGCTCGCGAGTCAAAATCGCGCGACGGCGCTGCGGCCAGCGACCCGCAATCGCGCGCGGGTCTTCGTGACGCAGGCCTCTCGCGTGCACCCGGTTGCGCTCGACTCGCGTGTGCTTGCCGCGATGACGCGTGAGTTAGGGGCCGTCGGCGAAAACGTCGGCGGCCTTTTTTTGTCTTCGAGCGCGCTGGTTCCTTCGCGCGCGATTCGGATCGGACGTCGCACCTGAGGTTCACCCGCACCTCATTCGTGCAGAGCTGCCAGGCGCTGGTCTGCCGCAGCTGCGGACGTCGCGCATCGGGGCTGACGACATCGCACGTGCGACCTGACAACGCGAGCGCGAGTGCGACAGCATCGCGAACGTCGCACGCAGCGTGTCACGTGGCTTGATCGCGGTGACATGTACGGAGGCGAACGGGACGCGTACCTCTGGATGAATGAATCGTTCGCTACTCGTGGGGATGTCATTCGCTGCGATCACCGTGATCGCCACTCGCGCGCACGCGCAGTCACCCACGACGGGAGCCATCGAAGGCCGCGTGGTCGACGCGAAGACCGGTGAGCCCAAGGTAGGCGTCACGGTGTGGGCGGTGGGTCCGACGGGCGATCCGCAGACGGCGATGACCGACGAGCTCGGCACGTACAAGATCACCGAGCTGTTGCCCGGCGAGTACACCGTCACGTTCTACGTCGACGACGTCACGCTCACGCGCAAGGGCGTCGATATCCGGCCGAACAGCACGCAGAACATCATCCAGAAGGTGAAGAGCACGGACATGCCGGGCTCGATCATCGAGATCATCGATCGACCGCTGGTGATCGTTCCGGACAGCTACGAGAAGAAGGACGTCTACGATCAGAAGGCGATCCGTGATCAGCCAAACCCGGGCCGCGATATCGCGGGGGTCGCCGGCAATACGCCCGGCACGCATAACGATGGTGTCGGCCTCGCCGTGGGTGGAGCGACCGGTCTCGAAAATCGGTTCCTCGTCGACGGCATCGACATCACCGGCCTGACGTATGGCCAGCAGGGCACGCCGATCCTCAGCGAGTTCGTCGAGCAGATCGAGGTCATCTCGGGCGGGTTTGGCGCCGAGTGGGGCCGCGCGATCGGCGGCATCATCAATACCGTCACGAAGTCCGGCACGAACACGCTCCGCGGCAGCGTGTTCGGTACGTACACGCCCGGGTTCCTCACGCGCCGCGGAATGTCGACGCCCGTGAACGCGAGCTCGATCGATATCGAAGCGAACCGCGCGTACGCGATGGACTTCGGCGCGGAGGTCTCGGGACCGATCATCAAAGACAAGCTGTTCTTCTTCGCCGGCTTCGCGCCGCAGCTCGGGCGCACGGACTACACGCGCATCACGAAGCGACAGACCGATTGCAGAAAGCTCCTGCCGAGCGGCGAGCTCAGCGGATGTGATCCGCGGCTCTCGGGCAGTGGCGGGTACGCGGATGGCGCGCCCGACATCGATCCGTCGACGGGCTTCTACATCACCGACGATGTCGATCGCGATGTTCGCTCGGCCACGTCGCAGACGTACTCGATCATCGGCAAGCTGAACCTCGCCGCCACGCCGAAGGATCAAGCGATGCTGTCGTTCATCGCCGTTCCGACGAAGAGCGAGACACCGGGGCTCTACGGACTGCCGACCACCGGCAGCAAGTCGAGCGGGCTCACGACCGATGCGGCCGTGCGCTGGACCTCGAAGCTCAACGGAGACAAGACCGAGATCCAGGCGATCGCCGCGTGGCATCGCTCGACATCGAACAGCGGCGCGCTCGATCCCACGCTCGACAGCGAGCCGCGGCAGGTGTTGCGCGACGGCAGCCTCGGGCTGTGGAGCCAGCTCGGCGGCGAATCGGCGGCGACCACGCAAGGCTGCACCGATGGCGTGATCGGCAGCTCGGATCCATATCCGAGCATCACGAACTGCCCGATGAACAGCGTGTCGTACGCGATCGGTGGCCCCGGTGCGCTGCGCCGCGATCGCGAGGATCGCCGCATGGCGCGGCTCACCCTCACGCATCGCGCGAAGCTCGCCGGTAGCCACGAGCTCAAAGCCGGCGTCGACTTCGAGCAGGATCAGAAGACGACCGCGCGCTTGTTCTCCGGCGGCGCGTTCATCCAGAACAGCGTCGGCGCGGGACAGATCGATGTCACGCGGTGGGTGCAGCTCGCGCCCCTCGACAGTACGGACCCGCGCTTCGATCAGACGTGCCGCACCAAGGATCCGTCTCCGTCGGGCGCGACCGGCGGCACGCTCTCGTTCGCGTGCGACTACGTGTCCGGTACGCCCGGCGATCCGCACACGATGGTCGAAGGCGAGTCGGTCAACTGGGCCGCGTTCGTTCGCGACTCGTGGCGTCCGGTGACGAGCCTCACGATCAACGCGGGCCTACGCTACGAGGAGCAGCGCATGCGCTACGCACAGAATCTGCGCGGCACGCAGGACGCGCTAACCGGTGCGCTGCTCGGCAAGAACGCGATGACGCTGCAGGGCAACTGGGCTCCTCGTCTCGGCGTGATGTGGGATCCGAGCGACGAAGGTCACGCGAAGGTCTACGGGTCGTGGGGTCGCCACTTCGAATCGATCCCGATGGACATCAACGATCGCTCGTTCGGCGGCGAGGTCAGCTACGTGCAGACATTCCAGGCCGGCGCGGGTCAGCCGTGCGGTCCCACGGATCCGAAGCTCGGCGGTCCGGACGGAAAGGGCTGCTTGATGCCGAATGGCTTACCTGCCAACGAGCAGCTCCTCGGATCGAGCGGCGTGCTCGTCGCGCCCGGGATCAAAGCGCAGTTCATGGACGAGGTGCTCGCCGGCATGGAGTACCAGATCGCCGAAGACATCAAGGTCGGCGTCAGCTATCAGAACCGCCGCCTCGGCCGCGTGATCGAGGACGTGTCCACCGACGGCGCGCAGACGTACCTGATCGCGAATCCGGGCGAGTGGTCACGGGCCGAGCAGACCAAGCTCGAGGAGCGCATCTCTCGCGTCGACGATCCGGTCGAGAAGGGCCGCTTGCAGCGCCAGCTCGACATGTTCAAGGGCATCCGCATGTTCGACAAACCGTCGCGCACGTACGACGCGCTCGAGGTCTCGATCCAGCGCCGGTTCTCGAAGGGGCTGATGATCAAAGGCGCGTACACGCACTCGCGTACGATGGGCAATTACCCGGGCAGCGTGTCGTACGACAACGGGCAGATCGATCCGAACATCTCGTCGCAGTACGACCTGATCGAGCTGCTCGCGAATCGCTACGGCAAGCTGCCGCAGGATCGCCCGCACAGCGTGAAGATCGACGGCAACTACACGTTCGATCTCGGCGAGCGCGACGCACTCACCGTCGGCTCGCGCATTCGCTACCTGTCGGGCATCCCGAAGAACGTGCTCGGCGCGCACAGCGTGTACGGCCCCGACGAATCGTTCCTGCTGCCGCGCGGTGCGATGGGCCGCAGCGAGTACGAGCACGGCATCGACGTGCATCTCTCGTACGGTCGCAAGCTCAACAAGACGATGATCGCGGAGTTCTACTTCGACGTGTTCAACCTCTACAACAAGCAGGGCACGTTCGACACCGACCAGACCTACGCGCCCGCGGTGCGACTGTCGTCGGCGCAGGGCGGCGGATCGAGCGAGAACAACGTCAACCCGATCGTCGGCGGCGAGTACGAGGATCTGATCTGGGCAAAGACGATCGATGGACAGGGCAACGAGTCGGCGACACCGACGGCGCGCAACCCGAACTTCGGAAAGACGGCGAGCCGGTATGCACCGACATCTGCCCGAATCGGGTTCCGGCTGACGTTCTAGTCACGTGCGCACCACCGCGCGCGTTCGCACGATCGAGCGCGAGTCACTTCACATGGCAAAGCGCGATTCACCGATCCCTGCGGCGTTGTGTCCATAGACCGCAGTTCTCGCGAGGTATAGGAATTGCTCCGGGAGGACCTCATGCGTTCGATCCGCAAGGTTGTTGTCCTGGGTGCTAACGGCGCGATGGGTTCTGGCTCGGGTGCAGTGTTCGCTGCTGCCGGAATTCCAACGGTATTCCTCGCTCGCACCGTCGAGAAAGCAGAAGCCGGTCGCGCACGCGCCGAGCAACTGACCAAGGGCAAGATCTCGCCGAACGTCGTGACGTGCGGCAGCTACGCGCAAGATTTGCCGAACGCGTTGCTCGATGCGGACTTCGTGCTCGAAGCCGTGTCCGAAGATATCGACACGAAGCGAGAGGTGTTCACGCTGGTCGATCGCCTCCGGACGCCGGACACGATCATCGCGACGGTCTCGTCGGGTCTCTCGATCGCCGAGATGTGCGCGGATCGCAGCGCGAGCTTCCGCGCGAACTTCCTCGGGGTCCACCTGTTCAACCCGCCGACGATCATCGTCGGCTGCGAGCTCATCCCGCACGCCGGCACGGATCCCGGTGTCGTCGCGGTCGTCCGCGACTTCCTCACGAACGTGTGTGGTCGCGAGGTCGTCGAGTGCGCGGACACGCCCGCGTTCGCCGGCAACCGCCTCGGCTTCAAGGTGTTGAACGAGGTCGCGCAGCTCGCCGAAGAGCACGGCGTCGCGTTCATGGATCAGCTCGTCGGTCCGCACACCGGGCGTGCGTTGCCACCGCTCGCGACGATCGATCTCGTCGGCTGGGACGTGCACAAGGCGATCGTCGATAACCTCTACGCGCGCACGCACGACACGTGTCGCGCGACGTTCCTGCTGCCCGCGTACATGCAGCGCATGATCGATCGCGGTCACCTCGGCCGCAAGACACGCGACAAGGGCGGCTTCTTCCGCGTCGACGGAAAGGGCGCCGATGCGAAGCACTTCGTCCTCATTCCCGCGACCGGCGAGTACCGGCCGCTCGCAGAGGTCGCGCCGCCGGTCCCCGCGTTCGTCGAGAAGATGAAGGCGGCGATCCGCAGCGGTCGGCACGCGGGTGCGATGGAGGTGCTGTGCACCGCCGAGGGGCTCGAGGCGGATCTGCTCCGTCGGGTGGTGCTCGGCTACATCTCGTACGGCCTCGGCCTCGTCGGCGAAGTCGTCGAGCGGCCCCGCGATATCGATCGGATCATGGGCTTCGGCTTCAACTGGGCGCCGCCGAGCGTGCTCGTCGATGCGATCGGCCCGAGCCGTACCATCGCGATGCTCGAGCGCGCGAAGCTCCCCGTGCCTCGCCCGATCCTCGAAGCGGCCTCGCATCAGCGAGCGATGTTCAACGAGCCATCCGTGGATAGCGCTCGATTCTTCGTCGTCGCCGCATGATCGCGACGAAGCACGCACCGCGTAGTGAGATACTGCGGTGTGGTCGATCGCCACTTCACCGCTGACTACGTCGAACGCGCGGAGCTTCGCGATGGCACGCGCGTGCTGATGCGCCTGCTGACGCCCGAGGATCGGCACACGTTGCGCGCGGGCTTCGAGGCGCTATCGCAGGAGTCTCGCTACGCGCGCTTCCTCGCGCCGAAGTCGACGCTCACCGACAACGAGCTCGACTACCTGTGCAACATCGACCAGGAGAATCACTTCGCGCTCGGCGCCGTCGTCGAGGCCGGCGATGGTAAGGGCGGCACCGTCGGTGCGGGCATCGCGCGGTTCATTCGCTTGCCCCACGAGCACGCGGCCGCCGAAGCGGCGATCGCGGTCGCGGACGAAATGCAGGGTCGTGGACTCGGCAAGCTGTTGTTCATGCGCTTGTGCGCCGCGGCGGCGGAGCGAGGGATCGAGCGCTTCGTGTGCGAGGTGCTCGGCTCGAACAACTCGATGGCCGGCCTGATCGAGCGCGTCTCGCCGGAGCGCGAGATCGAGGTCTCGCAGGGCGTGATGAAGATCGACATGCCGCTGCCGAACGTCACGCCGACCGAGCCACCGACGAACCCCGCGCCACCGGGTGGGCTGTACGCGCTCCTGCGCATGGCAGCCGAGAACGCGATCGAATGGACCGAATCGGTCCGCAAGTTTTGGCGCCGCGAGTAGCGTACTGTCGGCACATGCGATGGACGCTCCTCGCGCTCGCGATGCTCGGCTGCGGTGCTAGCTCGAAGGAGACGAAGCCGCCGGGCTGCATGGATTGCGGTCCCGGGCGCACGCGCATCGACACCGAGAAGAGCGTCCACGATGCGCTGTGCAATCGCGTGCAGATCCATGCCCAGGCCGGGTGCTCGCCGTTCGATCAGATGGATCCGGCGCTGATGACCGGCGACTGCGGCGCGGTGGCGAGCTTCCAGCTCGCGGGAATGGATCAGTGCCTCCTCGAGTCGGGCTGCGACGCGCTCCAGCAGTGCTTCGTGAAGACACGCGCCGCGGATGCGCCGCCGCCGTATCGCGGACCGGTTCGCGCATGTCAGCTGCCGAAGGAGCACCCGGATCTCGTGTTGCCCGCCGGCTTCTCGCGCGACGAGATCGAGAAGAGCTACGGCCATGGCGATCGCACGTACGCGGACTCGCCATCGACAAAGGACAGGCCGATCGAAGTCTGCGGCTTCCCCGCGGCGGGCTCGTGGCTCGCGCGGATGACGTGCGCCGACGGATCGCATCCCCTGCCCACCCGCAACGACGCCGAGCGTGCGCGCGTGCGGAATGTCGGCGAAGGCGGTCGGTGCGGCCGGATCATCGACCAGTACACGATCGAGTGTCCCGAGAAGAGCTACGACGTCTTCATCGACGCGTACCGCTGCCAGCAGTAGGGCGTGTCCTCGGGGTAGCGCCGGAGGTGGGTCCCGAGGGTGACAGAGGGCGGTTTTTGGGGGGAATGCCCCCTGGGGAGGACAGCCGATCTGCACCCCTCGGTATACGACCCAGACCCCCAGGCTCCGATCGGATCGGCGGAACCTCCGGAGATCTCGATCACCTACGGGTGGCACGTGGGCTGCTGAAACGATGCTCGTCCCCCTCACCAAGGACATCGCCCCATGTCGAACCCGAAGTCTCCCAAGCCCCCCGTCCCTGCTGTCCCCGAACAGCTCGCCGCCATCGACCCGACCGCCCTCGAAGCGGTCACGGGCGGCACCTCCGTTGCCGGCGAATCGAACGCGCTGCTCGGCCAGGTCAACGACATCCTCGGCTCCATCAAGAACATCAAGAGCTCCGCCGGCAGCGCTGGTTTGCAGCCGCAGGAGATGATGCTGTTCATGATGCTGCTCCAGCAGCGCAACCAAGCGCACGCCCCCGCCACCGTCACCATCGCCGCCCCCGGCCCGTGGTGGGGCGGCGGTCGCTGGTGGTGATCCGCATCCTGGACGGCTCGGTCGTCGCGTGATGGAGTGATCCACATGCGCGTGATCTCGATCCGTTCTGTAGCGGTGATCCTCGCCAGCCTCGCGGTTGCTTGCGGTGATGATGCGCGCTCCTCGCCCGAAGACGCGCAGATCATCGGTGACTCCGCCGACGAGCCGGACGCGCCTCCCACGCCCATGGGATGCGACTACGCCGAGCTCGACGACGCAGACAACGATGACATCACGCAGACAGGCAGCCCCGAGCTGACGGGACAGTCGCTGACGGCCGTCGCAGGCAAAGTGATCTGCGGAACGGTCAGCCCCGATCACTTCGACAACACCGACAACACGGTCGACGTGGATGCGTACGCCATGCAGCTCCCTGCAGGGCCGATCATCGTCACGTTGTCCGGTGCAGGTCTCGAGACGCTTGGTGAAGCAAAGCTCGGGATCTATAGCGGCTCGAACTTCGAGACCATCGAAGCGGAAGAGCCGCTCGTCGGTTCGCACGCGGTGGTCATGCTCGATCTGCCATCCGGCGCCTACGAGTTCTCGTTGATCTCCGAGAACGGCACCGCGATCACGACGGCGATTCCGTACAAGATCAAGATCACGGTCGACACGCCCGCGACGCGCTGCCCGAAGATCGCCGGTGCCGCGAACTACATGGAAGGCACGGCGAACAACGACGTGGTCCAGATCACGTACGCCGGCGGAACCATGATCACCGAGACCGCCTCGGGCGCCGACGCCCCCGAAGCGAGCGGCGTGAACCTGTTGCCCGGGTTCGTCGCGCGCATCAGCGGCGGGATCGCGGCGACGGGACAGGTCGGCGACTACAAGGACCCCGACACGTACTCGTTCACCACGGGACCCGGGATGGACTCGCTCACGATCCGGCTCAACTGGCCGGGCGCGGCGGACCTCGATTGGTTCTTGTTCAAGAACGGTCTGCCCGCGGTCGCGCGACAGGCGGAGAGCAGCTCCGCCGAGGACGAGATGCTCACGGTGAGCGTCTTGCCGAGCTCGACGTACTGGCTCTTCGTCGGGATGTTCAAGGACAGCACCGCGCCGAAGACCTACGACCTCTCGCTGTGCGGCGCGACGTTCGTGGCACCCTGATTTTGCTTGGGGGGCGCACGGAGCATGGCGTAGGTTCCGCCCCTCGCTTTTTCTTGGAGACCCTATGCGCCGCACTCTGTTCGTTTCGCTGCTGATGTCCTCTCTGCTGGTCGCCTGCGGCGATGATGGAGGCAGCAGCACCGCGGATGCGCGGATCGTCGGTATGGACGCCCCCGTGGAGTGCCAGGCGGAAGCGGCGTACGGAACGCCCACGCTCGCCGATCCGCTCGCCGGACGCGATCTCGACACGAACCCCGAGTCCGCGTACTTCAACGGCTCGATGAACACGGACTACGACGATCTGACGATCGAGCTCTACAAGGGCTTCGGCGTGTTCACCGACACGGAGATCATCCCGGCGACGGTGCCGCTCACCGGCGACGAGGCGAGCTACGACGACTGCGGCGCGTGCGTGATGATCTACGCGAACTGGGATCGCGACCTCGAGACTGCCGAGATGGTCTACATCGGCGTCGGCGGCACGCTGAACATCACGCAGGTATCGCCCAACCTCCAAGGCAACCTGGTCAACGTGACCTTCGAGCACATCGTCGAGACGCCGGATGGCTCGTTCGTCAAAGCCTCGGACAACTGCACATCGTCGATCGCCAGTGTCTCGTTCGACGCCGTCGTCGTGACCGACCCGCCGCAGGCGTTCGCTCCCGGACCGCGCGCTCGCGCACGCCATCGTCATCGCTAACGCGCTCCCGTCGCTGCGCTCGTGGATCGCGGTATATCCGCGGCATGCTAAAGCGAACGAGCACCGCCGTCTGGCACGGCACCGGGCCCAAGGGGTCGGGAACCATCTCCACTCTCTCCGGCGCCCTCGAGAATCAACCGTACAGCGTCAACGCGCGGTTCGTGTCCGAGGACGGCAAAGCCGGAACCAACCCCGAGGAGCTGATCGCCGCGGCGCACGCGTCGTGTTTCACGATGGCGACGGCGTTCCAGATCACGAACGCGGGCCACGAGCCGACCGAGCTCACCACGCTCGCGACCGTGAGCATGGAGAAGCAGGACGCCGGGTGGACGATCGTCGGCATCCACCTCGAGCTCACCGGCTCGGTCCCGAACATCACGGCCGATCAGTTCCAGACGTTCGCGGAGACGGCGAAGAAGGGCTGCCCGATCTCTCGCGCGCTCGCGGCCGTTCCGATCACGCTGACCGCGACGTTTCGCTGAGAGCGCGCGTACTACGGAGTGTGCGCTGTCGAACCGCGCCGCGGTTTATCGAAGAACGCGTCCTCGATCTCGTCGAGGCTGTGCGTGAACACCTCGCTCGCAGACACCCCGTCGAAGTCGAAGTTATCCAGGCTGATCGTCGGAGCGTCGGTCGCGATCCAATCGTACGCAGCGAGATCGGACGGCAACTTCGGAAGCTTGAAGGTCGGCGGCAAACCGTTCTTGGCGTAGACCCGCCACCGTAAATATCGGCCACCGATCATGACCCCGAGCTCGACCGCCGAGGCGTCGAACGTCGCCGGCGATTCCGGCGACCAGCTCAGCTGACGGGTGATCGGATCGAAGGTCAGGTTCGTGATCCACGGCAAGCTCGCACTGCCATCCATCGGTGCGAGTTGGCTCGCTGCCGACGAGGTACGCAGCTGCAGCGCGAACCGGTTCTCGTTGTTGCGGGTGAACGAGGTCTCGGCGCTCCACGTCGATTGCGGTTCGGACATCAGCAGCAGCGTGCAGGTATCGGCGAAGAAGGTGCCCTGCGTGCCGTGAATCGCCATCCGGCCGAGATGCTGAACACCGCCGCAATAGCTCCGCGACATCTCGCCGGCGACGGGGGAATGGACGAGCTGGAGCCTGGAGATCGCCGTGAAGCTCCAAGTCTGGGGCACGAGATTCACGACCACCGTTCCACCGGTCGGCACCACGTTGCGGCGAGTCAGGATCGCCGAGAAGTCGTCTGACGAGCGTCGGCTCGTCACGACGACGTCGAAGCTCGTGCCCGCACAGCCGTCGAACAGAGGAACCATCGCCGACGTGGAGGTCGTCTCGAAGGAACCGCAGGGCGTGTAGACGTAGTAGTACGTCGTGTATCCGCTGAACACGCGCGCTGGCCACGACAGGTTCAACTGGCCCACGGGAACTCTCGAGAGCACGGTGGGTCCGAAGCGCAACGTATCGCCGGGGGACGCGATCGCCGACTCGACGTGGATGTAGTTGTTCCCGTTGACGACAGCCACGAACGACCCTGGCTCGATCGTGGCCGACGCGTGCCCCATCGCATCGGTTCTCACCACCGTGCCCACGCTGCCATCGGGACGAAAGAACACGACAGGCACATCCACGGCGTGAGCCGGAGTGAAGCCCGCGTAACCGGACACGACGACATCCACGAGTCCGAGCACGGGTGCCGCTGGTCCATCGATCGTCGCCGCCGCATCTGCGGTCGTTGCATCGACCGGCGGCTCCTCGGGCTCCCCGCCTCCACACGCCGAGGTCACGAGCAGGTACGAGAGCAGGACGGGCTTCATGGCTGACCGTGGAGCAAGCTCGGGGCCGGCTCTCGTCACCTCGTCACGCCAACGAATTCCACGGGCTTGAAACGACGACACGCCCGGCTGTTGTTGGTGGGACCTGTTGGGTTCGTCAAACACCCACGGGGCATGTTCGTACGGCCGAGGCGTTCGTTTGTAAGGATCGCGTGCGCGACAGACCGACGAGCAACGTCGGACGTCCGCGTGGTGTCGGAGGCATCATGCAGGTACGAACGACTCTCGCGTGTTTGATCCTCGCTGGTTGTGGCTCGAGCTCGCCACCGCCGAAGACCGCACCCAACGCACCGAAATCAGGCGTCGCCGTCGATCATTCCAAGATTGCGACGAGCGCGAACGAAGTCGCCCCCGAGGGGGACATCGTCACAGCACATGTCGTCGAGCTGAACTCCGACAAGTACGCGCGCCCATCCGCGACGTTCCGCGCGGGTTCGGTCACCCCCGTCGCACCGCCGAAACCGACGAAGACCGCGACCGGCTTCCAGGTCCAGTTCGCGAGTCACGCATCGATCGTGACGCCCACTGTCTACGACCGCCGCGTGATCGTGTCGGGCGGATTTCAATCGACGCTGCTCTACGCGTACGAGGCGACCACGGGCGCCCCGGTGTGGGGACTCGATCTGCACGACGACGGCCCGTCATCGCCCGCGTGCGATCGCGGCACCTGCGTGGTCTCGACCGAGTCGTGCACGATCTTCGCGGTCGATGCGAAGACCGGAAAGCATCTGTGGTCCTACTGGCTCGGCGATCCGCTGACCAGCGCGCCGACGATCGCGGGCGATCGCGTGTTCGCCTCGTATCCCGCCTCCGCGATCGACGGCGCGAAGCCGCGCCCACCGGGCGTCACCCACGCCCTCGCGGCGTTCGATCTGCGCACGGGCGCGGTCCTCTGGCAGATGTGGCTCGAGGGCGACGTGATGTCCGCGCCGGTCGCCGTCGGCGAGTTCGTCTACCTCACCACGTTCGGCGGCACCGTGATCAAAGCGGAACAAGCCACCGGCAAGATCCGCTACGCGATGAAAGCGCGCGCCACGAGCGCTCCGGTCGTGCAGTTCGCGAACGGCGTCGAGCAGATGTACTACACGCGCCGCGGTGACGACGAACCGGTCGCCGAGCCGTCCGATCCCGACGCACCGGCGCCCGCCTCGACGAGCCCGACGAACGCGACGAAGAAGAAGGCGAGCGAGATGATCATCCGCGCCGACCACAACGAGCCGAAGACGGTCTACGAAGCGAACCGCAAGGACGCGGACTACGTCGACGGTGACGCACAAGCAGAGGCCGATTACTCGAAGAAGTCGAAGAGCCAGGACGCGCACAACGGATTCTCGTCGATGCCCGCCGCCGCCGGCGGGAAGTACGCGTTCGCGAGCGTCGGCATCAACAACGTGTCCTCGATGCAGGGTTTCCAAGGCTCGCGCATCGTCAACATCGGCGATCGCAACGTGAACACGATGGGCGACGAAGTGCTCGCCACCGATGTCGCGACGGGCAAGACGCTGTGGTCGTACAAGCTCTCGGGCAACACGCGCACGCAAGGCGGCTTCCTCGGCACCGCGCCGCTGTCCGCGGGCAAGAGCGTGTTCTTCGGCACGCTCGCGGGCGAGGTCGTGCGCCTCGAGACCGCGTCCGGCAAGAAGACCCAGACGTTCCCGATCGGCGGTCCCGTGCGCTCGCAGCCCGTCGTCGACGGTGGCTGGATCTACGTGGGCACCGAGGACGGCAAGCTCGTCGCGATCGACACGAAGGATCCCTCGGTGACCGGCTGGCCCACGTGGGGCGGCAATGCACAACGCACGGGCATCGCGAACGCCGCGATCAAGAAGTAGAGCGGCGGACCACCGTCGCTCGCGGGAGGCGCGGGCGGCGCATCCACGCGAGCAGCGCGCCGACGGTGGCGAGGATCCCGAGCGACACCACGCCGACGAACATCGGGTACCAGAGGTACGTCGCCGCGAACACGAACGGGGCGGCGAAGACTCCGATGGTGATCAGCGTGCCGCGGTCATCCACGCGCGTTCGATGCCGCGCGCGGATGCATCGTCTCGGCGCTCGGTGCGCGAGCTCCTGACATCCGTGCGCCTTCCTCAGATTTCCGACGGTAGACCTCGCGATCTCGCAGGGTTCCGCAGGGCACGAGCCTTGCTGAGCACGAGAGCATGCTTCGAGCCTCCCTTGCTTCTCTCGTGTTCCTCGTCGCGTGTGATGGCGGTGGTGCGAATGATCCGCGCAACGAGCCGCACCAGCATCTGCCCGCTCCGACGACGCCGAAGTTCACCCTCTACCTGTCGAACCAGAGCTTCGATCTCTCGCAGGTCGACATTCGCGTCGAGGTGGATGATCAGCTCGCGGTCACTGGTGACTTCCTCGTCGGCAGCCAGCACACGTGGCTGCCGTTCGAGCTCGACCTCGCGCCCGGGCCACACACGTTGAGCGTGACGAGCGCGGATACGGACGCCGAGATGACGCAGTCGTTCGTCATGGACGATCGCAAGTGGGGTGTCGTGATGTTCTGGTACTACGAAGGCGGCAGCGAGCCAGTGGCGCCGAGCTTCTCGTGGAACCTGACCGACGAAGCGCCCGGCTTCGATTGAGCTACAGGCAGCGATCGACGTCGACCCAGACGGGCCAGTGATCCGAGCCGTCGACGTGCTCGACGCCCGCGGCGATGATCCGAAGACCGCGCGAGTACAGATTGTCGATGCGGATCGAGAACGCCGGGATGCGCATCGTCCCCGTGTCGACAGAGATCGCGCTGGAGAAGCGCTTGCCGAGGAGGTAGTCGTCGATGACGGCGGCCTGCTCTTGGCCCACGATCGCTTCGGTTTGCGTGAGCGGGACGATGCCGCTCGACCACGCCCACGGGTTGGAGTTGAAGTCGCCGCCGACGACGACGTGCTCGTCGATGTCGTTGACCGCGGGGTGGAGTTGGCGGATGCGATCGACCGCGCCCATGCGGACGTCCAGGTGCAGGTTGATCAGCTGGAGTCGATCGGCGCCGAGGACAACGGTGGTCGCGAGCGCGTTGCGATCGCGTGGGTTCAGGATCTGATCGTAGTGAGGGAGGCGGCGCACGGCGGCGTCTTCGAGCGGATAGCGCGAGAGCGTGGCGATGCCGTGCGTGCCCGAGCCTTCGACGCGCGCCGGCGCGTAGACCCAGGTCATGCCGAGTCGATCGGCGAGTCGTTGTGTGCGCGAGGCGGACTCGGACGGGTACGCCTCGACCTCTTGGATCATCAGCACGTCTGCGTGCGAGATCTCCGTCGAGGAGATGATCTGCTCGGCGAGGTTATCGGGATCGCCGCCGAAGTGGACGTTCCACGTCGCGATGCGAAGCGTGCAGCCGGGTACGTCGAATGCCGTCGGATGCGGGCCGAGCTCGGGGATCAGATCGCCCGTCACCGTGGACACGGGCTCCCACGCGCTGCCGTCGTCGGTTTGCTCGACGCACGCGGCGAGGGCGAGGCAGACGAGGGCGCGCTTCACGGGCGCACGCCGATGGCGAAGCCGAGCCACGGTGCGACGCCGCCTTCACCCGCGACGATCGTGCCACTCGTGCGCAGGACGAGGTGACGCGTCGCGCGCTCCCACCCGAGCGAGGCGAAGCCACCACCGCCGGTGTCGGTCATGCCGTCCCAATCGTCGACGGGAGATGGCAGGCGGCTGTGCACGACGGTGGCGCCGAGCTCCGCGAAGAAGGCGTGGCGTTCGCCGCGCGCGATCGTCGCGTGGACGTACGGCGCGGCCGTGGCGATCTGTTGTTCGCGCAGCACGACGTAGCTCGCGGCGATGCCGAGCGCGAGCCGCGACGTCAGCGTGCGCTCGTAGCCGATGCCGTAGAGCCCGGCTTTGCCGCCGAGCTCGGCGTAGACGAGGTTGCGGCCCGGCGATGCCGGCGGTGACGCGGATGCCGAGATCGCGTCATCGGCGCGAGCGATGCTCGGCGCGCAGGCCAGGACGAGAAGCACGAGGCCACCACGCATCGAGTGCATGGAGCGTAGCGGATGACGCCGCGTTGCCCAGGCGCCGCGTCGTGCCGGAGGTTTCGCGAACGTGCCGCCTGCGAAGAATCACGAGCCGTTTACCGGCGATAGACCGGCAACAGATTCAGGCGCTCGTCCCACGATGGATGGTGGCGATGAATCCATGCGAGACGCGCATCTGTCGACGGTGCGGGTGTGCTGTTCGCGAACTCCGAGAACTCGTCGGCGAGCGCGGGCGACGCGGCGAACATGTCGCGCACGGCTTCCTCGAGCACGTAGGGCTCCGCGTATTCCTTCTGCTCGAACACCGCGTTGAACGTTCCCCACTGCGCCAGCGAATCAGGGAGCGAAGGCTCGAACAGGTGCATGATCAAGCGGGCCTTCGCCTGCGCGATCGGCACGAAGATCGCCCCCGCGTCGAACGTGCGCTTCTCCGGGGTCCACGCGCCGGTGATCGTCGCGCGCGTGCGGCCTTCGTAAGGAGGCGCGAACGTCACGCCCTCGGCGCGGAACACCTCGACCTCGGTCGCGGGCGTCGCGAGCGAGTACGCGATGCCGTGGCGATCGAGGATCGCGGCGACACCGCGCGCGAAGCCACCGTCGACGATGTAGCCGTGCGCGGGCGCCTTGATCGTGACCGCCGGCTCGACGGAGTCATAGAGCGGCACGCGCCACACCTCGGGCTTGCTCTCGTCGTACACGAGCCAGGTCCCGCCGGTGATCTCGCTGATCCGGCGCTCGTAGGCGTACCCGCGGAAGTCGATGTCGTGACTTTTGCCGGTGGTCGTCCACACCATCGGCACGTCGGTGCCCGCGAGCTTCGCGTCGGCAGCGTCGGCCGCGCGCGCGGACGCGACCCAGCTGTCCGCGGTCCGGTTCGCCGCCTCGAACAGCGCTTGCAGCGCGTGGTACGTGCTCTCGACGCGCTCGTGATAGCGGCGCCAGCTGTGCGTCTCGACGAGGATCCCGATCCGCCCGCGCGCCGCCATGTACGCCTGGCTGAACCGCGGCGGCGCCTCGCCCTTGCCAAAGCCGGACTCGGGCCGCTCGTCATCGACGAACGACGGATAGAAATCGACAGGTATGTGCCCGAGCTCCGCGAGGCGCGCGACGATCGTCGCCGACAGCGTCGCGGTGGTCTCGTCGAGCGAGTCCGCGCGCGGCGCGTACGGTGACATCGTCACGCTGATATCGTGTTCGAACTTCGCGCCATCGGTCGTGTGCAGATCGACGAGGATCAGCGGGTCGTAGCGACGGAACACTCCGAGCGCCGCGTGGATCTCTGGCGTATCCGTCTTCACCCAATCGCGGTTCAGGTTGAGCCGCGCACCATTCGTGCGAAAGCCCATCTCCTCGGGCCCGCGCTGATTCGGTCGATGGTTCGGGCCAAATTGCTCGTGACCGTCCGGGTTGAGCACCGGCACGAAGACCAACGACACGTGATCGAGCGCTCCCTTCGCGACCTTGCCGTCGAGCAGATCACGAAGGAACGCGAAGCCCGCATCCTTGCCATCGATCTCGCCGGCGTGGATGCCGCCCTCGACGTAGATGTACGGCAGGTTCGGGTGCTTCGCGACGCGCAGCGCGACGAGCGGTCGTCCCTGCGACGTCTCGCCGATGGTCTCGCACGTCACGCTCGGATACGCGCGTGCGAAGTCGCGACACAGCGCGATCACTTCGTCGTAGCGACCCGTTCGCTTGTATCCGGAGGCCTCCGCGAACGTGGTCAGCGTGGGCGGCGGTCGCGCAGGAACACACGACGCGCAAACGAGGGCGATGGCCGCGAGGCGCATGCCCTTCGTTAACACGTCACGCGCGACTAGCGACGGCGTGGGCCGCCGCGATGATCGCGGATCACACCACCGCGGGCGGGCGCGGCACCGCGACGCACGGTGTAGCCATGCGGGCGATAGTGCCGATACGCGTACGGGCGCTCGATGCGCGAGACGCTCGCCGGCGGTGCCGAGTAGTAGACCCAGCCGCGGTCGTACTGCGACGACCGGTACCAGCGACCGCCGTAGTAGCGCCAGTAGAAGCTGTCCGAGTAGAACACCGGCTCGTCGTAGTCCGCGATCACCGACACGCCCGGGCTCACGTAGACGAGGTCGGGCTCGTAGCTCGCGTAACCATCCGACGTGGCGACGACGGTGCCGCGCGTCTGGACGGTTCCAGTGCACGCACTCGCCATCGCCGCTCCAGCAGCCAAGAACAGAAGTGCAAGTCGACGCATGATGCCTCCGACTCGAGAGGGAGCATCGGCCGTGCCAGCGCGGATCCTCGCGAGTCCTCGTCGGGCTCGCGTGCGCGTGCGCGGCGATCGTGTCGCGCGCGCTCACCGAAATCGACCGAGTTTGCGTACTGTCGCGCGCATGGCCACGAGCAAAGCGACGACGGTCGCCGGATATCTCGCATCGCTCCCCGAAGATCGCCGCGCCGCGATCGCAGCGGTGCGCGATGTCGTCAATGCGAATCTCCCGGATGGATACGAGGAAGCGATCCAGTACGGAATGATCAGCTGGATCGTTCCGCTGTCGACAAAGCCCGACACGTACAACAAGCAGCCGCTCGTGATCGCGAGCCTCGGCGCGCAGAAGAATCACATGGCGCTCTATCTGCTCGGCGTGTACGGCAGCAAGAAGGTCGAGACCTGGTTTCGCAAGGCGTTCGCCGATGCGGGCAAGAAGCTCGACATGGGCAAGTCGTGCGTTCGCTTCACGAAGCTCGACGCGCTGCCGCTCTCCGTGATCGGCGAGGTGATCACGAAGGTCCCGCCGAAAGCGCTGATCGAGGCACACGATGCCGTGCACGGAGCGAAGCTGAAGAAGTCGGCCGCCGTGAAGAAGGCCGCCGTGAAGAAGGCCGCCGTGAAGAAGGCCGCCGTGAAGAAGATGCCGGCTGCGAAGAAACGGAAGTGATACCTTCCGGAGATGCTCCGCCAGACACTCCTCCTGACGATCGCAGCGATCTCCGCGACCGCGCTCGCCGACCAGCGCACGTACAAGATCGAGAACAACCGCCTCGTCGTCACCGCGCCCGTCGTGTTCGACACCGGCAAGGACACGCTGAAGTCCGAGTCCGCCGAAGCGATCGCGTACGTCGCGGACTACCTCGGCGAGAAGAAGTACATCTCGACGCTGCGCATCGAGGTCCATAGCGACAGCACGGGCTCCGAGAAGTTCAACCAGGCGCTCACGCAGAAGCGCGCGTTCGCGGTCGGCAAGGCGCTGATCGCGAAGGGCGTCGACTGCAAGCGCCTCGTCGCGGTGGGCTTCGGCTCGACGAAGCCCGTCGCCGGGAACGACACACCCGAGGGCAAAGCGAAGAATCGCCGCACCGAGTTCGTCAACGCCGCGCTCCGAGGCAAGGCGATCGGCGGCGAGTCGCTCGACGGTGGCGGCGCATCGGCCGGCGATCTCTGCGCGAAGTGACGCTAGATCGTCAGCACGATCTTGCCGAAGCCTTCGTTCGTCGCCATGCGCGTGTGCGCGGCGGCCGCTTGATCGAGCGGCATGATCGTATCGATCACCGGCTGCACCTTGCCACGCGCGAGCAGCGGGACCACCTGCTGCTCGAACGTCTGCATCACCGCGATCTTCTCCTCGAGAGGTCGGGCGCGGAGCTGCGTGCCGGTGATCCGCAGGCGGCGGCGGAGGACGAGCGCGAGATCGATCTCCTGCCGCACGCCGGCCATCAGCCCGACGAGCATGATGCGGCCCCGCTCGCGCGTGCAGCGCAGATCCTCGTCGACGTAGGCGCCACCGACGAGCTCGAGCACCACGTGTGCACCGGCGGGATCGATCGTCTTCACCGCATCGGCGAACCGTCCACCCTCGACGACCACGCCGGCGTCGAGGCCGAGCGGCCGCGCGCGCTCGAGCTTGTCGGGCGTGCGCGCCGTGCCGATGACAAATGCCCCCATCGCGGCGCCCAATTGGACAGCCGCGGTACCGACACCACTGCCGGTGGCATGCACGAGCAACACCTCGCCGCCGGTCAACCCGGCTTGCGAAGCGATGGCGTCGTACGCCGTGATGAATGCTTCGGGGACCGCAGCCGCGTGTTCGAACGCGATGCGATCGGGAATTCGTGCGAGCGCGCGCTCGTGGCTCGTCACGTACTCTGCGTACGCGCCGCCTCCGACGAGCCCGAACACGCGATCGCCGATCTTCCAGCGCTGTACTCCAGGACCGAGTGCTTCGACCTCACCTGCGATCTCGAGCCCCGGAATATCCGGAGGCGAGTCTGCAGGCGCGGGATACGCACCCATTCGCTGAAGGAGGTCAGCGCGGTTGATCGCGGTCGCGCGAACGCGCACGCGAACTTCATGTCGAGCTGGCTCGGGTCGTGGTCGTTCGACCACGGCGAGCACGTCCGGTCCACCAGGCTTCGTGATCGCGACAGCGCGCATCGTCATGCGGGGACTATCCCGCAGACAACGCGCGCCTTCACGTGATCGCCTTAGCGAACGAGAACGACGTTCGACGGACCCTGCTCTTTGTTCTTGAGCGCGACCATCGCGAACAGCATCGCGTTCGTCGGGTTGCCGAACAGGCCACCCTTCTTCTGGTTCTTGCCCAGGTCCGTGATCGACGACTGGAGGCTGGTCAGCTGCGCCGTGAGCTCCGAGTTGGAGGAGCTGCCCGAGCGCGTCGCCTTGCCGCCGGTGATGGTTTCGAGCGCGAGTACATCGAGGGTCTGGAAGTTCGACATGGTCTTGGTCCTTGCGGTTTGAGTGGTGACGGTTGCGGGGACGAGAGGACTATGATCACGAGTCGTGCCACCCCGAACTCGCTGGAATCATTACGAGACCACGCATGAGGCTGCTTTCCTACGGGTTACAGATCGTGATCTGGGGGACTCACAGACGACGATCCCGAAGGCGCCGGTAGACAGCTACGGACAGGTCAGCCGAGCCGTGATCGGAGCGGGGCTCGGCACGGTGCCCGTACCGGTCTGGCCGTACGCCCGCGCGCCCGCGCAGCGCACCGTACCGTCCGCCATCCGGACACACGTGTGGCTCGTGCCGAGGGCGAGCTGGACCGCGCCGGCGAATTCGGTCGCGATGGTGGGGACGCCGTGGCTCGCGAACGTTCCATCGCCGAGCTGACCATTGGTGTTCGCGCCCCAACACCACACGGTGTTCGTCGCATCGCGCGCGCATGTATGCGACGGACCCGCGGCGATCTCGACGAGCCCCGTCAGCGACAATGCGCGCGGTTCCTCCGCACGCGTGTCGCTGCCATCACCGAGCTGGCGCACGACGTTGTTGCCCCAGCACCATCCAGCGCCGGTGCCGTCGATCGCGCACGTGTGCAGCCCCCCTGCGCTGACCATCCTCGCATTCGGCGCACCGGTGACCTCGAGCGGAACGTACACGTCGCCGGGATTGTCGGCGCGACCGATCTGGCCTTCGTTATCGCGCCCCGAGCACCACACCTGGTTCGCCGTGGTGACGATGCACGTGTGGTTTCCGCCGCACGCGATGGACTGCGCGCTCGCGAACATCGACACGATCGGCGCAGACGACGATCCCGCGGTCGAGCGCCCGAGCGTGCCTTCGTCGGAGTTGCCCCAGCACCACGGCACGCCGGTCGCGCCGAGGGTGCAGGTATGGGAGCCACCCGCCGTGATGCTCGTCGGTCGGATCCCGATGCCGATAACGACTTGCGGCGAGAGATAGTCGTCCTCACCGCCGAAGGTCACCTGGTCGCTCTCGTTGCTGCCCCAACAACTGACTCGTCCGTCCCCGTGCAGGGCACACACGTGATTGCCACCGACGGCCACGCTGGCGACATCGACGAGCCCGACATCCGCAGGAGCTGAACGGCTCCTGCGCGTACCATCGCCGAGCTGGCCGAGTGTGTTGGCTCCCCAACAGCGCAGGCGAGCATCGGATCCGCGCGCGCACGTGGTGTCACCGCTCGCCGCGATCGACGTCGCGTCGACATCGACGATCGTCGCGCTGGGATCGAGATCGCCGCTGCGTTGCCCCGCGCGATCGCTTCCCCAGCACCGCACGACACCGTCGGTGTCGATCGCACACGCGTGCGATTCTCCGACGCTGATCGAACGCGCCGGCGGCAGCGAGATCCGCTCCGGGACGAGACCATCGCCGCCGTCGCGCGCGAGCTGGCTGCGATCGTTGTCCCCCCAGCACGTGACAACACCGTCGAGGTCACGCGAGCACGTCGTCTCTTCGTTGACCGCGATCTCCACGCTCGGCGACACGGAGACGATCACCGGCGCGAAGCGATTCTCGACGCCGCCATCGCCGAGCTCGCCGTCGACGCCGAGCCCCCAGCACGCGACAACACCCTCGCTCGTGCGACCGCACGCGTGTGCGAGACCGAGCCCGATGTCGACGAACGAGAGCGACGTCGCGACGCGCACCGGCGTCTCCGACGAGGTCATCGTCGCGTCGCCGACCCCGAGCTGCCCCGCGCCATTCGAGCCCCAACACCACGCGCTACCGTCGGTGCCGATCGCGCAACCGTGATTCGCGGAGAACAGCGCAGCCGCGCGGCTCGTCGCGGCCTTCGCGATCGCAGGTACCCCCATCACGCGGACCGGATTCGTGCTCGAGCCCGAGGACGTGCCGTTGCCTTGCCCCCAGCAATACAGCGCACCGGTCGCGGTCCACGCGCACGAGTGAAGGCCGCCGGCACTGACACCGACCACGTCGGCCGGCAGCATCGCGACTCGCGCCGGCACGTCGCGCGCGACCGTGGTGCCGAGGCCGAGCTGCGATGCATCGTTGCGGCCCCAGCACCACACGCTGCCCTCGACGACGGCGCACGTGTGCTGCACGCCGGCGGAGATCATCGTCGCAGCGGCGAGTCCGGTCGGCGCCACGGGATCGACACGCGTCGCGCGCGCGCCGTCGCCGAGCTGTCCGGCTTCACCCGCGCCCCAACAGCGGATGTCACCGCCGGCGAGCAGCGCGCAGCTGAAGTCGCGGCCCGAGGAGATCGCGGCGACATCGACGACGGGTGTGCACGACTCGTCCGGGTGTTCGTCGAAACCGATGCGGCACCCGGCGAGTACTACGAGCGCGCACAACCGCACCGCCCCAGTGTACGCGCTACTTGCCGACCAAGAAGCGTTGTTCGAAGGTCGCGCGAATCGGATGACCTTCGTCATCGAGAGCAGGTGAGTAGCGGAACTTCCAGATCAGGTCGGCGGCTTGGGCATCGCGCGGGCCGCCGAACCCGCGGACGAGCTTCGCGCCGACGACAAACCCTTCGTCGTCGATCGTCACGCGCGCGACGAACAGCTCGGAGTCGGCGACATCGCGCTCGCGCACCGGATACACGAGCTTCGCGGGGCGTGCCCTGGATGCGATCGGAGCCGGTGGGGTCACGAGCGCGACCGTCTCGCTCGTGATCCGCGCGCCGTCACCGAGGCCGATGCCGCGGCCGTGGCCATCTCCGATCCCGCCGCCGTGACCGCGACCTTCGCCGTCACCGACGACGCCGGCATCGATCCCGACGTCGCCGGTCTCGATGCGAACGTCGCCCCGCGGATCGCCGTCGTCGATCGCCACCTCGCCCCGCGCGATGCGCGTCCGTGCAGGCCCGGCGAGCGATCGAGCGGCCGCGCGCGGTGCGGATCGCGGCGTGCCCGTGCGCGCCCCGCCCGCGAGCGATGCCTCGGCGGTCGCCGCGATCGGTGGTGGGCGCGGCGCGTCGACGAGCTCGATCGTCGTCGCCGGCGCGGGTAGTCGACGTTCGTGAGTCGCGAGCGAGGCGAGCACGAAGCCCAGCGCTACATGACCGGCGATCGACACCACCAATGTTGTCAGGCGCACACCTCATCCTGCCGCATCGGCGCCGCCGACGACGACGGCACTGCTCACGGACGCTACACGTGTGCGGCCCGAACGCCGCGCTGCGACGCCGCCGCACGGTGAGAACCGCACAACCCCGCGGATCGTCGTTGGCGAGGTCCGTGCAGTCCCGGTGCGAGATGCCCGCAACCACCACCGTCGAGCGCTCTGGCCGCGGTGCGACCGTGCGCCTGCGGGGCGACATCGTCCTCGCGACTTCGCGAAAGACGTGGGCGTGCATTCGGCCGCTCTTGCGCCGGAGAGACTGCGATCCGGTCGTCCTCGACTTCTCGAACGCGGGCCGCCTCGACTCGTCGGCGCTCGCGATCGTATCGCTCCTGCGCCGCCGGATGGCCAAGGATGGCCGAACGCTCGAGCTCGTCGAGCTGGCCGAGCAGCACGAAGCCGTGCTCGCGCTCGTGCCCGCCGAAATGTCGGCGCCCGCGACCGCCGAGCCGCGCATGGGCTTTGTCGAGCGAGTCGGCGAGCGCGTGTACGGGATGTTCGCCAGCGCCGGCGAGCTCGGACGGCTGATCAAAGAGACGATCCGCCAAACGCTGCGCGTGATCACACGCCGCGAACGTCTGCCCGCCGGCGCCCTCGGCGACCAGATCGCGCGCATGGGTACCGATGCGATCGGCATCGTCGGCCTCCTCGGGTTTCTCCTCGGCATGACGATGTCGTTCCAGGGCGCCGTGCAATTGCAGCGCGTCGGCGCGGGACCGTTCGTCGCCGACATGATCGGCGTGTCGATGGTTCGCGAGATCGCACCGCTGATGACGGCCGTGATCCTCACCGGTCGCACGGGTGCCGCGATCGCCGCCGAGCTCGGCACGATGCGCGTCCGCTCCGAGATCGATGCGCTCGCCACGATGGGCATCAGCCCCGTTCGCTACCTGATCGTGCCGCGCGTCGCCGCGATCACCTTCGTCGGTCCCGCGCTGTCGCTCGCGTGCATGTTCATCGGCTGCATGGGCGGCCTGATCGTCGCCGCGTTCGCCCTCGATCTCGCGCCGATCACGTTCTGGCAGCGAATGGTCGAGCGCCTCACCCTCGGTGACTTCGCGCACGGACTCTCGAAGAGCCTCGTGTTCGCGTGGATCATCGGCTTCGCCGGAAGCCACCTCGGTCTGCGCGCCAGCGCGGATGCGAGCAGCGTCGGATCCGCCACCACGCGCACGGTCGTCGTCGGTGTGTTCTCGATCATCCTCGTCGACGCGATCTTCGCGACCATCACCACGCTCATGAGGTACGGATGAGAGACCACGACATCTTGGTCGAGTGTCGCGGCGTCAGCGTCGGCTACAGCGAGCCGATCCTGGAGAACGTCGACATCACCGTCGAACGCGGCGAGATCGTCGCGCTGCTCGGCGGCTCGGGCTGCGGCAAGTCCACGCTGCTCCGCTCGCTCACGGGTCTGGTGCCGCCGCTCGACGGCGAGATCCTGTTGCTCGGCAAGTCGCTCTACGACGCGTCGACCGACGCGCGCGCGAAGCTGCTCTGCCGCACGGGCACCGCGTTCCAGCAGGACGCGCTGTTCGGCGCGATGACCGTCGCCGAGAACGTCGCGTTGCCGCTGCACGAGCTGACGCGCACGCCCAGCAAGATCATCGACGAGATGGTCCGCATGCGCCTCGCGCTCGTCGGACTCTCGGGGTACGAAGACGTCCCGCCGACGAGCCTGTCGGGTGGCCAGCGCAAACGCGCCGCGCTCGCACGCGCCTCGATCCTCGATCCGGACATCCTGTTCTGTGACGAGCCGTCCGCCGGCCTCGACCCCGTGGTCGCCGCCACGATCGACGAGACGCTCAAGTCGTTTCGCAAGGTCCTCGGCATCACGATCGTGATCGTCACCCACGAGCTCGAGAGCCTTCGCGCGATCGCGGATCGCGCCGTGATGCTCGGTCGCGGTTCGGTGCTCGCCAAGGGAACCATCGGCGAGCTCGAGCAATCGCGCGACGAGGACGTCTTCAACTTCTTCCACCGTGTCCCGGAGGTCGCCCTCCAGGACCAGAGGAGCCAGTCGTGAGCACCACCAAGACCAAGAAGCTGCGCGCCGGAATCTTCGTGATCGGTTCGCTCGCCCTGTTCGGCGCCGTCCTCGTCATCTTCGGCGGACTGAAGTTCTGGGAGAAAGAGAACAGCTATCGCATCGAGTTCGCCGACAGCGTGCGCGGCCTCGAGAAGGGCGCGTACGTCTATCTCGAAGGTATCCGCGTCGGGCGGGTCGGCGAGATCCGGTTCGGACGCGGCACCGAGGCGAAGGTCGTCGTCGAGATCGATGTCAAGGAAGGCACGCCGATCCACACGGACACCCGCGCGCTGCTGCAGTACGCGGGCATCACGGGCCTCAAGGTCATCGACCTCGAAGCGGGAACACCGACGGCGCCGATGCTCGCCGAGAACGGGACGATCCCGCAGGGCGAGACCGTGCTCGACAAGTTCGAGCAGAAGGCCGAGGACATGGTCGATCAATCGCAGCAGCTGATGAAGCGCGCGAATCAGATCGTCGACAACCTCGCGAAGATCACCGAGCCGTCGCAGTTCGCATCGCTGCAGGAGATCATGGCGAACACGAAGGCGCTGACCGCGAACCTCGCACACGCGACGTCCGGTCTCGACGCGATGGTCGCCGAGAACCGCGTGGCGGTGAAGCAGTCGCTCGGGTCGGTCCGCGAAGCAGCGACGCGCGCGACCGAGATGCTCGACGGTCACATCGGTTCGCTCGTCGCGAACGCCGATTCGTTCATCGGTCGTCTCGACGACATGATCCGCGCGAACGAAGGGCCGCTGCGCTCGGCGGTGTTCGACCTCCGTCAGGCCAGCCGCAACTTCAAGGAGCTCTCGCGGGATGTCCGCCAGCGCCCGTCTCGCCTGCTGTTCTCGTCCACGCCCGGCGATAGGAAGCTCCCATGACGTCCCCGTCCTCGATCCTCGTCATCCTCGTTCTCGCCGCGCTCGCCGTTCCCGGCTGCGGCGGAAAGATCCCCGAGACTCGCTACTACCAACTCGCGGCGCCCGCCGCGTCGACGGAGCGCCACGGCGACGCGGTGCTCGTGCTCGAGACGCTGCAGACCGACCCGGCCTACGACGACGAGCGCATCGTCTACCGCGCGAATCCGTACCGCCTCGACTACTACAACTATCACCGCTGGAGCGCGGCACCGGGAACGCTGATCGGCAACTACCTCGAGACCGCGTTCGAGCGCACCGGCAAGTTCCGCGCGGTCGTTCGCGAGATCGCGCCGAACGCATCGGTGATCCTCGCCGGTCGTGTCGTCGCGATCGAAGAGGTCGACACCGCGACGCAGTGGACAGGGCGTGTCGTCGTCGAGCTATCCCTGACGGACGCGCGCTCGGGCGAGTCGCTGTGGTCCGAGCAGATCGAAGAGCTCGAGCCGCTCCCCACGCGGACGCCCGAAGGACTCGCGAAGGCGCTCTCGATCGCGATGGCTCGCGTCGCGATGAAAGCGGCGCCGGTCGTGGCCGACCTCGCGGAGAAGCAGGCAGCGCTTCACGCGAGTCAGCCCGCGACCGTCGGTCGGCTGACTCGCTAGCCTGCCACAATTCGCCGCACCTCGTTCGCGGCGTATCGAATGTTGCGCCGGCTCCGGCCGAAGCGCTATTCCCACGGGTGGTGGACCGCGAGCTTCGGCTGTATCGAAGGCTCTGCCTCTTCGTGGGCAGCGTCTACCTCGTGTGGTGGGCGGCGGTCGAGCTGCTGCTGCCCGACGCGTTCAATCCGCTCCTCGGTCGCATGGCCGTTGTCGTCGCGATCTGGTCGATCACCGCGACGAGCTACACGAGCGAGCGGGTGCGCCGCCACATCACGCTCTTGTGGGCGTGCGGTCTGTGGCTCCTGACCGCGCACTACTTCTATCTGTTCTACGAGAACGCCGGCGACATCAATTGGGTCGTCGGCTCGTTCGTCACCGTGACTGCGGTCAGCCTCGGCCTGATGTCGCGCGCGTCGTTGCTCGCGTACTCGGTGTTCGCGGCGGCGCTGTCGGTCGGTCTCCTCGTCGTGCTCCCCGCGCTGCGTCACTCGGTGTTCGTGCCGGGCCTGCTCACCGTGCTGCTGCAAGCGAACCTCGGGCTCAACTCGCGCCTCGCGGTGCTGCGCGATCTCGCGATCAGCAACGAGCAGCGCGCGCGGCAAGCCGAGGAGCTGAAGGCCGCGAACGAGGCACTGACGCGCTCGAACCTCGATCTGCAGCGATTCGCGTACATCGCATCGCACGATCTGCAAACGCCGCTGCGCAGCATCGCGAGCTTCGTGGATCTGCTTCGCTCGCAGTACGGCGACACGCTCGACGCGCAAGGCAAGGACTGGCTCCTGCGCGCCGGTCAGTCAGCGGAGCATCTCCAGATGCTGATCCGGGACCTTCTCGAGTACTCGCGCGTCGACACCGAGTCGCGGCCGTTCGCGATGGTCTCGATGCGCGAGGCATTCGACCGCGCGAGCTCTCTCCTCGACGTGGAGATCCGCGAGTCGTCGGCGACGATCACCGTCGCCGATCTGCCGGAGGTCAGCGGCGACAGATCGCAGCTCGTCCAGCTCCTGCTGAACCTCGTCGGGAACGCGATCAAGTATCGCGGCACGGAAGCGCCGCGCGTTCACCTGTCCGCACGGAGCCGTGACACCGACTGGTTGTTCGAGGTTCGCGACAACGGCATCGGCATCGCGCCGAAGTATCACCAGCAGGTGTTCGAGATCTTCAAGCGGCTGCACGATCAGAAGCAGTATCCGGGGACCGGCATCGGCCTCGCGATTTGTCGTCGCGTCGTCGATCGGCACGGCGGAAAGATCTGGGTAGAGTCGACCGCGGGAGAAGGCAGCACGTTCTTCTTCACTCTCGCGAAAACGGAGGAACGATGAAGGACGTACTCGTGCGTGGGCGACCCGCGGTGATCTTGCTCGCTGAAGACAACGACAACGATGTCGAGCTGACAAAGATCAGCTTTCGGCGCGCGAAGCTCGCCGTGGATCTCCATCACGTTGCCAACGGCGAAGAGTGCATGGCGTTCCTGCGCAAGGAAGGCGCGTACGCGAACGTGCCCACGCCCGATATCGTGCTCCTCGATCTCAACATGCCGCGCATGGACGGCATGGAAGTGATGGAGGCGATCGGGAAGGACCCGAAGCTCCAGCACCTCGTGATCGTGGTGTTGACCTCGTCAGACGCGGATCAGGACGTGCTTCGCTCGTACAAGCTGCGCTGCAACTCGTACCTCGTGAAGCCGATCAACTTCGAAGCGTTCGCGAAGATGATCCAGTCGCTCGGCGACTACTGGTTCACGCTCGCGACCCTGCCCAAGGGCAATTGAACCAAGGTCGATAGTGGCAAGTCGATCGGCCGATCGACTTGCTCCGCGTCTGAATGGCACAGTGCGTTGTTCGCCGATAGTTTCGGAAATCCAATTATTTCATATGATTGAATGGTCCGACCAGCACTCCACAGTTGGCCTACAGTATGCTACACAGTGCGTTATATGCGGACCGGACTCCTCCTACTCCTCGCTTCGACTGCAGCTTGTACCCCGGACGTCCTGGACCCCGGCGATGACGTTCACGCACCCGCGTCGGTGCGCGAGCGCCTCGAGGACCGAACGCGTCTTCTGATCTCGCGCGATGCGAGCACGGGCTCGATCACTGCGGACAAGAAGAACGGCACCGCGTGGGACACCGGCACGATCCCGCTTCCGTTCGAGAACGGCGAGCTCGAATTCTCGAGCGACGCGAACGACTCGCTCACGATCGAGACCGTGCAGATCAACTTCGCGGACATCCCGCTTCCGGATAGCCTGTTCAATGGCCGCGAAGCGACGCTTACCGGCGTGCGCATCGAGCTCCAAGACTCGGTCCGCGCGAAGGCGACGTGGGCGAACGATGACGATGTCGCGCTGGTCGCGGAGCTGCCGCTCGAGCTCCACTGGGCGATCACGATCGGCGGCTCGGCCACCGAGCTCGGCTCGCCGAAGCTGCCAACGGTGCCGGTCGGCATTCGCGTCGTCGGCGATGCCGCGCACGTCGATGCGTCGCTGTCGGCGTATGTCGAGGGCGAGCTGTGGAGCTGGGCCGGCTTGATCAAGCTCCGCGAGCTCGAGCTCGGTGTCGAAGCCAGCCTCGCGCCGCCGCTCTAACGCGCGTGATCGACCAGTGTGCTCACCGCCTCGGTGTCGCGTTTCCGAGACGCTGGATCGAGCTCTAACGTTTCACGGTGATCGAGATCGTCAGCGGAGTGCCTCGGCGGCTGATCGCGACGTCGAGCTTCTTCGCCTCGCGCAACTTCGAGTAGGTCTCGAGGGCTTTCTCCGCGTTGTCGAGCGGCATGCCGTTGATCGTCTGCAGCGTGTCGCCGTTCGCGAAGCCGAGCCGAGACCACAGCGAGCCCGGGCGGATCGCATAGAGCTTGAAGCCGCTCGGCTTGCCGTTCGTCACCGTGGGAACCACGCGCGCGCCCTTCGCGACCGCCATCGGGTTCGCCATGACCGCGTCGATCGCTTCGGCGGTGATCTCGTAGTGCGTGTCGTCGATCTTCTTGATGTTCTTTTCCAGCAGCTCGGCGAGGTCATCGTCCGATGCAGGAGCAGGCGAATCCCCGGGCCACGGGGACAGGACGTTCCCGTCCGACGACGACACCGTCGTGTCGGGGCAGCTCCTCGGCATCTTCGGGCCGAGCTTGATGATGATCGTGTCGGGCTTGATCTGCACGACGAGGCCCGTCGCCTCGACCGCGTCGACGAACAACGCGAGCGCCTGCTTCGCCGTCATCTTGTTCGGTGAGATAATCGTCACGCGCGTCGCGTTCTTCGGCACGTCCGACGAGAACACGATGTTCTTGCACGTGAAGCCCGTGACCCACGTCGCGAGATCCCGCAGCGACGTGTCGGGCTTGAAGCTCGCGCTGAGCTTCGTACCCGCAGGAGGCACGTGGCACGTGTACAGCGGATCGAAGTCGTCCGCGCGAACGACGCGTGACGAGCCCAACAACACGACCATCACCAACGCGGAGCGGAGCATCCCGCGGTGGTAGCACGACCTCACGAGCGCTCGCCGGTCTCGACGACTCGCCGGTACTGGTCGCCCGGTCTGCGCCGAGGGGCGCTAGCCCGTCTGCGTCGCGGGCTGGCCGTAGCCGATCAGCTGCACGTTCGTCTGGATCGACGGACCGGCCTCCGGCGCCGGAGCCTCTTGCGGCGGCGGCGGCGGCGGACGGCGCTTGCCGCAGCCTCCCGTGACGGTCCCGAGATGCGTGAGGGCGATGGACTCGAAGGGCGAGGTGGGCATGGTGGTGATCCACCGAGTTGCAGCGGATGTGCCGGATCTCTTGCGTTGCGATTCCGCGTGATTGGCTGCGCAGACGCTCCGGATCTCGTCGCCCACGGGTTGCAGACCGGGGCGCGTCGGGGAACGATGGAGGCGGTGATCTCGCATCCTTCGATGTCATCCCGCGGGAAGCGGATCGCGCTCGTGTTCGCGCTTATCGTGCTGTTCTTCCTACCGAAGCATGTGGAGTGTGGCTACCCCGACGCCGAGTGCGGCCACGCTGCGATCCTGCACCAGTACTGCAAGTACTACGAGGTGGAGCCCGTCGGCTTCTGGGTGATCGAGAAGCTCGCCCATCGTGATGTGGGCTTCGCGTACTCGAGTGGCGAAGCGTGCAAGTGACTAACGCTTGCCAGCTGCACGCAAATCCCCAAGACTGGAAGGGCATGTATCGCGACGATGCTATCGACCTCGACGAGCATGACCGAGCGGTCGGCGCGATTCTGATCGGTGAAGCTCTCATCGCGGAATGCGACGCGAAGACCCACCTCGACAAGGGCGATCCGAAGCGGTGGCGCGCGATGCGCGACCTGCACGACGACTATCCCGAGGTCTGGCGTCAGCTCGATCGCGCGAAGAAGATCCTCGCGAAGCGCGGCGCGAACACGATGGGGTACGAAGAGCTTCGCACGCACGTGAAGCCGACCATCGTCGTGTCCGGCAAGGATGACGAGCAGCAGATCGATCGTGACGCACTCGACGATGCGCGCCGCGCGATCGGCGAGCTCAAGCTCGCGGTCCCGGGCACGGACTGGAAGGGCATCGCGAAGCGCACGAACGAGCTCGCGGCCACACCCCGGTTGCGCAAGCGCTATCGCTTCCTCGCGTCGGTGATCGTCGCCGGCTTCTTGTGCGGCATCGTCGGCTGGTTCTTCGCGATCGTCCCCGAGAAGAAGGTCGATCAGCGCGAGGTGATGCGCAAGGAGATCGCCGATGTCGCCGCGCAGCGCGTGCAGCGCATCGAACGCCTCGGCCTCGTGATCAACAACATCTGCGATCCCGCCACCGCGCACGAGTACATCAAGCTGCTCGTCCTCGACGGTCAGAAGGACTCCGCCGTGAAGTTCCACGAGGACTACACGGGCCGCTGCGGTGACGACCGTGTCGTCGAGAACTGGGCGAAGGCCCCGCGCGCGAAGCCGCGCACGTACTCGCTGCCCGCCGGCGCTCGCTAGCCGGCGCTCGCTAGCTATCGCGCGACGACAACGTCGACATCGTGGGCGAGATCGCGTCCCCACGAGATCTCGAGGCGACCGATCACCTGCCACTCGATCGGCCCCGCGTTCGGCGTGACCGCGCTCGCGATCGTGCGCGCGACATCGGACAGCGGATTCGATCCGGCCGATTGCTGCGGCTTCATCTCGAGCGCATCCGGCGGAACCACGAGCTCGAACTCGAACGTCTGGTTCGGCTCGAACTTGCCCGACGGCGCGAGCTCCTTGTCGAACTGATAGACGTCCGCGTGCGTCGAGCCGACGCCGCCGCCTTCGCCGCGCTTGACCGCGATGTATCGCTGGCGCGCACGCAGCGTGACGAGCACGCGCTTCGCTTCGACGGCTTCGGTGACGGCGAGGACGAGCTTGCCTTTGATCGTGCCGCCCGGCGTGGCCTTCGTCTGCTCGAGCTCGAGCTTCACGCTGCCGCGGCCGAGGCCCGTGACCTGCTTGCTCGTCTGCACGACCTGCGTGCCGACGGTCTTGCCGACCTCCTTGAGCTGGCCGCCCGCTTCTTTCAATTGACCGCCGAGCTTCGAGAAGAAGCGACTCGCGCCTTTGATGATCTCGTCTCCGTCCGCCATGGCCGCAGCATGCCACCGCGCCGACCGACGAGCTACGCGGGGTCGTAGACGATCGCCACGATTTCACCCTCGCCGCGCGGCAGCGTGACGCCATCGCCGACGCGCAGCCCCCACAGTGCTTGCGCGATCGGTGTCTGCCAGCTGACGAGCCCGCGCTTCGCGTCCGCTTCGATCGCGCCGACGACGTGATACGTGGTGCGCTTTCCGTCCTCGTCCTCCACGGTGACGCGCGCGCCGACGCCCACGACATCGCGATCGGGATCGAGCGTCTGCGCGGTCGCCAGGTGATCCGCGAGCTCGCGCAGGCGATCCGGATCGCCGCCGGTGCGCCCGAGCTCGTCGTGCTCCGCGCGGATCGCGGCGAGCCCCGCGGGCGTCACGATGTTCGGCACGGGCACCGGTACCCCGCGCTTGCGCATCGGCGCCTCGGGAATGTCCGCATCCTCTTTCGTGAAGGCCTTGCTCACTCGCGCAGCGTACCGCGTGTCGCAGGCGTCGCCATCCGTCGCACGCGCGGGTGCAACGTGTGAGGTGCTACCGTGCTCGCGATGGCCGAACGCAGCTGGCGCACCGACGCGGCTCTCGTCGGATGGGGCGCGCTGACGTTCGCCGCATTGCTCGCGAGCTTCATGTCGTTTCGGCCGGTGCGCGACGCGCTGGTCCTCGACGGCAAGCCCGACGACATCCCGTGGCTGTTCCTCGGCACGTTCGTCGCGGGTCTCGTCGCGTCGCCGCTGTGGAGCACGTTCCTCGCGCGGCGACAGAAGCGCCGCGTGGTGCCGATCGCGTTCCACGTGTTCGCCGCGTGCATCCTCGTGTTCTCGGCGCTCGTGCGCAGCGGGATCGATCCGGTCGCCGTCGGACGCGCGTTCTACATCTGGTCGAGCGTGTTCAATCTGTTCGTCGTGTCGGTGTTCTGGAGCTTGCTCGCGGATCTGATCGGTCCCGAAAAAGCGAAAGCGCTGTTCGGTCCGATCGCGGCCGGTGGAACGATCGGCGCCATCGTCGGTCCGATGCTGACGACGCTGCTCGTCGAGTACATCGGCGTCGCCAACATCCTCGTGACATCCGCGGTGTGGCTCGAGGTCGCGGTGATCGGCGTGTGGCAATTGCGCCGCCACGGAGAGGCGGTAGCCGCGCAGCCCGTCGACGATGCCACGCCGAGCGACGCTGCGACCGGGCTCGTGCGGGTCGCGAAGTCGCCGTACCTGATCGCGATCGTCGGCTACGTGCTGTGCACCGCCACGGCCGCGACGTTCCTCTATCTCGAGCAAGCGTCGATCGTGAAGGATGCATTCGCGCACCTCGCCAAGGACGCGGCACGTGTCGCGCGCACGGACTTCTTCGGCACGCTCGATACGTGGACGAACATCACGACGTTCGTCGTGCAGACGATCATCGCGAGCCGCCTGCTCAAGTGGTTCGGCCCGGGGCTCGTGCTGTGCATCCTGCCGATCGCACAGCTCTCCGCCGTGATCGGACTCTCGACGACGACATCGTTGACCGTGCTCGCGATCGCGATGGTGACCACCCGCGCGGCGACGCACGGGTTGACGCGGCCCGCGCGCGAGCTGCTGTTCACCGTCGTCGATCGCGAGGACAAGTACCACGCGAAGAACGCGATCGACCTCGTCGCCTATCGGTTCGGCGATCTCGGATCGAGCTGGCTCCACAAAGGCCTGCTCGCCCTCGGAGCGGGAAGCACCGCGCTCGTGCTCGCGAGCGTGCCGCTCACGATCGGCTGGGTCGCGCTCGCGATCGGCCTCGGCGTTGGCTTTCGCCGGCGCACGAGCGAGTGATCACTTCGCGGCGACGGCCGTCCACGGAGCGGGACGCGGGAACGTCGGCGACGGGAACGTCGGCGACGGGAACGGGCTCGGGAACGGACGCGGAAGCGTCGGGGGCGAGGGGAACGTCGGGCCCGTGCTGGGCGGGATCGCGAGGCCACCGGTCGCGGTGACGAGAGCATCGGTGTCGATCGTCTTCATGATGCTCGGAGCTAGAGCACTCGACGTGCCACGCGTCGGTTCGCGTGACTTCGCTGGCTTGCCGTTCGTGCAACGCGATTCACCGCCGCTCGCGGTGAGCATCCTGCGTTCTTCGGTGTTCGAGCCTGCGGGATCGTGTGGTTGACAACACGCGAACAGCGTCAGCCAGGGTCCTTCCTGGTGACGCTCGAGCGATCGATGTCGGCGGCTACTACCACGCAGCCACTTCGAGCACGGCTCGTGCCGAGGTTCGCGTCGTGTGCATGCGCAGGGTTAGCTCGAGCGGAAGACGTCGCGCGCGTCCATCGGGATACAACGCGCCGAGCACGCGCCTCACGACGCGATCCGTCGAACGACGCCGGCGTCGACGCGTTGATCGAGCGCGCGCTCCGTCGCTTCGCGAGCGATGCCCACGGCGCGGCGGCCTTCGTCCATCGCCCACGGATGCGGGCGCGGCAGCTTCTCGAGCACGAGCGACACCATGTCCGAGCGCTCGGGGAGCGCGGGCTCGCTGCGGCTCCACGGTGCGGGCGCGGCGATGTGATGGAACAGCAGGCGGCCCGCGGGCATCTCCGCGATCCCCGCGCGATCGAGGATGCCGCCGTCCCAATACGGGCGGCGGTCGATCCACACGGGCTGGAACATCCCGGGCACCGCGCACGATGCACGGATCGCCTTGGGCAGATCGCCGCGCACGAGGATCTGCGTCTTGCGACGCAGGATGTCGAACACGCTGATCCGCACCGGCACGTGACACCCCTCGATCCGGTCGAGCGGCAGCATCTCGCGAAGGAGCGCGTCGAACTTCTTGCCCGCGAGCAGCCCTGCACCGACGGAGGGATCCCAGAAGTCGTCGCGGCGCAGTCGTTGGAGCTCGGCCGCGAGCGCCTCGGGTGCGAGGCCCGCGGCCCACGCACCGGCGACGAGCGCGCCGGCACTCGAGCCCGCGACATGCGCCGGTGCCAGCCCGCGCCCGACCAGGGCCGACAGCATGCCCGTGTGCGCGTAGAACGAGAAGAAGCCGCTCGACATCGCGAGCCCGAACGGACGCTCGGCGAGCCATTCTGCGAGCGTGGTCACCACGTAACTCTAGTCAACATCGTCGTCGAGTGACACGTCCGCGGCTCGTGTTATTACGCACGAATGTCGACGACAAACACCGCGAGCCCCGAGCCCGCGGCGAAGATGCCGCCGCAGATCGCCTACATCATCGGCAACGAGGGCTGCGAACGGTTCTCGTTCTACGGGATGCGCAACATCCTGCCGGTCTTCCTCGTGACGTCGTTGCTGTTGTTCATGCCGGACGAGATCCGGCGCAAGGCGCACGCGAAGGAGGTGTTTCACACGTTCGTGATGGGCGTGTACTTCTTCCCCTTGCTCGGCGGGTGGGTCGCCGATCGCTTCTTCGGCAAGTACCGCACGATCTTCTTCTTCAGCTTGATCTACTGCGCGGGCCACGCGTGCCTCGCGATCTTCGAGACCAACGTCAATGGCTTCTTCACGGGCCTGTTCCTGATCGCGCTCGGCGCCGGCGGGATCAAGCCGCTCGTGGCGTCGTTCATGGGCGATCAGTTCGACGAGCGCAACAAGCACCTCGCGAAGATCGTGTTCGACGCGTTCTATTGGATCATCAACTTCGGCTCGTTCTTCGCGTCGATGTTGATGCCGATCTTCCTCGTGTCGTTCGGCCCGAGTATCGCGTTCTTGATCCCCGGCGTGCTGATGTTCATCGCGACCGCGGTGCTGTGGCTCGGCCGCCATCGCTACGTGATGGTGCCCGTCGTGAGGACGCACGATCCGCACTCGTTCCTCCGCGTGGTTCGCACCGCGATCTTCTCGAAGAGCCACGGCGGCAACCTGCGCGTGCTCATCGCTCTCATCGCACTCGGCGGTTCGAGCGGCATCTTCATCCGCGCGAACCTCGAGATCGTTCCGATCATCTGCCTCGGGCTCGTCATCGTGTTGCTGTTCGGCGGGATCATGACCGCCACGGGCCTCGAGAACTGCCGCGGCGTTCACCCGGACAGCGCGATCGAAGGCGTGCGCGCGGTGCTTCGCGTGCTGATCGTGTTCGCGCTCGTGACGCCGTTCCACTCGCTGTTCGACCAGAAAGCGTCGACGTGGGTGTTCCAGGGCGGCGAGATGGCGCTGCCATCGTGGACGCTCGACCCGACGGGCCGCACGGCATTCCAGCCGTCGCAGATGCAGATGTTCAACCCGATGTTCGTGATGGTGCTCATCCCGTTCAACAACCTCGTGCTCTATCCGTGGTTGCGACGGCGCGGATGGGATCCCACGCCGATTCGCCGCATGACGTTCGGCATCCTGTTCTCCGCGTTCGCGTGGATCATCGCGGGCGGCATCCAGCTCACGCTCGACGGCGGCGACAAGCTCCACATCATGTGGCAGCTCCTGCCCTACGCGGTCCTCACGTTCGGCGAGGTGCTCGTCTCGGCGACCGGCCTCGAGTTCGCGTACTCGCAAGCGCCGCTCTCGATGAAGGGCGTGATCATGAGCTTCTGGAATCTGACGACCACCGTCGGAAACCTGTGGGTGCTGCTCGTCAATGATGTCCTTCTCCAGAAGAGGGTCATGGCGCGCGTCGCGGACACCGGTTTGTCGCAGAACGCGTTCCTGATGTTCTTCTTCGCAGGCTTCGCGTTCCTCGCGACGCTCGCGTTCTGGCTCTACACCCGTCGCTATCGGCCTACGGACAACTACCGCGCGGTGGGCACGGGTGGCGTCGATGGTGGCGGCAAGGCCGCGCCGCTCCCCACCGCGACCGCTCGCGAGAAATAGTCGCGCGCCACATCGCGACCATGTAGCTCGCGCAGAACTACTTCGCGACCGCGAGCGTCTCGTCGACGCGCTCGACACGACCATCCGCATGGCGCGCGAAGCGCCCTTCCTCGCGCGGATGCACGGGCGCTTGATCCTTCCACGGCCAACCGCCGAACTGCGTGCGGCGATAGTCGCTGAACGCATCCATGATCTCTTGCCGCGTGTTCATCACGAACGGTCCGTGTTGCACCACCGGCTCGCCGATCGGACGGCCCTGCAGGATCAAGATCTCCGCACCGTCGGGCCCGGCCGCGATCTCGAGCGCGTGGTCGGGCTTCACGACGATTCCCGTCGGCGACACGAACGTGCGCCCACCCGCAGCGACCTTGCCCGCGAACAGATACACCACGCGATTGGTCCCCGCCTTCGCCGGCGGCACGGTCCACGTCGCCTCCTTCTGCATGCGGATCGTCCAGATCGCGAGGTCGCTCTCGGCGCGCGATGCCCACGAGCTCGGCGGCGGCGCGAGCGGCTTTCTGTCCGCCAATGCACCCGCGACGACGGTGACCTCGGTCTCGCGACCCTTCGCATCGCGATGCACGTGGCGCGGAATCTGATCCGCCCAGAGCATCGTGAAGTACGGGTCCGTCATCTTGTCGGCCTTCGGCAGGTTCAACCAGATCTGGAACAGCTCGACGGGATTCGGGCCGCTCTTGTCGAGCAGCGGGAACATCTCCGAGTGCACGATGCCCTTGCCCGCGGTGAGCCACTGCACGTCACCACGGCCGAACCGCGCGGCCGCACCGAGCGAGTCGCTGTGATCGATCAACCCGCGCCGGACGATCGTGACGGTCTCGAAGCCGCGGTGCGGGTGCCCCGGAAAGCCCGGGACCTCCTCACCGTGATACATGCGCCAGCCGTCCTTGCCGGCGAAGTCCATGCCCAGCTGGCGGCCGGCGAGCGATGCATTCGGGCCCATGCGGTCGTTGCCCGCCGGGTACTTGTCGTCGTGGTGCACGCAGAACAAGAACGGATCGGCGGTGCCCCACGGGAATCCGAGCGGAATGGTTTCGAGGATGGGGTCACTCATGATGGACCACTGTAGTGCGCGTTCTTCCCACCGCGAAGCCCTCCGTCGCGCAACGCAGTATTGCCGTCCCCGTCGATCGGGTGGACCTGCCCGATCGGCGCGCGCGCCCCACGCGTCAGGCTCCGATCAGAAGCAGCACGAGTCGCGATAGCCGCACGTCAGGCACCGATAGTGCGCGTGCTCCGGCTGCATCAACGTGCTGCACGTCGGACACGTGACCGACAGATCGCACGTGCCGCGCGGAGCCTGTGCGGACATGCCCTCTTCGGCTTGCCCGCGCTCGAGCGTGCTCGGCGGCGGCGTGACCTTCTTCGGCTCTTCTCCCGGAACGAGCGGTACCCAAGCAGACGGCGGCAAGGTGCCTCGTGGGAACTTGTCCATCATCGTCTCCTCTCTACCATTCGGGTCTGACAAGCCGTGCCCGGGGCTGGATATCGGCGAAATCAATATCGATATCGGCGAATTCAACGATGCCGCGCCGGTCGGGTTGTCGACGTCAGTCCGAGCGATGAACGTCGAGCCAGTCGCAGTTGCTGTTGAGGATCCGAGCTCGGAGGCCGTGGCGCTGGGCATCGATGCCGCCCTGGAGACCGACCATCTCGTAGCCATCCGGTCGATCGATCCACTCGTCGGGTTGCAGTGACACGGTGATCGCGTCGTCCGCAGGCGTGGCGGTGCCGACGAGTCGATACGAGCCGTTGGGGATCGTCGGGTTGTCGGCGAGCGGGCCGAAATCGAAGATCGCGCGAGCGCGGCCATCCGCTTCGACGTCGAGCGTGAGCTTCACGGCGGTGACGCCCTGCGCGCACTCGTAGCGACCGGTCCAGATCGTGTGCGCCGGCATCGCGTTGACGGTGGGCGCGTTCGCGGGCGCCGTGTTCTGGACGCGAGCAGGCGGCGGCGGTGATCCGCTCCAGCAGCCTGCGATCACGATCAGCACCAGCGCGCGCATGCCGCGATGGTAGCCGATCGTGCGCTCAGGCGGGCTCGTGCGGCTCGCGCGGGACCAGCGTCGGGAACGTGTTGCCGCTCGGAGGATCGATCAGCGTGACGTCGTCTTTGTAGACGCGCGCGGTGTTGTAGAGCTGGACGAGCGCGGTGGTCAGCGGCATCGACTGATAACGATCCGGGAACTTCGCGAGGAGCAGCGAGCGAATCGTGCGGCCGTGGCGCGCGCTCAACGTGGGGAACAGGTGGTGCTCGACGTGGTACCCGAAGTCGAGCGTCAGGAACTCGAGCGGGCGCGGCAGCGTCACGCTGAGCGAGTTGACGAGCGGATCGTTGATCGCCGTGAGCGGGCTCAGGTTGTGGTTCGTCATGATGAACATCATCACGATCGAGTTCGCGACGACGAGCGGCAGCAGGTAGATGAAGATGAACGGGACGAAGCCCACGACGATCGCGACCGCGATCCAGAACGCGACGCCGAGTCCGAACTCGAGGTACGCGCGACGCTGCATGCCCGCCGAGAGGATGCCGCGCTCGCGAGCGGTCCACAGCATCTGCTGGCTCTGCCCGGTGAAGCCGAAGAACAGCGAGAGCGTCGACAGGATGCGACGCCGACCGAGACCGAAATGATCGGCCATGATCCGCGCAGCGCGCTGGGTCTCGTATTCGATCAGCGTCGGATACAGATCGGGATCTTTGCCCGGCTGCGCACAGTGGTTGTGATGGACGCGGTTGTGCCACGCGGTCCACAGCGTCGGCGACAGCGTGAATGGCAGCAGACACACGAAACCGAACACCTTGATCGGCGTCCGGCCGCGCACGACACCGCCGTGCATGAGCTCGTGTCCGAGAAACACCGTGCCGGCGAGACAGCAGCCGATGACGATCGACGCGATCGGCCACAGCGGCATCGGCAACCGGCCGGATGCCATCACCCACGCGAGCGCCGAGATGATCGCGATGTGTACCGGAAGCCAGAGCAGGCGCGAGGTCGCGGGCTTCAGTGCTTCCGCCGGGAGCTCCGGTCGCACGGCGCTTGCGTACGTCGCGATCGGGCGAAGCTCCATGGGTGCAGGGTTAGAGCACGGAACCGGCCGGCCGTGCACCCCGATCGCGTCACGACTTCGTCGGGATCCGGGCCTCGCGGACACGCAGGTAACGCTGCGATGTCGCGTGCATGCGGGCCGCGCAACGATGTCGCGTGCATGCGGGGCCGCGCAACGATGTCGCGTGCATCGGGCCGCACAACGATGTCGCGCGAGATGGCGCGCGATGGCGCGATCTATCGCCCGCCGGACGTCTTACCAGCCGATGCCGGCTTCGAGCGATGCGAAGCCCTGCATCTCGGTCTTGCTCGCCGACAGGTCGGGCGCGCCCGCGAAGTACGCGACGCCGGCGGTCGCGGTCATCACGAAGTCGATCTTCTTGTAGAGCGGCAACAGCCACTGCGCGGAGAACGCGGCCTCGGGTCCAGAAGTGGAGTTTCCGTTCGTCGCGGCGTGGTTGAACGAGAACCCCGGATCGTCCGGACCGATCTGCAGCTCGGCGAACCCGATGCCACCGCGCGCGTTGAGCGTGCCCTTCCACAGCGAGCGATCCGCGATCGTGTAGTTCGCGCGGATGTGCATCATCTCTTGGCCGGGATCGTTGTGGATGATCGCTTGGCCCGTGCCGCACGTCTCCACGCCGAACCGCCAGTACACGCGAACATCGACGCAGATGGACGGTCGCCCGTCGGTGTCCGCGGACGACTTGCCGAGCCGCACGTTGACGCGATTCTCGATCGGCGCGTGCTCGCCGGGCGTGGCGGAGCCATCGTCGGTGAAGCCCGTGGGCTCGTCCGCGTGTGCGAGCGGTGACGCGAGGACCGTTGCGAGCGCGGTGGGAACGACGAGGGCGAGCGCGGTCCGGAGCACGAGGCCGACTATCCCATGCTTGCTCGACGCGCGCTAAGGTCTTCCTCGTGTGGTCGCGTCGACAACTGCTCGCACTCGGTGGCCTCGCCATCGCGGCGCGTGCCGTTCGCGCCGACCCGAAACCCGCGCCCGCGGCCAGGCCTGCCACCACGACGAAGGCACCCGACATGACAGCGATCCTGCGCACCATCCCGTCGACGGGTGAGAAGATTCCGGCCATCGGCCTCGGCTCGTGGCAGACGTTCGACGTCGACGATGTCGCGCCGATCACACCCGTGCTCGAGAAGTTCCTCGCGCTCGGTGGTCGCGTGATCGATTCGTCGCCGATGTACGGCAAGTCTGAAGACGCGATCGGCAGGATGATGGCGTCGTTGCGCAAAGCGAATCCGGCGACGCCCGCGCCGTTCTTCGCGACCAAGGTCTGGACGCGCGGCACGTCCGACGGCATCACGCAGATGAAGCGGTCGCTCGCGTTGCTCGGCATCCAGAAGATCGAGCTGATGCAGATCCACAACCTCGTCGACTGGAAGGCTCACCTCGCCACGCTTCGCGAGTGGAAGACCGCCGGCACGGTGAAGTACATCGGCGTCACGCACTACTCGCACGACTCGTTCGACGAGCTCGAGCAGATCGTGAGGACCGAGAAGATCGACTTCGTGCAACTGCCGTACAACGTCGCGGATCGCACCGCCGAGAAGCGCTTGCTGCCCGCGGCGCGCGATGCAGGCGTGGCGGTGCTCGTGATGGAGCCGTTCGCGTCGGGCGCGCTGTTCGGCAAGGTGAAGGGCAAGGCGCTACCAGCGGTCGCGACGGAGCTCGGCTGCACCAGCTGGGGGCAGCTGTTCCTGAAGTTCCTCCTCGGACATCCCGCGGTGACGTGTCCGATTCCGGCGACCTCGAAGGTCAAGCACGTCGAGGACAACCTCGGTGCGATGCGAGGCGCGATCCCCGACGACACGCAGCGCGGTGCGATCGCTCGCGTGATCGGCTGACGATCGATCAGGGTACGTCGGCGCCGCTGCCGGTACCGCTGCCGCTGCCGGTGCGCCAACCTTCACCACGCGCGCCGCGCATTCCGCGGAAGCGCTCGCGCATCTTCTCCATCGACTCCGACAGCTCGTCGGCGGAGACATCGCCGTCCTTGTTCGCGTCGATGGTAGTCGTGTCGAGACGACGACCCATGCGGCCTTCGCTGAGCTCCTCGGGGGTCAGCTTGCCGTCGCCGTTCGCGTCGAAGCGAGAGCGCATTTCCTCGGCGCGCTGCTTGCGACCCGCGGCCATCTCCTCGGGGGAGATCTGGCCGTCCTTGTCTTTGTCGAGCATCTCCATGCGCTCCTTGCGGCGCTCGTCGCGACGCTCTTCACGCATCTGCCGGCGCTCGAGCCGCTCGGCGTCCGTCATATCGCCCGGATCGATCATGGGGCGATCGGCACCCTCGTGACCGTTGAGCGGCAGGCGCGGCGGCGGATCGATCTTGCCCGAGCGCGGCTTGGCGCCGCCCTGCGCCGGAGCAGCGACGGTTTCACCCGACGCGGACGTGGCAGGCTGCTCGGTGCCATCCGTCTTGCAGGCACCGGCGAGGACGAGACACAGGACCATCGCGAGCTTCATGCTGGGCTGTTACAGCAAGGCTCGGGCCGGCGCGCAAGTGCTTGTTCTCAGGAGCCCTAGATTTCGGGCACCTGCGGCTTCTGCAACGACTCCCGCAGAATCCGCACCACGGTGTCTCGCGCCTCTCGGCGGTTCGCACGGAGGCTCGCGATGACCGAGATGGCGATGCAGACCGCGATCACGCCGACCGACACGAGCGGCGGGATCTTGAGCCAGTTCGCGACGAGCAGCTTTCCACCCGCGAAGCCGAGCACCGCGGCGAGCCCGTAGCGGAGGTATCGCAGATCCGCGAGCGCACCCGCGAGCACGACATACAGCGCACGCAGGCCGAGGATCGCGAGGAGGTTCGAGCTGTAGATGATGAACGGCTCGGTCGTCACCGCGAAGGCGGCGGGCACCGAGTCGATCGCGAACACGACATCCGTCGCTTCGATCGCGAGCAGCGCGATGAACAACGGTGTCGCGACGCGCTTGCCATCGATGCGCACGAAGAAGCGATGACCGTGCAGCGTGCGTGTCCAGCGCAAGTGCTTCTCGAGCCAGACGATGACCGAGCTCGGCTCGTCCGACGGCTTCTCCTCTGCGCGCAACAGCTTGAACGCCGCGAACACGAGCAGTCCGCCGAACACGTAGGTCAACGCGTGCCATCGCTGCACCGCAGCGGCGCCCGCAAAGATCAATACGCCGCGCGACAGGATCGCGCCGAGAATTCCCCACGTGAGCACGCGGCGCTGCTCGCTCGCGGGAATCGACAGCGCGCCGAACACGAGCAGGAAGACGAACAGGTTGTCGACGGAGAGGCTCTTCTCGAGGAGGTAGGCTGCGAGGAACTCCTCGCCCGCGCTCCAGCCGAACCACACGACGACGAACAGATTGAAGACGAGGGAGACACCGACCCAGACCAAGGTCCAGGCCAGTGCACGTTTCTTGGAGTCGACATGGTCGCCGCGATGCGCGAACAGATCGATGGAGATCGAGAGCAGAACGATGATCGCCAGCAGGGCCCAGGCCCATGCCGGCACGACGAGTGACGACATGTCACCTCCAGGGAGTGCGAGTTGGGTGCTGATCGGAGAACCGATCGACGAACGAAGTCAGGCAGCCAACACGCGCGGAGGACGGAACACGCCACCCTCGTCGAGGGAGCGAGGGAACAGCACGGAGAGCTCGGCGAGCGGGTGGATCTCGCGCGGCAGCACACGAGCGATCGCGTGATCGATCACGAGCAGCTCCACCCCGGCCTCGGGCTCGACGTCGAGGAGCGAGACCTGGTCGGGGACGTTCGTCGCGGCGCGTGTGTCCCCCAGCGAAAACGCCAGGGCGACGAGCACGAGCAGCTTCACGATCACCGCGCAAGCATAGGGCACTAGTCGCCCTTCGTCTTGCGCTCGAGGATGAGGAAATCGACGCGGCGATTGCGGGCCCGCCCGTCGGCGGTGCCTGTCATGTCCATCGGTTCGGACGCGCCGTAGGGCTCGATCACGAAGCCGAGGTTCGGCATCTTGCGCGCGGTCAACATCGTGGCCACGGTCCGAGCCCGTCGACGTGACAGGTCCTCGGCATCGGTCTCGCTCGGATCCGCGTGTCCCTGGATCGCGAGCTTCAACATGAGACCGGAGTCCTTGTTCTCGCAGATGAACATGTCGGCGAGCCCGTCGATCGCGTCGTTCGCGATCGGCGTCGCCGATCCCTGGGCGAAGTACACCGGCTGGACGACGAGGCCGCACGCGTCGCTGGTCGTGACCACCACGCGACCACGCTGCTCGGGAGGGAGAGGCAACACGTGATCGCGATCGTCCGCGGGCTCCTCGACCGGCATCGGGGCCGCGTCGATCGGGCTACGCGCAGCGACGGGTGTCGTCGATGGCGACGAGGCGGGCCCGCTGCACGCGGTAAACAGTACGACGATCGCGCTCCCCAGCGACATTCGTGCGAGCACCGCGAGCTCGGGCGTGAATCGCATGCCGTGACTGTGCGCGAGCATCGCGTGAAGGTTACTGCGACGAGCGCGACATCCGACGGCCGTGCTTCTGCAGCGAGAGCGCGGCGAGCGCGCCCCGATGCCCGCGCTACCGCGGCGAGCGCGCGATCTACACGATGCAGGCGCTAGCGCGGCGAGTGCGCGATCCACACGACATGCCGCGCGCCGCTGTTCGGGCGCGGAGGCACGCGATGCGTCTCCACCGTGAACCCGACGCCGCGAAGCCGTCCGGTGAAGGCCTTGTCGTCCGCGACGGACCACACGGCGAGCGTCCCGCCCGGCACGAGGGCACGCCGCGCTCGCTCGAGACCACGAACACCATAGAGCTTCGAGTTGCTCGGTGCGGTGAACGCATCGGGCCCGTTGTCGACATCGAGCAGGATCGCGTGGTGCGTTCCTTCGCTCATCACCTCGGCGACGTCCGCGATCCGGACGCTCACACGTGGGTCATCGAGGGGATGTGCCGCGAGGTGCGCGAGTGGCCCACGATTCCACGCGACCACCTCCGGCAGGAGCTCCGCGATCGTGATCGTGGCATTCGACGAGAGCCCATCCAACGCGGCTCGGGTGGTGAATCCCATACCGAGCCCGCCGATCAAGACCCGTGCATCCGACGGCAACCCCGCACATCCGAGTGTCGCGAGCAGCTCCTCGGATGCGTGACTGCGGCTGTTCATGAGCTCCGCTCCGCGCATCCGGAGCACGTATTCGTCGCCGCGTCTCGATAGTACCAACTCACCATCTGGAAGTTTCGCGCGACCGAGCTCGACCCAGGGAATCACGTGGTGATGGTAGGCGAGCCGAGGTGTTGAGACGAGGGCATGGGCTGGGTAGCATCGTTGCCGGTGGAGACTTCGGCCGACCTATTGCCCGCGGCCGAGTTCGCGCGCCTCGTGGGCTCTCTCGAGGGCAAAGCCTCGCCGCGCCTCCGCCAGCTGTTTGTCGAGTGCGATCCGGGGGCGGATCTCGAGGATCAGCTCACCGCGCTCGAGAAGCTCGGTCGCTTCATCGTCGCGGGGCCGTCGATGAACACCGCGGGTCACGACGCGCTCGCGCGATTGCAGCTGCTCGTCGAGGCGCTCGAGCGCGTGCCCGCTGCTCGCGCGCGGTTCCAGGCCGTCGTGAAGTCGGTCTTGTCGCAGACGCGTGCGATCAAGGTGTTCGGCGAGATCGGCCTGCCCAACGCGCGCGGTCTGCTCGCCGAGACGTCCGATCGCATCGCGCGCAAGTTCCTCCCCGAAGCGCCTGCTCCACACGAGCTGTACATGCTCGTCGGGCGCATCGTGCGCCGCACCGAGGATCTCAAGTGGCTCGGTCCCGCCGCGGATTCGCTGCTCCTGCGGCTGGCCGAGGTCGGCGGCGATTGCTGGGAGCCGCTGCGTGCGTCCGTCATCGACGCGATCAGCATGATCACGACGCGCATCGCGGCGCTCGGCATGGCCGAAGCGTTCCGCACGCGCACCAACAAGAGCGGCGTCCGCGACTCGCCGCTGTATCACCTCCAGCGCGCGCACCCCGAAGAGATGCCCGCGCTGATCGAGGCATCGCGCCGCCACCTCGAGCAGGTGAAGGTCGCCCTCGAGGATCGCGGCGTCTCGATCGACGTCGTCTACGCTCTCGATTCGATCGAGCGTGGCCTCAGCCGCATCGAGTTGCTCTTGCCGTTCGCCGATCCGGACGACGCGCTCGAGCCCACGACGGAGATCCGCGCCGTCATCGCCGCGGTCGGCAACGGTCTCGTCGGTAATCGCAGCTTCACGCAGCTGATGTCCGACAACTTGCGGCTCCTCGCGCGCAAGGTGATCGAGCGCGCCGGCAAGACCGGCGAGCACTACGTGACGTCGTCGCGTCGCGAGTACTTCAAGATGTACTTCTCCGCGGCCGGTGGTGGCGTCCTCACGCTCGGCACCGCGATGATCAAGTTCTTCATCAAATGGCAGCACTTCGCGCCATTCCTCGATGGACTGTTCTCGTCGATCGATTACGCCGCGAGCTTCGTGATCATGCAGCTCCTGGGCTTCACGCTCGCGACGAAGCAGCCATCGATGACGGCTGCCTCGCTCGCCGGGGCGATCCGCGAGAAAGAAGGCCCCGGCCGACTCGACGAGCTCGTCCCGCTGATCGCTCGCATCGCGCGCTCGCAGTTCGCCGCCGCGATGGGCAACGTCTCCGCGGTCATCCTCACCGCGACGCTGTTCGAGCTGCTGATCATGCAGCGGGTCTACGGGCACTCGTTCTTGAGCGACAAGGACTCCCAATCGGTCATCACCTCCTTCGATCCGTTTGGCTCCGGCACGATCTTCTTCGCCGCTCTCACCGGCGTGCTGCTGTGGATGTCGTCGATCTTCGCCGGATGGTTCGAGAACTGGGTCGTCTATCGACGACTCCCCGAAGCGATCGAGCACCATCGCTGGGGCGAGCGCCTCGGCAGAGAGCGCATGGCCTGGTGGGCCCGCTTCCTCGAGCGCCAAGCCGCGGGCTTCGGCGGCTCGGTCTCCCTCGGGTTCATGCTCGGCATGATCCAACCGATCGGCAAATTCTTTGGCCTCCCGCTCGAGGTTCGCCACATCACGCTGTCCACGGGCTCGCTCACGCTCGCGATGCAATCGCTCGGTCTCGATGCCGTCGGCTGGGGCCCGTTCCTCCGTGCGAGCCTCGGCATCGCGTTCATGGGCCTCCTCAACTTCGGTGTGTCCTTCGCGCTCGCGATGGTCGTCGCCCTCCGCGCTCGCGACGTCAACACCACCGAGCGCCGCACGCTGCCACTCGCCGTCTTCAAGCGCTTCCTTCGCTCGCCGTTCCAGTTCTTCTGGCCGCCCAAAGACGATCCGAACGCGCCACCGCCCGCTCATCACTGATGCCGCGCGCGATCGGCCTTGGCTGCATGCGGCTGTCGACCGACGCCGCTCGCCCCACCGACGCTGCCGCCATCATCGACGCCGCGATCACCGCCGGCGTCACCCTCGTCGACACCGCAGACGCGTACTGCCACTCCGACGCCGACCTCGGTCACAACGAGCGCCTGCTCGCCCACCTACCGTCCCACGTCCGCATCGTGACCAAAGGCGGCCTCACGCGCCCCGACGGTGCCTGGGTCCCCGACGGTCGCGCGAAGCACCTCGCCTCCGCCGCCCGCGCTTCCCTCGCGCGCCTCGGGCGCATCGATCTCTATCTGCTGCACGCGATCGATCCCGCGGTCCCCCTCGCCACGAGCGTGCGCGCGCTCGCGAAGCTCGTCGACGATCGCGTCGTGCCCGCGATCGGCCTCTCGAACGTGAACCTCACGCAGCTCGAGTCCGCGCTCGCGCTCGCGCCGATCTCCGCCGTCGAGATCGAGCTCCATCCGTACAAGCTCGACGCGCTCCGCGGCGGCCTCCTCGACGCGTGCGCTGCCCGAGGCATCGACGTACTCGCGCATCGACCGTTCGGCGGTCCACGCGGCATCGCGCGCCTCACGCGTGACGCGATCGTTCGCGCACACGCGATGCGCCTCTCGTGCGCGCCCGCCGAATTGATCCTCGCGTGGCTGCGATCGCTCTCGCCGACGGTGATCCCGCTGCCGGGCGCGTCGCGCCTCGAAACCGCTCGCTCCGCGGCGCGCCTCGTCGAGCTCGATGCCGACGCGAAGGGTGCCCTCGACGAGCAGTTCGTGACCGTTCACGCGAATCGCGCGGGTCGCCCCCCGCCTCGAACCGAAGGCGATCGCGATCCGCCGGCCGACGCGCACCGTCGTGACGCCCACGTGGGCGCGGATCATGATATCGGCGACATCAAACAGCCCTACGCGCACCGTCGTGACGCCCACGTGGGCGCGAATCACGATATCGGCGAAATCAAACAGGCCGACGACACGTCGCGTGCGAACGCTGGCTACAGCGACGCCCCGGGCGAGTCGCGCGCGAACAGTGGCAGCGACGCCCCGGGCGAGTCGCGCGCGATCGGTGGCAGCGATGCTTTGGGCGAGTCGCGCGCCAACGGTGGGGACATCAGCACCGCGAGGGAGGTCGTCCTCGTCCTCGGCATTCCGGGCGCGGGGAAGTCCACGCTCGCGCGCGAGCTGGCCGGGCGCGGGTACCTCCGCCTCAATCGCGACGATCGGGGCGGCTCGCTCCTCGACCTCGCACGCGCGCTCGACGCGGAGCTCGCGAACGGTGCAGCGCGGGCCGTGCTCGACAACACGTATCCATCGCGTGCCTCGCGTCGACCGGTGATCGACATCGCGCGCCGTCACGGGCTCGCCGTGCGCTGCATCGTCGTCGATACGCCCATCGAGCGCGCACAGCGCAACGCCGTGCTGCGCATGCTCGACAAGCACGGCCGCTTGCTCGAACCCGCGGAGCTGCGCGGAACTGACATCGGGCCCGGCGCGCAGTTTCGCTGGCGTCGCGAGTACGAGCCTCCGCGCACCGACGAGGGCTTCGACTCGGTCGAGACGATCGCGTTCGACGAGCTCCGCGATCGCGCCACCGCACTCGCATCGAACACCGCGCTCGCATCGAACACCGCGCTCGCATCGAACACCCTCGCATCGAACACCGTGCTCGCATCGAACGCCGTGCTCGCATCCGACGCCGTGCTCGCATCCGACGCCGTACTGACATCCGACGCCGTGCTCGCATCCGACGCCGTACTGGCATACGACGCTGTGCTCGCGCTCGTGCCTGATTCCGCGCTCGCATCGAACACCGCGCTGACCTCCGACGCCCCGAATGTTGTCCCTGCAACCGCGCCCGTCACGCGCGCGATCCTCGTCGAGCTCGATGACCTCGTCTGGCGCGGACGGCCGCGCACCGTCGAGAAAGTCGCGCTGCACGACGGTGTCCGCGATGCGCTGCGCGCGTGGCATCACGCGGGCTACGCGATCGCCGCGACGAGTTGGCAGCCCGGCGTCGCACCGGAGAAGCTCGCCGAGCTCGTCGCGCGACTCGAGGCCCTCCTCGACATCTCGTTGCAGGTCAGCGCATGTGTCCACGCCGCCGGGCCTCCGGTGTGCTGGTGCCGCAAGCCGCTGCCCGGGTTGGCGTTGGCGATGGGACGACAGCACCGGCTGCGGTTCGAGCTGTGCGTGGGGAGCGGCCCAGCGGACCGTGGATTCGCCGCACGCGCCGGCATTCCGTATCACGATGTCCGCGAGGGCTGGCCGCAGCCGGGTACGATGACCACGTGACTCGCATCGCGGTGATCGATCCTTCGCTCGAAGTGCGCGTGCACGGTGTCCGCGAGCTGCGCTACGACGCGGCCGCGGATGCAAACGATGATCGCCCCGAGCACGTGAGAGCGGCGAGCGGGCTCGCGATGCATCACGGCCGCTTGGTCGTCGTGCAGGACGACGCGAGCTTCTTCGGCGTCGTCGGCGGCGATGGCGTGACCGCGATGAAGCTCCCGCGCGGCTCGGATGGCCGGCGACGCTTCGAAGTGGCCCTCGGCAACAAGCTCGACAAGCTCGATCTCGAGTCCGTGGTCGCGGTGGACGACGAGCTGTGGGCGTTTGGCTCGGGCAGCTTGCCGATTCGCGACAAGATCTGCCGCGTGCGACACGGCGTTGCGCGCGTGCAGGAGGCGGCGCCGCTGTACGCGCGATTGCGCGATGCGCTCGATGGCGCGTTGAACATCGAGGGGGCTGCGCGCGTGCGGGCGCTCGGGCGCGACGAGCTATGGCTGTTTCATCGCGGCAACACCGGACCACGCGATCCGGGGCCGGCGGTGCTGCGCCTCGGGACGATCGCGATGCGCGCATGGTTGGACGCGTCCGCGCCGATGCCCGCGCTCGTGGACGTGGATGGCTATTCGTTGGGCGAGGTCGGTGGCGCGAAGCTCGGCTTCACGGATGCGGTCGCCGATGGGGATCGAGTGTTCTACGTCGCTGCGGCCGAGCAATCACCGAATGCCGTCGATGACGGCGCTGCGAGTGGCTCGCAGATCGGCGTGATCGATGTCGCGAGCGGAAGCGTGCGCGCGACGATGTTCACGCTCGACGGAGCGCCCGTGAAAGCCGAAGGAATCGCTTTGGATCCTGCGCGACCGAAGCGTGCGTGGATCGCACTCGATCCGGATGATCCCGAGGCGGCGGCGCCGTTACTCGATGTCGAGTTGGTGGGTCCGTGGTGGTAGCCTGACGGGATGCGAATCGCTTATTTGATTGCTGCGTTGGGTCTCGTCGGCTGCGGTGATGATGGTGGCTCGACGACGGTCGACTCTCCGATTGTTCCCACCACGCTGACCGTCACCGGAACAACGTACGACGTAGCGATCAGCGGTCGAACTCCTGTCGGCGGGGTCACCGTCGAGGCGTACCAGGAAGGCGGCAGCACTCCCGTTGCAATGACAACGAGCGCTGCAGACGGTACATATACACTTACGATCACCACGAACGGTGAAGCACTCGACGGCTACTTGCTGGGTAAACTTGCAGGGAAGAAGGACACGTATCTGTATCCACCCGGCGCACTGAGCGCAGATATCTCCGGCGCGACCGTGCTCATGCTGAGCCAACAGATCTTCGATGCATCGTTCTCTCTTGCCCAGGTCACTGCCGACAGCAGCAAGGGATGGATCGGCGTGCAGGTCTACGACGGGGCGATGACAGGGGTCGGTGGAGTCACCGTGTCCACGCAACCGTCAGGGACGGTTCGCTACAACGGCTCTGGTGGGCTGCCGGCCGGAGCGAGCCAAACGACGACGATGAGTGATGGTATCGCGTACGTCTTTAACGTCGGACCGGGCGACGTCACGCTGAGCGCGAGCGGCGGTGGTTTGACGTTCGAGTCGCACCGTGTAAACGCGAGAGCCGGTCAGGTTACAACGACGTTGATCACGCCATGATCCATGTTAGAGCGACTCGAAAGCCCCCATGTCAGGGACGCCGCCTGACGGGCGGGGCATCCCGTCGAAGTCGGTCGGGTTGGTCGCTGATGGATCGGCAGCGTTGATCGCTGGACTTCCAGAAAGTAAGTGGACGTCGCCGTTCGCCGCGTCCTTTAGCAACGGGTTCATCCCGAGCTTGTTGTTCGCTCCCGCGATCGCTGTCGCCTGGGGGAACACGAGAGTGTAGGACGCGCTGCACGCGCCGGTTACGGAGTCTACTGGTGCTCCAGCGGTCAGGTTCGCGACAATCGAATTCTCCAGGCACACGCCATTGGGCGTCCCCCCGCTGCAAGACGAAGCACCTGACGGGCAGGAGACTCGGGTGTTGAACACCGTGGAGAACGAAATCCCGACCCCACCTCCCAATGGAAAGAACGCATCATTCCCGCTAACGGGCGCACCTATCACGCTATTCGAGAATCGTATTAGCGACGAGTTTACAGATAAGACGGTGTAGCCTCCCCCGAGGACCGACGAACGATCGACAAATGCAGTTGTCCCGATGTCGGCGACGATGCTGCTGCCGGACCCACTGGTTCTGAGGAGACTTGCACGCATCACCGCGTCGCACTTGCGCATCGTCAACCCATTCTTCACGCCATCGATCGTCACGCGCTCAAGTTGAATCCTAGGAACATCGACGTTGTTCAGAGATGCGCAACTCAGAACGCCAGCATCACCACCATTGTACGAGTTCATCACCACAAGCCCCGAGATGTCCAAACGTCCGGCATCATTCACTGCGATCGTCGGAGCCTGAGTCGACGACAACGTCGCACCATCTCCGCGTATCATGATGCTCTTGTTCGATACTGTGAGGTTGCCGGTATAGGCACCCGGTGCGAGCCTTACGGTGTTGCGACTCGAATCCGCGATCGCGATGGCTCGTTGGATCGAGCACGGATCTTCCTTCGTGCAGGGCGCCGTGCTGCTCCCGGCAGGCGACGCGTAGACGATCGATGTCTCTGTGAGGCACACGCCTGTGTCGATCGTGCAAACCAGGCTCGTGCACTCAGCATCAGCCCCGCATCCTCGACACGTACGGCTGGTCAGATCACACACGGGAGAAATCGCCGAGCACTGATCAGACTGAGTACATTGGACGCAAGTGGCGTCGGGACTGCAGAACGGCGTGGCTCCCGTGCAGTCCGAGTTCTCCACGCACTCCGGCGGAGCAGCGTCGGGTGGCAAGACACATTCATGCTCCCTGCACACCAAGCCCAAGCCACAGGTCTTCTCGGACTCCTCGGGAATACCAATAGAAGCGCAATCGTCTGTCGAAAGACAGCACACGATTGGATTAGGCACGTTGTTGCAACCGCTCGATAGCGCCACGACCAGAGTCACGCCAACCATGCGCATGCGCATCATCTTGCCCGAAAGAGTGCCTAGCGACTACCGCTCTCGAGCGGCCGGGACGGTCGACCGGCGACCCGGTGGTGGCATGACGTTCCGCTCGCACCCCGTGAATGCGCGCGCGGACACGGTCACGACGACGCTGATCCAGCCGTAGCTACCACTCGCCGCCGAGGACGAGCAGCGTGTGCTCGCGGTGCGGCGCGATGCCGACGGTCCACGAGGCCTTCTCGTCGCGCCACAGGTGCCACGACTTGCGCGGCAGCGTGTACGCCGACGTGATGCCCACGGGGTAGCTGATCGCGAACGACAGTGCGCCGGTCTTGAACGAGTGCAGGTACCAGAGCACGCCGACACCAGCGAGGTTCAGCGCGGTGCCGCCGATGTGCGTCAGCCAGAACGACTGTCGCTCCTTCTTGCCGAGCGCGGTGATCGACTTGCGAAGCTCGGCGAGCTCGACGCAGCGATCGGCGTTCGGCGCGGGAACGTGCGCGCGTAGCGGGAAGATCAGGCGCGAGCCGACGCCGATCGTCGCCTTTGTTCCGCCGACGAGCAGCGTGTCGCGATACGTGTCGTCGAACTCGCCGAACGGGTTCCACTCCGTGAGGGCCAGCGCGAATTGGCCCGCAGCGGCGGCGCCGAACGCGATCGTCCACGCGAGCTGCCAGCGCGAGGTGCTGACCTCGGCCTGCTCGAGGTGCGTGCGCAGCCGATCCGCATCGGTCGAGCAGTCCGCGGCCTCTGCGCGAGGAGCGGTGGATGCGAGGATGGCTGCGACGAGGAGCGCTGCTTTCACGGAGCTGGCTGGTTTATCACGAGCCAGTACAGACCGAGTTGCTTGACGGCCTCGACGAACTGCACGAAGTCGACCGGCTTGCGGACATAGCTGTTCGCGCCGAGGCCGTAGGACTTGATCAGGTCCTGATCCTCGAGCGAGGAGGTCAGGACGACGACCGGTAGGAGCTTCGTGCGATCGTCGGCACGGATCGCACGCAGGACCTCGAGACCATCGATCTTGGGCAGCTTGAGATCGAGCAGTATCACCTGCGGGATCTCCGACGAGGGACGATTCGCGTGCGCGCCGCGCGAGAACAGATAGTCGAGGGCTTCGACACCATCACGAACGACGATGACCCGATTGAGGATCTGACTCTTCTTGAGCGCGCGAAGCGTGAGCTCCTCGTCGTTCGGGTTGTCCTCGACGAGCAGGATGATCTTGTCCTTCATGAGGCCTCCGGTTCTCCAAGCGTGAAGAAGAACGTTGCACCCATACCAGGCTCTCCCGTGGCCCACACCCTCCCACGGTGCCGCAAGATGATGCGTGCAACCGTTGCAAGGCCGATTCCGGTGCCGGGGAACTCGGTTTCCGTATGGAGACGCTGGAAGACCCCGAAAAGCTTGTGCGCGTATTGCGGATCGAAGCCCGCCCCGTTGTCGCGGACGAAGAAGACGCGCTCGGCGCCCTTGTGAAACTGGCCGACCTCGATCCGCGCGTCCTCGGTCTTCGACGTGAATTTCCAGGCATTGCCGATCAGGTTGTCGAAGACGATCGCGAGCATTCGCGGATCGGCGCGCGTGGCCAGGCTCGTAGAGATCTGGACGTGGACGGTCCGTTCGACGCTCGTGCGGTGGAGCTGAACGACGGCATCCTGCGCGAGGATCCCGAGATCGACGTCCTCGGGGACGAAGTCGTGGCGCGTGACGCGGGAGAGCGCGAGCAGGTCGTCGATCAGCCGCGCCATGCGCTGCGCTTGTTCGCGTACGCGCTGGAGCATGCGGTGGCCTTCAGCATCGAGCCGCTCACCGTAGTCCTCGTGCAGCGCCTGACTGAACCCGTCGATCGCTCGCAGCGGTGCGCGTAGATCGTGCGCGACCGAGTAGCTGAACGCTTCGAGCTCCTTGTTCGCAGCTTCGGCGCGCTCCTTCGCGTCGAGTAGCGCTTGTTGGTACAGCTTCGCGTCGGTGATGTCCTGCGAGATGCCGAGCAGGTAGCGAGGGATGCCCGTCTCGTCGAGGATCGGCACCTTCTTCGTGTGGAGCCAGCGCGTGCCGTTCGCGGTGTGGATAGGCTCCTCGGGGATGTCGACGAGGACTTTGTTGCGCAGCGTCTCGTGATCCATGCCCTGGAAGTGCATCGCTTCCTCGGGCGGAAAGAAGTCGTAGTCGGTCTTGCCGATCATCGACTCGCGCGACACGCCGATCAGCTCTTCGCCGGCGCGATTGAAGCGCGTGAATGCGAGCCGCGACGCTTCCTTGACGAACACCATGTCCGGGATGTTCTCGATGATCGCGTCGAGGAATCCATTCACGCGTCCGAGCTCTTCCTTCGCGCGACGGAGCTCCTCGTTCTCGCGAAGCGCATCGACGTGGCGCGCATTCGCGATCGCGATCGCGGCATGGTTCGCGAGATCCTGCGCGAGCTCGAGGTCGAGCTCGTCGAGCGGGCGTTGATGCGGGCGATGCCGCAGGACCGAGAGCACGCCGTAGATCTCGCCCTGCACGCGCATCGGCACGATCAACGTTCCCGTCAGGCCGATCCGCGCGAACACCTCGACCATCTCGGGGCTCAGTCGTGCGCGAAGGGTCTGGAGGTCGAGCGCGGGATACAGTCCCGATTCACCACTGACCATCGCCCGATTCGTGTAGACGGCGCTCTCGTCGAGCGGCTTCGCGTAGAGGTCGCGAAGCTCGTCGCGCACCACCGGATCCGGATCGTAGATCGCGGCGGCACGCGGGCCATCGGGCGTCTTCAATAGGACTACGCACGCGTCGTGGATGACCTCGGCCGCCGACCGCACGAGCGTGTCGAGGAGGCGCTGCGAATCCGTCGTCGCTTCGGCGACCGAAGCGATCGCACTCGACAGAACGCGCATCCCCGTCCGCAAGCGCTCGACCTCCGAAGGCATCCCACCCCCTACTATCGAACGGACTCGATCGACTTGGCTAGTTTGTCCTCCAGCGATCCTCGACGTTTCCGAGCATCGCCCAGGCAAGCTCGCCGTCTTGGACCACCCCCGCCAGCTCGGGAAGACGAGACGGCGCCATCCGCACCTCGACGATCCGGGCACCGCGCTCGATCGCCGCGCGGATCAGCGACGAGTCGACCGGGCGATACGAGATCCCGATCACCGCTCCGTGCGCTCGCAGTGCTTCGAGTCCACCGAGCGCATATCCGGCGACGCGTTGGATCAACGCGACGCTCGGCGCACCCTCGCGCAACGCATGAGCGACCACGTCCGCCAGATGTGCGGGCGTCGCGTTCGCCACCGACAGCACCAGCGGCTTGCCGGTGCGGGCCGCCGCGGTCACGAGATCGAGATCGGACCAGTCGTAGAACAACTCGAACGCGCTCGTGCCGAGACCATCGAGGCGCTCGATCGCCCGCTCGTCACCGACGCTGGACAGCACGAACAGCCCACGCTCCTCGGCGCGTTCGAACAGCGCGGGGTACCAATCCCATGGCAGGGTCACGAGCTTCACGCCGTCGCAGCACGCGTCGGCGGCCGCGTCGATCGTCGCGAGCACGGACTCGAGGTCTTGCAGCCCACTGCAATCGATCGCCGCGATGATGAACGGCGGATACGAAGCTCCCACGGGCCGCCCGAGCTGCATGGTGGTCATTCGGCGCGTGGGTCGACCAAACGTCCAAACCGTGTAGGTCGGTCGTCTTCCTACCTGGAAGGTCCCAGGATCATGCGCTTTCGGGCCGCATCGAAGCCCGACGCGGCGGCGGGTTCGGGCCACCACAGGGACACGCCGATCGCGACGAGGAACGACATCGGGACCGTGATGATCCCGGGGTTCTTGAAGGAGATGATCGCAGTGGGGTGTCCGAGGAGGTCCTTCCACACGGTCGGCGACAAGATGATGAGGACGAGCGTGACGACCGTGCCGAACGCCATGCTCGCCAGGGCCCCGCGTGTCGTGAACTTGCGCCAGGTCATCGCGAGGAGCAACGCCGGGAAGTTCGCGCTCGCCGCGATCGCGAAGGCGAGCCCGACCATGAACGCCACGTTCTGTCCCTCGAACGCGATGCCGAGCAGGATCGCGACCACCGCGAGCACCACGGTCGCGATGCGCGCGACGCGGAGCTGCTCGCGCTCGGTGATCTTGCCGTCGCGAACCACGTGGCCCCATAGATCGTGCGCGATCGCCGCCGCGCCCGACAGCGTGAGTCCCGCGACCACCGCGAGGATCGTCGCGAACGCGACGGCGGAGATGAAGCCGAGGAAGCCCGTACCACCGAGCACCTCGGCGAGCAGCGGCGCCGCCATGTTGTAGCCCTTGTCGACCGCCTTGATCGAATCGCGACCGACGAGCACGGCCGCGCCGAACCCGAGGATGAACGTCACGAGATAGAAGAAGCCGATCAGGCTCGTCGCATACGCCACCGAGCGCCGCGCGGTCTGCGCATCGCGCACCGTGTAGAACCGCATGAGGATGTGCGGCAGCCCCGCGGTCCCGAACATGAGCGCGATGCCGAGCGACACTGCCTCGAGCGGCTCCGCGACGAGCGAACCGGGCGCGAGCACGCCATCGCCGTACTGCACGCGCGCTTCGGCGAACAGGTTCAGCGGATTCCAGCCGAACTTCGACAGGACGATCACCGCGAGCAGCGTCGCGCCCGAGAGCAACAACCCCGCCTTGATGATCTGGACCCACGTGGTCGCGATCATTCCGCCGAACAGCACGTAGAGCAGCATCACCGCGCCGACGAGCGCGACCGCGACGCGATACTCGAGGCCGAACAACAAGTGGATGAGGCCACCTGCGCCGACCATCTGCGCGATGAGGTAGATCGTGACCACCGCGAGCGTGCTCGACGCTGCGGCGATGCGCACCGGTCGCTGGCGCAAGCGGAACGCGACGGCATCCGCGAACGTGTACTTGCCGAGGTTGCGCAGCGGCTCCGCGATCAGGAACGTGATCACCGGCCAGCCGACGAGCCAACCGACGCTGTAGATCAAACCATCGAACCCGCTCTTCGCGACGAGGCCCGCGATGCCGAGGAAGCTCGCCGCGCTCATGTAATCGCCCGCGAGCGCGAAGCCGTTCTGCACGGCAGACACGTTGCCGCCGGCGGCGAAGAAGTCGCTCGCGGTCCGCGTGCGGCGCGCGGCCCAGAACGTGATGCCGAGCGTGATCGCGACGAACCCGAGGAACCACGCGATCGCCGTCACGTCGGGATCACCGAGGCCACTATGCATCGTTACGCGTCCTCGTCGGAGCTAGGATCGGCGCGCAGGGCCGTCACCGCCGGGTCGTACGTTCGGTTCGCCCAGCGCACGTAGATCGCCGTCAGCAGCGGAGCGAGCACGATCACCGACGCACCGAGGAGGATGCCGACGCTCACGTCACCGACCAGCGTCCCGACGGTGGACTTCGCGAATGCGACGAGGAGAATGAACGCGAAGTAAGCCGCCATCATGACAGCGGTGAGCGCACCACCGACACGCCATCGCCTCGTGTTGATCTCGTGAAGCGCCTCGCCTTTGTCCGCAGCCATGGCTGAGTATGACGTCAGGCCAAATTGTCGGGCTCATCTGCGACGCAGATTCCGTTGTCGTGTTCGTGTGCGCAGATCGTCCGCGACATCGGCCAGGCGCGCGAGCGCCTCGTCGATATCGAAGTCGTAGCGAGAGGGAACCAGAGTCACTTCCACGCGTGCTGCGCTCGGCGCCGGGATGACGGACGCGAGGCTGAGCTCGTCGATCAATGGATCGTCGATCTCTGCCAGCGCGTACGTCAACGCATCGAACACCTGTCGACACACCTGCAGATCCTTGTGGCCACGACGGCCACGCGAATCCTGATGCATATCGCTCCTAGTCAGCCAAAGAAGACATCGGCTCCGTCTGATTCAGACGGGCCAGGACGTTTACTTCGAGTGATGCTGAATGGGCGACATGACGAGCTCCTCGCGAGCAGTGCGGAGAACACTACGCATGTACGCGCGGGTTGCAAGAACGATCTCGCAACGTGCGAAGTCGCAAGGACAACGGAGGCCACGAGCGGGCCTCGACGTCATCGTCGATCCGGCGTGGATCAGCCGCCACCCGGGCTCGGGCCCGGATTCGAGTTGCCGAGCGCGCGGTTCGCGCCGCCGGCAACCACACCGCTGATCACGCCGCGGCCCACGGCGCCGACCGCCGCACCGACCGTGCCCACCGGATTGAACGCGCCGGCGACCGCGCCGCCTGCCGCTCCAGCGGCTGCGGAGCGCCAGTTGCCGCCACTCGCGTAGTAGCTAGAGACGCCACCGGCGACGGCTCCCACGCCGGCACCGACTGCATTGGCGACCCAGCCGCCTTGGATGGTGTCGAGCTCGTGGGTCGAGAGCTGACGGATTTCGTTGGACGTGATCTCGGTAGCGGTCGTGGTCATTCGCTATCTCCTTTGTGGTGATGGACGGAGAGAGCACGACACGGGCCAACGATAAGTCCGCGATCCTTCACAGAGTTAGATCCATGCGGCGAGTCCAGCGGGGTACAAGCTGCCAACCGCAGAACGCCAGTGCGAACTACTTCTCGGTCGCGAGCGACAGGGCGATCTGCTGCGCCTTCGCCTTCGCCTGGTCCGGCGTGAGGCCATCGATCTCCCAGCCCTTGCGCGAGTAGTACTTCTTCACGCCGCGCTTCGTGCCCGAGAGATCGAGGCAGTAATCGTGTCCGTTGTCGCGACACTCGCGGGCCTTCGCCGTCGCCTTCTCGCGATCACCGTTCTGCGGGAACACGAAGCGGATCTCTTCGCCGTTCATCTCGTAGCGGAAGATCTCGTACTGCCCCGCCCACTGCGATGCCGCCTGGAAGATGCCGAGCGGCTCATCCGTGAGCGCGAGGAAGATCTGGAACGTGTCGCGATCGTTGCGCGGCAGATGATCGATCCAGATGCGATCCTGCGTCAGCGTCGCGTCGGTCTTCACGACCGGCGCATCGCTGCGCGTGAACTTGTACGTCGCGAACGCTGCTGTGGAAACAACAGCCATCACCAAGAACGCCTTCTTCATCTCGTCATCCCTCCGTGTGCGCGAATCCTACTACCATCCGCCGCATGCGCTACTCGATCGCCTTGGTTGTCGCTGCCTGCGGATCCACTCCCGGATCCACGACGACGCCACCCGGTGGACAGACGACGGTTATTCCCGTGGCGAGCACGAATCCCGAGCTGACGCAGCCGCTGTCGAAGCTGTCGTGGTGGCTCGGTGACTGGACGAGCGTGGATGGCCAAGAGCATTGGGTCGCCGCCGACAACGCGATGTACGGTGTCTCGTTGAACGAGGGCGATCGCTGGGAAGTGATGATCGTCGACGACGCGGAGGGAGGAGGCGCGCCCGATGGTGTCGTGCGGTTCATCGCGATGCCGGGTGGATCGAGGAGCGTCGAGTTTCGCGCGGAGACGATCGACGCGCAGACCGCGCTGTTCGCGAACCCGGCCCACGATTCTCCGAAGAAGATCGGCTACGCGCGTACGGGCGACGCACTTCGCGCGACGCTCTACGCCGACTCGAATCGACTGATCACGTTCGACTTCACGCGCGCCGACCTGCCGCGCGCGACCGCGCTCGAGCAAGCGGACATCGCGTTCTCCGAGGCCACGCAGCAGCGCGGCGTCGAAGGTTGGATCTCCGCGTTCGATTCCAGCGGCGGGATGATGCGCAAGGGTGCACGGATCACCGGCGCCGCGATCGGCGAGATGATGCAGCCGGTGTTCGCCGAGGGCTCGCTCATCTGGCACCCGATCGACAGTGGTGTGCGTGGCTCGATCGGCTTCACCGTCGGCAAGGCGAACTTCGTCGGCGCGAAGAGCAAGACCATCGAGTGGCGCAGCACCTACGTGACGATCTGGAAGCAGCAGCCCGATCAGAGCTGGAAGGTGCTGTTCGACGTGGGCCGTCCGGTCAACGAGCCCGTGCCCTAGCCGAAAAAAAGCGCGGCACCCGGGGGATGGGTGCCGCGCAGCCGAGGAGTCCGCGAATGCAGGGGCCTCGGAAAAAAATGCGCGACGCCCCTGGGAGGAGGAGGGGGATGTGGAGCGTCGCGCGGAAATCGAATGTCGTCGGTGAGTACTGCTCCGAGGGTTAGCGAACCTGGCAACCTTGAATTTCGCCCGCAGCGCCCGCGCCCGTCGTGAGGCACGCAGCGGCGGCGCGCTCGACCATCTCGCGGGTCGGCAGGTAGCACGAGCCGTCCTTCTTGGTCTGGCTGATCCACTTGATGAGGCTCGTGCGCCACGCCCACAGGCGCGCGCCCGATGCGTCACCGAACGCGCCTTCGCCCGAGTAGTCGTCGTTCCAGTTGAAGAACGAGCCGCTCCAGTTGGTGTCGGCGTTCAGCTTCACGAGGTTCGCCGGCGGATCCTTCATGATCTCTTCGAAGCGAATCGCGGAGGCCTGCATGCACAGACGACCCTTGTCCGTGCCTTCGCTAAACGAGTAGGTCGGGTTGTGACCGCCGGACCATTTCTGCCAGAACTCCGTGCCGCCGAGGCTGAAGTCGCCGCCTTCGGGATAGTCGTAGCCGGTCGGAGCCGCGGTTCCGGCGGGGAACGTGATCACGGCCTTGGTCACGTCGCGCGCTTCGGCGTACGGATCCGCGGGCGTGTTGCAGCGATCGCCGACAGCGTCGATCAGCTGACGAATCGCCGTGCGACCGACGTACGCGACCTCGTCGACCTCGTCGATCGAATCGAACTTGTCGTCGTCGGCGGTACCGAACGTTCCGTCCTCGCCATCGCGGTGCTTGACGATCGAGTCCGCCGCGCGCGAGTGGAGGCCACCTTCTTGGAGCTTCGCGGAGGATGCACCTTCGTTCAGGTACGCGACGATCTGCGCTTCTTCGCAGGCCGACGGATTCTCGCCGTCTGCTTTGCCGTCGCTGACCCCCACGTCGTCGATGCCGTCGGTCTCTTCGTCATTGGCCACACAACCGGTGGCGGCGAGGAGCCCGATGGCGATCAGCGAGAGGTGGCGCATGACAATCCATGGAGCAAGGCGCTTGCCATCGCATGTGCGCGAGATCAGGCGGTGTGCGAGCGCGACCACGGGCGCCGGCAACTGCAGTGGTCGGGATTAGCGGCGACTGCCATCGTGCAACGGCGTGCACGATCGCCATCGCGTCAGGGTGCGCAGTCGCGGATCGCGGCGATCTCGGTGGCGTCGAGCTCGCGGTCGAAGATCACGACCTCGTCGATCGCGCCGCGAAACGTGTAGTCCGTCCCGCCCTCGACACCCGACCCGATGCGCAACGGACGGGCCCCATCATTCGACGGTGAGGTTCGATAGGAATCGACGGCGTACGACGGCAGTGCTTCGGCGCCATCGACCCAGAGGTGGACGCCCGTGATCTTCTGGCCCACGAGCGTGCCATCACTTCCGTCCCACGAGACGCACGCATGTGCCCACGGTCCACCACGCGCGATGACCCCACTGGTCTGTTCGAACAGGGCGGAGCGAGTCACGAAGCCGAGTCCTACGGAGCCGGCTTGCGGTGTTGCGTAGAGGTTCCAACCACCGACGATTCCATCCACGCTCTTGTCGAGCAGGGTGCCGGCGTCGATCGACCCACTGGGCTGGAGCCACATGCACGCGGTCAGTGCGGGAAGCTGATCGAGGCTGGCCGCGGAGCCGAGGTCCACGTACTGGTTCTGCGCGCTCCATTGAAGAGCCATGCCGGCACGACCGGGCACGGGCTCGAGTGCTCCATGAAGGACGCCGTCGTTGTGCAGCTGCGAACGATCGAGGGTTGCCGTTCCCTCGACGCTGTCGAATGGGAGATACGCGACGAGACCCGGCTGCTGCACGAAATCACAGGTGCTGCTCGGCGGCGAGTCCGTGCCTCCGTCGGATGGGTTGTCACGAAGCCCGGGCTTGCTGAAGCACGCGGTCGCAAAGATCAGCGGTACGACGTACCGTCCGCGCATTGCACCCACGGGCGGCAGTATCGCATGTCCGATCAGGAGATCACGGGGCACAGTCGCGGACTGCCGCGATCTCGTTGCCGTCGAGGACCCGATCGAAGATCAGGATCTCGTCGATCAGCCCGCGGTAGGTATAGTTCTGTCCACCCTCGACTCCGGACCCCACGTGCAGGGGATTCGCCGCATCGCTCGACGGCTGATCGCGGCGTCCCTCGTTGATCTCCGACGGTGCGACATCGCTCGCATCGATCCACAGGTGGATTCCCTCGAGAGCGTTCCCCACTTTCGGGTTCGGACCGCCATCCCATGTCGCGCAGACATGAACCCACGCACCGTTACGCATGATGATCGGCGCCGTCTCCTCGTACACGCCGGACCGATTGACGAAGCCGAGCCCCACCGCGGTGCTCGCGTACGCGAGGTACATGTTCCACCCGCCGGAGATGCCATCGAGCGTCTTGTCGAGCAGCGTCATGTGATCGTTCGAGGTATCGGGCTGGATCCACATGCATGCGGTCAGCGCGAGCAGCTGATCCACCGCTGCCTCCGACCCGAGATCGATGTACTGCCCCTGCGCATCCCACCGCACCGCATTCCCGACCCGGCCCGAATCGACCGACAGGGCCCCGGTCACCGTGCCATCGAGGTGCTTTCCCGACGCGTCGAACACCATCCCCATCTGGATCTGGTCGAGCGTGAGGTACGCGACGATGCCTTGTACCTGCGGGAAGTCACACGTGATGTCATTGCCATCACGGAGCTCCGGCGTGCTCAAGCACCCACCGACCGCCAGCACCATGACGAGTCGGAATGACATCACGCCCAGTATCGCACGACACCCATGCGGACAAAACCTTGGGCTGAAACTCGTTGCGATCGATCGTGTCCTTGCGTCATGCGCTGTGTCCTCGTCGCGCTCCTCGGGGTGATCACCGTCGGTCGAGCGCGTGCGGCGTCGTGCGAGGACGACGAGCCGTTCGACGAGGCCACGTTCAAGGCGCGCGTCGCATTGCTCGCGAGCAAGAAGAACGATGGCCGAGCACCGGGTACCGCCGGCGATACGGCGACGCGCGAGATGATCGTCGAACGCTTCACGTGCCTCGGACTGTCACCGGCGTTCGGCACGTCCTACGAGCAAGCGTTCACCGCGCACGACGCGAAGACGGCGAACATCGTGGGATCGATCAAAGGAGAGTCGGACGACATCATCTTGGTGTCCGCGCATCACGATCATCTCGGCGATGGTCACCTCGGCGCGAACGACAACGCGAGCGGGATCGTCGCGATGCTCGCGGTCGCGCAGTCGATGGTGCAGAACGAAGCGAAGCCGAAGCGCACGATCGTGTTCGCGGCGTTCGGCGCGGAGGAGACCGGCATGCACGGCAGCTACTACTACGAAGCGCACGCACCCAAAGGCCTACCGTCCGATCGCATCGTGCAGGTGATCAACCTCGACATGGTCGGCTCGCATGCATCGCGCGGGTTCGTCACGGCGATGGGGACGTTCAAGGGACTCGCGGCGACACCGATCTTGAAGAAGCTGCTCCCGCGCTATCCGAAGCTGTCGGTGCCGATGGGCGGCAAAGCACGCGGCTCGGACTTCGAGCCGTTCTGCAAGAAGGGCACGCCCTACGTGTTCTTCTGGACGCCCGACAAGCGCTGCTACCACGCGACGTGCGACACCGCGAACAAGCTCGACTACAAGCGCATGGTCGATATCGCGCGGCTCGCGACCGATCTGACGAACGCGATGGCCGATACCGAGGTCGACCTCGCCGATGCCAAAGCAACGCAGGGGTGTTTTGGAAAGCGGCGGTAGCGTGGAAGCTCACCACAGTGTGGGATCCGGCCACCCACTAACCGCCTAACATTCCACGAGCACATGTGGTCCTTGCCGTGCAGCCAAGGCTGCGTGGGAGGGTTCGTGCTTCGATCGATAACGCTCGTGTTGTGTCTGGCGGCCTGCGACCAGACCGTTGCCGGTGGACCACCGGTCGGCGGCAGCGTCGACACCGACGCCGAAATCCAGCGCTACCTACGGCGCGCCTACCTCGACCTCACCGGCGAGACGCCGACCGAGGCCGACCTCACCGCATCGACCACACGGTTGCGCGACGCGAACAACTCGCCGACCGCGCGTGGCGAGCTCGTCGCGGAGCTCGTCTCCAAGGAGGAGTTCGCGAACGTGTGGACCGAAGAGATCGAGAACGGCATCTTCGGCGGCAACTCGCTGACCGCGCAGTACGACCTCGTGTGCGGGCTCACGCGCGGCGTCGAGCCGGCGTGCATGTCGTGTCAGCAGGCGGATCCGTGTGCGTGCGCCTGCCCGCAGATCGCGCCGCTGAAGCTCGAACGCGACAAGCTCGCGACGACCGCCGCCGATCTGCACGGCGGCATGAAGACCTCGACGCTCGAGAAGCGCTACGCGACGCAGACCGGCTACTTCGCGCTGTCTGGATCGCCCGAGGCGCGCATCACCGCGCTGTTCGATGACTTCCTCGCCCGACCGCCCGAGCCCGACGAGATCGAGAACGGCCGCGCGCTGATCATCGGATCGATCATCCCCGGATCTCCCGCGGGTGTGATGTTCCACCAGTACGGCTCGTCGTACGCCGAGATGCTGGACATCGTGTTCGGCAGCGAGGTGTATCGCGAGGCCGTCGTGCGTCGCGTGTTCGATCGCTACCTCGCGCGCTCGCCGAGCCCCGCCGAGCTCGCGCACTTCTCGGCGACGTTAGATGCGACAGAGCCCGATGCACGCTCGCTCGTGCGCGCGGTCGTCTCGTCGCGGGAGTACTTCGAACAATGAAGCACCTGCTCTTGATCATCGCGCTCGCGAGCGCGTGCACCGAGACCTACTACTACGAGCCCGGACAGGCCGGCGACGAGGAGAGCGATCGCACTCCGAAGTCGAAGACCTCGTCGCAGTTCCTGCGCACGGTCTACGCGGATCTGATGAACCGCACGCCGGAGTCGTACGAGTTCGTCGTGAAGTTCAATGGCGTCGAGCAATTCCGGCTGCCCGTCGACGAGGAGCGCGAGCTGTCGGGCGTTCTCGACGGGCTCGGTGATTCGATGCCGATGCGAAACCTGTTGGTCAACGGACTCCTTCACTCGAAGGAGGTCACGGTCCCCGACAAGGCCACCGCGGGTGGCACCGATCCGCGCGAGTACATCACCGAGCAATTCGAGAAGCTGCTCGGCCGCGCGCCGAACACGTACGAGCTCGAAGCCTTCACCGATGCGTGGAAGCAAGATCCCGCCGTCGGCCCCCGCACCGTCATCCGCGCGATCATCGGATCGCGCGAGTACCAGAGCCAGTAGGCCCAGGAGATCACCCGATGGCTATCTCTCGTCGCAATTTCCTTCGAGGCGCACTCGCCGGGCTCGGCGCGGCCGCCGCGTCGTCGGCGCTGTCACCGCTCATCCGCGTGAAGCAAGCGAACGCCGCCGGCAACGGCAAGCGCGTGATCATCGTCGGCATCGGCGGTGGGCTGCGCCTGCGCGAGTCCCTCGGTATGGCCGAAGGCCCGACGATGCCGAACCTGCTCGGCACCACGCGCCTCGTGTCGATGCCGAACCCGCAGCCGTCGCAGGTCCGCATCGCGCCCGAGTACGCGATGGCCGCGCAGGCGCTCGCGCTCCCGGCGCCGCGCTCGCAGCCCTTGTACACGCAAGGCTCGCTGATCACGAACCTGCGCTACGCGGATGGTCCGCCCGGGCACCTGCAAGGCCACGGCTGCTTGCTCAGCGGCTACTACAACCGCATCGAGAATCGCGCGGACGCGCACCTGCCCGTGCCGACGATCTTCGAGCTTCATCGTCGCGCGACGAACGCGCCCGCGACGGACACCTGGTACGTCTCGCAGGTCGGTGGCTTCTATCGCGCGTTGATCGCGAGCGACCACGTGCACTACGGCGCGAAGTACGCCGGCATCTATCTACAACCACCGGGCGCGATGACTCCACTCGCGCCGATCATCACCGGCGGTAGTCGCGAGCTGAACGTGACCACCGCAGGCGGCCTGCCGACGATCCCCGCCGATGCGGCCGAAGACGCGGCAACGGCGAAGCTGACCGCGATCCTCGACGGCAACTCGCCGAAATTCGCGGCCGACGATCCGATGGTGCACCTGTCACCCGAGGACAACGGACAGATCCAAGCGCACCTCGGCCAGATCTACTCGGACCCGACGTTTCAGAGCTACTTCCCCGACAACTTCGGCATCGGCTTGCGCAAGGACGATGGCGGCGTCGACGGCACCGCCGACGCGCGCACGATCTATCACGCGGAGCGCGTGCTCTCGAAGTTCAAGCCCGCGGTCATGGCGATCACGTTGCTCGATGTCGACGTTTGCCACTCGGACTTCAACGGCTACCTGCGCAACCAGCAGATCGCCGACGCGTGCGTCGCTCACCTGTGGGACTTCATCCAGGCGGATCCCGAGCTGCGCGACACCACGACGATGATCGTGCTGCCCGAGCACGGCCGCCACGGCTACTTCAACAACAACAACCCCGACAGCCTCGGTCGCTTCGGCATCGATCACGGCCAAGGCGATGACTCCGATCGCGACGTGTGGATGCTCGCGCTCGGCCCGGACATCAAGAAGAACAACGTCATCGCACCGACGGGGATCACGCAGACGGGTCGCACGTCGGGTCGCTACGAAACGATCGATGCCGTGATGACCGCGATGACGCTCCTCGGTCACGACACCGAAATGAAGGACACGCTGGTCGACAAGGGCGCGCGCCCCGGCCTGCTCGTCGAACAGGTGATGGCATGAAGCGCTCGATCCTCTTCGTTGCTCTCGCTCTCGCCGCATGTGGCAGCGACAGCGTTCCCGACATGCCGGACGCTGCGGTCGAAGACGATCCGCTGGCCGTGAACGAGACGGCGCCCGCGGGCTCGCTCGACGATCTGCACGCGCGCATCATCAGCCAGCGCTGCTCGGGCCAACCCGGCCTGTGCCACAACGGGCAGTTCGAGCCGAACCTCTCGACGCCCGCGTTGACCTACGCGTACGTCGTGAATCGCCCGGGCATCGAGAAGTTCGATCGCCTGCGCGTGAAGCCCGGCGATCCGAGCGCATCGCTGTTCATCGACAAGATCCGCAATCGCAACGGCGTGGCCACGCAGATGCCGCTCGGCGCCGAACCTCTCGAGGAAGCCGACATCAAGGCGATCGAGAAGTGGATCACCGACGGTGCGCTGCGCTCCCCCGGCGCCGCTCCCGCACCCGTGCTGAACAACCCGCCCAAGCGCCCGCAGCTCGGCGTGTTCGACGTCGCCGGCAATCGCCTCGACAACGGCGGCCAGTTAAACGTGAACATCGGCCAGACCATCGTCCTCCGGCACACGGTCCAGGACTTCGAGACGCCCGACAACGCGATCCCGTTCTCGGCGGTGAGCCTCCAGCTCGCGAACGACAAGGCGGTGGTCCTCGATCCTACCGGCGACGATCCGCAGACCGGCGTGACCACGTTCGACACGACGAACCCACCGATGGGCATCGGCGACTCGATGAATCGCGAGCGCAGCTTCACGATCCCCGCGACGCTGCCGCGCGTCGACACCGTCACCAAGGTGAAGGACACGATCCCCGCCGGCGGCGTGAACATGTACCTGCAGGCGTTCTATATCGACGAGCTCGACCTCGGACCGCCCGTGAAGTTCGGAATGCTCGCGTACGAAGGTGCCACCTTCGCCATCCACATCAACCCCTAGCTCCACGATGGACCCCATGACGAAATATGCCCTCGTGGCGCTGCTCTTCACCGTTGCCTGCGCCGACGACGATCCAGCGCCGAGCGCGAGCGTGGTGATGGCAACACCGGACTCGCTCGTGCCGGCGGACGATCGCCTCGACGATCTGACGATCACGATCGACTACGCCGATGCCGACGGCGATCTCGGCGGCGGCACCGCGGAGATCCACGACTGTCGCTCCGACACGCTCGTCACGATCCTCGACATCCCCGCGATCGCGTCCGAGTCCATCGTCGACGGTGACTCGGGTATCAAAGGCACGCTCGATCTCCACGTCAACGATGTCGGCACCGCTACCTCGAGCGCACTCCCCGACGCGTGCGCCGACCTCGGCGTCGACGAGCTCGGGGCGACCGACGCCGTGTTCTGCGTGATCCTCGTCGACACCGCCGGTCACCGCGGCGACGGCGACTGCACGGATCCGATCGTGATCGAGTAAGGCGTGTGTAAGACCGACGCCGTCGACGAGTAAGACGCGCGCAGATCGAAGAAGTTAAATCGTAGACCGACATCGAGCGCGGCGCGTGAGCCGCGAGATGCATCACTGCACGACCCTCGCGTTCGTTCTCGCTCTCACTGCGTGTGGACGTACGACCGTCCCTCGCGATCCAACTCCACCTCGGCTTGTCGAGCCACGCGCGGCACCGACGCGCGCAGCGCCCACTCGCGCGCCGGTCGTCGTCCCGGCACCGTCGCCACCTGCGCCTGCGCCCGTCGCTGAACGCGCAGCGGCGCCGGAGACGGAGGTCGCGCCACCTCCGTCGACACGTGCGCCGGTGATCGAAGCTCCGTCGCGCGCACCCGTGATCAAGGAAGCGCCATCGCGTGCGCCGGTGATCAAGCCGTCGACACGCGCTCCGGTGATCGAGCCCACGACGGCACCGACTATCGACTCCTCGATCACACCGACAACGCGTCCGGCGAAGAAGTTCCATCCGCAGTCGCGCGCTTACGTGCGCTGGGAGCAAGAGGACGATCGCCCGCGCGTGCGTACTGTCGAGGACGCGCGCCCGCGAAATCGCACCGCGGCGGACGTGCGCCTCGAATCGACCGCAGCCGCAACGAAGCCCGCGACCGCGACGAGGCCCGCGACCGCGACGAGGCCCGCGGCCGCGACGAAGCCGGCGACCGCAACGAGGCCTGCGGCCGTACCGAAGCCGGCGACCGCAACGAGGCCTGCGGCCGTACCGAAGCTCACAGGCTCGGCCGCACCGCCAACGAGCGGCACGACGACGAAGCCCACAACGGCCGGATCGAATCCGACCAGCGCCGCGAACGCAACGGCCGCGCCAACCGCGAAGCCGACGAGGGCCGCCCGATGATCGCGCTCGACACCGACGTCTCGATCTTCCGCCGCTTCACCGGCGACCTCGATGCGATGTCGCCGCGCGCCGTGCCCTCCGCGCCGGACCTCACGCAGTTTGCGCCCGCGGACATCGACGCAGCTCGTCTCGCGTGGGCCGGCCGCATCGTCGACGAGTACCGCTCCGTCTCGATGTTCTCCGAGCTCCTGCGCCTGCTCTCGGATCTCGAAGCGCCCTACCCCGCCCTCTGCACGGTGCATCGCCTGATCGGCGACGAGCTTCGCCACACCGAGCTCACCGCGCGCGTCGTGAACTGGCTCGGCGGCCACGCCGATCTCGCGATCGATCTCGCGGACTGCGGTCTCGCCCCACGCGGCCCCGACGAGACAGCGCTCGATCGCGCGCTGATGATCGTGGCGCGCGAGCTGGTGGTCGGCGAGCAAGAGTCGATCTACGCGCTCGCGGCCTATCGCGACGCGACGACCGAGCCCGCGATCAAAGGCGTACTCGAGCTCGTGCTGCTCGACGAGGTGCGCCACGCGGCCGCGGGTCGCGCGCTGTTCTCGCTGCTCGCCGACGAGGCGACGCGCGAGAGCTACGCGCCGCTCATGGCCGACGATCGGGCACAGCTGCGCGCGACATACACCGCGTCCGCGCGAGGCGGACCGGGCCGCGCGCTCGGCGGCAGCATCGAGCTCGCCGACATCGAGCACTACTGGCGGCGCGACCTGTTGTGAGCTGTTCGCCCCGCGACTTCGACACGCTCGAAGCGGGCTCCTCTCCCGGATCGCAGCGCGAACACTCGTGAGAGCGCGATCAGACGAGCGTCGTCGAGCTGCCGACCGAGCTCGCGATGATTGTTGGTGACGATGTCCCAGCGGGGACGCGCCGCGGTCGAGCTAACCAGCACCTCGACGAGCCGGCCCTCTGCGAGAGATCGACTTGATCGAGATCCTGGTCGGGGGTTCGCGTCTCGGCCCGAGAGAGGAGCAACACCCAATGGGATGAACCTCGATCCCCACGACCCGTTGGTAATCCCAACCGAAAAAATGCCCCCGATCGTCCCGTGCCCGAGAAGCGCGATGGCAACTCCTCGTGGAGGCATGTGATTGTGTGGGCAGCTCGACGACGCTTGTCTGACTGCGCTCTCAGTGCTTCGCGATGGCGGCGCGAACTGTTGTGAGCTGTCCGCCCCACGGCTCCTGCCAAATTCACAGTCGAATTTTCTTGACGCGAATCTATCGCCCTCGAAAGGGCCCGCGACGTTCACGACGAAAACTGCGCATCGCAACGCATCGCGTTCGCTCTACGCGCGTTCGTCGATCCGCCGGTCGTTCCGGAGCGCGAGATCGAGAATCGTCGTCGAGAAACGACGCCAGAGCGTCGAAATTCTCGGGTGTAGAACAAACGACATGTTCGACGAGAGCAAGACCACGGAGTGGACCGGCGTGTACGAGCAGACCGTGACGAACGAGCACGGCTACGAACAGATCGAGACACGCGAGCGATTCGTTACCGGCGATGGAGAGATCGGCGACCGGTGCCTCGACGAGGGAGCGTGCATCGAGCGTCGATTGCGCGGCTACGCCACCGCGCGCGCGAAGCTCGACGCGGCCGAAGCGTTCGACTTGTCACGCGCCTACGATCTCAAGCTGCATCTGCTTCGCGGCTACGCGTCGTTCTTCGAGTACATGGAGCGCGTTCTTCACTACGCGCCGCACACCGCGCGCGAGAGATTGCGTGTCTCGCGGGCGCTCGTCGGCTTGCCCGCCGTCAGCGCGGCTCTTTCGCAGGGTGCATTGGCGTACTCGCACGTGCGCGAGCTGACTCGCGTGGCGACCTGCGACACCGAACGCGCGTGGCTCGACGCGATCGAGCATCGCAACTCGACCGAGGTGCAGGCGATGGTGGCGGGGCGAGCGCTCGGTGATCTGCCCACCGATCCGCAGCGTCGAGATCTGAGGCCCAAGCGCATGACGCTCGATCTACCGCCCGACGTGATGGCGCTCTGGCGTGACGCGCGAAAGGCGCTCGCCGACGAACGCGGCAGCAGCGACATCACCGATGCAGCGCTCCTCGAGACGCTGTGCCGCCGGTTCTTGAACCCCGGCTCCGAGGACGGTCCGCCGCACACCATCGGCTATCTGGAGTGTGCCGAGTGTGGCCACGGCAAGCAGATCGGCGCCGGTCGCACGTTCGATGTCGACGACCACGTCATCGAGCGCGCGCGGTGCGACGCGCGGGTCTTGGGCGACCTCACGGCGTCGCATCCCGAGCGCGCGGTGAGATCGGTGACTCCGCGCATGCGCGAGCAGGTGTTGGCGGTATTCGGTGGGAGGTGCGCAGTACCGGGATGTCGCTCGTCGCGATGCCTCGAGATCCATCACCTCATTCCGCAGGCGCAGGGCGGTCCGCACGAGCTGTGGAACCTGGCGCCGCTCTGCGATGGTCATCACGTCGCGGATCACCTTGGGCTACTGAAGATCACCGGACGCGCACCCTTCGATCTGACGTTCGAGTGGATGTCTCCGCCGATGAAGCCGGCGCTGTTGCCGCGCGAGCTCGCGATGATTGTTGGTGACGATGTCCCAGCGGGGACGCCGGGGCTCGATCCAGTTCTGGAACGGATGGTCCGTTGTGCGAGTGAGCGATCTCGGGGAACGCCGATCCCAACGGATGATCGATCTCGACGTGACTCAGTCCACCCTCGTGCCCGACGAAGGTCGCTCGCTAACGATGCCCCAGCCGGGACGCGCCGCGGGTCGAGCTAAGCAGCACCTCGACGAGCCGGGAGGTGCTGACGCGAACGTGGTGCATGTTCGTGTGGTCGCTCTTGATTCGGCACACACGCACGGACCGTTTCTCGGGCACGGGACGATCGGGGGCATTTTTTCGGTTGGGATTGCCGCCGAAGAGAGGCGGCGAATATCGAGCTCCTCGTGGAGGCATGTGATTGCGTGGGCAGCTCGACGACGCTTGTTCTACTGCGCTCTCAGTGCTTCGCGATGGCGGCGCGAACTGTTGTGAGCTGTCCGCCCCACGGCTCCTGCCGACCTCGGCCGGTCTTGCGCATCCGCAGACGCTCTCGCGGCGCGGAGGGATCGGGCGAGTCAGTTGCCGGCGACGCGACGGCGCAGGTCTTTGACCTGCGAGACCCAGGTGGAGTCACCGCGCCAGAGGAGCGCGAGCTCGGAGCCCTCGACGACGCGATCGAGCACGTTGGTCGCGAGTTGGACGACGGCGGGAGTCGGACGCACTGGGTGCGAGCGCACCCATTGATCGACGATGTCCGTGATGGGGTCCTTCGCCAGCAGGTTGTTCGAAGAGCCCCTGGCGTGGTGAGCGCGGCCCTGGAGGCGCGCGATGACCTCGCACGCAGCGACGGCCGTACAGCCGAGCTCCACGTCCAGCTCGTCGTCATCGACCTCCTGCGCCGACGACAGCGTGTCGGTCACGAAGCCCAGATCGGGCGCGTCGGCGAGGTCTGCAGACCAATCGCACGCCGCGTCGTTCTCGAACGCGCCAGTTCCCCAAACGCCCATGTCGGCCACCATTAGCGAATCGCGATCATGATCGTCAAGTAGAGTGTGCAGGCGTGGCGAAAGAAGTTCCGGATCTCCGGCGCGATGCGTCAGAGAAGGCGAAGGACGACGAGGGTGAAGCGCTGCGTTGTGCTGCATGTGGATTCGAGATCGCGAAGCGACGGGATGCGATGGAGATGAGTGGGGCGCATCAACACACCTTCGTGAATCCGAGCGGTGTGGTGTTCGACGTAGCCTGCTTTCGCGAGGCGGCTGGATGCGTGGAGGTGGGTGACGAAGAGGCAACGTTCACGTGGTTCCCGGGATGGAGTTGGCAGATCGCGATCTGCGGGAGCTGTCGCGGACACTTGGGCTGGAAGTTTCGGCTCGCACCGGACTCGTTTCACGGGCTGATCCGCGCGCGGCTACACGGGTAGCGATATCGTGGGCGCATGAGGCCGGAGCTGGACATGGTCGCGATCGCGCGGCGCGTGCTGCGCGAGAACGGGTTCGAGCCGGAGCTGCCGGCGGGGATCGAGGCCGGCGTGCCGGCGGAGGATCCGGTCGCAGGCGTGAAGGACCTGCGCGACGTGCCGTGGTCGTCGATCGACAACGCGGAGTCGCGCGACCTCGATCAGATCGAAGTGGCCGAGCGGCTCGCCGACGGACGCATCCGCGTGATGATCGGAATCGCCGATGTCGATGCGTTGGTGCCGAGGGAGTCGGCGATCGATCGATACGCGGCGACGAACACGACGACGCTGTACACGGGCGTCGCGATCTTTCCGATGTTGCCCGAGCTCTTGTCGACGGATCGGACGAGCTTGCTCGAAGGCATGGATCGGTTGGCGGTGGTGACGGAGATGGTGGTGAACGCAGACGGCACCCTCGACGACGACGCGACGCGGATCTATCCGGCGCGCGTGCGCAATCACGCGAAGCTCGTGTACGAGCGCGTGGGCGCGTGGCTCGAAGGACAGGGATCGATCTTCGAGAACAAGACGATCGCGGCGCAGCTGAAGCTGCACGATGAAGCGGCGCAGAAGCTGCGCACGCAGCGGTACGCGCGCGGTGCGCTCGACTTCGAGACGATCGAGGCGCGGCCGGTGATGCGCGATGGCCAGGTGGTGGACCTGGTGGTCTCGCACAAGAATCGAGCGCGGCAGCTCGTCGAGGATCTCATGATCGCGGCGAATGGAGCGACCGCTCGGTACCTCGAGCGCGCCGGGTTCTCGTCGATCCGCCGCGTCGTGCGCGCGCCGAAGCGATGGGATCGCATCGTCGAGCTCGCGGGCGGCTATCAATACAAGTTGCCGATCGAGCCGAACGCGAAGGCGCTCGCGGACTTTCTCGCGGCGCGGCGCGCGGCGGACCCGATGCGGTTCGCGGATCTGTCGTTGTCGGTGGTGAAGCTGCTCGGTCCGGGCAACTACGAGCTACAGCGCGCGACGGAGCCAGACACCGGTCACTTCGGTCTCGCGGTGGACGACTACTCGCACTCGACTGCACCGAACCGTCGCTATCCCGATCTGCTCACGCAGCGCTTGCTCAAGGCGTGTGCGGCGAGCGCGAAGCAGCCGTACACCGACGAGGAGCTCGTCGAGCACGCGGCGCATTGCACGGATCGCGAGAATGCCGCGCGCAAGGTCGAGCGAACGATGCGCAAGGTCGCCGCGGCCGCGTTGCTCGCACCGCGCATCGGCGACGAGTTCGACGGCATCGTCACGGGCGCCTCGGAGAAGGGCACGTTCGCGCGGCTTCTCTATCCACCTGCCGAGGGACGCATCGTGCGCGGCGAGCGCGGCCTCGACGTGGGCGACAAGGTGCGCGTCAAGCTGCTCGATACGGAGCCCTCGAAGGGCTTCATCGACTTCGCGCGACTCTAGATCGATTCGATGCGGTCGTTGCGGACGCCGTTCGAGGGGTCCCAGTGCAACGAGATGCTCAGCGAGCCGCTGATCGACAACGGCTCCGCGTACGACAGGCGCGAGAGCTGTGCGTAGTCCGACGGATCGATCGCATCCTCGTCGGGCGAGGGGATCTGGCGCTGCGTGAGCGAGATCGAGAGCCCGAGGTCGACGTGATCACCGAGCTTGATCCCGATGTGCGGTGACAGGGTAACGACGCGCCGCCGATTCGGGTGCAGCAGCTGCACTTCGGTCTCGAGCTCGAGGCCGAATTCGAGCCTGTCGTGACGCAGCGATCCGATCGCGTTGATGCCGTGCACGGGATACGTCGCGAAGCTTTCGCCGAGCTCGTTGCGAACGCGATACCGCTCGGTGACCCACCCGAGGTGATAGAAGAACGCGAGTCGATTGCCGCGCGGATCGTCGCTCGCGAACTTGTCCCATTCGAGCGCCGCGCGCGATCGGTTCGAAAACTTGTACTGCGCTTTCGGATCTTCGAAGTTCGTGTAGCTCCCAGCGCCGAGCGACCAGTGTTCGTCGAGCAGCTCGATGTACTCGGCGCCCGCACGAATGAACCAGCTCTGCGTGTCGAGCGAGACTCGAGTCCCGTCGTCGAGGACGAGCGGAGGTTGACGATTCAAGCCGCCGTTCGAGAACATGCCGCCGAACGCGCGGCGCTTGCGCGTGATCCAGCGCCCGAGCACGTTCAGGTTGACCGCGGCCGAGCGATACTTCTTCGTGTAGCTCCCGTTCCCGCCGATCTCGATCATCAACCCGAACGGCGAACCAGCCTTCGCACCCTCCTCGGCGACTTCCGCCGGCGCTGCGAATGCAATGGTGACAGCCTTCGGATACCGCGCACCGACAAAGAGAGCCATGCCGCGCGAGAACGCGGGTTGGACTTGCTCGCGTTGCTCGTCATCGGTGCCACGCGAATCGATGTCGGCGTCGAGCTCGATCACCGGCGGCGCACCGCGAATACTGCCGACGAAGCGCAAGTGCACGTGATCGACCAGCGCGACCTCCGTGGCCGTCACGTACACGACGACATCGGCGCCCGCGCGCGGCGACGACAGCAGCACCTTGTTCTCGTCGATGAAGCCGAGCAGGAACGCGGGGCAGACCTTCGTGCGCCCCGTGTCCTCGCACTCGAGCGCGACGCGGATCGGCGCGGATTGCGCGTGTGCACGACCGACCAGCCCCAGCATCAGCGCGAGAACGGCGAAGCGCACCCGCCGGAGCGTACTGTAAGGCCAACGTAACGTCTCGAGTTGCGCCTACTTAGGCGCAGATCTAACGCAGGCCCCACGCGTCTCACTTCCTTGTCCGCAAACACCAAGGAGTCCGCGTCATGTCTCGCGTTCGCACGTTCTTCGCCTCTCTTGCTCTCGCCTCGAGTCTCGTCGGTTGCGCTGTTCCCCACGCCGACGCGAAGTCTGCCAAGTCCGAACCCGTCGCCGTTGCGCCCATGCGCATCAAGCCTCCCGTGAAGGACACGTTGCGCCAGCAGGTGCGCGTGAAGCTCGCCGAGCGCCGCAAGCTCACGATCGAGCGGTTCCTCGCGTATCGCGAAGCGCGCGTCTATCCGATCAACTCCAAGATCCCCGGTGCCGCGCACGTGTGGCTCGACGAGCTCGGCAACCTGTGCGCCGCCGCGACTCTGATCTCGTACGACTGGGGTCGCCAGGCGTCGGAGAACGTCGCTCGCGAGAACAACAACATCGCGCTCGCATCGGTCACCGACGGCGAGCTTTACAACTGGATCCTCACGTCGGGCATGACGCAGGCAGAGATCGTCGCGATCCAAGCGCCCGGCTTCGCGGGTGGCGGTGACTTCCCGATTCCCGAAGTGAACCCGCGCATGGCCGAGATCACGCGTCTCTATCAGCTATACACGGATGTCGAGCGCCAGATCCGCTCGCTCGACAAGCACAACCTCGACCTCGCCGTCGACGAGCTGATGAAGCATCCGCAGATGGCGCGCGACCTCGTCGCGGGAAAGACCGCGACCGCGGGTCACTTCGGCGTGCGGACCGACACGATTGGCTTCGATCCGTCCGCGCCGGTCGCGCCGCCGGCCGAAGCCGGGTTCGCGCAGCCGCCGGCGTGATCGCTACGCGGTGATCGCCGCGATCTTCTTGGTCAGCGCTTTCTGCGGCTCGCTCGGCTCGACGGTCTGCATCGCGACGAGCTTCTTGAGATCACCCTCGAGCTGCATCTCGCCGGAGAGAAACGCCTGCACGCCCGCAGCCGTGTCGCCGTCGACGAAGATCTTCCGAGCGAGCTCTTCGGAGAGCTTGATCGACGCCTCGGCGCTCGGCTGATGGCCCTGCGTGAACAGGCCATCCTTCATGAAGATCTTCGCATCGCCCTTCGGCGACGTGACGGTCACGTTGACCTCGACCGCCTTCATCTCCGCCGGAATCTTCAGATCACCCGACGCCGCGATCAGCTCGTCGACCTTCGTGAACCATTCGGGAGACAGGAACGCGTAAGAGGACATGCCCGCGTTGTAGCGCGTACACTTCGCCAAGTGGAATTCACCTTCGATGACATCACCGTGCCGTGCACCAACACGGATCGCGTGGTGTTCCCCGACGTGGGAATCACCAAAGGCGAGGTGATCAACTACTACGCGAGCATCACCGACGTGATCCTGCCCGAGCTTGCCGGAAGGCCGCTCACCATCGAGCGGTTCACGAAGGGCATCGACAAAGGCGGCTTCTTTCAGAAGCACGTGCAGAAGCACTATCCGAACTGGATCGATCGCGCCGAACTCGGCACGAAGACGCGCGTCATCTATCCGATCTGCAACGACGCCGCGAGCCTCGTGTACTTCGTGAACCAGGGCGGCTTCGTCCTGCACATCTGGACGAGCCGCAAGCAAGCACCGCACAACCCCGATCTCATCGTGTTCGATCTCGATCCGCCGGACGGCCGCTTCGATCTCGTGCAGAAGACCGCGCGCCTCCTGCACGAGATCCTCGACGAGATCGATCTGTCCGCGTTCGTGAAGGTCACGGGCTCGAAGGGGCTGCACGTCGTCGCGCCGCTCGACGGCAAATCGACGTTCGAAGAGGTTCACGCGCTCACGAACGCCGTCGCGACGATGATGTGCGAGCGCCACCCCGACATCGTCACCATGGAGTTCTACAAGAAGGACCGAGCCGGCCGCTTGTTCCTCGATACGCTGCGCAACGCGCTCGGTGCCACCATCGTCGCGCCGTACTCGCTGCGCGCGCGGCCGGGCGCACCGGTGTCCGCGCCGATCGAGTGGGAAGAGCTCGACGACGTGAAGCCGAACGGGATCACGATGCGAGACATCGCGGGTCGTCTCGACTCGATCGGAGATCCTTGGAGCAACCTGCGCGCGCGCCCCGGCAGTGTGAAGAAGGCCACGAAGAAGCTGGCCGCGCTGCGCTAGAGTGGAGCCATGCGGTGGCTCTTGCTCGCGATGCTCGCCGGTTGCGCGGAGCCGACGGGCCTCGGCGATGCGTCGACGAGCACGTACGCGACCGCAGCATCGGCGACGGTCGTCGTGGCGAACGCCAGCGACGGCGTGCGTGCCTTCCGCGTGTGGAGCGTCGAGATCGGAGAAGCGCAGCCGGGCACGGACTGCAAGAACCGCGGCGACGCGCTGATCGTGTTCGACGTGTTCACGCAGCTGAGATCGGCACCGCGCGGCGTGATCCCGTTGACGATGGAGGTCCCGCCGCTCGTCTACCCCGCGGTGGCGGCGCACTACGTCGATGGCTTCCCCGTCGATGGCGAGATGATCATCGACGCTGCATCGACGACCGGGTTGTTCGGCAGCTTCCGCGGTCAGGCGAATCTACAAGGCACGGTCGTGACCGTCGAAGCGGCGTTCGAAGCGCCGACCTGCGGCATCTGATTCAGGGACAGGTCGTCGCGGCGAGGAGCGCGCGGTACGTGTTCTGTGTCGCACCACCACAGCGGCAGTCCGTCGGTACGTCGGCGTCGTCGACGCACGCTGCCTCGGCATCCTTGAACGTCCGCATCTCGCTGCAGTCGAGCTGGTTGTTCATGAAGTCCTCGCAGTCGCCGACGAGATCGAGGTTCGCGGTGATCTGCGCGTAGGTACGCACGGCGAGGTGACACGCGCGCGCATACGTCGGCAGCGCGTTGCCGAACAAGAAGATGACCTCGTAGTTGTCGCGACACCCCGCGTTCGTGATCATCGTCGTGCCGGCCTGCCCTCCCCAGTACGACGTGGTGAACACGATCTCGGTGTGCTTCGTCGGCCCCGGATCGATCTCGGTCACGGTGACGGGAACCTGCGCGAGCCCGGCGCGAATGCAGCTCGTCAGCGATGCCCAGTCGATGTCATCGTACGGCCACGGCGGCAGCGTGCGCTCGATGTCGACGATCGGCGTGAAGTTCGCCGACGAATCGTCGAAGCCACCGTGCTGATACGTGGCGCCGGTGCGGTTCAAGTACAGCACCGCTGGCTCGCACTTCGCGTCGAAGAAGGTCTCGCCGCCGTTCCCGCACGCACCGCATGCAGCAAGCATCGCGACGAGGGTCCTCATCACGCCATCATCGCACGGTCCACTGCATCGGCGGCACGCTGAACTTCGTGCCCCCCATCGAGATCGTCGACGCCGCACTGCGCAGCGTTCCGGCCAGCGTCGGGATCACCTTGTACTTCACGGTGTAGTGCTGGCCCGGATCGAGAGGAGGCATCGTCAGCTCGAGCTTGCCTTCGGCCGCCTCGAACTTCGTTACCGTGCCTTCGGCCACGAGTGCGTCGAGGCTCGGCGTGTCGACCTGCACGCCCGCGGGCAGCGCTTGCACGATCTTCACTTCGTTGCCCGACGGCGCCGTCGCGGTGAGTGTGAGCTCGACGGGCTTGCCGACCTGTGCGGTCTGGGTCGCGCGCACGACCTCCATCTCGAGGCCCTGCTCCGTGGTCTGCTTCTTCCACGGAACGTAGCCCTTGAGGGTCAGCGAGTAGCCGAGTCCGGGCACGGCAGGCTCGGCGACGATCTTCCACGTGTGCGAACCGGCGAGCCCCGTTGCCGGTGCGGGTGCTTCGAGGGCGAGCACCTCGCGCAGCGCTTCGCGATCGAGCGTGCCCTCGGTAACGGGCACGCCGTCCATCAGCAATGAAATCTTCACGCCCGCGGGCACGGGCGTCTTGAACAGCTCGACGACCGCCTGCATGCACGACAGGTTCGCGCGTCCATCGCCCCACCCGCGCTCCGGGCTGTACGAGCCGAGCAACGTCGCCCCGAGATCCGCCATCGGCGCCTTCGGATCGCCTTGCAGCGCGAGCACCGCGAGCGCCGTGGCTTCGACACGCGATGGCACGAGCCCGTCGGCGCGAACGACGCCCGCCGGAACGTCGAGGTACATCGAGCCATCGGGTGCCGCTTGGAGCGCGGTGCGAATGCGCTCGCGCAGCTTCTCCGCGAACTCGCCCTTCACGCTGCCGCTCGCGAGGATCGCCGCGGCCGTATACGCGTCTTGCACTTGCTCCGAGCTCCGCTCGAAGGCGCCTTGCGCGCGCATCGCGACGCCTTGCGCGCGCTGACGCTCCGTCGTGGTCAACTTCGAGCTCGCGACCGCGCGCGTCGCATCCGCCGTCGCGACGAGCACCCGCTGCAACGTCCAGCCCGTACCACCCGCGAACGTTCCGTCGGGGCGTTGGCTCTTCGCGAGGAACGCCGCTGCACGCTCGCCGAGTCGCGCGAGCACTGGATTCTGCGGATGCGCCAGCGTCGCTTCGACGAGCAGCGTCGCGCGATCGACATCGAGATTGCGCCCCGCGCGGATCGCGCGCTGTCCCGTGATGATCGAGAGCGTGCGCAGCGCTTCGGGATCGGCTTTGTCGCCGAGCGAGGTCAGGAGCTTCTCCGCCTTCCCCGCGAGCAGCAGCGCGTACGCATCCTCGGCGACACCGGAGCGCAGCGTCGAGACACCGAGCTCCGCGCGCAACAGCGAGAGCGCGCCGGGATACACGAGCAAGCGCACTCGATCCGTGGCGGGATCCGAGTCCACGGGACCTTCGATCGTCAGCGTCCGCGGCTCTGCGAGCGTACCGGTGCGGACGACGCTCTCGGGCCGTCCGGACGGTCGCACTTCGATCGTGCGTTGCACGGCGTCGCTCCCCGCGAGCCCACCGAACACGGTGATCGTGCCCGCTTTCTCTGCTTTGAGCGTCGCGTACTCGACGATGCCGCTCTGCGCGGGGACGGTCTTCGTTCCACCGCCACCGGCGAGCGACCCATTCTTTGCCTCGAGCGAGAGCTGGCTCGTGACCGCGGCCTCCGTCGTGTTGATGATCTGGATCGGCAGCTTCACCTCGTCGCCGATGACGAGGAACTTCGGCACGACGAGATCTACGTACGTCGGAAGCGTGCCGATGAACTGTGTCGTCGCTCCGCCCTGCGCACCCTCGCGCGAGTGAGCGAGGGCGAGCACGCGCCAGCTCGTGAGGCGATCCGGGACGCGCACCGGCACCGTCGCGTTGCCCGCGTCGTCGGTCACGACGAGCGGCTCGAACAGGAATGTCTCGGGGAACCACGAACGCACGGCGTCCTCGGCGTTACCGCCGGCACCTCCCATTCCGCCGCGACCACCACCGACGCCGTACCCCGAGCCCTTGCCCGCACCGACGGTGCCGTATCGGCCGGTACCGATGGTCCCCCAACCCGTTCCGCCACCGCCGGGGCCCATTCCACTTCGACCGAAACCGAAGCCACCGCTCATCTCGCCGTCGCTGCCGAGAACACCCGCGGTCTTCGCATCGTCGATCGCTTGTTGGCGTGCGAGCTGCGGATCCTCGTTCTCCTTCTTCATCTTGTACTGGCCCTCGGCGCGGTCCGAGTCCTTCTTTCCCATCTTCCCTTCCTCGAGGGCCATCGCGGTTCCCGTCCCGCCGCTCTCGTCGGCCCCGTCGTCGGGGCGATCTTCCTCCTCGGGCGGCGGCGGATCATCGAGGCTGATGCTCGACGCGCGCGATCGATGCGACTCGTGCGAGCCATCGGACTTGTCGCGACCCTTGCAGCCCGTGATCACGAGAAGCGCGAACAAGATCGTCTTCATGTTCCTCATCACGGCTTCTCCTTCTTCACCCACGCGGCCCAGTTCTCGACATCCTCCGGCAGACGCGTTCCGACGACGATCACCGCGCGCGGATCCGTCAGCGACAACAGATCGCCCGGCAACATCGACAGTCGCAGCTCGCGGCCGTACGCGTCCGTCACCTTCTCGCCACGCGCCTTGCATGCCGCGAGCGCTTGCTTCCACAGCTGCGCCATCGCCGGCGGTTGCATCTTCGTCGTCGTCGGCGAGCTCTTCTCCCACGCCCGCGCCTGCACGTGCAGCTCCGCGAGCACCGTATAGAAGTTGTCGGTCAACTCCTCGACGGGATCGAACATCGTCGTCGCGGTCGCGGTGATCACGGCATCGAGCTCGGGTGGCGTCGGGATCGCGGACACGCGCAACACGGTGGCCGCGGCCGCGTTCGCTCCGCGAATACGACCGAGCGTGAGCGCTTGTCCATCGAGCGTGCCGAACGCCGGATCCGCGGTCTGCACCTGCGGCTGCACGCGCGCCATGCTGTCGGCGCCTTCGAGCGATGCGATCTGCCCGAGGCTCGCGTCCACACCGAACAGACCGACCGCCGCTTTGCCGCCCTTGCCCGCGATCTTCGTCTGCACCTCGAGCTCCGCCTGATCGCCGGGTTTGTACTTCGGCTGCTTCGGTTCGACGCTGACGGTCAGCTCGCTGCGTGGCTTCACGAACACGAGCGCGCGTTGTCCTGCACCCGTGATCTCGACCCAGCCTTCCGCTTTGTCGTCGATCGTGAACTCGGCGCGGCGATTCTCGTCGAGCTTCACCTTCACTTCGCCCTTGAGGTGCTTCACCACGAGCTCCTTGGGCAACGAGCCGTTGAACTCGGGCCCGCGGATCAGCTCGGCGGTGACCTTGTCGCCGATCTTCGCGAGGATCGGATTCACGCGCAGTCGAAGCTGCGGCACCTGCCCCGGCTCTACGCGCAACTTCGTGGTGGGCTTCCCCTCGAGATCCGGCGCGGTCACGAGCAGCTCGTAGCCGAGCATCGTGGTCGCTTGTGGGCGCTCTTGCGATTCGCCTTCCGGTGGCGTCAGCGAGAACCGGATGATGCCGAGCGCGTCGCTGGGCGCGGGCTCCTCGAGCGCGATGCGTCCGCCGTACTTGCCCTGGATGCATCCGAGCGCGCTCGCCGCGCTCGCCTCGCCTTCGTCGAGCGTCGTGTCGATCCACGGACCGAGCTGCACTTCTTTCGCGCCGCGCGTGATGCGCCACGTGAGCGCCTTCGGCACCGAGCCTGCGATCTTCGGCAGACAGTCGCGTGCGCTCTTCGCGAGGTTACTCACGTTGTTCGAGAACGCGTCGGGCGCGGCGAACGCGCTCACGATCTCTGCATTCAGCGTCGACAGCTCCGGGTCCTCGAACGTGAACTCGACGGTCAGCAGACGATCGCCTCCGGGCGCGAGACGCTGCCCCCTCGCGATGTTCGCCGCGCATTGACCGAGCGGCGATGGATTCGCTCCAACGGTCACGATCCCTCCTCCGCGGTCGACGCGCATGCCGAGGTGTGCCGAGTCTCCATCGCCTTCGGAAGCATCGTCGCCCGCGTCGGGAGCGATCGCGCCGACCCACTTCGCACACACGGCCATGGGCACGAGCCACTGATCCATGCGGACCTGATCGGCCATCGAGACCTCGCCGCCGATCAGGTCCTCGATCTCGCCACGCGTCACGAGCGCGACCTTCGGCGACGGCCGATACGGCAGCGCCGGGATCACGATGTTCACGGGCGCACCCGGATCGAGCTGCAGGCTCGCGACGCCATCCTCGTCGAGCTCGGCCTCGATGCCCTTGTCGTTCGCCTCCCACGCGCGCTTGATGGTGACCTTCGTCTTGCGCACGACGTTGCCATCGGGCGTCGCGACGCGCAGGTACATGCGGTTGTTGAAGCCCTCGACGAGACCGTTGCCGAGCTCGGTCACCGACGACACCGCGATGCCGTCCTGGCTGAGCAGCACGCTCGTCCTCGCTTCGACGCGATCGCCCGCGGGATCGATCGCCGCGATCTTCGCCGTCATCGTCACCACGCCCTGCAAGTCCGCCGGCACCTGCGGCAGCGCGAGCTCGAAGCGACCGTTCGCCTGCGCTTCGGCCGTCTTCGGCAACAGCTTCTCTTGCCACTCGAGCGGCGGCGGCCACTCGCCATCGATCGTCCACTCGATCTCGACCTTCGCTTTCGCGACCGGTGCACCCGAGCTGTACACGACGGTGCCCTTCACGCTCGGCTTGTCACCCGCGCGATAGAACGGCTTCTCCGGCGCGACGTCGACGCGGAAGCGCGGCAGTTTGAACGGCTCGACCTTGAACGACACCTCGTCGCGCGCGGCTCCGGATTCCCACGCGATCGTCCAGTCACCGGTCTTGCCCTGCTTGTCGATCGGGAACGTCCCCGCGACGACACCCCAGTCCGTCGCGGGCGCGGTCTCTTCGAGCAGCACTTCACCGTCGGGATCCCGAACGAGCCAATGCCCTGGTCGCCCGTCGAGCGGCGCGAGATCGCGCGCGCGCAACACCACCGCACGGAACCGCACCACGTTGCCGGGTTCGTACAGCGGCCGATCGGTCAACACGTGCACGCGCGCGGGCGTGTACAGCGGGATCGCTGCTTCGAGTGTCCCCGAGCCAACGCGCGTGGTGAACGCGGCGCGCAGCTTGTAATCACCGTCGGGGACCTCGGGCACCTTGAACGTGAACGCGTTCGCCGCGCGCTTCGCTGCCAACGGCGTCGCGACGTTCTTCGCGTCGACGAGCGATAGCTGCACCGTGGAGATCTCCGGCACCGCGATCGACTGCACCGCATCGGCGCTCGCGATCGTGTAGTGCGCCGTGGCGGACAGCGTCGCTGTCGCCTCGATCCCTCGTCGCAGATTCGACACGTGCAGCTGCGCGGTCTGCCGGATCGTTCCCGACGGGCACGCGTACATCGTGAGCCCGTGGTCCATGAACGCCGACTCGCACCGTCCGTCGTGCGTGTCGATCCGCCCGATCAGGATCGCGCCGGCGATGATCCCCGCGATCGCTAGATATCGCTTCATCGAAAGTCCCCCGCCGACCAGCGTATCAGCAGGGAACCGCGCGCGCCCGACCGGTGTCAGCTAGACGCCGTCCCAGAAATCGCAAAGCGCGGATTTGTACGCGGAGCCAACCGTCGGATCGTTGTCGATCACGAGGTGCTGCTCCGTCGCGCGCGTGTACTCGGGCCATACGGGAGCGTCGCCGTTGGGGTCCATCGTCGTCGCGAACCGTGACCAGTACGCCTGGAGCACATCCGATGTTGGCTTGCCCGCATCGCCCGCACGCGCGAGCGGATAGCGCGGATCCGTCGCGAACAGGAACGGAATCTCCGCGCTGTGAAATACGCCGAGGTCCGGCATGAACGCCTGCGTCGGCTCCTGCTGGAAGCTGTAGTAGTACGTGTGGGCACCCTTCGCGGCGACCGCACGCGCCGTCCGCCGCGCCGGACACACGAAGAACGCATCGCCCGAGACCTCCGCGATCGCGCGGTTCGCATTCGGGAACGACGCGATCGGATACCGCGCGACGATCTCGTCGATCGACTCCGCCGGAAACCGCCGCGCGAGCGCTTCGCGATACGTCGTCTCGTCGGTGACGGCAGTCGCGAACAGCGACGTGTGGAACAGCGTGCCTTCATCGCGCGTCGCTCCGAGGATCAGCGGCCGCGACGGGAACTCGCCGCTCTCGAACGTCTCGCGCAGCGGTCTCTCGATCACGAAGCCATCCACGTTCGGCAGCGTCGTGAGCGGTGGACCACTCTGATAGAACGGCCCGCCCGGCGGGGCGCCCTGCATGATCGGGTTCGTCGCATCGACGAGCTCCATCATCGTCTTTTGGCGCAAGCACGCCGCCGCACCCGCGCCGGTACACCCGACCTTCTCGGCGACGCTGATCGCCGCCGCCTCCGCCTCCGCACGAGACAGCTCGAGGACGCTCGTCGTGCACAGCCCGCTCTCGCTGATCGCCGCGCGAAACATCCCCGCCGTTCGATGCGCGACATAGTGAACGCACGTGCTGTACCCGCCCGCCGATTCACCGAACAGCGTGACCTTCGCCGGGTCGCCACCGAACGCCGCGATGTTTCGCTGCACCCACGCGAGGCCCGCGTACTGATCGTCGAGGCCCCAGTTTCCCGACGACGGATACGCCGGATCCTCCGTCGCGAACGCGGGATGCGCGAGGAAGCCGAACGCACCGAGCCGATAGCTCATGTTCACCACGATCACGCCCTGCGCTTCCGCGAAGTGCGCTCCCGAGTAATACGCGTCGCTACCACTGCCGAAGATGAACGCGCCGCCGTGGAGCCACACCATCACGGGCAGCTTGCCGGTCTTGCCCTTCGGCACCCACACGTTGATGAACAAGCAGTCCTCGACGCCGCCGCCGGCGAACGCCACACCCTGCGGACACGGATCGCCCGGGTTGATCAGCTCGCGCTCGTCGGTCCACGGCTCGGGAGGCTGCGGCGGCTTGAAGCGCAGATCGCCGATCGGCGCCGCCGCGTACGGGATCCGCAAGAACTCGAGGACGCCGCCCTGATCGAGCCCGATGACGACACCGGTATCGAGCTCCACCCGCAGTGGATTGCCGGGGTCATCACCACAGCCCCACAAAGCGGCGACGAGCACGAGAGGAGCGAGGCGCATGCGCGGACTCTAGTCTACGCGCGCGCCGGTCGCGGACTCCGGCACGTTTCGTTCGTGCAACGCGCTGCACACCACGCGCGGGTCACGCTCGCCGCGAGACACCCGCTGCGGCTACAGCGACGTCGACGGCGGGCGCGATGGCTTGCTCGCCACGTAGGTCGCGCCGATCGCCATCACGCTCGCCGCGAGGCCGATCTGCCACCACGGCCGCCGCGCGATCACCATGATCGTCAGGCTCGCGAGCATCGAGCCCCACGCCGCGAGCTTCGCCGGAAGGGGGATCACGCGATTCAGCCGCCACGCCAGGAGACGTGGCCCGAATCGTTTGTGCTCCAACAACCAACGCTCGAAGCGCACCGAGCTCTTCGAGAACGCCCATAGCGAGATCAGAAGAAAGGGCGTCGTCGGCAACACTGGAAGGACCGCACCGAGCACACCCAGTCCGACGAAGAAGAACCCGATCGCGAGGTACACGACTCGGCCCGCCCCTCGACGCAGCGCGGGTCGGTCCGCTGCCACGCGATCGATGTCGTCCGGCGATGCCACGTGCTCGAGGCCCTCGGGCGATGCGGGCACCTCGTTCAGCTCTGGTTCATGGGGCACGCCGAGGCTCAGCCCTTGACCTTCTTGTTCTCGGGATCGAACAGCGGTTTGAGCGACGCGAGGATCGGGTACTTCGTTCCGGCGATATCGACTTCCCACGTGCCGGCTTCGATCCACTTGTTGTCGATGGTGCCGCCGGCGGGCGTGGTGATCATCGCGAGGCCGACCGCACCGCCGAGCGTGTGACCGTACGAGGCTGCGCGGACGTAGCCGACCGGGATGCCGTCGCGATGCACGATCTCCGCGTGGAACAGGAGTGGCTGCGGATCCTTCACGAAGATCTGGAGGAGGCGCTGGCGTAGCGGGCCGCGGGCTTTTTCGGCGAGGACGGCGTCTTTCCCCAGGAAGCCGCCTTCCTTCTTGAGGTCGACCGCGAAGCCGAGGCCCGCTTCGAGCACGGTGTCCGTGTTGTCGATGTCGTGGCCGTAGTCGCGATAGCCCTTCTCCATGCGGCACGACGCGAGCGTCTTGAGGCCCGCGTGGACGAGGCCGAGCTTGGCTCCGTGCTCGACGAGGTGATCGTAGACATGGGCCGTTTGCTCGGCCGGGATGTACAGCTCGTAGCCGAGCTCGCCGAGGTAGGTGATGCGGATGCACAGGACGCGCGCGTAGCCGATATCGATCTCGCGCGCGTGGCGGAACGGGAACGCCTCGTTGCTCATGTCCGCGTGGGTGACGAGGCGCATCAGCTCGCGCGCGTGCGGACCTTGAATGTTGATCTGTCCGTATCCGCCCGTGACGTTCGTGACGTGCGCGTGTTGGTCTTCTCGGATCGCACGCTTCATCCACGTCTCGACGTGGCGCTCGACGGTGTCGGAGGCGACGACCCAGAACTTGTCGTCATCGAGCTTGGTGACGGTGAGGTCCGCTTGCAGCTTGCCGTGGACGTCGAGCCACTGCGTGTACGTGATCGTGTCCTTCGCGCCGTCGACGTTGTTCGCGCTGATCCAGTTCAGCATCGCGCCCGCGTCGCGTCCCTCGACGAGGAACTTCGACATGAACGACATGTCCATCAGGATCACCGCTTCGCGTGCGGCGCGGTGCTCGGCTTCCCAGTAGCCGAACCAATCGAGGCGATCCCAGCCGAGGCGCGCGGACTTCGCTTTCGTGTCCGCGGCGGACGTGCCGTACCAGTCGGCGCCTTCCCAGCCGCTGACGTCGCGGAAGAAGGCGTGTCGCGCGACGAGGCGATCGTAGATCGGCGAGACCTTCGCGCCGCGCGCGGTCTGCATCGTGTGCGTCGGGTAGTGGCACTTGTAGACCATGCCGAGCGACTCGACCGTGCGCGTGCGGCGATACGACGGGTTCGCCTGGTAGCGATGCAAGCGCTTGATGTCCATCGCCGTGATGTCGACGTCGGGCGAGCCCGTCATGATCCAGTTCGCCATCACGCGGCCGAGTCCACCGCCGGTGAGAATGCCGATCGAGTTGAGGCCCGCGGCGACGAAGTAGTTCTTCAGCTCGGCCGCTTCGCCGACGACGGGGCGCAGATCCGGCGTGAACGACTCGGGTCCGCAGAAGAACTTCTTCACGCCGACGTTCATGGTGATCGGGACGCGCTTCATCGCGGTCTCGACGTACGGGCCCATGCGTTCCCAGTCCGGTTGGATCTCGCCGAACGAGAAGTCGTCGGGGATGCCGTTGATCTGCCAGGGTGCGCACACCGGCTCGAACAGGCCGATCATCATCCCGCCGACCTCTTCGCGGAAGTAGACGTACGAGCCCGGATCCTCGAGCACCGGCCAGCTCGCTGACAGCTCGGGGATGCGCTCGGTGATCAGGTAGTAGTGCTCGGCCGCCTGGTTCGGAATGTTGACGCCGATGTGCTCGCCCAGCTGCCGCGCCCACATGCCCGCGCAGTTGACGACGAACTCGGCCTCGATGTTTCCGTACGGCGTGGTCACGCCGGTGACGACGCCGCGCTTCTTCGTCACGCCCGTGCACGGGACGTTCTCGAGGATCGTCACGCCTTGTGCGCGCGCGCCTTTCGCGAGCGCCATCGTCACGCCGACGGGATCCGCGCGACCGTCTTCTTTCACGTAGAAGCCCGCGTGCAGATCGTCGACGTGCGCGAGCGGGAACAGATCCTTCACCTGCTGCGGCGTGATCTCGTGGACGTCGATGCCCATCAGCCGATTGAACGCGGAGACGCGGCGGTACTCCTCGAGTCGATCGCGGTCTGACGCGACCTCGATGAAGCCGGTGCGCTTGAATCCCGTGGACTGCCCGGTCTCCGCCTCGAGGCGTTCGTACAGATCGCACGAGTACTTTCGCATCTCGGTCGAGGTCTCCGAGGTGGAGCCGAAGGTCACCATGAGCCCGGCCGCGTGCCAGGTGGTGCCGGAGGTCAGCCGGTCACGCTCGAGGAGGACCACGTCCCGCCAGCCGGCGTGGGCCAAATGGTAGGCGACCGAGCATCCGATGATGCCCCCTCCGACGACGACGACGCGGGCACGCTGGGGAACGACCGGAGGGCTCATGTGAGAGCGCAGAATACACGGACCCGTCGAGATCTCGCGCTATCATCGAGCGCGATGGGGACGTCCGAAGAGATGGGGACCAGCGAGACCGTTAGCACCGGAGGGATGCAGCGGGAGAAAGCGGATCCGTCCGATCTCCAGACGGGCCAGATGGTGGGCGAGTACCGCATCGAGGGATTGCTCGGTGAAGGCGGCATGGGCCGCGTGTACTCGGCGACGCATCCGGTGATCGCGAAGCGTGCCGCGATCAAGATCCTCCACCCCGAGCTCAGCGTGAATCGCGAGGCCGTCGAGCGCTTCATTCAGGAAGCGCGCTCTGTGAACCAGATCGGTCACCCGAACATCGTCGACATCTTCGCGTTCGGCACCCTGCCCGATGGCCGCTCGTACTTCGTCATGGAGTGGATGCGCGGCAAGAGCCTGCGCGATCGACTTCGCGAGTCCGGACTCTCGATGAGCGACACGCTCTCGATCATCGAGACGATCGCGATCGCGCTCGAGGCCGCGCACGAGAAGGGCATCGTTCACCGCGATCTCAAGCCCGACAACATCTTCCTCGTCGACGTGAAGGGCACGCTACCGACGGTGAAGCTGCTCGACTTCGGCATCGCGAAGCTCCTCGGCAACGACTCCGATCGCATCGAGAAGACGCGCACCGGCAACCTCCTCGGAACACCGGCGTACATCTCGCCCGAGCAGGCGCGCGGTCAGCACGTCGATCACCGCACGGACATCTACGCGCTCGGCGCACTCATGTACGAGATGCTCACGGGCGCGCTCGTGTTCCCCGCCGAGAGCGCGGCGGACATGATCGCGAAGCATCTCTACGAGAATCCGCCCGACGCGCGGATCAAGAATCCGAGTGTTCCGCCGCAGCTCGCGGACTTGATCATCGGGATGCTCGCGAAGGACGTGAATCGCCGGCCGACGCTCGAGCAAGTCCGCTCGGTGATCGGCCCGTTGCGTGCGACGCAGTTCGGCGGCCCCACGGGCGGCGGGTACCCACCGATGTACACGCCGCAACCGCCGATGCAGACGCCGCACACCGCGCAGGCGTACCTGACACCGCCTCCGCAGACGTATCAGACCGGCGTCGGTCCTGCGTCGGCGATGCACAGCCACGTCGGGATGGGGACGAACGTCGGTCTCCAGACCGAGATGCCGCAGCGGAAGTCGCGCACGCCGATCATCATCGCGGTGTTGCTTCTCCTCGGAGGCGCGGGCGGCGCCGCGATCGTCGCGATGTCGAGCGGCGGTGGCGACAAGACCGAGAAGAAGGATCCGATCACCACGCCGGTCGCCGATCCCGTCAAGGTGACACCGCAGCCGGACACGACGAAGCCCGACACCACGAAGCCCGACACCACGAAGCCCGACACCACGAAGCCCGACACCACGGCCGCTGGATCGGGCACGCCCGACACGGCAGCGGGATCGGGAACGACGCCCGACTCGACGGGGTCGGGAGCGACGCCGAGCACCACCGCAGCCGGCTCGGGAACACCGGACACCAACGCGGTCGGATCGGGAAGCGGGACCACCGCGACGGTGAAGCCCGACAAGACCGGATCCAAGACAGGTTCGAAGACGGGCGGAAAGACAGGATCGAAGACGGGCGGCAAGACCGGTGGGAAGACCGGCGGCAAGACCGGCGGCAAGACCGGCCCTGTCGACGACCCCGACGCGCCCATGTGATCCTCCGGTTGTCGACGACGACCCGATCGCCGCGCCCCCGACGCGCCCATGTGATCCTCCGGTTGTCGACGACGACCCGATTACCGCCCATGTGACATCCGCCGCCGATGTGACGCGTTCAGTGGCGCGCCGCAGGCCGTGATGTGATCATGGATCGTGATGAGAGGAACCCTCGCGACGACGGTGCTTGCCCTCGCGCTGGCCAGTGGAGCCGCGCATGCACAGGCCCCGAACCCCGCCGCCGATGCCGCACTCGCCGAAGGTCGCCGGCTCTACGATCTGCAGGAGTGGGACAAGGCGATCGCGAAGTTCAAGGAGGCGTACTCGCTCCGCGAAGACGCCGCGGCGTTGTTCAACATCGCGCAGTCGTACCGACTCAAGGGTGACTGCGGCCAAGCCGCGAGCTTCTACAAGACGTTCAAGCGAAAGTTCCCCGCCGAGAAGAACATCGAAAAGGTCGAGAAGTTCATCGTCGAGATGGAGGCGTGCGCGAAGAACACGAAGCCCGTCGAGCCGACGAACCCGACGAACCCGACGAACCCGACGACGAACCCGACGACGAACCCCACGACGAATCCGACCACCGACCCGACGACGGGCCCGACCGGGCCGACCACAGATCCGACGACCGGCCCGACGACCGGCCCGACGACCGGCCCGACAACAGGACCCACGGGACCGACCGGATCAACGACGCCGGGCGGCCCTGTCGACCGACCGAGCGGTAGCAACCCGCTGCGCATCGCCAGCTACGTGACGATGGGCGCCGGCGGAGCCGGGCTGATCGTCGGTGTCGTATTCGGTCTCAAGGCGCGCAGCGCGGCGAAGGAAGCCGAGGCGCTCGACATGGGTGACGAATGGAAGCCTTCGATCCAGGAGCGCGGGCTCCGCAACCAGAAGACCGCGACGGTCTCGTTGATCGCCGGTGGTGCACTCGTCGCCGGTGGCGTCGTGATGTTCCTCCTGTCGCGTCCCTCGTCGAACGAGCGCAGCAGCGTGACGATCGCACCGTCGACGGATGGCGCGCAGCTCGTGTGGGGTGGGTCGTTCTGAGCCTTCGGCTCTGTGCTGTCATCGCGCTCGCGGTGGCGGGGTGCTATCGCCCGGACATCGCGCGTTGCTACCTGGCATGCGCCGACAACGACGCGTGTCCCGACGGGCTCGTGTGCAATGCCAGCGGTGTCTGCGCGAGCTCGCTCGCCGACAACTGCACCGACGTGCCCGGCGACGCTGGCTCGGATGCCGACGCGCAGATCGTGATGACGACGGTCAAGGTCGAGGTGCTCGGTCCGACGGGAGCTCCGCAGAACGACGTGCGCGTCGTGTTCTCGACACCCGCGGGCGACATGATCAGCGAGGCTCGCACCGACGTGACCGGCATCGCCACGAGCGATGTTCCCGTCGGTAGCTCCGCGACCATCATCCGGATCAACGGCTCGAACTACAACGCGACCACCTATACCGATCTCTGGGACCGCGCGCACGTCGTCTCGAAGTTCACCCCGACCGTCGGAGAGCGAGCGATCACCTTGAACTGGGCAGCGCCAGCCACGGGCAACGTCGTCTACTACTTCGTCTACAGCACCTGCAACTCGTCCCCGGTCAACACGACCACCCTCACCTTCGGGCTCGACATCTCGAACAACTGCCCGAAGTACGACCTCGTCATCATCGGAAAGACCAACGCGGGAACAGCGGTCCGGATCCTCACCGCCGAGAATCTCGATTCCAGCACGTCGATGCAGGCCTTCACGCAGTCCCAGTGGAAGGTGATGAACAGTAGCGACGCGATCGATATCAACCTCATGGGCGTGCCGAACGGGATGAACGAGGTCCAGATCAGCCCGTACCTCACGCCCGCACTCGCCTATACGACGCCGATCGTGACGAGCGCCGTACCCATGGCGGGGAACGTCGGACCGCTCGCGTTCCCGAGGGAGATCGACGCGACGATCGCGCTCGTGTCGAGCGCGATGATCGCGATGGATGTCCGCACGCAGCTATACGTCGAGCGGCTTCCTCCGATGACGACCGCGTACAACCGCGACATGGCGATGCGCAAGTTCCCGTGGCTCGGCCCGGCCACGCTCGACCTCCCGACCAAGACGCTGTCGTGGCCGATCGACGTTCCGCCGGGTGTCGTGCCGCCGCCGATCGCGATGGTGAAGCTGTCGTTCCGGCGAGGCGCGGCGAATCACGACTGGCATGTCATCAGCCGCGGCAGTCACGTCACACAGACCGGCTCGATGGGATCGTTCGTGCTCCCCGAGATCCCCGGCGACAACCCGTTCGAGCCTCTCGACGGCGATACGAACGTCGACGAAGAGGTCATCTATCTGGGTACGACGCCTGGGACCGAGGATGCCTTGCGCGCCGGGATTCAGAGCCACGAGGCCACGCTCGATATCTTCGGCATTCCCGGCCTGACCTACGTGTTCCGCGCGACGGCCGAGTAGCCGTGGGCTACGGTGCCGCGTGATCGATTCGCTCCTCGCGACCTTCGGGCTGTTCGGAGGAGCGCTCGTGATCGGCTTCTGTGCGGGGATGTTTCCGATCATCAGCATCGAGCTGTTCTTGATCGGCATCGGAGCGTGGGCCGCGCCGACGCCGGCGGACATGGTGCTGATCGTGGTGCTCGCGGCGGTCGGCCATCAGATCGCGAAGACCATCTGCTACTACGCGGGCTACGGCGCGCTCGAGAAAGCGAACGACAAGCTGCGCGCGCGCGTCGACAAGCTGCGCCACAAGATCGATCGCTGGAACAAGCGGCCGAAGATGATCATGTTCATCGCGTCGACGATCGGCCTGCCACCGCTGTACGTCCTCGCGTTCATCGCGCGCCCGCTGATGGACATGAAGATCTGGCCGTTCACCGCGATCGTGTTCTCGTCGAGGATCGTGCGCTACGCCGTCCTGCTCGCCGTGCCGCAGTTGATCGGCGCGGGCTAGCCCACACCGCGAGGCCGTAGCGCACGAGCGGTCGCGGCGGGCGTCCCTCGATGTCGTGCCAGCGATTCGCGAGCGCGCGCCAGCCGAAGAAGCCGCGCCCATCCTCGAGCCACGGGTCCTCGACGTGGACGCCGCGGTCGTCGTAGCCGATCGCGACGACCCAGTGGCCTTCGCCCCACGCTTGCAGCGTCAGCAGGACCGGATGCCCTGCGTCGAGCGACGCGCGCAGCGCGGCTTCGGTCATGCCGCGCGTCTCTTCGTACGAGAGGCCGTAGGTCCTGATCGCACGCAACAGGTGTACCGGATCCGCGCCGTCGAGCGGCAGCTCCATGTCGCGGACGATCGCCGGCTCGTCGTCGGGTCCCACGCCGAAATGCCGGCAGACCGCGAGCAGAGCCGCTGCGCCGCAGGTGTGATCCTCGCGCTGTACGACGTGAGGCACGTCGACCTTGACCGCGCCCATGCGCCAACCGTACACCCTCTTCATGTCCGACCATCCAACTGACTTCGTGGGCTCCATCGAAGACGCGATCACCACGTCGATCAAGGAGCGCATGCCCGATGCCGTGGTCGAGGTCGCGGGTGGTGGCGGGCACTGGCGCATCGGTGTGGTGTCCACGGCGTTCGCGGGCAAGAGCCTCCTCGAGCAGCAGCGCTTGGTGCTGTCCGCGATCAAGCACTTGATCAACGGCGCATCACCACCGATCCACGCAGTCGACTCCCTCACCACGAGGACTCCGCAATGACCACGCCCGACATCAACCTCGTATCCGCCGCGATCGATAGCTTCGTCCACGCCTTCCAGTTCGCGGGCGCGTCGCCGCGCGAGGTGCAAGTGCGTCCCTCCGGCGACGACGTCGACGTGATCAAGGTGTGGGTCGACCTCGGCCCGACGAAGATCGACCTCGACGCGTGGGCACGCGCGTGCGAGCAAGGCATCACCGCGAACGTCCCCGGCGCGACGAAGTATCGCGTCGTCGTGCGCGCCGAATCGCTCGGCTAGCTATTTCTTCGCCGAGTCCGCGAGCAACTTCGCCACGGAGTCGCGCGTGATCGAGTGATAGTTCGCCTTCGCCTTGTCGAAGGACTTCACGGCGACGTCGCGCCAGAAGCCACGCTTCTCGACGAGCGCTTCGTACACGGCCATCACGAGATAGCGCCGGCCGACAACTACGAGGTACGCCTCGATCTGTGGCGCGGCCTGCTGCATGTCGGCCGCGATCGCGATCGGGAACCAGCTCTTCGCGATCACCTTGTTCGTCGTGGTCGTCAGCTTGAACTGCTTGTCGAGCGCTTCGAGATACTCGCGCTTCGTGTTCTTCGGCAGCGTACGTAGGAACGCGAGCCACTCCGTCGACGACCACGTCGTCGCATCGGGCAACGCGCCATCCGCAGAGAACTTCGCCGCGCGCGCCTTCAACGCATCGAGGCGCACGGACGTCGAGAACGGCGCACCGGGCGGGAGGCCGTTGTCGTGGAGCCACTGCGCGACCGTCCACGCCGGCTTCGGCTTCACCGCGTCCATCAGCGGCGCGATGTCCTTCTCGAATGTCGCCGAGTCCGACGACGTGAACGCGAGGCGATCGAACCGCGCTTTCAAGAACGCGTCGAACGTGTCGCGACCGATCGCCTCCTCGAGCGCACGCAGGAACAGCGCGCCCTTCTCGTATGCGATCTCCGACGGAGCGGACTCGGGATCCTCGCCGGCCTTGTACGTCAGCGCGAGGCGCGTGTCTTTGATCTTCGGATCCGCGACGACCTCGTCGAGATCCATGCGCGCGAGCGCCCAGCTCATCTCGGTCCACTCGCGCCCGCGCAGCTCCTCCATGATCCGGTACTCGACGTAGGTGGTGAACCCTTCGTTGAGCCACACGTCGTTCCACGTCGAGTTCGTGACGAGGTTCCCCGACCACGAGTGCGCGAGCTCGTGCGCGAGCAGGCCGACGAGCGCGCGATCGCCCGTGAGCACCGTCGGCGTCAGGAACGACAGCTTCGGATTCTCCATGCCGCCGAACGGAAAGCTCGGCGGCAGCACCAAGATGTCGTAGCGCTCCCAGCGATACGGGCCGTACAGCTTCTCGCCGACGGCGATCATCTTCTCGACTTCCGCGAACTCGAACGCGGCCGCCTCGACGACCGTCGGCTCCGCATAGACGCCGGTGCGCGGACCGATCGCCTTGAAGTCGAGATCTCCGACGGCGAGCGCCATCAAGTACGACGGGATCGGCTTGTCCATCGTGAAGCGATAGACGCCGTCGTCCGCGCGCTTCTGCGGATTTGTCGCCGACATCACCGCCATCGCCCCCTTCGGCACGCGGATCGTCGCGTCGTACGTGAACCGCACGCTCGGCGTGTCCTGCAGCGGGATCCACGTGCGCGCGAGGATCGCCTGTGACTGCGTGAACAGCATCGGCTGCTTCTTCGTCGCCGTGAGCTCGGCATCGAGCCACAACAGCGCGCCCGCATCCTTCGGCGTCGCGTACGTGACGACGATGCACGCCGGCGGCGACGGGATCACGGCCACCTTGCCCGGCACGCTCTTCGACGACGTCGGGAGGTAGCTCACGGCGAGCGGCGCATCGCTGTCGCACGCGGTGAGCTTCGCGATCGCGAGCTCGCCGACGTCGAGGCGCGCGGCCGCGGTCTTGTCCGTGATGTCGAACATCAGCTTCGCGGTGCCGGCGAGCGTCCGCGTCGTGAAGTCGACGGCGAGATCGAGCGAGAGGTGCTTCACCCGTAGCGCGTCGAAGTTCGCATCCGACGCGGGATCCGGGCCGGGCTGCGTGGCCGCGACCGCGGCGTCGCTCGGCGGTGGCGGCGGTGGAACCTTCGGCGGTGGCTTCTTGTCGCCCTTACACCCGACGAGGACAGCGAGGGCAACGGCAGCGGCGCGCACGGCGTGACCTTAGCGCGAAGCTGCCTGGGTCTTTTCCATTTCGGCGAGCTTCTCGGTCAAGTACGCATCGATCTGCTCGGGGCGTGGCGTATGGCACACGCCCTTCTGATCGAGCACCGACTCCCACTTCCAGTAGCCCGGCGGCTTCGGCGGCTCCGGTGTCTTGCGTGCCCACCACCACAGGCGAGCTTCTCGTACGCCGGGCGGATACGGGTCCGCCGCTTTGCCGTAATCGTTGGTCCACAAATAAAATCGCGGGACGATCGTGCCCGCCTTCTCGCCGATCGCGACGATGCGATCGAGCTTCTCGTGCGGCCCCTCGATGAACGCACGCAGCTGGAGCCACGCGCTGTACGCGCACGTGATCGCCTCGGGACGCGCGCTCGCCGGGTTCGGCTCGGTCTCGCCCGGCGGCACCTCGCCCTTCAGTGGATAGAAGCCCCACAGGACCTCCTCGGGATACTTGATGTCGACGCTACCGACGTACGGCCAGTACTCCGCACCCGTGAGCTCGTATCCGTTCGCCGTGAACGGCTCCATCGCCGGCCGCGGCATCGTCTCCATGTCGCTCTTCGGTTCGGTGGGCGCCGGCGTGGGGGACGAGCCACACGCGACGAGGAGCACGAACAAGACGCAGCGCATGCGCGCGCTATAGCAGATCAGTGCCCGAGAAAGATCTTCTCGTACACCGTGATGCCGATGCCCATCAGGCTCTCGCCGGCGATCAAGCCCGACGCGATCGGCACCGTGTACTTCTCGAACTTGCCGTAGCGCTTCGCGACGATGAACGCGATCAGCGCACCGAGGAACATCGCGAGCGAGTTCGAGAACGGCACCACCATCGCGAGGCCGATGGCCGACGGCGACGGCAGCCACGCCTTCGTCTTCTTGGACACGACCTTCTCGATCAGCGTCATGCCGATGCCGAACGTCGCACCGACGAGGATTCCCATCTTCGCGGACCACGGCAGCGCACCGATGCCGTCGACGAATGCCTTCGACACGTTCGCCCACACGATCGCGCTCGGTGCGGGCCACTCGTCGCTGCCGAGCTTCGCGATCGGAACGACGAGATAGAACAGCGGCACGATGATCGCCGCACCCGCGAGCACGCCGAACAGCTGCGCGTAGATCTGGTGCCGCGGCTTCGCGCCGAGCAGCCAGCCGGTCTTGAGCGTGGTCAAGAGATCCGCGGCGTGCAGACCGATGCCGCCGGTGACGTTCGCCGACATGATGTTGCCGGTGAGATTTCCCGGCGTGATCGCGCCGTAGATCATCTGCGTGACGGGACCGAGCGCCTTCGTCGGCGTGACGTCGGTCTCGCCCGTGACGCGCGCGGCGACGAAGCCCATCAGCACCGCGATCGGCACCGCGAGGACGCCCGCGTAGATCGGGATGTCGAACATCAGATACATCAGCGCCACGATCGCGGGCGTCAGGAACAGCAAGCCCGCGGGGAACCACCAATCGGGTGCTTCGATCGCGGCGATGCCCTCGGCCTTCGCGTTGCGCTTGTTGCGATCGAACACGGCGCCGAGGCCCGTGAACGAACGCGCGATGCTCTTGTAGTCGAGCGCGAACGACGTGAGGCCCGCACCGACGAGGATCGCGGCGCCCGGCCACAGCGTCCAATCGATGATGCCCGCGTAGCTCACGGGCTTTCCGCCGATCGTCTTCACCAGCCCGTGCTCGAACAGCACCGGCGCCAGCAGGAAGTAATTGATGATCGCGCCGAGCAGCAGCGACCACCCGGTGCGGAACGACATCAGCGCGCCGGCACCGATCAGCACGACCTCTGTCTTGATCGCGATCGTCCACTTGGCGAGGCCGTGGCCGAGGATGTTCCACGACGGAGCCCAGACACCGGGGATGAGCTTGATGCCGTCGCGGATGTACGTCAGCGCGGCGGCGACCAGCGAGGCGATCACGAGGGACCACGCTGCATTCGAGCCTTCCCCGGAGCCGACGGTGTGGATCGTACGGATCGTCTCGGCGGTCGCGGTGCCGGTCGGGAACGCGAGGCCTTCGCGATTGATCAGCTGGCGCTTGATCGGGATCGCGGCGAACACGCCGAGCGCCGCGATGATCGCGAACCACGCGACGAGGCCGACCTTGTTCGGCTGCACGGTCGTGATCATCACGAGCGCGCCGAACGCGGCGGCATTGCCGCCGGCGGTCATGTAGCCCGCGCCCGACGCGACGGTGGTGAGCGCGTTGTTCTCGAGCGCGCCGAGGGGCCGAGCCTTGAACGCCAGCTCGATCACCTTGAACACCATGAACCCCATGATGCAGGCCGTCAGCGTCACGCCGAGCGACCAGCCCGTCTTGAAGAACACGTAGATGTTCGACAGGCTCATCACGAAGCCGATGAGAATTCCCGCGACGATCGCTCGCAGCGTCAGGTTCGGTTCGTTCGGCTGATACGTGTCGCGCAGCCAGGCGGCCTCGCGATCGGCGACGATCTGCTCGTCGCTGATCCCGGCTACGACGTGCGCAGGAGGGACGGTGTCGTCGGTCGAAGGCACGGAGCGCGGACACTACACGAGCGTTGACGCGCCGCGCAGCATTGTTGTACGTGTGCGCCCTTTCTTGGACTAGCTGGAGGCGACGTAGTGATGAAGGCTTTGCTCGGTGTGATGGTGGTGCTCGTGGCGTGTGGTCCGGCGGCGAAGAGCGTCGGCGATGACATGCCCGCGATCGACGCGAACGACGGCAGCGACGGCGGTGGTGGCGGAGGCGGTGGCGGTGGTGGCGGAGGTGGCGGCGGCAGCGAGGTCGCCCCCGGCGGCGCGTGCTCGTGCGATGCGGACTGCGCCGACGACGGCGCCGCGCGAGGCGTCTGCGTCTACGGCGTGTGCATGACGAAGGCGTCGGGGGCGTGCGCCTCCGGCGGATCGCAGACCGAGTGTCCGGCCGGCTCGCGGTGCTGGACCCTCGATGGCAGCGACGTCGGCCCGTTGTGCTGGCCGGACTGTGATGCGCATACGTGCGCGGGTCAGTGCGACACCGACGGTTCGTGCGTTCCGACGGCGAGCGGCAACTGCGATGCGTCGTGCGGTTCGGCGTGCGACTGCACGGACAACGCGCAGTGCGGCGTTGGCAACACGTGCGTCCAGGGCGACTGCGTCCCCGAGATGCAGCCCGCGCCGGGCGCACCTGGCCCCGGTCCCGGACCGACCTGCACGAACCTCCCGGTGCGCGATTGCACCGGCTCGACGTGCGGTCAGCTCGTCAGCTTCAACCCACGCACGAACGCCGCGTGGGACGACTACGCGATCAATGGAGAGACCGCCGGGAATCAGTACCGCAGCTATCTCCGTAAGGATCTGATGCAGCTCGTCTCGTACGCGACGTCGTTCGTCGCGTGCAAGTCCGTGGGCTGGGCCGGCAACGGTGGTGCGCTCGGCCTCGGCGACATGAGCGAGTCGAACGGCGCGATCCCCGGCACGTCGATCGGCAGCCCCGGACATCCCGCCGGCACGCACGTGAACGGCTTCGACATCGACCTCGCCTATTACCAAGCGAACACGGCGAACAACCAACTGCGTCCGATCTGCCCGTACACGTCGGGCGGGCAGGACATGAGTCATTGCGTCGCCGCGCCCGACAAGCTCGACGTGTGGCGTCACGCGCTGTTCCTCGGTGCGGTGTTCGAGAGCACGCGCACGCGCGTCGTCGGCGTCGATGGCAAAGCCGGGCCGATGATCCTCTCGGCGATGAACACGCTATGCAGCTCGGGGTGGCTCTCGGCCGCGGCGTGCAGCAACGCCGTGCTCGCGTACGAGACCACGGACGGTGGAGCGGGCTGGTACTACTTCCATCATCACCACTCGCACATCAGCCTGAAAAACGCGGCGTTCGTCGGTACGGACGACACGTGTTTCGGCACGTGCGGATCGAGCCACAAGGCCCTTCCAGGGCGCTCTCTGACGCTTCATCGGGTCCGCGCGGCCGAGTAGCGACGTTGCAGAGTTTGAGAATCGTTAGAAGAACTCGATTCAGGTGCAGATGTCAGATGGATGTGGTTTGGTAGCCCCCCTCATGGAGACGCAAAACGAGACCACCACCCCCGCTTCCTCGCCCAGCACGGTCAGCCGTTACAACGAGCTCGTCCAGTTGGTCGCCGGGATGAAGGCGGACTTTGAAAAGTTCTACAACGACGGAAACAAGGCCGCGGGTACTCGCGTCCGCAACGCGATGCAGGAGCTCAAGGCCCTCGCACAGACCGTCCGCAACGAAGTCACCGAGATCAAGAACGGCGCGGCGGGCGGCGGCGGCGGCGAGGCGAAGGACGCGGACTGAGCTGTCCGCGGCCCTCTACTAGTCAGCCAACGACACCCCGAGAGACTTTCTTATGAGTAGGATGCGCGTTCATGCGCCGCCTCCTTCTTTGCCTATCTCTCGCTGTATCACCCTCGATCGCGAGTGCTGATCGGCTCGCGGCAGATCCGACGCCGGTCAAGCAGGCCGGCCCCGCGACGGATCAGCCGCCGGCACAACCGGCGCCGGATCCGTTCGAATCGATGCGGCGCTTCGATCCCGATGCGCCGCCCACGGGCGATCTGCGCTTCATGCTGTCGGACCTGACGATCTTTCGTCTCAATCCGCTCGGCCTCGAGACGCGTGCGCGCCTCGGCTTCCAGAAGCGCATGTACTACTCGGAGAAGCCGGTCGCGAAGACCAACTTCTGGTTCGCGGGCCTGTATCCGAAGCTCAACCCGGCGAGCGCGCAGATCGGCGTCGGTGGAGAGCTGCAGCCGGTGTCGATCTTCAACGTGAAGGTCTACGGCGAGGTGCAGAAGTTCTTCGGCACGTTCGGCTACCTCCAATCGTTCGCGTCGGCGTCCGAGGACACGAACTTCAGCGACAGCCACCTGAAGGACATGCGCGACGATCCGGCGACGGAGCCGCAGAAGGCCACGCTGTTCCACTTCGGCGTCGCCCCGATGCTGCAGATCAAGATCGCGAAGAACAAGATCGCGTTGCGCGCGCTGACGCAGCTCGACTACTGGGACGCATCGGGCATTCGCTCCGGCGAGACCTCGGTCTACGAACCCACGTTCGACACGCTCCTCCCCGACAAGGGCTGGACGCTCGCGATGGACAACGATCTCTTGTACACGGGCGCGCCGAACCTCGCCGTCGGTCTGCGGCACACGTGGGTGCATCCGTTCTACAAGCGCGAGCACTTCGCGACGCAGGCCGAGTTCGACGCGTACGACAACGAGAATGCCCACCATCGCCTCGGTCTGTTCCTCGCGAAGACATTCCGCGACGACGGCCCGTCGCGCTTCAACAAGCCGACGCTGATCCTGATCCTGTCCTGGTACCTCACGCACAAGTATCGCGCCGGCGAGCCGGGCACGCTGCCGATGAATCACACCGCGGATGACTACATCTCGCGCGCGATGCCGTACGTGATCCTCGGGTTCGCGTTCGAGAGCGACTTCATGACCGTGTCGAAGACGATGAAGTAGCTCACCTGCTAGCGTAGCTGCGTGGAAGCCGACTTCTGGAAGGACCGCTGGGCCGAAGGCAAGATCGGCTTTCACCAGGGCGTCGCGAACGAGTACCTCGTCGCGCACGCGGCACGATTGACCGGGCGCGTGCTCGTCCCGATGTGCGGCAAGGCGGAGGATCTCGCGTATCTCGCATCGCTCGGACACGAGGTCATCGGCGTCGAGCTCGTCGAGAGCGCGGTCGCCGCGTTCTTCGCCGAGCACGGACTGGTGCCGAGCGTCGACGAGCCATGGAGCGACTGCACCCACCGCGCGTATCGCCACGGTGCGATCACGCTGATCGCCGGTGACTGGTTCCGCACGACGCCCGAGATGATCGGCGCGGTGAACAGCGTGTACGACCGCGCGGCCATCGTGGCGATGCCGCCCGCGCTGCGCATTCCGTACGTCGCGCAGCTGCGCGAGCTCGTCCAGCCCGGAACCCCGGGGCTGCTCGTCACCGTCGACTACGACGAGACGAGGTTTCAGGGCCCGCCATTTCCCGTCGGTGATACCGAAGTGCGCGCGCACTACACGCGCGTCGAGCAGCTCGAAGAGATGCCCGCAGGCGGTCGCCTCGGCGACGCGAACGTCGGCGCGCTCGAGCGCTGCTACGCGATCACGATCTGACCCGGCACCGCGCCCACCGGGCGTACGCGTCTGCTCTCCCTCGGGCTTCTCGGTCACGACGACGAACGGGCTCTTCGCCGATCGTCCAGTACACGACTTGCCGGACTCCCAGTTCGCGCGCAACAGCTGGTGGGCCTCGTGATTTCCTGAGGTACCCTGGTTCGAGTGAGCGAGGGGGATCGCCCGCACGACGCCGACGCGCACGCGGGGACCCTTCCCGGCGTCGGGCCCACGGTCGCGGCCGCGGGCAAGGCGACCGAGGTCTCGATCATCGACCGTCGCGAGATCGCGCAGCTCGCGACGTTGCCGGCATCCGGAATTCCCAACGCGTCGACGATCGACATGCCGCACGCGGCGACCCTGCAAGGACCGCACGTCGAGGCGGATCTGCCCGCGATGCAGAAGGTGCCCGATAACGCGTACACGATCGGCGAAGAGCTGGCGCGCGGTGGCATGGGCAAGATCCTGTCGGCGCGCGATCGCCGGTTGCGCCGCGACATCGTCATCAAGGTCACGCGCGCCGATCACATCGATCCGCGCTTCGAACGCGAAGCGTTGATCACCGCGCGCCTGCAGCATCCATCGATCGTGCGCGTCTACGAAGCCGGCCTCCTCGGAGACGGCCGCGCGTTCTACGCGATGGAGCGCGTGCGCGGTCGCTCGCTCGAAGTGATCCTCGAGGAGTCCGCGCAGGTGCAAGCGCGGCTCGCGCTCTTGCCGCACGCGATCGCCGTCGCCGATGCGATCGCCTACGCGCACAGCGAGGGCGTCCTCCATCGCGACCTGAAGCCATCGAACGTGCTGATCGGTCCGTTCGGCGAGACCGTGGTGATCGATTGGGGGCTCGCGAAGGATCTGCGCGCGGGCGAGGCCGCCGAATCGCTCGATCCGGCCTCGGGCTCCGTCAGCTCGTCGGCGCGCGGCACGGACAGCTCGGGCGGGTTGCTCACGCAGGTCGGCTCCGTGATGGGCACGCCCTCGTTCATGGCGCCCGAGCAAGCGCGCGGCGACGCGAGCGACGAGCGAACGGACATCTACGCCCTCGGCGCGCTGTTGTACACGTTGCTCTCGGGTGTGCCCCCGTATCGCGGCCGCACCACCGAGGAGGTCCTCGAGCACGTCGCGGCCGGCCGGTGCGTTCCGCTCGCCGAGCGCGA
>JBGARE010000007.1:242641-244203 GCA_044230415.1 Kofleriaceae bacterium
CCGTATCGCGGCCGCACCACCGAGGAGGTCCTCGAGCACGTCGCGGCCGGCCGGTGCGTTCCGCTCGCCGAGCGCGAGCCGACGTTGCCGCCCGAGCTCGTCACGATCGTCGAGCGCGCGATGGCGCACAAACCCGCCGATCGCTACCAGAGCGCCAAAGGGATCGCCGACGATCTGCGCGCGTTCGCGGCCGGCAAGCTCGTCGCGAGCCACCAGTACTCGATCTGGCGGCTCGTGCGCCGCTTCGTCGCGCGCCACAAGATCACCGTCGGTGTCGCCGCGTTTGCCATCGTCGTCCTCGCGATCACCGGCGTGCTCTCGATCAAGAGCATCGTGCGCGCTCGCGACGAAGCGGCCGAGGAGCGGCGCAGCGCCGAGATCGCGCGCGAGCAAGCCGAGCGAAATCTGCACGACCTCAATCGCTCGACCGACGACTTCTATCGCAACCAAGCGCTCGAATGGGTCACCGTCGATCCGTCACACACCGCCGCGTGGCTCGAGCGCTTGTCCGATCGCGCGCTGTCGGAGACACCGAGCTACGAGCTCGCCGTCGCGGGTGCGCGATCGGGATTCGCGTGGGAGCTGCGCGGCCACACCGCCGACATCGAGATCCTCGCGACGTCACCCGATCACTCGCTCGTCGCGACCGCGTCTGACGACGCCACGATTCGCATCTGGTCGATCGCGGATAAGAAGTCCATCTTCGAGCTCGTCGGCCACATCGGTCCTCTCGAAGATCTCCGGTTCTCGCCCGATGGAAATCACCTCGCATCGGCCGGCACCGACGGCAACGTGTACCTGTGGGACGTGCACACCGGCATCGGACGCAAGCTGACCGGTCACAAGAGCACCGTCCGCGGGGTGGCCTTCTCGCCGAACAGTCGCCAGCTCGCGTCCACCGGCGAAGACGGCACGCTGTTCGTGTGGGACGTCGCCACCGGCACGGGCACGTTGCTCAGCAAGCGCTCGCACGGTTGGCGACCGGTCCTGTGGTCGCGCGACGGAAAGACGATCATCGCGGGCAGCTTCGATGGCTCGATCGGCTACTTCGACCCGGCGACCAAGACCTCGCGGATGATCGCGGGAACACGGATCGAGGTCCGCGCATTCGCGCTCTCGCACGATGGCACCCTGCTCGTCTCGGGCGACGAGAACGGCGTGGTCACGCTGTGGCGCGGCGACACGGGAACCGAGATCGGTCGCCACACCGACGTCGTGCGCGACCTCGCGTTCTCGTCCGACGACAAGCTGATCGTCTCCGCCGGAGGCGATGCGATCATCGGCGTGTTCGACGCGAGCACCAAGGTCCGCACCGAGCTGCGCGGCAACCGCGACGGTGTGAAGGATCTCGACATCTCTCCCGACGGCAAGCTCGTCGCGTCGGCGGGCATCGATGGCATCGTGCGCGTGTGGCCGCTCGCCGGTGGCGCACCGCGCGAGCTGCGCGGTCACAACACGGCGGTCAAAGGCGTGGTGTTCGTGTCGCCGACGTTGCTCGTGAGCGCATCCGAGGACGACAACGCGCGCATCTGGCGGCTCGACGACACCGAAGCGCCGCCGAC
>JBGARE010000007.1:244229-332015 GCA_044230415.1 Kofleriaceae bacterium
TACAGGCGCGCACGAACGTCGAGGTGCACACGGCACCGCGACAACAGCGCTAGATGACGCGGCCCGCGTCGATCAATGCGATCACGTCGCGGCGCAGCTCCGCCCAGTGCTGCGCGAGGGTGGGGCTCACCTCGCCCGGAACGAGCGAGATCGGCGGCGGCGTCGGCGCTTGTCGCGCGGTCCAGTTATCCGCGGATGTCCACGTCGTCGTGTTCGCGTGCGCGACGCGGCCGATGCGCACGCTGCCATCGCCGGCGGTCGCGAGCAGGTGCTCGAGCACCGGCGTGATCGCGGCGAGTGGAAGCGCGCGCCCGTGCTCGACGGCCCAGCGCACGAGCGCGCGAGCGCCGCGGAGCACGTCGTAGAAGTAGAAGCGCGGGAAGCAGAGCTCGGTCCACCTCTTCGCGGACTCGCGCTCGGCGGCGTTGTGCTGCGTCGACGATCCGTGGCGCAGCTCGCGCGAGATCAGCATCGCCGCCGCGCGATCGGCGGTGTCCGAGGGCCCGCGACGCAGGAGTGACTCGAGGATCGCGATCGTGCCGACCATCGACGACGGGCACTCGTGCTCGACGAGGTACGCGGATTCGTCGCAGTTGTAGCCGCCGTCGCCCATCTGGTACTGCGAGTACCAGGGACGGATCCACGGCAGCTCGCGATCGACATCGACGCCGCACGCGTCGAGCAGCTGATCGATGTTGCCGAGCGCGCAGTGACACGACGCATCGCGACGCTTGTCGGTGCCGGCGGGCCATTCGTCGTCGCGGATCGGGAACGTGTGCAGCGGCATCGCGTTCAAGCGATCGACCATCGCGCGGACGATGCGCTTCGGGATGCGCTCGGCGAGACCGAGCTCGTGAAGCGCGAGCATCTGCCACCACGGCGACGCCCATTTCGGCCAGTACGGATCGATCTGCACCGACGCGATCGCGTCGGGAGAGCCGAGATAGGCGACGGCGGCGTCGATCAGGCGGTGCGTCGCGGGCGAGAGCGCGATATCGACGGTGGGGACGGCTGCGAGGCGGGCGCGCAGATCAGGGGCCATGCCCGAGCTGTACCTCGGGCGATGACGTGCGGTCGAGCCCGCGGTCGAGATCGAGGTCGAGCAACGGTGCGTCGAAGCGCACCGCGGTCACGAAGCGAAACATGTTGTCGAGGTTCGGATCGACGGCTGCACGCACGACGTGGCCCGACGTGACGCCCTTGCGCTGCGCCAGCTTGAACATGATGACGACCCGCTCGCCGAGCGCGAACTTCGAGAGGCTGTGGAACAACACGCCGCTCACCGAGAGGTCGCGGATCATGCCGACGCGGTCGCGGCGCACCGTCGTCGAGACGTTGACCGGGACCTGGATCGGCAGGCGCTCGAAGCGGCGGCGCTCGGACATGCTCCCATCACAACGCCGCTCGATCGGCCGCGCAAGATTTCGGCGATTACTTGGCCGCGGGGACGCCGTACAGGTCGTGCATCGCGGGATCGCCGAGGGAGAGCTTGTCGATCTCCGGCTTGATCTTCGTGTAGTCGCCGACGATGGAGATCACGACCTTGTTCGAGGGCATCGCCGCCTTCGCGATCGCCTTGACCTGGGCAGCCGTCACCGTGCGCACGCTCGCGGCGTAGGTGGCGTACCAGTTGTCGGGCAGCCCTTGCAGCGCGAGCTCCGCGAACGCGCCGGCGACGCCCGCGTTGGTACCGAACGTCGCCGGCAGCGCACGGATGATGTTCTGCTTCGCCTTGTCGAGCTCCTCTTTCGGCAGGCCGTTCTTCGCGAGGTCGTCGAGGATCTCGAGCACCTTGCCGATGCCCTGCCCCGTCGACGGAGTCTGGATCGCGGTCGACACGTAGAACGGGCCGGGCGCGAGACGCCAGTCAGCGACCGCACCCGCGTTGTAGACGATGCCCATCTTCTCGCGGAGCGTCTGCGTGAGGCGCGAGGTGAAGCCGTCGCCGAACGCGGTGCGGAAGACCTCGAACTGCGCGTAGCGCTTGTCCTTGCGATCGAGACCGACGAGGCCGATGCGCACGTCGGACTGCGCGGCGTCTTTGCGATCGACGACGAGCAAGCGGCTCGAGATCTTCTGCGCGGGCGAGATCGGCTTCGCTGCCTTCTTCGCCCCCTTCACCACCCACGCGCCGATGCCGGCTTCGAGCTTCGTCTTCAGCGCGGCGGCGTCGACATCGCCGGCGACCACGAGCGTCATCCCGGCGGGGTTCCAGTGCTCGGCGTAGAACGTCTTCGCGTCCGCGCCGGTGATGCCCTTGAACGTCTCGCGGGCACCGCTCGTCGGGTGACCGTACGGAGAGTCGGCACCGAACAGCGCCGCGTTGAGGATGTTGTTCGCGACTTCGCGAGGACGATCGCGACGGAGCTCCAGCGCGGTGAGACGATCGCCTTTGACGCGCTCGACTTCCTTGTCATCGAACGTGGGCTGCGTCAGCACTTTGGTGACGAGGCCGAGCGTCTCGTCGAGGGTCTTCGACAGCGTCGAGACCGAGACGTACGCCGCGTCGGTATCGACGCCGACGCCGATGCCGGCTCCGAGGCGATCCTGCTCTTCGGCGATCGCGATCGGCGAGAGGCCGCCCGCGCCTTCGTCGAGGAGGTCCGCGGTGAACGACGCGAGCCCGTACTTGCCCTTCGGATCGTCGGACGAACCGGCACCCGGGACGACGAGCACCATCGAGAGGATCGGCAGGTTGTGATTCTCGACGACGAGTAGCGCCATTCCGTTCTTCAACTTCAGTCGCTTCGCGACCGGCGGCTTGAACGTGGGCTCCTTCGTCGCGGCGGGCGGCTTCGTCCAGTCCTTCACCGGCGACGCGGCGAACGGATCGGCGGGCTGCGCGAACGCGACGGCGCTCGCGAGGAGAACAGAAGCAACGAGAGCGGCGCGCATTACTTGGTCTCCTTCATCTTCTTGCCGGGGCGGATCGTGAGCTGCACGCGCATGTTCGGCTTGAGGTACTTCGCGGCCACGGCCTGCACCTGCTTCGGCACGACGACGCGACGGCGCGCGAGGTCCTGCGCGAAGAAATCGGGATCGTTGGCCTTCACGTCGTAGCGCGCGAGCTGGATCGCGCGAGCGAGCGTGGGCTCGAGCCCCGCGAGGAAGCCGGCCTCCTGCGAGTTGGTCGCGCGCTCGAGCTCCTTCGCGTCGGGCGGCGTCTTCGAAATCTTCTCGATCTCCTCGCTGATCTCTTTGATCAGGCGCTTCGGATCCGTCCCCGGCTTCGCGGTGACGATCACGTCGAACGTGCCGCCGATCTCGGCGCCGTCGAAGCCGACGTTGACCGACTGCGCGATCTTCTCGTCGTATACGAGGCGCTTGTAGAGGCGACTCCCCTTGCCATCGCCGAGGATCGCGGCGAGCGCGTCGAGCGCCGGTTCGTCGTCGGAGAACTGCGCGGGCGCGCGCCACGACAGGTACACGCGCGGCACCTGGACGTCGTCCGTCGTGTCGAGGACGATCTCCTTGGTGATCGGCGGTGGTGCCTTGTACTGCGGGCGCGCGGGATCTTTTCCACGCGGGATCCACCCGAAGTATTTCTCGACGAGCGTCTTCACTTGGTCGAACTTCACGTCGCCCGCGATCACCATCGTCGCGTTGTTCGGCACGTAGTACGTGCGGAAGAAGTTCGCGACGTCGGTGAGGCTCGCCGCGTTGAGATCCTTCGGATAGCCGATCGTCGACCAGTGGTAGCCGTGGTTCGCCGGCCACATCGCCTCGGCAAGCAGCAGCGGCGCCATGCCGTACGGTTGGTTCTCGTACGACTGCCGGCGCTCGTTGAGCACGACTTCGCGCTGGTTATCGAGCTTCGGCTTGTCGAACGTATCGAGCAGGCCCGCGACGCGGTCCGCTTCCATCCACAGCATCTGCTCGAGGAAGTTCGAGCCCGCGACGTTCTGATAGACGGTCTCGTCGCTCGACGTGAACGCGTTCGACCAGCCGCCTGCCGATTCGAGCAAGCGATCCATGAGGCCGTCGGGCAGGTGCTTGCTGCCCTTGAACATCAGGTGCTCGAACAGGTGTGCGAAGCCCGTGCGGTTCGCGATCTCGTCCTTCGATCCGACCTTGAACCAGAGCACTTCGTAGACCGTCGGCGCTTTCGCGTCTTCGATCACGTAGACCTTCAGGCCATTCGGCAGCTCGAACTTCTTGTAATCGATCTTCGGCTCGTCGGCGGCTGCAGTCCCCGTCGCGAGCGCGAGGACGACCGACATGGTCAGCAAGCGCTTCATGGCGCGGACACTAGCACCGAAACGAAGACGGGCTCCCGCTGTCCCACGGGAGCCCCAGGCTGTCGCTGCTAACGGCTAATTGCCGATGCCGAAGCCGGCCTTCACCTTCACGCCCGCCTTCACCTTTACCTTCGGCGGCGGCGGCGGCTTGGGGACGACGATCTTCACCGTCGGTGCTTTCACCTTCACGCCGACGGAACCGCCCGCGCCACCGCGAACGTCCCCGCCGGAGTGCGCTCCGACGCCTGCACCGAAGCCGGCCTTCACCTTCACCGATGGCGCCTTGATCTCGACGCGCGGCGGGGGCGGCGCGACGACGCCGACGTTGACCTTCACCTTCACCTTCGCATCGACCTTGCCGCGAACATCGGGTGGCGGTGGTGCGCCGACGCCGACGTGCCACTTACCGCGGGCCTGCGCCGCGGCCGACAGGTCCGGCGCGCCGACCTTGATCTTCACGCCGACCGGCACCGTCCAGCGCGCGCGCAGCGACGCACGCGGCTCTGGCGGACGGACGACGAGGTGCGAGTCGAGCTTGCCGCGCACGTCGGCGCCGACGAAGACCTTCGCCTTCAGCGTCGGCGGGCGCACGTACCATGCGACCTGTGCGCGCGGCGGCGCCGGCGCGATCACCTTGATGTTCGCGCGCCAATCCGCAGCGGGCGCGTCGATCCACACGGGACGCGTTGCCGCCTCCGCCTGATACTCGATCTCCGGCGGCGACCACACGGGCACCTTCACGTGCGCACGCACGGTGGCGCGCTCGAGCGGCGGCGGATCGACCTGCGCGTAGAACACCGGCACGCTGATGCCGACGAGCGGTGCGTGAACGCGACCGCGCGGGTGATGCACGTAGTACGCGCCGCGCAGCGGCTGCAGATATCCGGTGGCGGTGACCTCGAATCGCTTCGGCCACAGCACCGCGGCATCGACGCGCGGAGCGATCGGTGCCCAGTGCGCCTCGACGACGTCGGGATGGCGCAGATAGAGATCGCCCGCGAGCTGGCCGTGGCCCGCATTCGCCCACGTGAGTGCTTCGAGGCGACCACCGAGCGCGAACGACGCGTCGATGTTCGCGGACGCCTCGGGCAGGCTCGCTTGATACGACGCGCTGTCGTTTGCCTGGGCCCACCCGGCGGCGCTCGCTTCGAACGAGGCGACGTTGTCGGCCGACGCATCGAGCGCGACGTACGAATCCTCGAGCTCCTTCTGCAGTGCGGCCATCGCCTTCGCGTGCGCATCGATCGCAGCGACGATGTCGACACGTGCATCCACGTCATCGCGCCACGTGCCCCAATCGTCCTGCGGCCACGAGTCCGGCGCCGCGACGGTGCCGTCGGCCTTCAGCGTGACGCTGTTGCCGCCTTCGATCGTCGCGCCCGGGAGATCCAGATCGGCGATTCCGATCGCCTGGATCGTGCCGCTCTCGACACCGACGCGCGTCTCGCCCGACGCGGCAACGCCGACGCCGTACACGGTGCCCTTGGTGATCACGACGCCCGCGGGCGTGTACACGCGGAACGCGCCTTCACCGGGCGATCGCTGCGCGACGCTGAAGCGCGCGAGCCCGGCGAGCACGGCTGCGCTCGACGCGGGATCCGCGGTGCCATCGCGGCTCGCGATACCGACCGTCGAGACCTCCGCGACTTCGATCACGGTCGTGTCGGCGAGCGTGATCGTGGCGGTGGCCTTGTCCTGCGTGCGCACGGCGTCGCCGGGAAACAGCTTCTCGTCGGCCTTCGCGGCCTTGAACTCTGCCTCGCCGACTCGACGCACCTCGACCGTTCCATTCGCTGCGGTGATCACACCGGCAGGTCCTTCATTGCCGTGATCGATGCCACCGGGCTCCACGCCCGCGGCCTTCACCGCCTCGCCGCCATCCGAAGGCGCAGGCGCTTTCGGATCCTTCGCGGCGCCGCTCTCGGTCCCCTTTGCCGCCGTGGTGTCTTGCTTGTCTTCGCCCTTCTTGCTGCACGCTGTTACCAGCGCGAGCCCGAGGACGATCGTCAACGTAGTGAAACGCATCCGGTCTCCTTTCGCGGAATGACGAGGATGCGCAGAGTCGAACTGGCATGCAACCCGAGGTTGCTAAGTTGCAGCGTGCCAAGTCAGTTGACGGAATCGCACGCGACGACGCTTACGAATTCGAACGTCAATTGATCGTCATCGACCGCGTACGATTCGATGTACGTCCATGTGCATTCCCTCGACGTACTCGTCTCCGTCGGTGCTACACACTATTCATGACGATGATCGACCTCGGCCCCGAGCGGCCCGGTCAGCCTTCCGAGACTCGCCAGATGGGCGAGCAGGGTCGCGCGAAGACTCATCGAGAAGAAGTGAACGTGAGCGGACGACAGTTCGTCATCGCACTCGTTATTATCTCCGCGGTGATCGCCGTGTTTGCATTTCTCCTCACGCGCTAAATGTCTGCCCCCGGTGAAGTAACTCCCTTCGAGGCACTCGGCGGCGCCGCCGAGGTGCGCGCGCTCGTCGAGCGGTTCTACGACGTGATGTGCGAACGCGAGCCCGAGCTCGCCGCGATGCATCCGTGCGAGCCCGCCGGGATCGTCGCGCGCAAACCTCGCGACAACTTCGCGCTGTTCTTGATCGGCTGGCTCGGAGGTCCCGAGGACTACGTGAAGCAGTTCGGTCATCCGCGCCTGCGCATGCGTCACGGCCGCGTCGCGGTGAACATCGCGATGCGCGATGCGTGGCTCCGGTGCATGGCGCAAGCGATGACCGACCGCGGCGTGAAGGAGCCGCTCCGTGGCTGGTTGGATCAGCGCTTTGCCGAGGTTGCGGACTTCATGCGGAACGTGGAGGGTTAAGCCGTGGATCCGCGCATCGACGAGATCATCGACTTCTGGTTCGGTCAGCCGTTCGGGAAGTGGTTCGAGAAGGATCCCGCGTTCGACGACGAGATCCGCAGGCGGTTCGGCGCGATGCAGGCCCAGGCTGCCGCGGGCTCGCTCGACAAGTGGCGTGGCTCGCCGCGCGGTGACCTCGCGCTCCTCGTGCTGCTCGATCAGTTTCCGCGCAACCTGTTCCGCAACGATCCGCGATCGTTCGCGACGGACGCGAAGGCGCTCGCGATCGCGGAGTCGATGCAGCGAGATGCGCTGTCTCCGATCCAGCGGCTGGTGTCGCTGATCCCGTATCAGCACGTCGAAGATCTCGCGCTGCAGAACAAGGGCGTCGCCGCCTACGAAGCTCTCGCCGCTGCGAACCCCGAGGACAAGATGCTCGCGATGTCGCTCGACTTCGCGAAGAAGCACCGCGACATCATCGAGCGCTTCGGTCGATTCCCTCACCGCAACGCGATCCTCGAGCGCGACTCTACGTCCGAGGAGATCGAGTTCTTGAAGCAGCCCGGCTCTTCCTTCTGAGCGCGACAGCGAGCAGCAGCCCGGCGAGTAGTCCGCCGTCAGGCGAACCACCCGACGCGCAGCCGCATCCATTCTTCGCCGACGGTTGCACCACCATCGGGCCCTTCGACGAGCCCGCGAGCGCCGGCGCGGACTCGCGCGTACAAAGCGCCGGCGACGTCTGATAGCTCGCGCTGTTCGCGATCTCCGTAGACATCGCATCGAACAGCTGGCGGAGGCGCGCACCGAGATCGACCTCCGCGACCGAGTGCTGGACCGTGACCTCCTGCAGGACCTCGGCGGCGATCATCGTGGTCTGCCACGCGCGATCGCTCTTCGCGAGCAGCTCGAGCTCCCCGCGCAGCTCGCCCACCCACGGGCGTGCATCGCGAACCGATGGTGTCTTCTGCATCGCGAGATCGATCGTCTGCGCGTACACGTCGCCTTGCCGGAGCGCGAGTCGCGTCGCGGCCGTGAGCTCGGCGTTGTCCTCGTAGCCGCGGAGCTTCTCGACGAGCGCGCGCATGCCGGCGGGATCGGGATGCGTGCACCCCATCGCGTTGCGAGAGATCAGGTGCAGGTCGTGACGCACCGGGATGTGCGCGCGCTGGATCGCGACCAGCTCCTCGCGCACCTGCGCGAGCGCGGGATCGTCGAGCTCGGCTTGCGTGATGTCGGCGAGCGCCGGCGCGAGGACGCTATCGGGAATTGCTTTGCGCAGGCCGGCGATCCACTTGAAGCTCGCGCCGCGATAGTTGCCGCCCGTCTGGACGAGCTGCGCGAACATCACGTACGCCGGGACGTGGAACTCGATCTGGAACAGCGACTTCGCGAGGAAGAAGCGCGCTCGCTCGATGTTCTCGGGGGTGTCGCCGCTCTCGCCGTCGACGACCTTCTTCGCTTCGATCGTCGCCGAGTAGAAGTCCTGCACGTCGTACAGCTTGATCGCGCGCTCGAGCGTCTTCGACGGCGGCGACTGCGCGACCGCGATAGAGGGGACGAGCGCGACGAGGAGCACGAGCGCGACACGATGCATGCGCGGATCGTGACACGGTCAGCGCGAGCGTTCGACCGATGGACGGTGCCGCTTCGTGTGCGTTAGTCCACGTCTGCGTTCTGCGCCGCGACGCCCCACAACAGCTCGCGATCATCGTCGAGGCTAAAGTCCGACAGATCGAAGTCAGCTCCGATCGCCTGCACGACGCCGCGCGTGACTCCCGACGAAGGGAGCGCGACGAGCGCCGGAATCTCCACCTCCGTCGAGCCATCCAGCACGAGCATCTCCAGGATCGTGTCGCCGGTCGAATTGCGCCACTGAACGTTATGCGCTTTCGCGTCTGCGCTCGGCACGAACGAGGCAGCGGTGAGCGAGAGCGTGATGCCCGTGGGTGGAACGATCCACTCGCCTGCGGATAGCGTCGTGCCGCTCAGCTTCTGGCGCAACACGATCGTCTGCGCCTCGAGGTCGGGAGCTTGCGCGATCGCGGTGAGGCGATACGCCGTCCCGGACGCGAACGCGGCAGGCTTCGGCGCGAGGACGTGCGTGGAGTCTTCCTGGAGGAACGTCGCCATCTGTAGCACCTCGTGATCGCCGAGCTCGATGCCGACCAGCGACTGGTGTGTCGTGAGCGCCGCAGGCGGTGTCCCGAGATCGACGGTGACGTTCTGGAGGTTGCCGGCTTCGACGGGCGCGAGCGTCATGCCGGACTGATCGACGCCGTCCTCCACGGTGATGTTCTCCTTGATCGCCCAACCGATGATCGTGTTCGTGTCGTCGTCCTCGGCGGGTGTGCCCTTGCCATCGCGATCGATGATCGCCGCGGCGAGCGTGACCTTGCCCGTGCGAACGGCGACGCGCCACGAGCAGTTCGCGAGCCCGAAGCAAATGTTGCCCATCAGCGGCGTCGAGATGTTGTTCGCATCGTCGCCGAGTTGATCGGTCTGCGAGTAGAGAACGAGCGCGGCCTTCGCGTGACCCTGCGGCAGATCTTGCTGCCAGTTGTCGATCGTGCCGGACAGCGTCGCTTGCGGCGGCGTGGCGGCCTCGAGCTTCGTGAGCGGGAGCGTGACGTTCGCACCGTTGACGCCGACCCACACGGCCATGCGGTATCCGCTGACCTTCACGGCGACCTGCTGGCGACCCTCGACATTCTCGAAGACAACGAGTCCGTGCTCGTCGGTGTCCTTCTCGGTTCCACCGACCTCGACCGTCGCATTCGCGATCGGAGCATCGGTCTGGTTGTCGATGACATAGACGTTGAGCTCGCCGTCGATCTCGCCATCACCGACCCCGCCTCCCGGGATCACGCGCGGGTCGACATCGTTGCTGCAGCCAACCGCGAGCACACCAACACAGACGAAGCCCCAGCTACGCATGGAGCGATCATATCGATAGCTCGTCGAGCCTCCAAGTTTGGGATCGCTGGACCGTGGGCAACAGCACGTAGCGCTCGAACACGCCCGTCGAGAAGTCCGCGATCGTCGCGCCGGGTTGCTGCGTCAACACGAGCGTTCCCGGGTTGATGCAGACGAGCCCCTCGACCTCGCGCACCATCGGTTTGTGGGTGTGTCCGCCGACGAAGTAGCGATAGCGCTTCGCTCGCACCAACGCCCACAGCGGATCGAGGTTCTCGAGCGCGTAGCCGCTCGTGTCGTGATCGAGCTCGACCATGTCGTCGTCGCCGATGCCGTGACCGAGCAGCAGGCGCCCCGTGGGTGTCATGTATTCGCGCGTCGCCGGAAGCTCGGCGAGCCAGTCCATCACCTCGTCGGGATAGTCGACCGGGTCCATCGGGGTTCCCTCGATCACCCAGCGCTCGTGATTGCCGCGCACGACATCGACCTTGCGCTGGCGCAGGCGCGCGATGCAAGGCATCGGATCGTTCGGCCCGTCGACGATATCGCCGACGGACATCACGCGATCGACGCCTTCGCGCATGCCGAGCGCGAGCGCCTCCGCGAGCAGCGCATCCTCGGTGTGAATGTCGCCGATCAGCAAGACGCGCATCAGCGCTTCTTCACCGGTGGGATCTTCGCGAGCAGAGCGTTGACCTCGCGCATCTTGCCGCGGTTGTGCGTAGGGAACAGCGCGAGATCCACGCGCGCTTTGTCGTACTGCTTCGTCGCGACGTACAACCGCGCGCGGTTGAAGGCGGCGTTGCTCACGCCTCGCGCTGGCTCGGCGAGCACGACGGAGAGGAGCGCGATCGCCTTCTTCAGATCACCCTTCGCTTCGTAGGCCTCGGCCGCGATCTCGTACAGCCCTTCGTGCGAGTCGTCGTTCGCGCGCACCTTCATCCACGCCTCCGCGACGGCGATCGCTGCGTCCTCGTAGCCCCAGTCGCGATACAGCCGCGCGAGATCCTGGTACGCGTCGTATTGCTTCGGTCCGCGCGCGATCGCACGCGTGTACGACTCGGCGGCGAGCTTGTACTCCTCGTTCGCCATCGCGATGTCGCCGAGCGAATCGTGGGCGCGCCACTGCTCGGGCACGAGCTTGACCGCGTACTCGAGCAACTGCTGCGCGCGATCGAGGTTCAACCTCGCCTCGGCGGCCGAGAGCTCGACGAACTCCTCCGCCTGCTTGAGCTGCTTCGCCTTCGCGATTCGCGCAGCCTGATACTCGCCGATCCACAACGCACGTCCGTACGAGAGCGCATACACGGGGTGCATCGGCACCAACGCGAACGCCCGGCTATACGCATTCGCCGCCTGCGCCATCATCCCGGGCGCCTCGTAGACGTAGCCGAGCTCGTACCACGCGACGTCGTAGCCATCCCACGTCGCGACGACGCGCTGGTACTCGGTCTGCGCCTCGTTCCACTGCAGCCACTCGGCGTGCTTTCGCGCGTTCTGCATCACCGCGACGATCGCCTTCATCTTCTCGGCCGGCGGCGGGCTCGCCCGGACCGGCTTCGGCACGCTGAACGCGGCCACGGCATGCGGCGCGGGCAGTTGCACGGTGGTCGGTATCTCGGCCTTCACCTTGGTCGCCGACGCGAACACGACGAGCCCGCTGCGATCCTTGTCGCCACCGGGCGACGTGTACGCGAACGTGCCCACGACCTCGAGGTACTCGCCGACCTTCCATGTCCCCGCCGGTAGATCCGCGACGCGCAGCGAGCGTTCGCGCGGTGTGGTCTTCGTATCGCCGAGGAACAGCTTCGCGCGCTCGCACTTCGTGGGATCCGCGGCGACCGCGGTGGCGATCTGCGCCCGCGTCTTGAACGGCTCGAGGTTGGCCTCGACGCAGTCGTAGACGAAGGTCACGTACCCGCGCACCGTCACCGGCTTGCCTGCATAGCTGCGCCGCCCGAGCGCGCGTAGCTGCTGGACGCCCACCGCATTCGCCGACGGTACGAGCAGCTCGAAGGAGGGCACCGCCGGAACCACCGCCGTCCCCGTCCCCGTCTCCGGCGCGGGCCCATCGGCGCTCGCCGTGCTCGCAATGCCAACCACCAGCATCACCAGACCCAGACGTCCCATCCCACTCATCATGCCGCTATAGTGGCCGCGTGCAAAGCTTCGCGCCGTCTGCGCCACGCGCTGTGTGCTCGCGCTGCCGCCGCCCGGCTGTCGTCTGCTACTGCGCCGTCCTCCCCGAGCTCGATACGGCCACACGTATCGTGATCCTCCAGCATCCGCGCGAGCGGCTCGTCGCGATCGGAACCGCGCGCATGGCGACGCTGTGCCTGCCCAACGCGAAGCTCCACATCGGCGTCCGCTGGGACTCGCACGCGCCCCTCGCCGCCGCACTCTCGGATCCATCGCACCCGCCGATCCTGCTCTACCCGGGCGAAGGCGCGCGCGACATCCTCACCGATCCGCCGAAGGGTCCCGTCACCCTCGTCGTCGTCGACGGCACCTGGTCGCAAGCGAAGAACGTCGTCCGCGACAACCCGATCCTGCGCGCGCTTCCGCGTTACGCGTTCACGGCGCCCGAGCCATCGAACTACCGCATCCGTCGCGAGCCGTGCGTCGAGTACGTCTCGACGATCGAGGCGCTCATGCACGTGCTCGGTGCGCTCGAAGGTGCGCCCGATCGATTCCGCGCGCTACTCGCTCCGCTGAACGCGATGGTCGATGCGCAGATCGCCGCGCAAGGCAGCTCGCCGCGACGCTACACGGCGCGCCACCCGAAACCCGAGCGCCCACGCCGTCCGTTGCCCGACAGCATCCGCTTCGAGGACATGGTGGTCGTCGTCGGCGAAGCGAACGCGTGGCCGTACGACTCTGGCCTCGTGAACCCGCGCGACGAGCTCGTCCACTGGCTCGCCCATCGCGTCGCGACGAACGAGACGTTCTCGATGATCGTGCGTCCCGAGCGCCCGATCTCGCCGACGACGAGCTTCCACACGCGGCTGTCCGACGAGACGCTGCTCGCGGGCCACGCGCGCGCGGACGTGTTCGCGGCATACGAGGCGTGGTCGCGGCCCACCGACGTGGTCATGTCGTGGGGCCATTACGGCCCGTCGCTCGTTACGGACGCCGGCGGTCCATTGCCCGCCACTCGCATCGACCTGCGCGCCGCGGCGCAGCGCTACGAGAGCAAGAAGCTCGGCACGCTCGATCAATACGCGGCCTCGCTCGGCTTTGTCGCGACGCCCGCCGATGACGACGCCCGAGTCGATCGCGGTTCGCGCGGTCGCGAGCGACTCGCGATGCTCGCGCACATTGTCGGTGCGTGGCGCGCCCTCGACGCGAAACGATGACCGCACCCGACGACGAGACCATCGCGCCCTTCGATGCAGCGAAGCCCGCGCGCGAGGTGATCTGCGGCGATGGCGTCGCGTTCTTGCGCGATCGATTGCCACCGACCCACGCGATCTTCACCTCGCTGCCGGATCACAGCGAGGTGCCGACGATGGGAGTCGCGGCGTGGAAGACATGGTTCGTCGACACGGTCGCGCTCGCGTGTCGCGCGATCGCCGACGATGCCGTCGCGGTGTTCTATCAAACCGACGTCAAGTACGACGGTCGATGGATCGACAAGGGCCATCTCGTCCACACGGGCATCGATGCCGCCGAGTCACACGTGTTGTTCCACAAGATCGTCTGTCGCGTTCCCGCGGGAATGACCACGTTCGGTCGCCCCGCGTACGCGCACCTGATCGCCGCGAGCCGCGAGCGCCGCCTCGATCCCGGTGCGTCGACGCCAGACGTGCTGCCGAACCTCGGCACGATGACGTGGGCGCGCGCGATGGGCAGCAACGCGTGCGATCTCGCGATCGCGTTCATCGCGTCGACGGGCGCGACCACCGTCGTCGATCCGTTCTGCGGTCAAGGCACCGCGCTCGCCGCCGCGAACCGCGCCGGGATGCACGCGATCGGTGTCGAGCTGTCGAAGCGTCGCGCCGCGAAGGCGCGCCGTCTCTAAGGCGGATCGATCACGAAGTCGTCGTACGGCACGGGCGCGGTGGGCGCGGTGGGCCCGAGCTGTTGCGTCGCGGCGTCGAGCATCATCACGTGGGTCGCGCCGAGCTGCAGCACGTGCTCGTTCGGCTGATACGTCGTCATGTACGGATAGTTCTGCTTCGGCGTCGACGTCATCTCGATATGCGCGCCGAGCACGTGCGCGATCGGATGCGATTGCACCCACTGCGCGAGCTTGCCCGCGCTCGCGCGAAACTGCGTCCAGTCCTGCACGAACAACAGGCCCGGGTAGAGCGTGTCGCCCGTGAACAAGAGGCCCGTGTTGCGATCGTAGATCGCGATGTGCGCCGCTTGATGGCCGGGGATCTCGAAGATGTCGAGCACGCGATTGCCGAGGTCCTTCGTGGCGCCCGTGGTCGCGGTCGTTCCGAACGCCGCGCGGACCGCGGTGATCGCGGTGCCGACGACCATCGTGTTCGCCTGCCCCGCGAACTGCGGATCGCCCGCGGTGTGATCGCCGTGCGCGTGCGTGTGCGCGACGAGCAGCGGCTTCGCACCGATGCGTGCGCGAACCGCGTTGCGAAGCGTGGCCGTGTTGGTCGCGCCGGAGTCGATCAACAGGGCGCTCGTCTCGCCGATCAGCAAGTAGATGAACGGAGCCTCGAACGTGCGGCACTTGTTCTGGCGAAAGATGATCGTCGTCGCGTTGTACGCGTGCTCTTGCAGCTCGGGGTCGGCGTTCTGCGCGCAGTTCTGCGACCCGTGCATCCACACCACGGTCAGCGAGCCGGGGACGAGACCACCGCCGGGAGTGTCGAGCGTCGAGCCATCCTGCGGGCCGTCGGTCTCGGCGCCGCTGTCGATCGACATGCCCACCGGATCGCCGGTGCAGCCGACCAGGCACGCGATAGCGACGAAGCTCGGAGCGCGGAGCACGCCCCATTGTCACCGAAATCGCGTGACGTCTGGACCTGACCGCACCTGACACCCACCGATCATCCAGGTGTGGGCCTACCCATCCAGGCGTCGCGGAGTGCACTTGGAGTGCTTCTACTGTGCTTCATGTCGAACCCCAACCAGGATCTGTCGGAGCTCGAGGCCCTGCTGGCCCACGCGGCTGATCTCTCGGCACGTCACGATCTCCCCAAGGAAGCGTTCATGGCAGCCGCGTGGAACGCCTATCTCACGGCGCGCCCGGGGCTTCGGGAAGAGCTCGAGGAGCGCGAGCTCAAGAGCCAGCTCAAGAAGCTGCGCAAGCAGGGATTGCTCGCACAGGCATAGGGTCACTCGACGCGAGTGATCACCAACGACCTAGCGTTGCCCGCGAGGCGAAGCTCGACCTCGTCGTCGGCGCGCTTGCCGAGCAGCGCTTTGCCGATCGGCGATGACAGCGTGACGACGGCGATCTCGCCTGCGAGCGTGTTGCCGCCACCGTGCGGCGCCACGAAGTAGCGGCGCTCGCTGCCATCCTCCTCGACGGTGACGAGTGCGCTCATCGCGACCGCAGTGCATTGCGCGAGCGGCATCTTCTCGACGACGACGACCGCGGCCTCGAGCTCCGCGACGCGCTGCGCTTGCCCGCGTGCGATGTACGACTGCTCGAGACCGCGCGTGTCCTTGTCGTTCTCGGCTTTCGCTTCGGAGTGCGTTGCCCCCTCGACGGCCGACGCGTGCGCGATCCGCGCGGTCGCGAGCATGTCCGCGAGCTGCGCTAACAGCTCCGCACGAAGAGCGGCCTTGTCGGTCACTTCACCTTCGCCTTCTTGAACATCGGCTGGGCGAGGAGCTCCTTCAGCTCGGTGCGCATCTTGTGGCGCTTCATCGCATCGAGCGCGGCCTGCATCGCGACGCGATCGCCGAGCTCGAGCTGCACGCACGCCATGTTGATGTAGATCGCGGTGTTCTCCTCGGCGTGCGGAGCTGCAGCCGCGAGGTAGCGCTCCGCGCGCGCGCGATCGACCGGCATGCCGTTGTTGTCGGACTGCACCGCGTAGAGCGCGTTCGTGTACACGGTGAGATCTTTCGGCGGCAGCGCGAGCAAACGATCGAACAGTACGAGGGCCGGCGTGAACTGCTTCGCGTAGAGCAGCGTCATCGCCGCGCGGTGCAAGTAGTCCGGCATGTACGTGTCCGCCGTCTCGGCGAACGCACGATCGAGAACGGCGTTGTTCCCCTCGACGGCGGCGAGCTGCGCCGCATCGTCGAGCCAGCGGTTCTTCGCATCGTGTGGCGCTTTGACCGCCCACGCGAGGATGCGCTTGCTCGGGAAGTCTTTGTCGAGGAGCGCGCGCGCCTTCTTCGACAGCTTCGCGATCGCGACCGGCGACTTCGTCCACACGTAGAGCCCGTACTCGTCGCGGTGCTCGGGCGCGATGCCCGCGACGAAGCGAGCCCACGCGGCGGCATCATCGGCGACGAGCGCGCACAACAGCGGCAGCGCCTGCCGGATCACCGGCCAGCCGCCCGCGCCGACCGCGCTGCCGACCCACGCGTCGAACAGGTTCTTCGACGTGATGCCCTCGAGCGCACGCGTCGCGAGCGCGACGAACACGCGAGCGCTGCCGGGCTCGAGATCGATCGAGTTGGACTGCAGCGAGTGCATCACGTGGTCCATCGCGTACTGCCAGCCCCACGTGTCGCGCAGCCCCGGCAGATACGTCTTCGCGTCGTCGGAGCGGCGGTTCAGCAACGAGTTCGCGATGTGCCAGGTCGCGTCTTGCTGTGCGCCCTGCTCCGCCGCGCGCAGCTCGCTCGCCGTGTTGGTCTTGAACGGCCCCGGCGTGCACGTCGCCGCGCGCAGGTCGAACGACAGCGTCACGCCCGGACGCTCGTCGATCTCCCACGGCTCGGGGATGAGCTCCTTGCCGAGCTTGTTCACCGCATCGGTGATCGCTTTCGGCTTTCCCGACGACGGAGGCTTCTTCGGCCATTTGCCGAACGCCTTGCTCGCGGCCTTGCCGTACGAGCTCGAGCCGCGCAGGCCGATCGCGAGTACGCGCGCACCGAGCTCCTCGGCGAGCGCCGCGGCCACGCCGAGATCCACGGTGTGGCGCGTGCCATCGGTGATCGTCGACCAGCCGTTCTTCGGCGCGCCGATCACCACGCGCGTGCCTTCGCCCTCGACCGCGCCGATCGACGCGTAGGCCGCACGCACCGCCGCGACGAGCGGATCGAGCTTCTTCGCTTGGACGACGAGGGCTGCGAGGTAGGTCATTTGGTCGTCACGTCGTCGAACAGGTCCGTCGAGAAGTAGCGCTCCATGCGATCGCACAGAAGGGTCGCGATGGTCTTACCCGCGCGCGCATAGCTCGCGCGATGCAGAGATCGCCTCGCGCTCGTCGACGCAGATGTCGTCGTCGAGACCGATCTCGTCGGCGTTCATCAGCGCGGACAGGCCTTCGACGACGCCGGGGATGCCGCTGCAGACCTCGGGCTGTCCGTCGAAGCACGCGGAGCCCTTCGTCGGCAGCGCGCGAGCGATGGGGATGGCCACGGTGCGCGCCGCCAGGCGGACCAGGGCGGCTTTGCGCTCGGCGCGGGACATGGCCCGACCCTACCTCAACGTTGTCGCTTGAGCCTCGCCCCGGAAGGTGCGTATAAGCGGGCCCGTATGACCAAGCTGGTGTGGCTGGGAGTGGCGTGCACGCTCGTCGCGTGTACCAAGGCGGCCGACTTCGAGGGGAAGTCGGGGAATGCCAAGGTCAGCGAAGCGCACGTGATGTCCGCGCGTCCCGTGACCGTCGCGCCACCGGGTGTGCTCGAGAGCCGCGTGCTCGATCTCGAGGGCTGCGCACTCGAAGGCACGCAGATCACGTCGATGTGCCCCGCGATGCAGACGCTGTCGCGCGAGCTCGCGCAGTCCGCACAGACCCTTCCGGTCGAGGTTGCCGAGCGGCTCCTCGCGCATCGCTCGCCTGCCGTGCGCGTCGAAGCCGCGGCACTGTCCGCGGATCGGACGGCCGTCGCCGACGCCGCGCATCGCGAGCGCGATCCACTCGTGCGCCAGGCGCTCGTGAAGCTGCTCGCCGACGATCCGCGGATCGCGACGTTCGCGACGGATCCCGTCGTCGGTGTTCGCCGCGAAGTCGTCGCCGCGCTGGCGATGCATGGATCGCCTGCCGGCACGGCCGCGCTCGCGCACATCATCGAGACGGACGCGGATGCCGCGGTGCGTGCCGATGCCTGCCGCCTCGCCGGAAACCTCGTGGCCGATTCGCTACTCCCGCTGTTCGAGCGCTCCACCGCGTCAGCCGATCGGGAGCTGCGAGATGCCTGTATGGAGGGCCTGTCCGCGATGGTCCTCGACAGCGAAGGTGCCTATCACTTGTTCCTGCGCCGCGTCTCCGAGGGCGTTCGCCCGTGGCAAGCGATGTCGGCGTTCTGCCCCTACAAGGCCGGCACGCGCGCTGCGTGGTTCTCGGTCGACGAGGTCCGCGCGGTTCTCGCGAAGGTCATCCAGGATCCGACCACTCCGCCCATGTCGGTGACGGCGGCGCGCGAGTCGCTCGATACGCTGTCGCGGTGAACGCTGTCGCGGTGAACGCTGTCGCGGTGAACGCTGTCGCGGTGAACGCTGTCGCGGCTGTCGCGGTAAACGTTGTGGCGCTGACACCTAACCCATCGCTGCCCCAAGAGCGCGGTATGCTTCCTCTTCGGACGTGAAGCACCCGACTCTTCCACCGCTGACGCACGCGATCCGGCGAGTCCTCGATCAAGAAGAGGTCTACGTCGCGTATCAGCCGATCGTCGATCTCGGTGCGCGCCGGATCTTCGCGTACGAGGCCCTCGCTCGCCCGCGCGCGCCCGAGTTCCAGAACCCGCTACAGCTGTTCGCCGCCGCGGTCGAGCATGCGTGCACGGGCGAGCTCGGTCAGCTCCTGCGCCGGCTCTCGATCGAGGGCTGCCCGAACTACCCGCTGTTCATCAACATCCACCCGAGCGAGCTCAACGAGCACCGCATCATTCAACCGAGTGATCCGCTGTACCAGCACGATCGCGACGTCTACCTGGAGATCACCGAGGGCGTTCCGCTCTCGCACTTCCATCTCTGCCAGACGATCCTGTCGGAGGTTCGCGGGCGCGGCATCCACCTCGTCGTCGACGATCTCGGTGCCGGCTACTCGAACCTCAAGTACATCGCCGACCTTCACCCGAAGGTCGTGAAGCTCGACCGCGATCTCATCGCTGGCCTCGTCACCGACTCGCGACTGTTCAAGCTCGTGTCCGCCGTCGTGCAGCTATGCACGCAGCTCGACGCGCTCGTCGTCGCCGAGGGCATCGAGACCGTCACCGAGCTCGAAGCCGTGATCGATGCAGGCGCGCACTTCGGGCAGGGATACCTGCTCGCGCGCCCCGCGTTTCCACCACCGGACATCGTGTGGCCCGACGGCATGAAGAATGTCCCACCCAAGCGCGCGTTGACGTCGCCGATCGCGCGGCGCCAACGCTAGGACCTACTTCTTCTTGTCCTTCTTCTTGCCCTTACCCTTGTCCTTCTTCTTCTCGCGCTTGAACACGAACATCACGACCTCGTCGTCGTGATCGTCGTCGGGGGACTCGTCACGAGTCGTGGCGACCAACTCCCAACCATCGTCACCGCGCTTGTTCAGCTCGTCGACGATCGGCTGCGTCGCCGATCCGTGTCCCCAGGCGACCGTGTAGATCTCGTACTCGAACTTGGCCATTCGTTTGTCATATCAGAAACGCGCTGACTCTCAGAACTGCGAGAGCAGCGAAAACGCGTAGAACCGGCCTCCCAGGTCCAGGCTCCCGATCGACGCTTGGGACTCCGACAGCTCCAGCATGTCCGCGCTGGACGGCTCGGCGGGTGAGAGCGCCGGCGCCGCATGCGCCACGTAGCCCATCTCGAAGCGTGCTCCGAGGGAGAACCGCGGGTACGCCACGAGGAACAGGTCGACGCCGACCGCTCCCGTCGCGATCGCCCCCCACCGCGCGTCCGTCACGCGGTGGCCGTTTCCCTCGATCGCGAGCGAGCTGCGTGACGGCCCCAGATCGACCCGGCCGACCACCGCGAGGTTTCGATGCAGCAGGTATCGAGCGTGCCCGCCGAACGTGACGTCGAGCGCGTCGATCTCCGTGGGCATACCGAACAGCTGGCCCTCGGCGGAGGTGCTGGCGAAGCCGATCGCTCCCCAGATCTGCAAGTTCGACACGAGATCGAGATGGATCTGTCGCGCAGCACCGAGCTGCACGCCGCCGAGGTTCTCGGTGGTCACGGCGTTTGCCGACGCCGTTCGAAGCGAGCGGTTCGTACTCCCGAGCGTGACTTCGTTGTTGCCGGCGACCGCGCCGGACGAGGCCGCGCACAGAGCGACGGCGAGGATGGCGATGCGCATGACTAGGGCTCCTGGTCGAGAAGGTCGACGGTGAGGAATCCGGACAGAACGATCGCGTCGTCACGCGTGGCGGTCGGCGACGGGATGATCGTCGCGCGACCGAGCGGATCGCCGTGATCGACGAGGATCTTCGCGTTGCCCGTCGACAGCACGCGCGCCGGCGGATCGTCGAGGCGGAAGTTCGTGGGGTGAAGGTTGTCGAGCTGCAAGAAGCCGATGCGCGAGACCGCCGGGGTCGCGCCGATCAGATGCGATCCGTCGGGCGAGAAGTCGTACGAATCGAGCTTGCCCACGCCGAGCAGCGGCGATGTCGACTCGGTGTCCATGTCGAGGAGACCGAGCACCGTGCGCGCGTCGTCGTGCACCAGCATCGCGAGATCGCGCTCGGGCACCGGCACCACATCGCGCACCGGTTGATCGAGCTCGATCTTGCGGATGCTCGCCTGCGTCAGCGGATCGGTGATGTGCTCGAGGTCGAGGACATGCACGCGTGGCAGCTTCGCGCCGATCGACGCGAACAGCGCCTTGCGCGGAGGAATCGGCATGTCCGGATCGCTGGTCGGGAACAGCAAGATCCGATCGATCGGATCCGTCACGGGCACCGCACGGAACTGCGCGGTGTCCGCGTGGATCACCACGACCTCGCTCGTGTTCGGCGTCGCCGCGAGGATGTAGCGCTCGCCGCTCGCGTCGTCGTAGACCGCGATGTCCGTCGGACCACCGCCGGCGCCGAGCTCGGCGAGCACGGGACGGAAGTCGTTCGCTTCGGGTGACGCGGGAGACACCGGCTCGAGGAGGATCTGCAGCACGTCGCGCGCGTTATCGCTGCGGACGTACGCACTCGCGGTCTTCTTCGCGAACACCACCTCGCGCGGGATCACCGGCGCGCCTCCGAGATCGAGGCGGATCGAGATCTCGCGCCGGCTCGGATGCGCGACATCCAGCACCGTCACCTGATTCTCCGAGAGGATGTACGCGAACGTTCGCGCCTCGAGCGTTCCGGGGATCGTCATCGGCGGCGACAGCGTCACGCCTTCGGGCACCGAGCCGAACGAGCGGATCGTCTTCAGCGTCGGATTGCCATCGCCCGGTGGCTTCGTCAGATCGATCACCGCGATCTCGTTCGGGTTGCGGAAGAAGCCCATCGCGTCGGGGCCGGAGGCCGAGAAGTACGCGACGGCGATCGTGTTGTCGGGCGAGATCGCGAGTCGATCGAACGGGGATCCGATCTCGTATGCGATCGGCTCCGCGTCCTGCGCTTCGGTGTCGAGAGCCCACAGCATCGGCGGTTGATCGATCTGCCCGCGCACGATCGCTTCCTCGCCGCGCGTGATCACGAACAGCTTGTGGCGATCGAAGCTCGGCATCGCGTGCATCGCATTGCGACCGATGCGCGCGGTCTCGATGCGCGGCGTGTCGAGCGCGAGATCGAGCAGCGTCACGCGATCGAGCGCGCTGTCGATGTACGCGACCTGGTTCTTGAGCTGGATCGGACCGAGGAGCTCGCGATCGCGTTCCCACACGATCGGTCGATCGTCGGTCCAGTTGCACGCCGAAATCGCGAGCAATGACAGGAGGAGTAGTCGGTTCATGATGTCCCTCAGTTCACGATGTTGCCGTTGAGGTCGAAGCCCGTGACGGTCCGGACCGCGTCGGTGGTGAGATCGATAAACGTCACGCGGCCCAGTGGATGCCGCTGCGCCGCGAACGCTTCATTCGCGCCGGGCAGGATGCCTACCGCCGATGGCGGCGAGCCGAGCTGCTTCGTGATCACCACGCCGGTCTGCGTCGTCACGACCTGCAGCGCGCGCGTCGCGGTGACGGCGTTGCCACCGTCGAGCGCGACGTACGCCTTGCTGCCATCGGGTGCGTACGCGAACGAGCCCGGATCCACCGGCGTGATCTGCAGCTTGCCGAAGCCCGTCGCGAGATCGAGCAGCGTGTAGCCGTAGCTGCGATCGATGTACTGATCCGTCGTCGTCGCCGTCGCCGGATCCCCCGCGATCTTCGCGTTGATCACGATCGCGGTCGAGCCGTTCGGCGAGAGCCCCACCGCGCGCACGCTCTTCTTGAGCGGCCACGTGGTGATCGGGAAGCCCGGCTGCGCGAGCTCGATCTTCGTGATGCGCTCGTCGGCGGTCGCGTTCGTGAACATCAGCGCGCGCCGTCCATCCGCCGACAGCACGAACGAGCCGATGCTGTGCCCGGTGAGATCCACGCGCGTCACCGCCGCGGGATTGCCGATGTCACCCGGCACGTCGACGATCGACAGCTCCTTCGCTTCGCGCGACACCGCGTACACGCGGCCGCCATCGGGCGCGAGGTCGATGTCCGTCGCCGGCGACGCGAGCGGCAGGATCCACGCCTGCCCGGGATTCGCGGCCGCCATCGACACGATCCGCAGTGCGGACTCGCCGACCTGCCGCACCGCCGCGTACTGCCCGGTCGGCAAGATGTCGACCTCGGCCGTCTCCTGCGCGGCCACCTCGGCCACCGGGATCGGCGGCACGATGCTCGGCCCGTGCGTGGTCGCGTAGCCCATGTCGATCACGGACACGCCATCCGCGGTGATCACGTATGCACGCGTTCCCGCGGCATCGAACTGCACGTCGCGCGGGCGGAAGCCGACGGTCAGGTTCACCGCGCGCTCCACGCCGGGCGCGAGTGCGATCACCGTCACGTCCTGGAAGCTGCCGACGGTGCCGAGCGTGCCGTCTTGCAGGTGCTTCGCGAGGTCGAACCAGACCACCGCATAGCGCCCCGACGGATCGATATCGACGCGGTTCAGGTTCGCGAGCGTCCCGAGCGTCCGCTTCGTATCGCCCTCGCTGCTCACCGCCGGCCGAACGACGGTCGCCGTTCCGTTGTGCGTGTCGAGCACGACCGCACCGTCGCTGCCCGGAATCGTCGCCACCACCTTCGGCTTGAGGCCGACCGGGGTCGACGTCACGGCGAGCGTCTGACCATCGATGCGCGCGAGCTCGTCCTGCGCCGTCATCGGGACATAGATGTAGCGATCGGAGCTCGTCGGCGCGCCGAACTCGATCTCGACTTCGGGTGGCGGTGGCGGCATGCCTGCGTCATTGCTGCCACTGCCACCGCCTCCACCACCGGGTGGAAGCACGCACGCACCGAACTCGTTGCACACGGTTCCGGCGGGACATTCGTTGGACGACAAACAGCCGAGGGTCGCATCGGTCCCGCCGCTACTCGCATCGGGAAAGTAGGCGCTCCCTGCATCGCCGCTGCCGCACGCCGCTGCTGTTACTAACAGCGCTAACCAACTTCGATCGCGCATCGCATTTCCTCCGTGCCGAGGAATCAGCAGCGTTCGTGCCGCGCGGCGCGCGTGCGATCACCTCGCGTTGCGCGCGACTCGTTGTGCAGTGCGCGCGAGAACCATGGCGCCGATGTCGCGTCGCGAGGCCGCGGTCGACGGATCTTCGAGAGTCGCTGCGGCGACGTGCGAGGTCCGGTTCGCGACTGTGCAGACTTCGTACGTGAAAGTTCGCGACGCGAGCGGCGTTAGGGAGTCGGCGCGGGATCGAGCTTGCGCTGGCGCAGGATCCACACGACCGCGAGGAGGACCACCGCGCCCGCGACGCCGGCGAGTCCGTCGACCCACAGCATCGTGTTGCGGCTGTACTCCGTCGACACCCAGCCATCGACGCGGCCCATGATGTAGATCGGCATGTTCGCGAGCGACGCGAACAGGTTGTACTTCGTCGCTCCGCCGGTGTGCCCGATGATGTCGAGCACGAACGCGGTGAACGTCGAGTAACACATGCCGAGCCCGACGCTGTAGATGACGACGCCGACGGTATAGAAGGTCGCGGTCCGCGGCAGCGGGACCATGCCGAACGCGAACAGCGCCAGGATGATGCCCGACAGCGCGTAGGCCTTCCGCTTGTCGATCTTGCTGGCGAGCACGCCGCCGAGCAGCGAGCCGGCGATCGCGCCGAGGCCCGACAAGAGGCCGTTGACCCAGCCCGACCAGTCCGACGACACCCCCCACTCCTTCAACATCGACTCGAGCGGGAACACGTTCTGCGCGCCGCCGGATCCGATCGGCATCAGGCTCAGCGTGATCGCGAGGATGCCGGCGCCGGAGAGCACGTAGATGAAGACGAGCGGGATCGCGGCGAGCCACTTCGTGGGGAGCTTGGCCGCGCGGCGCGGATCCACGAGCAGCGTCCAGATGTCACGGCCCAGAGCAGCCAGCGCTTGGGGGAACGAGATCGACCGGTCGCGTGGGGGCTCCTTCACGAAGGACAGCACCACCGAGCACGACAGCAAGAGGCCACCGACGATGACGAACGGCATCCAGTCCTCGGCGAGGTGGTTCGCCATGTACAGACCGAGACCGCCGATCGTCGCACCACCGAGGTTTCCGGCCTGCGACCAACCGCCGGCCGAGCCGCGCTGCTCCGGCGGCGTGAGCTTCGCCATCAGTGACTCGGTGCACATTCCGATGAACGTCGTCGACAGGCCGTTGATGAAGATGACCACGGTCATCAGCGTCACGGTGTCCGGCCCGATCGGAATGAACCCGAGGGCGATGATACACGCCGAGGAGATCAAGTTCGTCGTGATGTACCAACCGCGCCCCGTCCACAACGTGTCGACGACGGGAGCCCACAGGAACTTCCACGTGTGCGGCAGCGTGTTGGTGATCGTCATCGCGGTCACCGTCGCATCGGACATCCCCGCCTTCGAGGCGAGGGCGCCGATCGTGTACATGATGAATCCACTCGTCGCGCCGAACGGCAGGAACAAGATGAAGTACAGCGCGGGATGCGGCGGCCGCTTGGCTACATCGGTCGACGCGTGATCGGACATGACCGCGGACTCTAACAGGAGTCAGTAACCGTACACGTAGTCGCACCACGCTTGAACGCGTGTGGAGATGACGAAAGGCGCGACAACGATCGAGTGCACGTCGCGATCGAGCAATGTCCCGCGCGGGACGCACGCCGTCCCATCGAGGCAGGTCGCGCTCGAATTCAGCGCCGTGTCGACGCGCGCGTTCGGTGCGTACTCCGACGGTGTGGGCCCGTCGTACCGGTCATCGCAGGGGTTCAAGAACGGAGCGACGTCGACCTTCACGCGCGTGCTCGCGTCCACAGATCGCAGCTCGATCTCGAACGATCCGCGCCACGTGTCCGTGATCGGACGATCGGGAGTCTCGTACATGTAGAGCTTCACCGAGTCGTCGTAGAAGCCGCGCTCGGCCGTCTGCAGCGGGATGTACACGCCCATCTCGCCGATGCGCGCTTCGCTATCGCCGAGGCTGTTGCTCGACTGGCGGACATCCCGGAGCATGAACTCGCTCTGCACGACGATCCGCGTCGCCGCTTCGGGGTCAGCGGGCACGAGCGGGAACGCGGCTTGGTTCGCGCTCCTGACCACGAGCTCGATCGCGCCGGCGGGAAGCTCCTCGCGCGCGATCGTCTGCGGCTCGACGCCGACGACGAGACGCGCGGAATAGAACGAGCCACCGCCGCCGTCGCAACCCGTGTCACACGCCGGGAGACACAGCGCCACCCACCACACCGCGATCGGGATTCGCATGCGATCCACCGTCGCCGGTAGGCACTCCGGTGACGAGCAAATAGTGATGCCCGGTGACAAACACCTGCTTACCGTGCTGATGCAGATACTTGCGGTAGTAGGTCGCATCCTTGATCAAGAGGCCGAGCTCGGGCTGTCGGAAGTTCTTCATCCGCGTGCCGTGCTCGAGCTCTCCGTCGATGTAGCGACAGTTCGGGAACCCGAGGATCACGCTGCCCGCCGGGTCCAGGTGGTGCTGCACCACGCGCCGCACGACCTCGCGATCGTCGACGCCGGGCGATTGCAGCGTGCCGATCGACACCACGAGGTCGAAGCGACCGAGGCCGAGTGATTCGAGCGCACCGAGATCCGCGACGTGAAACTCGACGTCCGGAAAGCGGACACGCGCTTCTGCGATGGCCGACGCGCTGTGATCGATGCCGACGAACCGCGCGTCGCGAAGTCCGAGCTCGCGCATGAGCGACAGCTCGTCGCCGGTGTTGACGCCGAGGTCCAGCACGCGGGCGCCCGCACCGAGCCGGCACCGCGCGATCGCATCCGCGAGGTCGAGCACGAACCCCGGCTCCTCGTGCTTGGAGATCCGCGCGAACGGCGAGTCCACGCCGTAGCGCTCGGTCTCATCGTCGCTCGTCGCGCGCAGCCGCTCCCGCGGATCGAGTCGCTCGAAGCGCAGGGTGACCAACTCCTGGTCACCGCGGCTCGGCGTCAGCATGCGGAGCCCGAGTCGATCGGCGAGCTCGATCCACACGCGATACGGACGATGCACGCAGTCACCGACGAGCTCGCCCGCGTAGTGCCCGCGCCCGCGATCGGGGTCGAGCACGTCGAGCTCGATCACGATCGCACCCGCGGCCAGCTCGGCCTGCAGCCAGCGCACGATGTCGACGAGCGGTTCGCGGCGGAACGTCCTCACGACGTGCCACCGTGCCACGCGCCCCATGAGGACGCGAGCGTATCCGCACACTGCGGCTAGGCCGCGACGGACGTGGTCATCATCGAGCCACCGGAGCGAGCCGCGTTCGCCGCGACGTTCGCCGACGCATCGACGATGCTGTCGACCCAGTCGGTGATCTCGGTGCCGAGCGCCGTGAGCTCTGCTGCCGAGATGCTCTCGGCGACGGTCTCGAACAGATCGCGCTCCTGCCACGTCGCGTGGCAATCGAAGAGCGACTTCAGCGCGAACAACTTCCGCTCGAGACGTGTGTCGTCACCGTCGAGCCACAGCAGGTCCGCGAGCACCCGCTTGATCTCGCAGTGCTCGGCGAGCAGCTCGGCGTGAACCTCGCGGGTCATCACCGTCGAGACCGCCGGGTAGAACAACACTTGTTCCGCGGCGAGGTGAACCGTCACGCGGTCGGCCAGCTCCGTGATTGCCCGAGTGCGGCGGTCGAGGTTCGCGGCGTCGGCGATCTCGGTCAGCAGCATCTCGATCTCGTCGTGCTGCGCGGTGAGAAGCTCGAGGGCGTCGGAGATGCGTTGCATGCGAGCGACAGGTGCAGCGTGTGTGCCATCTCGACTATCGTCCGGTCATGGCTCGCCCACGCTCCCTCGTCGGTCTGCTCGCCTATCTCGTCGCGCTTCACGTCCGCCGTCGGCCCGCCCTCCTCGCGACCGTGCTCGTTCCGCTCGCGGTCATCGTGCTCGTGTCGCGAGGACGCACGACGGATTCAGCCGGGGTCACCACCAAGGTGCCGCCGCTCCAAGCCGCGGTCCTCGGGGACGGCTTCGCGGTGATGGAGCTCGCCGGTGATCGTCACGTCGTCGAGCTCGATCGCAACGGCACCCGCCGCCGTCGCTCGGCGATCCCGACCGTGACAGACACGCGCGCCGTCGGGATGTCGGTCGGCGCGGGCGTCGTGTGGCTGCAGGGCAAGAAGGTCCACGTCGCGAAGATCGAGGGAGATGGCAAGCTCGGTCGCTCGGAGTCGTTCGGTAGCTCCGTCCGCCAGCTCTGCACTGGGCTCGCGTCCAACGATCAGCGCTGGGCCGTCGGCTGGCTCGAAGAGCGCGACGATCGGTTCTGGTTCGTTCACGGGCCGACCTCGCGGAGCAACGCCACCCAGACCGGCGCAGCGCCCGAGCTGATGGCGATGACGGTACCCACCACCGCGCGGATGAACTGGTGCGCGGTCACCTCGGCGAGCGACTACGTCGCGTTGCTCTATCGCATCGAGGCGAAGACGTTCGTGCTGATGTGCTCGAAGAAGGAGTGCGGCGGTGTGCAAACCCGCGCGCCCATCGATCCGCGCGACGAGGTGATGGACGTCGCGTGCCAGAAGGAGGGCTGCCTGTTCGCGCTTCGTACACGCGAAGGTGTGGCGCACCTGATCGCGTTCAACCTGCGCGGGAAGACCACGTGGACCAAGAAGCTCCCCTATGCAACCCGGGACACGACCGTCCGCCTCGCCGCCGCCGGTGATCGCGCGTACATCGCATCGCTCGACACCGAGGAGGGACCCGTCGTCGAGCGCATCCTATCCAAGACCGGCTCGTTCGCGCGTGCGTGGCACGGCGCGCCCGACCTGACGACGCCCGCGATCACCTGGTCGCAGGACCACGCGATGATCGCGTACTGGGACGGCGATGCCCTCGGCACCGACGTCTTCGCGATGCCACGCTGACGTGCCTCCGATGTGGCGCGGACACCCGTCGCCGATCCACAGCGGATACTTCGTTTCCGCGGAAACGTCGAGCTCGCGTTGCCTGATCGACGAGCGCGCATTTCGAGCCGGCGGTGAGTTTGCAGACCTCTCGGGAACGCGACGCAGAGACGCAAACTGCGCAGAGCCTGGTTTCGCCCGACCTGGATCTTTGACGAGAGGCACGACCACCGTTCGTGATCGGGTGGAGCGATCGCGACGCGTTCCAACCATCTGCTCTGCGTCACTGCGTCTCTGCGTCGCATCCCGTCGGTGCTGCTATCCGACATGGCGGCCGAGCGAGCGCGCCCGCAGTCGGACGAATCTGTCCAGCGTCTGTCACGCTTCGCGCGCCCGCTTCCCCGATAGTTCGCGCCACGCGTCGCGTGACGCCTCGAGTAGCCAGTCAACCTGGCCGAATCTACCGATTCCTCGTCGAGAACTGCCACGATACCCATACGCATGGATTCGCGCTTCGCTTCGTCGGGTTCGCGCTTCGCGTCGGGTTCGCGCTTCGTGTCGGGTTCGCGCTTCGTGTCGGGTTCGCGCTTCGTGTTCGCATTCGCCGCGCTTCTCGCGATGACCGCGTGCTCGGACGACGCGCCGCCGACCGACACGATCGCGTTCGATCTCGGCGGCGGCGACGAGTTCTTCGCGATGCCGTTTCCATCGGATCTGCGACTGACCGTGGATGGCCACATCGACTTCTCGCGGTTCCCGAACAAGCGCAACCTGCCGATCGTTCGCGACCTGTTGTCGAGCGCCGCCGAGCACGCGGGATTCCCCGTGATGCCCATCGCGTGGTTCCGCTTCACGGGCATCGTGCCGGATCACGCAGTGGATCGATTGATCGCCGCGGACCCCGCGAGCGAAGCATTGCTCGTCGATATCGATCCCGCGTCCGACGAGCGCGGCGCGCTGTATCCGCTCGTCGCGCAGACCTTGCCGTTCGATGCGTTCGCCGGGGAGGGCCTCGTATCCGTCGCGCCGCGTCCGGGTGCCGTGCTCCGCGCGAACACGCGCTACGCGTTCGTGCTGCGCAAGGCGTTCGCGCCGGGCGTCTCCGCGCCGCCTGCGTTCGACGAGCTCGTGCGCGGCGGCGGCGACGCGAAGGCGAAGGCGCTCTACGCGCCGCTGTGGTCCGCGCTCGACGAGCTCGACATCGCCGACGACGATCTGCTCGTCGCGACGGTGTTCACGACGGGCGACGAGATCGCCGTGATGCGCGCGCGCAGCGAAGCTGTTCGCGCGGCGCACGACGTGACGATCGATGGCCTCGCGCTCGACACCGAGCACGGCGTGAATCATCCCGATGTCTGCGTGCTCGCCGGCACCGTCACGATGCCGCAGTTCCAGATGGGCGACGCGCCGTACTCGACGATGGGTCGCTTCACGTTCGACGCGAATGGCGCGCCGATCTCGCAGGGCACGCTCGTGGTTCCGATCCGCATCACGATCCCCAAGGGCACGATGCCCGCGAGCGGATGGCCGCTGTGGCAATACGTGCATGGCTCGGGCGGCGCGTCGTTCGATCTCGTGGACGAGGGCTTCAACACGACGCCCGAGTCGGGTCCGATGCCGGGAGAAGGCCCCGGAGTCGTCGTCGGCCGGCGCGGGATCGCCGCCGCGGCGACGGCGATGCCCGTGAACCCCGAGCGGCTGCCCGGTGCGGACGCGCAGGCGTATCTGAACTTCAACAACCTCGCCGCGCTGCCGTACACGTTCCAGCAAGGCGTGTTCGAGCAGCGCTTGCTCCTCGACGCGCTGCTCGAGCTGCGGATCACGCCCGCGATGCTCGCGAGCTGCGGCGCGACGCTGCCCGCGAACACCGACGGTCGCTTCGATCCCGCGACGGTGACGCTCGGCGGTCATTCGATGGGCGGCATGTACACGAACATGATCGGCGCCGTCGAGCCGCGCTTCGGTGCGCTCACGCCGTTCGGTGCGGGCGGCTTCTGGAACTTGTTCATCCTCGACACCGACGTGATCGAGAACGGCCGTTCGCTCCTCGCCGGCATCCTCGGCATCGAGGGCGAAGGCCTCACGTTCATGCACCCGGTGCTCGGCGTGTTGGGCGTCGGTTGGGAAGTCGCGGAGCCGGGCGCCTCGATGGCGCGGCTCGCGCGACGTCCGCTCGCGGGCTTTCCCGAGCGTCACGTGTATCAACCGATCGGCCAAGGCGACCGCTACTTCCCCGAGACCGTCCTCGACGCGGCAGCGCTCGCGTACGGCAACTCCGAGGCGGGCGACAAGATCTGGCCCGGCACGCAGGACGCGCTCGCGACGCAAGGCCTCGGCGGAATGCTCGACTATCCGGTGCGCGAGAACCGCATGAACCCGGAGCACCGCACGACGAGCGTCGTCGTGCAGTACGCCGACGGCGGCGTCGCGGATGGCCACCAGATCTATCGCCAGCTCCCCGCGGTTCGCTACCAGTACAGCTGCTTCCTCGCGAGCTACCTGCGCGACGGCGTGCCGACGGTTCCCGCACCCGCGGCCGAGACCGCGGCGTGTCCGTGAGCTACGCGGTCTTCTTCTTCGACGACTTGTCGGACTTCTTGTCGGACTTCTCCGACGACTTCTCCGACGCGGTCGCCTTCGCGACCTCGTCCTTCTTCCGCATCGACATCGGCATGAACGCGACCACCGCGTTCGGTACGAGCGCCCACAGCCACACGGGCCAGATCGGCGCTTTGAGCACGTTGACGAGCAACAGCGCCGCGACGAGCGCGAGCATGATCACGCGACCGCGCGCGTACTTCTTCTTGCGCTCGCCGGACAAGAACAGCAGCAGCAGATCGAACGGCATGAGGCACAGGCACGTCTCGTTCCACCGCACGTACGGCAGCGGCGAGATGATGGCGAGTCCCCAGAAGACCAACCCGAGCAGTGCCGCGGGAATCACGGCCACCGCGAGGCCCGTGCGCTGGAACCGACCGACGAGCCGCGTGATCCACGCCGATGCCGTGAGCAGCAGCGCGAACAAGGCGAAGCGCAGGCGGCCGCTCGGCTCCGCGTGCAGCTCGTCGAGGCGATTCTGCAGCTCGGCCTTCTTCTCCGGCGACAGGCCGCCATCGGCGAGGGTCTTCTCGATCTCTTTGACCGCAAACGGTCCCTGCCGCTGGTAGAGCACCATCGGCGCGATGCCCCACTTGTCCTGCACGGCCTCGCGCATGTAGTCCGGGAGGAACATGCGCTCCCAGTAGTTCGGGACCGCGTCGCTGACGCGGCCCATCGCGATATCCGTGATCACGAGCGGGAGCCACGAGCTCGGCAGGCCATAGAAGCCTTCGCGTGCGAGCTCGCGATACGTGCGGCCGTCGGCCTTGTTCGGCATCGTCTTCAGCGCGTGGTCGGTGGCGTTGTCGATGATGTCGCGCACGCGCGTGGTGCAGTTGTCCCAGAGGTGATCGTACGAATAGTGCTTGTTCTCCTCGAGCACGTCGAACTCGAGCTTCGCGAGCACCTTCTCCTTCTGCTCTTTCGTGAGAGGCAGCGGTTGCACCCAGATCGTGCGATCCGCGTTGCGATAGATCGACAGCATCTCGCGCGGGTACTGCTTGCCGACCCAGAAGCTGTCGTCGGCCCGGAAGAAGCCCCATCCCATCTTCACCGGATGGTGGAAGTCACCGATGCCGTAGTTGAAGCAGACGTCGTCCTTGGGATTGTCGTAGCTGACGCACAGCGCGATGTGACCATGGCGCTCCCAGATCAGCCCACCGACCCCCATCGTCACGAGATTGATGATCGGCTTCTCGCTGATCAGCTTCTCGACCTCGGGCGTCAGCTTCGTCTGCGTACCCGTCGTCGGTCCCGGTTGCGCCATCGCGACATTGGATGTCCCGAACATCACCAGACCGAGTACGAGCGCGAGGATCACCGACGAGCGCGCACCCGGACGTTGCATCTCGCCGAGTGTGTTGTGACCCCCGAGTTTCTGCAAGTCCCGCGGGCCTGATGCCGCCACCCGAGGTGGCATCGGCCGATGGCGTATCCCCGCGTTCGCGATGGACATCACATCCGCATGGCCACCCCGCCATGGAAGCGCAAAAACCCGAGGCCGCGCGCGGCGTCGCCTTCGAAGATGACCGCGGATCAGATCGCTCGCGCCCGCGCGCGGGCCGCTCGCGCCGGTCGGCGATACCCGAACCTCGTCGACAACATGGCGATCATCGCCGCCGACAAAGCGCCATCGGCCATCGTCGCCGACAAGCCGCCGGCCATCGGCAGCCCGCCACCTGCCATGACCGCCGGCAACCGCGTCATCGCCGCCACTCGACCACCGCGAACTCGACCGCGCCGAAAGACTCGATAGCTGCACGAGCTGATACAACCCGCCGGTGACCGCCGCGAATTTCCGTGTCCTCGCGATGGCCACGTCATCGCGTGCGCGCACCGGCACCCTGACCACACTGCACGGCGACGTCGCGACGCCCGTGTTCATGCCGGTCGGCACCCGCGGCTCCGTTCGCACGCAGACGCTGCCACAACTCCTCGAGCTCCGCGATCTGGGCGCGCCGATCCTCCTCGCGAACACCTATCACCTGCTCGTTCGCCCCGGCCCCGACCTGTTCGAGCGCGTCGGCGGCCTGCACGCTTGGACCAAGTGGCCCGGCGCATTCCTCACCGACTCGGGCGGCTTCCAGATCTTTTCTCTCGCGCAGCGCGACGGGTCCGCGATGCACGAAGACGGCGCGATCTTTCGCGATCGCAACGCACCCGGCCCGATCCTCCTCACGCCCGAGCGCTCGATCGCGATGCAACGCGCGATCGGCTCGGACATCATGATGGTCCTCGATCAATGCATCGACTCCACGTCGCCGCACGGCACCGCGCGCGCCGCGATGGAGCTCACGCATCGCTGGGCCACGCGCTCCCTCGCCGCGCGTGGTGACTCGCCACAACAACTGTTCGCGATCGTTCAGGGCGCGTGCTTCCCCGATCTGCGCCGCGAGTCCGCGCTCGCGCTCACGTCGCTCGCCCGCGGCGGCACCCGCGACTTCGATGGCTTCGCGATCGGGGGCCTCGCCGTCGGAGAATCGCGCGCCGAACGCGAGGACACCACCGAGCTCGTCACCGCGCTCCTGCCGACCGATCGCCCGCGCTACCTGATGGGCGTCGGTACGCCGATCGACATCCTCGAAGCGGTTCACCGCGGCATCGACATGTTCGATTGCATCCTCCCCACCGCCTGGGCGCAGCACGGCAAAGCCTTCACGTCGCACGGCCGCATCGATCTGCGCCGCGGCGTTCACCGCGCCTCGGACGCTCCCCTCGACGCCGCGTGTCCCTGCTCCGCCTGCACGACCTACGCGCGCTCGTTCCTGCACCACCTCGTCAAAGCGCAAGAGCCGCTCGGCTGGCAGCTGCTCGCGAACCACAACCTGCGCTTCTACACGCAGCTGATGTCGCGGATCCGCGCGCAGATCACCGCCGGCACGTTCGCCGCGTTCTACGCCGAGCAACGCACGCGCCTCGCGCTCGACGACGAGGACAACCCGCCGGGCCCGCGCCCGCGCAGCAAGCCCACGCGTCCGTCCATGCGCGGTGCATTCTCCGTGGTCACCCGCGGCGAGCACTCGTGGATCGCGCACGCGGCCTCGGGCGAGACGATGCACTCGGTCAACGCGCCGAACGAAGAAGCCGAGCGCGTCTACGTGAATCAAACCGAGCGGCTCCAGCGTCGGAGCGACACGAGCGCTCTCGCGAGCGACGCCGGGGAGCGCACGCTGGACTCGCTCGTGGTCTGGGACGTCGGCCTCGGCGCGGCCCACAACGCGATGGCGCTGATCCGCGCGCTGGAGGTGCCTAGCGTCGCGACCACCGCCGGGAATGACCTCGCGCGTGATATCGGCGAAATCAACACCGCCGTCGATGCACCCGTCATCGAGCTCGTGAGCTTCGAGCACGACCTCGATGCGTTCCGGCTCGCCCTCGATCACCAGAAGGAGTTCCCGCATCTGCGGCATCCCGCGCCGCATATCCTCGCGCGTTACGGCACGTACGCGTCGGGTGGAGCGCCGCCGCGCGATGGAACGCATGCGCAGTCGCTCGATGCCGATCGCGACGACGCCTCGCGTGACACACGCTCGCTCGTCGACGTGCGCGTCGCGGACGCCCCCATCCCGAATGCCGCGCGCTCGCGGAGTGCCCCCATCGCGAATGCCGTGCGCTCGCAGAGTGCCCTCATCGCGAATGCTGGGCGCTCGCCGAGTGCCCCCATCGCGACCGAGACCCGCTCGTCGAGTGCGCGCGTTACGAACGATGCCCGGCCGGTTGTCTGGCGCATCGTCGAAGGCGACTTCCTCTCGACGTTTCCGCGGGAACGCGCGCCCGACATCATCTTCTGGGATCCGTTCTCGTCGAAGGTCGACACGCGGATGTGGACGCTCGCCGCGTTTCGCGCGCTGCGAGCGCACCTGGATCGCCCGTGCGAGCTGTTCACCTACTCGGCGTCGACGGCGATCCGTACCTCGCTCCTCCTCGCGGGGTTCTACGTAGCCGAAGGGGTGGCGTCCGGGCCGAAGGAGTCGACGACGATCGCGTTTGTCCCCGGTGACCCCGCCTTCGCGCGTCACCGGCTGCTCGATCGTGCGTGGCTCGATCGACGCTCGCGATCGTCCGCCAAGTTCGCGGCCGATATTCCCGTCGAACAGCACGCCGAGCTCGAGCGGCAGTTGCTGGCGCACCCGCAGTTCGCGCTGCAGGGGTGACGCCGAGCGGTCGCTCCCCGGCGACAGTCGAGGAAGCTCGACCTCGAAGTGGCTAGCACTCGTGCTGACGCGCCCGAGCAACGCTACTTGCATTCCACGAGGAAGTCGTCGACGGTTTGCACATGCGCGTTCTGTTGTCTGTCGCGTTCTGCCTCGCGCTGTGCAGCGCGTGCAAAGGCTCGTCCAGTGGGCCGCCCACCTCCGTGCGGTTCTTGCCGGCCGAGCCGGACACCGCGTTTCGCATCGATGTCCCCCGTGTCCGCGCGTGGTCGATCTATGCCCAGCTCTCGCCGATCGCGCTCTCCAGCGTGGAGATGATCCTGAAGTCCGCGAACGAGAAATGCGGGCTCGACATCATGGGCACCGCGACGACGATCATCGGCGCGAAGACCGGCGCGCTCATGCAAGGCGACGTCTCGTTGATCGTGGCGGGCCTGCCGCGCGACAAGGTCACGAAGTGCCTCGAGACCGTCGCGAGCGCGAAGTCTCTCCTCGAGCTCACCCGCGATGGCGATCTGTTTCACGCGGTGATCCAGGGCAAGTCGATCGCCTCGGGTGCGATCCTGCCGAGCGGCGAAGTCGTCATCGTCGCGCGCAAGGGCGCCGGCATCGAACCACAGGCGTGGAAGACCGAGGTCGACCAGGGCGCGAAGTCGATTCCCGCCTGGTGGAGCGAGCTCGATCCGTATCTCGCCGAACCGATCGTCGTACGCGCGTCCGATCCGAAGCGCACCGTCCTCGCGACCGCGTCGTTCGCCGACGCGCTTACCCTTCGGGCGAAGGTGGTCACCCAGAGCGCCGACGACGCGAAAGGCGACACCACGCGCATCAACGCGATCCTGCAGTACCTGAAGAGCGCCAACGCGGGTGACGGCAAGGCGGAGACCCAAGGTACGAACGCGTTTGCCGAGCTGACGGCCAAAGGGCCGCAGGTGGATGCGCTGATCAAGACCGGCGGCGCCGCTCTGTTCACGCGCAACGCCGAGCTCCCGACGGAGCCCGCGACCGCATCGCGTCACTACGAGTGCAGCGAGCTCTCGCAAGCGGTCGCCGATTACATGCAAGCAGCGCTCGCCTCCGCCGGCCAATCGCCGCAGATGGCGGACATGGTCGCGAAGATCTCACCCTCGCTACAGAAGGCCTACGTCGACTCGTGCGCCGAAGGAAAATGGAGCGACGCCGCGATCGAATGCCACGTGATCAACGCGACGAACCTGCCCAAGTTCGAGAAGTGCCGCATCCAGCTCGCCGAAGCGCAGCGCGGTCCATTCGACGCGAAGGTCGCCGCCGTGCTCTCGCAAGTCGCGCCGAACGCAGGCTCCGGCTCCGCGGGCTCGAACGCAGGTTCCGGATCCGCGGCAGGATCGAACGCGGGCTCGGCGACGAAGACAGGCTCGAATGCGGGCTCGGCGACGAAGGCTGGCTCGAACGCGACGGCAGGTTCCGCGAAGTAGGAGGACACGATGGCCTGGGTGAAGATTCCCAAAGAGAACCACGCGCTGTTCTACGCGCGGCTCCCGCGCGACAAGCGCATCCAGACGTTGCAGATGTTCGGCGCCGCAGCGGCGAAGGTGAACGGCCACCTGTTCGGCGGTCTGTTCGCGAAGTCGTTCATGGTGAAGCTCGGCGACGACGACCACGCGACGGCCCTCGCGCTCGAGGGAGCCGAGCGCTTCGATCCCATGGGCAACGGTCGCGTGATGTCGAACACCGTGCTGATGCCCGAGTCGCTGATGGACGAGGCCGACGAGATGACCGCGTGGCTGCAAAAGGCGCTCGACTACGCCGGGACGCTGCCGCCGAAGGCGGCGAAGCCGGCGAAAGCGACGCCCGCGAGCTCGCCGTCCGCGACGCCTGCGAAGGCACCGCCTGCGAAGGCGAAGCCCACGACAAAGGCCACGCTCGCGACAAACGCCAAGACGGCGACCGCGAAGGCGAAGCCCGCGACGAAGCCCGCGACGAAGCCCAAGACGGCGGCGAAGGCCAAGACGGCGGCGAAGGCCAAGGCGGCGGCGAAGGCCAAGACGGCGGCGAAGGCCACGCCCGCGACGAAGTCCGCAGCGAAGGCCAAGGCGGCGACAAAGGCGACGTCGAAAGCTTCGCCGACGAAGCGGCGATAGCGCGCTCAGCGAAGCCGCACGATTCGTTCAGCGACCTAGCGAAGCCCACGACATCAGTTCTCTCTCGAGAGACTCGCGCGTGGTCGACGCGCCGGATACGATGTTTCCATGCTGACTCGCGCCGACGATCTCGCGACGATGTCCGTGCTCGACGAGAACGGGAACTCCGTCACGCTCGGCACGCTGTGGCACGACAAGACCGCGGTCCTCGTGTTCACGCGTCACTTCGGTTGAGTACATTGCCGCGAGCACGTGGTGCAGTTGCACCGCGAGGGTCAGCGTATCCGCGATGCGGGTGCGGAGCTGTTCGTGATCGGCAATGGAACGCCGAGCTTCATCGACGGCTTTCGCGACACCACGATGTACACCGGTCCGATCTACACCGATCCGTCACTGGCCGTGTACAAGGCGGCCGAGCTCAAGCGCGGCGTGGGATCGACGATCGATCCGCGCGGTTTCGGCAAGGCGCTGCGTGCGTTCGCGAGCGGCCATCGCCAGGCGTTGGTGCCGCAGGGCGATCAGTGGCAGCAGGGCGGCGTGCTGGTCGTGAAGCCGTCGAACGAGATCGTGTGGCACTACGTGTCTGGACGCGCGGGCGATGATCCGAGCGTCACACAGATCGTGGACGCGATCCGTCGCGCGGCATGATCAGCCGTAGCGCTCGGCGTTGCGCTCGCGAGCCTTGCGCGCTTCTTCGTCGCGGTTCTTGGGAGGCGCGTTGGTCTCGAGGTTGTCGACGAGCTCGCGCGTGATCTTCGTCAAGGCGGCCACGGCGCGCTCGAAGGCCTTCGTGTTCGCATCACTCGGTTTCCGCGTGCCGCTCACCTTCCGGACGTATTGAAGAGCGGCGGCGGCGCATTCTTCGTCGGTCGCGGGCGGCTCGAAGTTGAAGAGCTGGCGGATGTTCCGACACATGTGGGCGACCATAGCGCGGACGTCGGTGTCTGCGAATCTCGCAGGCGAGCGGGCGCCGCGTGTCGCGACCACGCCACAGCTGGCACGAGGTGCCGACCGGCGCTCGCGTAGTTGCAGCGCGCATGTGCGGGGGATTCCTCCCGTGACGTAGGATCTCCGATTGCACCGAGGAGGGTCGTGATGCGTTGGTTGCGAATCATGAAGCTTCTCTTGGCCATGGTGGTCGCGGTCGGAGCGGCCACGGGCTGCGACACGGTGAACTGCTTCGACGGCGCGGGCCTCGAAGCGAAGTACAACGAGGGCGCCGATCGGGCGTTCGCCGAGAACACCGTTCGCTACGAGCAAGGCAAAGCCGACGGCCTCGCGCTGACCCGCGAAGACGGCGAGCGCGACGGCGCCGAGGAGGGCTACGCATCGGGCTTCTCGAGCGGCTACAACAGCTCCGAGGGATACGCCGCCGGCTACGACGATGCCTACAGCGACGGCGCGCTCGACGGATCGCACGATGGCGCCGCTTGCTCGGCCGGCACCGCCGATGGCTACGCCGATGGCGGCGCGGCCGGCTACGACGACGCGTACAGCGACGGCTACACCGATGGCTACGGCTCGGGCACCGAGGCCGGCGCATCGGATGGCGAAGCCGCGTGCGAAGCTCCGGCGGTCGCGCGCATCGCGGGCAGCGCGACCAACGGCGCGCTCGCGACGGTGAAGGATCGCATGAAGGCGATCGCGCCCGCCGCGCCGCCGAAAGCCGAGGAACAGGACGACGTGGATCCCGAAGAAGCGCGCGTGTGTTACTCGCGCGGCTACGAGGACAACCGCGATGCGAGCGCGTATGCGACGGGCTACGCCGAGGGCAAACGGTTGAACCCCGAGTATCAGGTCGGGTTCCGCTCGACGTACGACGCTGCCTACGCGAATGGCGTGCTCGACGGGATCGATGCCGGCTATCGCGACGGCGCCCTCGACGGCTACGACGCGGGCTACGCCGATGCGGCCGGCGTGATCTACGACGGTTGCTACGCCGACGGCTATGCCACCGGCTACGCCGACGGCGGCGACGACGGCTACGACGCGGGCTACAGCGACGGCTACGACAGCGGCTACACCGACGGGTGGAACGGCGTCACGTGCGGCTGATCGCGTGACGCGCAACGAAGCGTTGCCTGCAAAGCGACGCTAGTTGCACGTGCCGCTCGAGCGAATGCGCGCGAGCTTGAACGACGTAGCGCCGGCAGCATCGAACCACGCCCACACGATGTCGCCGCTCGGTGTGGTGCGAAACGGATCGTCGCGCTCGCCCCATTTCACCGTCGCGGTGACATCCGCGGGTGCGTAGACGAGACCGCCCGTCGGCGAGAAGCGGCCGAGCTTGTACGTACGCGCGTTGCCCGCGACTTCGGCCCACCCGATCACGTACTCCTCGGCACCATCGCCATTCCACGCGGCGATCGATGCGTTCGCTTCGTTGCCGGGCGTCGTCGTCAGCCACGTGACCGGGCCCGGCGTTCCGTTCACGGCGATCGATGCAAAGCCGATGTCCTGGTTCATCGACGTCGTCGAGTACGACGATTGCCCCATCGTCGCTGCATTCTGATGCGCGTTGAACACGAGCTTCCATCCGCTCGCCGCGGGCGCCATTCCACCGAGCTCGCCCGCGACGCTGCCGTTACACGCGCCATCGACGCTCGTGACCTTCGTCGAGTGATCGAGGTACACACCGCCGATCGACGCGGTCGCGAAGTCGGTGCCGTTGGTGCCGGGGAAGCAATCGGTCACGCACGCGGACATGAACTTCTTGCTCGCCGGCTCGAACCGCAACAGGTCGCTCATCGAGTGCGAGCAGCCCCACGACCATCCATTCGTGACCGCGCCGGTCGCGGCGTTGATCCACTTCATGGAGTCGCCTTCGTGCCCGTTGAAGTTGCCGCTCACGCCGTGGACGTGAAAGTACGCGCCGTACTTTCCATCGCCGAACTCGAGCCGGCTCTCGCCGATGCCGAAGTCCGTCGGTGACCACACGGTGTCGACGAGCGGCGAGTCGCGCGGCGTCCCGCCGTTCGCGTCGAAGCGCGTCACCTTGATCGACTTCGTCGTCGCTGCGGAGTCCCAGAGCAACGCACCGAAGTGTCCGTCCGGCTCCGCCGCGAGGCCGCGCAACACGAACGCGCCGACATCGTACGTGGCGACGAGCTGATCGTTGACGTCGAGCTTCGCGACCCGAGCCATCGGCGATTGCGGCGTGCCCGTCGTGTAACCGACGAGCGTGCCGCAATTCGCGAGTGGCACCGTGAACACGGGCGCGACGCGCAAACTCTGTCGTCCCCAGATGCGGTAGTTCGAATCGCCGGCCATCACACCGGCAGGCGCGGTGACCGTGGACACGCCGAGACGATCCACCAGCGGTGTGCCCGGTGGAGGGCCATCGACGATGGGTTGCATGGTGCCGTCCTGTGGCGGTTGATCATCGCCACCACCGGCATCATTAGAAGCGTCGCCGCCGCCGCACGCAGCTATCGCAAGGACCAGCGCGGTCGCCCTCATATCCAGATCCTACGCTGAACGAGGACGGATCCGGAAGATTGCTGCCGCGCTGGTCCTTCGACAAAACCTCGGGCGCTACCGACGGAAGTAGAGACCGCCGCCGCCGAGGAGAAGAACGATGAGGACGATGATGAGAATGGTGTACATGTCATCTCTATCGAGCAACGCGCATGCCGGTCGGGCCAGGGCCTCACGTGGCTCTGGGACGCGCGCACGCACCGGCTGCGATGAACTACCGAGCGCGTGTTTGTCGCACACGTGAGCGATCGCTACGTCACCGCACGCCTCGGTGCGTCAGCGCTCTTGTCGGCGACCGGGCGCCCAATCGACGATCCGATCCGTGCGCGTCTCCAAGAAGCGCGCGAGGCGGTGGTAGTCGCTCCCGGTCTGGATGAACCGCACCTCGGTCTTGAGCGTCGCCGGGTTCACGAGCTCGCGGAACGGGACGTACGCGAGGTCGAGCTGGCCCATCACCGACACCAAGTGACCATCGAGGTTCTCCTCGACGAGCGCTCGATACGCGCCGATGCCGAGCTGGCTGCCGAGCATCACGTCGAACGCGTGTGGCACCGCGCAGCGCGACTCGTAGCCGAGCTGGAGGCCCGTGACCTTCTTCTTTCGCTTGGTGCGCTCTTCGTAGCGCTTGGTCACGAGCATCGCGACGAGCTTGCCGAGATCCATGCGGCCGAGCGACAGGTGCCCGTGCTCGTCGCGCGGCAGATCCTTGATCTGCGACTCGGGCAGCATCTCCGCGAGCCCTTCCGCGAGGACCACGGTGCCGTAGTGCTTCCCGCGCTTCTCGCGCGCGATCATCATGTCGACGATGCGATCGACGAGCGCGTCGAGCGAGAGGCACGGCTGGCCCTTCTCGTCGGTGGTCGCGAGATCGTCTTGGACATCTTCGACGGCGAGCACGAGGTTCGCTTCGCCGGCGATCGCGACGCCGTACGATAGCCAACCCGCCTTGCGGCCCATGGTCTCGACGACGAAGTAGCTGCCCGTCGACATCGCGTCCGCGCGCAGGTTCTGGAGCTCCTTCGCCATCACGTCGACGGCGGTGAAGAAGCCGAACGTGAAGTCGATGCCGCGATAGTCGTTGTCGATCGTCTTCGGCAGATGCACGACCTGCACGCGCCGCGCCTCGGCCGGCAAGCGCTTCTGATACTCGTGCAAGAAGTTGGCGGTCTTGAGCGTGTCGTCGCCGCCGATCGAGATCAGCGCATCGATCTCGAGATCGACGAGCGCGTTGTAGACGTTGCGCAGCCGCTGCGTCTTCTTCGGATCTTCGAGGTCGGCGGGCTTGTCGATGCCCTTGCCCGGGTTCGCGCGCGCCGTGCCGATCACGATGCCACGCGTGTTGCGCATGCCCGACAGATCCTTCAGCTCGAAGATCCGGTAGTGCTCGTCGGGAAGCAGACGATGCGTCACCGGGTGGTAGTTCTCGAGGTTCGAGTACCCGTGGAAGAACCCGATCACCTGGCGATCGTCCTCGAGGAACGAGATCGCCGCGGACGAGATCACGGCATTCGCACCGGGCGCCGGGCCGCCCGAGAACACGATCGCCACCCGTTTGATGTGATCGCCTTTTCGTACTGACATCGGGCGGACCTTACCCGATGCATCGACAACTTACGTCGCGTTACTTGGCCTTCGACTTCGTCATGACGATGAGGTGGCCGTTGCGGAACGTGCCGTCGGGGTAGCCAAAGCGGAACGGCAGCTTTCGCTTCGGCTGTGCCGCGAACAGCTTCGCGTACGCGGGCGAGACATCTTTGCCCGCGGGCATGTTCGACGTCGTGAAGCTCCCGTACGTCTCGTACTCGAAGCCCGCCGGCGTGCCGTACTTCGGCGCGAGGCCCGTCGTGTCGCTGACCATCCACGCGACGTGATCGATGATGTACTTCCGCATCGTCGAGAACTCGCCGAACGTGAGCAGATAGCTCGCCGCCTTCGTCATGCCGGCGACGGTGCCCTTCGCTTCGAGGTGCGCGAGCGCACCGGGAGACTTCTTCAAGTGCGCATCGTTCAGGTTCGCCATGATGTGGCGATAGATCTGCTTCCGCGACGTGCCCGCCTTGTGAAAGACGAGCTCGATGTTCGAGAAGAACGTGTTGCGCGCGCCCGCACTCTCGGCCTTCGCGCCCGCATCGATGTCTGCCTGCTCGAGATACTTCAGCGAGCCATCGTCCTTCACCTCGAAGTAGCGCAGCGAGTCCGGCTCGTATCCATTCACGACGAGCGCGGACAGTCCGAAGATCAGCTGCGTCGGCAGCTTCGCGCCGCGCATCGCGCCGATCATGTTCATCGTGACCGAGTAGTTCGCGCGATAGAACGACGACAGCTCCTTGGTCACCACGCCGAGCGCGCTCTGGATCTCCTTGGGCTTCAACATCGACAGCGTGCGCGGATCGCCCGCCGGCTCGAGGGAGATCGTGGTGATCTCGTCGGCGTCGGGATAGATCGCCAGTGCGGTCGCGAGGTCACCGCCCGCGAACGGATAGACCACCTTGCGCGGCAAGCCCGCCGGCACGTGCGCCGCGAAGAACTCGCGAGCCGGCGTTCGCCAGCGCTTGTTGTAGTCCTCGACGACCGTGCGGATGCGCTTGCAGTGGGCCTCGTACACCTTCGGCGCGACCTTGTCGGTCGTCCCTTCAGCGCAGGCACCGACGACGCTCAGCGCCTTCGCCTCAGCGATGAAGTCCACGCCCTCGGCATGCGCGCGCGGCGCGGCGAGGGCGATCGCGATGAACGAGGCGATGGAAACAAGCCGCATCGGCGGACCATGCCATCAGCCCGCACGCGTTTCACGCGCGTGCATCCAAAAGCGCAAAAGGGGCACGGGCCCCTTTCAGCGCTGAACTGGGGACCGGGCCCTTAGCGGCGGCGGCGGCGCAGGATCACCGCGCCGAGCATCGCGAACGGAAGCAGCGCGGCAGCGTCGGGACCCGAGCCGGAGTTGCACGCACAACCCGCGTGGGCCGCGCCGCCATCGCCGTCGCCGTCGCCACCGTTGGGCGGCTGGCACGTGCCGTTGGAGCAGGTCTCGCCTGGATCGCACACGCCGGGGCCCGGCTCGTCGACGTTGCCATCGCAGTCGTTATCGACGCCATCGCACACCTCGGTGGTGGACGCGGGCGTGTTGCACGCGCCCCACGATCCACCCGAGCACGTCTCGGTACCGACGCCGCACGCGCCTTCGCAGCTGCGCACGAGGCCATCGTCGACCTGACCGTTGCAGTCGTTGTCCACGCCGTCGCACTGCTCGGCCGAGATCGATCCGGCGATCGTGTTCAGCGCGGTGAGCAGCTCGGTCGCGTTGTCCGCTTGGAAGTAGCAGTTCGTCGGCGACGCGGGATCCGAGCCTTGCGGATTGCAGCCGGCCTTCGCGGTGCCCGCCGCGACCGCCATCTGGTTGAGCGCCGCGGTGTCGACTTCACCGCCGAAACCGACGACCCACACCGTCACGCCTTGCGCCTGCAGCGCGGCCGCCGCGGCGACGCCGTCGAAGCGCGTGGTCGCATCGTAGGGAACGCAGTACTGCCAGCCGTCGGTGATCAGCACGACGTGCTTCGCGCCGCTCGCGGACGTGAGCGTCGGCTCGGTCGCCGCGACCTCGAGGGTCTCGGCCATCGGCGTGTAGCTTCCGCCTTCGGGGGGTGGCGTCGCGAGCGCACCGAGGATCGCGCTGCGGTTGCCCATCGCGGGCGAGACATCGAGTCCGCCGGGCGAGCACATGTTCGGCTTGGGGAACGTCATCAGGCCGAACTCGGCCTTCTGCTCGTACGCGGTCAGCACCTGGCCGAGGCCGTCCACCGCGATGCTCCACTTCGTCGCACCGTTGATGGTGCCGGTCTGCATCGAGCTCGACTTGTCGAGGATGACCATGACCCGCGCCGAGGAGCACGAGTCCGCATCCGCTACCCGAGGGGCAACGAGCGAGGTGGAGGCGAGGACGAGGGCGGACAGCGAGGTGACGAGACGAGACATGATCGTGCACGCGCCTCGAGCAACCTCTGCGCCATCGATTTCCCGACGAGCATCGGCCGATCTCGCGATCTTGCCGATCGGCCAATCGACACTGGCCACTCGTGTTGCCAGCGCCTGGAGTTGCTCGACATCGCCCACGCCGTGCATCCGCGGCCATCTGCAACCTACTGTCACCAGTGACGAATCGGGCAATCGCGTGCACACGGCCCGGTGCGCTGTCGGGTAGCGCGCCGTCCGAACGTAACGCCCCACCGACGCCGTCCGGGAGGTAGTGTGCGGCCGGGATGCGTAAAGCCACTCTTGCGTCTTCACTAGCCTTCGGCCTCTCACTCGTCGTCAACACCGGCCTCGCGGCTGTCGCTGTCACGGGCCTCGCCGCCTGTGGCGATGACGGCGTCGATCTCGACGTCCCCGACCAGTGCAACCCGCTCGGCTCGAGCACGCACTGCCTCGTGCCGTGGCCGTCCTCGATCTACGAGGTCGCCGACGACACGGAGACCGGCTTCCGCCTCGAGTATCCGGCCGGCGCACTGCCCGTGAACATCGACGGCGTTCCCGTCGAGCCGTCGCTCTACGCGAAGCACGACGGCTTCTCCTCGGCCGCGCCGATGATGGTCGCGTTCGACGTCGGCGTCGACGGCGCGAACCTCGTCCACTTCAACAACATCGGCGACTCGCTCCTGCCCTCGTCGCCGACGGTGATGATCGATCTCGACACCGGCGATCTCGTCCCCCACTTCGCCGAGCTCGACGTGCGCGGCTCCGACACGCCCGCCGACCAGGCCCTGTTCATCCGCAGCGACAAGATGCTCAAGCGCTCCGGCCACTACCTGGTCGCGATCAAGAAGTCGCTCAAAGCCAAGGACGGCAGCAACCTCCCCGTCTCCGCTGGCTTCAAGTCGCTCGTCGACAACCAGACCACCACGCACCCGCTCCTCGAGCGGATCCGCGCGCGCTACACGAGCCTGTTCGCCGCCCTCGAAGCCAAGGGCATCGCCAAGACCGACCTCGTCGTCGCCTGGGACTTCCACACGCGCTCGCAGAAGCAGGTCCAAGCCGACCTCCTCGACGCTCGCGCCATCACCCTCGCCGCCGCCGGCACCAACGGCGCCTCCCTCGACTTCACCGTCACCACCTCCGTACCGCAAGGCGACACGCGCATCGCGCGCCGCATCGACGGCACCTACGACGCGCCGCTGTTCCTCACCAACGCCGGCTCCTTCGCTCCGTCCACGAACCTCATGCGCGACGGCGCGGGCAAGCCGATGGCCATGGGCCTCTACAAGGTGCCCTTCACCGCCATCGTCCCCGCCTGCGCGCTCGAGCCGGGCCACGCGCCCGTCGGCATCATCGTCTACGGCCACGGCCTGTTCGGCGAATCGGACCAAGCGGCCTCCTCGGGCACGCGCAACGCCGCCGCCGAAACCTGCAACATCGCCATCGGCACCGAGATGCGCGGCATGTCCGCCAAAGACGTCCCCAACGTCGTCCTCGCTCTCAACGACGCGAACAAGGGCTACGGAATCTTCGACGTCCTCGTGCAAGGCATGATGAACCACCTCGCTCTCTCGCAGATCGCGCGCGGCCCGATGGCCACCCGCCTGTTCACGCAAGACGGCACCTCCGCCACCGCCACCCTCGTCGACCCGTCGAAGGTCTACTACTACGGCATCTCCCAGGGCGGCATCATGGGCACCACCGTCTGCGCGATCGATCCGCTGATCAAGCGCTGCGTGGTCCAGGTCGGCGCGATCAACTACTCGCTCCTCCTCGAGCGCTCGCGCGACTGGCCGCAATACCGCACGACGCTCACGGGCGCCTATCCCAACAACTTCGACACCGCCCTGCTCGTCTCCCTCATGCAACAAGAGTGGGACCGCACCGAGCCCACCGCGGTCGCCGACGTCATCACCGACGGCGGCTTCGGCGGCGAAGAGAAGCAAGTCTTCATGCAGATCGCGATCGCCGACGACGAAGTCTCGAACCTCGGCAGCGAGTACCAAGCGCGCACGATGAACATCCCGGTGATCACGCCGTCGCCCTACGTGCCCTACGGCGTCGACTCGACGAACCAGCCCGTCGGCAGCGGCCTCATCATCTACGACTTCGGCAAGGGCCCGCTCCCCGCCGGCAACGAGGCGCCGCCGGACAACGACGTGCACTCGTCGATCCGCAACAAGGGCGCCACCACGACGATGATGAAGCGCTTCTACGAGACCGGCGAGATCGTCCAGGTCTGCACGGCCGAGAAGGGCTGCGACTGCACCGTCGCCGACGCCTGCGGCCAGATGTTCTAGGTCTTGGACGCGTGTTTGGCTAGCAACGCGCGCCCTTGCTCGGCGAGCGCACGCTCCGCAGGCGACAGATCGTCTCGAAAGCCGTCGCCGCCGAGCATCCTCCGGTACTCGGGAGAGTCTTTCTTCTCCAGAAACCGAACGAGCTCATCGAGTGCCTCGATGCGTCGCTCCGTTTCCCAGAGCGTCGTGAAGAGTCCAACGGACGCCAACTCGAACCCAGGTCCAATCTGGAGCGCTCGTCGGAACCATCGCTCGCACGCGTCCTGATCGCCACGATCGGAGTGGAGACCTGCGAGTTGGGCACACGAATGCGCAGCAATGAGCCGTTCGTCATGATCCTTCGGGAAGCCGTCCACTATCTCCTCAAGGCGTTTCATCGACTCCGCTATCTCTCCGGTATCTCGAAGTCGCAAGGCCTCATCGAAGAGCGCACGTGTCTTAGTCTCCACAACACTCACCGGCCTATCCTAGTCGATGTCGTCATCGTCGGAGACGTCCGCGGCGCTCTTGATGTCTCTGAGTCGGTTCCTCACGTTGTCCTTGCTTTTTTTGGTGTCGTTGATGGTGGCGGCTCGCGGCCTGGCGCCGGGGCTACCATCGTCGAATTCCTTCGATCCCGAAGCCCGATCCTGTGCCTCCGTAATGCCAAGCTCTTGTTCTAGGGCAGTCTCTAGATTGTCGGATGCCTTCATCTTTGCCCCCTTTGCATCTGGTGCCCTGTGACGAGCACCACCGCTACCGCCATCTACGGCGCCGGCAACGGCAGCATCGAGAACTGGCTCTTCGTGATCCGTCCCCTCCGCCGCCTTCTTGTCGGCAGCGGAAAAGTCCTCATTCATGTAGCGAGTGACCTTGTTGACGTTCTCGTTGCTCTCCAGCTCCGCCGCTATCTCTCCCCGCAACCGCGTCTTGAACGCCAGCGTTGACGGATCGCGATTAAGTTGCTGCGCTGGCAGACTCTTCAGAGCGTCAGCGGCCTTGCGCATTGCCCTGCCAGCCGGAATGCCAGCTGTGACCGCGCTGTAGATTGCAACAACAGCTATTGCTGCATCCTTTGCCGCCTCAATTACGAGAGGTATCACTAGTGGATTCCGTCCATCTGGATCCATGTAACGCATCGGACTATTTAGATTGAACGTATATAGATTTGATTTTCGCGGATTCGACCATGCCTCGTCTGGAACAAATCGATAGAACGGATCGCCTTGAGTCCAGGACATAAGTGTCTTGTCGTAGTAGCGAGCACCGTAGTACGTGAGCGCTGACACATCGTCCTCGTACTTATCGTTGGAGCGACGCTTGTGAGACGTGAGACCTGCTCCCTGCAATCCGCCTGCGTCCGTCGACTCGAGTCGCTCGCCGAACGGTGCGTAGCTGAAGCTCGCGTTGATGGTTCCGTCCTTTGCGACCGCAGCGAGCGTGTTGTTCGCGAGGCCGTGGAACTGGTACTCGATCTTCGATGTCGCCGCCGTCGGCCCGGTGCGTTCGATGCGCGCGATTGGCGTTCCTTGTGAGACGTGTGAGTACGACTTCGTCACCGTCGTCGTCCCATCAACATTGATCTGGTAGTGCGCCTCGACATTCTCGAGGAACCAGATGAGCTCGGTCTTGTTGCCGGCGGCATCGCGCTTCAGGACCTGCGTGCGATTACCGTCCATGCCGTACCAGTACTCTTCGCTTCCCTGAACGACTCCGCTGACCTTGCGAACGACACGACGGAGTTGGTCCTGGCCGTCGTACGTGTATTCGAACAGCTCGTTGGTCGCCGGATAGCTGCGCGTCAGCTGATTGCCCGCGTCGTCGTACGTGTACGTCGCGTAGTTCGAGCCGTTGGAGACGTTCGTCAGCGCCGTGACCTGTTCCGGATCGGTGCCGGCGTAGACGTAGTTCACGTTGCGAACGAGGCGTGGATCGGCGCCAGCAGGCGTCGGGCTGATCGTGCGCGTGTGAGTCGCGCGCGTTAGTCGCCCCGCAGTACCGTATTGGTACGTAGCGCCGAAGTAGCTCGCGGTGTTCGTCGTGACACCGGTGATCTGGTGCCGCAAGTCGTAGGCGTACGTGAACGTGCGGCTGGCTGCGCCGAGGAAGTGCTGCAGCGTCTTGACGTCGTCGTTGCCGAAGTACGTGAGTGCTTGACGCGCGACCTGTGTCGGTCCTGACTTCTGGACGGTCTGGTTAACGACGCGTCCGAGCTTGTCGTAGGTCCAGTTGGACTCGACAAAGGTCATCGGTCCGCCGGCCACGTCTGTACGACGCTTGGTGATCAAACCTGCGACGTTGCGGGTCTGGACGGTCGGTTGATTCGGCCAAGTCACGCCGCCGTCAAGTGACACTTCAACCTGCGAGGCGAGACCGCGAGCGTCGTAACTCGTTCGAGTGACCGGGTACGTCCCACCATCCTTCTCGCGATAACGAGAAATGTAGGGCAGTCCCGAGATGTGGTAGTCGTGCATCACATCGCGCGTCAACAGCGGCAGACCCGCGTTCTGAAACCAGCCAAGGTTCATGACGATGGAACCGCGTGCGTCGTAGTTGAACCAGTTCAAAAGGCGCGTCTCGTTCGAGCTCGGCGCGTACGAGAACCATTGCGAGACACGGTCACGCGAGTTGGCTCCGTAGTCCCAATAGCGCAGCTCCGAGTCAGCGACGAAGAGAGCTCGATCTGCTGCCGTCAGTGTTCTCGGCGCGATCATGCGCGTCGTCTCGCGGTTCAGAGGATCGTAGTTAAAGGTCGTGATGTAGTTGGCGCAGGCGAGCCCCGTGCACGGTGTCTTGACCGACTCGAGATTGCCGTTCTTGTCGTAGCCATAATTCCAGGTGCGACCACCACGAGTGATCGAGGTGCGCCGACCTGCGAAATCATGGACCAGCACCGTTGTGACGTTCTGCGGGTCAACAATGCTCGCGACGTTGTCAGCGGCGTCGTATCCGTATGTCGTCGTCGCGTACGTACTTGCGGCTGTCTTCTCCTTCACCAACTGCAGGCGACCGAACCTGTCGTTCGTCGTTTGAGTCTCCCCCACCTTACCGCCAGCGGCTCCGACGACCTCGGTTGTCGTGCTTGTCAGGCCGTTGTAGGCGATATTCACGCCGCTCTGACTCGACGGCGTCGTCGAATCAGGGCGTCGGATCGTCGTCGGCCGGCCGAGGCTGTCGAAGCCGTAGCTGTACGTCACGCGGGACGCGTCGTTCAGCGTCGGATCGGGAACCGACACAGACTGCAGCGTGCCGTCGGCGCGGTACGCATACGTCGTGACGTGTGGCGTTGGGCCTGCCACCGTGGTCGTGATCGGACGACCATGCCCATCGAACTCGGTCGTTTCCGAGCGGTACCGAATGCCCGCAACCGAGATGTTCTCGTCGATCGCGGTTTGATGCGTCACGGATGTCGGCGTGGAGGTCGCGGTATCGACGTAGCTGTGGCTCTCGGTCTTCTTGAGTTGGTAGTCGTAGAGGTTGAAGTCTTTGTTGAACGACTCGAACTTCTCGATCACCCGTCCGAGACCATCGACGCGAACTCGGTCCTCGTTGCGAACCATGAAGTTTGGCGGTGGAGGCGAAGGGCAGAACGGGTTGAAGTACGTGGCGCACCATGCCCAGAGTGGGCCGCGTGTAACCAAGCGCGTACCGGTCCCGTACTCGTACTCGTATTCGTAGTGGTGGTCGTAGTACGCGTTGTTGACCGCTGCGACGAATAGCTGACGACTGTCGTATTCGTTCTCCACCGTGTATCCGCGTGGATCTTGCACAGTAGAGAGATTGCCGATGGCGTCGTAAGTCTTCGTCGTGATCAGACGGTTTGCCGGGTTTCCATCGATCCACTCTTCGCTTGTGAGCTCGAGACCTCTTGCCGGGTCCCACGTCGACCCAGTCTTGGCATACATTCCTGCGGAGCCATCGGGGAGCACCTGAAAGCTTGTCGTCGTGAGCGTCCGCAACCGATACGACGAGGCGTCGGAGTACAGGGCGAATGTCGTAGCGGTGCCTCGGTCGCCGATCGCGACCGCTGGTCCCGCCTGGAGCACTGTCGTCGTCGGCTGCCACATCAGCAGCGTCGGATTTGTCGCCGACGTACTTCCCAACGCGGAGAACTGCGTCGTCGAGCGGGTTCGCGTATCCGTGTTCGCGCGGCATGCACTCTCGGTTTGACTGTTCTTGCACGCCCAATGATCAACTGCGGTAGCGTGGTACGTCGTGATGAGGCCACCGAACAGCGGAAGTGCCTCCCATGTGGTGTCGTCGATCGTGTGCACTGTCGCGCTCGATGACGGCTTGACGATCTTCGTCGCGAGCCGGCCGCTCCAGTCAGGCGAGTAGCTGAATCGCTCGACCGTCACAGCGCCGCTCTGCAACGTGGTCTCCACTTCCTCGAAGCCTCGAAAGGAAGCTCGATTCGCCGGAGAGTTGGGGACAGGCGAGGTCGGCTCCGCTGCCCATTGCGGATTCTTGTACTTGTACGAGGTCGTGTTCGTTGTCGACGAGAAAATGTCCACAGTGCTGACGGTCTGAGCGACCCAGTTCGTGCTCGGCGACGACTTTCCGAGCGATGGCGTTTGCGTAACCGCCGTACCGTTCATGGAGCTGTACGTGATCGTTGTCTCTGCCCCGCGACCATTCTTGATCGACGTCAGAAGACGCTGTGCTCCGAGATTTCTCGCGTAGCGGATGTACATCTGATCAGGCGGCCCGCCGAGTGACGTGAACCAGACGTCTTCGTCGATTCCATCTCCGTTCAGATCGACGAGGTCGCTGAGGGTTTCCCACCAACCGTTGCCCTCGCAGGGATGGAGGTCGTTGTCAGTGCGTGCCTGCATGAGGTGAAGAGCACCCGGCCCCATGAGTACCGATGGATTGCCGAAGTTGCCTCCGGCGTTGAACTGCGCCTCTGGGAGCGGTGCGCTGATCAGCTTCATGATGTCCGCGCGACCATCGTTGTCCGCGTCGTGCGTGCTGCGAGAGTTGTCTCGTGTGCCAGCGCAAACGTAGTGCGTTGGTGGGCCTGCTGCCGCCACCACTGTCGACCGTCCATCCGTACCGGGTCGGTCAGTCACAGGCAGAACGCCGGACGCTAGGAAGTGAACACCGTCGTTGAAATGCACGAGAGCCTGCGACGGGTCGCTCGGATCGATACGCCATTGATCGACCAAGCCGTCGCCATTCAGATCTTCGAGGCCCTCGACGCCCACTGGCGTCGGATTGACGGAGGGGGTGTAGTCAGTCTTCGAAAGGAACAGGTAGAAGTTGGTCTCGAAGGGAAACGGGGTTGCGCCCGTACTCGGTCGCATCTGTCCGCTGCCATCGTTCCGGAACACTTTCCACTGATTGGCGGGCTGACGGAACACAGACGCCGCGTCGACAAAACCGTCGCCGTCGACGTCGACCAAACCGTCGAACTGTCCCACTGGGCTCGATGTCACCGACGAGTCACCATTCGCACTCTCGAGCGGCACCGGTTGATAGAGAATCTGATCAGGCAACGGGCCCCACGTCGCATGCGTGTTTCCACTTCCGCCCGGACGCGCGACACCGAACACGCCATTCCCGTGGTTCTTGTAGACGAACCACGGGAACATCCCGTGGCACATCGTGTACTGGTCCGTCGACCAGTTCTCACTGCCCGTAAATGAAGGTGATGGACAGCCTGGAAATGGACCGAAGATCGACGGCTCTTGCGGTGGCGTCGGTTGGGCATTGCCCCACTGAAGATCGTAGGAGCCGATACCACCCGTTGCCGGGGAGCCGACGAGATCGGGGCGTTGATCGCCGTCCACATCTAGCCACCGCCATGCGAAGTGCGTGTCGGCTGCGGCGCTAGTTTTGAGACCGCAATCCGTATGAGTGTTCGGACACACACCGTACGGCTCGCCCGCTGGAATCGGACACGTTTGCTGCCCTGGTGAGCATGTCACCGTGAACCCGAGGATAGAGTTGTGATATGCGGTCCGCTGGTAGTTGAGTGCGCAGCGCTCCTGCGTTCCGAGCGACGAGTCCGATCCTGCAGCAGGACCTCCGGTATACGGCCCACCTGAAGTCCCCGCCGGCGTCGCCCACTTGAGCGTCGGCATATTTATGTCACCCGCGAGTTGGAACTGACTTCCCCCGGCGAACGCAGGGCCACGGTTGCGATACCAACGTGCTCGACACAACTGCGAGCGCCCGTTCGCGTCAGTCACGGGCTCGCTCTGAACGCGATCGACTAGCCCGTCGCCGTCGACATCGAGCATCATCGCCTCGACCGTGGGCCACCCGTTGTAGGGACGGTGTCCCCAGCTCAAGTTGAAAACGTTAGGACGCGGCCCTGCCCCCAACGCGCTTGATTGCCAGGGTACTGGGGTGGCGACGGGCGCGGCTTGATCGCTGTAGTCTACATTTGCGCTGCCGTAGTCAAAGAGTACCGGTGGCAGTGAGACAAGTGGAGAGTCGACACCGACTGCACTCTCCTGGATCGATGCGAGTGCGCGATACGGTGCGTGCTGTGCGCCGCAACTCGATGTGGTCGGGGAATAGCTGAGGGTAATCGTCCGCGTATGCACCGGAGGCGTTACTGGGGGTGGTGCCACACCACCCGGAGTCGAGAACGAAGGGGCGACGGCGATACTCTTGATGACCTTCAACTGGCTCGCGCCGGTGACGATCTTCGCGCCGGTTCGGTAGCTCGTCTGCGTCCCTACGTTCACGCCGTTACACGACGGGCTGTTCTCGTACTCGAAGATGATCGCTGCAAACGGTCCGACAGACACCGCCGGATTCTGTCCCCACGTGATTGCAAGAGGACGACACTCGCCATCGACGCCTGCCTGGTAGAAGAAGTCGATCTGGTTTCCCAACGCGTCTTCGATGCGGGTGATAGGTGAATACCCAGCAGAGACGGTCGTGCAGGTGGATATATGCGTAGTGTCCTTGTGACCGAAGTAGTACTTGGTTCCGTCGGGAGACAGTGCGCGCCACCAGTACTCTCCTGTTTGGTAGCTCTCGTAGCGAAAGAACGAGGTGTCGTTCTGAGCACGGTACGTCAGCGCCCCCGCCGGTCCCGGCTCGCTGACGGGGATGAGCTGGCGATTGCCGGCTAACGAGCTCTGGTATCTCTCAGGAGCTCCGGGGATTGCTGTCGACCACAGGCGTCCAGCGTTCGTGTCCTCGGTGATGATCGGAAGTCCGGACAGTGACCAACCCGCGGCCAGCCCTCCGTAGATCGGCGCTTGACTCGAATAGCTCAAGCTGATGTTGGGTTGTGTCCCGTTACGACCGGGCGGAACCGCTACCGGGTAGGAGTACGTGAATGCTCCTATATTCGTGGAGACGCCAGACTCGCCGTCACCGATGGCAGCCGCCGCTGGTGCAGCATCGCCGATCGCTGGCGCCGCCGTCGTGAAGATGTCGCCCGGAGCGCTCGCAGCCATCCTCATCGGAAGGAACGTCGCGATGGCAACCAGTGCAGCGATGCCACGAACGAACGCGGCGCGGCAGAATGTGCGAGCCCTCATCAGAACCTCCAACTACGTGTCGATCTGGTTTCGTGAACTGTCAGTGCGAGCTGCAAGCAGCGACGGTGGACGAGTCGGTCGCCTCGAACGCACAGTCGATCTCTCGCTCTGGTAATCGTGCGCACTCGTCGAGGAAACTCTTTCCGAGCGCGTTTCGCATCGCGACGCGATGAGCGTCCTTGTCAACGCGAGCCGTGTCTGCGAGTCGCAAGTCGATCAAGTGATCGCGAAGTTGTTCGCAGCGGCTAAGCTCGGGCGTTTCAATGTCCTGATCGTCGCCGCACGCCGCGACGAGAATCAGGACCGCGAGGATCTTCCTCATCAGTCCCTCCAAACATGCACTTCGATCCATTCGAAGCGCGTTGTCCTTACCTAGCGAACTCAGTCGAATGCTTCAATCCTCTCGAACTGAAGCACTGAAAATTGGATCGTTCCGGATACACAGTGGATCACTTCGACCGCAGCGCCCGATACAGCGCCGCGCGTCCCATCCCGAGCGAGCGAGCAGTCAGGGTCATGTTCCAGTTGTTGCGTCGCAACTCTTGGCGGATGAGTTGGCGTTTGAAGGCGCTGATCTGCACCTCAAGTGACTGTGGTGGAATAAGCGCACCAGCGATTGGCGCGATGCGCCGAGCGAAGAGCTCCGTATGTTCGATGTCGAGAGCAGTGAATGCGCGACCGCCGCGGCCACCTTGTAGATAGACAACGCCAATCGATGTGTCGGCGATCGGTGCGCAAATGATCGACGTGCCCGGCGTTGCGGTCACCGCCGAAGTGACGAGCGCGGTCGAAGACGTTGCGACGGTCCGCCCCTCCGCGACTGCGTGGGCGATGACCCCGCACGAAATCAGGCCTCGAACGGCGACCAGCTCGTCATCGTTGAAGCCGCGTGCGCGACAGTAGTGCGGTTCGCGTCGCTCGTTGAAGAGCTCGACACAGCCCGCACTCGCGGATGTGACCTGAACGAGCAGGTCGAGCGCAGCTTGGAGCACGGGCTCGATGTTTGGATTGGTGTCGAGCTCGAGAAGTCGGCGGTAGAACAGCGTGACGATCGGGTTCGAGGTCATGGTGACCGCGTCCTCTCGATCGGCTCGTGTCGAAGTTGCCGAAAGTTTCTGGACCGGAGGTCCGCTAACTCCGCACCACGCTTGACGTTACCTGCGACGCCGCAAAACGCTGCAGGTCGTGATCTGAGCTCGGAAGACTTGGCCCTAGTGGAGCCCATCCACCCGAACGAGATCCCCGATGACCCACGGATAATTCACGGGCTCGCCGTCCCAGAGCGGCTCGTTCGTTTCCGCGGAAATGTCGAGCTCGCGGTGCCGGTCGACCAATGCCTGCATTCCGAGCCGTCGCGGTGCTGGCCGCGGAGGCGCGTCGGTGACCAATCGATCGCGATGATCGAAGAACCGCGGCTGCTGGTGCTCGTCGAGCTCGACTCGATAGCCGTACTCGTGGACAAACCGGTGGTGGTGGCTGCACAGGCCGACCAGGTTTCCGAGTGACGTCTCGCCACCATTGGCCCAGTGGTGGATGTGGTGACCCTCGACGTAGATCCGATTGCAGCAGCCCGGGAAGCGGCACGTACTGTCGCGCTTCAACAGCGCACGCTTCATCGAGGCGGGGATCGAGCGCGTCTTCCGACCGACGGATAACGTCGTGCCGGCCTCATCCTCGACCATGTGAACGACACCGCAGTCGCACGCGAGGCGACGCGCCGTTTCCGCGGAAACGCAGGTGCCGTCGCTGGTCACGGCGAATGGATCGGGAGCGCTCAGCGGGTTCGCGAGCGTCTCGGCGGCAACAGTGACCACCAGCTCCGTCGGGACGGCGTGCACGCGATCGCCTCGCAGTGTGTCGCGAGCGAGCGAGACCAAGGCATCGGCGCGGTCGAATCGAGCCTCTCGCTCACGCTTCGGAATAGTGCCCATCGATGGAGCATCGAGCGCCATCGCGACGGCGGCGCCATCGCGTGTTGTTGCGGTCTCCGCGCCGCTGGACGTTGTCTCGGCCCGAGGATGCTCGCTCGTGCGAGCACGAGCCACGGCCTCGAGCGCTGCCCAGATGATCGCCGCTTCTTCGGGATGGAAGACGCCATCGATCTTCACCATGCCGTCGTCGAGATCGAGGCGGCGAAGGTATCGACGGTCGCGGTCGTAGCCCTCCTCGGGCTCCTTCGAGGCGCGGACGACCGCGGCGTACTTGCGACAGATGCGCTCGAGCTGCGAGCCGGTCGCGTACTGCGCGTCGGTCAGGAGCAGCGCCTCGTTCGCGGTGGTCGCGACACGCGTGATCGCGCGGACCTTCACGTACGAGATGGAGCCAAGTCGGAGCGCGTCATCGATCAACGGCAGCTCGGCGAGCCTGCGAGCGACGCGAAGGTGCTCGCGCGCGGTGCCGATGTTCCAGCCGACGCGCCACGACAGCCAATCGGCGCACGAGCGCGCGCCTTGCTTGTACCAACCGTGCGCGGCATCGAACTCGCGCAGATCGGTGAGCAGCGTGTGAGTGGCGGCGTCGAGGTGGGCCGCGTGCGTTGCGATGCGCTCGCCCAGATCATCGAGATCGACGGACATGATCATTGACTATCATCCGACTCTGACACTCACGATCTCGAACAATGACGATCACGCTCATCGAATGATGCGGAGAACACCACGAACCACCGACGAGAACGCTCCGGCCACGTTGTGGATTTGTGACCAGCCGCGCGCACACATCTCCGAATCGAAGAGTCGTGCGCCATGGAGCGCGCCTGCTCACAAGCTCCCCAACGCTTGCCCTCGCGCAGACGCTCCGTTTGGGAGAATTTGTTTTTTCAAACCATACGGAATCGTTCCCTCACGATGGGGCACGTTCTCGATCGGTGCTGTGACGGCGAATCGAGAGAAGAGCACCGGCACCTAGTGACCAACAACTCTGCCCGGGCTCAGGCGATCGCAGTGTCACGCCTTGATCGTCGTCTTGGGAGCTCACCGTTGGGCTCCCTGACCGAGCGCGAGAAACGAGCCTCGAGCTGCGACGAGCTCGGGCACGTCAGTGAACGACGAAGCCGCCGCGCGGGAATTTGATCTCGGGCTGGTTCTTGTCGCGGTCCTTGCCGCCACCGCCGCCGCCACCGTCGGAGGACGAGCCCTGCCGCTCGGCGATGCGGAGCAGCACGAGGTTCTTCATGTTCTTCTCGTCGATGACGGAGCCGCGCTCGGGGATCTTGATCCCGTTCGAGGTGAGCTCGGGCGTGAACAGGATCGGCGCGCCGGCGCCGTTGTAGCCGAGCTGCACGAAGACGTCGGTCTCGAACTTCGTGCACTGCTTTTCGCAGCAGTGGAAATCGTTGGTGACGCGATAGAAGCCCTCGACGGGAAGCTCTTGGAGCGAGCGCGGATCGAAGTCCGCGGGGACCGTGGTGCCGTTCTCGGAGAACGTGCAGCGGTTCTGGTGCCACTTCGCGGGCAGGTAGACGCCCGGGCCGGGGTCGCCGTGGTTGTGGAAGTAGACGAGTCGACCGGCTTCGATCGGGCCGATTTGCTTTGTCGTCTTGTAGAGACCGCAGTCCGGGAGGTTCTTCTCGCTCACGTGGAGAGGGTAGTCTGAGGCATGGCACGCGTGAAGAGCGATGCAGCGCTCGAAGAGCTAAAGGCGTACGGGTTGGCGTTTCCGGGGGCGCATCCGAAGGCCCCGTGGCCCGGACATAACGACGTCGCGGTGAACGACAAGACGTTCGTGTACTTGAACGCGCCGGGTGATCCGTTGGGGATTGGCTGCAAGCTGCCGACGTCGGGCAATGTGGCGCTGATGCTGCCGTGGGTGACGCCGATGGCGTACGGCATGGGCAAGAGCGGCTGGGTGAGTGCAACGCCCCCGCCTGATCAGCCAGTGCCGATCGAGATGTTCAAGCAATGGATCGACGAGAGCTATCGCGCGCAGGCGCCGAAGAAGCTCGTCGCGCAGATCGGCACCGCGCCCGCGAAAGCGAAGGCGAAGAAGCCCGTCGCGAGGAAGCCCGTCGCGAAGAAGCCCGCCGCGACGAAGGCGGTGGCGAAGAAGAAGGCGACGAAGTGAGCGAGCAGTTCTGGTCGAGGACGAGCCCGATCGACGAGGACGTCGCGATGCAGTTGCTCGCGCCGAGCCGCGACGCGTGGTTCGAGAAAGAAGAGAGCAGCGAGATCGATGGCGTGATCGACTTCGAGTGCTGGGTCAGTGGACCGGAGCGGCGGCTGTATGACGGTCCGCTGGTCCTCGACGAGCTGGTGATGGATCCCGAGGGGCCGAGCTTGTTCGTCGCGGGCGATCTCACGGTGCGCGGCGTGATCCAGCAGGGATTTCGCGCGGGGTTCTTGGTCGTGCTGGGCACGCTGCGGGCGAAGGCGATCGCGACGTGCGCGCAGATCGTGGTGACCGGCGACTTGATCGTCGAGGACACGATCTACGGGAACTGCACGAACTACATGACGAGCGTGCTCGGCTCGACGAAGGCGAAGGTGCTCGTTTCGGCGAAGGAGCACTATTACTGCTTGTACGGTGGGCGCGAGGTCGAGCTGCTCGTCGACACGTATGGCGACACGCCGAACATGGATGGCGCGCAGCGTACGGGCGATGACGCGTTGGCGATGGACGACGCGTACGACGAGGTCGAGGCCGCGGCGAAGCTGCGCACCGGGACGTCGTTGGTCCGATAGCTAGTAGGCGCGCCAGATCGGGAACTCGTCGCCGGCGGCGGGCGCGGGGATCAGGCCGTTCTCGATCGCGCCGTCGTCGGACTCGGGCTCGCACAGGTAGACCGCGATCGCGCCGGACGCGTGATCCGTGCGCACGACGTGAGCACCGGCGGGCAGCGCGCGCGATTGACGGCGCCACGACACGTGCAGGTCGCCGACCTCGGAGGCCTCGAGGATCTTGCGACCGCCTTCGGTGCCGAAGCCCTCGACGGTGGCGACCTCGACTTCGCGCGAGCCGGTGGCGGGCTCGGTCGCGATGCCGTGGCGCGCGAGGTGCGCGGCGACGTTCGCGGGCACGATGTACGCGGGTGGACGATCGACGACGGTGGAGCCGACGAAGTTCGAGAAGTACGGGATGCGCACGCTCGTCGGTGCCCCTTCGAGAGTGCGCGGCGTCATCGTCGGGATCTCGATCGGATCGGCGAACGCCTCGAGCTTGTAGCGGATCGCGATGCGATCGCGCGGGTTCTGGCTGGAGACGACGATCTGCATGACGTCGTCGGAGTGCGCGGTGACGTACGTGAGGGCTTCGAGGATCGTCGCGTAGGTCGTGCGCACGCGATCGGGGAACGTCAGATACGAGTAGCACTCGAGGAGCAGGTCGAGCCGGTTCGAGAGGCCGCGATAGTTCGAGCCGAAGCGCGGGTTGTGCGGATACGTCATCCAGCCTTCGGCGACGGGCGACGCGGGGTCGGCGTCGCGGCGGCCATCGAGCGCGCGCTCGTCCTCGACGAAGTTGCCGTACCAGCCCGCGAGGAGGCCGTGCGAGTCGGCGAGCGCGCGGGTGACGACCGGCATCATCTTCTGCCGCATGAACGCGATCGGCTCGGGGCGGCCGGACTCGACGGTGTGCGGGATGTCGTACGTCATCCACATGCGATGCACGGAGCCATTCGTCGCGTGGGTATCGATCGTGAGCTCGGGTTGCCACACCTGCACCACACGCGATTGCAGGAGCTGCATCTCGAGCGCTTGCTGGCGCATGTAGTCGCGGTTGAGATTGACGCCGATGCCGTTGACGCGCGTGCCGACCTTCTTCGGGCCGATCTGACCTTCGAGGCGCGGCAGGTTGAGGACGCGGTTCTCGGGGGAGATGGCGTCGTTACCGTCGGGGTTGAACAGCGGAACGATGACGAGCGTGAGCTTCTCGATCAGGTGCTCGTGAATGCCCGAGAGGATGTCGCGAATCAGCATCTGACACGCTTCTTTGCCCTCGACCTCGCCGGCGTGAATGCCGTTGATGACCATCACCACGGGGAGCCCGCGGGCGCGCGACTCCGCGGGCGTCTTGATGCCGTGCGCGCTCATCACCACGAGCGGGAGCTCGCGTCCCTGCGGGCTCGCACCGAACGACGTCAGGTGAAAGCGCGGATCGTTCTTGCTCGCGATCGCCGCGAGGAACTCCATCACGTGCGCGTGGAGCGAGGTTTCTTCGTACGACGTGGCTTCGGCGCGAGTCTGCGGCTGCATCGACGATCGAGATACCAGATCGCCATCGTGGCGTCCGCAGTGGTCGACCGGACTCGATCGCGGCGTGCGATTACAGCGTCGCGATGACCCAGCCCTTGGGTCCCAGCGTCTCGTACGGCGTGCGCATCGCTTTGTCGAAGGCGCGTTGGTTGCTGTCCTTCAACAGCAGGATCCGCCCCCACGCGTCGAGCTTCTTCGCGTAGGTCGGCTGGACGCCAACGCGCCATAGCTCCAGCGTGCGGTCGCGCTTCTTGTACGCATCGGGAGCGACGACGCGGCCGGGCTCGGTCCACCACATGCCAGGCGGCGCATGGTTCAGCCTCGACTCGCCGTAGAGCGTGAGCACGCCGAACTCCGGTCGAGCGTGGCGTTCGGCGCGCAGCCACGCGGTGCGCTGTGCGCGCGAATAGCCGAGCAGCTCGCCGAGCGATGCTTCGTGATCGAACGTCCACGGAGACTGCGAGAGCAGTGTCTGCAGCGCCGCGATCCGGCGCTCCAGTGCGACGCGACGAGCGGGTTCGAGAACGGTGCGGTGGACGAACAGATCGATCGGTTGTTCGGATTTCGCGCGCCCGCGAGGCACGACCGCCACAGTCAACCCACGCGACCGCGCGGGCGGCTGGATCGCGGCGAGATCCTCGGCGAGGCCCTCGCGATCGGTCGCGAAGAACGAGATCGCCTTCTTGCCGCTCGCGATCGCGTCGAGCTCGGCTGCGAGCGTCTTGTAGACCGGGACGCGGCGATCTTCGACGAACTTCCAGCTGCTGAGCTTCGGCTGCACGACGAGCGTGATAGTGGATCAGGATGTTCGAGTCGGCGGAGCTGGGTCACGAAATCGACAAGGATCGCTACGAGAAGGAAGAGCCCGAGCTGCGCGCGGCGCTCCTCGAGGCGCAGTACGAGCTCGTGAAGAGAAGCCAGTTCCCCGTCGTGATCATCCTCGGCGGCGTCGACGGCGCGGGCAAGGGCGACACGCTGAACCTGCTCAACGCATGGATGGATCCGCGTCACATCTCGACGAACGCGCTGCGGCCCGTCGGCGACGATCTCGTGGGACGTCCGCCGATGTGGCGGTTCTGGCGCGCGCTGCCGGCAAACGGTCGCATCGCGGTGTTCGTGGGCTCGTGGTACTCGCGACCGCTGATCGATCGCGTGTACGGCGAGATCAAGACGGCGAAGCTCGACCAGCACATCGACGAGATCCTCCGGTTCGAGCAGATGCTCGCCGACGAAGGGACCCTGCTGCTGAAGTTCTGGCTGCACCTGTCGAAGAAGGCCCAGAAGAAGCGCTTCAAGGAGCTGGAGACGCACAGCTCCACGTCGTGGCGCGTGAACGCTACCGACTGGAAGCACCTCGAGAAGTACGACAAGTTCCAGAGCACCGCGGAGCACATCCTGCGCGCGACCTCGACCGCCGAAGCGCCGTGGCTCGTCGTCGAAGGGAGGGACGAGCGCTATCGCAACCTGACGATCGGTCGCGCGGTCCTCGACTCGATTCGCCGCCGGCTCGACGAGCCCGCGAAGCCGCACAGCATACGAACCGCGCCGCGGTTGACGCCGATCGATGACGTCAGCGTGCTCGATCGCTTGGACCTGACCCAGACGATCGACAAGGACGAGTACCAGGACGAGCTCGCGGAGCTGCAGGGCCGGCTGAATCGGCTGTCGCGCCACAAGCGCTTCGACAAGCTGTCCGTCGTGTGCGCGTTCGAGGGCTCGGATGCAGCGGGCAAGGGCGGCGCGATCCGTCGCGTCACGCAGGCGCTCGATGCTCGCAAGTACGACGTGATTCCGATCGCCGCGCCCACCGACGAGGAGAAGTCGCGACCGTATCTGTGGCGCTTCTGGCGCAACCTCCCCGAGCGTGGTCGCATGACGATCTACGATCGCTCGTGGTACGGGCGCGTCCTCGTCGAGCGCGTCGAGCGGTACTGCTCGGAGCCCGATTGGATGCGCGCGTATGGCGAGATCAACGACTTCGAAGCGCAGCTCGTGAAGAACAAGATCGTCGTCGTGAAGTACTGGCTGCAGATCTCGAAGGAGGAGCAGCTCGCGCGGTTCAAGGCGCGCGAGTCCACGCCGTTCAAGAAGCACAAGATCACGCAGGAGGATTGGCGCAACCGCGAGAAGTGGGACGCCTATCGCATGGCGGTCAACGACATGATCGAGCGCACGTCGACGAACGAGGCGCCGTGGACGGTCGTCGCGGCGAACGACAAGTACCTCGCACGGCTGTCCGTGTTGCGGACCCTCGTCGACGCGCTCGACGCCGCGATCTGACGATCAGGTGAGGCCGACGACGACGCCGTACGCGACGATCGCGAGGCCCGCGGTGTTCAGCACCGCGTTGATCGACGCCATCATCCAGCCGGTCGACTTCTCCGCGAACTGATCACCGGTCCCGCGCAGCCAGTTCACGATCCCCGAAAGATCCTGGAACACGGACGCTGTGACGAGCAGCGATGCTCCGGCGACTGCGAGCCCGTGCGACAGCTTCGCGAACTGCAGCGCGAAGGCGCAACCGAGCAGCAGGATGCCCTCCTGCAGCGAGACCTCGTGCGCGACGAGGAGCCAGCGATGCGGCTCCATCGGCCCTTTGAGCCGCTTCATCGAGAGCACCCAACCGAGCGCGTACGACAACACGATGTTGCCGATACCGCCGAGGACCAGGATCTTGATAGCCAGAGGGTCGATGGCCGACGATACGACGTCAATCGCGCCGACGGCTAGTGCTCGTCGTGGCCGATGTCGATCGCGAGGCCGGCCGGACGGGCGTCGCCCTCGAAGTCTTTGGCCGGTCCGTCCGTTCCGCCGCCTTGATCGATGCAGGGCGACTTGTCGCCGAGGTGCCACGAGGCGTCGAGCAACGGATCGCCTTCGTCGTTGCCCGCCGCGGTGATTCCGCTGTTGCCCTCGAACAGGAACACCGCGCTGTAATCGATCGGGAAGCCACCCGAGCTCGCCTCGCGATAGATGGTGTCGTTGCGCCCGACGGCGCTCGTGAACGTGAACAGGTTCGTATTCACGAACACCGGGTGAATTGTCTTGTTCTGCGGCGCGTCCTCGCGAATGCCGAAGCGATCCGAGTTGGCGCCACCGGAGAGGATGTTGTTGCTGATGCGACCGACGATGCCGGTCAGTCCTGCGTTGGTGTTGCTGCTGATCTGCAGCACGACGGCGGAGCTCGTATTGCGCGTGCTGCCGACGCCGTTGGGCCCGCTTCCACCACCATCGAAGTAGTTGTTGGCGAGGGTGACGCTTCCGGCCGGGATCTCGAACTCCGCCATCAAGATGCCCGTAGTCTTTTGCCCGCGCGGTCCGATCACGATGTTGTTCGTGATCGTCGTGGTCGCGCCCTCGACGAAGATCCCCGCGCACCACGACGTGGTCTGCGTGCACGCACCCGTGGCCGTGCGATCGAGGTTGACGCGGTTGCGATCGACCGTCACCGGCGAGTTGATCTGGATGCCGGTGTTCGCGCCGCCCGCCGTGCCGCCCGAGGTGATGTCGTTGTTCGAGATCTTGGAGCCCGTCGCCGCGCGAAGCGCGAACACGCCGATAGAGCGCCGCGCGGTGCCGCTGCGGATCGTGTTCGAGCTGAGGTTGACGAGGGAGGTCACCGCCGGACTCGCGCTCTCGATCGCGACGCCGACCGACTGCACCGCGTTTCCGCTGGTGATGTCGTTGTTCTCGATCAGCACGCCGGCGGCATCGGTGGTTCCGCGCACGGCGATGCCGATCGAGCGGTTGTTCGCATCGGAGCCGCTCGTCCCGTTGGTACTCGCGCCCGCGATCGTGTTGCCGCGCACCGTCGGAGAGCCGCCGTTGAGCGTCAGCGCGACGGTGCCGGCCGTCGTGCTCGGAGCGCCCGTCAGGCCCGTGATCGTGAAGCCGGAGATCAGCGTGGCTTGCGTGATGCCGTTCCCCGCGAGGACGCCCTCGAAGTCGGTGTTCGCGATGCTGGTCTTGTGCGTGGCGATGTCGCGTGCCCAATCACACGCCTGCGCGTTGCACTGATGACCTCCGAGCAGATCGATGCCCTCGACGAGCGTGACCTTCTCGGCGTACGTGCCCTCGGCCACGATCACCGAGCGATCACCACCGAGCATCATCGCGTTCGCGATGCCCTTGCCGATCGTCTTCACCGGCGAGGTCTCGGTGCCCATATTCGTGTCGTCGCCGGTCATCGCCGAGACGTAGGCTCCGATCGGAGCGATCGGAGCATCGGGCTCGACGCCACCATCGTCGCAATTCGTGGTGCAGGTAGACGCGTCGAGATCCGTCCCCGGATTGTCGTCACCGCACCCGCACGCCAGCACCGCGACCAGCAGGATCCTGCGCATCTCGAAATCCTCTCATCGTCCGCCCGCGTTGACTACGGCCAGCTCGTCGGCGTCGAGGGTCAAATCGTGGATGGCCAGGTCCTCGCGCATGTGGACCGGATCACGGGTGCCCGTCAGCGGTAGCATTCCGACCTGCTGTGCGAATCGGAGCACGATCTGCTCCGGGGTCCGACCGCGGCGCAGCGCGATCTCGGACAGCGGGATACTGGACACCACCGCGCGGTTGGCCGTGAGCAGCGAGAATCCCTGGTAGACGATGCCGTGGTCGTCGCACGCCGCGCGGACCTCGCGGTCCCAGCCGCGGCTCGCGTAGCAGCGGTTCTGCACGAACGCGGGCGCGACCTCGGCGAATGCGACGAAGTCGGCGACCTGCTGCGCGGTGACGTTGGACATCCCGAGGAGCTTCACGCGCCCGCTCGCACAGAGCGCTTCCATCGCGCGCCAGGCCGCGTGGTCGTCGGGCCCGAGGCCATCGCGCCGCGACGGACCGTGAAGGACGAGCGAGTCGATCCAGCTGACGCCCAGGTGCTCGAGGGACTTCTCGAACGACTGCGCCACCTGCGTCGCGATCGGAGCGTCGGCGTCGTAGGGCAGCCGGTGATCCTGGCCGTCCCGAAACGTGAACTTGGTCTGGAGAAATAGGTCCTCGCGCCGTACGAAACCCTCGCGGATCTTCGCATCGAGAGCGCGACCGACGCCCTCCTCGAAGTAGTGCTTGCGCTGGTTCGCGGTGTCGATCCCGCGGAACCCCGCGTCGAGCGCCTCGACGACGAGCCCCTCCGTGGCGTCCTCCTTCCAGGCCGTCCCGTACAGGAAGGCAGGAACTCGCACACCTCTCACGTTCATCGTCATGCAACGGATCCTACGCTCGTGTACGTTCGGGGCGTGTCCCTCCAGGAAAAGTTCGAGCGACTCGCCGCCATTCGCGGAGACATCGCGAAGGGCCTTCCCGATTCTGCGTGGAAGGCGAACCTCGACGACCAAGATCCCGACACGCTCCTGCGTGCAGCGATCGCGGCGACCCGACAGCTCGTCCTCCCCGAGTGGGAGAGCAAACGCGTCGACGATCGTCGACCCCAACTAGCGCTCGAAGCGACGGAAGCGTGGCTCGCGACGAAGAGTCCCGAGGCGCTCGCGAACGCGAAGACCACGGCGAAGGACTGCACCGCCGCGCGCAACGAGACGTTCGGCAACGACCATCGGATCCCCGAGGCGGCGCGCGCCTGCGCCTGGTCGTGCGGCGCGAAGGACAACGCGCACATCTGGGAAGCCTTCGGTGCGATCGAGGAGGAGCTGCTCGCGCGCGTACAGCTCGTCGCCGAGTATCACCGCGCCCCCGAGCAGCGCCGCAACTTGCTCGCCGCGATCCGTCGCGTGCTCGAGCCACCGGTCGTCGAAGCGCCCAAGGTCACGGGCCCCGTGCCCTACTCCGCGAGCGGTTCGTTCACCGTCGGGCAGGAGCTAACGCACGTGAAGTTCGGCAAGCTCGTCGTCACGACGGCGGGTCCGAGCACGATCGATGTCACGCTCGAAGACGGCTCGACGAAGCGACTCGCGCACAAGCCGAAGGCTTAGTACCAGCGCCCTCAGCTTAGTACCAGCGCCCGTCGGCGGGCTGTTTCGGCTGCTGCTGGTTCGGCGCGACCGGGGCCGGCTTCTTCTTCTGGAAGTCGGTCGCGAGGACTTGGTTGCCGAACTTCTCCCAGTTCGCGAGCCACGCCGCGGCGTTCTTGATGTAGCGGCCGGTGCCCGCGGTGTCCCATTTGTACGAGAGGCGCGTGAACCCACCGTCGACGATCAGCCGGCGACCGTTCTTCTCGTACGCCGCGGCGACGAGGTTGCCGGCGCTGCCCCAGATCACCGGCGTCATGACACCCGCGGGCTTCACGGTCGCGACGGTGACGCCTTCGTAGACGGTCTCGACGCCCGTCGACAACAGGTGGTCCTTGACCATGCCCGGCTTGCCCGAGCCCGCCGAGATCTTCACGGTCTGATCGCCCGGAAGGTCGCCGGTGACGCGCGCGTCGACGAGCATCTTCGCCATCGCGTCCGCGTCGGCGTTGCACGGATCGTTGTCGCCCCAGAGATAGACCCCGCGGCCTTCCTCGAAGAACGCCTTGATCAGCTTCTGGTGCTCGGCGGTGAGGTGCACCGTGTTGTCGCAACTCGAGATGAGCCAGAACTGGTTCGCCTTCTCGAGGAGCTTCGCGAACTCCTTTACCGGCGGCGCTTGGTTGTAGCGCAGCATCGAGAAGCCCTTGTCCTTGACCGCGTTCTTGGGGCCCGAGAAGTCCTGGCTGTACTGGAACGAGTAGTAGTCGACGATGACGATCGTCTGGCCATCGAACGCGCCGTCGACCGCGAGGTCGTAGCTCGCGCCCTGCGCATTGCCGTACGTGTCGCGGGCGATCTGCGCGGGCTTCTGCGGGCCATTCGCGCGACCGGTTCCACCGCCTTCACCGCCCGTTCCTCCACGGACCTTGTCCTTGCTATCGAGGTCCGACCGCGACGTGGTCGGCGCCGGTGCCGGCTCTGCCACGGCGGACTTTCCGGCCTGCTTGGTGTACTGGGCAAACGCAGTCGAGGCCCACAGCGTCGGGATCACGGCGAGGAGGAGCGAACGCATCCCCGCTAACACGCACGAACCGGCCGAAGGATTTCTTCGACCGGTGTGCGCGAATGTATGTCCGCGGAGTTAGCTCACTCGAGGGCGTCGTCGACGTCCTTCTCGAGCTGATCCCAGCCGGAGCTCACGTCGTTCTTGAACGCATCCCAACCATCGGCCGTCTTTTCGCCGAGGGTGGCGAGCTTGGCCTTCGCCTCGTCGCGACGGGTGCGGAAGGTGGCGGCGAGCTCCTTCGACTTCGCATCGCCCTTCTTCTCGAGCTGATCGATCTTCGCATCGAGCTTGGTGATGCGCTCGTTCACGGCCTTCTCGAAGTCCATGCGCGCCTGCGCGAGATCCTGCTTCGCCGCGTTGACGTCCTTCTGCTCCTCGACGACGTCCTTCTTCTCGTTGGCGACGTCCTTCATCTCGTCCTTCACGTTGTCCTTGGCCTCTTGAACCTTCTCGGCCGTGCCCTCGGTGTCGGCTTCCTTCTTCTTACAGCCGGTTCCGAAGACGAGAGACGCCGCGAGAATTCCGGACCACAGCATGGTGCGCTTCATGTTCATTCCTCCGCGGCCTACATGGATCACGATGCGTGCCGATGCTCGCGGCACATCGAACGCGTGTGCGGCGCTGAATCGTGCTCTCGCGCGCGGCTGCGGCCTGCTTGCCACGTGCGCCGCTTGTCACCGAAAGCGGACACACCGGTTCGGTCGCCGACGTTGATGTACTGTGGCTCGATGCGATGTCTGGCGATGCTGGCTCTCACGGCCACGAGCTGCGGTGTGGTCACCGGCATCGAGGTCACCGCACCTCCGACAACGACGGAGCGAGCGACCCCGATCTCGCTCGCCGATCAGCGCGGCCAGCAGACGACGCTCGCTGCGCTCCTCGAGCACGGCGATGTCGCGCTCGTGTTCTATCGCGGTCATTGGTGACTTTGGTGCAGACACCAGCTCGGCGAGCTGGCCCGTAACAGCGCGAGGTTTACCGAGCGCGGCATCCAGCTCGTCGGCATCAGCCAAGATCCGAGCGACGACTCCCGCGCGTTCGCGAACACGTACGGCATCGCGTTCCCGCTGCTCGCGGATCTCGATCGCAGCGTGTCGCGCGCGTACACGGGCATCGACGGCGCGGACAACACGATCCCCGGCATCGTCGTGATCCGTCGCGACGGCACGATCGCATTCCGCCAGATCTCGACGGAGAAAGACGATCGACTCGACTCCGCGCAGCTCCTCGCGATCGTCGATCGCACGCTCGGTACGTCTGGCACGTCGGCGAGCGCGGGCTACGCGGCGATCGATCGCATGCAGCTCGGCCTCGAAACCGGCGGAGCCTTCGCCGAGGATACGAACGCGGTCGGCGTGTCCGCGCGCTTCGTGTTTCCGCTCACGCGCATCGGCTTCGTCGGTGTGCGCGCGGGTTATTCGACCTCGTCCACCGTCGATTCGAGTCTGGTCGCGGGGCTGCGCCTCCCGCTGCTGAACGACACCGCGGCGATCCAGGTCACCGCGATCGGAGGCCTCGCGAAGACCACACCGTACGGCGGTGGACAGCTCGGCCTGTGGCTCGCGTGGACTCCGACCTGGAGCGTGCACCTCGATGCCGGCGTCACGACCGTTCCCGCGCTCACCGTCACGTTGGGTGTCTCGCGCCTGATCTCGTGGCACTGAATCGTCTATCGTTACGGCGAATGCGATCTCTCGGTGTACTCGCGCTGGTCGCGTTGCTGGGGACGCACGCGTACGCATCTCCCGACGAGCGCACGGATCGCAGTCGCTACTTCTACCAGCCGATCCCGATCGTGGCGGGCGGTGCCGTCTATCTCGTCCTCGAGCTCGGCCTCAAGGATCAGATCACGCCGACGGAGTGCCGCTGGTGCCGCTCGAACGCACTCGACACGTCCATCCGCAACGCGCTCGTGTGGAAGAACGTCGGCGGGCCCGATCAGCTGTCGAACATCACCGGCTATGTCGGCAATCCGGTGTTCGGCATCGGCATGCTGTTCCTCTCGAACCTCGACACCGACGACAATCGCGAGTGGTACGACGACGCGATTCCCGTCCTTCAAGCCGGCATCGCCACCGGCATGGTGAACCAGACGTTCAAGGTGATCTTCGGTCGCCGCCGTCCGTACGCGGAGTTCAAAGGGACATCCACGCGCGCGGCGAACGACGTGAACACCTCGTTCTTCTCGGGGCACACCGCGCTCGCGTTCGCGATGACCACGTCGACCGGCACCGTGGCCACGCTCCGCGGCTATCGCGCCGCGCCGCTGATCTGGGCGGGCGGCTTCGTGCTCGGCACCGCGACGGGCTACTTCCGCATCGCCGCCGACGCGCACTACTTCACCGATGTCCTCGGCGGTGCGCTGATCGGCTCCGCGATCGGCGTCGCGGTCCCGCTGCTCTTTCATCGCGACGTGCTCACCGACGAAGCCGTCGCCACGCCGCGCAAGCACTCGACGACCGACCCCGTGATCTTCTCGCTGTACGGCGGCGCGTTCTAACTACGGCTTCTTCGCTTCGGCTTCGGCGAGCTTTGTCTCGACCTCGCGAATGTGATCGCGATCGAGCTTCTCGCTCATCTCGCGCAGCGCTCGCCGTCCTTCGAGCGGCGTGATCTTCTGTTTCGCGAGGTCGACGCAGATGAGGCACATGCGTGGACTGTACCGCAGCGATCAGGGCACGCACATGCCGGGCGTTCCGACGCTGGACGTGCACGAGTTGCTCTCGCAGTCCGGGCTCGCCGCGCAGCGTTGTCCGAGCGCGCACTTGGGGCAACCCGCTCCGCAATCGATGTCGCCCTCGAAGCCATCGCGTACACCGTCGGTGCACGTGGCCAGGCGACAGCGCCCGCTCGTGCACCCGCCCGTCTGGCAGTCCTCGGGCAACGTGCACATCGCACCCGCGGTGCAGCGCGGACACGCGGCGTTCGTGCCGCCGCAATCGATATCGCTCTCGTCGCCATCCTGGATCCGATCCGCGCACGGCTCCTCCGGTGGCGTGGTCACGCGGTTCGGACCGACGTGCGCGCCGAACGCGAACGACAGGTGCTGCTCGCCGCCGAGCTCGACATCCGGGCGCAGCAATAGCCCCAGCAGCGACGAGTTCGCGACCTCTTCGATCGTCAGCTCGCCGTCCATGTTCATGTCGAGCACGCGCTGGAACACCGTGTGTCCCTGCGGGTTCGTCGTCATCATCTCGAGCACGCCCTCGTACGCGATCATCGTCGCCTCTTCGGCGGGCAGGCCACCACGCAGCACCGCGTCGTACCCGCCGGCGCCGTCGGTGCCGAGATCGATCTCGACCCACGCGAGTGGCAGCGCGACGGGATTCGCGTCCTCGAACACCGGCAGCCGGGCGACGCCAGCGCCCGGGACCTTCGTCGTCTTCGTGCGGTTCGAGCGGAACGCGCCGGCTTCGATCGCGCCGCCCATCACCGTCGCCGGATCGCCGTCCTTGCCGTAGAACGTCACGCCGACGGTGGGATCGTCCTCGAGGTCGTCGGCCTGGATCTCGATGTAGCTCGCGATCGCGCCGCTCGCGATCATGTCCGGGCCATGCGGGGTGAGATCGCCCGCCACGCCGAGCGAGGTGAGGATCGTGCCGAGGGCGTTGTCGATCTTGTCGTCGTCGTCGAAGTCCGTGCCGAGCGCTTTGGTCGACGTGTTGTCGATCGGCAGCACGAAGCTCGTCACGTAGAAGCGATGGACCTCGCCCGTGAACGGTCCGCGAATGTCGCCGTTGTCGTCGTCGCCACCGCACGCCGCGAACATCGCTATCACCGCCAGCCATCTCATCGCCGACGAGTCTGCCACGGTTGTCGAGGGTGATGTCGTCCTGTCCATGCGCTAGTCTGCGCGCATGGACCCAGGACGGTTGTTGCGCGCACTCGATCTAGCGGCGACGAAGCATCGCGATCAGCGACGCAAGGATCAGCAGAAGTCGCCGTACATCAACCATCCGATCGCGGTGGCGCAGCTGATGTGGGAGTGCGGAATCCACGACGAGACCGCGGTGCTCGCGGGCGTGTTGCACGACACGATCGAAGACACGGCGACCACGCGCGACGAGCTCGCGGCGCTGTTCGGTGATGCCGTCGCGGACGTGGTCGCTGAAGTCACCGATGACAAGTCGCTTCCGAAGGCGCGGCGCAAGGAGCTGCAGGTCGAGCACGCGCCGCACCTGTCGCACGCGGCGAAGCTCGTGAAGCTCGCGGACAAGACGTGCAACGTGCGCGATGTGATCGATAGCCCGCCGAATTGGCCCCTCGAGCGCAGGCAGCTGTACCTGGACTGGGCGAAGCGGGTGGTCGATGGACTGCGCGATGCGAGCCCCGCGCTCGCGGCGCGGTTCGACGCGCAGCACGCGCGCGGGGTGTCGTGAGCGTCGTCGGCACGATCGCGGTGACGTGTCCCGCGTGCGGGCGCGAGAGCGAGTGCCAGCTCGTGCAGAGCATCAACACGCGGACGGAGCCGGCGATGAAGGCGAGGCTGCTCGCGGGCGAGCTCAACGTGCTCGCGTGTGAATGCGGGCGGCGGACGCAGCTCGCGGCGACGCTGCTGTTTCACGATCCGGATGCGGACTTCTATTGCCAGGTCGTGCCGGGTGGCGATGCCGCGATGACGAAGGCGGCGGATCTGTTTCGCGCGTCCGGCGCGATCGGGACGATGCGGTTGGTGCCGTCACCGAACGCGCTGGTCGAGAAGGTGAAGATCGTCGACGCGAAGCTGGAGGATTGGGCGATCGAGATGGCAAAGCTGCTGCTGCTCGCCTCGCTCGACGCCACGGACCTCGATCGCGTGATGCTGTTCGACCGCGCGGACGACGAGGCGATCCACTGGATCCTCTATGACGGCGCACAGCCGGAGGCGGCGAAGAGTCCGCGCGCGGCGTACGAGAAGCTGGCCGCGCGAGCACTGTCCCGGCCGGCGACGCACGAGATGCGCATCGATCGGGCGTGGGCGCTAACCGCCGTGCAGCGGATGATCGCCGACGGAAACTAGGCCGCTTCGATCGGCGTGGCGTTCTCGCCACGTGAACGCCGACTGCCCTCTGTCGTGTGCGGCAACCGCGAGCGCCGCCATTGGAGTCAACCAACACCAGCGCTACGGCGTGGACACGATCGTGATTCCCATCCAGCACATGGAAATCGAGATCGTCGCGATCATCACGTTTCCAACGCCGGGTACAGGTGAACCACGGGGTCGCGAGTGCCGTGGCAGCTCCAGTAGCCACCCTCGTAGAAGTGGCCGAATCCCGCCCAGTTCGCCTCCATTTCGCGATGGCACGTCGGCTGCTCATGGCAGGAAACCATGAAGACCATCCTCGCTCTCACCGCCATCGGCATCCTGGCGACCCCGGCGCTCGCCGGCAAACATCGCCCCGCCGCTCCCAAGGCCAAGCCCGCCGCCGCGGCACCGGCGAAGAAGACCGGACTCGCGGCACCCGCACCTGCGCCCGCGATCGAAGACGAGGGTGTCGTCATCCTCGAAGAGAAGGAGCAGCCCAAGCTCAAGATGGGCGACGACTTCGGTCTCAAGTCGGCGCGCGCGTCGGCGAAGCCCGAGTGCGACGAAGAGACGTTCGAGCTGAAGAAGGTCTCGAACAAGGAAGCGGTCGCGCTCGTGAAGTCGAAGTCGGAAGAGCTCGAGTACTGCTGGGTCAAGCTGCCGCCGAAGCAGCGCGTGGAGACCTCGGCGGTGCTGCACATCGCGATCGAAGCGAGCGGCGTGGTCGCCGGCGCGTGGATCGACGGTGCGGTCCCCGCGGCTGTCGACAAGTGCATGACCGACCGCGCGGCGAAGTGGATCTTCCCGGCCGCCGATGCAGGCTCGGAGATCGAGCACGGCATCTCGTTCAGCCTGCTCGAGTCGAAGGGTAAGTAAGGATCGAGGGCTCCGGCGAGCCCTGGTTGGTCTTCATCGCCGATCCGCGTCATTCTCGGTGCCTCTGAGGAGGGCACCGTGAAGCTTCGATGGGTGGTCATCACCACCGCGTGTTTGATCTCGGCGTGCGGCAGCAAGCGCTCGAAGAACGACGAGCCTGTTGTCGCGCCGCCTCCGAAGGTCGAGCCCGCGAAGGTGAGCGACGGCCTCGTGATGCGTCTGTCGAACGGCAAGCAAGGCATGCCGGCGGCGGACCGCACGAAGCTCGCTCCCGCGACGAAGCTCGGCGACGCCGACGTCGCGGCGCTGCTCGCGCGCACGAAGCCGCTCGTCGGCGAGCCGGCCGACACGCAGGCGTTCGCGCTGCGGCCCGGATCGCAGCCGGTGCCGAAAGCCGGGCAGACGATCGCGGCGGCATTCCCGCCCGCGCCATCGACGCTGTTGCCACCGGCGCCCGCGGCGAGCGGCGAGCTTCGCGTGCTGCGCGTGATGCCCGAGGGTGCCGTGCCGATCGTGCCGCAAGTCTCGGTGACGTTCTCGCAGCCGATGATCGCGGTCACGTCGCAAGCGGACGCGGCGAGCGTGGTGCCGGTGACGCTGACGCCGCAGCCGAAAGGGACGTGGCGCTGGCTCGGCACGCGAACGCTGATCTTCGATCCCGAGGTGCGCATGCCGCAGGCGACCGCGTACTCGCTCGAGATCGCGGCGGGCACGAAGAGCGCTTCGGGTGCCGTGCTGAAGGAAGCGACGAAGAATTCGTTCGTGACGCCCGCGCCGACGATGGTCGATAGCTGGCCGCGGTACGGCAATCAGCGGCTCGACGTTCCGATCTTCGTGCTGTTCGATCAGGCGATCGATCCGCGGGCGATGCTCGCGCGCATTCGCGTGACCGCGAACAAGCAGACCGTGGCGACGACGTTGCTCGCCGAGGCAGAGATCGCCGCGAACAAGACCGTCAAGGATCTCGTCGAGAGCGCGAAAGCGAACGAGCACGAGGGTCGCTGGCTCGCGTTTCGCGCGGCATCGAAGCTGCCGGCGGACTCGGACATCGTCGTCGAGATCGAGCGCGGCGCACCGTCCAAGGAGGGACCGCGCACGACGACCGAACCGCAGAGCTTCACGTTCCGTACGTTCCCGCCGCTGCGGCTCTCGAATGCGTACTGCGGCTGGAGCGATCGCGATGACTGCCGCCCGCAGACGCCGCTGCGCTTCGAGTTCGATAACACGCTCGACACCGAGCACTTCGATCCGGAGATCGTGACCGTCGAGCCCGCGACGCCAGGACTGCAGATCACGGCGCAGGGAGCCGAGGTGTTGATCTACGGCGCGAAGAAGGCGAACACGAAGTACACGATCACGATCGCGAAGAGCCTTCGCGACGACTACGGACAGACGCTCCCCGATGCCGTCTCGCGCGTGTTCTCCGTCGGACCGGATGTTCCGTCGCTGTTCGGACCGAGCGGCATGATCGTCCTCGATCCGATGGCCGCAACGCCGACGCTCGACGTGTTCTCGATCGCACACACCGGGCTCGCCGTGAAGCTATACAAGGTCACCGCCGAGGACTACCCGCGCTACCTCGCGTGGCAGTCGGAGCTGTACGACGACAAGAAGCCGCACGTACCTCCCGGGACGAAGGTCGTGGATACGAAGGTCGCGATCGCCGCGAGTGCGACACCGCTCAGCGAGACGAAGATCGATCTCGCGCCCGCACTGACGCAGGGTCGCGGACACGTGCTCGCGATCGTCGAGCCATCGCCATGGACCGAGGTCGGCCACATTCCACAGGTGATCGTGTGGGCACAGGCGACCAAGATCGGCATCGACGCCGCGTCCGACGCAGATGATCTGCAGCTGTTCGCGACCGCACTCGACTCGGGCGCACCACTCGCGAACACGTCGCTCACTCTCGAACCGACGAAGCAGGTGGCGACGACCGACGAGCGCGGGCTCGCCACGATCGCGAAGGCCGCGCGTGTCCGCGGAGAACGCATCTACTACGTGATCGCGAAGCACGGCGAGGACACCGCGATCCTTCCGGACACCGGCTATGACTGGTCGAAGCGCTCGTCCACGGTGAATACGTCTTGGTTCGTCACCGATGATCGAACGCTGTACCGTCCGGGCGAGCAGGTCTCGCTCAAAGGCTGGCTACGTACGGTCGGCATGAAGAAGGGTGGCGATGTGAGTGGGCCCGATCCGGCGCTGAAGACCGTGTCCTTCACCGTGCTCGACGCGCGGGGGAATCAGATCGGGAAAGGCTCGGTGCCGATCGACGCGTTCGGTGGGTTCGACGCGAAGTTCGTGCTGCCGAAGACTCCAAACCTCGGACACGCACGCGTGGTGATGACCGCCGGCCAGCAGTCGTACGCTCACCAGCTCCGCATCGAAGAGTTTCGTCGGCCCGAGTTCGAGGTCACCGCCACCGCGAGCCAAGGTCCCTTCTTCGTCGGTGATGGTGGTGACGTCACCGTCAGCGGGCACTACTTCACGGGCGCGCCACTGCCGGGTGCGCAGGTGACGTGGACCGTGACCGCGGCACCGACGAGCTTTGTGCCGGCGAATCGCGAGGACTACACGTTCGGTACGTGGACGCCGTGGTGGGGAGCGCGCGCTGGCGAATCCGTCTTCGGCGACGACGAAGGCTGGGGCGACTGGGGCGGGATGCGGCGACCGAGCGCGACCGGCCAGCAGAGCTACACGCATGCGGGTACGAGCGACGCGACCGGAGCGCACGTGCTGCACCTCGACTTCGTGTCGGTGAAGCCGGCGGTGCCGATGTCGGTGACGACCAGCGCGACGATGTTCGACGTCAATCGTCAGTCGTGGACCGCGCGCGAGACCCTCGTCGTGCATCCCGCGACCGCGTACGTCGGGCTCAAAGCGACGCGACCGTTCGTCGAGAAGGGGACGCCGTACGAGCTCGATGCGATCGGCGTCGATCTCGACGGCAAGCTCGTCCCGAACGCGAAGATCACCGTCGGCGCGGTGCGCGTGGAGTGGGTGTACGAAAAGGGCAACTACGTGCAGAAGGAGGTCGAGCCGCAGACATGCAGCGCGACGACGGAAGGTCACTGCTCGTTCACGACGACGACCGGTGGGCAATACAAAGTCAGCGCGTCGATCATCGATCCGAAGGGCCGCAGCAACTCCACCTCGATGGAGTTCTGGGTCAGCGGCGGCGAGGACGTCCCGTCGCGCGATGTCTCGATGCAGAGCCTCACGCTGGTTCCGGACAAGAAGGAGTACGCGCCGGGCAACGTTGCCGAGGTGCTCGTGCAGTCGCCGTTCTACCCGGCGGAGGGGTTGGTGACGTGGCGCCGCGGCGGCATCGTGAAGACGGACCGCATCACCTTCGACGGACCGAGCAAGGTCGTGAAGGTGGCGATCGAAGAAGCGATGACGCCGAACCTGACCGTGCAGGTCGATATCGTCGGCCTGGCGGTGCGATCCGATGACAAGGGCATGGCAGATCCGAAGCTGCCAAAGCGTCCCGCATTCGCGAGTGGCTCGCTGAGCCTCTCGATTCCACCGAAGCACCGCACGCTGACCGTCGCGATCACGCCCGCCTCGGCCAAGGTCGCGCCGGCAGACACGACGTCGGTCGGCGTGGCGATCACCGACGCGGCCGGAAGACCCGTCGCGAACGCGCAGGCGCTCGTGATGGTCGTCGACGAGGCCGTGCTCGCGCTCGCGAACGTGACGCACCCGAACCCGATCGATGCGTTCTATCCGATGCGAAGCACGGCTGTCTCCGACGAGCACTCGCGCACGATGGTGAAGCTCGCAAAGCCTCCCGCGACGAAGACCGCGAGCATGCCGACCGAGCCGGGCGACATCAGCTCGGGCTTCGACGAGAGCGACGCCTACGGCGGGCTCGTCGAAGGCCGGATGGGCAAGGGTGAGGCGCGGTGGGCGCTCGCCAACGGAGAGCTCGAGCGAAGGAACATGATCGACCAGGCGCGTGCCGCAGGCGCGCTCGGGGTAGTCACGAAGGGCGGCTACTTCGCGAGTCGAACCGTCGAAGAAGATCTGCTCGATGCCGGATTCGAGCCGGACGCTCCGATCGCGACGCGCACGAACTTCGATCCGCTCGCCGTGTTCGCGCCGATCGTGACCACCGATGCGAATGGCAAGGCCACCGTCGCGGTGAAGATGCCCGACAACCTCACGCGCTATCGCATCGTCGCGATCGCCGTGGCCGGCGAGAGACAGTTCGGCAAAGGCGAGAGCGCGATCACGGCGCGCTTGCCGCTCATGATCCGCCCGAGCCCGCCGCGGTTCCTGAACTTCGGTGACGTGTTCGAGTTGCCGGTCGTCGTCCAGAATCAGACCGATGCGCCGATGACGGTGAAGCTCGCGGCTGCGACGACGAACCTCGCGCTCACCGACGGCGCCGGGCGCTCGGTCACCGTGCCGCCGAACGATCGTGTGGAGGTTCGCTTCCCGGCGGCGGCGGAGATGGCCGGGACCGCTCGCTTCCAGATCGTCGGCACCGCCGGCGCTGCGAGCGATGCCGCGGAGCTATCGCTGCCCGTGTGGACGCCCGCGACGACCGAAGCGTTCGCGACCTACGGCGTGATCGACGACGGCGCGATCGCGCAGCCCGTCGCGCTGCCGGGCATCGTGGTGAAGACGTACGGCGGGCTCGAGATCACGACCGCGTCGACGAATCTGCAGGCGCTGACCGACGCGATGATCTACGTCGTGCGCTACCCGTTCGATTGCGCGGAGCAGCGGGCGAGTCGCATCCTCACGATCGCCGCGCTCCGCGACGTGCTGACCGCGTTCGCGGTGAAGGGAATACCCTCGAAGGCGCAGCTCGAAGCGAGCATGGCCGAGGACATGAAGCAGCTCGGTCAGATGCAGGCATCCAACGGCGGCTTTGGATTCTGGCGCGCGACGGGCGAGACGTACCCGTATCTCACCGTGCACGTGATGCACGCGCTCGCACGCGCGAAGGACAAAGGCTACGCGGTGCCGCAAGAGCTCCTCGATCGCGGCAAGGACTACCTGAAGCGCATCGAGGGTTACTACACGCCCGAGTACGCGAAGGAGACGCGCTGGGCGATCTCGTCGTACGCGCTCTACGTGCGTCGGTTGTTCGGCGAGATCGACGTCGACAAAGCGAAGTCGATCATCACGCAGGCCGGCGGCGTCGAGAAGCTGAACCTCGAGACCGACGCGTGGCTCCTCTCCGCGCTCGCCGGCACTGCCGCCGCATCGACCGAGCGCGCCGCGATCGTGAAGCACGCGCTGAACAACGCGAGCGAGACCGCGGGCGCGGCGAACTTCATCTCGAGCTACGCCGATGGCGCGCACCTGGTGCTCGCGAGCGATCGCCGTGTCGACGCCGTGATGCTCGACGCGCTGATCGCGGAGCAACCGTCGCTCGATCTGATCCCGAAGATCGTGACGGGCCTCCTCGCCCACACCAGGCGCGGCCGTTGGCTCAACACGCAAGAGAACGTGTTCGCGCTCGTCGCGCTCGAGCGGTACTTCAAGACCTACGAGAAGGTCACGCCGAACTTCGTCTCGCGCATCTGGCTCGGGACGGACTTCGCCGGGGAGCACGCATTCCGCGGGCGCTCGACGACGACCTTCCAGGTCAACGTGCCGATGGCCGCCGTCGCGACGCACTCGAATCAACCAATCACGATCGACAAGGCCGGCGCGGGTCGTCTCTACTACCGCATCGGCATGACCTACGCGCCCGCGTCGCTGAAGCTCGACGCCGCGGACTTCGGCTTCATCGTCGAGCGACGCTACGAAGGCATCGACGACGCGAAGGATGTCACGCGCGACGCGCAGGGCACCTGGCACATCAAGTCCGGTGCGCGCGTGCGTGTCACCGTGAGCATGGTCAACGAGAACCGTCGCTATCACGTGGCGCTCGTCGATCCGTTGCCCGCGGGACTCGAGGCGGTGAACCCGGAGCTCGCCGGAGCACAGCCCGATGCACCGCGCCCCGCCGCGAGCACCGGCCGCGATCGCGGGTACTACCGATGGTGGGGCCCGTGGTACGAGCACGAGAACATGCGCGACGATCGCGTCGAAGCGTTCGCGTCGTATCTCTTCGAGGGAGTGCACGAGTACGTCTACGTCGCGCGCGCGACGACGCCGGGCACGTTCGTGGTGCCACCGCCGAAGGCCGAGGAGATGTACATGCCCGAGACGTTCGGGCGCGGCGCGAGTGACCGCGTTATCATTCAATGATGCGCGCTCTCCTCGTGCTCTCGATCCTCGTCGCGTGTGGTGGTACGACGAAAGGCACCACGCCGGGCCTATCCAAAGACGACGCCGTGTTCGAAGCAGTGTTCCTGCACGAGATCGGAGCCGCGTCCGTCAGCGCCGACGAGACGATCTGTCTCGCGTTGCGCGGATCGACGAACGACGGCAGTGACCTCCTCGCCGCGATCCGGGCGCGTCATCCGACCGCGGTCCTCGATGCGGAGTGCAGCGGTGGTGGTCCGAGTGGTCCCGTGCTGAGTGCATCGGGTGGCAAGGCTGTACGCTTCGACATCGGGCCGATCACGTGGGTCGATGACAACACGGCGATGATCGACGGCGGCGGTGGTCACCGCGGAGGCGCCACCGTGAGCGAGCGCCGGTACACGGTGGTGAAGGACGGCGGCGGGTGGAAGGTCGCCGGCGAAAAGCCGGGCATGACGATCTAGTCGTACGTCGGGTGCGCCGGATCGAAGAATGCGATCGGTGCCGCGAGTGCAACCACGATGCGCGATGCCCTCGCGCGTGTGCTCGCCGTCACGGCGACACGGTCGATCAACGCACGACGTAGACCTGCGGAGCGGCGCGCAGTTGAGGCTCGTCGAGGTCGGCAACTCGATCGCGATTCATGCCCGACTGTAAGCCGATGTTCCGTGATACTCATGTTCGATGAAGCTTGCTCGGCGGGTTCTCGCGTCACTCGTAGTTCTTCTTTCGATCACGCCGGCATTCGCGAACGATCACTTCGCGCGCATGAACGAGGTGTTGCTGTCCTTCGGTGGCGACAACACGAAGCAGATGATCGAGATCGAAGACACCGTGAACGAGGCGTTCGCGGGCGGCGGCTACACGCTGTTCGTCTACGAGGCGAACGGAGTCGACCAGGCGCACTTCCAGACGCTCGCGCTGAACCCCGGCACGATGCGCATCACGCTCGCGACGCCGACCGCGTACACGCAGTTCGGCCTCGCGACGAATGCCTCGCCGCCCAACGTCGTGCTCAACCTCGGCGGTGCGCTTCCGGCCGCGGGTACCGCGTGCTTCCGCAAGCAAGGTGTCGATCTCCACTGCATGTCGTGGGGATTGGCCACCGCGCCTGCGATGACACCGACGAACGGCAAGGTCGCCGGTCCTGCGCCCACGGATGGCATGTCGCTGCAGCGCCAGACCACGGGCAACTGCGCCGGCATCGGTGCACCGACGGCGAACGCGACGAACGCGACGCTCGCGTGCATGGATCCGCCGACGATGGGCGGCAGCGATGGCGGCATGACCGGTAACGACGGTGGCACCGGTAACGACGGCGGCACGACTCCGCCGCCGAGCGACGATGGCTGCTCGGCGTCGTCCGGTGGAGGTTGGTTCGGGATGGTCGCGACGGTGTCGTTGTTCGGCTACGCGCGCGCGCGCCGCACGCGCCGCCGCTTCGTTGCCTAGAAGTTCGGATCGAGCTTCACGGTTCCGAGATCGTTGTTCAGCATCCACCGGAAGATCTCCGGTGCGAACCACGTGTACGCGCAGAAGGCCAGCCAGCCGTAGCCGAGGAACGTCGCCGGGCCGCCGAGCTCGAGTGCGACGAGCAAGATGATCGCGACGCGGATCGCGATGAACCCGCCGATGAGCAGCGCGATCTGGCCGCTCTCGCTGCGCATCGAAATGAACACGTTGAAGCGCCACCACAGGCCGAGCAGCCACGAGCGACTCGCTTTGATCGCGGCCCACAGCTGCAAGCCTCCGCGATCCGTGGAGTCCTGACCGAGGACATAGCGCGCGTGCTTCTCGGCGGCGGCGGTGTCGCCTTTGACGAGCTCGATCAGCCCTGCGACGACGTGTGCCTCGAGGTCACTCGGATCGGCGCGCAGCGCTTGCTCGATGTGCTCGGTTGCGGACGGGAGATCCTTCGCTTCCATCTCGTAGCGAGCGAGCGTGGACAGCGTGTCGACGTGAGACGGCTGGATCTCGAGGGCTTCGCGCAGGAGATCGAGCGCTTCCTTGCGCTCGCCACGCATGTGACGGATCCGCGCACCGAGCACGCGGACGTCGATGTCCTGGTTGTCCGACTCGAGGACGATCATGCAGTGCGTCCACGCATCGGCGAGCTTGCGCTCGGCTTGGAGTACGGCGGCCATCGCGTAGTGGCAGTACGTGTCGTTTCCGTCGAGGCCGAGGGCGAGTCGCGCTTCGATCGCCGCACCCGAGACGCGCTTCGCGCCGAGGAGCGAGAACGACAGCGCGGCATGCGCGTGCGCGTGATCCGGATCGAGAGCGAGCGCGCGCTGACACAGATCGATCGCACCGCGCCAATTGCCGAGCCGGCGCTGCGTGCCGGCCTGCTCGAGGAGGACCTGGACCTGGCGATCCTCGGTCATGACCACGGACCTCCGGACACGATGATGTGCCACAGCGGATCATCGGACAGCGCGAACACGATGTCCGCGAGGTACCAGCCCGCGCTGATCACCGCGGCCGAGTTCTTCACGGTGCCGCCGTAGTACTCGTAGACGTGGAACGTGCGCGACTGGATCGTCGAGACCCAGTACGCGATGGTCAGCTTCCACGCGGAGATCGCGAGGACGCACAGCTTGAACGGCGCGCCGATCGTGATGATGCCCGCGCCGAGGAGCTCGAGCACCACCCACCCGAGGACGAACGTGCCACCGATCGCGAGGAGGCACAGCCCGATCTCCTTGCGCTTCGTCGGTGAGCCGAGCGCGATCGCGTTGAAGATGAACCACGGCCACGCGAGCCATGATCCGCACATCATCATCGCGAGCAGCGGTGCGTCCGGCTTGCACGCATACGCGGACAGCGATGACTCGTGAGGCTCGTCGGCGATTTGATAGCTCATCTATTTCCCGTGCTTCTTGAGGAAGTCGAGGACCTCGTCGTACTGGCCGCCCTCGTTCGCATAGCGCGCGTAGTTGCGCGCGGTGGTCAACCACTCGAGCGTGGTCGACTTGATCTCGGCGAGCGCGGCGACGAGGTGACCTTGATCGATCGGCACTTCGCCGCCCGTCGCGAGCGATGCTCCGATCGCGCGATCCGCGGCGGTATCGACGAGGTTCTCGAGATCCGCGCCGGAGAAGCCCGACGTGCGCTGGGCCAGACCGTCGTAGTCGATGTTCGTCGCGACCGGCCGGCCGTTCAGCAGGATCTTCAAGATGCCCGCGCGCGCCGTGCGATCCGGAGGCGGCACGAACAGCACGCGATCGAAGCGCCCCGGACGGCGGAACGCGGGATCGATCGCCCACGGCACGTTGCTCGCCGCGAGGATCAGCACGCCCGAGTTGTTCTTGATGAAGCCATCCATCTCGGACAGGAACAAGCTCACGAGCTTGGACGACGTCTGCTCGCGCGTGTGCTGCCGCTTGCCCGCGAGCGCTTCGAGCTCGTCGAAGAACATCACGGCCGGCGTCGACGCGCGTGCCTTCTCGAACAGCGCGTGCAGCTTGCGCTCGCTCTCGCCGATGTACATGTCGAGCACGTCTTCGATCGCGACATTCAAGAACGTCGCGTTGCACTGCCCAGCGGTGGCGCGCGCGAGCAGCGTCTTGCCGCAGCCCGGCGGTCCGTACATGAGGATGCCGCCGCCCGCCTTCTTCTTGAACTTCGCGAACAGCGCCGGCTTCTGGAACGGGAGGATGATCCGCTTCTCGATCTGCGACTTGATGTCGTCGAGGCCGCCGACATCCGCGAACGTGACCGACGGCTGTTCGGGATGCAGGAGCCGATCGAGCTCGCTCTGGTCCGTGTCGTCGTTCGCGATCACGCGTAGCTTGAAGCCATCGCTGTTGCCCTCGTGCGTCGTCACCTTCGCGGTGATCGCAGCGCGCAGGTCGCGATCCTCGAGCGTCGGATTGCCGCGCACCGCCGCGTCGTACGCCGCGAGCGCATTCTGCTGATCACCGGCCGCATGCAGCACGCGCGCCTTCGCGAGCTGCAGATCCGGATCCGGCTCGCCGCTCGTCACGTACGGCATCGCGCGCTGCGGCACACCGGCACGGAGCAACACCGTCGCCACGAACGCGCGATCGCGCGCCATGAGCGCTTCGGGCGCGAGTCCGTCGCAGTACTCGGCGGCTCGCGCATCACCGCGTTCGGCGAGCGCGCGCACGACAGCCACGCGAAGAGAGACGTTCTGCGGCGTGGCCGCGAGCGCGTCGAGCAAAGAGCGCAAGGTCGCTTCGTCCATCCCGCGACAAGTCTATCTCCGATCCGGCGGCCAATCCGCTAGCCGGGGGGAAAGGTCTACTGGCCATCGCAGATCGCGCACGCGCTCGCGGCGTTGCGCTCGTGCGTGCACACGCTGATCACGTTCGCGAGGTTCGCGAATCACGATCTTCTCGTCGACGTCGTTTGGTGTCGACTCGCGGACTCGCTGTGTCTACCGCGGTGAGCGACTCGCGAGTGGCATCGTCACTGCACATCGAGAGTTGCACAGTCATCGACCTCAACCGCTAGAAGCAAAGGGAAGCGACCATGAGCAACACCGACGCGTTCGAGACCATCACCTCCGAAGCCGACCTCCTCCGTGTTGCCGGCGGCAGCCAACTCGGCGACGCACGTGCTCGCGCACTGGAGCTCGGGCTCCGCATCACGTCGACGACGGGTGGCCGCCATGCGCCCGGCTCGTATCACTATCAGGGTCGCGCGATCGACGTCGGTGGCTCCGCGTCGGGGATGCGCCAGTTCTATCGCGAGATGTCGCGCACGAACCCCACCGAGCTGTTCTACGACCCGATGGGCGGCATGAAGCACGGCCGCAACATCGGTGCGATCGGCGGCCACGGCAACCACGTCCACGTCGCGTACTGAGCTACTGTCGCGCCGTGAACATCGGCGCCGAGCAGTACAAGAAGATCGTCGAGGCCGCGTTTCGTGGAGCGGGAACGACAGAACCTGTCGTCGAGCCCGTGGAGCCAACGGATGGCGCCGCCTATCGCACGCCGGGTGCCGTCCGCCGCGAGGCGTACACGCCCGACGCGCTCCCGCCGGGTGACGCGGAGCTGATCATCGCGATCGCGCAGCTCGCGATGGCCACGGATCGCGTCGAGGATCCCGACGAGCGGCGCGTGTTCGACGAGCTCGCTGTTCACGTGTATCGCCACGCGAACATGTCGACCACGGCGCCGACGCTCGCGCCCGTCGACGACGACGAGCAGCGCGTCGATCACATGCGGTCGCACGCCGCGCAGCTCGCCGGAAAGCCGTCCGCGTCGCTCGCGTTCGCGCTCGCGTACGCGATGATGATCTCGGATATGGACCTCGCTCCCGAAGAGGGAACGATGCTGGACACGTTGCGCGAGGCGCTCGGCCTCGACGAGGACCGCGCGCAGGACCTCTCGGCGGCGGTCGGCATGGCCGTCACGCCCGACGAATAGCCGCTATCCCCGCGTTATCCGAGGCGATGAATCGAATCCCCGGGTGGTGCGTTAGAGTGGTTCGATGTCGCGCTCGCTGCTTCTCGTGATGCTCGTGGCCGCGTGCCACGCAGCGCCGCGCCCGCAGCAGCCGGTGCTCTCGCAGCGCACCGACGTTCCGCGCGCGACCGCGATCCAGCACGTCGAGGTCGAGGCACCCGACTGGGTTCCGCACGAGCGCCGCGGCCGCACCGTGGTGACGTCGACGTCGATCACGATCCTCGACGACCTGCGATTCAAACCGGGCTCGGCGATCATCGAGAAGCAGACGCTGCCGATCCTCGATGCGTTCGCGCAGACGATGACGGGCAACCCGAGCCTCCAACTCGTTGTCGTGCGCATCTTCGCCGCCGATGTCGCACCGCAATGGCAGCAGATCGTGGCGGATCTGCGGGCGCGTGCGGTGGTGGACTATGTCGTCGCGAGGGGCGTATCGCGCTCGCGATTGCGTCCCGAGGGGGTTCCGCTTCCGCCGCCGGGCGTGAAGGCGCGCATGCAGTTCGAGATCGCCGTCCGCGGGCCCTGATAAGCTCGGCGCCGATGGCGGACGAAGAGCGGACGAGGCGCTGGCAGAAGAGCGAGCGCTACACACCGCTGTCCGACATGATCGGCCTGTTGCGCAACGCGATCACGGCGGTGCGAAAGGCACCCGCGGATCTCGAGGCGCGGCGGCAGCTCCGCGCGATCGCGACCGAGCAAGGAATGGTCGATCAGGTCAGCGTGCTCATGCTCGACGAAGCGCGTGCACACGCGGATCGCCCCGATATCGCGCAAGCGTTCTGGGAGGAGCTCGCGGATCTGTACGAGAACCTCGATCAACCGCTCGAGGTGATCACGGCGATGGAACAGGTGTGCGCGCTCGCTCCCGATGACGTCGATCACCTGGACCGCCTCGCGTGGCTGTATCGCAAAGCGGGTGCGTGGCAGAAGGCAGCCGAGACGTTCGAGCGCGTCGGTGCGATCGCGCAGGACGATCGCGCGCGTGCAGCGATGCGCGCGGCCGGCAAGCTATACCGCGACAACGGACGGCTCGATCGATCTGTCGCGGTGTACCGCGAGATCGTCGGCAATCGCCCGACGGATACCGAGGCGTGGCGCGCGCTCGACGATCTGCTCGCGGAGCAGCAGCGCTGGGACGAGCTCGCCGACGTGCGCGGGCATCGCGCGAAGCGTGCTGCGAGTGGCGTCGAGAAGGCTGCGCTGTTGCGCGCGCAAGCGAGAGCGCTCGAGCAAGCCGGCGATCTCGGGCGCGCGGCGCAGGTCGTGAAGTCCGCGGCCACGCACGCACCCGATGACGTGAGCGGTCTCGTCGATTACGCCGATGTTCTCGCGCGAAGTGGCCAGGGCGGCGAAGCGGCCGGTATTCTGCGAACGCGCGTCTCCGATGCGATTCTGCGTGGCGCATCCACCGAGGACATCGCGGCGCTTCGGTTGCGGCTCGCGGGGATCCTCGAGGACAGTGATCCCGCTGCCGCGCGCCACGTGCTCGACGAGCTCCTCGCCGCAGCCCCCGAGTACTTGCCCGCGCTCGAGCGCGTCACGGCCCTCGCCGCTGCGGATCCCGATCCACGTGTCCACGCCGCAGCGCTGTTGCGTTATGCCGCCGCGCTTCCCGACGATGCCGATCGGTCCGCGTACGTGGTCGCCGCGGGCCGGCGCTACCTCGCCGCGGGCGATCATCGCGGCGCGGTCCGCGCGTTCGAGCAAGCCCTCGAGCTGTCTCCCGACGACGAGCACCTGCGCCACGAGCTCGACGATGCGCGGACGTCCGCGATGGTCGAGAAGGCGGCCGCGGATACACAAGCCGGCGATGCCACCGCCGCCGAGCGCAGGCTCCGCCAGATCCTGACGACGCATCGACATCACATCGAAGCCAACCTCGCGCTCGTCGAGATCCTCGCCGGCTCGCGCCGGTTGGATGCCGCCGCCGAACACCTACGCGACACGCTGTCCGACGCACCAAACGACATGGCCGAGGATCAACTCGCGCGCCTCGTGCTGCGTCTCGCGCAGGTGATGGCGCAGCTCGGCGACGACGACGACGCGCACCAGCTGCTGTACGACGCGCACCGGCTCGATCGACGCTCGCTGCCGATCGCGCTCGCCCTCGGCGAGAGCTGCTTCGCACGCAAGCTGTGGCGACAAGCCGCGCTGCACCTCGGCGCGGCCGCGGAGCATCCCGACGCGGCCCGCTATGCGAGTGCCGTTGCCGCGGGTCTCGTGCATGCAGCGCAAGCGGAGATCCGCGCGCTGCGTCCGCAGAACGCGAGCCGCCACTACGAGACCGCCGTGCGTGTCGATCCAGCGTGTGCTCCCGCGTGGCACGCGCTCGCGGAGGCCGCGATGGCGCGCGATGACTTGCCGACGGCGGCCGATCACCTCGAGCGCGAAGCGAGCGCGACGACCGCACCGAAGGATCGCCTTCGCTTGTTCGACGCGCTCGGTGACATGGCGCTCGATGTCCTCGGTGATACCGATCGCGCCGAGCGGTGTTGGCGGCAG
>JBGARE010000080.1:0-17231 GCA_044230415.1 Kofleriaceae bacterium
TCCCGCGCGTCGCCGCGAGAGCGCGTCGCCGCGAGATCCTCGTCGAGACGATCGATGGTGTCGCCGCGGGTGATTCTCCGCACGCGCGTACGCTCCTCGCGGCAGGTGCGCGGATGGACTACCGCGGTCTCGTCGTGCGTGGCCAAGCTCCCGTGCACGTCACGCTCCCGCCGGAGGTCAGTGACGAGCCCGAGCCCCCCGAGGCCCCCGATGTCGACGGCATCGAGGACGACGACGCGAACTAGGCAGCGCGCGCAACTACCCCCGCACGCGCGGCGACCTGCGCTAGGATGCCCTCGTGAAGTTGGCCGCGATGTTGGCGCTCGCTTCCGGGTGCACGTTCTCGATCAAGATCGAGGCGACCGACGATGCGTCGGTCATCGATTCGAGCTCGAACAATTCGATCGATGCCCGCACGGATGCGCTGCCGACCGATGCCGCACCGCCGATCGATGCCGGCCCCGACGCGATGCCGGTGTGGACGCTCCTCGAGACGATCGTCGTTCCGTGTGATGGCACCGAGGTGCTGTCGACGAACGTCCTCGCGGCGAGCGTCACCTATCGGCTTCGCTCGATCGGCGAGTGCGTGACGAACGACTCGAACAACTCCCACGGCGACGCCGAGTACGTCTACAACCAGTTCGGCACCAACTCGAGCTCGCAGAGCGTCGACTGCGGACTCGCGATCAACGACACGACGCCCGACGTGGAGAAGCTGCCGGACTGGGGCGCCTATCAGAGCTCGCATAACTACACCGCGACCTACCTCGGCCTCGGCGCGCGCATCATCGCGAAGTTCCACGATCCGAACTACAGCAACAACAGCGGTCAACTCACCCTGGCGATCGATCACCTGCAATAGCGTCGCGAGATATCGATTCCACTCGCACCGCCTTCGCGTATTCTCCGCGCGTGATGCGCATGCTTCCGCTCGTGATGGCCCTCACGGGCTGCACGTTCTACATCTCCGGGGGAGCCGGGGATGCGGGCGGCTCGGGCTCCGGCACGGACTCGTTCGTACAGCCCGATGCCGAGATCGCGGATGCACCCGTCGATGTCGTCACGCCGCCGCTCGGCGATGCCCCGGTGGATAGCCTGTTCCCACCGTTCGACGCGTTCAACCTCGACGGGTTGATCCCGCCGCTCGATGGCCTGATCCCGCCGCTCGATGGCCTGATCCCGCCGCTCGACGCGATGCCGCCGCCCGATGCTCCGACGACGACCACCCCGATCGAGACGATGATCATCCCGTGCAACGGACAGGTGGTCGTCTCGCAGCAGACGTATTCGTCGTCGCTGAACTACCGCGTGCGCGCCTCGGGCCAGTGCAAGGTCGACGACGTGTTCGGCGGATCGATCCTCGCCGACGCCGAATACCAGGGCACGATCGTCCCGCGCGACAAGGACAACGGCATCGACACCGGCATCGCGCTCTACGACGCCACGCTCGGCCCGAACAAGAATCCGAAGTGGGGCAACTACACGTCGACCCACGTCTACGAAGTCACGGGGCCCGGCTACGACGTCCCGGTGACGGCGCGCTACCACGACAACGCGAACAACGCGTACGGCAACAACACCGGCTCTCTGACGCTCGAGATCTTCCTGCAGTAGTTACACTCGGCGTATGCCGTCGCTGCGCGAGCTGTCCACAGATCTTCTGAGCGGTGCCGTCTCGGTCGACGCGGCGCAACCGATGGCTCCGCGCATGATCGCCGAGCAGGTCGCGCCGCGGACACACTTCGTCTCGAGCTTCGCGAACGTCACCGCGTTCACGACGGATGCGGGCCTCGTCCTCGTCGATACCGGCAGCTTCCTCCTCGCCGAGCCGACGCGCGGCGTGCTGCGCTCCGCGACGAAGGATCCGGTCACACACGCGGTGTGGACCCACGGCCACGTCGATCACTGCTTCGGCGTCGAGCTCTACGAGCGCGAAGCGAACACCAAGATCCGCGTCCTCGCGCACGAGGCCGTCGCGCGTCGCTTCGAGCGCTACAAACTGACGCGCGGCTGGAACCATCGCATCAACCAGCGCCAGTTCCGCACGAGCGCGGAGTTCCCGGGCGAGTTCCGCGCACCCGACGAGACGTTCGTCGATCGCAGGTCGCTCGATGTCGGTGGCCGCCGGTTCGAGGTGCATCACGCGCTCGGGGAGACCGACGATCACGCGTGGGTGTGGGTGCCCGATGCCGGCGTGATCTGCCCGGGCGATCTGTTCATCTGGGCGTCGCCGAACTGCGGCAATCCACAGAAGGTGCAGCGGTTCCCGCGCGAGTGGGCCGCCGCGTTGCGCGCGATGGATGCGCTCGGTGCCGAGGTGCTGTGCCCGGGGCACGGCGTTCCGATCTGGGGCGCGGCCGAGGTCCATCGCGCGCTCGACGAGACCGCGTCGTTCCTCGAGTCGCTGGTGGATCAAGTGATCGCGATGATGAACGCCGGCGCTCGCCTCGATCAGATCCTCGGCGCGGTGAAGCCGCCGCCGCACCTCGCCGCGCGACCGTACTTGTCGCCGGTGTACGACGAGCCCGAGTTCATCGTGCGCAACCTGTATCGCCTGTACGGTGGCTGGTGGGACGGCAACCCGGCGCACCTCAAGCCCGCGCGCGAGCAGCACCTCGCGACGGAGCTCGCCTCGCTCGCGGGCGGCGCGACCGTACTGGCCGCGCGCGCGGAGACTGTCTCCGCGGCGGGTGATCACGCCCTCGCCTGTCACCTGATCGAGCTCGCGCACACCGCGGCGCCGCACGACACGGGCATCACGGCGGTGCGTGCGGCGATCTACAAGGCGCGCGCCGCGCAAGAGCGATCGCTGATGGCGCGCGGTGTGTACACGGCCGCGTCCGACGAGAAATGACCCGCGCTGCCATCCTTATCCTCGTCGTTCTCGGGCTCGCGGGCACCGCGGCCGCGCAGATCGTGAACGTGCAAGGCCAGCTCGCCACACCGCCGGATCACGACGGTGTCAGCGGCAAGCTCGAGCTCAAGGTCGATTGGCGCACGGGCAATAACCCGCTGCTCGATATCGGCGGCGGCGCGAGCATGCTCGTGAAGCGCGGCGACCTGCTCGGCCTCGTCGTCGCGCGCGGTGGATACGGCACGAGCCGAGGGCTCACGCTGACCAAGCGCTCGTTCGAGCACCTGCGGGTGCGCTACGCCGTCGACTGTCGATGGCGCTGGGAAGCGTTCGCGCAACACGAGTACGACGCGTTTCGCCGCATCGTGATCCGCGCGCTCGTCGGATCGGGACCGGCGCTGCAGCTCGTCGAGAGCAAGCCCGCGACCGTGCTCGCCGGCGCCGCGTACATGTTCGAGTACGAACAGCTCGATCGCCGCGACGGGACGATCGATGCCGGCGAGCGCAGCGTGTTTCATCGCGCGTCGTTCTATGTCACCGGAACGCACAAGCTCGGCGACGGCGTGTCGATCACCGAGACGATCTACGTCCAACCGCGGTTGCGCCATCCGAGCGACGTGCGCCTGTTCGCGGAGGTCGCGGTGACGAGCAAGCTGTCCAAGCGCCTCGCTCTCAGCGACGCACTCACGTTCGCGTACGATCGCACGCCGCCCGACGAGATCGAGCGACTCGACACGCAGCTGGTGGTGTCGCTGATCCTCACGCTGTGAGTCATAGTGGCGTCGTGCCCGAGGGCGACACGATCCACCGCATCGCCGCGCGCCTGGGGCCGCGGCTGGTCGGCAAGCCGCTCGTCCGCGTCACCACGCAAGGCCTCGCGCGTGATCTCGCGGGTCGCGTGGTCACGAGCGTCACCGCGCACGGCAAGCACCTCGTGATCGCGCTCGATAACGGCACCGAGCTCCGCGCGCACCTCGGCATGTACGGCCGCCAGCAGAGCTTCGATCGCCCGCGCGGCGAGGACCGCATCGCGCACACCTCGCCGGGTCGCGTGACGCTCGCCGTCGTCACCGAAGACACGGTCGATCTCTGGCTCGGCGCTCGCACGATCGAGGTCTCCGATCGCCGCGCACCGATGCACGGGATGGCGGTCGCGCGACTCGGTCCGGACATCCTCGCGGACGCGTTCGATCCGCGCGATGCCGCCGCGCGCGCGCAGCCGTTCGCTACTCGCACGCTCGCGGACGTCGTGCTCGATCAGCGCATCGCCGCCGGGATCGGCAACGTGTACAAGAGCGAGGCCCTGTTCGCGTGTGGCATCGATCCGCGAACCCTCGTCGGCGCGATCGCGCCCGAGGACCTCCAGCGCCTCTACGAGATGGCGCGCGATCAGATGCTGCGCAATCTGGGCCCCGGCCCGCGCACGACGCGCGACCGACTCGCTGGCGACGCGCCGAGCGACGAGCGTTACTTCGTCTACGGCCGTAGCGGGAAGCCGTGCCGGGCGTGTGGCACCGCGATCGACTGCTACCAGCTCGGCGATCCACCGCGTTGGACATGGTCGTGCGCGACCTGCCAACGGCGCCTCGAGCCGCCAGGGGCGCACACTGGGACCGCGAGTTAGCGGCCACCGATCTCGCCCGCGGCAACTCGGGTGGTCGGGTCCACCGAAGCCTCTTCGTACTCAACCCCGTGTAACTTGGTCGCCGCGCGCTGGTATCGCGGTTGCTGTTGGGTTCGTCAGCTCGAAAGGACGTATCCCATGGCCACCGCACTCGCATACCCCCAGGTCTCCCCTCTCTCCAGCGAGGTTTCGACAACCCTCAGCGTCAACGCCGGGGTGGCCTACGAGGTATTCGCGGACGCGGTGGAGATCCCGCGATGGCTGCCGATCGTGCAGACCTCGCGCGTGCTCCGTCGCACGGCGGAAGGCCGCCCCGAGAAGGTCGCCTTCACCCGCAAACTCGAGCGAGGATCCCTCGGTTACACCCTCGACTACACCTACGATCCGACGACGTTCAGCATCGGCTGGGCCACTCCCGCTTCGTCGAACGTGACCCTCCACGGCGAGGCTCGCTTCGTGTCGCTGTCTCCGCGCGCCTGCATGATGCTGTACCGGCTCGTCCTCGATCTCCCGATCGTCGATGATCTGATCAACAGCGAGCTCGACAAGCATCCCGCGTCGCTCGTCGTCGCCGAGTTCCGCGAGCACCTACGCCGTCTCTGCTAATCGCACACGCAGCAATTCGCGGCAGGGTCTCGGGTACGTTCGGGGCAGCGAATCTTTCCACCCGTTCTCGTCGGGCTGTAGAGTGGAGCCTGTGTCCTCGGACAGACGAAGCGAGCTGAGGATTCCGGGCCTTCCGCAGGTGCCCAAGCCCAGCGATGCGAAGGTCGAGGCATCGCCGACGCTCGCGCCAGAGGTCCTCGCGAACGGAACGAATCCGAACGCGCTCTACAACGCCGTCGACGCGGCCTATCACCTGCGCGAGCTCGAAGGAAAGCTCGATCGCTGCATCGCCGCGATGACGATGCACTTCCAACCGATCGTTCACGCGAAGACACGCGCGCGGTTCGGCTACGAAGCCCTGCTTCGCTCCACGGACAAATCGCTCCCGCATCCCGGTGCGATCCTCGATGCCGCCGAGCGCCTCGAGCGCATCACGACGATCGGTCGTGCGGTGCGCGCGCAAACGGCCAAAGTGTTCTCGCAGGCACCCGCCGATCGCGGCGTGGTGTTCATCAACCTCCACCTGCTCGACCTGATGGACAAGCAGCTGACGAGTGCGTTCGCGCCGCTGTCGAAGATCGCGTCGCGCGTGGTCCTCGAGATCACGGAGCGCACGTCGCTCGAGGGCCAGATCGATCTGCGCTATCGCGTGGCCGAGCTGCGCGAGCTCGGGTTCCGGATCGCGATCGATGATCTCGGCGGCGGTCACGCGCGCATGGGGACCTTCACACTGCTCGACTGCGACTTCGTGAAGCTCGACATGTCGCTCGTGCGCGATGTCGACAAGCACCCGATGAAGCAGCGCCTGATCAAGAGCGTGACCGAGCTGTGCAAGCACGAGGGCATCACGCTGATCGGGGAAGGCGTCGAGACCGAGGCCGAGGCGAAGGTGCTCGTCGACCTCGACTGCGACCTCTTGCAGGGCTATCTGATCGCGAAGCCGGCGCTGCCGTTCGTCGACTGATCGCTACTCGAGATCGAACGCGTACAGGATGCCGCGGTTCGACATCACGTAGAGGCGGCCATCGCCGGTGATCGTGGGCTCGGCCGAGACGCCATCGCCCGGATCGAAGTACTCGAGGGTCGCGCCGGTCTTGCGATCGGCGACGAACATGCCGTCCTTCGCGAGCGAGTAGACGAGCAGATCTTGATACACGACGGGGGTGGCCGGCTCGCCACCGCCACGTGCACCGACGCGCCAGATGATGTTGCCGCCGAGATCCAGTGCGTACGTGCCGAGGTCCGCGACGGAGACGTAGAGCGTCTTGCCGTCCGAAGCGAGGCCGCCGACGTTGCCGGTCGCCGACGGCATCGCGACGTCGTAGAACGGCATGCGCCAACGAACGAGGCCCGTGGTCTTGTCGAGCGCGTAGACGCCGCCCGACGACGATGACGCGAACACGAGGTTGTCGATGACGATCGGCGTGGCATCGACATCCATGAACCGATCGGCCTCGGCCTTGAGCGAGGTCGACCACGCGACCGAGCCCGTGTCGCGACGGAGCGCGGCGAGCGTGCCGTTGGAGAAGCCGGTGTAGACGAGGTCGTTATCGACCGCGACGCCCGCGTGACCGCGCAGCGTGTACTCCTCGGGAGTCTCGGTCTTGTACTGCCACTTGAACTTGCCGGTGATCGCGTCGACGGCGACGACCTGATCGGCCTCGTTCGAGAACACGATGAGCTCGCTCGTCGCGGCGGGCGTCTGATCGATCGGGCCGCGGCTCTGATAGCGCCACTTCTCCTGACCCGTCTGCGCATCCATCGCGATCAGCGAGCCATCGGAGGTGCCGACATACAGGTTCGTCCCGAGGACGAGCGGCGCGCAGTTGACCGCGCCGATGCGCTTGCGCCAGCGGACCGCGCCGTTGGCGGAGCGCATCGCGTAGAACCAGCCGTTCGCGCTGCCGACGTAGAGCGAGTCCGCCCAGATCGCGGCGCTCGCGAACTCCTGCGGCTCGACCTCGGTCTTGCGATCCGCGGTCTCGAACTTCCAGTGGAGCGAGAGGCGATCTTCGCCGAGCGGCTCGACGGGCTCGGCGCTCATCGCGTCCGCGCGCTGGTACGGCACGCGAACGCACGCCCCCAAGGACGCGAACAACAGGAGAGCAGAGAGGTGCTTCATTACATCGTCGACAGGCGACGCTCGATCAGCTGCGAGAGCTGGTAGTGGTTGATCGACGGCTCGGGGCTCGGCGCTTCCGCCGTCGCGGCGAGCGGCTTGGCCTTCTCGAACGACGCCTTCGCCTCGGCCGTCTTGCCGAGCATCTGCTGGATGCGGCCCACGTGATAGAGCGCGTGGGCGCGGCGCGGGCCGGCCTCGTCGGGCTGCATCGCGGTGAACGCGGCGAGCGCTTCCTCGAGGCCCTTCTGGCGCGTGGCCGCATCCTTCTCGGCGGTGGCCTTCGCTTCGAGCGCGAGCCCGAGGCCTTCGCGGCACAGCACGCCTTCGAGATCCGTCTTGTTCTCGCCGGTGCGGAACGTGGCGATCGCTTCGTCGTACTTGCCCGCGTCGAGCAGCACGCCGCCGTGATAGCTGGCGGTGCCGGTCGTGCCGGACTTCGCCATCGCGTCGAGCACCGCGTTCGCGCGGTCCTTCGCCGACTTGTACACGTCCTTGTCTTCCGGCTTCGCCTCGGGGTTGACGTCCTTGCGCGCGGTGTCGAGCACCTCGCCGAGCTTCGCCGTCGCCACCTCTTGCTTGACGTTCTTGCGCCAGCGGATGACGAGCACCACGGACACGACCACCGCGACCATGATGAACATCACGAGGATCTTCTTCACGTGCGGCAGGATGCGGTCGGCGAGCGACTCGCCACCGACGTTCACTGCTTTCGGCTGGAAGCCCGGCTTCGCCGGATCGTCCTTGTCGTCATCTTTGTCGTCGGCCGCCATGGGTCGGGGGGATGTAGCACCGCGATCGGTGCTCCGTCAATTCGCACCCTTGGACTGCGGATCGGGAGCCGGGGTTGCCCGTAGAATGCCTCGGTGCGCACCACCCTCCTCCTTGCCGTGATCGCCCTGTCCGCGGCTCCTGCAGCGGCGGAGGGCGAGCGTGCACTGTCGCTCGGGCTTGGCTGGGCCACGTTCAGCGTCCCCGGGGAGCCCGTGAACAACATGGCCCCGCCCCAGATCTCGCCCGACATCGGCGGCGCGGTCTCGGTGACCTACGAGCACTCCGTCAGCACCGACTTCTCGCTGCGCGTGGAAGGCGCGTTCGGTGCGTTCTACGGCGGTGGCACCGAGAAGCAGAGCAAGGACACCTACGCCGGGCTCGCCGACGCGGGCGCGGTGTTCCGGTTCGACGTGCTGAAGTACGTGCCCTACTTGTTCGGCGGCCTGGGTGCGGTCGCGACCACCGGCGGCCCGATCGACGGTGGTGTGGACTTCGTCGTCGCGATCGGCGGCGGCCTCGACATCTTGCTCTCGCGCGACAAGAGCTATGGCTTCGAAGCGCGGCTCGCCAGCTTCGGCGGCGACACCACGGTGTTCACCCTCGGCGTGCGTGCGACGCGGCGCTGGGGTTATTTCTAGAATCGACTAGCCAGCGGTGTTGCCGGCGGTCGTTGCGGACCGCAACGCGATCGCGCACGACCGCGTGCAAGTAGGCGCGACGCCTGGGCCCGAAGGTGGTCCGGCGGCTGCTATGCGCTGCGGCCATATGAAGCGTGGCCTCGCGGTGGTGATGTTGGTCGGTGCGTGCGTGATCCCGTCGGACGAGAACGCGCAGGACACGGACCTGACCTCGGTCGACGGGGTGGAGCACGTGATCGAGTTCGACGCGTTCGTCGATGTCGCGCCGGGCGCCTCGGACGCGGACGCGCGCGGGGTGATCCATCGCCAGCTCAAGAGCGCGCTCGGTGCGCTGCGCGAGCAAGGCATCGGCGTCGCGGATCGCGATGCGCAGCGCAACCTCGCCGCGATGCAGCTCGTGCGCACGCGGCTGACCGTGCCGGGTGCGCAGACCGTCGAGCGCATTCGCTATCACTACAAAGATCAGGCGCTCGTCGAGAAGACGCAGCTGCCGTCGGGCCCGATCGATCTCGTGCTGCTCTTCGGCGACTACCGCGCGTGGGCGCAGTCGATCCAGCCCGCGTGCGTCGACGAGGCGACCGATGCGGAGTCGCTCTGGTACCACTACGCGCCGAAGAGGAGCGCGTGTCGCTCGCTGATCGTCGCCGAGCAGAACGCGATCGATAGCGGCCGCGCCGGTCTCGATCCCGCCACGCAGATCAGCGCCGCCGACGCGAACCGCAAGTTCCTCGCGACGCGCGCCACGCTCGTCCGCGCAACCGCCGCACCGACGGAGTGGCCCGAGCACGATCAGCTGTGGGGCTTCGCCGGCGATACGTCGCGTACGAAGATCGTCGCGTACGCCTTCTTCGGCGTCGATTCGAACCAGGACAACCCCGCCGACAGCGGCATCGTCGAGTACATGCGGTTCGAGCGCGAGCTGCGCGCGAAGCTGCCCGCGCTGCGCGTGACCGAGACCAACCCGTCGGCGTGGCTGCTCGACTACTGGATCGACGGCCAGCCGATCCCGAACGTGCAGTGGGCCGATGTCGAGCGCTGGATCGTCGACGGGACCGGCTTCCCCGCGCAGGTCGGAACCAACGCGGCCAAGCGGGCGGAGCTGCTGCGCCAGGTGATCGCGAACTTCCGCGATCGCTGGATCGTGTGGTCGGCGCCGATGACCGCGACGCGCAACGGCGTCACGCGCACGATGACCGTCGAGATCCGCACCTGGTGGGGTCTCGAAGACGGCAGCCCCGACATCCGCCAGCGCGCGCGGTGGCGCTACCTCGAGGCGTTCTGGCACTCCGACGTGTTCGCGTACACGGGCCATAGCCACTTCGGTCATGGCCCGCTCGAGCCGTGGGAATACAGCGGCGCGAACTTCCCGGATCGCTACCAGGTGCTGCTGTTCAACTCGTGCCTGTCGTTCAACTACTACGACGAGGACTTCCTGACGATGCACCCGCGCGGTACCCAGAAGCTCGACGTCGTGGTCAACGGGCTGCCCGCGTACTGGTACGGCATGGGCCAAGCGTCGGCGCGTTACCTCGCGGGCGTGTTGTCCGGCACGCAGTCGTGGAAGCAAGTGCTCGGCGGCATGGCCGTGAACCTGCCGTGGCAGAGCGGCTACGATCCGATGCGCGCGGTCAACGGCGAACTCGACAACGCGTTCGACCCGGCGAGCGGCCTCATCACGCTGCAGTAGTCACTCGCGATCGTGACGGTCTTTCTTCTCTTTGGTCGCGATCCGGATCGGGGTTCCTTTGAACCCATACGATTCGCGCAGGCGGTTCGCGAGGAACCGCTTGTACGACTGCGATAGTCCGTCGGGCTTGTTGGCCCACAGCACGAACGTGGGCGGCCGCGCGCGCGCTTGCGTGATGTAGTTGATCTTGATCGAGCGCCCGTTGTGCAGCGGCGGCGGCATCTCCTCGATCACCTCGGCGAAGAAGCGATTGAGCTGCGCCGTCGGGATGCGCTTGCGGTGCTGCTTCGCGACCTGGTCGACGAGATCGAGCAGCTTGTCGACGCCGTCGCCGCGCTGCGCGCTGAGCAACACGGTCGGTGCCCACGTGAGGAAGTGGAACGTCTCGGACGTCGCCTCTTTGAGCGCGTCCTTCTTCGCGGTGCCGCCGATGCGATCGCTCTTGTTGAGCGCGATCACGAGGGCGCGGCCGGCCTCTTCGACCATGCCGGCGATGCGCGCGTCTTGCTCGGCGGGACCGAGCTCCGCGTCGATGACCAGCACGACGACGTCGGCGCGATCGACCTGGCCGATCGCCATCGACACCGCGATCTTCTCGATCTCGACCTCGATGCGGGCCTTGCGCCGGATGCCGGCGGTATCGATCAGCACGTAGTCGCGGCCGCCGATCGAGAACGGCGTGTCGACGGGATCCGTGGTCGTGCCGGCCACGTCGTGGACCAGCGAGCGCTCCTCGCCGAGCAAGCGATTCGTCAGCGACGACTTGCCGGCGTTGGGGCGACCGACGAACGCGACGCGCAGCGGCTTCTGCGCCTCGGCCTCCTCGCGCGCGTCGACGTCGCTCTCGTCGACATCATCCGGGGCATCGCCGAGCACGTCGAAGATGTCGTCGCTCTCGATCATCTCGTCCTCGTCGCGATCCGCGACCGCGCGCGGCGCGATCTTCTTCGTGATCGCCTCGAGCAAGGCATCGATGCCGCGGCCGTGCGCCGCGCTGATCGCGTAGGGCTCGCCGAGCCCGAGCGAGTGGAACTCGTGCACGAGGTCATCGCGCACCGCGTGGTCGATCTTGTTGACCGCGAGGAACAACGGCTTGCCGCTCGTGCGCAGCTTCGCGGCGAGCTCGCGATCCACGGCGGACAATCCGGCGCGCCCGTCGACGACGAGCAGCACGGCGTCGGCTTCGTCGATCGCGCGCATCGCTTGGCGATGGATGCCCGCGCCGATCACCTCGGTGGCCGCGTCGGGATCGAGACCGCCGGTGTCGACCAGGCGCAGCTCGGTGCCGAAGTAGTCCGTCTCGCCGTAGCGGCGATCGCGCGTGAGGCCTGGCGTGTCGTGCACGAGCGCGGGGCGACCACCGACGAGGCGATTGAACAGCGTGGACTTGCCGACGTTCGGCCGGCCGACGACGGCGAGCAGCGGTGCGGGACTCATGACGACTCTCCTTCGCCGCCGTAGCCCAGGCGGCGGAGGTCGGCTTCGGCGCGGCTCCACTCGGCGAGCACCTTCACGAACAGCGTGAGGTGGACGGTCTTCGCGCCGTTCGGGCCGCCGAGCGCTTCGCCCACGGCCTGGCGCGCGGCGATGCCGAGCTCGCGGATCCGAGAGCCGCCCTTGCCGATCACGATCGGCTTCTGCGATTCGCGCTCGACGATGATCACCGCGCCGATCGAGAGCTCCTTCTTCGGCGTCTCGCTCCACGTCTCGATCTGCACCGCGCACGCGTACGGCAGCTCCTTGCCGAGCTGGTGATAGAGCTGCTCGCGGATGATCTCCTGCGCGATGAACTTCGGCGTGCGATCCGTGACCATCTCCTCGGGGAACAGCGCCGGTCCGACGGGGAGCCGCTCGGCGATCAGGCGCTCGAGGACGTCGACGCCGTCGCCGGTCTGCGCGCTGATCGGGACGACCTCGAGGCCGTGACGCCACGCCGCCCACGCTTCGATCACCGGCAACAGCTCGGGCTTGGGAACGCGATCGACCTTGTTGATCGCGACGATCAGCGGGCGATCCGGGTGCAGCGCATCGACGAGCGATGCGGAGTCCGGATCGTGAAACCGGCCCGGCACGCGGCCGCGGCGATCGAGACCATCGATGAGTAGCAGGGTCATGTCGGCGTCGCTCGCGGCGGCGCTCGCGGCATCGCGCATGTAGCGGCGCAACGGGCCCTTGCCGTCCTGGACACCCGGCGTATCGACGTACGCGATTTGTGCTCGCGCGGGCGTTTGCCCCGGCAACTCCAGCGTGTGAACGCCGAGGATGCGATCCCGCGTGGTCTGCGGCTTCGCGGACACCGCAACCAAATGCCGGCCCAGGATGCGGTTCAACAGCGTGGACTTGCCGACATTTGGCAGTCCGACGATCGCGCAGAATCCTGCGCGGATCGGCTCTGGTGTCGGCTCCGTCATGGGGGTCGCCATGTAGCACGAAACTGGCCCCACCGCGCGAGCCCCGATAGCGTCGGAGCATGGGCCAGGGAGCTGCCAGCCTCGGGGTACAGCGCCTCGCGCTCACCTGCGCCATCGGCAGCCTCGTCGCGGCCTGGCTGCCCTCGCCCGGCCTGTTCGCAGCGCTGGGCCTCGGCATCGCCGCCATCGGCACCGGCTGGGTCGGATTCGCCCGGCGGGAGACCCCCGGTGCAGCGCGCCTCGGTGCTGCTGCCGCGATCACGCTCGGTGGGCTGGGCTTCGCGCTCGGCGCGGTCCGCGTGGTGCTCGTGCTCCTCGCGATCTCGCACGTCGACGGAATGATCTAGAGCGACACGTAGAGGATCCAACCGACGAAGCCGCCGACCAGCAGGACGGCGGTGGTGATCATCGCGATGCCGCGCACGAGCTTTCGCCGATCGATCGACGACATGATCTCGCGCAGCTCCATCACGCGCCGATCAGCGCTGCCGAGCTCGACGTCGATCGCATCGATCGGTGCGAGCTGTGGCCCGAGCTCGCTCGGACGGTCCACGTAGAGCCGCTCGGCGAGCTCGAACAGGATCTTGTCGCGGAGTGCTTCGGCATCGTTCGCCGCGCGATCCATCACCTTGCGCTTCGCGCCGATCGCGGCGAGCAGCTCCTCGGTGCGGCCCTTGTCGTCCTCCTCGGACTTCACGAGCTCGGCGCGCCGCTTCGTGGACTCCCCTCGCTTCGCTTCGATCGCGGCGATGCGCGGGCTCAGCGAGTCGAGCTCCTGCGCGAGCTTGGGCTCGTCGCGCTTCGTGCCCTCGCGATCCGCCTTTAGCGTCGCGAGCTCGGCCTGGATCGCGGCGGGATCCTTCTTGCTGCGCACGGCGACGAGGCTCGCGGTGGTCTCCTGGATCTGCGTGTCGATACGCCGCAGCGTCTCGCGCAGATCCGCCGCGCGCCGCGTCGCGGACACGTGCTCCTTCTGCAGCGGCTCGAGGCGCTTGGAGAGCTCGGCGAGCTCGGCATCGATCGACGAGATATCGGTCGCGAACTGCTTCGCCTTCGCCTCGCGATCACGCGTGACTCGCTGCAGTTCGTCGTCGGCGGCGAGCACTGCGCTGCGATGCCGCGCGCGTTCGTCCTCGATATCCGCGAGCTTCTCGCGCGCAGGGCCGAGCGCGGGGTGATCGAAGCTGTCCGTGATCACCGCGGTACGGCCGAGCGTGACGAGATAGCGCTCGCGCTCGGCTTGTCGCGACTGCTGCTTCAGCTCGAGCTCGGACAGCTCGCGCCGCGAGCGCCGCACGCCGAACATCACCGTCGCGACGTAGCGAACATCGCCGAACCAGCCGCGCTGCCGCCGCAGCGCCGCGATCGTGCGCAGGCGGCCGACCTTCGGCCGCGTCGTCGCGGGTACCGACGGATCGTCGCGCCCGAGCGACGTGGGATCTCCGCGCTCGAACCGCGTGGTTCGCGGATCGATGCTCGTCGCGTCGTCGCGTCCGTGCTGCGCGTTCTCGGTGAGCAGCACCTCGATCGGCGTCTCCTTCACCGTCGTGAGTGGAGGCTCGGGCATGTTCAGGATCGTGCTCGCGGGATCGCGCTTGATCGTCGCTTGCTGATGCGCGATGCGGAGCTTGTCCTTCTCGATCTCCGTCGAGCCACTCTCGAACTCGCCGCGCGGTACCGGTTGCGACGTCTCCTGCCGCGCGATCACGGGCGGCATCGCGGCCGTGCTGCCGCTCTTGTTCGTCACGCCGATCGCGGGGACGCTCCCACTCTTCGCGCCGATCTTCGGTGGCACGGGGGGTGGCTGTGTCGTGCCCGCTTTGCGCGGCGGCACCGGGGGTGGCATGGGTGGCGGCTGCGTCGTCGGCTTGCGGATCGCGCCGCTCGCGTTCGCCCGCACCTCGGGATCGCGTGACGGCGCGGTGTCGACGATCTCGCCTTCGAGCGCCTTGCGGGCATCGGATCCTGGCGGCGGCGGTGGCAGCGTCTTCTGCTTTCGCCGCGGCTGCGGTTCGGGCTCGGGCTCCGGAGCGGCCTCCTCCGGATCCACGGTCCACCCCGACGCCAGGTCGGCGATGCGCCCCTTCGTCTCGTCCGAGACGCGACGGCGAGTCCGTTCGTCGTCCGGCACGGCGAAACCTTAACATGTCCGGTTTTCGCATCCCTCTTCTCGACGGTCTTCGGGGTGGGTGCCAATTCCGTTGACACATAGCGCCAACTTCGGTGACATGGGGTGTATGGCCGTCGCGACCCCGCGAATCCTCGACCGCTTCGAGATCCTCGAAGTGGTCGGGCGCGGGTCGTTCGGTCGGGTGCTCCGGGTCGTCGACTCCTCCGGCGAGGTCCGCGCGCTCAAGCTCGTCCCGCCCGGTCCCCACGAAGCCATGCTCCTCGACGAGTTCGAGCAGCTCGCGAAGCTTCGCCATCCGTCGCTCCCGCGGGTCTATGACGTGGGCCGCACGACCGAGCGCATCGAGGACGTCCCCGCCGGGGCCCCGTTCTTCCTCGCGGACTGGATCACCGGCACGCGTAGCGACGCGCTCCCTGCCCCGCTCGACGCGACAGCGTTGTGGGCGTTCCTCGCCGATATCGCGGGCGCACTCGCCACCATTCACGCCGCCGGTCTCGTTCACGCAGACGTGGCGCCGCAGAACCTCCTCGTCGATCCGACGCGTACCGTGCTCGTCGATCTCGGCCTCGCGTCCGCGACCGATCTCGGCGCGCGCGGAACCCCCGCGTACATGGCGCCCGAGGCCTTCGCGAACCGGCTCGATGCCCGCAGCGATCTCTATGGCCTCGGTGCCTGCGCGATCCGCGTGATCACGCAGCGTCCACCGTTCGAAGCCGCCTCGCTCGGCGAGCTCGTCCAGCGCATCGTCGCCGGCGCTCCCGCGCGCGCCCTACCCGGCGTCCCTGCACCGCTCGCTGATCTCGTGCGCCGGCTCGTCGAGCGCGACCCGGACGCACGCCCGGCCTCGGCGCTCGCGGTGCTCGACGAGCTCGACCAGCTCGCACCCGCCATCGCACCCACGCTCGCGCGCCGCGCGCGCCCCAAGGTCGGCGCACCCCCCGCGGGCGCCACGTGGACCGGCGCGCAGCACGTCGTCGACGCGATCGGAAAGCAGCTCGCCGGCGATCTCGTGGTCGTCCTCGCCGGCCCGCCCGCCGCCGGCGCGCGCACGATCGCCGACGCCGCCATCCAGCGCTGGCAGCTCGCACGCGTCGCCCGCACGCGCTCCACCACCGCGGTCCTCGCCGGCACCATCGACGACCTCGCCGCGTCCCTCGGCATCGCCTCGTCCCCGCACGATCGCGCGCCGAGCGGCTGGATCGAGCGTATCGCCCGCCGCGCGCGCAACAGCGCAGATCTCGGCGAATTCAAGCTGATCCTCGTCGATGCCGCCGACGATTCTCGCGGCGCCGACATCATCGCGGCCCTCTCGCGCTCGCCGGGCGATCGGCCGGTCGTCGTGCTCGTCGAGAAGCCACCCGCCCCGCGCACGGGACTCGCGATCCACACGGCGCCGCTCCTCGATGTCGACGGCGTCTCCGACCTCGCCGGCCGCATGCTCGGCACCCGGCCACCTTCGTCGTGGGCCCACGGCCTCGTCGCCGCGAGCGGTGGCCTCCCGCTCACCGCGATCGAGCTGATCCGCTCGATCGTCGACGAGAAGGATCCGTTCAAGGTCGATTGGTCAGCGCGCTCCTCCGCCGGCGCCGCCGACCTCCGCGCGAAACAGCTCAAGGCCCTCGCCGCTTCGCCGCGCCGCTTCGTCGCCGCGCTCGCCGCGTGGGGCGGACGCGCGCGCATCGATCGCGTGCTCGCGGGCCTGCGCGTCGAGAGCAAGACACCCGTGCTCCTCGCCGACGTGACCGAGCTCGAGCGAACGGGCCTCGCGCGACGCCGCGGCGACGACGTGCACATCGATCGCGCGACCGCGGACGCGATCGAGACCATCGCTGGCGCCGATGCGATCGCGAGCCACGCCGCCGCAGCGCTGTCACTCGTGCCGGTGTGGATCGCGGAGGGCGCACGGCTCCGCGCGAACGATGTCGATGCTCGCTCGTCGTCGGATGCCGACGCCGCGGGCACGCTGCCCGGGCGCGCCGCGGATGCGGATAGCACTACGACGAATGCGCGCCCACGTCACCGCGCCACCAACGCTGACGCCCCCACTAGCGACGAGATCATCGAGCCAGCGAGGCCTCGCCCACGCGCGGTCACGGAGACCGAGCACGTGCTCGATGACGTCTCCGCGGAAACGCGCCAGCGGTTTCTCGCGGCTAGTGCCGGCTGGCTCGCGCCGCTGCTCGAGCGCGCAGGCGCACACGGCCTCGTGCGCCGCTCGGGCTGCCTGTACGTGTACTCGTCGCGCGAGACCGCGCGCCTGTGGAATGGGGGCTTGGCCCGGCGGCGCCGCCTGGGCATGGACTTGCGCGTGGTCGCCGAGCCCTACCCCCCGCGACTCGAGCCCGATCTCAAGGGCACCTTCCGCTTCGGCCTGCTCGCGCCGGGCA
>JBGARE010000081.1:0-3666 GCA_044230415.1 Kofleriaceae bacterium
AAGTTCGCGATCGAGCTTCCGCTCCGCAACGGCACCGCGCTGCTCGCCTCGCGAATCTAAGGACGTGGCACGTGGCAAGAACGGATGTAGTGGCCGTCGTCGCGAGCGTCGAAAAAAGGGCTGCCCTCCTCGTGCACGAGGTCGCGGTAAACCGTGCCTCAACCATAAACGCGCTCGAGGCGCAGCACATTGAGGAGGACAGCCATGCAGCATGTTGCCATCGATCTTGGCGGTCGGGAATCGCAGATCTGTGTTCGTGCATCGGACGGAAAGATCCTCGAGGAGAGGCGTTACCCGACGAGGAGCCTCGACAGGTTGATGTCGCGGTGGCCGCAGAGCCGGGTGATCGTCGAGACCTCAGCGGAAGCCTTCCGAGTCGCGGACGCGGCGAAGGCAGCAGGTCACGAGGTGCGCGTCGTCCCCGCGACGCTGGTCAAGACACTGGGCGTGGGAGCCCGCGGGATCAAGACCGACCAGCGGGACGCTCGGACGCTGAGCGAGGTCTCGTGCCGGATCGATCTGCCGTCGGTGCACGTGCCGTCCGAGCTGTCGCGCGAGCTCAAGACGATGTGCGGCAACCGCGAGAGCTTGATCGAGTGCCGGACGCGATTGATCAACAACGTCCGGGGATGGCTCCGCACTCAGCTGTGGAGGATTCGCACCGGAGCGACGACGTCGTTCCCACTACGGCTCCGAGAATCGGCCTCGACCGACAACCGCCAGTTGCCCCATCACATCGAGGAGACTCTCCAGATCATCGATCAGTTGACGGTCCAGATCCGGTCGGCAACATCGCGGCTCGAAGAAATCGCCGACAAGCACCCGGTGTGCGTGCGACTGATGTCAGTCCCCGGAGTCGGACCGGTGACGGCGGTACGCTTTCTGGCGGCACTCGACGAAGCGAGCCGGTTTCGCAACGCCCACGCGGTTCAGTCGTACGTGGGGCTGACGCCCGGGGAACACTCGAGCTCGGACCATCAGCACAGGACCTCGATCACGAAGGCCGGGCCAGCGCCGCTGCGCCGTGTCCTGATTCAGGCGGCGTGGACGGCGCTGAGGACGCGTCCTCACGATCCGATGGTGGTCTGGGCGACCAGGCTCGGAGCTCGCAAACACAAGTTCATCGCGGTCGTCGCCTTGGCACGGAAGCTCACCGGGATCCTGTTCGCGCTCTGGCGCGACGGGACGAGCTATCAGCCGCATCGAGGCGCGACCGTGTAGCCACCACGAAATCCACCCCAGGTGCCAGCTGTCCAACGGCGGCGACCGCGAGTGCCACGTTATGGCCCGATGGCTTGTTCATCGGAGACCACGAGTGCACGAATGCGGCGCCGCCTACGGACTTCGTTACTGCGCCGTCGAGCCTGCAGCGACGAAGCGCGAATAGTCGATCGAGACAGCCTGACACCGACTTCTTCTCGGACAGCACTGACACTGGGATGCACGATCCAACGCCGGCGACGCCGGACGGGAGAGCTTCGCGCTTGACACGACCGCCACTACATAGTCGTGGCACGTGCACGTGCACGTCGACGATCAACGGTCCGGGGCTAGGACATCACTGACACTTTTACTGCCAGGACATCGCTGACAGGTGACTCATCCAGGAATGCCCTGGAAAGAGCACCGGGCCATGAGTTCCAAGATCGAGTTTGCGGAGAAGGCGTCCCAGAGCGGCGCGAACATGTCGGCGTTAGCTACAAGGTCGAGCTAGCTGAAACCAACCATCAGGCAAGACATCCCAGATGTGACACCTGTCCGGCACCTGTCTATCTGAAGGTGTCAGCGATGTCCTGTCCTGTTCCGGTTGCCCGAAATCGTGCACGTGAACGAGCACGTGACCCCTGTGTGCCAACGTGACTGAGACAGTTTCCCTCTTCGAAAAAGAAGTACGGGGCGAACTGGAGAAACGTCACGATGTTGGAGATGTCGAAGAAGAAGGCGCCGCCGGAAGGGGCCTCGCCACCTGACCGTCCGGTCGCCCAGCGAACGCTGACGACCGAGTACAAGCTGCGCATCCTGAACGAGATCGAGGCAGCTCGCAGCTCGGGGCACTGGGGCTCCGTCGCGGCGATTCTGCGGCGAGAAGGACTGCAGCGGTCCCAGGTGTCTGCATGGGAGCGTCAGCGCGCCCAAGCGCTCGAGCCGAAGAAGCGAGGGCGCAAGAAGACTCGTAACCCGGAGGCGGACGAGCTCGCGCGGCTGCAGCGAGAAGTCGAGCGGCTGCAGGAGCGGCTCGTCAAAGCCGAGACGATCATCGACGTCCAAAAAAAACTCTCCGCGCTGCTGGGTGTGGCGCTGCCGGAGACCTCGGATGGGGAGAAGAAGCTGTGACCACGGCGCTCTCGCAATTGGCTCCTCAAGTCGGCGTCGCACCGGCGTGTGCTGCGCTCGGCCTCAATCGCGCCACCTACTACCGTCGGCAGCGGCCGCGTCCCATACGCTCGCCTCGTCCTCGTCCGTCACCGCCACGCACGCTGTCGACCGAGGAGAAGGCCCACGTATTGGAAGTGCTCGACAGCGAGCGCTTCGTCGATGAACCCGTGCGTCAGGTATACGCGCAACTGCTCGACGAGCAGATCTACCTCTGCTCACCGAGGACGATGTATCGGATCCTGACCGAGGCAAACCAAGTCTGCGATCGGCGGCGTCAGCGTCGGCATCCGACGTATGTCCGGCCCGAGCTCGTCGCGAGCAAGCCCAACCAGGTCTGGTCGTGGGACATCACGAAGCTTCCTGGACCCGCCGCCGGGCTCTTCTTCAACCTCTACGTGATGCTCGACATCTTCAGTCGCTACGTCGTCGGCTGGAGGATCGCGCCACGCGAGACCAAGGAAGTTACGAAGAACTTCCTCGCGACGACATTTCGTCAGCACGGCATCGTGCCTGGTCAGCTCGCGTGTCACTCCGACCGTGGCGTCACGATGGTCGCGAAGTCGACCGTCCAGCTCTACGCGGATCTCGGCATCGCCTCGAGCTTCAATCGTCCTCGGGTCTCGAACGACAACCCGTATTCCGAAGCTGCCTTCAAGACGCTGAAGTACCACCCAACGACGCCCGACCGATTCGGCTCCGTCGAGGATGCGCGCGTCTTCTTCGCCGAGCTGTTCGCTTGGTACAACGAGCGTCATCGACACTCGAGCATTGCGCTGCTGACGCCAAGCGACGTCCACCACGGTCGCACGACCGCGGTCATCGAGAAGCGACAGCGCGCACTCGACATCGCCTATCAACGCCACCCCGAGCGATTCGTCGCTCGGCCACCAACGCATCCTCAGCCGCCACCTGCGGCGTGGATCAACCCACCACCAACAACGCTCGTGCACGAATAAATCGTCGGAGCTGTCTCAAGGTCGTTGACACATTCCGGTCACGTGCTCGTTCACGTGCACGATTTCGGGCAACCACCGTACGGCGCGATCATCGATGTCATCCGACTGATCAAAGCAGTACCCGAACCCGAACTGATGGCAGCCAAGCAGCTCTTGGTACGAGTTGTCGGCATGCAGAGCAGAATGTGCTGTTGATCGTCGACGTGCAGGTGCACGTGCACGTGCCACGTGCACGATCGACTCAACTGAGCGGCATTAGATCTAGCGCGGCGCGATCTTCGCGTTCTCGTGAACGCTGTCGCCGGGATGCAGGATCACCCGCGTTCCCTCGGCG
>JBGARE010000081.1:3676-16340 GCA_044230415.1 Kofleriaceae bacterium
CTCGATCTCAAGCCACTGGGCCTCGAGCGCCGGCCGTTCGGCAGCGCGATGGTGACGAGCGTCGGCATGTTCGGTCTGCCGCATGGCTTCGCCCCGCTCGCGTGGATGTACGGCGTCCCTCTCCTCGTGCTCGTCGGCGAGTTGACGACCAAGGCGATCGTCGTCGACGGCCGCGTCGAGGCGCGCGAGATGCTGCCGATCACGGCCACCATCGATCACCGCTACGTCGACGGCGCCCAGATCGCACGCGCGATGAACGCGTTCCGCGAGTACCTCGCCGCGCCGCTCGAGTTCGAGCCACCGCTCGAGAAGATCGGCCCGACGGAGCGCGCGGTTCGCCTCGCCGGCGAGATCTAGCGCGGCGCGATCTTCGCGTTCTCGTGAACGCTGTCGCCGGGATGCAGGATCACCCGCGTTCCCTCGGCGAGGTTTCCGACCTCCACGTCCGTGCGACCGCGATGCAGGATGTCGACGGTGCGTAGGCGAGCTCTCTCTCCGTCGACAACATAGACAGCCCAGCTGCCGCGATTGCGGAACACCGCGCTCGCAGGAATCGCGAGCACGCCTTCTCCGCGCCACGTCACGATGCGGGCGGCCACACCGAAGCCATCCCCGAGCGTGGGCGGTGGCGACTCGACCTTCGCGATGACACGCACGCGCTGCTCCTCGACGCCGAGCGCCGACACGCGCGTGAACGCCGCGGGCTCGATGCGAGACACGGTCGCCGTCAACAGGCCATCGCCACCCCAGCGATCGATCTCGACGCGCATACCGGGCGTCACGCGCGCCGCGTCGCTGGACAGCACGTCGACGACGAGCTCGAGACCGGCGAGGTCTCCCATTTCGAGGATCGGCGTGCCGGTGGCGATCGGTCCTTCGCTCTCGCGGAGCACGCGAAGCACGCGTCCACTCGCGGGTGCGGTGACGAGCGAGGTCGCCGTCGTTCCGTGGCGCGTGGTGCCGAGGACCGCGCGCGCGGAGTCGATCTCGGCGATTGCCGCGGAGCGCTGCGCTTCGGCGGTCGCGAGGTCGCGGATCGCGAGCTCCTCGGCGAGGGCGGCGCGCTCCTGCTCGGCGGCGGGGATCGCGTTGCGCTCGAGGAGCTGGCGCGCGCGCGCTGCGTCGCGGACCGCCATGTCGCGCGCGGCCGTCGCCTTCGCGATCGCGGCGCGCGCGGTTCGCTCGTGCGCCGTTGCCAACGCGAGTCGCGCCGTGGCTTCATCGCGCGAGCGAGAATCGAGGAGCTGCGGCGCCGCGGGCTCGATCGTCGCGACGACATCGCCGGCCTGGACCACCGTTCCAGGATCGATCTCGACGCGACGCAGCTCGCCGCTGATCGGCGCCGCGATGACGTAGCGGTCGCGCACGCGGGTCTTGCCGTCCTCGGCGATCTCGGTCTCGAGCGAGATGCGATGCACGCTCGCCACGTCGACGGCCACGGGCTTCGGCAACCACGCGATGACGATCGCGGCGACGATGCCGCAGCCGCCCGCGATCAATACGCCGCGCTTGATCCATCGCAGGACACCTTTGCGGCGACTGCGGCGACCCGCGGGACGCGTGCTGGGGCTGAGCGGAGATTCGGCGACGGGGATGGTGGGCATGGCATTACTCCGAAGACTTGAGGACTGCGATGAGATCGAGGTGGTCGAGCTGCCGTCGCACCAACAGAGCGCTGGCGAGTCCCGACACGAGGGCGATCACCGCGGCGGCGGCGTATGTCGACGGCGCGATGTAGAGGGGGAAGCGAATCGCCTCGGGATCCATGCTGGCGGCGAGGGAGCCCGCCCACCACGTCCCGAGGATCAAGCCGAGGGGAATTCCGAGCACGACCTGCGCGCCGAGCTCTCCGAGGAGGATCGTCGAGATCTCTCGTCGCGTGAACCCGAGCACGCGCATGCTCGCGAGGTCGCGGCTCCGCATCGACAGCGCGATCCGGGCGTTGTTGTAGACGACGCCGATCGCGATCGCGGCCGCGCTCAGCGTGAGCACGAACGTCATGAACGACATCGACTCGCCGGTCTGTTCGCGATACGCGCGGATCGCGTGCTCGGTGCTCGACACGCCGATCACCGCCGGCATCTCCTTGAGCCGCGCACGAACATCGTCGAGCCGGCCCGCGTCCACGGCGAGCAACGCGGTGGAGATGCGAGGGTCCTCGCGCAGGACACGACCGAGCCAGGCGGCGTTCGCATAGATCGGCAGACCGAACGGTTCGTCGATCAGGCCCGCGATCGGGACGCTGCGCGTCGACCAATCTCCCTCGAGGATGTCGATGTCGACCGTGTCGCCGACGCGCGCACCGAGGAGCTCGGCGAGCTTGTCGGTGACGAGCAGCCCCTCGGGCGGAAGCTCCGCCGACCGGCCGTGAACGAGCAGCTGGTGCAGCTGCATCGCGGGCTGGAGGCCGGTGATCGTGGTGTCTCGCCACCGTGGGCCGACGCGGATCCGGACGCCGACGACGCGAGTCCCTTCCGCGAGGCGAACCCCGGGAACCGCCTCCAGCGAGTGCACCGTATTCGCCGGCACCGAGTGCATGAACGTGACCGCGAGATCCTGGCGGTTCACGCGCAGGAAGCGATCCGTCATCAGTCGATCGAACGAGTCCCACGAGAACCGTCCCATGATGAAGATGCCGATGCCCATCGCGATGCCGAGCGTCGACATCACGAAGCGGAGCGGCCTGCGCTCGATCTCGCGGATGATCATCTTCGCGGGCGCGCCGAACACGCGGCGGAGCCCGAGGCTGTCGAACAGCGAGCGCCGGTACACGAGCGGAGCGGGCGGCCGCATCGCCTGCGCGGGAGGCATCTTCGCGATCCTGCGCACGGCACCCAGCGCGCCGGCGACCGCCGCTCCGATGGAGATCGCGAGCGTGATCGCGACGAGCGATCCGGAGATGTGCAAGAGGCGCGTCGGGAACCGATAGAAGTCGGCGTAGAGATTCGTCATCCACCGCGCGCCACGCGCACCGAAGAACAAGCCGCCACCGCCTGCGATCAGCACGATGAGCGTGACGAGCGCGAGGTAGTGCAGACCGATCCGGACGTTCGTGAAGCCGAGCGCCTTGAGCACCGCGATCTGCGTTCGCTCGAGGAACACGAGTCGCGACACGACGACATTGACGAGGAACGCAGCGACCCCGAGGAAGATCGCGGGGATCACGAGAGCGAGGGTCCGCAGCATGTCGAGCTCGCTGGTCAGCGACCAGTTCGACAGCTGCTTCGCGCGCGGCGTCGCGTGAAACCCGCCGTACGGAGCGAGCTCGCGATCGATCGCGGCGAGGACCGCGGGCACTGACGCGGTGGACTCGATGAGGAACGTGACGTCGTTGAACGCGCCATCCATGTCGAACGCCGGCGCGACGCTGCCGTGGAGCATCCAGAGCACGGCGAAGCGTCGGTTGTCCGCCATCATCTCGCGGCCGGACATCGCGAGGACGTACTCGGGAGACAGCGCGACACCAACGATCTGGAGCTCGCGTTGCCGGCCGTTGATCACGACGGGCAGGTGGTCACCGGCGGCGAGGTGGTGCGCCGACGCGAACTGCTCGAGCAGCACTGCTTCGTCCTGCGCACCGATGGACGGCAGGCGGCCGGAGCGCAGATACAGCGCGTTCAGCGCCGGCTCGCCGTCGTCGGGAATCGACACGATGCGGCCGCTGATCGGATCCGGCTCGCTCGACATCGGGATCATCACGTCGCGCACGATGCGCGCGTCCGCGACCGCGACGCCGTCGAGGCGTTCGAGCCGCGCGGTCACCGATTGCGGCGCGCGCTCGACACGAGCAAACGCGTCCGCGAAGCGATAGTCCGTGTAGTACTGGTCGCGCGCCGCGAGCAGCGACAGGTACGTGCTGCGCAGCATGATCATCGCCATGATCCCGCAGCCGAGGACGAGCGCGATCGTGGCGACCTGGCCCTTGAGCCGCCAGAGGTCGCGGCGCAGCTTTACGCCGAGCGCGCTCACCAGTGCAGCTCCTCGGCCCGCGCGCGACGCTGGGCGAACTTCTCGACGCTCGCGATGCGTCCGTTGGCGAGCGTGATCACGCGATCCGCGACCGCGGCGATCGGTGCGTTGTGCGTGATGATCACGGTCGTCGTGCCGAGCTCGCGGTTGACGCGCTCGATCGCGGCGATCACGCGGATGCCGGTCTCGAAGTCGAGCGCGCCTGTCGGCTCGTCGCACAGGAGCAGATCCGGTCGCTTCGCCACGGCGCGCGCGACGGCCACGCGTTGTTGCTCGCCGCCAGAGAGTTGCGCGGGGAAGTGATCGACACGCTCTTCGAGGCCGACGAGCCCGAGCGCGTCGGCCGCGCTCATCGGATCGTCGGCGATCTCCGTCACGAGCTCGACGTTCTCGCGTGCGGTGAGGCTCGGCAGGAGGTTGTAGAACTGGAACACGAAGCCCACGTGCTGCCGCCGATACGCGGTGAGCGCATCCTCGTCCGCGTTCGTGAGATCCTCGCCGCGATACTCGAGCGTTCCACTCGTCGGCACGTCGAGTCCGCCGAGGATGTTGAGCAGCGTCGACTTGCCGCTACCGGACGCGCCGAGCAGCACGACGAGCTCGCCCTCGTAGAGATCGAGGTCCGCACCGCGCAACGCGATCACGTCGACTTCGCCCATGCGATATCGCTTGAGGAGGCCTCGCGCCGAGATCACGGGGCGCGCAGCGACGGCCGGTGCGGCGATGGCTGCCATGTCGTCGAGTGGTGCACCGGTCGTGCCCGCTGCCACGACGGCGTCGAGAGGCGGCGTCGCAAGCGTTGCGCCGAGCAGCCGTTCGCGTGCACGCCTTGCGCGGTCGTGGGTGCTTTGTAGCGGCACGCGAGATGCTCGAGGTCCGATCATGCAGAGAGCACTCATCGTTGTTCTGGTTGCCGCCTGCGGTTCGCCTCCACCGGTGATCAGCGCGGGTGGCCCGCGGGGGCTTCGCGCCACCGATCACATGGCGGAAGCTCGCCGGCACGACGAGGCAGCGCGCGAGCGCTCGAGCTGGCCCGACACGCGGAGCGCGGGCCCGACGGATCCGCCGGTCGGCGTCTGGTACCGCTCGTGGGACACCGCCGAGCACGAACGTCTCGCCGAGATCCATCGCAGCCGCGCCGGCGCGATCGATGCCGAGTTCGCCGAAGCGTGTGCGGGCCTCAGCGGCAACGAGATCACGATGTCGCCGCTCGAGCGTTACGGCGTCGGCGGTTGGAACACGACGACCGGCGCGATCGTCTATCTCTCGCCCGAGGCGGGCAGCCCGGACCGGCTCCTCGCGCAGCTGCGTTGTCATCGCGCGTGGATGATGCTCGGCCCGTCGAACATGCAGGATTGTCCGCTCGATCTGCCGGGACTCGCAGTCGATGCACGCGGTGACGAGAACGGCGTCACGGTGTCTCTGATCGTGCGCGATCCGAAGCTGATCCCCGAGCTCCAGCGCCGCACGGCGAAGGATCTCGAGGTGGCGGCGTCATTGCGTCCGCCGCGCAAGTCCTAGCGGCAACAGGAGGGGATCTCGGCGCGAGCGATCGCGATGGTTCGCTCGAGCTTGCGCAGGAAGTTCTCGTCACTCTCGACGATCACGCGTCGCGGGTGTCCCGACCACGCCTCGAGGATGCGCTCGTCGATCTCGCGTGCTTCCTCGGCAGACTCGGGACGCAGCGCCGTCTGCGTGTACCCGTCTGATCGCGACGGCGACCGCATGTGGATCACGAGGCTGTAGCGCGCGAGCTCGCGCTCGGCGTTCGTGTCGAGGTCGGTGAAGAAGTCGGCGGTCGTTCCGGGCCAATACGCGGCGCCATCGAGCGTTCCGCGATCGCACACGATGAGCGCCGGATTGTCGGTCTCGATCGCCAATCGCTGGAGCTCGATCTGGATCCGGACGATCGCGCGCTGCACGGAGCGCTTGCCGACGGTGCTCGCCAGGCGTGGAAATCCACCGCGCCACAGGATGCTCGCGGCCTCGGGGAGCACCTGGACGTGATTACAGGCCTGACGGCGAAACACCTCGAGGGCGGCGGTCTTGCCCGCACCGGGACCGCCGGTGACCACGATCTGGCGGACGTGATGAGGGACGTCGCAGGTGCACGCCATCACAGCACCGTGCGAACGACGAGGACGTTGCGGTCCGCGTGATTGACGACCTTGCCGGCGTTCGTTCCGAGCAGACGATCGAGGCCGCTGTAGCCGTGCGAGCCGAGGACGATCAGGTCTGCATCGCACTCGCGCGCGCTGCGACAGATACCGTCCCACGGCGTCGCGAGCGTCGTGATGACGCGCTCGATTCGCTCCGCTGGAATGTCCTTGGTCAACGTGGCCAGGCTTGCTCGCGCGCTCTGGCGGAGGAAGTCCTCGAGCCGCGCGTCGGTCATCTCGAAGACCTCGAGCGGCATGTCGGGCGGAACGCCGATGGCGCGATAGATCACGAGCTTCGCATCGGCCATCTCCGCCAGACGCAACGCAGTTGCCAGGACGGTGGGCGCGCGCGCAGACGCGTCGAGCGCGACGAAGATCCGCTTCATGACTCGACTCCGCGCAGGGTCATGACGGGACACGCGGCGCGGCGGAGGACATGTTCGGCGACGCTACCGAGCACGAGGCGCGCGAAGCCCCGTCGACCGTGGGTCCCGATCACGATGAGATCGGGCTTCAGACTCTCGGCGACCTCGAGAATGCCGTCGCGGGGATCGCCGCGCATGACGGCGAGATGACCGAACCGAACGTCGGGGCGCGCGGCGGTCAACCTCTCCATCCCCTGGACCGCGCCCGTGCGCAGCGCCTCGAGCATCGATTCCGTGACCACGAGGTTCATCTCCGGCGAGCGAGGCCCGAAGCAGTGGACGAGGTGAATCGTCGCATCCAGCTTTCGCGCGAGCTCGCTCGCGTACTCCAGTGCATGCGTCGCGCACTCGCTGAAGTCGGTGGGGACGAGGATGTTCTTCGGCAGCATGAAACGCAGCTTCTTCATGAAGCGCGCCAGCTTTGCGCGTGGCGCCACCGCTCGATGGCGCGCAGGATGCACTCATCGGAGTACATGATGACCTTACCGGTCGACATCACGTTTCGCGATATGGCTGCGAGCAACGCGCTCCAGGCCTCCATCGAGCGATGGGCGGACCGCCTCGCTCGTCTCGAGCCCCGCATCTCCAAGTGCACCGTCGTCGTCGAGCAACCGCACCGCAAGCGATGGAGCGGCAAGCAGTTCCACGTGCGTCTCGAGATCACGATGCCCGACCGCGTGGTCGTCGTCGGACGCGACCCCGCGCAGGACGAGACGCATGCCGACCCGTACGTGGCCGTCGGAGACGCCTTCCGCGCCGCCCGCCGGCAGCTCCAGGACGCGATCGAGATTCGTCGTGGTGACGTGAAGCTTCACGCCTGAACGCGCAGACGCTGCGCCTCGGCTCCTCGATCTCCGCAGCATTTGCAGAACCAAGGAGTGACGATGATTCCTCATCATGGAGAGCTGCGACACAGTGTCGTATACGACCGGCACGGAGAGCCGATCGTCGAGCGCGTTCAGGTGCCGAACCCGCCGGACACACCTGTCACAGGATCTCCATCGAACGCGCTAGAGCCGCGTGTTCAACACGTGATGAGCAACGACTTGATCTGCGCGAGCGAGGACCTCGAGATCGCCGCGCTCGTAAAGCTCGTCGTCCAGAATCACATCGGGTGCGTTCCGGTCGTCGACCGGACGGGGCGGGCGATCGGCGTGGTCACGAAGTCGGATCTCGTCGAGCACCTCGACGTGCTGCTCTCGCACGAGGCTCGAACCGAGAAGACGCGTCCGACCATCACGCGCGCGAAGGACATCATGATGCCCCTGCCGTTCACGCTGCTCGAGTCCGCGGGCCTCGCGCAGGCTGCGGCCATGATGGTGCTCGAGGACGTCCATCACGTTCTCGTCGTGAACTCGGTGGGCATCCTCGTCGGTCTCGTGTCGTCCAAGGACCTGGTCCAATGGATGGTCGAGACCGACCGGCTATCCGGCGGGCGCTGACCCGCGTCGCTTTCGCGCGACGAGCACGGGACACGGTGCGTGGCGCACGACCTTCTCGGCGATCGATCCGAGGACGAGTCGCCGCAGCCCGGTCCGGCCGTGGGTGCCCATCACCACGAGATCGAAGCGAGGCTCGCTCTCGAGCAGCGTCAGGATCTGGCGCCCGGCGTTCCCGATCCGCGTGCTCTTCGAGACGGTGATCTTGCCGCTCTTCGCCTTCTGCGACGACGCAGCGATCAGCGTATCGAGCTCGGCCGAGCTGCGCTGATCGACCGAGCTGAGGAACTCGCCGAGGGTCGAGTCTCCCGAGTAGTTCGCGGGCGTCTCGAGGACGTTGAGCAGCGTCACGGCACCGCCGGGGACGGCGAGGTCGAGGGCGAGATCGAGCGCGCCGGCCGAGCTCTCCGAGAAGTCGGTGGGGCACAGGATGCGCTTGAACGGGGCGATCCGATGCGTCGCGTGGACCGCGAGCACGCTGCACGGTGCGCCGCGCGTGATCTTCTCGGCGACGGAGCCCATCAAGACACGCGCGAGACCGCCGCGACCGTTGGCACCGAGGACCACGAGGTCGAACGCTGGATCTTCTTCGAGCGCACCGATGATCGAGTCGGCGGGGATGCCTGCCAAGAGCTGCGTCGACACGTTCTCGACGCCAGCGGCCTTCGCATCCGCCATCGCCGCCGAAAGCTCGGCCTCGGACCCTTCGATCATCTCCTCGGTGACGTTCGACGGATAGGACAGCTCGCTGTAGTACAGCGCAGGCATGTGCCACGTGTGGAGGATGACCAACGGACACGAACGGGCCTTCGCGAGCGCGGTCGCCATGCGGAGGGCGTGATTCGAAGCGGGCGAGAAATCGATCGGACAGAGGATCTTCATGCGACCGCGCTTTCACGAGGCGGTGCGAACGACGACAGCCGTCGCAACGACTCTCCGATGATCGACGTGCCCACCGCGAGCGTGCCGATCTGCAACGCGTTCATCGTCCGCAACAGGACCATCTCGGCGACGATCCACGTGATCAGCGCCGCGCCGCTCCCGAGCGCCGTGATGTCCGCGTGCTCGGAGTGACGGATGACGAGCCAGGCCGCGAACAGAGACCCGAGCCCCACGACGACGAGCAGGAGCAGACCCGGGACGAGGAAGCTGTCGAACATCGAATATTCGAGCACCGACAGCGGCATGTGCAGCAGGCTCCCGTCGGGGCCGAGCACGAGGCCGAGGCCACCGACCACCGCCGAGACTCCGACGGCGAGACAGAGCGTCGCGAGGATCCATCGCGTCGGCGCGTAGACCGGCGTCGGCTCGCGGCGGGGGAGCTTCGCGAGCTCGCTGCCGATCTCGTTCGCCCAGTCGCGGATCTGATCCCAGTCGCGCCAGTCGCCCGCGTTCGTGCGCGCCATCGCCGACGCGGGAAAGCCATTCGCGTAGGGCGACAGCCTGCCACCGAACGTCGCGTAGCCACGAGCGCGCACGCGGTTGAGGATGCGCGCGACGTTGCGTGGCGGGGGAATCTCGTGCGCGGTGGCGGTCGAGTCGAGTGGGCCGCTCGAGAAGCACCACACCGGACGCTCGCGAAGGGTCGGGGCGAAGCGCGCGGCAAAGCGTCGCGCGTCGCGGTGCCAGTGGCCCATGTAGACCGCACCACCGATGACGAACGCCGAATACGCGTCGATGTTGGTGACTCGATCCGCAGATATGCAGTCGACGGTGAACCCGCACTTCTGGAGCTGCTCGGCGATCGCACGCGCGATCTCCGCGGTGCCTTCGCGCTTCGAGCCGAAGGTGACGAGGACCCGACTCCCTGGTGCTGCGGTCATGCCCTACAACGCAGCAACCCGCATGCCGGTAGGTGCACGTGACGTTCACGAAGACGTTGCGTCGCACCGTCGATATCGCGCAGGAGTTGCGCGTTCGACACGGTAGGAGCTGGTGCATAGGTTGCTGGGTTGTCCGTACATGAAGGCGGTCCGCGACCGAATCTTGCGCGAAGCTCCGTTTCACGACGCCGGGTATGGCTACGACATCTTCGGCCTGCACCCACCCGTCTTGGCAAGCGTGGTCGCAGCGGCGAGGCCGATCTACGAACGCTACTTTCGGGTGAAATCGTCCGGAGCCTTTCGCATCCCCGACGGGCCGGTGATCCTCATCGCGAACCACGCGGGCGTCCTCCCCGTCGACGGCGCCGTGCTGTGTCTCGACGTGTTGTTCAACAGTGAACCGACGAGGATCCCGCGGGCGATCGCGGATCACTTCGTCCCGCGATTGCCGATCGTGAGTACGCTGTTCGCTCGCCTCGGCGTGGTCAGTGGAACGCGCGCGAACGTTCGACAGCTCCTCGAGCGCGGCGAGCTCCTGGTGATCTTCCCCGAGGGAGTGAGCGGGCCGGCGAAGAGGTTCCGGAATCGCTACACGCTCCAGCACTGGAGCGTCGGCTTCGCGGAGCTCGCGATCCGGCACCGCGCGTCGATCGTTCCGGTCTCGATCCTCGGTGCGGAGGAGAGCTGGCCGCTCGTCACGAAGCTCGGTGTTCGCGCGTTCGGGGCGCCGTACATTCCGATCCCGCTCTCGCCGCTTCCGCTTCCGGTGCACTACGAGATCGCGTACGGCCCGCCGCTGCACCTGAACGTCTCGCGTCGCGACGCCGACGATCCCGAGACGGTGGCGCAGGTCGCGGAGGAGGCATCCCAGATCCTCGAGCAACAGATCGCGGACGCCCGTGTCGCACGCCGAGGGGTGTTCCGATGAGGGTGATGATCACGGGCGCGAACGCGCCGCTCGGGCTCGCGACCATCGCGGCACTCCTCGGCCGCGACGACGTCGAGCTCGTCCTCGCCATCGGGACCAAGCAACAGGAGCCGCCTCCTCCCGATCCCCGGCTCGTGTATCGGACGGTCGATCTGATGCGCGCGCGTGCGGTCCACGACCTCGTGTGGGGAGAAGCGCGGCAACACGCGATCGATCACGTGATGCACGGGATCCATCATCGCAAGGCGTCGGACCACGGCCGCGCGGTTCATCGCCAGAACGTGGAGTCCACGCGCGAGCTACTGCGGGCGTGCATGGAGCAGCCGACGATCCATCGCTTCGTCTATCGCAGCTTCGCAGAGGTCTATCGCTTCGATCAGACGACGCCGAGCGTGATCGACGAGTCGGAGCCGCTCGATTTCGATGCAGCGAGCTCGCAGTGGGTGCGAGATCGCGTCGAGGCGGACCTCGAGGTGTGCTCGCACTTCGGCGGTGCGCTCTCGATCGCCGTGCTGCGATTCGCGGAGATCTTCGCGCCCGATGTCGGTAGCCAGCTGTGGGACTACTTGCAGTCACGGGTGTGCCTGCGGCCATTCGGCTTCGATCCGATGATCAACATCCTGTCGGTCGCCGACGCGGCCGCGGCGTCGGTCGCGGCGTTGCGTGGGGACGCGACAGGAGTGTTCAACATCCCCGGGGCGGACACGTTGCCGCTCTCGGAGGCGATCATGGAGAGCTATCGCCTCGACATCCCGGTGCCGGGGCCTCTCATGGCGCCGCTGTACAGCCTTCGTAGCACCGTCACGGGCTTCGAGTTTCGCTACGGGCTGAACCTTCGCAGGTTTCACTTCGGCGGTGTCGTCGACGGTGGGCGGGCACGCCGCGAGCTCGGCTACGAGCCGCACTCGCGCGTCGTGTGGCCGCGCCCGTGGTGGCGCGTGTTCGCGGAACGGCTCGCGGCCGCCAACGATCGGTCGTGATCAGATCGCGTGCGGTGGCCGGTAGTCGATCGCCACGAGGACCATCATCGCGATGAACATCGCATTCCACGCGAGGTACGCGACGAGACCGGGCACGGTCATCACCCACGCGAGGTTCCCCGCGATGACGACGGCGCCGGCGAGGGACAGCACGCCGTTCGCGACGAACAGCCGCCGGATCCACCGGCCGCGCGGGCTCGTGCGAAGCAATGGAGCGACGATCGCGGTGCCGATGCCGAGGAACGCGTAGCCGACCATCTCGAGGATCCATGTCGGCGCGCGACCGTTGGCCATCGTGATGTACGCGAGTACGGGGTTGCCGTCGCGGACGAGCTGCGGAACGTAGATGATCTGGAGCGCGTAGTTGATCGAGACCATCGCGGCGTAGATGCCGACGCAGGCGAGTGCGAACAGGACGCGCGTCGGATGCGTCGCGAATGCGAGCGCCGCCACGCGAGCGAAGAACAGCACGCACGCGACGAGGAGCACGAATCCGAACCAGTACGGCAGTTGCTGGACCGGATGCGCGTGCGCGACGAAGGTCGCGGTGTTCTCCCACGCAGGCTGCGGGCGCAGCAGCGTGAGCCCGAATCCGATCGGGCCCGAGAGGAGTGCAGCGAGCGCGACGAGGACTGCGGTGAGTGACAGCGGGTAGTCGTGCTTGGTCATCGGGACCTCACGGCGGTGTGGTGTGGCAGCCCGCGCACGTGGACAACAGCTCGCCGTACGTCGCAGAGCGCGTTGCGAGTGTGGTGCCCTTCGCGCGTCGCGCGGACTGCGCGGTTCGTTGCATCCGCTGCGCGAACGGCGTCTGTGCGGCGGTCAGCTTCGGCCACGTCCGCGAGCCGCTCGCGAGGAGATCGAGGCCATTGGCCCACGCATCGGGCGAGTCCGCGACGATGCCCACCCACAGGCGATCAGCTGCCCACAGGTGCCGCGCC
>JBGARE010000082.1:0-13476 GCA_044230415.1 Kofleriaceae bacterium
AAGCTGTCGACCAAGCTCAAAGAGTGACTTCGAGCGCTGACGTCAGAAGCGGCCGCGCAGCGACAACGTCGCGCCACCGGGCATCGGCGTCACCGTGGGCGTCAAGCGCTCGACCGCGGTCGGATACACCGTGCGGCCGCGGTTGAGATAGAGCATCACGGCACCCGTCGCGATCGTCGCGCCACCCGCGATCATGATGCCGACCGCGATCGCGCTCTTCGTCTCCGCGGAGCTCTTGAGATCGCGATCCGCCGGATCGAGATCCTCGGGCGCGCACGCCATCGTCGCGCAGGTCTGCGCGACCGCGCGATCGTAGCTGTCCATCTCTTGGACCGCGGCGAGATCGAGCAAGCCGCCGATGCCCGCGACGGCGAAGCCACCACCGAACACGACCCACGGCACCCACCCGGGCCAGCGATGCTCGATGCGCGCCGCTTTCTCGACGGGATCGAGCGACAGCGAGACGTGCTGCTCCTTGCCGCCGATCACGACGACCTCGAAGCTGCGGGTCAGGTAGCCCTCTTTGCTGCCGACGAGTTGGTGCGCACCGGGCGCGACGCGGCGCAGCTCTTCGGCCGGGCACGTCGCGAGCGGCTGGCCATCGAGCGTCATCTTCACGCCCTTCTGCTCGCACTTCACGGTCACCGACGCGATCTGATTCGCGAGCAGCTTCTCGTACGCGAGGGCCTCCGTGTACACGGCTTCCTCGAGCGGCGCCGCACCGTACTTGAGCGCGAGCTTCAGGTTGTCCGACGCCTCGACGGGACGATCGAGCTGGATCAAACACCGCACGATGTTGAAGCGGATCGCAGGGTGGTCCCACGCGGCCACGGCCGACTTGTACTTCTCCATCGCCTCCGCGTACTTCTTGTCGAGGAAGAGCGCGTTGCCCTTCTCGAGCGCGGCCTGCGCTTGCGACTTCTGCGCGTCGGTGACACCGACCGACCACGGCGGCGTGTCGGCGCGAGCACTCGGTGCGATGGCACAAATGACTGCGATACCCAGCGCAGCTTCGACGAGGAATCCTCGCATCGTGATCATTCTAGGGGCTTACTCGTCGTCGTCGTCGGACTTCTTCTTCTTTTTCTTCTTCTTCTTTTTCTTTTTCTTCTTGGGCTTTTCTTTCGGCTCTTCGACCACCGGCGGTGGCTCGGCCTTCGCCGCGGGCGGGAGGATCTTCACGAACGCTGCACCCGAGCCCGGCTCGTCGACGGCGAGCGCTTCGTGGAGCGCGATCATCTTCCAGCCCGAGCCGTCCTTCTCGAACACCGCGAACACGCGCAGCGGCAGCGGATCCTCGTCCTTCTCGACGCGCGTCACCGGTGCGCTGACCCACGCGAGCTGACCATCGGGCGTGACTTCCGCGGAGATCTCGCCGGAGGTCGCCGCGCGCGTCTCCGCTTCCATGCGCTTCTTCCAGAGCTTCTTGATCTCTTTCTTGCCGCGCGTGACATCGCCGGCGGCGGGGCCGATCACCATCGCTTCGGTGCGGCTCGAGAGATCGTCGCCCCACACCTCTTGCGAGAGCAGACCCTTCTTGAACTTCCCGACGGCGCCGTCCGCTCGGTCATCGACCTTGCCCGGACTCTTCGCCCCCGGAGGAACGATCGCGACCTCCTTGAGCTTCGATCGGATCTCTTTCATCGACGGCGTCGACGCCAGCGCGGCTGCGCTCAGCGACCAGATCTCGTCATCGTTGCGCAGCACCGCGATCACCGCGAGTGGCTTGCCCTCGACGTCGACGACATCGAACGCCCACGCGGATCGTCCGCCGGGTGAGGCAACGACCTCCATCGCGCCGGACTTCACGGACTGGCTCTTGTCGATCACCTTGCCGAGCGCGACGAGCGCATCGGATCGCGTCGTCGTTGCATCGCCTTGGCGCGGCCCGAACACGAGCAGCGGATCGTTGAGCAGCGAGAACAGGTTGTCGGTCTTGCCCTTCGAGATCCACGAGTAGATCTCCTCGAGCGTTCCACCGGCGTCCTTCTCGGCCGTCTTCTCGTCGATCTCCGGGCCGAGCTTCTCTTGCTTGACCGCAGGCTTCGAGCCGCCACAACCACCGACGCATCCCGCGATGAACGCGAGGGCGGTGGCGAACGCGATCGCGCGCTGGCTCAGGCGCCGCGCGGGAGGATCATGCTGGGCACCGTCTTGTCGCCGACGCTCAGGTTCGGCAGCGTGTCGTCGATCGTCGTGGGACGCTGTGCACTCGCGGTCGACGGCAGCACCGGCCCCGTGCCCTTCGCGAACCGGCGCGGCTGCGCGGGGGGAATCGGCACGACCGGCGATGGTTGTGTGCGACGCGCCACCACGGGTGCGATGTGCGTCGGCTCCACCTTCGGCATCTTCGGGATCGGGATCACCGTCGCGGGCGATTGACCGCGCGTGAACGTGCGGTTCGGCGGGACCGCCGCCGGAATCTTCACGACGGGCAGCGGATGCACCGGCGTCGGAATGCCGAGCGGCGGAGGAATCGGCGCGGGCTTGGCCGCGATCTTCGCGATCGACGGCGTCGGCGTCTCGACGACCGTCACCGGCTTCACGATCGCGGGCTTCGTCGCCATCGACGGCACCGAGTCCTTCGTGATCGCGCGGACCGCCGGCTTCGTGTTGTCCGAGACATCGAACTGGCGCGTCGGCGGGGGAACCGTATCCGCGCGCATGCGGCGTTGCGACGGGCGCTGCGCTGCGGCAGCCGCCAGTTCCGCCTCCTCCGCCGCGGCGCGAGCGCGTGCGATCGCGATCGTCCATTCCCAGTCATCTTCTTCGACAACGGGCTCCGGCGCCACCGAACGGGTAACAACGGCAGGATTTGGACGAGTTGGGGCAGTCGGAGGCGCGATGGGACGCGCTGGCGCAGCGGGAATCGGTGGTGCGGCAACCGCACGAGGGGTCGGCGGTGGAGCCAACGGGGCGATCGGGCGCACGGCCACGGGGGTAGCCACGGCAGGACGTGACGCCGGCTTCGCCGCCATCGCGCGCCCGAGCTCCGACCACCGATCGAGCTCCATCGCCGCGAGGTCGTCGTCCTTCCAACCCACGATGCGCCCCCCCAGACCGTCGTCCAGGACCGCGGGACGAATCGACAAGATCCGTCCCTCGGGCGTCAGGACCAACCCATAGTCGCGCAACCTCACGAAGCCGAGGCGCTTCATCATGGAGTGGATGGCGGGCATGGCCGTCCACGCGTGCACCGGCTAGGCCAGGCACGCCGTCGACGATCCAGCCTGTTGGGCGATCGGCGATGAGGGGCGCGGGCTCCGATCGGGGACGAACGCTCGGGCCTGTCGTCCGGTGGTCAGCGACCCTGGAACTGCGGCGGGCGACCGTCGGCGAACGCGGCGAGACCCTCGTCACGGTCCTCGCTGTACAGCGTGACCTCGTACTGCTCGCGCTCGACCTGCAGGCCTTGGTCGAGGGGCAGGCTGTAGCCGCGCTCGATCGCGGACTTCGCCGCGACGATCGACAGCGGCGCGCACCCCGCGACCTCGGCGAGGATCGCTTCGATCGCCGCGTGAAACTGCGCGCGCGGGACGACCTGGTTGACGAGCCCGATCTCGAGCGCGCGCGCGATCGAGATGCGCCGGCCGAGGAGGATCAGCTCCTTCGCGCGCGCTTCGCCGACGAGCCGCGGCAACCGCTGCGTTCCACCCGCGCCGGGCATGATGCCGAGGCGCACCTCGGTCAAGCCGAGCTCGCTGCCCTCGACGCCGATCCGCAGATCGCACGCCATCGCGAGCTCGAGTCCGCCGCCGTACGCGGAGCCGTTCATCGCCGCGATCGTGAGCTTTTTCATCGAGCCGATATCGGTGATCGCCGTCGCGATCGCGTTGATGTACGACGACGACTCGGCCGCGGCGACGCCCTTGCGCTCCTTGAGATCCGCGCCGGCGCAGAATGCTTTGTCACCCGCGCCGGTGATCACGACGGTGCGAACGTCATCGTCGTGATCGAGCTCGTACGCGATCTCGGCGAGCCGGATGTTCACGTCGCGCGAGAGCGCGTTGCGTGCCTCCGGACGATTCAGCGTGACCCACGCGACCGTACCTTTGCGCTCGACGAGAACCTGCTTGCCGATCTCTGACTCCGCCATGCGCGGACCGTATCACTACGATGCAGCGCCGCGCTCGGTCTGCCGGCGTGCACGCGCCATCTTGCCGACGTGCGCCTTGAGATACTTCGACGGGAGCTCGTGGCCGACGAACGTCGCCGCGGTGCGCGACGCCTCGGTCAGCTTGTCGAGATCGATGCCGGTCTTGACGCCCATCGAGTGCAGCATCGCGACGACGTCCTCGGTCGCGAGGTTTCCCGACGCACCGGGTGCGTAGGGACAGCCACCGAGACCGCCGGCGGCGGCGTCGATCGTGGTCACGCCCATCTGCAGGCCGACGAGGCAGTTCGCGAGCGCGGTGCCCTGCGTGTCGTGGAAGTGCATCGCGATCGACGACGGCGGATGCTTCGCGAGCACGCGCTCGAGCACGTGCTCGACCTGGCGCGGATTCGCGACGCCGATCGTGTCGCCGAGCGACACTTGGTACACGCCCATGTCGCGCAGCTGACCCGTGAGCTGCACGGCGCGCTCGGGATCCACGTTGCCTTCGTACGGGCAGCCGTACACCGTCGAGACATACGCGCGGACCGGGATGTTCGCGGCGCGCGCGACCGGAATCACTTCGTCGAATGCGGCGAGCGCCTCGGCGATCGTCTTGTTGATGTTCTTCTTGTTGTGGGTCTCGGACGCGGACAAGAACACCGCGACCTCTTTCATGCCCGCGGCGAGCGCGGCATCGAGCCCGCGGCGATTGGGGACGAGTGCGCTCATGCGCACGCCGTCGGGGCGCTTCACGCCGCGCGCGACTTCGCTCGCGTCCGCGAGCTGCGGGATCCACTTGGGCGAGACGAAGCTCGTGATCTCGATGTCGCGAATGCCCGCGCCGACGAGCGCGTCGATGAAGCGCAGCTTGTCCGCCGTCGGCACCTGGCGCGCCTCGTTCTGGAGGCCGTCCCGCGGGCCGACCTCGTAGATCGTCACTTGCTCGGGCAGTCTCATGGGCGGCCCCCGTCGGGGGTCGGCAAACCATAGTCCCGAGGGTCGACCGTGGCTAGCTCGTCGAGCAGGCTGGGGAACTGTTCCAACGTGTCGATCACGCGGTGGGCGCCGGACTGATCCCAGCCGCCGAAGTTCCCGGCGCGGACGGCCACGACGATGCACCCCGCGGCCCGGCCCGCCGCGATGCCGGCGACCGAGTCCTCGACGACAACACAGTGACGCGGCTCGACGCCGAGTCGGGCGATCGCCATCTGGTAGCCATCCGGCGCGGGCTTGCTGCGCGGGACATCTTCGGCTGCGAAGATCACGTCGAACGCGGCCTCCGGGCCGATCAGCGGCAGCACCTGCGTGGCCTCGACGCGCGAGCTGCCGGTGACGAGCGCGCGCGGTCGATCCTTGGTGAGGCGCAACACGTCGCGCGCGCCGGGCAACACGGTGATGCCGATCTCGGCGAACACCTCGTCGCGCAGCATCGCGGTGCGCGCGATCATCTCCTCGCGGTTCCACACGAGCTGCGCGTAGCGTGACTTCAGCGAGTCGTAGATCGCGACCCACGAGCGACCGATGATGAAGTCGCGGTCGTACTGCTCGATCTGGATGCCGAGGCCACGGGCCAGGGCACGCGCCATCGCCTCGCCGGTCTCGCGCTCGGAATCCACGAGCGTACCGTCGAGATCGAACAGAAAGGCCTGCGGGGCGGGCACCTAGGAGGGATGTAACCGGGGCGGCAACGGCGTGCACTATCTCCGTGTCACATTCGGATGGAGGCAAGATGTTCCGCTCCCTAGCACTCGCTCTGGTTTTGGTGGCCTGTGGTCACGCGCAGAAGTCCGTCTCGCTCTACGAAGCGGGCGACTACGCCGGCGCCGCGAAAGCGGCCGACGACGGTCTCGCGCAGCACCCCAAAGACGACGGCCTCTGGCAGATGCGCGTGCGCGCGGCACTCGCGCAAGGGGACGGACTCGGACTCGCGCGCTCGTATCACGCGTATCGCGAGATGCGCGGTGACGACGACAAGGACCTCGTGCGCGAGATCGCGATCGCGACGCTCGAAGCGGGACTCGCGTCGCCGTCCGCGAAGATGAAGATCGTCGCGATCCAAGCGATCGAAGCGGCGGAGCTGCAAGACCTCGCTGACGCGGTCGCGCAGAAGATGGAGGACAAAGACGATCGCGTGGTCGCCGCCGCGGCGATCGCGATCCTCCGCGGTGGCTACGTGCAGGCACCCGAGGTCGCCGAGCAGCTGCTCGCGAGCGAGAACGCAGAAGCCCGCGCGATCATCGTCGACGGGCTCGGCAAGAAGGCCGGCATCCTCGCCGCCGACGATCTCGAGAAGGCCGCGACCGATCCCGATCCGCGGGTCCGCCGGATCGCGATCCGCTGGCTCGGCCAGATGAAGGATCAGAACGCGGTCGCGCTCCTCGCGCGCCGCATGCGCGATCCCGACGAAGCGGTCCGCGCTGCGTCCGCGACCGCGCTCTCGCGCATCGGCATCGGCAACCTCGAGTCGCTGGGCACGCAGGCGCTCAAGGATCGCGCGCTCGCAGTGCGGCTCGCCGGCATCGATCTCCTCGTCGCGGCCAAGCGCACCGATCGCCTGATCCAGGTCGCCGAGTCCGACGCCGATCCGATGGTCGCCGCCGAAGCCGCGATCGCCGCGAAGCGCTCCGACCTCGCGATCGCCGCGGTCCAGAAAGCAGCGCAGGCCGAGCTCTGGACCATGCGCGCCGGCGCCGCGAACCTCGCGACGCGCGCGTTCGGTCGCGACAACGCCAAGCCGTTCCTCCTCGGCCTCGTCGAGGACAAGGACCTCGCCGTCCGCCTCTCCGCCGCCCGCGCGCTCGCTCACGCGGGCGACAAGACCACCGCGATCGCCGTGTTCACCGCCGCCCTCGGAGATCCCGAGAAGATGCTCGCGGCGGCGCAGGACCTCGCGAGCTTCGGCGACGCACGCGGCATCACGCTGCTCGACGAGGCCGCGCGCGATCCGAAGAGCACGCCCGACACGCGCAGCGCCGCGGTCGCCGCCCATCGCGGCGCGCGCCGCATCACCGGCGGCCTCGTCGCCGCGCTCGCGGATCAGAGCGGGCTCGTGCGTGTCGAAGCGGCCGCGGTCTTGCTCGCGCTCGCGAAGTAGTGCTGCGCGCGTGCGCGCGACGCCGGCTACGTGCGACGCGCGAGGAGCTCGAGGGCGAGTCGCTTCAAGTCGTCCGCGAGAACATCGTCGCGCATCGCGAGCCCGACCAAGCCATCGACGAGCTCGGGCTGCGTCACGTGATTGAGCGCCTCGCGCAAGACGCCCATGCCCTTGCGGGCGGCCGCGCGCTCTTGCTCGAGGTGATGCAGCGCGATCGCCACCGCGTGCTTGCAGAACTGTCGCGTGATGCCGACCGGGCACGTGCACTCGTAGCCGACGCCTTCGTCGCGCATCCAGATCCGGCACGCGTAGTCGCGGCGACCGGACTCGTTCGGCTTCACCATGCCGCGCAGTCCGCCTTCGATCACCTCGACCGACAACACGCGCTGCGACGCGAAGCACTCCTCGCCGCGCTCGAACGTCTTCGCCCCGACCAGCACCGCGATCGTCTCGCGGTGGAGGATGCTCGCGATCCCGCGCACTCTCATGCCGCGAATCCTACGCCCACCCCACGCGGCCGGGTTGTCGCGAGTTGCGGCAGGGAGATCCCGTCAGCGCGTGCAGTTGTTCGCTGCGGCCGGACGGCACACGCTCGCGTTCGTGCACTCCACCGCGACGCCGTTCTGCATCGGACACGGATTGCCCGTGCTGCATGCCTGCGTGCAGATCTGGATGCCCGGCGACGGCATGTTGAACGCGCGGCAGTTGCCGGAGGTGCACTGCGCGTTATCGGTGCACGGATCGTAGAGCGCGTTCGTACACGCGCTTCCGGACCCGGCGTCGGAGCCCGGCGCCGCATCGGAGCCGGACGCGTCGCCGGGGCTGGGCGATCCGTCGTCACCACAGGCGGAGCCGATCACGGCCGCGAGGCCGAGTACGCCGACGAACACAAAATGCGATGTCCTCATCGCGACCATCATCACGCATGCGCTCCGTTGACACTCGCCGGTCGCGGTTACACCGCTGTCACAAGCGTTGCCGTGCGATGTCCGCACGCGTACACACCGAGAATGGTTGGGCTCCCCCACCCGGATCGGCGCGTATCACCCCAGCCGATCGTCGCTCGTAACACGCGTGTCATCCCGTTTGCCCGAGTTACCGCGGTTCTTGCGGGGCACATGCCTTGCTCGTCTCGTGGTCACATGAAGCTCGCCCTCCTCGCAGTTCTCCTCGGTGGATGCATGGTTGGTGGTCCCGATGACGGAACCGGCGCGGGTGACGACGACGGATCGGGCAGCGGCAGCGGTAGTGGGAGCGGCAGCAACATCGCATCGTGCCCGCTGCCGTCGTCGATGGCAGACGCTGGGTCGCTGACCGCGCTCCACGCGACGAAGTGCAACGTGCCGCAGAGCATGGGCGCGAAGGTCTGGTACAAGCTCAGCGCGCAGCTCCCCGGCACGGACATGGACCTCGTCCAGATCGAGCTGTGGCAAGGACTCGGCGCGTTCGCGACGGCAGCGCCGGCGGTCGGCACGTATCCGATCACCGGCATGGAGACGTCGTACGAGACCTGCGGCGTCTGCGTCCGCGGACTCGGCGACAAAGGCGCGACGGGCGCGAAGAAGTACTTCGCGACGGGCGGCACGGTGACCATCACGTCGCTCACGCCGACGCTGACCGCCTCGGTCGCGAACCTCACGTTCACCGAAGTCGACGCGAGCGATGCTCCGGTGGCGAGCGGCGGATGCAGCTCGATGGTCGGCGCGGCCGGCATCAGCGGCCCACTCGTCGATTCGACGAACGTCGGCGGCGGCGGCGGCGGCGGTGGCGGTGGAGGCGGTGGCGGCGGCTCGTGCCCGACGACCATCGGCGACTAACGCTCGCCGACGAGCGGATCCCAATCGCCCTGCTCGTCCAGGCGCACGCGGTCGCGCGCCTCGAAGAGGATGATCAGCGCCATCGCGGACGGCATGCCCGCGAACCGAGCATCGCCCTCCCCGAGTCGCCGTCACGCGCGGCGCGTTCTCCGTCCGCGAACAGGATGCGGGTTTCGACGTTCATTCGCGGCTGGACTCGATCGGGACTCGATCACTCAGAGCCCCGGCCTCAAGACACCACACCGGTGTCACAACTCGGGGCAGAGTCATCGAGCTGTAACGTCGATCGGAGGTGCGTAACGCGCGTGTAACCGGGTCGATCGCTCCGCTGTAACAAGCTGGGCTCGGCATCGAGCTTGCTGATCGAAGGAGCACCATGAATCGAGCGATCCTCGTGTTCGCGGTAGTGGGATGGACGGCCGCCGCCGACGCGGCACCGTGCGCGGATCTCGCCACCGCCGGGCAGACCGTGGTCTACGCGCAGGTCGGCGATACGCAGAACAACCTCATGAAGCGCCTCGGGCGCCTGCTGCGCGACAACACGGACCGCAAGCTCACGCTCGTGTGGTTCACGTCCGGCTCGTGCGCGAACATCACGGCCGCGTACACGCGCGTCCCGATCCCCGCGAGCACCGTGATGAGCTACGTCCCGTCGGTGCAAGAGGACGGCGCGTGGATGCCGACGTCCCCCGTACGGACGTGCGACATGACCGGCACGAGCATCGTCCCCGATGTCATCAACTCCGCGCTGTTCAACACCGCGTGCCCGAGCGGCGCCGGTGCACCGCCCGCGACGGTGAAGCTCACGCAAGGCCCGGTGCAGGCGTACGTGATGGCGGTCCCCGAAGCTTCGAACCAGACGGCGATCACGTTCGAAGAGGCGTACTTCGTGTTCGGCTTCGGAAGCGCCGGCATGGTGCTGCCGTGGGTCGACGAGACGCAGATGTTCATTCGCACGCTGTCGAAGAGCACGCTGGTCGCGTGGGCGAAGAACATCGGTGTCGACCCCGCGAAGTGGAAAGGCGTGCAACGCGACGGCTCGCCGATGGTCGTGGCGGATCTCGAGAGCACGACCGCGGTGAACGCCGCGATCGGCATCCTCGGTGCCGAGGTCTACGATGCCGAGCGCACGAAGCTGAACGTGCTCGCGTACAAGTCGAAGGGCCAGTACTACGCGTACTACCCGGACTCGACGTCGAGCTCGATCGACAAGAAGAACGTGCGCGACGGTCACTACACCGTGTGGTCACCGACGATCTGGATGGACTTCGTCGACGGCGCGCAGACTCCAACCAACGCGAACGCGCGCTACATCGTCGACCTCATCGCCGGGAAGACGGTCACGCCGGCACCGAGCTTCGATCCCGTGTTTCCGGTCGCGATGGTCGGCCTCGTGCCCGATTGCGCGATGGGCGTGACGCGCAGCTTCGAGGGTGGGCCGTTGTCGCTGTACTCGCCGGCCGAGAGTTGCGTGTGCAAGTACGAGAGCCTCGTCGCGTCGACCACGTGTGCGACGTGCTCGGTGACCGAACCGTGTGCGTCGGGTGTCTGCCGCGCCGGCTACTGCGAGGTGCGATGATGAGGCGACTCGCGCAGCTTTTGTTCGCGCTGCCCGTGGTCTTCGCGCCCGCGTGCGGTGACGATGGATCGGCGCCGAAGGACGCGGCACCGATCGATGCCGTGGGGGACGCCGGCACGCCGGACGCGGACTGCTTCACCAACCCGACCACTCACGACGAGATCATCAACGCGTGCACGACGGCGCAAAAGATCACCAAGACACCGACGCTGCCCCTGCTGTTGCCCGACGGTGGGCTGCCGCCGGTGCCGTGATCGCCGCGCTCGCCGGGACGGTCCACGCCGACGACACCGAGATGCGGCGGCCCGTGATCACGCGTGCGGGTTGGCAGATCGATCTCACCGGCTACATCCAGGCCGACGCCGTCGCGTGGAGTCAGGACTCGTTCGACGAGCTCGATCCGGCGACCGGTGATCCGCTGAACCAAGAGCGATTTCTGATCCGGCGCGGGCGACTTCGCGCGGAAGCGCACCGCGGCGCCGCGTTCGGCACGCTCGAGCTCGACGGCAACACGCTCCATGGCAACGTCGCCCGCATCCTCGCCGCGCAGGTCGGCTGGACGTTCACGCACGCCGGTGCACCGCTCGTCACGGTGAGCGCGGGCCTGTTCAAGACTCCCTTCGGCGCGGAGGTGCCGGCGAGCGAGCGCGACAAAGCGTTCCTCGAGCCGCCCGCCTTCGCGCGCGCGTTGTTCCCGGGCAGCTACGACGCCGGCGCGATGGTCTCGGGCCAGTACGGCCTCGCGCGCTGGTCGCTCGCGATCATGAACGGCGTGCCGGCGGGCGACGCGCAATGGCACGGCGTGGATCCGGTGCACAGCTTCGAGCTAGTGGGCAGGATCGGCGCGGTCATCGATCCGCGCGACGACGACGGAAAGACGCGCATCGAGGCCGGCGTGTCGGCGTCGACGGGGAGCGCGCTGTCGCCCGGAACGCCGCCGACGAAGGACGAGCTGCAGTGGCTCGACGAGAACGGCGATGGCCAGATCCAGGTCGCGAACGAGATCGTCGTGATCCCGGGTGGGCCGGGCACTCCATCGGAATCGTTTGACCACCAAGCACTGGGGGCCGACGTGGCCGTTCACTGGTGCATCTGCGTGATCGGCCGAGGCACCGCGTTCGCGGAAGGCGTGATCGCGACCAACCTCGATCGCGGGCTCGTCTACGCGGATCCCGTGATGGCGAGTCGAGATCTGCGGCACCTCGGGTTCGCGGTGGGCGTGGTGCAGAGCATCACGGACTACGCGGCCGTCGGCGTCCGCTACGATCGCTACGACGCGGATCGCGATGCGAACGAGCGGCTCGGGCTGAACATCGTCGACGCGAGCAAGGTCTTCTCGACGCTGTCGGTCATGGCGGCGGGTCGCTGGAACGGCGCGCGATTCGTCCTGCAGTACGATCGCGAACGCAATCCGTTCGGCCGCGCGGACGATGGCTCGGTGACCACGCGAAGCGCAGATCGACTCACCCTTCGCGCACAGGTGGGCTTCTGATGCGCGCGTCGTCGACGCAGCGGCCGCGCTGCTCTGTGCGACGAGCGCGCTCCCGAGCGAATTCGACCCACATCATCGCGTCGAGCGCGATGACCTACGATGCCAAGCGCAACGTGGCACCTGCGGCGCGTGCACTGATCGCGTTCGTGTCGTGCGGCGTCGTCGGATGCACGGACGCGGCGAGCTCGGATCCGGGATTGTCGTCGACCTTGCGCGTGGAGGGCGGGCAGTATCGTCCCGGGCCGTTGCCGTCCGCAGCGGACGGGCCCGACGGTGTCCAGCTGCTTCCTCGCTTCTCGTCGGTGGTCATCGGCGATATTCGCGCCAGCGCACGTGCGGTCTTCGCGCCTGATGCGCGCTCGGCGGCGATCTCGATCGACGGTGTCGACGGCGCGTGGCTCATCCCCGCTGGCGTGCCCGACCTCGATACGCCTGGCATGCCGGTCGCGCGCTTCGGGTTCGCGGTCATCGGCGACATCGAGCCCGGACCGTTCACGCTCGTGGCGAGAGGTGCCGACGCGCAGGGGCGATTCGGATCGCCAATCTCCACGGAGATCATCGCTGCCGAAGAAGCGCCGCCGACGGGCGAGCTCGTCATCGGCCTGTCGTGGAGCGGTCCCGCGGATCTCGATCTGCACGTCGTCGATGCGCTCGGCGGCGAAGCGTGGGCCGACAAGCCGAACTCGATGATCCCGCCGCCGCCCGGCACGCCGATCGATCCGAATTCGATGGAGCACCTGCTCCATGGCCAGCTCGATCACGACGGCAACCGCGCCTGCACGCAGCACGCGCACCCGAGCGAGCACGTGATCTGGCAGATGGCGCCGCAAGCGGGCGAGTACACCGTGCGCGTCGACACGCGATCGATGTGCGGTGCACCGAGCGCGGTCTGGTACGTCGACGTCTATCGACCGACGATCGACGGTGGCACCGAGCTGCTCGGAAGCGCGCGCGGGACGTCGACGCAGGCCGACGTGCTGTTCGGCCTCGACAAGCTCGGCCTCGGACGCGCGGGACTCGGGGTCACCGCGCTGCGGTTCTCGCTGTGAGGATCGCGCTCGCGGTCCTGCTCGCGAGCAGCGCTGCGTACGCGCAAGCACCGGCGGTCACCGTGCGCGGCGTGGTGATCGATCGCGCGACGAACGAGCCGGTGGCAGGCGCGATCGTCTCGATCCGCGGCGCGCACCTCGCGGGCGAGCTGCTCGCGACCGACGACAGCGGCGCGTTCGAGATCGCGTTGCCGCGCGGCACGTACACGTTCGAGATCAGCGCGCCCTTCCTCGTGACCACCGAGCGGCGCGTCGTGGTGACCACGGACGCCGAGCTCCGCGTCGAGGTCGACGCCGCCGACGACGCGGCGGGCGAACGCATCGAGATCGTCGACATCGCCCCCACCGC
>JBGARE010000083.1:0-13256 GCA_044230415.1 Kofleriaceae bacterium
GCGCCCGAGTACGAGGCGTGCGCCGCTGCGGCGAAGGCGCACGGCGTGCCGGTCAAGCTGGTCTACGCGGCGGCGCTGGCGGCGTTCGGCGACGGGACCTAGCGTGGTACGGTTGAAAGCTCGTGGAAGCCGGATCGATCGTCGTCCTCGGCGGTAGCGACGCCGAGCGAGCCGCGCTGGTATCGCAGCTCGCGATCAGCGGTCTCGGGGCGATCTCCGCGACGCAGATCGATCTGTCGAACGGCTTCCCCGCGCTCCTCGTGATCACGGGCGCCGACGCCGCGCACCTCGTCGCGGAGGCGCGCGACGTGCCCGCGCTCGCCGAGGTCCCGATCCTCGCGGTGGTGGCGTCGATTCCGCCGACGGCGGTGACCGAAGCGCTCGCCGCCGGAGCCACGGACGTCGAGCGTCATCCGATGGCGACGGCGGTTCTCGCCGCGCGGTGCCGAAACTTGTGCAAGCTGTCCAAGCGCGACTCGGCCGGATCGCCCGCGCTCGCAAAGATCAACGAGGTGCTCACCGCGAACGGCGACGACGCCGAAGCGCTCGTGCAGATCATGACGATCACCGCCGGCGCGCTCGGCTTCGACCGCGGCGCGCTGGTCGCTCACATCGAGGGGAGCGATCACGCATTCGTCATCGCAGCCACGGACGCCGAGCCACTCCAGCGGTTCACGCTCGCGATCGCGGAGTATCCGGAGATCGTCGAGGCGATCCGCACGCTGCAGCCGGTGCTCATCGACGACGTGCTGTTCCATCCGCTCACGAGCGGCATCGCGGACATGCTCTCGTCGCGGCGCGTGCGTGGCATCGCCGTGTTCCCCGTGCAATGGCGCGGCCGCCCGCTCGGCGCGATCCTGCTGCGCAAGGGGCGCCCGGGCGTGCAGCACCTCGGCACGCGCGGCCTCGAGCTCGGCAAGTTGATCGCGAGCATCACCGCCGCGCACTTGCGCCACGGTGCCGTGCTCGAGAGCCTGCGCGATCAGACGCATCGCATCTCGCGTGCACGTTACGAGGCCGAGCGCCGCTTGCGTGGCATCGATTCGCTGAAGGAGCACTTCGAGGCCGGCGCGGACGGCGTGGTCGTCCTCGACGACAGCGGCCGGATCCTGTTCGTCAATCGCGCCGCGGAGCGCATCACCGGCTTCGCGCGCGATGGTCTGCTCGGCAGCGAGCTCGTGGATCTCGTGGCGGCAGATCAGCGCACGCATGTCACCGACGCGATCGCGAAGGTGCTCGCGGGCGTCAACGTGGACACGTTCGACCTCGAGCTATCGACGACGAGTGGCTCCCCGGTGTGGGTCAGCGCCTCGACCTCGACGGTGCTTGCCGGCACGGGCGCCGTCATCCTCGCGTTCCGCGATGTCACCGCCGAGCGCGCGCTCGAGCTCGAGCTGCGTTCGACCAAGGAGTTCCTCGAGCGGCTGATCGATTCCACCGTCGACGCGATCATCGCCGCCGACATGCGCGGCTCGCTGATCCTGTTCAACCAGGGCGCCGAGCGATTGTTCGGCTATCGCGCGCGCGACGTGATCGGAAAGCTGCCCGTGTGGGAGCTCTACGAAGAAGGCGGCGCGAATCAGATCATGCGCATGCTGCGCTCGACGTCCCATGGCGGCGTCGGTCGCATCGAGCAGACCCGGCGCGAGATCCGGATCGCGGGTGGCGAGATCGTTCCGGTCAGCATGACCGCATCCATCGTGTACGAGGGCGAGCGCGAAGTCGCGACGGTCGGTATTCTCACGGACCTTCGCGAGCGAATCCGTATGGAGCAGCGTCTGTTGGATGCCCAGCAAAAACTCCAGCTCTCCGAGAAGCAGGCGCTCGTCGCCGAGCTCGCCGGCGCCGCCGCGCACGAGCTCAATCAGCCGCTGACGTCGATCATGGGGTACGCGCAGTTGATCACCCGACAGAGCGACAAGGATGCGAAGCACATGCGCGCCGTCGGCGTCATCATGTCCGAGGCGGAGCGCATGGCCGGCATCGTGAAGAAGATCGGCAAGATCACGAAGTACGAGACCACGGACTACGTCGGTAGCGCGAAGATGCTCGATCTGGATCGCGCCGCGCCCGAGGAGGACGACCCGTCGATTCCGATCCCCACCGACGAGGAGCGCGAGCAGACCGGCGAGTTCCAAGCGGTCCCTGCGGCGGGCTCCGATGACGCCGCGACGTTCGATCCGGACGCGTCGACGAGGCCCGCGCGCATTCGGGATCAAGAGCCATCGCGCTCCGATCTCGACGCTCTCGACGAGCTGCGCAAAGGCGGCGCGTCGTGAGCGCGCCCCCCGGCATCGAAGCGCAGCTCGCCGCGCTGCACGAGCTCACCACCGAGCTACCGAGCGCCAGCACCGAGGCCACGCTCGTCGAGCGCGCACTCGACATCGTCGCGAAGCTCTTGCCCGGTCGCGGGCTATGCATCCGCGTCGTCGACGTGCGCACGCGCGATCCCGCGCGGACATACATTCGCTCCGGTGCGCTGCGCGAAGGCGTGGCGGGCGAGGGGATCACGATCGCCGAGGGCGCTCTCTCGCGCGCGAAGCTCAAAGGCGCCGTCGCCGCGAGCGCTCGCTTGCATCTGCGCGATCGGTGGGACTCGCCGTTCACGGGCATGGCGACCGGCTTCGCGCTTCCGCTCGCGGCGGGCGGCGAGCTGTACGGCGTCCTCGATGTCGGCTATCCACCGGGCAACGACGCGCGCATCGCCGACGAGCCGATCGTGTGGCCGCTCGCGATCCACCTCGCGATCGGACTGCGCGCGATTCGCCTCGCCGACGATGCGCTCGGCCTGCGCGACTACCAGGCGCGCCTGCTCGAGAGCGCGAACGCGTTGATCCTCGGGATCGATCGCGTGTGGCGTATCACGGTGTGCAATCGCGCGATGCTCGAGCTCACCGGATACTCGCGCGACGAGGTGCTCGGTCGCGACGTGCGCGACTTCATCACGAGCGACCAGCGCCAGTACCTCACGAGCGCGTTCGCCGCGGCGCTCGTCGGCCAACATCACGCCGCGGTCACGGTCTCGCTCCCCACGCGCGACAAGGGAGTCGTGCGCACGATGTGGAGCATCGCGCCCGTCGGCCGCGCCGGCTCGGGCTCGGGCCCGATCGAAGCCGTCGTCGCGATCGGCCAGGATCAATCCAAGGTCGACGCGCTCCAACAGCAGGTCGTGCGCGCCGAGCGGCTCGCGACCTTGGGCGAGCTCGCCGCCGGCGTCGTGCACGAGCTCAACAACCCGCTGACGTCGATCACCGTCTACGCCGAGTACCTCGTGCGCAAGCTCGAGTCGCAAGGCGCCGAATCCACCGATGTCGAGAAGCTCCGCCGGATCGGCGCGAGCGCGCAGCGCATCCTTCGCTTCTCGCGCGACCTCGTGCAGTACGCACGGCCGAGCGGCACGGATCTCGAGCCCGTCGATGTCTCGGCGGTGGTGCGAAGCTCGGTCTCGATCTGCGAGCACCTGGTCGAGCGCGGCGGCATCGAGCTGGGCGTCGAGGTCGATCCCGAGCTCCCCGTGATCCAGGCGGTGGCCGGTCAGCTCGAGCAGGTGTTGATCAACCTCATCACCAACGCGGTGCACGCGGTCGAGAACGGCGGCAAGGTCACCGTGCGTGCGCGCGTCCACGGGCCGTCGACGATCGAGCTCGAGGTCGCGGACTCGGGGCCCGGCGTCAGCGCGCCGGATCGCGAGCGCATCTTCGAGCCGTTCTTCACGACCAAGCCGGACGGCAAGGGCACCGGCCTGGGTTTGCCGATCGTTCGCAACATCATCGATCAGCACCACGGAGAGATCTCCGTAGGCTCCTCGGATCTCGGAGGTGCCGCTTTCCGCGTGGTCCTGCCGATCGTGTGATCTCGGACTGTCCGTTTGCCGGACAGTATCGCGGAAGAAAGGTTGCGCCCGCGATCCAGTTGCGTACTGTGACCCTTAGATATGAAGCCAGAAGTCCTGCTCGAGCTGCTCGAGGCGGCCGCTGACCAGCTCGGCGTCGCGGTGTCGTACGAGCCCCTCCAGACCAGCGTGGTCAACGGAGGTCTGTGCAAGGTGAAGGGCGCCTATCGAGTGATCATCGACAAGCGTGCGACGAGCGAGGAGCGTGTTGTCACGCTCGCCACGGCGCTCGCCACGTTCGATACGTCCGAGCTCGAGCTGCCGCAGAAGGTCCGCGACATTCTCCGCACGCACGAAGGCACCGGTCCGCGACGCACGGCTGTCGCCGCCGCGTAGCTAGATTCTCGCGCCGCGGACGCTATAGTGAGGGCGTCCATGCGCTCCCTCCTGCTCCTGATCGCCCTGACGGCGTGCAGTAAGAGCGAGAGCGCTTCGAAGCAGCTCGATCCGAATCTGATCCAAGTGATCGATAACGCTCGCCTGCGAACGGACACTGTCGGGCTGCTCCACGATGTCGATCACTCGACGCCCGAGCAACGGGTCACCGAGGATCGGCGGTTCGCGAGCGAAGCGACGTTCGTGCTCGTCGACGCCACGAACCCCACCCCGGACGGCGCCTACGTGACGCTCGCGGGCGATCTGCTCGGCGACAGCGCCGCGAAGATCGGCTCGCTGAAGGCGCAGTCACTGTGGATCCCCGCCGGCGAGACCCGCACGTTCGCGCTCGTCGACGCGGATCGAAAGCCCCGCCCGGCGACGACGTCCGCAAAGATCGTCGTGACCGGCGCCCTCGTGACCCACGATCCGCCGCGCATGCGGATCACGGAGCTCCACACGTTCGTCGACAAGTTCGTCGAGAACGGGCAGCCCGTCTCGCGCATCGTCGCGCAGGCCAACGTGGTCAACGATGCGAAGCGGATCGGCAAAGCGATCGTCATCGCGTCGTTCCACGGGGAGGACGGCCGGCCGATCACGCGTCCGTTTCAGACGCTCGACATCGATGCCAACGAGACGCGACCGATCCAATTCGTCGGACCGGTGGGCTCGACCGAGGGCACGATCTTCGTCGGCGATATCGTCTACTAGACGCGGTTTGCGAGGCCGCCGAAGTACGGATCGTTCGCGACGAGATCCGAGAGCATCTCGCGCAGCTCGGCGCGCTCGGTCGGGGAGAGATCCGGCGTCGCCGTGGCCTCGACCAGCTGATCGATCGCTTCGCGTGGCGTCAGCCGGCCCGCCGCGACCTCGGCCGCCAGACGATCGATGTCGGCGGTGCTCTCGGCACCCTCGGGCCCGCCGATCCCATCGGGCCCGTCGAGTCCGTCGGGTCCATCGAGTCCGTCGGGTCCATCCGGTCCGTCGAGTCCATCCGGCCCGTCAGGTCCGCCGGGGCCCTCCGGGCCACCAGGTCCTTTCGGGCCACCGATACCGCCGGGTCCACCGATGCCGCTCATAACTGCCTCCTGACCATATCAAAGTTGCTCGCGCATGCTGATGGCATGGAGGCCCCTTCGATCGGGCCTGTCCTGCGGTTGCGAGGTTTCCGTGACAAAGTCGAGCCATGCACTTCGCTCGGATCGCCCTCGCGGGCGTCCTCGTTCTCGCGCCCGCATGCGGTGGCAGCCGGTCGGGGACGACACCGACCTCTCCCGACGTTGTCGCTCCAGCGTTCCCCGCGACCCGCTGGGTGCCTGCGAGCCCGAGCTACGTGTTCGCGGCGCCGACATTCGCCGATGCACAGACCGGGATCCGCGATGCGATCGACGGGCTCGGCATGTTCGTCGGCGTCACGGTCGACGGCGCCGGCTCGGACCTGGCGCGGATGCTGGCGGTGAATCCCCTCGCCGACGCCGCGGTCACCGCGATCGGCGTCGACGTCCACGGCGGTATCGTCGCGTTCAGCGAAGACCTCGCGCCGACGTTCGTGGTCCGGCTGAGCGCACCGGAGCAGATGCAGGCGTTTCTCGACAAGCAGCGCGAGCGCGGGATGGTCTCTCGCTCGGTGATCGTCGACGGTGTCGAGGTCTACACCGCCGAGGTGATCCGCGGCGAGCTCGACATCAGCTGGGCGATCGCCGATGGCTGGATGTGGATCCATTTCACGCCCGCGTTCGCGCGCAACGAGGGCACCGCGTGGTTCTCGAACAGCCACAAAGCACCGAGCACCGACTGGGCGCGCGATTGGTCGTGGGCGCAGGCGGCTGCCGCGACGACCAAGGGGATCGTCGGCTTCGTCGATCCGAAAGATGTCCTCGGTCGGTTCGCGGCCAAGGTCCCCGAGGCGCTCGCGTGCGTGCGGCTCCTCGATCCGATCCAGCGCGTCGGCCTCGCGATCGAGGTCGACTCCGGCGGCACCGCGAAGGGCAAGGTCACGCTCGATCTCGGCGGCGCCGCCGCGCAGATCGCGGGCGCGACGATGCCGGTGCCCGAGGGCTTCGCGAGCGCGAGCACGAACGCGCCGATCGCGGCGCAATGGAACCTCGATCTGTTGTCGCTGCGAGCGTGGGCACAGCCGTGCCTCGCATCGCTGCACGAGAACCTCGCCGTCCTCGATCGCTACGGCGTGCGCGCCGGTCGCGGCATCGTCCAGCGCATCGATCTCGACGACAAATCGGGCGCTGGCGTGGTCTCGCTCGATCTCGTGCACGCGCGCTACTTCACGAACCTGCTCGACGACATCCCGATGCGCTCGTCGGTGGAGCGCGACAAGAAGTTCGGTCCCATCGCGGGCCACACGATCGCGATCCCGTTCGTCGCCACCGTCGACTACGTGCTGGACGACAAGCAGGCGTTCGTCGCGATGGGCGATGGCCTCCTCGGGCGCGTGATCGGCAGCGGCAAGAGCACGCCTGGCCCGATCGCGGCGATCGATCTGTTTCCACCGATGCTGACCCTCGACACGTGGAAGGGCCTTCTCGAGATGGCCGACCTCCGCCTCTTGCGCTGGCGCGAGGGCCACATCTCGATCGCGATCGATGGAACAAACCTCGTGCTGGCAGCAAGCGGCACGCGCCGGTGACAGCCCCCGAATCGTGGTAAACCCGCGCCGTGACTGAAGCTGCGCCGGTCATTCGGCTGCGTGACGTGACCAAGAGTTACGGCACCGGAACGGGCAAGACCCAGGTGCTTCGCGGCGTCAGCCTCGACGTCATCCCGGGCGAGCTGCTCGCGCTGGTCGGCCAATCGGGGTCGGGGAAGTCGACGCTGCTCAACATCATCGGCGGTCTCGACATGCCCGACGAGGGCGAGGTCGAGGTGCTCGGCATCGACACCCTCAAAGCGGGTGACACCAAGCGCGCGAAGCTCCGCAATCGATCGATCGGCTTCGTGTTCCAGGCGTTCAACCTGCTCGATCACCTCACGTGCCTCGGCAACGTGACGATTCCGGCCGCGTTCGCGCATCACCACAAGAAGGAAGCCGAGGAGCGCGGGCGCGAAGCACTGCGGCGCGTCGGCCTCGCGGACTTCGCGCATCGCCGGCCGGGAGAGTTGTCCGGTGGCCAGAAGCAACGCGTCGCGATCGCGCGCGCGCTGTTCGGTCAGCCGACGCTGCTCTTGTGCGACGAGCCGACGGGAAACCTCGACTCCGAGACCGGCAAGGGCGTCATCGAGTTCTTCCAGGAGCTCAACGCGAAGGACGGTGTCACGCTCGTGATCGTCACGCACGAGAAGCGCGTGTCGAGCGTGGCCAAGCGCGTGATCGCGATGAAGGACGGACAGATCGTGGAGACGAGCGACGAAGAGCTGCACGCCAAGGAGGTCGGTCCCGCATGATGCCCGTCGGCAGCCTCGGTCGCATGGTGATGTCGAACACCCTGCGCAGCCCGCGTCACTTCATCTTGTCCGCGTTCGGCATCGTCATCGGCATCGGTGCGTTCGTGCTGTTCCTCGCGCTCACGCAGCGCGCCGGCGACACCCTCGAGAAAGTGTTCCCCGTCGACGAAGTGCAGGTCGTCGCACCGACGGTGTCGATGCTCGGCAAGGATCAGAGCAAGCGCCTCGACAAGGGCACCGTGGATCGCATCCTCGCGCGCCCCGAGGTCGCGAGCGCTGTCCCGCGGATGAACATCGGCTTCCCCGCCGCGTTGCGCGGGTCGTTCGAAGGCAAGGAGTTCAAGCTCGAGCTCGGTGGCTTCGCCGACGGTGTCGAGTCGAGCTTCGTGCAGGACGACGAGCGCATCCGCGATCTGTTTCGCGATTGGGACGGCATCAAGGACGATCCGAACCGCATCGCCTGCGTGCCGCCACCACCGGATCCCGACGACGATGTTGCCGCGTCGCCGGGGATGCCGGGCAAGCCGCGCAAGAAGACCGGCTGGGGCGAGGAAGCGCCGCCGGAGCCGGAAGCCAAGCATCCGCCGGGCACGCCGCCGCCGATTCCCGCCGATTACGTGATGCCGCCGCCCGGGCAGCCGGCATCGCCATATCCGCCCGAACCTCCGCCTGCGCCACCGCCTGCACCCGATGCAGGCTCCGCGGCTGGCTCGGGCTCCGCCGCCGGATCCGCGGCCGGCTCGGCTGCCGGCTCCGCGGTCGTCATCTCGCAGACACCGCCGCCGAGGAAGAAGTACCTGAACCCGTGCCCGAACCCGGATCGCTACTACTGCGATGACGTCGAGAAGATGTGCAAGCACCGCGTCCCCGCCGTGCTGTCGTCGACGGTGGTCGAGCTCTACAACACGCGATTCGCGAAGTCGCACGACATGCCGATCGCGGATCAGAACCTCGTCAACTTCCTGATCCAGTCGCGGGGGCTGTCCGCGATGCGGTTCTCGCTCGGCCTCAACAACACGGTGATCGGCGGCGGCGGCAAGGTCTCGCAGAAGCGAGCGCGTCGCGTCGAGGCCGTCATCGTCGGTGTCTCCAATCGCGCGCTCCGGCTCGGCGTGACGATTCCGATCCAGTACATGGAGAAGTGGAACCGCGAGTTCATGGGCGAGGAGGTCGCCACCGCGTTCTCGTCGATCATCGTGCGGCTCAAGGACCGCAACAAGCTGGCGCCGTTCAGTCAGTGGCTCAAAGACGTCGAGGATCTGCGCCTCGAGGATTCGCTCGGCGAGCAGTTCGCGACGGTGATCTTCGTCATTCGACTGCTGTTCCTGATCATCTCGGTCGCGATCCTCGTCGTGGCCGTGATCAACATCGGCCACAACTTCTTCATCCAGGTCAGCGAGCGACGCCGCGAGATCGGAATCATGCGCGCGGTCGGCGCGACCGAGACCGATGTCCAGCTGATCGTCCTCGGGGAGGCCGCGGTCATCGGAATCGTCGGCGGCCTGATCGGGATCGGCCTCGCCTTCGCGATCGGCAGCACCTGGAACTGGTACGCGGCGAGCAACATCCCTCGGTTCCCCTTCAAGCCGACCTCGTGGTTCGACTTCAAGGTGTGGATCTGGGGGAGCGCACTCGGGTTTTCGACGCTGTTCTGCATCCTCGGCGGGTACTTGCCCGCGCGTCGGGCGGCGAAGATGCAGCCGGCTCAAGCCCTCGCGCAGCAGTAACCATCGTTGGCTCGACTACGCCTGGTCGACACGCTCACTACTCGCGCCTACATGAGGCGGCGTGACCGCAATTCAAACCTCGTGGCTGCCAGTGGTTTTCCTTTGAGTTCGCGAGATCTTCGCGGTAGGACCACCGGCCACGGGGGTAGTACACTGCTTGTGGCCCAAGGAAGCTAATTCGGATAGGGTCCCACCACATAACGCCGGTCACGTTCCGGTCGTTACACGAGAACCACGCGTGAAGAAGCCGGCGCCTTTCGGCAAGTATTACCTGCTCGAGCGGATCAACGTCGGCGGCATGGCCGAAGTGTTCCGTGCGAAAGCCTTTGGCGTCGAGGGCTTCGAACGCCTCGTCGCGGTGAAGCGCATCCTTCCGAACATCGCGGAGGACAAAGAGTTCATCCGCATGTTCATCGAGGAAGCGAAGCTCGCGGTTCAGCTGAACCACGCGAACATCGCGCAGATCTTCGACCTCGGTGTCGTCGACGGCAGCTACTACATCGCGCTCGAGCACGTTCACGGTCGCGACCTGCGCGGCATCTTCGATCGCTGCCGCTCGGCCGGTGAAGCGATGCCCGTCGCGCAAGCGTGCTTCGTCGTGATGAAGGTCTGCGAAGGCCTCGACTACGCGCACAACAAGCGCGACCAAGCGGGCCGCGAGCTGTCGCTCGTGCATCGCGACGTGTCGCCGCAGAACGTGCTCGTCTCGTTCGAAGGCGAAGTGAAGCTGATCGATTTCGGCATCGCGAAGGCGGCCGGAAAAGGCAGCAAGACGCAGGCGGGAATCCTCAAGGGCAAGTTCGGCTACATGAGCCCGGAGCAAGTCCGCGGCCTGCCGATCGATCGCCGCAGCGACGTGTTCTCGTGCGGCATCGTGCTGTACGAGCTGCTCACCGGCGAGCGCTTGTTCGTCGGCGAGAGCGACTTCTCGACGCTCGAGAAGGTTCGCAACGTCGAGATCCTTCCGCCGTCGACGTACAACCGCAAGATCCCCGACGAGCTCGAGCGCATCGTGCTCAAGGCGCTTGCGAAGGACACCGAGGATCGCTATCAGAACGCGATCGATCTCCACGACGAGCTGCAAGCGTTCGTCTACACCGCCGGCGAGTTCTACTCGCGCAAGGATCTCGCGGGGTGGATGAAGAAGACGTTCGGCAAGGAGATCGAGGACGAGACGGCGAAGCTCGAGAGCTATCGCCAGCTCAAGCCGCCTCCGATGGACGCGCCCGCTGCCGCACCGTCGGTGGCGCGCACGAACACGGGACCGCGCGCGACCGCCGCGATGGCCGCTGCGGTTCCACCGCCCGCGCCACACGGCTCCGCCGCGAAGCGCTCGACGGGGCAGATGCCCGCCGTGGGCACCAAGCCTCCTCCGCCGCCGGATCGTCGCTCCGGCGACATGCCGCGTATCGGCGCGAAGGCCGATCGCGAGGACTCGGGTCTGTCGTGGGATGACGACGAGCTCGAGACGCAGATCTACGACAACCCCGAGGACGATCCGAAGAACCAGGTCGCCAACCAAGGCGCGCGCCTCGGTGCCTCACTGAACAAGCAGGCCTCGAAGCCGCTGCCGCTCGTCGCCGCGCCGACGCCCGATCCGGGCAATCCCGCGATGACGATGCGCGGTGTCCCGGCCGCGCCCGCACTCGCCGCCGGTGCGTCCGCGTCGTCCGCATCGTCGGCTGCCTCGACGAACGGCTCGCCCGATCTGTCCTCGCTCGTCTCGACGGCGCGAGGCTGGGAGGGCGGACCGCCGCCGGGCAGCATGTCGCCATCGCCCGCCGCGACGATGAACGGCATGGGCCTCGGCTCGAACGGCACGCCGAACTTCGCGACCGGCTCGCACAAGACGCCGGTGCCGATGCCGCCGACGGGCTCGCAGCAGCCGCTGTTCGAGAGCCAGCGCGACTCGGCTCCGATCGCCCGTGCATCGCAGAGCGACGTGTTCGATCCGATGGCGACGTTCGGTTCGAACGTCGCGCGTCGCGGTGACAAGAAGAAGACCGTGATGCTGCTCGCCATCGGCGGCGCGGTCGCCGTGGCCGTCGTGGTGGTCATCATCATCGCGATGTCGGGCAAGAAAGATCCGACGACGACGACGACGGCCAAGGCCGACCCGACACCGACGACCGAGACGCCGACGACGGGTGTCAGCCCGACGCCGACGCCCACCACGCAGGTCGGCGATCAGAACACCGGCTTCGATCTGTACGTCACGCCGCGCGAGATCTCGAACTGGAAGCTCGACGGCGAGCCGCGCACTGATCGTCTCCCCTCGCGCATCCGCGGCATCGCCCCGGGCGCCCACACGGTGCAGATCGATCCGCCGCCCGGCTTCATGAGCGAGAACCAGCAGGTCATCGTCGAGCAAGGCAAAGCGCCGAAGGTCACGATCTCGCTCTCGCCGATCCAGGGCATCAAGGGTCTGTTCGAGTCGAACCCGCCGGGCGCGAAGGTCTCGCTGATCATCGATGGCAAGCGCCAGGATCTCGGCCCGTCTCCGCAGACCGCGCCGCTCGATCCGCGCATGACGTATCAGGTGCTGTTCGAGAAGCCGGGCTACGTGTCGGTCAACAAGCCGATCGTGTTCACCGGCCAGCTCGAAGAGAAGGTCAACGTCCCGCTCGAGAAGGCCGGCACGACCGTGGCGATCGCACCCGAGGTGAAGCAGCCCGAGGTGAAGCAGCCCGAGGTGAAGCAGCCGGAGGTGAAGAAGCAACCCGAGGTGAAGAAGCAGCCCGAGACCAAGACGGGCCCGGTCACCAAGATCGACACGAAGAAGCAGCCCGAGGTGAAAGACGTGAAGCCGGAGACCAAGGATCCGGAGGATCCGAAGGTCGGCAACGACACGCCCAAGGTCGCGGCGAAGGGGCAGGGCACGCTGATGCTCGGCTCGAAGCCCTCGTGCGACATCTACATCGACGGCACGAACACGGGCCTGCACACGCCGCAGCGCGAGATCAAGCTGCCGGCGGGCAAGCACCGCATCACGCTGATGAACAACGAGTTCGGTATCCGCGAGACCTTCTCCGTCGAGATCAAAGCTGATCAACCGACGAAGGAGATCAAGGACTACTCGGACCGTCTTCCGAAGTAAGCGGCTCGAAGCCGGCGGTGCCGATCAGATCACGGCCGCCGGTTGCGAGGCTCCCGAGGTCGAACGTCTCGCCCAGCGGCGCACCGATCAGGACGTAGATCGACGCGGGAACGGCCGGCCGTGCGGCTCGCCACTCGCGGTCGAACGCTTGGCGCATGAACGACAGCTCGGCGGCGAGCTCGTCGGAGCTCTCGGCCGTCACCTTCGCGAGCTCGGCGAGCAGCTTCTCGCGAGCGTTCGCGTCGGTCGTGATGAGGATCATCTCCTTGAGGCTCGAGATGGCGCGCTCCTTCTGGCCGATCCTGCTGCGAATGACCGCCGACTGTAGCGCGAGCTCACGAGGCGCGTTTGGCTTGCGCGACGCCGACTCGAGGAGCAGCGAGCCCTTCTCGTCCCACGCGCGGCGCTGCGCGGGATCCGTGGTCTCGAGCTCGACGAGGTAGACCGCACCGGCGAGGGCAGGGAGGCGCCAGTAGTCCGGGAACTCGCGCATGCCCTGCTCGAGCAGCGTGATCGCACGGAGCTGTAGGGATCGATCGGGCTTGCGGCGAGCGTCGGTCATCGCAAGAGCACCGAATTCGTAGACGCGTCGCAACTGTGGATCGAGCGCGGCGATCGCTTCGGCGACCGCGGCGCTGTCGCGTGCCTCGCTGTCGTAGGCGGCGAAGTAGCCGACGAGACGCACGAGCAACAGGTCCGCCGCGAGCTCGCGATAGCCGAGCGCGACGATCGGCGCGGCCTCGGGGCTCGGCGCGTAGGGGGCAGG
>JBGARE010000084.1:0-10120 GCA_044230415.1 Kofleriaceae bacterium
TCGCGCGTGGTGACTCCGTCGCCGAGAACACCATCTCGCACAACCGGCCGGGCATGCGCGACCTCTCCGTCGTTCGGTCGGACGCGCTCGTGAAAGCGCTATCCGTCATCGAGTGCCTCGATGCGAAATCCAAGGTGCTATGCGTCGGCCCGCGTACCGAAGGCGAGCTGTACAACCTCGCCGCGCACGGTTTCACGCTGGCAAACATTCGCGGCCTCGATCTGATCTCGTACTCGCCGATGATCGACCTCGGCGACATGCACGCGATGCCGTACCCGGAGGAAACGTGGGACGCGGTCGTGTGCGGCTGGGTCCTCGCGTACTCCGATGCGAAGCAGCGCGCCGCCGACGAGCTCGTCCGCGTGTGCAAGGACGGCGGCGTCATCGCAGTCGGCGTGGAGTACAACCCGCGCAGCGTCGAGACGGTCGCCCGCGAGCGCGGCTATGTCCCGGGCTCGGTCGAGCGGATCACGACGCTCGCGCAGCTCTTGTCGCTCTTCGAGGGCTCGATCGAGCACGTCTATTTCTCGCAGGAGCCGACCGATCAACGGCGCGACCAGCTCGGATCGATCACCGCGATCTTCTCCGTGAGGAAACGTGCTCGACCGTCTTCGACGTGATCGCGGGCTCGCGCTCGCGATCTTGGCGCTGATCGCCGCGATCGCCCTCTACGCTCCTTCGGTTGCGAGGGGGCTCGTGGACTACGACGACCCGGTGCTCTATCGCGACAACTGGGTTGTTCGCGATGCATCGTGGGATCACGTACAGACGATCCTGTTCGATCTGGATGGCCCCGCACGACAGGTGCTGCAGCCCGAGTACTTACCCGTACGCGATCTCAGCGTGATGCTCGACTACGCGATCTGGGGCGATCACTACGGCGGCTTTCACCTCACGAACCTCGTCCTCTATCTGCTCGCGATCATGGTGTGGTTCGCAGCGCTGTCCGAGCTCGGTGTACCTCGCGAGATCGCCGGGCTCGCGGTGCTGTTGTTCGCGGTGCATCCTTCGCATGCCGAGTCCGTCGCGTGGCTCGCCGAGCGCAAGGGGTTGCTCGGTGTGATGTTCGCTGGGCTGTGCGCGTGTGGCTTTGCCCGCTTCCGCGCCGGCGGTGCGCGGCGTTGGCTCGCGATCGCGATGCTCGCCGCCGTGTTCGCGGTGTGGAGCAAGGCCACCGCCGCATTCGGCGTCGCTGCGCTCGCTGGACTGGAGCTCGCGTTGCCCGAGCGTCGGGTGTCGTGGCGGCGCAGCCTCGTGGCGCTCGGAGGAATCGCGGCGGTGGGCATCGTTGCCTTCGTGCCGGTTCTCGTGGTCGCTACCTCGGCCCAGGTCGTCGGTAGCGAGGTGCACGCCCCTGCCGGGCGGGCAGAGCTCGTGCTCGGAGTCCTCGGCTTCTACGCGCAGATGGGGCTCGGACTCGGTCGCAACGCCGTCGCCTATCCAATCGCGACCGGCGGGCCATCCGTCGTCGAGCTTGCTGTGGGCGCGGTCTCGATCATCGCCATCATCGCCGGCCTCGTGCGCGGCGCTCCGATCGTTCGCGCAGCGATCTCGATCTGGCTCTTCGCGTGGCTGCCGGCGAGCCACCTCGTACTCCCACTGCAGATGGTCGTCGTCGCGGATCGTTACTTGTTGGTGCCCGTACTCGGTCTCGTACTCGCGCTCGCGTACGGCATCTCGCGCGTTCGAGAACGCCGCGCGAGGATCGCTCTCGGTGCGGTCGTCGTGCTCGCGCTGTTCGCGCGTGCGTTCGACGCGCAGAGCTCGTGGCGATCGAACCTCGCGCTATGGGAGCGCGCCGTCGAGGTGGATCCGAGGAACGGCGATGCCTGGAGCAGGTATGCGCAGGCCCTGATCGACGCCGGCGATCCGAATGCCGCACGTGCCGCCATCGCCGAGGGGCTCGAGCACGGCCGCTCGGCGCCGCTCCTGGTCCGTGCAGCGCTCGTCGCGAACGAGGAGGGCGATTCCGCGACAGCGCTCGCACTATTTCGCGAGGCGGCGAGTATCGGTGATCGAGCCGCGATGGCGAACCTCGCATCGCTGCTCGGCGAGCAGAACCTCGTCGACGAAGGACTCGTATGGGCTCGCCGAGCGACAGCCGATCAGTTTCCCTACGCGTTCGGGTTCAGCGTGCGCGGCAAGCTCGCGCTTCGCGCGCGTGACGTGGGCGAGGCACTCGCGATGTTCGAGCGTGCATATGCACTCGCCCCGACCGATGCGAATCGGTACAACCTCGCGGCCGCGCTCCTGGCGATGCATCGAGCACCCGAAGCGTTGCCACACCTCGTGGCGTGCGCACGTGCGAGCGACCGCGAAGTCGCGCGTGCGTGCCGCTTCGAGCTCGCGAAGTTCCAGCGCCACTGAGAGACTAGCGGCGCTGGCAACACGCGACGAGGAAGCCGCCGACATCGCGCGCACCGGGTAGATCCGCGAGGCGATGTTCGGCCCAGCGAATCGCCGGGCCGAGCACGGGGACCTCGAGCACCTTTGCCACCGGCGTGATCACGCGAATGCCGCGGGTCGCGGTCCACGTCAGCTCGGGCGGCAAGTAGCTCTTGATCGCGGTCGCGTCGTCGTAGCGCGTGAACACGTGCTCGTCGTGCGTGTTCTCGCTGACCGCGGTCGGCGGCTTGAGCGCCTTCACGAGGCGGCGGATGGATCGCGCGTTGTAGAACTCGGCGATCACCCAGCCGCCCGGCTTCACCACACGCGCCATCTCGCGCATCGCGCCGGCGATGTCGGGGATGTGCGCGAGCACCTTGAACGAGTACGCGACGTCGAACGAACCGGTCGCGAACGGCAGCTCGGTGGCCGACGCTTGCGCGACGTGGAGGCCGCGCTCGGCCGCCTTCGCGAGCATGCCCCCCGAGAGGTCGATGCCCTTCGCCGAGCGCGCGACCCGTGCGGCGCGGTGGAGGATCAGGCCCGTGCCGCAGCCGACCTCGAGCACGTCCTTGCCGGTGCCGTAGCGTTCGACGAGCTCGACCTCGAGATCGTCGAGCATGCGGTGGTACGGGAGGTGGCGCTCCTTCTCGTACCAGCCGGCGAAGTCGTCGTAGTAGGCGCGATTGTCGAGTCGGGACACGTCGCGCGGAGGTGTACTACAGCTTCGCGAGAAGCTCTTTCTTCTTCGACTCGAACTCGGCATCCGTGAGGATGCCCGCGGCCTTCAGCTCGCCGAGCTGCTTGAGCGTGGACATGATCTGCTCGCGGGTCTCGCCCGGCGGCTTCGCCTGGTTCGCGTTCGCGTTGCCCATCATGCCGGCCATCTGGCCCGCCATCGCGAAGCCCATGCCGATGCCCGCGCCCTGGAACGCGCCGCCGCCATCGCCGCCGCGCTTCATGCCCTCGGCCGCGCCCATCATCATCTCGGCTTGGGCGAGCTGCTGGTAGCCGGCCATGCCGCCCGAGGCGTTCACGTAGGCCATGCGCTCGACGAGCTTGTCGAGGCGATCGCGATCGGCTTGGTCCATCGAGATCGAGAAGTCGCCGAAGCGGATGATCTCGACGCCGTATGGCTCGATGTGCTTGCGCACACCTTCGAGGGTGGAGGCTTCGATCTCGTCGGTGTACGCGCCCGACGTGACCTTCATCATCGGCCAGTTCTGTTTGACGATGAGCTCGGCGATGCCGTCCTTCATCACCTTCTGGACCTGGCTCTTGAACCAACCGACGAAGCCTTCGTTGGTGGTCGCGCGCTGACCGACGAGCCCGATGACGAGCTTCGTGGGATCGATCACGCGAGCGCTGAACTCGCCGTGCACCATGATGCGGACGCGGAGCTGCGTCTGCGGGTCTTGGACGTCACCGATCGACGTGCCGAACTTGATCGACGCCAGCTCGCGGGTGGTGACGAAGAAGACTTCACAGATGAAGACGTTGCCACCCGTGAACTTGTCGACCAGCTGACCGAGGAACGGGATGTTGGAGGCGTCGAGCGTGTGACGGCCTGCCGAGAAGCTTCCGACGAACTTGCCGTCCTTGAAGAACAGCGCGACCTCGTCGGAATCGACGGTGAGCTGCGCCTTCATCGGAATCGTTTGATCGGGGTGCTTGTAGACCCACTGATCCTTCGCGGAGTCGGGTCGCGCGATCGCGAGCTCGGCTACGCCACCCTTGATGAAACTGATGATTCCCATCTGTCGCCTCCTAGCAGCTCGTACGTTAGCATGCAGGACATGCGGTCGTGGGTGATCCTCGTCGGCGCGTTGGTACTTGCCGCCGGCTGCGGTGACGATGGCGGGACACCGGACGCGGCTCCTTCCGTGGCTGCGATCAGCGGTCGCGTGTGGGCGCCAAACCAAGGGCCGTCGCAGGCGTTGCTCGGGCAGGAGGTGCCGGTGTCCGGTGCGCTCGTGTACGCGTCGACGACAAGGCCGGAGCCGATTCCGAGCGGCGTGTACTGCGAGCGCTGCGTCGCGGTGCCGCCCAACGGCGTGCTCACCGGCGCCGACGGTAGCTTTCGCCTCGAGGTCGCGCCCGGCCACTACTGGCTCGTCGTGCAGAAGGGGCAGTTCCGGATCGAAGGCGAGTACGAGTTTGCCGGCGGCGTGATCGACGTACCGTTCGAGCAGACGACGCTGCCCTCGGTCAACGATCCGGCGATGGGCAAGACCATGCCGCGGATCGCGATGGCGCAGGGCAGTCACGATCGCATCGAGGACGTGCTCGGCAAGCTCGGCATCAAGAACGGCACGGACGATGGTCCGGAGATCAGCGTGTACTCGTGGGACGTCGCGGCGACCGAGATGTACTCAGTCGCGTATCTGCTCTCGAACATCGACGAGCTGCGTCGGTTTCACATCGTGTTCTTTCCGTGTCAGACGGAGATCCCGGCCGACGTCGCGGCGCTGCTGCGCGATCAAGCGGTGCTGACGAACATCCGTCGCTACGTGAGCGAGGGCGGCAAGCTGTACGTGACCGACTGGTCGGGCGAGGTCGCCGACCACGCATTCCCGCAACAGATCGAGCTCGGCGATGCCGCGGCCGATAGCGATGGCACCTACGACGCGACGACGCTCGCGGGTACGCTCACCGTCGACGGCACCGCGGACGGCGACTTCTATAACGTCGGCGATGCGCGCGTGACGGATCCGGATCTCTCCGCGTGGCTCGGTTTGCAGGCGGGGCCCGACGATAGCGGCATGGTCACGACGTTCGATCCCGACAGCTTCTCGGTGCCCGACGTGTGGAACTGGATCAAGAAGACCAACCCGGTGCAGATCGGCGTCGATGCGCAAAGCCAGCCGATCTACGACATGCCGAAGGTGTGGATGACGGGCAGCCGGCCGGCGACGTCGGGCGGGGCGGCCCGACCACTGGCGGTAACCTATCAGCCGACCGGCTGCGGAAAGGTGATGTACACGCCATTCCAGACGACGACGGCAACGCACCCCGGACTGACCGCGAAGGAACGCGTGTTGCTCTATCTGATCCTCGAGATCAGCACCTGCTCTCCCGATCCGTTCGAGTGACTCGAGCAAAGCCGATAGCTTCGGCGCTCGTGCACATCCGGCCTATTCCCTGCGCGAGCACGCTCACCAAAAATCTCTGAACTGCGAACAAAAGGTCTCAGTTCACCGATGGTTGGGAAACAGGCGCGTCGCGAGTTTCCACTTGATTGCTACGGCCACGCTTCTAAGATGCGCGCCATGAAGATGAGGTCCGTCGCGTTGCTTGCGGTCTTGGTTTCGGGGGGCGTCGTCGCCTGTGGTCCATCTGGCCGCCCCGGCGCCGATGATGACGGCACCGGCGGTGCCGACGCGAGCAACACGGGGCAAGAGGTCTGCACCGACGCCGTCGACAACGATGGCGACGGCCGCACGGACTGCTCGGACGTCGATTGCTCCGGCATCGATGGTTGCCCGGTCTGCGGCTCGGTCGAGAACCCCGAAGCGCAGCCACTCGCGCTGCCCGACGGCATCTCGAGCGGAACGATGTGCTCGACGGATGCCGAGTGCACGACGGCCACCGCGCCGAACTGCGTCGCGAAGGAATGCCACGCGTCGTACACGTCGACGCTCGACTTCATCGGGTTCCCCCAGAACTCGACGCTCACGGATCCGAACAAGCTGCTCAAGGTCTGCGTGAAGATCGAGCACTCGTGGCTCCGCGATCTGCAGATGGAGCTCATCACGCCGTCCGGTGTGATCCTCATCCTCCACAAGTTCATCGATCGCGTCGGCGGCGAGATCTACCTCGGCAACGCGAACGACAACGACTCGGCCGCGAGCCCGGTCGCCGGCACCGGCTTCGACTACTGCTGGACCCCGCAAGCGCCGACGGACATGTTGAACTCGCCGACGATGTCGTCGGGTGGCAACGAGATCCTCCCCGCGGGCGACTACAAGTCGGTCTCGCCGTGGACCGCGATGACCGGCACGCAGCTCAACGGCACGTGGACGATGCGCGTGACCGACCTGTGGGGCGCGGACAACGGCTTCCTCTTCGAGTGGTCGATCAAGTTCGACCCGACGCTCGTCAGCGACTGCGCCGGCCCGATCATCCTCTAGTAGTTCGAGTACGCTGCGCCGGTGCGAATCCGGCGCGCGATCATCTGGCTCGTCGCTATCAATACGGCGCTGTTGATCGCCGGCTTCGTGGCCATGCCCGAGGTCGCGAAGCCTGCGGGCACCGGCATTCGTGTCGGGCTCGTGTTCGACGTCGGTGGCAAGAACGACAAGTCGTTCAACGAGTCCGCGTGGCGCGGGCTCGAGCGCGTTCGTACCGAGCTCGGGGTCGACGTGCAGTACATCGAGCCGACCGAAGGCGCCGATCGCGAGAGCGCGCTTCGCTCGCTCGCGGCGCGCGGCGTCGATCTCGTGATCGGCGTCGGCTTCATCTTCGGACCCGATCTCGAGCGACTCGCCGTGCAGTTCCCGAACGTGAAGTTCGCGGGCATCGACTACTCGCCGTCGCCCGATGCTCGGTCGCTGCCGAACCTCGCCGGCCTCGCGTTCCGCGAGCACGAAGGCAGCTTCGTCGTCGGCGCGATCGCGGGACTCCTCACGCACACGAAGATCGTCGGCTTCGTCGGCGGCATGAAGATCCCGCTGATCCGCAAGTTCGAAGCGGGCTACGAGGCCGGCGTCCACTACGTGTGCCCCCGCTGCCGCGTGCTCGGTGCGTACGCGGGCACCGAACCCAAGGCGTTCGCCGATCCGTCGCTCGGAGAAGAGCTCGCGAGCGCGCAGTTCTCGAACGGCGCCGACGTGATCTTTCACGCGGCCGGCAAGACGGGCGATGGCGTGTTCGCCGCCGCGAAGAACCACGGCGGTCGCGCGATCGGCGTCGATAGCGATCAATACGAAGCGATGCCGTGCTGCGTGGTCACCTCGATGGTCAAGCGCGTCGACGTCGCGGTTGTCGACATCACCAAGGATCTGATCGCGGGCAAGTTCCGCGGCGGCATCCACGAGCTCGGCCTCGCCGAGGACGGCGTCGCCTTCGTCGCAGACGATCGCAATCGCCACCTGCTCCCACCCGAGGTCGTCCAACAGGCCCGCGCGATCGCCGAGCAGATCATCGCGGGCAAGATCGTGGTGCCCTCGCAATGACGCGTCGGGCGTTTGTTCCAGGTGCCCTCGCCACGACGCGTCGGGCGATTGTTCGGCGAGCACGAGCAACGGTGTCCTCGTCATGAGCTCGGTCTGGCCGCAGAACCCGCGCGATGCGTCGCTCGTCGTCGACGCGCTGCTCGTGAAGTCGTACCCAAACTGTCCGGTGCTGCGCGGCGCGAAGCTCGCGGTGCGGCGCGGAACGGTGCACGCGCTCGTCGGCGAGAACGGTGCGGGCAAGTCGACGCTCGTGAAGATCCTCGCGGGTGTGCTCCGCGCGGATGCCGGCTCGGTGTACATCGGTGGCACGCAGCGTCCTCTCGACGCGTGGACTCGCTCTGCGGCTCGCGCGGCCGGCGTGGGCATCGTGCAACAGCACGGCGCGTTCGCCGAGACGCTGTCCGTCGTCGAGAACGCCGTACTCGGCGCCGAAGGCGGGCCGCTGCTCGCGCTCGACGCGCCGGCCGCCGCGCTCGCGAAGCTCGGCGCCGAGCTCGGCCTCGCGATCGATCCGTACGCGATCGCGGGCTCGCTGTCCGTCGGCGCCGCACAACGCGCGGAGATCGTGGCAGCGCTGGTGGATGTGTGGCGCGCCGCCGAACGAGGCACATCGGTGGGGGCAACGCCGGGTGTATCGGCGAACCCCACCGCGAAAGACATATCCCCCGCGTTAGAACCAAGTTCTAACGCCGTTAGAACCGCACGAACGTCCGCGCCCGAGATCGCCGGTTCATCGCATCGCAGCGCCCACGACGAACGCGCGCAGCTACCCGATGTTCTAACGCCGTTAGAACCTGGTTCTAACGACGGGGACATGTCTCCGTCGGGACCCGCCGCGACGAGCGGGACGAGCGGGACATCGACGAGCGGGACATCGTCGAGCGGGACATCGTCGAGCGGGACATCGTCGAGCGGGACATCGTCGAGCGGGACATCGTCGAAGCCACCGGGCGCGACGTCGCCACTCGTGTCTCCTCTGCTCATTCTCGACGAGCCCACCGCGGTTCTGACGCCGATCGAGGTCGCGGGCCTGTTGACGATCATGCGCGCGTTGGCCGATCGAGGCATCACCGTGCTGTTCGTGACGCACAAGCTCGACGAGGTTCGCGAGGTGGCCGATGACGTCACCGTGCTTCGCGAGGGCGAGACCGTCGCGACGTTCTCGACGCGCGAGGCGCCGCTCGATACGGGCGCGATCGCGCGCGCGATGGTCGGCGCGGATCTGCCGCCTCCGCAGAGCGTGCCTGCACCGAGCGAGGGCGCGAAGCGCATGCTCGAGTTGCGCGGCGTGACCGCGGTCGGCCTCGACGACATCGGCCTCGTGGTTCGCGCGGGCGAGATCGTGGGCGTCGCGGGGATCGATGGCAACGGGCAGCGCGAGCTCGCGCGCGCGATCGCGGGCCTGGTGCCGATCGCGCGTGGCACGATCGAGATTGCGGGGAAAAGCATCACGCGGGCGTCGCCCAGTGCACGGTTGGCGGCCGGGTTGGCCCACGTGCACGAGGATCGCCATCACGGTGGCTTGTTGCTCGACTCGAGCGTCGCCGAGAACCTCGCGCTCGGGCGCAGGGACATCACGGGGCGCTTCCGGATCGATCGCGCACGGGTGGACGCGTTCGCGCGCGAGCGGATCGCGGAGCTCGACATTCGCCCGGCGGATCCCGCCGCGATGGTGCGCGCGTTGTCGGGTGGCAATCAGCAGAAGATCGTCGTCGCGCGCGAGCTGTCACGACCCGCGATCGCGTGCGTGGTCGCATCACAACCGACGCGCGGCGTGGACCTCGGTGCGGTCGCGCGCATCCACGAGCGACTGCGCGATGCCGCGCGCGGTGGTGCGGGCGTGCTCGTGATCAGCGCGGACCTCGACGAGCTCCTCGCGGTGTGCCATCGCATCGTCGTGATGCTCCGCGGCCGCATCGTCGGCGAGCGCGCGGGCGGTGCGTTACACGTCGCGGGTGCGCGCGCCGCGCTCGGCACGCTGATGACCGGCGCGGCTACCGTGCCGACGACGAGCGTGCCGACGACGAGCGTGCCGACGACGAGCGTGCCGACGACGAGCGTGCCGACGACGAGCGTGCCGGCGACGAGCGCAGCGGTTACGAGCGATGGCTCGACGACGAGCGTGCCGACGACGAGCGTGCCGACGACGAGCGTGCCGGCGACGAGCGCAGCGGTTTCGAGCGATGGCTCGACGAGCGGTGGATCGACGAGTGCGGCGACGACGAGTGCGATCGCGCGCGACCCGAAGGGCCGCCCATGAACCTCGCGTGGGTCGCACCGCTCGGATCCGCGCGTCGCGAGCTGACGGCGGCGGCGATCGCACTGCTCGTGTCGGTCGCGATCGGCAGCGTGCTGATGATGCTGGCGGGCAGGGCGCCGGGCCACGTGTGGTGGCTGATGATCTCGCGGACGTTCTCCGACGACTACCTCGTCGGGCAGCTGCTGTACAAAGCGACCGCTCTCTCGCTGACCGGCGTCGCCGTCGCGACCGCACTCGACGCGGGCATGTTCAACATCGGCGCCGAGGGCCAGCTCACCGCGGGCGTGCTCGCGTGCGCGGT
>JBGARE010000085.1:0-9745 GCA_044230415.1 Kofleriaceae bacterium
CTTCCACGGCGGAGTTCGCTCGGTGATGGAGTCGAACCTCGTCGATTCCAAGCAGGACAATCGCTGCGAGACGCTCGCGTTCGGCGTCGCGCACTCGAACAACGCGATCCTCGGCAAGCTCGCGTTCCAGAAGCTCACACCCGATTCGCTCGAGACCATGGCGCGCAATCTCGGCCTCGCCGGCGCGCTCCCCGGCAAAGAGCTCCCCGGAAACGCCGGATCGATCGCGATTCCGCCCGTTCGCGACCTCGCGTTCGCGAAGACGGCGGCCGGCTTCGCGAACACCGAGTTGTCCGTCGCGGGCGGTGCGGTCCTCGCGTCGACGTTCGCGACCGGTGGCGAGCAACCGATGCCTCGGTTGATCGCCGCCATCGACGGTACGCCTGTTCCCGCACCCGCGCGCCGTCGCGTGCTGCCCGCCGCCGCGGCGAATCAGGTCGCGCGCATGATGGTCGGCACGTGCGAGAACGGCAGCGCCGCGAAGACGTTCCGCAACGATCCGTCCCCGTGGAAGGTCGCGGGCAAGACCGGCACCCTCACGCGCGAGCAGCCGTTCTACATGGAGCACTCCTGGTTCGTCGGGTTCGCTCCGGTCGACAAGCCGTCGATCGTGGTCAGCGTTGTCCTCGGCAACCCCGAGAACTGGCACCTACGCGGCCACGAGGCGGCGCGACGGCTGATCGATCGGGCACTTCGCCCCCACAAGAACGCGAAGAGTTGAGCCGATCACGCCGATTGGCAGGCGATCGGTAGCGATGTGGCGTCGTGGAGACGGGGGCAAACTCCGGCCGTTGCTGGTAGAATGTCCGTCTCGAACGGTCGCCGTCACGACGTTCGTCTTTGGAGGGTACTGATGACTAGGCTCACTTCGATCGCGTTCGCGACCGGCGTGCTCTTGCTGAGCGCGCCCGCATTTGCACAGCAAGCCGAGCTCGCTGCCAAGCTCAACGATGAGGGCAAGGACCTCATGTACGACGGCAAGTTCGCGGAGGCGAGCGCCAAGTTCCAACAGGCGGTCGCTCGCGTCCCCGAGCCGAAGTACTTCTTCAACCTCTGCACCTCGCTCTACCAAGAGGGCAAGTTCAGCGACGCGATGACCGCTTGCGGTGGCGTCGGCAAGAACAACCCGTCGGCCGAGCTCGATGGCAAAGCCAAGAAGATGATCGAGCGCATCGAGACCGAGGCGAAGGCGCAGAACATCACGCTCGTCGCGACGGGCGGTGGTGGTGGCGATCCGAACACGCCGCCTCCCGACCCGAACAACCCGAACCCCAATCCGAACCCGAACCCGAACCCGAACCCGAATGTTCCGCCGAACTCGGGCCCGGTCTATCAGCAGGCCTACGGTCGGCCGCCCGCGCAAAACCTCGTCAAGGGCACCACGAGCGACAACAAGTACACGTGGACGCTCGGCCTCGATCTGTTCGCGGGTGGCGGCACCATCGGCGCGATGGACTTCTACGGCAACACGAACCAGGGCATTCGCATCAAGGGCGACTACCTGCTTCGTCCCGAGCAGCGCATCGGCGCGCAGGGCTACTGGAGCTACACCCACTTCCAGCAGGGTGACGATCAGGTCGGCGCGTACGACCTCGACATCATGGATCTCGGCGTCGCGATCTTTAAGGACTTCTGCGTTGCCGAGCGCCTGTGTCTGCGCCCGCTCGGCGGCATCTCGCTCGCGTTCATGTCGCCCGCGAACGAAACGGATCTCGCGACCGGCGATCAGCTGTTCAACTACACCGCGCTCGGCTTCCGGCTCGAGCTCGGTGCGTTCTACGCGTTCGGCACCCGCATGGAGCACGTCCTCGGCGTATCGGTCGGTGGCCACGGCTACTCGGCCGTGTTCTCCGAGTCCCCGTCCGATCCGATCTACACCTCCGAGAACGTCGGCCTCGACAAGGGCGGCGGCGCGGGCTACTTCGCGATCGGCTACACCTATCGCTTCAACACGCCACTCGGCAGCTCGCCGTTCGTGACGCTCCAGTGAGCTGATCGAAAACGGTCATTGTCCCGTCGACAAAACCGCCCCGCTCTGCCGGGCGGTTTTTTTGCGCCGCGCGGCGTCACGTTTGTGCGGATCAGGTATCGTGCCGCCATGAACGCAAAGTTGGTGCTCCCCAACGGCAAGGAAGCGTCGCTTCCCGTGATCGTCGGCTCGGAAGACGAGCACGCGGTCGACATCAAGGCCCTCCGCGCTGATACCGGCTACATCACGCTCGACACCGGGTACATGAACACCGGCTCGACGACGAGCGCGATCACGTACCTCGATGGCGAGCAAGGCATCCTGCGTTACCGCGGATATTCGATCGAGGAGCTCGCCGAAAAGAGCGACTTCGTCGAGACGAGCTACCTGCTCATCAACGGCAAGCTGCCCACCAAAGACGAGCGCCAGGTGTTCTCCACCGCGCTCACGCGGCACTCGCTGATCCACGAAGACATGCATCAGTTCTTCGCGGGCTATCCGCCGACCAGCCACCCGATGGCGGTGCTCTCGGCGATGGTGACGTCGATGTCGGCGTACTACCCGGACAGCCTCGATCGCAACAGCGCGATCGATCTGCACATCACGCGGCTCCTGTCGAAGGTCCGCACGATCGCGGCGTTCGCCTACAAGAAGTCCATCGGCCAGCCGCTGATGTACCCGAAGAACTCGCTCAAGTACTGCGCGAACTTCCTCCACATGATGTTCGCGGTCCCGTCGGAGGACTACGAAGTCAGCCCGGTCCTCGAGAAGGCCGTGAACCAGCTCCTCATCCTGCACGCCGACCACGAGCAGAACTGCTCGACCTCGACGGTGCGCATGGTCGGCAGCTCGGGCGCGAACCTCTACGCGTCGATCGCCGCCGGCATCCTCGCGCTGTGGGGACCGCTCCACGGCGGCGCGAACCAGGCCGTCATCGAGATGCTCGAGGACATCCGCACGTCGGGCATCGACGGCAAGAAGTTCATCGAGGACGTGAAGAACAAGAAGGACAACCGTCGCCTCATGGGCTTCGGTCACCGCGTCTACAAGAACTTCGATCCTCGCGCGAAGATCCTCAAGAAGATGTGCGACGAGGTCCTCACCCACCTCGGCGTGAAGGATCCGCTGCTCGACATCGCGAAGTCGATGGAAGAGATCGCGCTCAAGGACGACTACTTCATCTCGAAGAAGCTCTACCCGAACGTCGACTTCTACTCGGGCATCATCTATCGCGCGCTCGGCATCCCCACGAACATGTTCACCGTCATGTTCGCGCTCGGTCGCCTGCCCGGCTGGATCGCGCACTGGAAGGAGATGGTCGAGGACAAGGACACGAAGATCGGCCGTCCCCGCCAGATCTACACGGGCGAGAAGATCCGCAAGTACGTCGCGATCGACGAGCGCTGATCGCTCGCGCACCGCGCTGCACGCCGATGGTCACACCGTCGGCGTTTTTTGTTTTCGGCGCGCTACTTCTTGCAGCTCGTCGGCAGCACCTTCTGGCGGAACTGGCCTTCCCAGTTCCCGGCCGTCTCGTACTGGCAGACCCAGATGTCGTTGCCTTTGCACTGCACCATGCCGCAGCCGACCTGCGTGGTGTCGAGCCACACGACCTGCGTGAAGTGGCCCGTCTCCATCGAGAAGCCGGTGGGCTTCGAGAAGCTGTAGAGCTTGACCTCGTCGTACCACATGCGCACGACCTCCTCGGGAGGCACGGCGCCCGTGGTTCCCGCGGCGAGGTTCTCGCCGTGTTTGCCACCGCTGTGGCCGAACATGCAGCCCTTCGCCTTCAGCGTGTCGGCCCACGCCTGTGCATCGGCCGCGAGCTGCGGTGACCACGTCAGCGGCGCCGCGCAGTGCTTCGCGCGGTAGCGATTGTGCTCCGTGATGAACGTTTCGGCCGCCGACGACAGCGTGCCCGTCGCGGGGCGCGGCGCGGGTTTCGGTGTCGACATATCCGTTGCCGGCTGCTCCGGATATGGATCCTCGGCAGGCGGCTGCGATGGTGGCGACGGATCCGTCGGAGGATCCATCTGACCGCCGGGCGGTCCCGACGATGCGGCAGGCTGCGGTGGAGGCGCCTGCGTTTGTGACTGCGGATAGATCGGACCGCAGGCCACACCCAGAAGGACGATCGCGAGTGATTTCATTCAAGCCTCGTCGAGACGTGCCACGACGAACAGCATGCCACGCATCACCACCACGTGCTCGTGACGTGCAGGTGACGTGCATCGTGTTGCGGCACCAGGCTCGCTTGCAACTAACCGCGCGCGGCGGCAGATTCGCGTGGGTGATAACGATGCGACCGACGGTAGCGGAGCCGACCTCGACGGCGTTTACGGATGGGATTCGCGTGCGCGTGCAATCGCACTACTTGGCGGATCAGTCCTCGCCGCGTGATGACCGCTACGTGTTCGCGTACACGATCACGATCTCGAACGAGGGCGTCCGCACCGCGCAGCTCCGCACGCGCCACTGGATCATCACGGATGGTCGCGGCACGGTCGAAGAGGTGCGTGGCGACGGGGTGGTCGGCGAGCAACCGCGGCTCGCGCCCGGTCAGACATTCCAGTACACGTCCGGCTGCGTGTTGCCGACCCCGATCGGGACGATGCACGGCACGTATCGGATGTGGCGCGACGACGGCAGCTACTTCGACGCGCAGATCGCGGCGTTCTCGTTGGCGTCCCCGACCTCCGCGCGCACCGACTACGAAGCCAACTGATCCGGCCGCTTGGCCGTTTGGCCCGGATCTTCTGCGGTGGGCCGATGTAGGCCGCGAGGGTGCCCAAACAAAGCTCAAAGCCTTGGCGTACCCTAGGCGTCTATACGGCTAGCAGTGACGTCTCGTCCGATGACAAGAGCTGAGCGGGAAGCAGCGACCGCGAACGCATTGGTGGATGCCGCGAAGGGCGGCGACCAGCGCGCGTTCGAGGCGCTCGTGATCCGCTATCGCAAGCGCATCTTCGCGCTCGCGCTTCACATCATCGGATCGTCGAGCGAAGCCGACGACATCACGCAGGACGTCTTCCTCAAAGCGTATCGCGCGCTGTCCGAGTTCGAGGGCCGCAGTCAGTTCTTCACGTGGGTCTACCGCATGACCGTGAATCGCTCGCTCAACGCGCGGCGCGATCGCGCGCGGCGCGGCGAAGATGGCGACGATCCTCGTCTCGAGCTCGCCGTCGCCGTCGATGCGCGATCGAATCCGAGCCGCGTCCACGAGCTCCGGCAGACCTACTCGCGCCTGCTCCGCGCGCTCGATGCGTTGCCTGCCGACATGCGCACGACCGTCATTCTCGTCTCGCTGCAGGGCCTCGCGCACGGTGAAGCCGCGGTCGTCCAGAACGTGAGCGAAGGGACGATCGCGTGGCGCATGCACGAAGCGCGGCGCCGTCTCAACGAAGCGATGGCGCCCGAGAAGCTGACGCGCAAGCGCGGCGAGCTGTCCGCGGATCTCGCGCGTGTCCTCGGCGAGCACGGCCTGTTCGTGCCCGTGATGACCAAGGGTCGCGCGTAGTCCGTCCGATCGAGCGGGTCGCGCAGCCCGAGGCGGATCCAGTGGCTTTTTCCTGACGACTGGTGAGTTGCAGGATCTCGCCAGCGTACACTGAGGCGGGATGGACCTCTTCAAGGTGATCGAGGGATGGAAGAGGCATCACGTCGCCGATGGCTTGGTGCTGGTCGCGCCGAGCGGCACGAGTGCCGGTGCGATCCAGATTCGAGAGCGCCAGCGACCGCTCCGCCGGCTCAAGCATGCGCTCGACGAAGCCATCGCGCGCCTGAGGCCAGAGCTGCGACGCAACGCGAAGCTCGGTGTCGCCGAGCGGTTTCTCACGAACAGCGGTGAGTACGTCGCGCTCGGCTCCGTGCAGGCGAAGAGCGAAACGGAGTCGTTCGAGCACGTGCTCGCCATGGTGATCGTCGACGATTGGTACGTCGCGATCGATGGCAACGTCGCGGATCCCGAGCTCGTGCCGACAATGCGCGAGGCCGTGCGGTTGATCGCCACGAACTACTACACGGGCGCCGCCGAGATGCGCCAGCGCCAGTATCTGTTCACGCCGCCACCGGGTTGGTCACCGGTCGCGGGTCCCCGCGTCACTCGGTTCTACAGCCCGAACTACGCGCACTCGCCGTCGGTGATCCAGATGTTCCATGCGCGGCCGGCGAAGCCGACTCCTGCCGAAACGCAGGATCGACTGCTGATGATCGATACGACGACGATCGAGGACAAAGATCCTCCCCTGCCACCGAAGACGTTCACGACTCGCTACGGCCTGTTCGGCGAGATGGTCACGCAGACCGGACGCGACAACGGCGGACGTCAGATCGAGAGCTACCGCAGCACTCTCATCGACAATCGGTTCGTGTACCTGTCGAAGCTCGACACGGTCCACGACGAGTCGAGCACCGCGCTCTCGGAATACATGAAAGTGCTCGAAGACGTGCGGCCGGTTCCGGTCTCACCGAACGAGCGCCTCGGCGCGGTCATTCATTGGTCGGATTAGACGGCTCGGGCGGCGGCGGCAGTGCATCGACCATGTCGAGCCCGGTCCAGATCTGATCGAGCGAGGTGACGACATCGGTGAAGTCCGCGCGCGAGTGGACGACGCAGCGTCGGAACTCCGCGGCGAAGCCATCCATCGCCGCAGCGGTGAGCGAGCGGGCGGTGACGACCACGGCGTGTTGGGCGATCCGGACAATGGCGTGGATCCGCCGCTCGACGGGACCGGCCTTGCCGAGCTCGTCGGACACCACGAACGTGAACGGCCAGCCCTCCGCGGTCGTGAGATCCTCGACGGAGATCATCTTCACACGTGCAGCCGGCAAGCCTCCGAGCACGATGCGTTCGCACCACGTGAGCGTGTTGAACGGCACGGGTTGCGGTGGATCGACGAGGAAGCGCAGGCCGGGGACAACCTCGACGCGCAGACCGATCGGCAGTTGCTGCGCCGTCCACTCGGGACGCAACGGAAGCACCAGCCGCATGCGTGCAGTAGACGCTGGGGGCATTTGCGAGTCAACGCGACGCCGCAGGGACCGTGCCGCGAGCGCTCGTTCATCGCTCGTCATCGCTCGTCATCGCTCGGTCGCCGTGACCAACACGCCGAGGATCTCGGCGCGACTTCGCAGCGCGTGATCGCCGGCGCGTCCGGTCTTCGCGACCAGCTCGTCCACGACAGGCATGCCGGCCCACGCAGCGATCGCGCCGAAATCGATCGCGGGATCGCTGATCACGCTGTCGCTCCAATCGATGACCCCCGACAGCCGCCCTCGTTCGACGAGCAGGTTGCGCGCGGCGAGGTCGCCGTGAACGGGACACGCGACGACGGCGCTCGTCACGTGTCGAGCGCAGGCATCCTCGACGATCGCGCGTCGATCGTCGGGAACGCTCGCGAGGAATCGTGCGCGCACGATCGCTTGGAGCCGGGACACGATCGTGTCGGGTGTGGGATCGACCACCATCGGCAGATCCGTCATCGCGTGGAGCGCGCCGAGAAAGCGCGCGAGATCGTCGACGATCGTCGCCGTCGGCGCGTCGCTGATGGAGGCGCCTGGCAACCACGGATACGCGAACAGCGGCTCGAGGTCGGCGAGACCGCGAGGCCGCTCGAGGTCGGCGGGACCACGAGGCCGCTCGAGGTCGGCGGGACCACGAGGCCGCTCGAGGTCGGCGGGACCGCGAGGCCGCTCGAGGTCAGCGGGACCGCGAGGCCGCTCGAGGTCGGCGGGCTGTAGACCGCGAGGCCGCTCGAGGTCGGCGGGACCGCGACGCCACTCGAGGTCGGCGGGACCGCGACGCCACTCGAGGTCGGCGGGCTGAGGGACGAGACGAGGGAATCGCGGCGCGAGGACGTCGAGTAGCGCGCGTTCGGTGCGCAGCTTCGCGACCGCGCGAGGTCGTCGTGGCAACCGGATCGCGAGATCGCCGGCGCCGAACACGATGAAGTCGACACCGCGCCCGCGTTCGACGATCGCCGTCGGGTGTACGTGACGCGCGAGCTCGTCGACGAGACTCCGCTCGTCGAAGTCATCGCTCACGTTCGGTCACCCATCAGGTAGTCGTGCGTATGGCCGACGTACATCGAGTCGCCTCGCAGGCGGCGCCATGTCGTGGCCGAGGGCGGGAGTCGGGTGGTTCCGTTCAGGCAGAGCGGAAACCAACATCGGGACTGCGTGTGGGTCACCTCGACGCGCTCGCACAATCCCGAGGCCGGGGGCGATCTTGCGTGCGTTTGTGGGCGTCGTCCCGGACGTGAGCCCAAGACACGTTCGATCCGCGCAAAATCATTGATCGAGATCGTACCTCAGCAGGGAGGTGCCACGTCACCGAGGCGTATTATCGCCCGCCTGCAGAGTAGGAGAAACCAATGAGTGGCATCTGGGACACCGTAAGTTCTGCTGCCAGCTGGGCTGGTAATGCTGTCAGCGAAGCTGTCGCACCCGCCCCTGCTGCTGCGAGTAGCGGTGATGGTTGGAGTGGTGCGGGTGCAGGGCTCGGCGCGTACGGAAGCGCGGCGAGCGGCTCTGCCAGCGCCAGTGACACTGGTTTCTTCAGTTCGATCGCGAACGGAATCAGCACGGTCGGCGGCGACATCGTCAACGGTGTCTCGCGCGTGGGCGGAGACATCTACGATGCCGGCGCACGCGTCGGTGGTGACATCGTCGATGGTGTCTCGCGCGTCGGCGGGGACATCTACGATGCCGGTGCGCGCGTCGGTGGCGACATCGTCGATGGTGTCTCGCGCGTGGGCGGAGACATCTACGATGCAGGCGCTCGTGTCGGCGGCGACATCTACAACGGTGTCTCGCGTGTAGCGGGTGACGTATATGATGGTGTGAGCGGCGTTGCCGGCGACGCGTACGATGCGGTCAGCGGCGCAGCGAGCGACGCGTACAATTGGGGCTCGGGTGTTGTCAGCGACGGATACAACGCCGTCAGCGGCGCGGCGAGCGACGCGTACAACTGGGGCTCGGGTGTCGTCAGCGACGGCTACGATGCCGTCAGCGGCGCGGTCAGCAGCGGATACGACGCCGTCAGCGGCGCGGCGAGCGACGCATACAACTGGGGCTCGGGTGTCGTCAGCGATGGCTACGACGCAGCGACGGGCGCAGTCAGCGACGCATACAACTGGGGCGCGGGCGCAGTCAGCGACGGCTACGATGCCGTCACCGGCGCGGCGAGCGACGCGTACAACTGGGGCGCGGGCGTTGTTAGCGATGGGTACGATGCCGTCAGCGGCGTCGCAGGCGATGTCTATAACGCCGGATCGCGCGTCGCGGGCGATGTCTACGATGCAGGATCGCGCGTCGCGAGCGACGCGTACAACGGTGTCTCGCGCGTAGCGGGCGATGTCTACGATGCAGGCTCGCGCGTCGCGGGCGATGTCTACGATGCAGGCTCGCGCGTCGCGAGCGACGCGTACAACGGCGTCTCGCGTGTAGCGGGCGATGTCTACGACGCCGGATCGCGCGTCGCGGGCGATGTCTACGACGCCGGATCGCGCGTAGCGGGCGATGTCTACGATGCGGGCTCGCGTGCATACGACTACGGCGCCGGCGTGATCAGCGACGGATACGATGCGGTCAGCGGCGCGGCGAGCGACGCGTACAACTGGGGATCCGGTGTCGTGAGCGATGGCTACGACGCCGTCAGCGGCGCCGCGAGCGACGCATACAACTGGGGATCCGGTGTCGTGAGCGATGGCTACGACGCCGTCAGCGGCGCCGCGGGCGCCGGGGCCCCAACGGGATGCGCCGGCCGCAGCCGCACAG
>JBGARE010000086.1:0-8474 GCA_044230415.1 Kofleriaceae bacterium
AGTCCCGCGATCCACAGGCGCGTGCGAGTCCATCGCTCGATCGCCACGTGCGCCAGGACGAGCCCCGCGATGCCCACCGACGGTGTAACGAGCGGACCGAGATCGAGCGGACCGATGCGCGGGCGCACCCACAGCCACGCTCCACCGACGAGCAGCACGGCGATCAGCGCGAGCGTCACCGCGATGCGGCGCGGGCGAAACGCAGCACCGCGTCGCGAGAACACGCGTGCGAGGACCGTTGCTGCGGGCCGCGATCCGAGCAACAGCACGAGCAGCATCGCGACGCCGAACGCCGGCTGTGCGTAGCCCACGACCATCGGCCGGAACATCGTCGTTCGCGCGATGAGCAGCGTCGCGCCGAACGTGCCGATCGCGAGCGCGACCAGCGCGAACACGGCGTAGGCGATCCACGCGGCCAACACCGGCGCACCTCCGTGAGGCTCGACGAGCCCGCGCATCACGGGAGCCCATCCGCGACCGAGTCCGCGCCCGAGGATCGACAGCGTGAACAGCAGCGGCACCATCGCGAGCATCACGAAGCCCGCACCGGCACCGAGCCCGAACAGCCCGCTCATCGCGATGCCCTCGACGATTCCAGCCACGAGCGCGCCCGCGCACGCACTCGCCCAGCTCGTGACAACCCAGCGCACGGCTATGCAGTCGCGCGACGGCGCCGGCGCATCAGGAGCAGCGCGAACGCGACCGGCAGTCCACCCGCCCCGCCGGCGCTACACGTGTAGTACGTCGTCTTCTCGCCGTCGTTGACGTCGAAGCCGTTGCCATCGAGATCCACGTCGACGGTGCCACCCGCGTGCTCGACGACGAGCTGCGCGATCTTCGTGCCGGGCGACGAGGGAGTCATGACCACGAGGAACTCGAGCTCGCCCATCATCGGAACCGTCTGCACCGGATCCTCGGGGAGGACGATCGCGAACTCGGCCGCGTTCGGGCCTTCGACGCGCGCACCGGTGATCGCGAGCTCGCTCGTGCCGCAATTCGAGACCGTGACTCGCTTCGCGATCGTCGGCGAACCGATCTGTCCCGGGCCGAAGTGCACGATGTTCGGCGTCGGCGTCACACCCGCCGGTAGCGCGACGCCCATCAGCTGTACGTCGTGCGTCGCTCCTGCACCCGGGATGTTCGTGTTTAGCGTGAGCTTGCCCTCGAGCTTGCCCGCGTTGGTCGCGGAGACACGCGCGGTGAGCGAGATGATGTTGCCGTGGTTTGGCGCGAGCGGGCCGCCGGTCCCACTCACCATGAACGGCGCGGCGGGCTGCGTGATGCTCGTCAGGTTCACGGGACCAGACGATGTCGCGTAGACCATCAGGTCCGCCGTCTTCTCGCTGTTGGGGCACACGGGACCGAAATCGACGAGCGCCGGCGTGACGCCGATCTCTCCGACGAGCGCCTCCGCGTTGACCGCGATGGTGCGCGTCCCGCCGGGGGTGTGGGTGATCACGAGGTTGTCGATGCGGCCGAAGGGATGCTCCGTCTCCGCCTTGTAGTGCAAGACGATCGTCGTCGACTCTCCACCGGGCAACGGTGACAGCGGCGATCCGATGATCGAGACTTCTCCTCCTGTCGCGAGCTTGACCTCCGTGAACATGGTCTCCGCGCCGCTGTTCGTGATGTTGAGGACGAGATCCGCTGGCGGCGCCCCGACGAGCGTGTTGCGCGCGAAGCCCGCGGGGTTCGGATCGATCACGAGGTTGGAAGTGATGCCGTTGCACTCGAGCCCCACGCTGCGCATCAGGTTTCCCGGTGTCGTCTGGAAGGTGATCGTCGCGCTGTACGACTGGACCGCCAGTGGGTTGCACGCGACATCGAACTTCGCGGACTGCCCCACGCCGAGTGGTTGACTCGCGAAGGTCGAGCCCGCGACCGACGTCACCGGGAAACGCGCGGGATCGGTGTTCGTGCCCGCTATGGTCAACGCACCCGTTCCCGTGTTCGTGATCGTGATCTGCTGCGTCGTGCTCGTGGTGTTGATCGGAATGTCCGTGTACTCGAGCGCCGTGCCGGCGGCAGGTGTCACCGTGATCGCGTAGGACGGAGCGACACCCGTCCCGTTGAGAACGATGACCAGCGTCTGAATGCTCGCCGAGCCCGAACCGCTGCCCGATCCCGTGAACGAATTCGATCGATACGCGACCGTGACCGCGCAGCTATCGGGCCCCGGGCCCGAGGGAGTGAACGTGCCGGTGAACGAGTACGTCATCGGTACACACGGTTGTGTGTTCGGCATGCAGGCGACGGTCGCCGGTAGCATGGGGAGATTCAGCCCCCACTTCGTGCAGTTCTCCGAGATGCTCGTGATCGTGTCGTTGTCCGTCGCGGTCGCAGGCGTGAACACGATCGGGGGCGTCGTTCCCGACTGCCCGATCACCACGTTGCCCGCGCTCGCCGAGCCCGGATACGACATCGTCCGCTGCTCGGTCTCGCTCAGCGTCAGGCTCCCGACACACGCCGCGATCACCGCTGCGCCGACGATGCCGACGGCTAGCAGCCGGTTCGTTTTCCTCACGTCGACAGGATCGCCGTCGACGAGGGGAAAATCAATTCCCTAGGTCGCGCCGAGCCGTCGCGATCTGGGCGCCGAGTGCTGCATCCCACATCAGCGGCGAGCCATCGGGGAATGGCTGCATCGCCACGGCCCGCCGGAGCGCGTCGCGCGGGTCTGTGATGCCATCCCCGTCATTCGGCAACGACTTCACGGTCATGTCGAGGCCGTCGCCGAGGTCGGGCGCGGTGTCGAGCGACTTCGCGCGCAGCAGCGGGAACGCCGACACCGTGCCTTTGGTCGCGAGCTCGAGGATCGCGTTCGAATCGTTGCACACGCCGACGAAGCTGTAGCCATCCGCGGGCATTCCCTGCGCCACCGTCGAGCGCTCGACGCGCGTGCGGCGCAAGTACGTCGCGGCCGCATCGAGCGTCGACAACAGATACTGCGTGTCGCCGCCGGCTTCGATGGTCACGTCGGTCGTCGTGACCATCCCCGACCACGCAGGGCGCTGCGACTTGTTGCCGAAGAAGCCCGCGCCGTCGATGCCGAGATAGAACATCACGCGGGTGTTCACGTTCGGTCCGCTGATCTGCCACGCGTGATGGCTGTGCCCGACGGGAATCGTCAGCGTCTTGCCGTCCGACAACCGGATGCCCGTGTCGAGCCACACGGGCCAGATGAGATCCGCGTTGTCGCCGATCGTCGCCGAAAGGAAGTTCGCGTACATGCGCTCGTTGCGAACGCGGATCGAGTGACCCGATTCGATCAGCGCGCTGAACAGCGCGGCCGGCGACTTGATCGTCTTGCCCTTGAACGTCACCGACGATCCGTTGTCCGCGGCGAGCGACGTCAGCACCTCGGCGAGCTTGTCCGCGTGCGCGAACTGACACGGGGAGAGCTCGCGGTTCGGGAAGTGACCGTAGCCAACGCCGGGCAAGCGCGCGTCGATCGCCGCAGGTACCGTGCGCACGGCCTTGCAGTCGCCGAGCAGCGTCGCGAGGTCGCCGGTGATCACCTTGTCCGCGGCGGGAGCCTCGGTCGGAATCTGTCCGAGCGCCGGACGAATCAGCGGCAGCTGGGCGAGCGGGATCGTCGGAAACCGATCGAGTCCCGTCAGGTTCGGATCCGCGAGGATCGCGTCGAGCTGCGCGCCGAGGGCCTGCGCCGCCGATGCATCGTGCACGAGCGCTGCGAGCTCCGCCTTCGCCATCTCGGCGAACGCGCCGCCTGCTTGCTGTTGTAGCGAGCGCACGAACGTCTTCTGATCGATGCCGGTGCGCGTGCACTTCGCGGTGCACTGAACGCCGAGCTCGATCTCGCCGGTCGCCGGCTCGCCGACACCGAGGGAATCGAACGTGCCGGCGATGATGCGATACACGCCCGGCTTCGCGAGCGTCACGTCGAGCTTCGCGCTCCGGCCGTAGCCACTGTCGTCATCCTCCGCGACGACCTCACCCGCGCCGACCGCTAGGCGATCGCCGTTATCCGCGAGCGGTCCTTCGACGATCACGTACGCGTCGGTGTCGCCTTTGCCCTTCACGTCGATCGACAGCTTCATGTCGCCGAACGATTCGACTCGATACGCGGGCACGCGCGACGCGAGCGCGATCGCGACCTTGCCACCGGTGGGCGCGGGACCGGCTTCGACGAGCTCGAAGGCACCGTCGCCTTTGCCGGGCGTCCACTGCCCCGGCGCCTTGTCGTCCTCCACCGCGCACGCACCGAGAACCGTCAGAAGTGCGAGGCTGATTCGGCGAAGGCGCATGATCCGCGAGGTTGCAGCGCTCGTGCCCGATCTGCCACGAGTGGCAACGCGACGTTACCCGAGCCAGCAACTCGACTAGCCAGCGGATCGGTTCGTCACGCGGCGTGTCAGACCGCGCGAAACCTCAGATCGTGAAGATCGCCGCGCCCCAGGTAAAGCCAGCGCCGAACACGCTCGACAAGATCCGATCGCCCTTTTTCACTCGGCCCTCTTTGCGCCAGTGATCGATCGTCAGCGGCACCGTCGCCGCCGTCGTGTTCCCGTAGAACTGGATCGAGTTGAGAACCTTCTCGGGCGGAATCTTCGCGACCTCGACGACCTTCTCGTTGATCCGGAGGTTCGCCTGGTGCGGTACGAACCACTGGATGTCATCCCACGTCATCCCCGTCTTCGCGAGCGCGGTGTTCGTCGACATCACCATGCCGCGCACCGCATTCAAGAACACGCGCTTGCCATCCATCTGCGGATACATCGAGATGTTCTGCTCTACGTCGCGCGCGTCGTAGTCGACATACGGGCTCTTGTGGATCTCGAAGATCTTCAAGTACAGGCTCATCGCGCCGCTGCCATCCGCGTGCGCGCTCGTGTACACGATGCCGCTCTTCGGATCGTCACTCTCCGACGCTCCGAGCACCATCGCGCCCGCGCCATCACCGAACAGCACCATCACGTCGCGACCACGCGTCGTGTACTCGAGCGAGTGGCTGTGCAGCTCCGCACCGACGAGCAGGATCCGCTTGTACATGCCGGTGCGAATGAACGCGTCGGCCATCTGCATGCCGTACACGAAGCCAGAGCACTGCTGGCGAATATCGAAGCACGGGCAGTTGTTGCCCGCGATGCCGAGCTTCTGCTGCAGGAACACCCCGGTCCCCGGGAAGTGAATGTCCGGCGACAGCGTGCCCAAGATGATGCAATCGATCTCCTTCGGATCGACGCCCGCATCCGCCAACGCCGCCTTCGACGCCGCGAGCGCGAGGTCACTCGTCGCGACGCTTCCATCATTGGGGACGTACCGGCGCTCGTGAATACCGGTCCGGCGCTCGATCCACTCGTGGCTCGTCTCGGATTGCTGCGTTTCCTGACGAACATGCTTGTCGTTGAGAAACGGAATCTCTTCGTTCTTGACGACGCGGTCCGGAACGTAACTTCCGAGTCCCAAGACTTTCGTGCGGATCATGTGACGTGGATATGTCAGGGGTACCCTTGACGACAAGGGCATCGGCCATCTCGTTCTCCCGTCTTGTTCTCCTGGCATTGCGAAATGCGATGCGGCAGCCTCCGGCAGTGCGAATCCTCGTCGCGCTGGCCGGTGTTATCGCCGTCGCGGCGTGGACCTGGCCGGCCCCACCGTCGACACCGCGCTCGCTTCCGGGTTGGCAGCTCTACGACCGCTTCTGCGTCGCGTGTCACGGCTCCGATGGTGACGGCCTCGGCCCCGCGGCTCCCTATACGTGGGGCCGTCCGCGATCGTTCGTCGCCGCCGACTACAAGTGGCGCTCGTCGCCGATCGGCGAACCTCCGACAGACGATGACCTGCGCACGACGATCCAGTTCGGCGCGCCGGGAACCTCGATGCACGCGTTCGCGCTCGCACCGCCGCAGATCGATCAGCTCGTCGACGTGGTGAAGGCGTTCGCGCCCGCGCGCGTTTCAGCGAACACCGCGCGCATCTCGGTAGGTGCTCCGCCGGCGACGAACGCGGAGAACGGCGCGGCGTTGTGGTCGCGCTTCGGCTGCGCGTCGTGTCACGGCGAAGGTGGCAAGGGCGATGGCCCCGCCGCGATCAAGCCGAGCTCTGCGAACCCGTCCGCATCGAACCCGTCCGCGTCGAACTCGTCCGCATCGAACCCGCCCGCATCGAACCCGCCCGCATCGAACCCGTCCGCATCGAACCCGCCCGCATCGGCGGCGATCCCGTCGCGCCCGTCCCCGAACGCGCCCTACGACCTCACACGATTCCCCGTGCGGCGGCCGCGTTCGTCCGATACGCCGATCGCGCGACGCGAGGCGATCGCACTCTCGATCGCGACCGGGCTGAGCGGCACTGCGATGCCCGGATACGCGGGCACCCTCACCGACGCGCAGATCTGGGCGCTCGCGGATCACGTGCTCGCACTCGGCACGCTCGGCGGCGCCTACGATGCGCGCGGCAAGCGCGATCGCAGCGCGCTCGATACCGCGTCGATCGAGCTCGATCGCGCCGCGAAGATCGCGGCCGGCACGTGGCCCGGTCGCGGACCCGAGGCCATCGTGTTCGGCCAACCCGTGCCGCCGCAAGGTGCACCTCCGTCGGCGCTCGCGCCGGCGCAGGCGAGCCTGTCGGCGAAGCAGTGCGGGCGATGTCACGCGAAGCAAGTCGGCGAATGGACCGGATCGATCCACGCGCTCGCCGCGGGACCGGGCTTACTCGGTCAGATCGATCACGCGCTGTCGAAGCCGGAGGCCGCGTCGTGCCGGCGGTGTCACGCGCCGCTCGCGGAGCAAGCCGATGATCTCGCGCTACGCAGCGAGGGCCTCCAGTGCGCGGGCTGTCACGTGCGGCAGTGGACGCGGCACGGACCGCCGAATGTCTCGCCGAGCCTGTTGCCGCTGCCGGGATATCCGCTCCAAACGCTCGAGATCTACGAACGCGGCGACTTCTGCATGACGTGTCACCAGTTGCCGCCGCGCACCGCGGTCAACGGCAAGCCATTGCTCAATACGTACAAGGAGTGGCTCGAAGGGCCGTACATGAAGCGCGGCGTGCAGTGCCAGCACTGCCACATGCCGGATCGCGAGCACACGTTCAAAGGCATTCACGATCGCGAGACGTTCCGTCAGGGCTTCGAGCTCTTCGCGCATGCTGTCCGGAACGCGGACACCGTCACGGTGCTCGCAGAGATCGCCAACGTCGGTGCGGGACATTATCTACCGACGACACCGACGCCCGCGGTGTACGTGACGATCGAGTTGCTCGACGAGGGCCGCGTCGTGGCCGCGAGCACGTACGAGATCAAGCGCGGCATCTACTACGACGGTGCGGCGTGGCACGAGACGAGTGACACGCGCATTCCTCCGGGCGAGACGCGCTCGATCGCGCGCGCGTGGAAGGTGCGTGCGACGCAGGCGCGCGTGACCATCGAGGTCCATCCCGACGCGTTCTACGAGACGATCTACGCGCAGCGGCTGAAGGGGAAGGTCAACGCGGCGCAGGTCGCGCTGTACAAACAGGCGCTCGCGACCGCGATCAGCCGTCGGTATGTGGCAGAGACGCGCACGTTCGCGATCGCGCGATAGCCGGACACGGATGCCCCATCAAACCTTTGGCTGCGTTCGCCGACCTCCTAAGCATCGTGAGTCCTCGTGGATCTCGAGGGCATTGCGGGCAGCTCGAAGGGACCTCATCATGGGCCAACATGATTCTCGCGTGCACGGGGTGCGACAGCCGCTATGACGTCACCGGACATCAGAGCGGGCAGCAGTTCCGATGTCGGTGCGGCACGGTGCTCGTGCTCGACGCGCGCACGGTCGAGGCCGCCGCGAGCCAAGTAGGATTGCTCACGTGCCCGCACTGCGGGGCCGGCGTCGCGCCGACCGCGAAGTCGTGTGACCACTGCGCGAGCGCGCTGTTGCTCAAAGCGTGCCCGCGCTGCCTCTCGCGCGTGTTTCACGGACACAAGCACTGTCCCGAGTGCGGCACGGAGCTCGGTATCGCAGCGGTGGAAGCGGCGACGGTGGAGCGGATGTGTCCGCGTTGCCCGATCACGCCGATGCACGGACGGCGCGTCGGCGACATGGTCATCGACGAGTGCAACAGCTGCCACGGCATCTTCCTCGATCATGTCGCCGTGCAGCGCGTGGTGACGGATCGCCAGCAAGCGAGAGCGGACGCGATCATGGGAGCGCTTCCGTCGCAGGCCGCGGTGTCGCCGATTCCGCCGGCCGGGCAGAAGATGTACGTGAAGTGCCCGATCTGCACGACGATCATGAACCGCAGGCTATTCAGCGCGGGCTCGGGCGTGATCATCGACGTGTGTCGCGCGCACGGCGCGTTCTTCGACGCGGGCGAGATCGACGAGGCGCGCCTGTTCGTCGCGCCGCTGCTCATCGGCGGCCGTAGCGCCCGCGACCCCGTCGAAGGCGAGGGCGTCGAGAAGATCTCCGACGCCATGCGCTCGATCGCGCTCGAAGCCGAGCCCTCTGGCGACGACATCCTCATCACCG
>JBGARE010000087.1:0-6778 GCA_044230415.1 Kofleriaceae bacterium
ACAAGGTCTACGCGGACGTCCTCGACTACACGAACAAAGCGATCACCGACGGCCAACTGTCGCCGTACGAGCGCAACGTGGCCGGGTGGCTCGACTACGCAGGTGGCCTCGGCGGAATGCTCGGCGAAGCGAACGGTCAAATCGGCAAGATCCTCACGCCGGATCAGATCAAGACGATGGCGCAGTCCGGCTTCGAGTGGGGCGAGTACCTCGGACTGTCGGCGCCGTGGGAGCAGCTCAAGCCGCCTCCCCCGCCGAAGCCCGCGAACTAGCGCCAATGCCGCTCAGTTAAGGTCGATCAACGGCACATTTTGCTCAGCCGACAACTCGTACCAAGAGCTGCTTGGCTGCCATCAGTTCGGGTTCGGGTATTGCCTTGATCAGTCGGATGACATCGATGATCGCGCCGCACTCCATCGCCTCACCACGAGCAATCGCACAGCGGTTATTGCGATCTGCCTCACTCGTTTTCCCGACTGCTTCCGCGATGTTCAGTGGTATCGACATCGAGGCACGCCGCCATTGATCGACGAGCGCCGAGTAGCCTCTCGGGACGTCGGGAATCGATTCGAAGACGAACGCGAGGTGTTGGATCGCGCACTGATAGACGTCGAGCTTTTCATAGTCGAGCATCCTCGCCCTATCACCCAACGAGCACGTGACACGAGCACGTGCACGCTACGTGAGCGGCATTGGAACTAGCGCGAACGAACTTCGATGCCTCGACGTGCCACGTGCACGACCACCTCGACTGGCTCTAGCTCACTCGCAGACGAGCTGCGCACCGACGGGATGCTCGGTCGCGGTGTGCCCGTCGCCGACCTGGCCCGCGTAGTTGTAGCCCCAGCACGAAACGCTGCCGTCCATGCGCGTCGCGCACGCGTGCGAACCACCCGCATCGACGTCGACGACTTGATCGAGTCCGGCCACCTGCGTCGGCGCGACATTATAGGTGTACGAGTTGTCGCCGGTCTGACCGACGTAGGCCGCGCCCCAACAGATCACGTTGCCGTTGCGCAGGCCGCAGACGGCCTCGAATCCCGGGCGTACCTTCGTGATGCCCGCGAGTGTGTCGAGCTGGACGGGGATCGGGTTCGAGCCACAGTTGCCCTTGGTCAAGCGACCGTCGCAGTTCGAGCCCCATCCCCACAACGCGCCGTTCGCGATCGCGTACATGGTCTGGCCGCGCCCGAAGATCGCGGTGACGTTCGACACCTCCGCGGTCACCGGTGTGCTCGTGCTCGGCCCCATCGTTCCGAGCCCACCATAGTAGTTCGCGCCCCAACACTTCACCTCGTTGCCCGCGACGAGCGCGCACGCGTGCTGCTCGCCGGCGACGATCGAGGTCGCGCCGGTGATCATCATGACCTGCACGGGTGCGGCCTCGTTGTAGTCCGGCGAGAACGTGGGCTGTCCGAGCTGGCCTTGCTGGCCGAGGCCCCAGCACCACACGTTGCCGCCGACGATCGCGCACGTGAACTCGTTTCCGGTCGCGATGTCCGTTGCCGCTCCTGGCAGCGCGATCAGCTTCGGCGCCGCGGTGTTCGAGTACGTGTCATCACCGACTTGTCCCCAGCCGTTGTTGCCCCAGCAGTAGACCTTGCCGGCTTCGTCGATAGCACATGCATGGCCGCCGCCCGCACGCAGCTTCGCGATGTTCGCCAGCCCGTCGGCCGCGACGGGCACGGGCGACGACAAGAAGCCGTACGCGATCTCGCCCCGTTCGCCTTCGCCCCAGCACGCGACGGTCTTGTCCGTCTTGAGCGCGCACGAGAACTCGTAGCCGAGCGCGAGCTCCTTCGCGCCCGTGAAGTTCGGGATCGTGAACGGCGTGCCGTGCGTGGTCGCGTAGCCATTGCCGAGCTGTGCGTGACCGTTGTACCCCGCGCAGTAGACCTCGCCGGTCGCCGTGCGTCCGCACGTGTGATCGGAGCCGACGACGAGCTCGTCGATGTTCTCGAGCTCCGTCCGCACGGGATACGCCGCGCTTCGGTCGCTGCCGGTCGCGAGTCGCCCCTCGCCGCCGTAGCCCCAACACCACACGCGCTTCGTGTCGTCGATGCCGCACGTGTGCGCGTCTCCCGCGACCAACTTCGCGAGGCGAACCCCGACCGACACCGGGACGAATTCGTCGCTGCTGCCCTGCTCGCCGTACCCGAGGCGACCGCTGTCGTCATATCCCGCGCACTCGATCATGTCGTTCGTTCGACGCAGACAGATGTGATCCTCGCCCACGGCGACCTCGGCGACGCCGGTGCCGATCACCGTCGGCGTGTTCGGCGCGTCGGTGTTCCCGAGGCCCATCTGTCCGCGGCCGTTCTCGCCCCAGCAGCGCGCCTCGCCGCCCTGGTTCACCGCGCACGCGGTGTCGCCGAACACCGAGAGTTGCGTCGCCGCGAATCCCGTCGACGCGGGTGCATTTCGTCGCGTCATCGAGCCGTCGCCGACCTGGCCGGACATGTTGTCGCCCCAGCACGACACGGTGCCGCTCGCGATCGCACACGAGAAGTCCTGCCCGGCCCTGATCGCGGTGACACCCGACAAGGCGAGCATCGACGGCGTCGCCGAATCTCCCGACGTTCCATCGCCGAGCTGTCCGCTCGTGTTCGCGCCCCAGCAGAACGCCGTGCCACCGTCGACGATCGCGCACGTGTGCTCGAAGCCCGTCGACACCGCGATCACGTCGTCGAGGCCTTGGACCTGCACGGGGACCGGGCTCGAGATCTTGGTGCCATCTCCGAGCTGCCCGAAGCTGTTTCGCCCCCAGCACCACAGCGTGCCGTCCGTGCGAATGCTGCACGTGTGGCGACCGCCGGCGGCGATGCCCTTCGAGCACGGCGGCGGCGGTGGCTCCTCGGGAATGCAGACGTCTTGCACGCACGCATACCCATCGGGACACGTCTCGCCATCGCCACAGCGATAGAACGTGCCGGTGTAGTCGACGTTCAGCGAGCAAGCGGCCAGCGACGCAACGAACCACAATAGCGAGACGCGCATCAGAATTCGCCTCCAAGAACGATCGCCCCGCCGCCCTTGACCGGTGCGATGGAGATCGTCGATCTCTCCGTCACCCTCGGCTTGGTCAGAAACAAGATCGTCGCGGTCACGCCCGCCGCGATCGCGACTCCGTACGAGATGTTCGTGATCAGTAACCGCGTGCGGATCTTGTCTTCGAGCGCGGTCGCCTCGTCGAACGAATGAGCGCTGCTCGTCGCGTTGAGGTCCTCGAGGTCGCTCTTCGCCTGCAGCGCGGTGATGCCGACGCCGGTGCCGAGGCCCGCGAACGCGATCGCGGCGCCGCCCCACAGCCACCATCGGAGATACAGCGGACGCTCGGCGACGGGACCCTCGACGATCTTCTTCTTCGGCGGGGGCGGCTTCTCGGGATCGACGGGTTTCGCGGTGCCCGAGACGATCACGATCGGGACGTCGGATGATCCGATCTCGACGAGGCGGTTGCCGTTCGTGTCGAGGACGGTCACGCGCAGATCCAACCGCGTCCCCGCAGGCAGCGCGATCGTGCCGATGCCGTCGAGCATCTGCTCCGGCTTGCCATCGACGACGAACGCGACGCGCGCGCGCGACACCATCTTCATCGGATCGCTCTGCACGACGAGCGTGACCGCCGGCGTCGGCTGCGTCTCGACCTTCACCTTCAGCGGTGGGTTCGTCTTGTAGAAGTTGCGCGCAGCCTCGAACGGCTTCATCACCTTCGGCGACGTGCCGGCGGCGAGCGTCAACTTCGGGTTCAGCGCGAGTGCACGCAGGAACGCATCGGTCGCGCCCTGCGTGTTACCCAGCGAGCCTTCGACGACGCCCTGCAAGCGATAGAGCTCCACCGTCGCCTCGGGGGAGTTGCCGCCACTCGTCAGCGCGCTGCCGACCAGGTCCCGGGCGGCGGGGTAATCGCTGTTGTCGAGCGCGGACGCGATCGCCCCGAGGTCTGCATCAGCACACGCATGCGGCGCGGCGACCATGACGAGCAGGCACGCCAGCGCGAGGCTTCCCCGACGGAGCATCGAGACCACGTTACCACTGGATACGAAGGACCGGTGCCTGCTTTCCCGATTCGATGTTGATGCTGTAGGTCTTCGTCGATCCCGATGCCGACACCGCGCGCACCGTGTGCTTGCCGGGCGCGAGTGACAGCTTCACGAGTGGGGTCTCGCCGATCTTCTTACCGTCGATGGAGACGACCGCGTACACGGGCACCGAGTCGATCGTGATCGTCCCGGGCGGGCCACTGGGCCGCGCGACCTTCTTCTCCAGTGGCTTGGTCTCCGGCTTCGTGACGGCCTTCACGGCGGCATCGGGCGTGACCTCGACGACCGCGGCATCGACGAGCAATGTCGCATCGATCTCTACAGCGGCATCGGGTGGTGTGCTGGCGATCACCGCCGCATCGATCTCGCGTTCGCGCACCGGATCGACGATGACCTGGCCGCGATCGGGCTTCGCCGGGTCTCCACCGCGCAACAAGAGCGCTGCCGCCGTGCCGCCCGCGACGAGCAAGAACACGACGAACCCGACGATCAGGCCGCGCCTCGACGACGACGACGATGGCGCCGGCGGTATCACCACCGGCGATGGCAGCGGCTCGTCGGGGGCGACGATCGGCGGCGCGGACGGTGTCGTCGCGTCGCCGGGCGTACCGCGACCCGACAACATCGACACCGGCGTCGTGATCATCAGCGTGCCGTGACCGACGGCCGGACCGAGATCATCCTCGAGCGGTAGCGCACCACCCTCGCGCGCGATGCGAACGAGCTCGTGCTGCTTCGACAGCCGCGCGTCGAACGTGGACATCACCTCGTCGCTGATCTCGCCCGACGACATCGGGCCGCCGATCGACGCGACCGCCTTGGTCAGCGCTTCGCCCATCGCGCGCGCCGTGGGAAAGCGATCCTCGCGGTTGCGCGACAGCGCCTTCGCGATGACCTCGCCGAGCGCGGGCGGAACATCGGGGCGGAACTCGCCGATGTCCGGAATGACATCTGTCGTGATCGCCTGGAACGTCAGGAAGTCCGTCTCGCGCTTGAAGCAATGGCGGCGCGCGAACAGCTCCCACAGCACCGTGCCCAGCGCGAAGATGTCGGTGCGCCGATCGAGCTTCTCGCCGCGCAGCTGCTCGGGCGCCATGTACGCGTAGGTTCCCTTCACCGATCCGGTCGTCGTACGGACGGATGCGTCCTGGACCTTCGCGATGCCGAAGTCGAGCACCTTCACGTTGCCGTCGACCGTGATGAACAGGTTGTTCGCGCTGACGTCGCGATGCACGACCTCGAGCGGCGTGCCGTCGGACTTCTTCAGCTGATGCGCGTGATGCAGGCCCTGACACGCTTGGACGCCGAGCCCTGCCACGAGGCGCGGATCGATCGTGCCGCCGTACATGTCCGGACGGCGAAAGCACGCGAACGGAACACCTTCGAGGTACTCCATCGCGATGAAGTAGCGGCCATCGATCTCGCCGAGCTCGTAGACGGAGCAGACATTGGCGTGGGAGATCTGCGCGGCGATCTTCGCCTCGCTGAGGAACATGGTGACGAGCTGCTGGTCCTTCGCGAGGTGCGGCAGGATGCGCTTTACGCAGACGAGCTTCTCGAAGCCGCCGGCTCCCTGCAGGCGAGCGAGAAAAATCTCGGCCATGCCACCCGTCGCGAGCTTCGCGACGAGCGTGTACTTGCCAAAGGCGTGCGCCTGGGTCGGCGCCGCAAGAGCCATCGCGCCATTATAGACCGATCCAGTAGTTGGCCTTCACCATCACGACGTTCTCGCCTTCGGTGTCGACCAGGCTGGACACATCGTTCCCGAGCCGGAACCGCCCATCGACGATGCTGGATGTACGTCCATGACTCCAGATCGCGAACACGGTCGAACCAGGCCGGTACTCCCAGCGAATGACCAACGTCGAGCGGAGTTGGCGGAAGTCGAAGTCCGGTCGGTCGAAGCTGTAGGTGGCACCGCTCGGGGCCGTGACGGTGTAGACGTCGTCGCGCAGGGTGTAGTCGCTACCCGAGATCGCCGTGAACCGATCCTCGAACCGCTCGGCGCGCGGGTTATCCACGTCCTTGAGCTGGCTGTAGCGGCCCGTGGCCACGAACGGCTGCGCGTAGGCCTGGAGCGCGAGGCGCGGCGTGAACGTCCAGTCGAGGCGCATCGTCAGGCTCGTGGTCGTTTGCTTGATGCGCCCGAACACGTAGTGCCGCATGCCGTCGGAGTCATCGACTTGATCGATGTACTGCATGCCGTTGTTGTTCCGCGAGAAGCTCGGGCCGACGTAGACGTCGATGTTCGAGCGCGCGTGGATCGTCGCGCCGATGTCGAAGCCACCGCCCGCGGAGCCGGACGCCCACGTGCGGTTTCCGTACGTGCCGAGGAACAACTGGATCGGCTTGCGGTTGTCGGTGTTGACGCCGATCGATCCCGAGAAGTTCGGATCCGTTTGGAGCGATGCACCGCCGCGCAGTGCGCCCGGCTCGACGACGCCGTTCGCCAGGTTGCTGTTGAAGTTGACGCTCCAGTAGTTCGAGAACTGGACGTTGCCGTTGCTCTCCCACCCGTAGTCGGTGGCCTGCGGCTCGAGCGTGGTCACGAGGAACACGTCGTTCGAGAAGCGCCAGTTGAGGATGCTCTCGCCCGGATCGTCGTCGCGATACTCGACCCAGTAGAACGGGATCGCGCGATCCGAGTGGTGCTGGAAGCCCATGTCGTTGAGCTCGAGGCCGATCGTGCGGATGTCGCCGCCGAACAGCGTGCGCCAGTGCTTCGTGTCGCCGTA
>JBGARE010000088.1:0-6660 GCA_044230415.1 Kofleriaceae bacterium
CCTGCGGGCGTGAGCTCGATGATCGCGCCCGAGGGTGCGGAGGCCGGGATGTACCCGCCGACGACGATCACGCGGCCATCCGAGAGCGATGTCGCCGTCATGCCGTTGCGGCCCATGCGCATGTCCGTGATGGTGTCGAGGCCGTCGCGCGGATCGAAAAGCTCGACGATGCGCGCCGGCACGTTGTTCGCGAAGCCACCGATCAGCGCGATGCGAGGTGGTGACACCCCGAGCAATGCCCCGACGGCACCGGTCCGCGCCGCGATGGTGTCGGCCGACGTGACGAGCTCGCCGGACAGCGGATCGAATTGCTCGATCGCCTGCGTGCCACCGCCCAGGAGGACGACGCCGCCCGCCAGCGCGAACGCCTGGCCGCCCGTGCGATCGGCGGGCGTGATGTCCGTGGTCGCGAACTTGCGGCTCGACGAGAAGAAGAGGTGCGGCGCGACGGGCCCCGCACCCGGCGAGACCGGGAACGCGCACGTTCGGCCATAGCCGATCTGAGTCATGCCCGAGAACCCGGTCATGTGCATGACGAGGTTCGATCCGAACGGAATATCGGCGATTTCGAGCGCATCGCCGCGATCGAAGCGCTTCGTGACGAGATCGGTGTCGTCGCCTTCGGGCGCGATCGCGATGACGATCTGATCGATGACGCCGAACGTCTCGGCATCCGCGTCGAGGTGGGGCCGATCGATCACCGGCGAGATGACGACGTCCTCGGTGCAGGCGCCGAAGAGCACGACGGCGAGGAGCGCGTGCTTCATCGGTTCCACTCCGGCGGCACGCCGCCGACGGTGGAGCTCCACGTGGTCGGCGAATCACCCGCCGATAGCGCGAACGGAATCGCGATGCCCGCACCGACCACGACGCCGACGCCGGCCCAAAACCACGGCGAGCGATACCAGCGGTCCTTGACGACGGAGACGCCCTTCTCGACGAGGAGCGACTTCAAGGCCGACGCCGCCGGCCCGAGATCGCGCTCGATACGAACGGAGCGGCGGTCGAGCTCGCGGCCATCGACGCTGACGAGCCGCAGCTGTGCGACGCCGCCTTGCACGCGCACGCCGACGAACGCCTTCGCCGCTACCGCGCGCGCTTGGACGAGCAGCTCCTCGTCGGTGGGCGCTTCGATGGGTGCGTTGCCCGCTTGGATCCGCGTGTCTGCCGCGACGAGCTCGACGCGGGTGCCCCACGGTTCGCGATCGGCGCACGACACGTGCACCCAGTGCGGTCCGATCACGTACGGCGCTTGCGTCGCCGGCGCGCCATCGATCATCACGCGGCATCCCGCGAGCGCCGACACGACGAGCGCCGCCTTGGGCCGGCTCGCGACCGCGGTGCGTGCGCGGTCGAGCTCGGCACGCACGCTCGGCGACACGCGGCCCGGGTCGATCACGCGCGTCGGCGCGACGATGATCGCGGTCGTGAACGCGTCCCACGCGGCGGCGGTGTCGCTGCGTTCGCTCGCCACGCGCGCGCGATAGAGGAACAGATCCGACAGCGCGTTCTGCGTGATGTCCGCCGCGCCGGTCCGGTCGACCTCGTTCTTCGCCTCGTCGAGGAGCTTCGCCGCATTGTCGGTGTGCAGCGCATCGAACTCCGCGATGGCCCGCGCGATCGTCGCGCTGGTCTCGCGGGCTGCTTTCGCGGCGGGTGAGCGATCGATCACGGCGACGCCCGCATCCCGCGCCGCGGCCTCGAGTGGCGTGACCTTTACACCGGGCGCCCACACGATGACCACGTCGGCCGCGGGCTTGGCGTGCACCGGCGACGCCGCGACGCACATCGCCCCGACGGTGAGTAGCACGCGCGCGAACACCGTCGGCGAGTATACTGCCGGCAATGAGCCGTGCGCTCGGCCGCTACGAGCTGCTTCGCCCCCTCGCGCGAGGCGGAATGGCCGAGGTGTTCCTCGCCCGCCGCCGCGCCGCGGGCGTCGAGAAGTGGCTCGTGGTCAAGCGCATCCGGGCCGAGCGCGCCACCGACGTCCAGTTCCTCGACCTGTTCGTCCGGGAAGCCCGCTTGTCGATGAGCCTGGCGCACCAGAACATCGTCCCGGTCTTCGATTTCGGCCGCATCGATGACCAGGTCTTCCTCGCGATGGAGCGCGTCGAGGGTCGCGATCTCGGCTCGACGCTGGCCCGGGTGAAGGGCCCGATCTCCCCACTCCTCGCCGCGTTCATCGCCGCCGAATGTTGCCAGGCGCTCGACTACGCGCACCGCCGCAAGTCCCCCGAGGGCACGCCGCTCGGCATCGTTCATCGCGATGTGACGCCGCGCAACGTGCTGCTGTCGTGGTCGGGCGAAGTAAAGCTCACGGACTTCGGCATCGCCGCGCTCGCCGGCGACGCGACCACCGCGCTCCTCGGCACCCCGGCGTACATGGCTCCCGAGCAGGCTCGCAAGGAGCCGCTCGACGCGCGCACCGATGTCTACGCGGTCGGCCTCGTCCTTCGCGAGATGCTCACCGGCGAGCGTGCTCGCGCCGGCGTCGATCGCGAGTCGCTCGTCGCGGCCGCGCGCGCAAATGTCCTGCGTCCGTGGCCCGCGCACGAGCTACCACCCGCGATCGTCGAGATCGTCGACCGCGCGACCGCCGCGTTGCCCGATGATCGGTACATCGATGCGCGCGCACTTCTCGCGGAGCTCGATGACTTCCTCGTCGGCGAACGCGCGGCGAAGAAGGCCGATGCGCCGGCTCGCCAGCTCGCCGCGTGGCTCGACAAGGTGTGGGGCGACGAACGCGACGACCAAGCCTCGACGAGCGGCGAGATCGTGCCCGACCACATGGTGTCGTTCCTCGACGACGGAGCGCTCGAAGCGCTCGGCACGGGCACGCAGCGCTCGATGCTCGCGACCGCCGGCGAGGAGTCCGCGATCAACCCGCTCGGCGAGACGCTCGACCTCAACAGCGATGTCGTCGGCGCGAGCCAGCCATCGCTCGTGGTCGCGGAGCCGAGCGCCGACTCGAGAGCGACCGCGTCCGACCACGCTGACCGTCCAGCCGAGGTCTCTCGCCCCGAGACGATCATCGAGCCCGCTGGAAGCGCGCGGTGGCTCGTGCTCGCGCTCGCTGCCCTCCTGGCCGTCGGTGCGGTGGTGTTCGTCGTGACTCGCTCGCGCGAACAAGGGGGATCGGGCGCACGGGGCGATGCATCGATCGCGATGACACCCGACACCGCTCTCGCGATGAGCCCCGACGACGCCGTCGCGATGGCACCCGACGCGGCGCTCGCGATGACACCCGACGCTACGCTCGCGATGACACCCGACGCTGCGCTCGCGATGACACCCGACGCGGCGCTCGCCGCGCCACGCGACGCGGCGGTCACGAAGACCTCCGATGCATCGATCGCCATGACACGTGACGCATCGATCGCGACGACGGTCGATGCATCGGCGGCACCTCGCGACGCGCGCGATCCGGCCGGGCTACCCGATGCCGTCGCGGCCAGCCGTCGGCGCGTCACCGTGCAAGCGACGCCATGGGCGTACTTCACCGTCGACAGCGATCCGACGCGCTACGAGACGCCGAAGTCCGTCGAGCTGTCTCCGGGCCCCCACGTACTCCACTTCGACAACCCCGATCTCCAGATCACGCGCGACGTCCGGATCGACGTGTCTGCCACGTCGGACATGCAGCACGTCGAGCACCTTCAATAACCGAGTCGCAGGTCGCGGTCGCCTAGTTCCAATGCCGCTCACTTAGCGTGCACGTGCACGTGCCACGTGCCACGTGCACGATCGACCTTAGCTGAGCGGCATTGCGCCTAGTTCGGCGGCGGTGGTGGCGGCGAGTGCGTGTCGAGCGAGATCGCTTGCGCGGGTCCGGGCAGTGACACCGTGCCGTCGGGTCCGATCGTCCGCACGGCGGGCAACGGACCGACCGCGCCGGTAATCAGTCGTGCTCCGCGCTTGAACGTGAGCCACGACCACGCCCAGTGGAACATCACGAGCACGCGGTTGCGGAACCCGACGAGGAAGAAGATGTGGACGGCCCACCACATGAGCCACGCGAACAAGCCGTAGATCGCGACGCGCTTCGTGGCGACGACCGCGGATGCGCGGCCGATCGTGGCCATGTTGCCTTTGTCGAAGTAGGCAAACGGCTTGCGAAGCGTGCCCGGGTTGCGCAGCCCGGCGACGATCTGCTTGGCGACGTGAGTACCTCCCTGCAGCGCTCCTTGCGCGACGCCGGGGACCTGCGTGCCGTCCTTGTTCAACATGCGCGCGAGATCACCGACGACAAAGATGTTCGCGTGTCCGGGAATCGAGAGGTCCGGCTCGACCTCGACGCGACCCGCGCGATCGAGCGGCACGCCGAGCGACTTCGCGAGCGGGGATGCTTGGACGCCCGCGGCCCACAGGACCGTGCGCGCACCGATCCGCTCTTCGGTGCCGTTGGTCTTCACCGTGACGCCGCGATCGTCGATCGCGGTGACGAGCGTCTCGAGCCGCACCTCGACGTGTCGCGTCTCGAGCGATCGCTTCGCGGCATCCGACAGCTTCGGGGGATACGCGCCTAGCACGCGATCGTTGCCCTCGAACAGCAGGACCTTCACGCGCGTGGAATCGATGCTGCGGAAGTCGTGCGCGAGCGTGTGCAGTCCGATCTCGCCGAGCGCACCCGCGAGCTCGACGCCCGTGGGTCCCGCACCGACGACCGCGAACGTCAGCCACTCGGCTTGCGCGGCTGGATCGGATTCGCGTTCGGCGGCTTCGTAGGCGAGGAAGATGCGGCGGCGAATCTCGAGCGCATCCTCGACGGACTTGAGGCCCGGCGCGAGCTGGCCCCAGTCCTTGCCGAAGTACGAGTGGGTCGCCCCCGTGGCGACGATCAGGTAGTCGAACGACAGCTCGCCGTTCTCGATGATGACCTTGTGGTTCGCGACGTCGATCCGCTCGACCTCGGCGAGGAGGACCCGCGCGTTCTTCTGCTTCGCGAGCGCACCGCGGATCGGGTACGCGATGTCACTCGGGTTCAGCGCGGCCGTCGCGACCTGGTAGAGCAGCGGCTGGAACAGGTGGTGGTTCCGGCGATCGAGCAGCGTGATGTTGACGGGCGCTTTGGCGAGCCCACGTGCCGCGGCGAGCCCACCGAACCCGCCACCGATGATGACCACGTGGGGTCGACGTTCCATGGCCCTTCGATGCTGCAATCAGTGGACCGGCTCCGGAGGTTGGCTCCGATCGTCCGGGTTCTTGTCACCAAACGGGTCGTCCTTATCCGCCTTGTCGAGTGGGGCGCATTGGCACACCTGACAGCCACGCTTCTGGTCGAAGCTGCACTGCTCGCCCGTGACGCAGTTTCCCGCGGTGTTTCCCGCACACTGATTCTTGTTCTTGGGGCCGCAGGCGGCGAGCAAGAAGCACACGACGAGCGCTGAGCGCATGGTTCACCCTATCATTGCTCGTGCTGGGCGAGCAGCGCGGCGAGCTCGAGCACGAGGTCTGGACGTGATGCCGCGCGATCGGCGAGCTCTCTCGGGTCGTTTTGGACGTCGTACAGCTCGCGACGGTTGCCCGAGACGATCAACTTCCACGGCCCGCGCACGATCGCCGAGACACCGCCGGGATTCGAGCGGTCCTTGATCATCGCCGCGTAGGCGAGGCCGCGATCGCTCGAGGCGCGAGCTCCGGTCGCGAGTGGCGCGAGCGAGCGTCCGTCCGTCGGCGGTGCGGCGAAGCCCGCGAGCTCGAGCACGGTCGCCGTGAGATCGGTGCCGCTGACCGTCTCCGTGATCCGCTGCGTCGCGATGCCCGGACCCGCGATCACGAACGGGACATGGATCTGCGAGTTGTAGAGGTCCGTCGAGTGAAACGGCTCGCCGTGCTCGCCGAGCGCCTCTCCGTGATCCGCGGTGACGATCACGATCGGCGCACGCGCGGGATCGCGTCCGCGGAACGCGCCGATGACCTCCGCGATCATCTTGTCGGACGCGGTCAACACGCGATCGTACATGCGCAGGCGGATCGCGAGGTCGAGGGGAGGATCACCGCTGCCCGCCCAGTTATGCGGATCGAGCACGTGCATGTAGAAGAACAGCGGCTTCCTCGCCGGCGACTTCTCGCGCTGCTCGAGCCACGATCGCGCCAGCTGTGCGAGGCGCGCGCCGTTCTTCTCGATCACGAGGTGGTCGAGCCCGCGCGACAGTCCCGTGTGCGACTCCTCGCCGTAGAATCCGCCGCAGCACACGAAGCCCGCGGTGTCGTAGCCCGCGGCGGACATGCGCTCGCCGAGGACGACGTGCCGTGGATCGATCCGCAGCGCCCACCCCACCACGCGCCCGCGCACGTTCTGCGGCGACAGGCCGGTCAACATCGACGGGATCGAGCGCCGCGTGACGTTGCTCGGCGAGAACGCGTGATCGAACACGGTGCCGCGCTTCGCGAGCTGATCGAGGTACGGCATCGCCGCAGGACCGCCGTACGGTGGCGTGCGATCCGCGCGCACGGTGTCGATGATGATCACGACGACATCGGGGTGCTCCGCATCGGGACGCGCGACCGGGCGAAACGAATCGAGCGATATGCGATCGCGAATCGCTTCGAGGTCGAACACCTTGTCGATCACGAAGCCCGCGACCGGGAGCTCTCCCCACGCCTCGAGCGTCACCGACGGCTGCGTTCGCCACGCGACGAGCGCGCACGCGATCG
>JBGARE010000089.1:0-6334 GCA_044230415.1 Kofleriaceae bacterium
AGCACCTTGCGCGCGATGTCGTGCTCGCGCACCCAGTCCGCGATGTTGGTTCCGCGATGCGGCACGGACAGGAACACCAGGCCAAACACGGAGATCTCGCGCGACACGAGGTCGAGCAGCAGCGCCGGTCGACCGCCGATGCGAATGAACGGCAGCGCGACGAACATCGCGATCAGCGCGTATCCCACGATCTGACGGCCGCGGAGGAACCGACCCTTCGCGAGCTTCGGGCGGATCCAGAACCGCGTGCCGTCGTCGTTCAGCGTCGACAGGACGCGGTCATGGGGGAGTTGGGGCGTCATAGACACCTTAGAACTTCTCGACCGGCGAGCCCTGTGGCTCTTTACCCGGCAGGTTCTGACCGCGCAGCGTGCTGACGAACGTCGCGAGCGCGAGCACGTCGGTCTGCGGCAGCTGTTCTCCCCACGCCAGCATCGCCGTCGTCGGCACGCCCTTCGAGATCGTCGTGTAGAGGTCCATGCGCGTGCTGCCGTGGATCTGGCGGAGGTCGGTCAGGTTCGGACCGATGAGCCCCTGGCCCTTGTCCGCGTGGCAACTCACGCAGCGCTGGACGAACAGCGCGGCGCCACGCTCGACGACCTTCGGATCCATCGCGGCGTTCGCGATCGTCTGCTCGGAGACATTCGCAGCCTCCGCGCGTTCGCGAACCTCGCGCTTGCCGTCGTAGTCCGCGAGCGCCGTTGCGTACGCCTGCGCGGGCGTGTTGCCCCAGTGCGCGATGTGGAAGTAGAAGCCGTACGCCGCGGCGAACGCGATGCACCCGGCGAAGATCATGCTCCACCAACCCGGCAGCGGATTGTCGAACTCGCGGATCCCGTCGTAGGCGTGCGTCATCAGACGCGCCTCGGCGGCGGGCTCCTCGGGCATCTCCTGGTCGGTCGCAGCGCTCTCTGCATTCGCGGTCATTGAACTTCTCCTCGGCGATCGGCGTCGTCCATCAACGGAAGGCGGGCACACGCGTCGTGCTCTGCGCGGCGTCCCTTGCCGCCGTGCCGGAGCGCGACGGCGATGAACACGAGCAGGAAGAGGACCAGCGCAATCTGCGCGAAGTCCGACGGTGTGAGCTTCGAAACGAGCTCGGACATGCGAATCACTTGTCACCTCCGTGGGAGAGTCGGATGTCGACGCCCAGGCGTTGCAGATACGCGATCATCGCGATGACTTCCTTGTTGGTCATGCCGTCCGGTCCGCCCGCCGCGCGCAGCTTGGCGGCGACATCGGCGGCCTGCGTGCGAGCGAGGCCCGGTGCGTCGTCGAGTGCGGCCTTGCCGTAGGGCACGCCGAGCATCGCCATCGCATCGATCCGGTTCTGGATCACGCCGAAGTCGATGTCGTCGCGGAGCATGTGCGCGTACGACGGCATGACGGAGCCGGGAGACGTCGCGCGCGGATCTTGGAGGTGGCGCATGTGCCACAGCTCGTCGCGCCGGCCGCCTTCGCGTGCGAGGTCAGGACCGGTGCGCTTGCTACCCCACTGGAACGGGTGGTCGTAGATGAACTCGCCTGCCTTCGAGTACTCGGCCGGCTTCCCGTTCGCGCCGTAGCGCACCGTCTCGTCGATGAACGGACGGAGCATCTGCGAGTGGCAGTTGTAACAACCCTCGGCGACGTACATGTCGCGGCCGTAGAGCTCGAGCGGCGTGTACGGCTTCACCGTCTTGATCCGCGGCACGTTGTCCGCGATCAGGAACGTCGGGATGATCTCGAAGGCCGAGGCGACGAGGACGGCGAGCACCGTCAGCGTCGTGAACAGCGCGGGGAGACCTTCCCACTTGCGGTGCCAGTGCACCGGTGCATGTGCCTCGCGCTCGAGGACGCGCTTCTCTTTCGCGGCGATCTTCGCGGCGCGGATCATCGGCGGCACCTCGACTTCGATCTCCGTGTACTGCGCGGGACGAGACTTCCAGGTGCGATAGACGTTGTACGCACCCATCAGGATGCCGGCGATGTAGAGCGTTCCACCGAGTGCGCGCACCCAGTACATCGGGATGAGGCGCGTGACCGTCTCGAGGAAGTCCGGGTACTGGAGGCGGCCGGTCTCGTCGAAGGCGCGCCACATGAGGCCCTGCGAAATACCCGAGGCCCACATCGACACGACGTAGAGCACGATGCCGATCGTCGCGACCCAGAAGTGCGTGGTCGCGAGCTTCTTCGAGTGCAGCTGCGTCTGGAACAGACGCGGCACCAGCCAGTAGATCATGCCGAAGATCATGAAACCGACCCAGCCGAGCGCACCGCCGTGGACGTGCGCGATGTTCCAATCGGTGTAGTGCGAGAGTGCGTTGACGCTCTTCACCGAGAGCATCGGGCCCTCGAACGTCGACATTCCGTAGAACGTGATCGCGACGACGAAGAACTTGAGGACCGGCTCTTCGGCGACCTTGTTCCACGCACCGCGCAGCGTGAGGAGTCCGTTGATCATGCCGCCCCACGACGGCATCCACAGCATCACGCTGAACACCATGCCGAGCGTCGATGCCCACTGCGGCAACGCGGTGTAGTGCAGGTGGTGCGGGCCTGCCCAGATGTAGATGAAGACGAGCGACCAGAAGTGGAGGATCGAGAGCCGGTAGCTGAACACCGGGCGATCGGCCGCCTTCGGCAGGAAGTAGTACATGAGGCCGAGGAACGGCGTCGTGAGGAAGAACGCGACCGCGTTGTGGCCGTACCACCACTGCATGAACGCGTCCTGGACGCCGGCGTAGATCGGGTAGCTCTTGAGCAAGCTCCACGGGATCACGAGGTTGTTGAAGATGTGCAAAATCGCGACGGTGACGATCGTCGCGATGTAGAACCACAGCGCCACGTACAGGTGCTTCTCGCGGCGATTGCGCACCATGGCGAAGAAGTTCACGGCGAACGTGACCCAGACGACCGCGATCGCGAGATCGATCGGCCATTCGAGCTCGGCGTACTCCTTACCCTGCGTGATCCCGAGAGGCAGCGTGATCGCCGCCGCGGCGATGATGGCTTGCCAGCCCCAGAAGTGAATCTTCGAGAGCATCGCGAGGGGTCGCGCTTTGAGCAGCCGCTGCCCCGAGTAGTAGACCGCCGCGAAGATCGCGTTGCCCGCGAACGCGAAGATCACCGCATTCGTGTGCAGCGGGCGGAGACGACCAAACGTGAAGTACGGCCCGAAGTTCAGGCTCGGTAGCGCCAGCTGCAGGGCGCACCACAGCCCGACCAACGTGCCGACTGCGCCCCAGACGATCGTGGCGGTGACGAACTTGCGAACGGTCGCGTCGTCATAGCGAATGGTCTCGTTAGACATCGGCCCCGCTCAACGCAACCGCCGTGCCTGCGACGCGAGGCGTTTGCGCGGTTCATTCGCGCAAGCTCTGCGCCGCTCAGGATTCGACGCGCAGTTGCTGCGTTTGCAGCACCTTCGACGTGAGCAGGTAGCGCTCTTCTGCGTCGAGGTGCGCGCGCAGCGTTTCGATGACGTCGCGCAACGCCTCCGTGGTCGGCGACGTCAGCCGCGACCGTACCGTGGCGTGCTCGTGAATATGATCTTCGACCATTCGCTCGACGCGAACGGTTCCATGCGTGTCGTGCTCGAGGAGGGCCGGTCGCAACAGCTGCTCCTCGAACTTGTTGTGCGCGTCGAACGCCGCGCGCAGCCTCGCGATCTCGCGCAGCAGTGGTTCGGGATCTCCATCGGGTCTCGCGTCGAGGCTGTCCGCGAGGTCCTCGCAGTGATCCATGATGCTCCGCAACCCATCGTGCTGAGCGATGAGCTCGGACAGCGCCGTCGCATGGATGCTCGTCATGTTCACCTCAGATGGTGGAAGAGAACCGTTGTGTCTTCTCGCCAACATAGTACCGGTCGAACAGCATGCAGACGTTGCGCACGAGGAGCTTGCCCATCTCCGTCGTCCGGATCCGTAGACCATCGCGGTCGAACGTCGCGAGATCGGCGTGGCTGCCGAGTGCTTCGATCTCCGGTGCGAAATAGGTCTCGGCGTCGATTCCTTGTTCGACTCCGAGCGCCGCGATATCGACCTCGCCGGTGCACATGAGCGTGCTGATCAGCGAGCGACGCGCGCGATCGTCGACGTCGAGGATGCATCCGCGATGGATCGGCAGCTGCTGGGCACCGATGTCCTTCTCCCACGCCGCGAGGTTGCCGTGGTTCTGCCAATACATGTGAGGCGTACACGAGATCGCCGACGTGCCGAACCCGATGATGCTCTCGGCGCGCTTCTCGACGTAGCCCTGGAACGTGCGGGTCAGTCGCTTCTCGCGAGCCGCGAGCGCGAGCTTGGAGTCCGCGCGGGCGAAGTGGTCGAGTCCGATCTGGACGTACCCGGCCCGTTCGAACTTCTCGACGCCCATGAGGAACAGCGTCGCGCGCTCGTAGGTATCGAGGATGCGTCCCGCGCGCTCCACGATGCGTTGGTGCGGCAACTTGTCCGGGAGATGTGCATACCCGAACAGCGCGACGCGATCCGGTGCGAGGTCGATCACCGTGTCGAGGGTGAGCGCGAACGACTCCGGCGTCTGACGGGGCAACCCGTAGACCATGTCGATGTTGATGTCGTCGAAGCCCTCGACGCGAGCGCGGTCGACGAGCCACTTCGTCTGCACGACCGATTGATGGCGGCGAATCGCGTCTTGGACTCGCTCTGCGAAGTCCTGCACGCCGATGCTGAGCGAGTTGAAGCGAAGGTCACCGAGGATCTCGAGCTGCGCGGTGGTCGTCGTCCGCGGATCGAGCTCGATCGATCGACGTGCGTCGGCGGCGACCGGGAAGTAGCGCTCGGTCGCTTCCATCAGCTTGCGCAGTAGGCGTGGCGGAAGGAAGTTCGGCGACCCACCGCCGAGCGCGATCTCGGAGACCGGAGCCGTCACGTGGCCACGCGCCACCAACGCCATCTCCGTCAGCAGCTGATCGACGTAGCGATCACCGCGGCTCTCGTCGCGCGTCGGGATGACGTTGCACCCGCAGTACGCACACAAGCTCCGGCAGAACGGGATGTGCATGTAGAGCGAGATCGGATTCGGCGAGGCCATGACCGTGGCGAGCTCCCGACGAACCTGCTCGGCGTCGATGGGCCCGAACTCGGTCGCCGGCGGGTAGCTCGTGTAGCGGGGGCCACGGCTCGCGTGCTCCGCCAGACATGCCGCGCGGTTCTCCTCGACTGAATCCATTTCCAGCTACTGCGCAAGCCGCGTGCCCGCCCCGCTACTGCCGATTCGCGCAAATGATGCGCACCTACCCCTCCCCCTCGGTGATCCACGCAGTCGTTGCGCACCCCATCCCGCACTCCGCCGGCATGCCACGTGCTCGCAGGAGCCGCATGGCTGCTTCGACGACGCCAACGTTCGATGTGTTCCTGCAAATCATCGTGTGGAGCGCGATCACCGTCGGTCTGATCATGGCGATCGCTGTTGTCCTGATGTGACGCGATGTTGTTCGCCATCGGTCGACACCCGTCTGCCGCCGAGCTCGTCGAGCTGTTGGCCGCCTGCCACGCTCGGATCCGCCACCACCTCGCGATCGCGCGGCGCCTCGCTACCGAGGCCGATCCTCCGCTCGCCGAGGTTCGCGAAGCCGCGTCCGCCGTTCGCCGCTACTTCTCCATCGCGCTCCCGCTCCACATCGCCGACGAGGAGCACTCGATCGCCCCCAAGTTGCGCGCCAACCGCGTGGTCGCGACGACCATGGCGACCGTCGAAGACCAGCACTCCACGCACGCTCCGATGATCGAGTGGTTGATCTCCCTCACCGAGCGCCTCGAGCGCCACCCCGAGCGACTCGCCGAGATTCGCAAGCCGCTGTTGTCGACGCTCACGCTGCTCCAGCCACAGCTCGAAGAGCATCTGGAGCTCGAGGAGCGGATCCTGTTCCCGGCGGTCGCTCGACTCGACGATCGCGATCAAGCCGAGATCCTTGCCGCGATACGGTCACGCCGCGCCGACGCGTGACGGCCACACGGCGTGGCGCGTTGCTTGCTTTCTCGTGGGGCATGCCCAACGTCAATGCCTTCTCCCACGCGCGTGACGTGATGATCCGCGACATGGTCGTCATCGGTCCCGACACGCCGCTCCTCGAGATCCACCGGCTTTTCGTCGAAGAAGAGATCCACGGTGCGCCCGTCGTCGACGAGCAAGATCAGGTGCTCGGCGTGGTCTCGACGCTCGACCTACTGCGCGCGACGGAGGCTGGCGAGTCGAGCGAGGATGATCGCTCGCCGTACTATCGGGACAACTCGGGTGACCTCGACTGGATCGACATTCCCGAGGAGACCCGCGAGCGCGTGCGAAACCTCACGGCATCCGACGTCATGACCAAGGAGCTCGTGCGTGTGTC
>JBGARE010000008.1:0-282806 GCA_044230415.1 Kofleriaceae bacterium
CAGGGGTTCGATCCCCCTAGGCTCCACCAGGAAACGAAGTCGCCGCGTAGAGATACGCGGCGGTTTTGTTTTCGGCGTCGTCGCGAATCGTTCCCCTGAAACCGCTCTAGAGGTCAGGTATCGAATCGCCACGATGCAGCTCTCAATGTGGCAAGTGACCTCGTGACGAGGTCACGGTCGAGATCGACGCCCTCGTTCATGACTTTAAACAATTGCTCGGCAACCACCGATCCGATCGCGTGGATTGCCTCGTGGCGCGTCAGACCATCATCGACCAAGCGTTCCAACGTCGGTCGGACCTCGACCGGTTGATCAGCTGCGAGTTGGTTCTCGACGATCACGTGCATCAACGCGTGCAGACGTGGGTTGGGCATCGCTGGGTGATTCGCCAGCCCACGGTGGTAGCTCTCGACCGCGGCGGCTCGCAGCGATTCGTCGTCCTCGAGCCAGCTCGGCAGTGGTGACGAGTTGGCGTCGTATGCGCCATTCGTCGTGACCCCGGGCTGAAGACCGAGCTCGCGACGCATCGCTGCAAAGTCCACCGCGTCCCCGCCAACCTGACCGAGCGTGCCGTTCTCGATCTCCTTGAGAAGAGCCTCGACCTGTGCACGGCCACGCTTCGGCCGCACTGCCTTGCGCGGAGACTTTCCACCAAGCGCCGGCAGAGGATCATCGAGCCATCGTTCGTAATGCTCGCGAAGGTACTTTCCGATGATCTCACGCTGAACATCCTCCGGCACGTTGTCCGAGTCGCTCGGACCTCGATCTCGATGCCGCTTCATGGCGACCTCCGGATCTTCGATCGAGTCTGCTCGATGAACGATCAGCGAGCCGAGTTGTTCCTCGAGCATTGCTCGACCGCGTGCATTACGCTCGCGCGACATCGTCTCGAGGATTAGCCCGTCGCCATCGATGAGAACTCGACCGAGAGCGACCGGCCCACGCCCCATCTTCGGATTCCCCTCCCGGTTCAGCCAAACGAACCCATCTTCGTCTGGCTCCAACTCGCCCATCTTGCTCAAACGGTCACGTACCGCTTCGGGATCGCTCACTGCGTAGTGCGCCTTTCCGAATACGAGCGCTTCATCGTCCATCGTCTGCAGCGTCGGCATTCGGAAGCCGCGAATGGCGGTACGAAGCTCCACGATGGGTGCCCAGGCGATGGCAGCGACGAGGTCACGGTCTGCAACACCGGGGTGCTCGCGACGAGTCCGAGCAAGCTCCTCGCCGAGTTCTTCTGCACCCGTTCGAGACGCGGGCGCGGAACCATGAGAGTAGCGCCGGTGAGCTCGAAGTGATCCTCGACCTCCATGATCCAAGCGAACAACACGTCCCATTTCTTCAGCTGCGCGGTTCCCGAGATCTCTCTGACATGGACACGGTCACCCGTCACGAGATCGTGCAGATCGATGCCGCTACCGAGTTGCACGGCTTCTACCTCGAATAGCGAGGCTCGCGACTTCTGGATCGCGACCAGCGCGGCGACCTCGCCCGGCGGAAGTGTGCGGCCGCGAGCGACGATCAGGCGATCGATGGGGCGCTTTCCTTCGTTGTCGCGATAGCCATACAAGAGGAAGCCTGCGACCGCAGGCTGCTCCCACTCTTCGGCTTCATTCTGTAGAAGCTCGCCAGCTTTCTTGTCGCGCGGACCAACCTTGAACGACATGAGCTTCGCGACAGCGGCGTTGTAGTCATCCTTGCTGAAGCGAACAGCAGCGTCGCGGACGACAGCGAGTCCTCCGAGGTGCGTACAGGTCGCTGGACACGCGATCGTCACGAGCCGGTGTTCGCCACAGCATGACGAACAGATCGATCCGCCCAGCGCAGGACAACTTCGCTTTCCTTTCGTCGCTCGCAGTGGATGCACACCGACACGAAGCGTGTGGTAGCCGGCTTCGAGGGCCCTTTCAATCGCCTTCGAGCGTCGATGGCAGGATGCGCGCGATCATCTTGTCGAGCTCTCGAAGCCGATCGATCTCGAGCGCGTCGCCGAGCTCCTTGACGTGTCGGCGAATACGTTCGAGATCGACTCGGTCGCCATGAAGCGCGAGTAGACGCTCGACATCCTGTTGGTCGATGGCTCTCCACGCCACCGCCTTGAAGATGATCAGGTCCTCCGGCTGCGCGATCGCGATGCGAACGCCAGCGAGTGTTTCCTCCCTTGCCGCTTGGAGGGCCTCTAACTCGAAGGGGAGCCACGCTCGCGAGACATCGATCTCGACGCCCGATTCAGCGTGCTTCACCAACAACACCTGGTTCTCGTCGGCGAAGGCGACAGCATCGGTGATCCGTGGATGAATCCCGACACGAGACAGCTCCTCCGCGAGGGCCGACGATGAGATCTCGGTTCCCGCCACAGCGATATCGATGTCACGAGTCAGCCGAGGGACACCGCGAGCGATCACCGCGATGCCTCCGATCACTGCTGCGCGTCCATGATGCGCCGCGACGATTGTGGCGACATCCGCGAGTGCGCGTACGAGTCCAGTTCCTATCGGTTGGCGCGACTTGCCGCCCATAGGCGCAGCTTCACCCAGGCCTCGCGCGCACGCACGGAATCCGCCTCGCGAAACGGATCCGTTTCTGGGGCGAGATCGAGAAGCTCCAACGCTTGCTCGAACGAAACATCTGGTGATGGAGGTCCTTGGATTCGCATCTCGTCGAGAATGCGTCGGCCTGCCGCCTGGTGGCCGGCGAGCCATCGTCGTGCGAGCGAAGGGTCCACGCTCGGAGAGTACCGGCTGCGGCAATCGTTCCCCAGGATTCTCGACGAGGATTCTCGCCTCGGGAACGAAACGGCATCTCAACCTAGCGAGATCGTTCGGTGCGTCGAAGATCGCACTGTAGAGGTCAGGGGTTCGATCCACCCACCAGGAAACGTAAACGGTGCCGCAGCGATGCAGGCCGTTTTCGTTTCCGGCGTCGAACATGACTGTTCAAGGAGCGAGCCACGGCATCGCCGTCGGCGGACCTCTGAAGCCCGGCATGGTCGACTCGACGCGTGCGAATGCTGTTGCGAGACGCGCGCGTGCCTTCGGATCGAGAATCCGTACGCAGGCATCCGTCTGGGAGCGATCACCCAATGCAGCGTCGAGACACGCGCGAACCTCGACCGACCAGGCTTGCTCCGTGCATTCGTCGACCGCAACCTTCGCGTAAGCGCCGCCATTGGCGACCTTGTCGCTGTCAGTTCCTGGAATGTAGAGCTGATCTTCGTGCACCAGCACGATGTGCGGCGCCACCTCGGTGCACGTTTTCGGTGTCGCAGTAGATCTATGCGCGGTCACTGAACCGCTCTTAGTTTCGGTTTCCTTGCACCCGATGACCGGTATGAAGATGGTGAACAGAAGGCAGGAGGCACACGCTCTACGCACAATTCCAAGACCCAGCTAGTGAAAGGTGTGACCGAGAAGTGGCGGAAGACCTTTCGCAACCGACGATGTTGATCGTGGTGCTCACGCATCGTCCTTGATCATAGCGTGCGGCTGGCCATCGACTCCCGTCATCCCACTTACTGGCGAGCCGTTGCCGAGTCCTTCGCGCTCTTGTTCGTAGTTTGCTGCGTCTCGACGCGCGGCATCGAGCAGACTCACGCGCCAAGATGGTCATTTCGAGGCGATCGCGCAAAGCAACCGCGGTCGCATCCTGCGCGGCGGTGCGATGTCGTGCTTCGGCGTCGCCAAGCTCCTTGCCCGGAGACACGTCGTGGACGCCTGCCCGACCGAGCTCAGCTGCGCGCCATAGCGCGAAGCGAGAAATTCGTGCGACCTTTGGCTCAGGCTCCGACTTGGATCGACATGAGCAAGACGAAGACGAAGCGCATCACCAAGACCAAGCCTTCGAAGCCGCTCGCGAAACGACGGGCGAAAGCCGCGGCTAAGAGTGGCGGAAAGGCGAAGCCGGCCAAGGCGACAACGGCCAAGGCAGCGCCGGCGAACGTGCCGAAGCCGGCAAAGGTCACGCAGCCGGCCAGCGCCGCGTCGGTCGTCCCGGCGACGTTGCCGCCTGCCACTGCGGCGAAAGCGCCCAAGGTGGCTAAGGCCCCCAAGGCGTCCAGCCTCGCTCATCAGCGTCGCCAGCTCCTCGACACCAAGACCATTCCCGAGCTGAAGCAGCTGCTGAAGCGCAACGACCAGGTCTCGACCGGCACGAAGAACAAGCTGATCAAGCGCATCCTTGAGTGCGTTACGAAGGGCGCCTTCCCACGCTGTCCTTCGTGCGGCATTGGCCGCCTCAAGGTCGGCTCCGCGTGGATCGTTTCCGACGAGGGCGAGGTGACGTATCACAAGGGCTTCAAGTGCCCAGGTGGCTACGACGACGACGAGTATGTCTTCTGCGGCTTCATCGCCAAGCTCGGCGAGATCGAGCGGCCAGCCTGGAAGTTCGAGGCGCCGGGCAGCCTCGTCTGAATGCATCGGGACGAGCAATGAGTGCGAAGCGCTGAGGCCTGGAGATGGTGACGACGGCGCTATCGTTCCTTAAATGCCCGCTAAGGAGCACCTAGACATATTGCGCGGCCGCTACGCGAGACTCCTTGCGCGACGTATCTCTCGCAGCGAGATCGAAACTGGTCGTGCATACGTGGGATCACCCACCCGTCCGCGATGTTGATCGCCCACCCGTGCACCCAGATCGGATCGAGCTCGATTGGAAAGGTTGTGCCGAACAGGCTGACAAGATTCGTCGGCCCCCAACTCCAGCTACGGGCTCTTCTCGGCCTCCGTTGCAGCGCTCCCCCTGTCGGCGCTGCCACCACCAGCAACTCCGCTTCCGGTTCCACTACCACCTGCCGTGGCACTTCCACTACCAACAGCGCTTCCACTACCAACCGCGCTTCCACTACCAACCGCGCTTCCACTACTAGCAGTGCTTCCACCGCCGACCGCGCTTCCGCTTCCTGCCGGCGAAGGTGCGCGGTAGTTTTCCCAGACGAGCCTAGACGGAAGGTCCAGCGTGCGCTCGATCGTCTTGTCCGCAGACTTGACGACGATGACAGCCTTGACCTGCTCGTCGCCAGGTTCGGACGGACAGCCGGCATCGCGGTACCGCGCGTTGTACGTGTGGCTCGCCGAGAAGTCCGCCGGCTGAAACTCGCCTGCGAGGTTGCACAGCTCGGTACCGTCGTGCCGCGTGAGCGAGATCGAGTACGTGCCCATCACGGCGAGCGAGTTCAGCTTCTGATCGAACAGCTGGAACATCGGCTTGATGCGCCCCTTCCCGTCGACCGAGAGGCGAAGCTCCATCTTGCTCAGCTTGCCGGCCTTCGGATCCTCTTTCGGTGATTCTTTGCCGCAACCGAACGCGACCAGCGAAACCACGGACAGCAGGGAGAGTTTCATCGCGGCGAACCATAGCTCGCGAACGTCCACGCTGCCGTCCTGGCGCGCTCGAACGCCGGGCGCGAACGGAGCGAAACGCCACGTCGCGGCGACAAGTTGCCCTCAGGGAACCAGCAACGCGGACATCGCGGCGGGATCGACGATGTCCTCCGCCCGCATCCACGCATCGATGCTCTCGACGCGGGCCGCGTCGCCTGCGATCACCGCGAGCGCGCGGTCGCACGCGTGCGCGTGAAGCGCCATCTCACACGCAGCGAACGCATCACGAGCGTCGGCGAGCGTGGCGATGTCGTTCCCTCGTACGGCCGCGTAGATCACGTTCGCGAGTGCGCGGGCGTGTGGTGCGTTCATGCGCGCGAGGCGATTGGCATCTCGCGCGGCGTGCTCGAGGTGCGCGGACCTCGCGGCACCGCGCGCCGATGCGAGCGCCGCGCGCGCGTGGAGATCGAGCGCCTCGCTGGCGACGACCTGAATGCGCAGCAGCAGCGACTGCTCGAGCGCCGACCAACTCTCGGCAAGCTGTGCGAACGCGCGCTCGCCGTCGCCCGCGTAGAGATCGGCGCGCACGCGAGACAACAGGCTCCACGCATGCTGCAAGTGAAACCCGCGACGCGACCACATGCGCTCCGCGTCCTCCGCCATGCGGCGTGCAGCTGCGGGATCATTGGCTGCGAGCCACGCGATGTTGCACGCCGCGGTGCGCACCGAGGTCGACGCGTACAAATCGCCGCGGTCGTCGGCGTCGGCGATCTCGTTCGCGATGCGGCGCCGAAGCTCGCCGATTCGCCCGAGGTACGACAGCGAGATCAACGAATACAGCCGCGCCGTTCCGCGCTCCCACGCACCGCCCGCGCTGCGTGCGAGCAGCGCCTCGGACTCCTCGAACGTTTGGATCGCCTTCGACCATCGTCCGGTCAAGAACGCCGCCATCCCCTTCGCACCCGCGAGCGTACCGGCGAGCAGCGGATCGTCGCTCGTATCGGCGACGTCGTGCGCGCGTGCGAGCAAAGCGTCGACGCGCGACTGTGAGTGAGGTCCCGCGGCGGCGGCAAACGCAGCTTCCGCGGCGAGCGAGCGCGCGATGCGAATCGGCTCGCCCGCCGCGAGGGCGTCGATCAGCGTGCGACTGTGCAGATCAGCCGCCCGCACCGTATCGACGGTACCGAGCGTGGTCGCCACTGCCCAACACGTATCGATCCGGCGCAGCTCGGCGTCGTTCGCGATGCGCACGCGCGGCGGAAGTGCGAGTGCGAACCGTAATCGGAGCCGGCGCATCGCCAACGAACGCGCCGCATTGCGTGGGCTCGTGCGCAGGCGAACGCCCATCGTACCGAGCACCTCGTCGAGCGCGTCGAGACCGGCGTCGAGATTGCCACTCCGCACGAGCTCCTCGGCGCCGAGGCGCGCGTATTCGGCCACTGCGTCTCCTGTACTGTGGCCGCGAGCGATCTCGTACGCCGCGGCCGCGAGCACACCGCGCCCCGCCGCGGAGAGAGCGAGAGCGCGCGATGCTGCGAGCTTCGCCGCGCGCGGTGCCTCGAGAGGAGCGAGCGAGGCCGCGAGCTCGTACAGCCGCGCGGCGCGATCGAACGACAGCGCGCGCATCGCGTTGTCGGCGGCGACGATCGCGAACGTCTGCGCCCGCACCAGTTCCGCAGCGCCACGCCAGTGTTCGGCGAGCAACTCGGGATCCGCATCGGTGGCCTCGAGTGCGCGCGCCAGACGACCGTGCCATGTCACGATCTCGTCCTGGGCGATCGCGTTGCGCACGGCGGTGCGTACTCGATCGTGCACCGTCTCGACCTCGCGGCCGCGGACCTCCACCCAGCGATCCGCGCGCAATCGCGCGAGCGGCGCTTGGTTCGCGCCGGCAATTCGCGTGACGAGCTCGTGATCGATCGGACGTCCGGCGACGACGATCGCGGCGAGCAACGTTCGCGCGACGGCAGGCAGCCTCGCGAGCCGCGCTTGGATCACGCGATCGAGCGAGTGATCGTGCACGTGATCGGGCGACGACGTCAGCGCAGTGCTGTCGCGTGCGAGCTCGACGATGAACAGCGGGTTGCCTCCGGACTCGCGCGCGATCTGCGCTGCGCGTTCGCGATCGTGCGCTCCGATCCCCGCAGCGAGGGTGGCCGCGTCGTCGCCGCCGAGAGGCGCGAGCTCCATCGTGCGCCGCACCAGCGTTCCGAGCGGCGGAACGTCGCCCGGGCGATGGGTCGCCACGAACAGCATCGCGGCTGGTAGCGCGAGGAGCTCGGCGAGGATCGGCGCGCTGTCGGCGTCGCCCCATTGCAGATCGTCGATCCACAAAATCAACGGGCGGCGCGCGGCCAACTTCACGAGCAGCGAACGGAGAGCGCGTGTCGCACGGCGGTGTGCGAGGTGGAGATCGTGAGGATCGTGAGCCCTGTCGGGTGCATCGGAGAAGCACACGCGCAGCACCGGGAACATCCGCACGAGGTCGGCGGCGTCCGCGGGGCGCAGCGCGACGCGCTCGTCGTCCGGAAGCGCGATCAGAAACCGTGCGAGCTCGTCGACGAGCGGATCGATCGCCTTGTGCGCGACGGTCTCGCGATCGTAGCAGCGCCCGCGAAGGATCACGGCGTCTCGCGACTGGTCGAGGAAGCGCCGCACGAGTGTGGACTTGCCGACCCCCGAGACGCCGGACACCGCGACTACACGCAACTCTCCGGCGCGAACCTCGTCGAGCAACGCCGAGAGAGTCGCGAGCTCGTCGGAGCGGCCGACGAACATGGTCGTATCGCTGCATTCGTCGTCGCGTTCGACGGGCGCAAACGAGGCGCCTGCGATCTCCGCGATCTCCGCTGCGCCCGCGCGCTTCGCTGGATCGGGTTCGAGGAGAGTGGTGCACAGCCGTACGAGATCGTCCGGACCCGATAGCTTCGCTTTCCCTACCGTTCGCGTTCCGGCGAGTACTTCATGCAACATCACGCCGACCGCATAGAAATCGGCCGCGGCGCTTGGTGGACCTCCGGCGAGGATCTCGGGCGCCATGTACTCGGGCGTTCCCGCGCGTGGCGAGAGCGCCGCGATCAACCCGAAGTCGAGGATGACGACGCGACCGCCGCGCTCGATCATCACGTTCGCAGGCTTGATGTCGCGATGCACGTGGCCGGCGGCGTGCAGCACCGATAACCCTTCGGCAAGCTCGCCGAGGGCGACACGCAAGCGATCGTGATCACCACGCACTGCCGATACGAAGTTCTCGCCGTCGACGAGCTCCATCGCGATGTACCACTCGTCGCGATCGCAGCCGAGCTCGTACAACGCGACGAGGTTGCGATGACTGACATCGGCGACAGAGCGGAACTCCTGCTTGAAGATGAGCAGTGTGGTGGCCTCGACACGCGGCAGTAACTTCAAGGCGATGTCGGGCCCGGGTGGATCGATCGGTGTCCCGCGAAACACCTCGCCCATTCCGCCGCGGCCGATCTGCTCTCCGATCCGGTAGCGGCCAACACGGTCGGGCCCGGTGGACTCTTCATGGGACAACGAGCGCGACGCCGCGGCGACGATCGCCCGGCACGGCGCGCAGCCGTCGAGATGGCGCTCGATCGCGGCGCGCTCCGAGCTGTCGAGCTCGGTCGCGATCATCGCCGCGACCTGCTCGTCGTCGAGACACCGCGTTCGTGCCGACGTCATCCTCGATCCAGGTACCATAGGCGGCGGTGGAGGAGTTTCCCTTGCTCGGTGCGTTGCGCGCGGCCCTGCCTTCGCCGCGCACGGAGGACGCGCCTGCGTCGGAGATCGAGCTCTTGCTGCGAACGCTGCTCGTCGACGCGCGAGCGACCTGGCCTGGCCTGAACGTGCCCGATGACGCGTTCGTCGCATACGTCGCCGAGCGTGTCCCCGAAGGGGCGCTCTCCGTCGGGCTGCGCGCGCTCCACGTCGATCTCTACCTCGCGTGCGGCTGCGTCGCCGGTGATCCGCCTGCCGTGGCTGCTTTTCAACGCACGATCATCGCAGACCTCGACGCGCGGATCGTGCCGGCCGCCGCGGATCGCATCGACGAGCTGCGGCAGCTGGTCATCGAGAAGGCGCTCGTCGCGGAAGGCACGCCACCAATCGCGACGTATCGCGGGCGCGGTCCCTTGCACGCCTGGGTGCGGGTCACCGCTGTCCGGATCTCGATCGACCTCGTGCGCGTGAAGCCGAGCGAGCGCTCGCTCGCCGATGCATCGCTCGATGCCATCGCGGACGGCGCTGCAGATCCAGAGCTCGCGCACGTCAAGATGACGTACAAGGCGGAGCTCAAGCAATCGATCGAAACCGCGGCTGCGCAGCTGACCGCGCGCGACCGTAATCTCTTGCGCTACAGCTTGCTCGATGGACTGAGCATCGACGAGCTCGCCAGGATCTACAAAGTCCATCGCGCGACCGCCGCGCGTTGGCTCGTGAGTGCGCGCGATGCCCTCGGCGCGGCGACCCGGCGCGATCTCGCTACGCGACTCGGACTCCCGCGCGAGGAGCTCGTCAGCTTGATGAGGGTCGTGGAGAGCCAACTCGAGATCAGCTGGTCGAGATTTCAACGCTAGCTCCGCGAGCAATTGCGAGCAGTTAAGAGAAAGTTCGCGACCTCTGCGCGCAGCTCCCGTCTTGGACGCGAACCACCCAAGCTCGGAGATTCCCAATGCGCCTCGCTAGCCTCCTGACGATCGCTACGCTGTTCACCACCACCGCTGCCTGCGCCGTCGACGAACAGGTCGATGCCGAAGAAGTCGGCCCGCTCGAGGACGACGGTCCTCCCACACAGTCCGAGCTCGACGGCTACGGCAAGGCCGACTGGTTCGGCGTCACGTCGCCCGAGACCTGGCGCCGATTCTGGTACGCGTCGAACTACTACTCGCTCAAGGCGCCGATCGAAGCCGCCGTGCCGCGTCCCGACCACGCGAGCGCGCACACGATCCTGCTCATCCCTGGCACGACGATCGGTCCCGAGTTCTTCGATCCGATGGCCGCACGCCTACGCCGCGATGGATTCGACGTCGTGGTCTGGGCACCTGCGGATCTGTTCACCGAGAGCCTCGAGATCGGCGCGCAACGGATCGCCGCGAAGGTGCAGAACGTCCTCGCATCGCGGAACAAGACGAAGCTCAGCATCGTCGCGCAGTGCGATGCGGGCGTGGCAGCGCGGTTCTTCGCGCAGGTGAACGGCGGCCACAAGAACATCGATCAGCTCGTCACGTTCGTGTCGGCTCATCACGGTTCGCAGGCCGCACCCATCGGTGCGTGGGTCACGGGCTGGCAGGCACTCAACGACATCAAGCCGAACAGTGCGTTCATGAAGAAGTTGAACGGTGCGTCGATGCCCGCTGGTCTGAAGTTGACGTCGATCTACTCCTGCAACGACGAGTACATGTACCCGTACACCACCTCGCGCGTCACGGGCGCGACCAACGTCGAGTTCTGCAACCGGTACGTCAGTCATTTCTCTCCGTTCTGGGATGCGGTTTTGTACGACCGGATCCTCGTCACGCTACGCGGCGAAGCCGCGGGCGCGCCGCTCTCGTACTGAGAGCGCCCGAACTACTGCGCGATCACCGCACTGACCGCGCCACCGAATGCGCCGACGGCAGCTCCCATCGCCGCACCGGGTAGCGCCCCGACGCCGCCGACAAGTGCGCCGACGCTGGCGCCGAGGCCGGTGCCGACGACGGCGCCGACGCCAGCGCCAACCTTGATGTCTCGCCATAGGTGAGACTCGGTGGCGCGCGGCGGGCGATCGTCCTGTCCTGGTGACGCGCCACCACCGCTGACGGCAACGAGTTGATCGACCGAGATGGCTTCGAGTGTGGTCTGCATAGACGGTCGAGGTTGCACGCGCAGGGCCAGAGTGCGACTGATGACCGGACCGTCCGGATCGCACACCATGGGTGACAGACGCGTGCCGTTCGCTACGAGCAACGACGCGATATTTCGTGGAGTGACCCGCGGACCATGGTGTGGCGGCGGCCACCACGCTGGCCACTCGGAAGGTCGTGTCGCCGGCCGATCACCTCGCGCGAAGATGAATGCGAGAGGCTCGATCCGATCAATCGACGATCGTCACGATCTGCCTCCTCGCGTTCGAGCCGAGCGCTCACGGCCGAACAGAACGTCGCATCGTTGGCCGATCCATGATCCGAGTGATGATGTTCACGCCGCTGACTTGCGATGGCAGCGCGCTCCGAACGGTGGTGATCATGCGGAACATCGAGACGTGCGGTTCTGTCGGACACACCAGGGGCACGCTCGTCGAGTAGGGAGCCGTCACTCCCCGGGGACTGGCCGCGCGGAGTAGTAGCTCTCTGCGACGAGGGATCCGGTCTTGTCGTAGATCAACTCGGCGGCGACGTCGGCGTGGTAGCTGCGCGGGGCCGACACCCACTTCGTCGTGCACGGACCAGGTCGGTTGCGGGGACACGCGGTCGTCTTCACCTCGTGCTGCGTCCACCGCGTCGCGCGCTCTCGGTAGAGCACGACGAGTTGCTGCGATCCGCTCACCCACGTCGGGCGAAACTCGGCGTCGATGAGTACCTTCTCCTTGCCCTTCGACTGGCCCGGCGTGGCGGCATTCGCAGCCGCGAGTGCCTCTTCGATCGGACGGCGCTGACCGCCGAGGAACTTCGCCCAGCGTGCCGCCGCGTCGTCGAGAGCGGAGGAGACGTCGAGGGAGATCGCGCCTCGAGTGGCGGGCGGCGCGCCGTCGAGTTGCGTCCATGCCGCGGCGACCGTGCCTCCGCTCTGGCCCGCGCGCCGTGCTTCGTCGGTTCCGTCCTCGATCGCGATCGAGAGGATGTGTGGGCGCGCGTCGATCGCCACCTCCGCGAGCGCGGCACCGGGAGCAGAGCGATGTTGGATCCAGTACGGCCCGGTCTCGCCGGCGAGCACGCGATACGTCGTACCGGTCTGAAGCGTGCGCAGATCGCCCCACTTCGTCGACGAGATGCCGCGCTTCTTCTGATGTGGTCCGGTCGGTAGCGCGAGCGCCTCGACGTGGCTCACCAGCGCCGGCGTCTGCTGCGAGAACCGCGCGCGGAGCTGGGTCGCGTCGGTCGTCGGCCGCGGGGGTGCGGGTGCGGGTGGTGCCACGACGACGAGAGCTGTTGTGGGAGGCTCGGAAGACACCGAGACGCTGCCTGCTGCATCGGCACGAACGTAGGCTTTGGGGACCTGCAGCGGGCCACACGCGACGGCGAGCGTGTCTCCATCGATCGTGTAGTCGCCCGGCGCGGAGAACGAGAACCGGATGAGCTGGATCCACGCTCGCGGCTGGGTGGTGCAGGCGTTGTCACACGAACCCTTCACACCCGGAACTGGATCGCACCCGAAACATTTCTGGTCCACCATGTCAGCGGGCTCGATCGCCGCGGACTGCGTCGTACCGTTCGGCATGGTGATCGTGATCGATCCGGTGATCGGGCTCGCGCAGAAACCGCCCCGAGTAGGCGTGGCACCGATCCACGAACCCTCGACCCCGAGCGTCAGCGTGATCGGGGTGGGCGGGTCAGGAGGCGTGTCGCGTTCGCGCCGGTGCGTCGCGGTCGAGCTCGCACACCCGACGAGCGCGAGGAAGCAGGTGGTTCGGAGAATCATCGACGTCTTCACGCTTCACTCGGTGACACGATAACGCGCGCACGAATCGGACCTTACATTGCTAGGATCGAACCGGTCCCACATGGAGATGGGATCCACGCGTCACGGTGGGAGTCATGTCGCTCTCTCTCCACGGGTGCGCACGAACGAGCGCGTCGGCGCGATGACGAAGCGGCTGGGCAAGCTTGTTCGCGAACGCATCGCCGAGAGCGACGGCTAGATCGGTCGCGGTCTGAAAGCGTTCGGCCTTCTTCTTCGCCAGTGCGATCGCCAGCACTCGTTCGACGTCTCGCGAGATCGTGGCGAGGGAGCTCGGCCGGATGGGCATGTCGTGCACCATGGCGTACAGAAGCGACGGCGTGTCGGGCGCCGAGAACGGGACACGTCCGGTCAAGCAGCGGTAGGCAACTGCGCCGATCGCGTAGATGTCAGCCCGATGATCGACGACCTCGCCCTTCGCCTGCTCGGGTGCCATGTACCCCGGCGTGCCGATCACGCCGCCTTGGGTGAGCGTTCCCGAGCTATCACCGAGCACCGCGACGCCGAAGTCGAGGAGCTTCCACGTGCCGTCATCGGTGCGAAACACGTTGTGGGGCTTGATGTCGCGATGGACGATGTTCGCTTCGCGTGCGAGCTCGAGGACGCCCGCGAGATCGCGCACGAGCTCCGCGAGCAGCATGCGATCGAGCGTGCCACCGCCGCGGAGGATCGCCCCGAGCGTCTCGCCGCGCAGGCGCTCCATGGCGAGGAACGCGACCATCTCCTCCGGGCGCGAAGCCTCGAGGACGCGGACCACGTGCGGTGACGCGAGAGCGCTCGCGGCACGCACCTCGCGCAGAAAGCGCTCGACGTGGTGCTGATCGATCATGAGCTCCCGGCGGAGGAGCTTCACGGCTGCGGTAGCACCCGTCTCGTCGACGTGCGTTGCCTCGTACACCTCTCCCATCCCACCGCGGCCGAGGACGTTTCCGAGCTCCCAGCTCCCGACGACGGCGCCGCTGAACCGGCCGCGGCCCCCGACCTTGAGCGCGCGATCGAGATCGTCGCGCATCTCGTCGACCTGTGCGGAGCGAATGGCCGCGAGCTTCGTCGCCCGCTGTAGCTCCTCCACGCTGCGTAACGAGGCACCGCGCGTGGACCGCGCGAGCCAGAACGCCATCGCGTAGCCGAACTGCGCGCAGCCGTGGCCGGCGAGCTGCGCCTCGAGAGAGATGCCGTGCTTGAGCGGTGCGAAGCCCGGGTCGTCGATCGCGCCGCTGATCACGAGCACCGCGATCGTGCCGTGAGCGATCGCGACGACACCGTAGACGCTGATCGCCGCCGCCATGCTCTCCGTGCGGCAGAAGAAGTAGATGCCGAGAGCGATCACGAGCGGTGCACCGCCGAAGTAGCCCGAGTACAAGATCGCGAGGACACCGCACCCGACGCACGCGAGGGCGAGAGCGGTCATGGTCTGTGTCCGGCGCGTGGCGACGGCGGCCGGAACGCGCAGGCCGCGCTCGACGACAATGGACCCGAGCGCGGTCACGGTGATCGCCGCGATCAGCGCGCGGCCGAGCTCGCGATCACCCGGCAGTCGCAGCACGGCGATGATCGAGAAGATCGCGATCGCCCAGCCGATGCGAATGAACTGCCGCGTGCGCTCGATCTCCTCGTCGCGCAGCGCATCTGCGGCGGTGGTGAGGCCGACCGTCGAGCGAGCGACGAGACCGCTGCGTTCGCTCACGTGCGCCCTCGCGTGAAGAAGGCCGCGGCGTCGCGTTCGCCCTGTCCGAAGAGCGCGCGCCGTGCATCGTCATGAGGCACCCCGAGCACCAGCGTGGATGCGAGGCGCTCCTTCGGACGAATGTGGTAGCCGCGCGAGAACACGCCGATGCGCACCGTCGCGACATTCGCGCGATCATCATCGGGAACACCTGGTCCGCCATCGAGGCAGGGACCGAGTCGTTCGCTGCGATGAAACAGTGGGACGGTCAGGCCGGGCACCGCAACGGCAGCGGCGAGCACGTCGAGCAATTCGGCTCGCGTCGAGTACGTACCGACGACGATTTGCCGCATCGCGGGCAGGCGCCGCACCGTGATGAACAGCCTGCCGTTCGCGCGCTCGTGGGCGTCCACGGGCAGTGCGCGATCCATCTCGGCGATGTGCGGTGCGAGGAAGGCGGTCGGGCGGCCGAACGGCGTACGGCGCCCGCCGAGCCCGTCGCGATCCGCGCGCAGCCCGAGTGCGAGACCTGCGGTAGCGACGTCGATGCCGCAGGCGAGCATGGTCGCGACCACTGCACCCGACGACGTTCCGTAGATCCGGGCACCGTCGCGAGGCTCGCCCTGCGTCTGCAAGTACGCCGCGACGCCAGCGTGATACGGCCATGCGAAGAACGCACCGCCGAAGGCAAACGACGTGGCGCTGACCTCGCTCGGCGTGGACGAAGACGGGCGCCGGGTCACTTCGACTCCTGCCACGGGTGCGCATCGACGAGCCGATCGCCGGCGGTGCGAAGATCCACGGGAAGGTCACCGCGCAGCGCCGCGACCAGCGCTGCGGCCATCGCCTCTCCGGTCGCGAATCGCTTCTCGGGAGCTTTCGCCATCGCGATCGCCATCCAGCGATCCGCATCCTCGGGCAAGGCGGCGCTCTTCGACGGACGCGGTGGCATCGTGTGGACGACCGCGTAGAGGATCGCCGGCGTGTCCGGACCGCCGAACGGGTTACGACCGGTGAGCACTCGATAGGCGATCACGCCGAGTGCGTAGAGATCGGCACGGTGATCGATCTTCTCGCCCCGTGCTTGCTCGGGTGCCATGTAGTGCGGAGTACCGACGATCTGCCCCGCGGTCAGCGACGTCCCCGAATCGTTCAGCAATGCGACGCCGAAGTCGACGAGCTTCCATGTCGCTCCGTCGAGGAACAGGTTCTGCGGCTTGATGTCCCGGTGAACGATGCCCGCTCCGCGTGCCGCGTCGATCGCCGCGCCGACCTGCGCGACCAGCGCGATCACATCGCTGCTCGACAGAGTTCCCGAACGCCGCAGTAGATCGGCGAGCGTCAGGCCGCGCAGGCGCTCCATCGCGAAGAACGGCACCGCCGCCTCCGGCTCGCTCGTCGCGAACACCTTCACGACGTGCGGCGATTCGATCGCGGTCGTCGCTTTGACCTCGCGCAAGAATCGTGCGACGAGCGTCGCGTCGAGCAGATGCTCTCGATGAAGCACCTTGACCGCGACGACCTCGCCTCCGCCTTGCGCCTCGTAGACCTCGCCGTGGGCGCCGCGGCCGATCACCGCGCCGAGCACGTAGTCCCCGATCGTCTGATCGGTGTAGCGACCCGCGCCGACCTGTTGCGCGCGGGCTAGATCGATGCGCAGCTCGTCGAGCAACGCCGCTCGCTGTGTCGCGACGCGAGTTGCCCGCTGGAGCTGTTCGATCGATCGCAGCGACATCAGCCGCTGCGTTCGACCGGTGTAGTAGGCGAGTGCATACGCTCCCTGCACGTACACGGCGCCGATGAGGTATCCCTCGATGCCGAGAGGCTCGGCCGTCGCGAACACGCCCGGATCCGGGATCACGCCGATGATCAATGCGAGCGCGATGGCGGCATGACAGACGGCGGCGGTGATCCAGATGGCGCGTCGCGCCTCGATCTCGCTGCGACCGATGAAGTGAAGGCCGATGACGATCAGCACCGGTGCGAGCGTGAATGCTCCGTAGAACAGAATCGCGATGTGCGTGTTGAACGTCGACATCACGCCGAGCACGAACAACGGCCGCGGTCCGAACGTGCGCGGATCGCGGAACATCCGGTAGTAGCCGAAGCTGACGAGCATGCCGAGCACCAGAGCGGCGACGAAGGCGATGACGATCCAGCGGGCGCTATCGACGAACGGGATCGACCCGATCCCGCCGAGACTCGCGAGCCATCCGATCCGAATGAACACCCGCGTGCGATGCACCTCTTCGTGGTGCATTGCCTCGGCGGCCGTGGTGATCGAGATCGTGCCTGCCGGAGTCGGCCTCGCGAGCGAGCCGCGGCTCGACGATCGTTCGGCATCGGAGCGGCTCGAGGGATCGTCGACGGCGCGGCTGCTCGCAGACGGTCGAGCTCGCGGCTTCTCGATGCGCGTCTCGACGTCGTGGATCGATGGGGCACGTTCGCGTGGACCATCGGCGGTCGTGGGTGCCACGTCGTGCGTCGCTAGATCGTCGCGCGGCGAGAGCGTCGCGTTCGCGCCGAGCGCCGCTTCGAGATCGGGGGCGGAGCTCGGTGGGTCCGATCTGCCGTTCTCGGACTCCATACCGACGATGATTGTAACGAACCACCACCCGCAAAAACCGGCGACCTCACGTGTAACCGAGCGCCAGCGGCGGACATCGCGCGCGTGTAGGTTGGCCGAGCCGCTGTACGCCCGGCGGGGTATTCATCCTCGATAACGCTGTAGATTGGGCGTGGGCATGGGTGACTCGAACGACCGCAGGCGAAACGTCGGCCTCGACGAAACGCTCGACAGCACTCCGCCGACCGAGAAGTCCGCGATCGAGAGCGGCGAGACGCTCCACGCGTCCGGCCCTTCGAGCGCCAGGTCCGTCATCGAGAGCGGCGAGACTCTCCACGCGGCCGACGCGACGCTCGCGAGCCAGAGCTCCGCACGCGAGCGAGCCGCATCGATCCCGCTCCCCGAAGTCCGTCGCGACAGCTACGTGATCGAACGCGAGCTGGCGCGCGGCGGCATGGGACGCATCCTCGTCGCGGAAGATCGGCGCCTCTCGCGGCCGGTCGCGCTCAAGGAGCTCCTGGTCGCCAACGCCGCGCTCGCCGATCGCTTCTCGCGCGAGGTTCGCATCACCGCGCGACTCCAACATCCGGGCATCGTGCCCGTCTACGAAGCAGGCCACTGGCCGGGCGGAGAGCCGTTCTACGCGATGAAGCTCGTCAGCGGCCGCTCGCTCGAGAAGGTCGTCGAGGAGCGCACTACCCTCGACGAACGCCTGCGCCTCGTGCCGAACCTCGTGCAACTCGCGGAGGCGATGGCCTACGCACACGACCAACGCATCATCCATCGCGATCTGAAACCCGCGAACGTTCTTGTCGGTGAGTACGGCGAGACCGTCGTGATCGATTGGGGCCTCGCGAAGGACCTCGACGAAGCCACCGACGAAACCGCGAGCTCCGACGAAGGAGTCGTCGACTCGATGCTCACGCAGGTCGGCGCCGTCGTCGGAACGCCCGCGTACATGTCGCCCGAGCAAGCGCGCGGCGAGCGGGTCGATGCGCGCGCGGACGTCTACGCACTGGGCGCACTCATGTGGCACGTGCTCGCGGGCACGTCGCCCGTGTCTGGCTCGTCTGTCGACACCGTGATCCAACGCGTGCGCGAAGGTGTCGCGACGCGCCCGCTCGCCGAGGTCGTGCCCGATGTTCCGCCCGAGCTCGCCACCATCGTCGATCACGCGATGGCGACCGACCCTGCCGATCGCTATCCATCCGCGCGCGAGCTCGCCGCCGACCTCTCGGCATTTCAGACGGGCCGCCTCGTCGCGCGCCATCGCTATTCGAACTGGGAGCTGATCCGGCGCTGGATCCGCAACCATCGCACCGCTGTCTTCACTACCCTCGCCCTCGTCGTCGGAGCCGCGATCGTAGGCGCCATCGCGCTCCGCCAGGTCGTCGCCGAGCGCGACAAGGCACGCAGCGCTCGCATCGCCGGTCTCGAAGAGCAAGGACGCATCGAGATGAAAGCCGGACGGCCCCAACGCGCCGCCGTCTATCTCGCCGAGGCGTACTCCACCGCCGACGCACCCGACGAGGGCCTGCGCGTGATACTCGGCGAAGCGATGCGCGCCGTCGATCGCCACATCGCCACCTGGCAATCGAGCAAGTGGCTCAAGCGCGTCGCGTGGCTCGACGACAGCCGCCTGCTCGCGATCGCGGACGACGGCTCGATCACGCGATGGAACATCACCACCGACGAGCGCACCGAGCTCCTCGCACCGAACGAACAGCTCCGCTCGCCCACCAAGATGATCGCCGCCGAGCGAGGTGGTCTCGTCGCCACCATAGCGGGGCGTACACTCGCGATCGTCACCACCGACAAACCCGTGGTGGTCCCGCTGCGCCTCGACTTCGCCACCGACCTCGCGATCGCGCCAAACAGCGAATCGATCTTCGTCACGTCGATCAAGGGCACGCAGGAGTTCGACGCGAAGGGTGGGTTCCGCGGCTTGTCCTTGCCCATTCTGGCCGAACCCGGCGAGATGCGATGCGGCGCTCAGGTCTTCGAGGCTGGGGTCCGCGACATGTGGTGCGGCCACGCTCGCAATCTGATCGCCACGACCGATCGACTCGGTGTCGTCGCCCCCGGCGAGAGCAGCAAGCCGCGCTTCCTCGACGCTCACGGCATCGACGACGAACGCGCCGTCGTCGCGATGGATGCGAATGGCTCGTTCGCCGCCGTCGGCCGCGACACGGGCGTGATCACCGTCTGGGATCTCGCCACGGGTCTGATCGTCTGGACGATCGATGCCCACACGCGCCGCATCGAGGCGCTCGCCTTCGATCGCGACGCGAAGCGACTCGCGAGCGTCGCCGCCGACGGTGTCGTCCACATCTGGCGCCTCGACGCTCCGCTCGAGGCCAAACCGTCCGAGCCCGTTCTCCCGAGCGCCGGTGGCCTCACCGCTCGCATCGTGCGCGAAACCGTCGTGACAAGCACCGACCTCGCGCTCGTTGGACACGACGAGCTCGTGAGCTGGGTCGCCATCTCGCCGACGGGCGATGCGATCACTGCGGGTGCGCGCGATGGTCGCGTCCTCCGCTGGGACGCACGCACGGGCAAGACCCTCCAGCGCTGGGAACAACCGTCCGCCGTCACCGACGGTTCGATCGCCAACGACCTCCTCGCCACCGGCGGCACCGATGGCACGGTCCACGTATGGCGCGGTCGCGACCTCGTCGCGCAACTCGGCGGCCATACCTCCGCCATTCACGCGGTCGCCTGGTCGCCGCGTGGCGATCGTCTCCTCACCGCCGCCGACTCCACGCTTCGTCTATGGCGTGCGACGGGCGAGCTCCTCACCTACCTCCCATGCGAGCAACCGATCGGCAAGGCGTGGTGGATCACCGATCGCTTCATCGCTGTCGCCGGCGAGCAATCGTTCCAGCTCTGGGACATCGATCGCGGCGGCCTTCTGATCCAGCTCCCGCACGGGTTCGAGCGCGCGCAACCGGCGAGCGCCACCGCCGAACCGTCTCCCGCGTTCGCCGCTGGCCGCATCGGCTGGACAGGTGTCGTGCAGTGGCCGTTCGCCCGCGAAACGCGCACCGCTTCCACGATCGCCGCCCTCCTCGACGCTCGAGTCCCGTGGAAGCTCGTCGACGGCGCACTCGTTCCCGCTCACCAGACCGCACTCGCCACCGACGAGCTCCTCCGTGCAAGCCTGCGCAACAAGGTCTACGACTTCTCGGGCGAGGTGATCACCGGCGTCCCGCAATCACCCGACTTCACGGACCTCGCCGGTACGGGGCCGGTTGCCAGCGTCCGCGACGCCGTCGCGCTGATCCGCAGCGGTGATCGCGCGAAGGCGGCGATCACCCTCGCCAACATCGACGACACCCTCGACGCGCGCGCGAACCTCGCACTCGCGTGGTGCCGTCACTGGCTCGGCGATCACGCCGCCGCCTACGCCGCCGCTCGCCATGCCCTCGCCGCATCTCCCGACGCGACAGCGTTCGCCGCCACGCGCGACACCGCGCTCCGCTTCGCCGCTTGGGCCGCGCTCCCCGTGAAGACCATCGTGGCAGACGCGCAGATCTTCAAGCTCGCCGAACGCGAGCTCCGCTTCGCCGCGAGCCAGACATACGAATCCATCGGCAAGCTCGATCTCGCCGCCGAGCTCATCGACATTCCACCGACGAGCGAACGCGAACCTCGCCTGCGCGCCCTTCTCCAGCTCGCGCGCATCTCGAACCGGCGCACCGATCCCAACGGCGCCGTCGGCTTCCTGGAAACCGCGGCGAAGCTCGCGCCTCCTCCCACGCTCCACACACCCGCCTCGGTCGTCCGGTGCAGCGACGTCGCCGTGGAAACCGAGGACAAGGATCTGAACGTCGCTGTCGCCTCCCTCACCGAGCGCCTCGCTGCTTCGAGCTTCTCGGCCTTCGAGAAGACCTTCGACCATCGCTACGCACGCGCCGCTCGCAAACTCTACGCGGTGCTCCGCGACAGCTACGGTCTCGACGCCGCGTTCGTCACCAAGTGCGAAGCCGAGCTCGACCGTCTCGCGACCGAGGCACTCCAACGCACGGGCTCCCTCGACAAAGCGCTCCTTCGCCGCGCGTTCAAGTCCCGCTCGGAGATCATGCGCGCCTGCTACGAGCGCGGCCTCGCGATCGATCCGCAGCTCGCCGGCACCGTCTACATCCGCTTCACCGCGATCCCCGGCGGTACCGTCGATCAGGTCGACGTCGTCGCCGACTCCGATCGTCCCCTCATGCTCGAGCTCGCGACCTGCGTCCGCGAGCGCGTCGCCGACATCGGCCTGCCTCGCCTCGCCACCGGCGAGTCGACGATCGTGAACTATCCGCTGACCTTCCGCACAGAGACCACTTCGGTGGCTCCCTGACGACACTCGCCGCGATCGCGGTACAGCAAGTGAACCTGCGGTGTCGTACGCTCGTGAAATGAGAGCCGTCGTCCTCGTGGTGTGCTTGTTCCCTCTGGTCGCTCACGCGAAACCGAAAACCATCACCGTCCAAGCCGGCAATGGAGACCTGATCCTGACGTTCGACGCGAAGAAGGTGAGCGAGGCCGAGCTTCGCGCCGCCGCTGCGTTGGCACCCGAAGCGAATCCCGACGCGATGGTCACCGAGTCCCTCGAGACGTGTCGGGACGATTCCGGAGCCTCGCAGCCTTGTGGTGGTGCCCGCTCTCCGACGCAGCCGCGATTCTTCAAGGACGCGGAACACACGCGTACTGCGAACGTCGCGATCGTGAAGGCAGCGAGCGAGCGAAAGGTGTCGAAGGAGATGGAGCCCGCGAAGGAGTGGCTGCGCCAGAGCGCTGCCTTCTACGCTGCGCTCGAGGATCGCAAGCTGGCGTATTACCGATCGTGGAAGTCGACTGACCTCACACCACCGATCGAGGGCATCGACGGTGGGAAGGAATGCGCTGCGATCGTGGCCAAGGTCGATGCGGCGACGACCAAGGACAACAAGTACAACCTCGTGAAGTTCGACTGGCACAACTGCATGAACGATCGCCGCCACGCCGTTGCCGGTCCCTATCCAACGGCGCCGTGGAAGGCGTTTCTCAAAGCCAAAGGCGTGAAGGCGAAGTTCGTCCTCCCCGACGGTGACTGAGTCGTTGCGAGCAGGACAGTTCGCCGGTGGGATGCGCGGGCGGTTTTCGATGCACCAACTGTGAAGCGTGAAGAGTTTGTGAATGTCTCCGCTGACCATGTCTCGCGGACATAGCGTGGCACGCCGCGTGATCCCCCCCGAGATCCCGTTCTGCTACGTCTGGGGCTCTTCGAGAAAGAACGCGTGGAGAAGCTCCTCGTCGGTCTTTCGCGACCACGCGGCGCGCATCTGGTCGGACACGCTCGAGCTGTACTCCAATCTCGAGCGGTGTTCGAGTCCGACGCTGGCGTGTCGACCGAAGCGATCGGTCAACTTCTCGAGCCTCGAGCATCGGCGGTGTTCAGGGCTCCGCAGCCGGACACGACGCGGTGAGCTGCGAAACACGACGCCGTGGTGTCCTCACACGAGCGTCGCTGCAGAGCGCACGACCACGACGCCCCAGATCATCGCGCGATCAGCCGCGGCCCGGTTGTCCACGTCTGCCGCCGTCGGTTCTCTGAAGCTGCGCAGCACGACGGCTGCACCTGGAGCAGCCGCATGCTGGACGGCTGCGAACAAGCGCTGGCGGTAGTTGGCATCCGCACCGTCGAGGATGTTCGACAGCGTGAAGCCGGTGAAGCTTGCGGCCGGGGCACCCTCGAGGAAGGCCGCCGCATCTGCGCCGACGAGTTGGATCGATCGCGCGCCGACCTGGTCGATCTCGGCGAGCTCGCCGAGCAGGAGCGCGCGTGCATACGGGTTGTCGCGATTGGGATGCTGCGCGAAGCCACGCTCCATGCGAGCGCGCATCACCGCACCGAGATGCGAGGGCAAGAAGGCGAGGAACGGGCTCGCATAGATCCGCCGCAGCGCCGCGAGCGAGAGTAGCCCGTCGAACGTGGTGCGAAACCTTCGGGTATCGAGATGTTCGCGCCAGTACGCGACCTGAGCGGCGGGATCCGCGAGGTCGAGGAACTCCTGCACGCGAGATGACGACCAACCGACCAGTGGAGCGAGCGTGCGGCCGATTCCCATGACTCGCTCGACGGTGCCGCGAATGGGCGGTGCGCCGGCGATCCGCTCGCGAGCGTACGCGAGCTGGACCGGGTTGATATCGACTGCAACGACCTCGTGATCACGGGCGAGCTGAAGTGCGGTGCAGCCGGCGGATGCGATGCAGAACACGCGGCCTTTGGGCGCGAACACAGCGCGCTCGAGCTCGACGTCTTCGTACATCCGTCCGAACAGGACCTTGCTGGGTCCGCGACGCGCGTCGAATCGACCGCGTTGCCACGGTGTCTGCGCCGTCGCGATCATTGGAGCGCCGCCGCCCACGCGAGCACGAGCAGTGCGAAGTTCTTGACGACCATCCCGCCCGGGTCGTGGATGATGTGCCGGGCCCACAACAGACCGTTCGCGTTGAGTGTGACGAGGAGCAGAGTCTGACTGAGCGCGCACAGCACGGGTGCGATGCCACTCAACGTCCACACGCCGATTCCGACCTCGACCACGCCGAGCGCCTTGAGGAACAGTGCTCCAAAGCGTGGGCCGAAGAACGGCACTGCCTCCACGACTTGGACCTGACGCTGCTCGCGCCCGAGCAACTTGCACCACAGTCCTTCGTAGATCCACACGCCAGCGACAGCGCCGCGCATGATCAAATTCGGAAGCATTAGACTGCCTCCACATTCCGCCGGATCGCACGCAGGATGTGACGATGGAAGGAGTGACAGACGGCGGCCTCGATCGATCGCCACATCCATCGTGGACGTCGTGCGCTGACGTAGCGAGTCGACAGGGTCATCACGGTGACATTGGGCTGCGGCTCGTCGAGTCGATACTCGCCGCCGACGAGCGTCATGCCGCCACCGACAGGCAGCGACTGTTCGATCACGTCGAACGCGTAGACGTGTCCCGGATCGACAGCGGTGATGCGCTTGATCAGGTGTCCACCCTCGTAGAGACAACGAGCCTCGTCGCCCACGCGAGACTTCTCGCCGATCGTGCGGATCGGAACGGGCAGCAACAGGCGTAGGTGCCACGGGGGGCGCTGATCGAGTTGCTCGTAGAACATCAAGCGCTCCCACACCCGGGCGCGCGGTGCCGCGATCTTCATCGAAGTCGCGACTACGTCGAGCGCTCTCGCGACGCCTGCGACGTCGGAATTGGGAGCGAGGAGCTCCGGCGTTGTCGTCGCTGCAGGTTCCAAGTTCATCGCCCATCCAGCAGCACGGCGTGTGCCACGACGGTGATGTCGACACTCGTGCAATCGCGCAAGGCTTGCGCCCCCGTCGAACCTTCCTGCCAAACGTGCGTCGGCGTCGAGCGCCCGAAATCGACAAGGCTGGAGTACAAGGGCTCCCTACCGCACGGAATCTCATGACCTCCAGCGTCCACATCTGGGCCGGTGTCGCGGATCCCGCGCTCGTCGGGCTTCCGCTCGTCGGGTTCGATGCGTTCACGCTCGTGCAGCGTTCGGCGGATCGCGTGACCGGGTTCGATCACGATGGCGCGGGCGCCGCGAGCTTGCGCGTGTGTGCGAGCTCGTTGGTCCTCGTGCATGCGAACGGGACGAGCGAGCGGATCGAAGCGCGCGACGATCTGATCCGCGTCGTGCGCGCGGCGATGCGACCGCGTGCGTTCGTGTTCGCCGATCCACGGCCCGAGCTCGCGGACGAGGTCGCCGCACTCGCCGCGTATCGACTCGAGGTTGCACGAACGGTGCTGCCGAAGCGGTACGGCAAGCCGTTCGTGACGCCGATCGAGCCGCCGATCGCGCAGTTGTTCGGCGAGCGGCCCACCGAGATCGCGATCCAGCGCGCGACGAGCATGGCCGCGGCGGTGCTCGTGTTTCACTTCGCGGGGGAATGGGGACTCGCGCCGACGCTTCTCGCGCCGGCCGGGACCGGCGCGAACGTGATCGATCGGTTGGTCGCGGCTGGGATCACGGTCGTGCATGTGGGCACGCAGCGCGATCTGCCGATGTGGTGAGCGATCATGGAGGCAGGACGTGCCCGTCGAGCCACGCGGTGACCGCGGCGAGCTGCTTGGTGCCCGCGTCCTCGGCAGCGATGAACCCGTCGCGCGCTTGCTCGGCGAGCAGACGTGCACGCGGCCGTGCGCTCGCGTCGGACCACAGGCTGCGCGCGAGCACGAACCGCGTCTCGGCGAGGTCGAACGCCGGCGTGTCGGGTCGATCGCGAAGCTTCAGCGCTCGTTCCGCGGCGGAGCGCGCGGCCGGGATACGTCCGAGCGCGAGCGATTCTTGCGCGACTCCGGTCAGCGCGTTGGCGACGTCGGGATGCTCGGCGCCGTAGGCCTTCTCGTAGATCGCGAGCGCGCGCTGGTACGACGCGAGCCCGGTCGCGTGGTGCCCCGTCGCGAGATCGATCGCGCCGAGGAGGAGCAGCGGTGTTGCCACCGTCGGATGCTCGGGCCCGCTCGCCTTCTGATAGATCGCGAGGGAGCGCTCGGCGGCGGCGCGCGCGTCGTCGAGCTTGTCTTGCGCGAGGTACGCGACGCCGAGGTTCGCCAGCGCCCCGGCGAGGTACGGATCGTCGGGGCCCTTGGACTTCTCGAAGATCGTGATCGCGCGGAGCTGGTACGGACGCGCCTCGTCGTAGCGCCCTTGCGCGAGATATCCCGCGCCGATGTTGTCGACGACCGCGCCGACATCGGGGTGATCGGGACCGAGGGCTTTCTCGAGGATGGCGAGGGCGCGCAGATCGTACGGGCGACCACCGTCGTAGTCGCCGCCCTCGGCCATACCGACGCCGATGTTCACCAGCACCATCGCGAGCAAGGGGTGATCCGGACCGAGGGCGACCTCGTCGATCGCGAGAGCCCGCTTGTACGTGCGCACGGACTCCGCGAACGCACCCTGTTGCTGCTGCGCGATGCCCAGGTTGTTCAGGATCGTCGACGAGAACCGCGGATCCGTGGGACCGAAGGTCTTGTCGTTGATCGCGAGTGCGCGTTCGTACTGCTTCTGGGCGTCGGCGAGCGTTCCCTGCGCCATGTACACGTCGCCGTAGCTCGTGAGCAGCTTGATCTCGATCGCCGGTGGACTCCCTGCGCGTTTGAACGCGGCCTCCGCGGCGGGACGAAGCTTCAGCGCATCGTCGACGCGGTTCAGCGAGCTCAGCACGTGCACGAGATCCGCCCACAGTTGGGCGACGCGAACGTCGTCGCGCGCGTCGGCCGCGATCGGGATCGCCGTCTCGAACGTCGCGACCGCTGCGGTCGAGTCGCCGGTCCCTTGCTCCAGTCGCGCGCGAAGATGCAGCGCTTCGGCGAGGACGGGCGCGAACTGCAGCGACTTCGCCGCGTCGACGGCGGCGCGCGCGGTGGCGAGTCCCGACGTGTACTGGCCGGTCTCGTACAGCGCGGTGACCGTGCCGAGCGTCTTCTGGAGCTCGGCAACGCGGCTGCGCGCCGATGCATCGGCCGGCAACTGGATCCCCGAAGCGAGCGCAGCGAGGTCCGCGCAATCGGCGATCGGTGCGAGCGCACGCGTCGCGGTGATCGCGTTGTCGATCACGGTGGCGTTGGCCGTCGTCCCGAGCACGTCGACGAGGGATCCGAGATCCGCGAGGCGACGATCGAGGCACGCCATCCGCAGCTCGAGCTGCGCCTCGGTCTGATCGCCGGACACCCGCGTCGCTTCGCAGGCACGGACGCGAGCGGTCACCCAGTCGTGGCTATACGTGTCGAGCTGCGCGGCGACTCGCGTGAACGTGTCCGCCGCGTACGCGAGTCCCGAGCTCGCGAACGCGGCGCGAAGCTCTTGCGTGCGCGTCGCGTCCCACACACCACCGAGCTTCTCGTCGAAGCCCGCGCACGGCGCCTCGCTCGGCGCACCACCGCGCACGACCGCGGCGACGGCGACGACGGCGAACAGCGTGACGACTGCACCGACCGCCACGTTCCGCCGTCGCTTGCGCCGCGCGATCGCCGGATCGTCCTCGAGCGCCGTGACGAGCGCAGTCATCGACGGCCACCGCTGCGCCGGATCCACCGAGAGTCCACGCAGGGCGACCGCGGCGATCCAGCTCGGTACAGTGCTCGATGCGGCCGTCACCGGACGGTCGAACGCATCACGCAGCTCCGCGAGCGTGGCGCCCGTGAACGGACGCTTGCCGTACAGTGCTTCGTACATCGTGACGCAGAAGCTGAACTGATCGCTCGCCTCGGTCGCGACCTCGCCGCGCAGCTGCTCGGGCGCCATGTACGCAGGCGTGCCGAGGATCGAGCCGGCCACGCTCAAGGTCATCTCGAGCTCCGAACCCTCGGCGGGTGCGCGCACCTCGTCGCCCGCTCCGTAGCGCACGAGTCCGAAGTCGCCGATCTTCGCGGTGCCCGCCGCGACGAAGATGTTCGCGGGCTTGACGTCACGGTGAACGAGGCCGACTGCATGGGCGGCGGCGAGGCCGCGAGCGGCACCGACGAGGATCCGCACGATCTCGGACACCGTATGGCCCTGCGCCACCCACGCGTCGAGCGTCGGGCCATCGACGTACTCCATCGCGACGAACGCGCGGCCCTCGTGCTGTCCGATCTCGTGGATCGCGATCACGTTCGGATGCACGAGCCGCGCGAGCGCTTGGGCTTCGCGGCGCAGCCGGTCCTCGCCACCGACATCGAGCCGCGACTGCACGCGCGAGACCTTCACCGCGACGAGGCGATCGAGATCGAGATCGCGCGCGCGATAGACGGTGCCCATCGCGCCCTGCCCCAACACGCGCTCGATCTGGAATCGACCGACGCTCGCGAGCTCGCGCGCTGCGGTGGCGACGGGCGCGGCTGCGGCGTGATCCCCCGAGGCCAGCGCGAACACGAGCGTGCGGCAGTCGTCGCAATCTGCGAAGTGCAGCTCGACCTGCGCCGCCATCGCTGCGGACAGCGCGCGATCCGCGAACATCGCGATTGTCGCGGGATCGGGGCACGCGTCGATCGCGCTAGATCCCGCTGCCCCCATGACGTGAGTCTGCCACAACCCGCCTCGTGTCTCGGCGGTCACGACTCGCCGGCTCGGGACGTGATCAGCCGCCGAGGCTCATCAGCCGGGTCTTGAGGCTCATCGGATCCGCGCCCGCTTTGATCATGCACTCGACCGCGTTGGTCAGCGACGTGCGCAGGCCGTCTTCATTCGAGACGCTGTCGTCCTTGTACTTGTGGGCCCACTCGATGAGCTCGTCGGCCATGTGGTCGCCGCACTTTGCATCGGTGCATCCGCACGCGCGCTTCTCGATCTCCTCGAGATCGCGCTGTGCCTTGCTACAACCCACGCCCGCGACCAGCGCGAACACGAAGAAGATGGAACGCATCCGCGCCGTGTAACACACGTGCAGAATGCCCCGCGTCGAAAATCGTCGGACGACATCTGGAGTCCGACGGAATAATCCGCGCGACCATCAGAACTTGAAGGGATAGCTGAACGTCCCGCCGAGCGTCCGCGGAAAGCGAGCTCCCTGGATCACGTCGGCGACGCACTTGCCGAGGTCGAGATCCGCCGCTTCATCGACGACGATCGACGTCACCGAGCCATCCGGTGAGACGCGAACGCGGACTTTGATCATGCCCTTCGTGATCGAATGCGCGCCGCATGCAGCGATCTGCGGCTTGATCTTGGAGATCGTCGTCGTGATGTCGGCGCGTGACAGCGCCTGCACGCCCTCGGTCGAGACCTGTTCGAGCGGCTCTTCGATCGGACGCGGCACCGTCGGACGATCGGGGACACGCGGGCGATCGGGGACGCGTGGCGCGGTGCGCTCGCGGCTCTCGTACGCATCGACCTTGCGCGAGAGCTCCAGCACGAGCGTGCGAAGCTCCTCGATCTCGGCCAGCTTCTGCTCGAGTGCGTGCTTCTCTTGCTCGAGTCGCTGCAGGAGCTCGCGCACGCGCGCATCCGTGGTGCCGCCCGCCGGGAGCGCGATGGTGGCCGGCGCGGGATCGGGGCGCGTGACGATCCCGATCAGCGTCGCGATCGCTGCGTTGAGGATCACGATCGCGGCGAGGATCCAGCGGAGCCGCATTGTCTTCGGCGGAGCGATCGACGGGGACAGCGCGCGACCGAGGAGCGCCTCGCGATCGATCGCGACGGGCGGCGGCACGCGCCACACCTGGAGATCGAGCCCGGCGAGCGGAGAGTCGGTGTCGTCAGTTGCGTGAGTCATCGGGAACCTCGAAACAGATCGGGGTGTGTGCGTGCGAGCGCATCGCGAACAGCGGCGCGTGCACGCGAGAGACGAGACTTGACCGTGCCGACATCGACATCGATCACGCGGGCGATCTCGCTGTAATCGAGATCGTGAAACTCGCGCAGTACGAACGCGATGCGCTGGGCTTCGGGTAGCTCGACGACCGCGGCGGCGATCGCGACGCTGATCTCGCGATCCGCGGCGACCGTCGACGGATCGATGTACGCGGCGGGCTCGGGGCGCTGCTCGCGGACCGCTTCGCGCCGGCGATCGTTGAGCACGACGCGTGTGGCGATCGTCAGGATCCACGTCGACAGCCGCGCGGGCCCGCTCGGATCGAAGCGCGCGATGCCCTGTAGCACGCGGATCAGCGAATCCTGCACGAGGTCCGCGACGTGGCTGTCGCCGCGCGCGCATGCCATGCGCCAGACCAGCGCGTGCACCATCGGGTGATAGCGCTCGACGAGCTCGTCGAGAGCGGCGCGTTCTCCCTGTTGCGCACGCCGCAGCGTCAGGTCATCGAGCTCCCCGCGCGTGGCCGGCCCGGAGCGTATCGAAGTCGCAGCTCGTCCCATCGTCACGTTGCACACGCGAAGGTGCGCGTCGGTTCCCTCCAAAATAGCGCAGGCCAACTACGTGATCCGGCTACAATTGCGGCGTGCGATTTCTCGTCGTCGTGTGCCTGGTCTCGTCGGTCTTCGGTGCGTGTGCTCCCGCGCCTGTCCTCAATCCCGACAAGGAGCGGCGAAACGCCGGCAAGCAAGACATCGCGCGCACCCTCGAGCTCGATGCCGCGCCGGGCGGCGTGGTCACCACGCGCGATGGCAAGAGCGTCGATCTCGCGACGCTGTGGACCTCGCAGCGCGTGGTCGTCGTGTTCTATCGCGGTCATTGGTGCCCGCACTGCCAGTATCAGTTCGGCGAGCTCCAGAAGCACAAGCAAGAGTTCGTCGATCGCGGCGTGAACGTCATCGGCATCAGCTCGGACGATCCCGCCGATCTCGACACCCTGCGCACCAAGGTCGGCCTGACCTTCGACCTGTATTCGGACGCCGGTCTGTCCGTGATCCAGAAGTGGGGCGTCGAGGACTTCGGCAACAGCATCGCGAAGCCGGCCACGTTCATCGTGAACCCCGGCGGCACGATCAGCTTCCAGCGCGTGGGTGACAAACCCGACGATCGCCCGTCGGTACAGAACATCCTCGATGCGCTCGACGCGTCGAAGCCCGCGACCTGACGCGGAGAGATCTCGGGCCGATCCCGGCACTGAACATACTGTCAGACCCGACCGGTAGGGTCGTTGTGTGGAAGAGACGAGGTTTCAACTCACGCGAGGCGACGCCGTCGACTGGCTTCGCACGCTACCCGACGAGTCGATCGATCTGGTGATCACGGATCCGCCGTACGAGTCGCTCGAGAAGCACCGTGCGATCGGCACCACCACGCGGCTCAAGCACAGCAAAGCATCGAGCAACGATTGGTTCGAGATCTTTCCGAACGACCGCTTTCCCGAGCTGTTCGCGGAGGTCTATCGCGTGCTCAAGCGCAACACGCACTTCTACCTCTACTGCGATCCCGAGACGATGTTCGTCGCGAAGCCTGCAGGCGAAGCGGCCGGCTTCAAGTTCTGGAAGCCGTTGATCTGGGACAAAGAGCGGATCGGAATGGGCTACCACTACCGCGCGCGGTACGAGTGCATCCTGTTCTTCGAGAAGGGCAAGCGAAAGCTCAACGATCTCGGCACCGCCGACATCATCCGGCACCCTCGAATCAACGGCGGATACCCTGCGGAGAAGCCGCCGCAAGTGTCGTCGGTGCTCGTCGAACAGAGCACCCAACCCGGTGAGCTCGTGATCGATCCGTTCATGGGCTCGGGCTCGTCGGGCGTCGCGGCGATCTCGAACGGTCGCCACTTCATGGGCAACGATCTGTGCGCCGAGGCCATCGACATCACGCGCGCTCGGCTCGTCGAGCTTGGCGCCAAAGAACCGCTACGTGCACCACCTAGCGCCGAGATCGCTCAGCTCGGCTTGATGATGTGAGGACGCCATGGGGATGACGGGCAACCAGTACCGAGACCTGATCGCCGGCTACATCTATCGAAGCTACGCGCCCTTCGGCCTGCTCGTGTACACGGAGATCTCGCTCGGCAAGACCATCATCGGCAAGGACCGCAAGATCGACGTGTTCGTCGTGCGCTCGAGCGACCAGCGCGCCATCGCGCTCGAGTGCAAGTACCAGGACAGCCAGGGCACCACCGACGAGAAGATTCCATACGCGCTCGAGGATCTCGCCGCGCTGTGGCTCCCGGGCTGCCTCGTCTACGCGGGCGAGGGCTGGTCGCGCGGCATCCTGCACACGCTCGAAGCCTCTCGGCTCGCGGCGCGATGCATGCCGGATCCGAACGCGATGCTTCACTCGCCCGAGACTCGCGAGCTCGACCACGTCCTCGCGGCAACGTTTGGCCTATGGGAGCTCGTGTTGCCCGCGTCGCGTCGCTTCGTTCCCGTCTGATGGTTCTGAACCCGCAGCACGCGGGCTGATCGAGTTTTCGCTGTCACCACACTCGACTCTCACGTCGAGACGAATGCTCGACCTACGGGTCGAACGAACGCTCGACCTGCGGGTCGAACGAAGCTCGACCTACGGGTCGACATGGAGGAGCTGTCATCGCGGGATCGGTCCGCGGAGATCGCATCGCGAGGTCGCGATGCTCGTGCATTGGTTTTCACCCGTCGGGGTCGACGGGAAAGGGAGTGTCTATGAACAGAATCGAGAAAGAGGAGTGTCCTGGATGCCGTGCTGCCACGGTGGCCAACAACAACGTCAGCGAACGCATCTCGGATGCGTTCTATCGGTGGGACCACGCGTTCCTGAGCCGATCGGATCTCGGCTATCTGATGCGGTTCTTGGTCGACGCGATGATCCCGCCGAACTGCAAAGCGCACGATCCGCGCTTCCCGGTGGTTCACCACAGCTGGAGGGTCGCGTGAGCGCCCGCAGTAACCACGCCGGCATGCTGATCGTGAACGTCGCCGTCGGGCCTCGCCACGAATCGCTCGTCGGAGATCCCACGTATCCGATCGGGAGGATGCGATGAGTGGCGCCCTGCATCCTGCACGGCCGAACGCGCTCCACGCGTGGGCGCGCCGCGCGCCTGCATCGACATCGACATCGAAGGTGCTGACGTGTCCGGCGTGCGCAGCTCTGGCGCCACGCATGCGCGCGAACACGCGCGAGTGGATCAACAGCGTCGTCGTCTCGGTCGTCGGACATCGCATCGCGCGAACCTCGCTCGTGCTCGTCGCGAGTGGTGTCGCCGGGTTCATCGCGGGGGTCGCCGTCGAGAGCGCGGTGAAGCACATCTGCGCGGGCTCGAGTCACGCGACACGCGAGTCCGATCGAGTCGCGCACTGGCGGCGAGCGATCGTCATGCGATAGGCGGAGCGTCATGCGATAGGCGGAGCGTCATGCGATAGGCGGAGCGTCGAGGGTCCGAAGAAGCGATCCGTCCGTCCTCGATCCGCATCGCATCGCGTAGGTCCATCGCGGACGCCGATGCCCGCCGCATCGCGTAGGTCCATTGCGGCGCCGATGCCCGCCGCATCGTGTAGGTCCATTGCGGCGCCGATGCCCGCCGCATCGTCTAGGTCCATCGCGGCGCCGATGCCCGCCGCATCGCGTAGATCCATCGCGGACGCCGATTGGGATGCTCGCCGCATCGTCTAGGTCCATCGCGCTCGCCGATTGGAGCTAGCTCGCGATCAACGCGCACACGCTCAACGCGCGCACGCTCACTTGGACCTAGTCGCGATCACAAGCTCTGACGACATCTTGAAGGCGAGATCGACGGAGCTCGGGCGTCGCACGGTCACGCTATGGAGAAACCACGACCATCGCTCCAGCTCGTTCATATGCCGTACTAACAGGCGTACGAACGAGGGCGTACGAACGAGGGCGTACGAACGAAGGTGTACGAACGAGGGCGTACGAACGAGGGCGTACGAACGAGGGCGTACTTACCGAGGTTAGTACGCCATATGAACGGCGCCAGAACATGCTCTGCGACAGAGCTTGAAGAGTTTGTCGTCGACGAGGACCGAGCAGTCAACCATCGAATGCTCACGGGCACGAACGCACGAACGCGCGAACGCACGAACGCACGAATGCGCGAACGTACGCACGCACGCTCGAACGAACGTACGTACGTACGAACGCCCGCCCGCACGCACGCACGCACGCACGCACGCACGCACGCACGCACGCACGCACGCACGCTTGGATCTACGTCGCGATCAGTGCACGCTCGATCGAGGACACCTCGTAGGCGAGCTCGACGAAGCGCTCGATCTGTCGATCGAGGATGTCGCGCTCGCGCCCTTCGTTCGCCACCAGTCGCCTGGTCACGTGAGCCTCGATCTCTCGACGCAGATCGGCCGAGGGAGTCGGGATCGGCAGCCGTTGCATGTAGGCGAGCTTGGGACGAACTGCGCCATTGAGCGCGGGAGGACATCGACGCTGCGCGTACCAACCGTAGACGCGCGAGTTGAGGATCGCGAGGAGGTACCGATCGCGCGACGGGAGAATCCACACCGTCGTGTCGGGCACGAGCTCGCCGTCGGGATCGAAGCTACACGCGGGCACGGTCTGGATGTCTTGATAGAACAACCGCGGGTCTCGCGACTTGGCCAGCGGGACGACCGGATCCTGCAGCTCGTACCACGCATACGATCCGGTCTTGCGACCGGTCCACGCACCGGCGTGATCCGCGGGCTTGGGCTCGAGCCGATCACGAAAGCGAGCGAGGTGAGCGCGGATAGGCGGGGGCAGCAGATCGAACGTCGTGCCGCGATCGACGAGCACCAGCCAGCGCTCGGTCGCACTCGGAACGAACGGCCGAATATCGCGACCCTTGATAAAGGGGCGGATCCACGCGGCACACGCGAGATCGGTGGCGACGAGCCGATCGCGCGTCGCACGATCGATCACGAAGGCCTCGTTGAGGCCGGTCACCACGCCGCGAGACCAGCGCGTGCCGATGATCTCGCCGAGCGTCGGATAGTGGGCGAGCCGATCGAGGAGCATGCGGTCCGATGACGAGTCGATGTGCCACGGCTCGGCGGTCCACCGATCGCGCGGGATATCGGTCGTGCGCACGCCATCCGAGTCGCTCGGTGCGAGTTGGTCGGGATGCGCGGCGGTCGGTGTGCCTGACGACGCCGCGAGCGCTGTCGGCGACGAATCGGTCGTCGAGCCGGTGGCCGATGTCCCTGACGACGCCGTGAGCGCTACCGGCGACGAATCGGTAGCCGAGTCGGTGGCCGATGTCCCTGACGACGCCGTGGGCGCTGTCGGCGACGAGTCGTTGGACGAGTCGTTGGAAAAGTCGGTGAACGATGTCGATGGAGCGTTGCCGAGCACGGCCCGTTGGAGAACCTGTTCGACGCTCTCGTTGTTTGTCGCGCGCACCCCAGTGATCGCGCGATCACGCGAGCCGCCCGCGGTTCCCCACACGATGCACGGGAATGCATCGGCGTTCGCGAACAACGCATGCGTGGACAGATCGGCGATGCCGTCGACGGTGAAGGCGTCCACGAGGAACCGTCGAAGGGGACGCCCGTAGTCGACGGTCATCCATTTGCTCGGAACGATCACGCAGTAGCGCCCGCGTGGGCGCAGGAGACGATGCGCGAGCTCGATGAAGTACACGTAGAGATCCGCGACACCGTCGTAGACCTCGAACGCTTCGAGCGAAGCCTTGGACGCGAGGCTCTCCTGGCGAATGTACGGAGGGTTCGCGAGGACGACGTCGAAGCCGCCGTTCGCGAAGACGTGAGGGAAGGCGGCCCGCCAATCGAGCGCGAGAGCGTCGGCAACGCGAAGGTTGCCGTCGTTGCGAGCCGCGCCGGTGACTTCGTGGTCGAGCTCGTGCGAACCACGCTGGTTGTCGAGGCCAAGCGAGCGAGCAGCAGCGAGAAGCGCGGACTCGTCGATGTCGACGCCCACGATGCACGACCGCGCGACGAGCGTGCGTGCTTCCTGCGCCGACGCAGGTGATTCCTGCGCCGACGCGGTTGCGAGGCCGATGCCACGGCCTTCGCGACGCCATGCCGCGACGAGATGACCAGCGAGGTAGGCGACAACCTCGACGAGAAACGCGCCCGTGCCCGCGGCCGGATCGCAGATGCGCAGCGCGAGGATCTCCGTCGACGACTTGGCCTCGACGAGCGGCTGGAGGGCGAGGCGAGTCATGGCACGCGCGACGTCCGCTGGCGTGTAGACCACGCCGAGGGGACGCGAGTCGTCGCGCGTGACGGGCACCGCGGCAGCGTACCAGGTGCCGATCAGCGACGGATCGTGGCGACGGAGATCCGCAGCTCGATCGACGACGGTGCCGACGGTCAGGTGGCGATCGGCAGCTCGATCACGAAGCGCTGTCCGTCGTTCGCGCAGCGGAGCGAGCCACCGTCGCGCGCGAGGACAAACGACGCGAGCGCGAGGGGTTCGGAGCTCGGGCTCGCGGTAGCCGCGACCGCGAGCGAGATCGAGACATGCGTGGGCGTTCGCGTGACGTCGACGGGAATCGTGCGTCCTCGACCGGGTCCGCCCGCGATATCGAAGAGGAGCGAGAGGGCGTGGATCATCGTCGGCGCGGAGACCGAGACGTCGAGCTCGGGGAGCGTGCCTTGCAGCGTGACGTAGACGCGGTCACCGGCGCGTGCGGTGAGATCGGCGAGCGCGACCGGAGCGCGCATCGCGGGTTTGGTCATCGCGCGATTCGTGTTGAGGATCGCGAGGACATCCTTGAGACATGCTTGGGCGCCTTCGGTGGCGCGCGCGACGGACTCGCGATTCGAGGGATCGAGCGTTTCGGCGAGCTCGCTGATCTCGTCGAGGGCCATCATCAGGCCTTGCAGCTTGGACGCGATGTCGTGGTTGAAGCCAGACGCGCGCGAGCCGACGGTGGCGAGGGCGAGAAGGGACTCGAGCGATGCAGGTGCGTGACGCGTGCAGGGACGTGCGTGCTCGTCGAGATGCTCGCCGAGCCTGGGAGGAGGCGCGGTCACACCGGTTTCTCGAGAGATGGCACGAGCCCGAGGAGACCGAGCTCTTCGGCCTCGGTCCACGGATCGACCGGCAGCTCGTGCGGTTGATCCGGTCGACGCGACACGAGGGAGATCCCCGGGTATTCGGCTTCGAGCGCGGTGCGAAGTGCTTCGCGGCGCTCGCGGCGCTCGCGATCGCCCGACATCGCGAGGAGCTCTTTATTGCGCGCGACACCTTCGGCGACGACTTGGCGGAGCACTTCGTTGTCGAAGGGTTTGTTGAGGAAGCGGAAGATCTCGCCTTGGTTGATGCCGTCGATCGCGGTCTCGAGGGTGCGCTTGCCCGTGAGCAGGATACGAACCGTCTCGGGACGCACACGACGCGCGTGGCCAGCGAGCTGTGCTCCCGTCATCTCGGGCATGTCGTAGTCGGAGACGAGAACGGCGACGTCTTCGGAGGCGATCCAGCCGAGCGCTTCGGACGCGGACAGGGTCGCGCGGATCTCGATCGGCTCGCGCTTGAGACAGCGTGCGACGGTGGCGAGCATCGCGTCGTCATCATCGACGCAGACCACGAGCGGCTTGGTGGGTGGTGGCGTGGTGGTCATGGTTCAGCTCGAGAGCCAGCGCCGCCATCCGCGGCGATCGGTCACGCGCTCGATCTCGTCGAGAGCAGCGATCAGCGCACGCATGCCCGGAAACCGTGCTTGCGGCGTCTTTTGAAGGCAGGTGGTGACCACGTCGGCGAGCTTCGGCGGCAGGGGGCCATGCGGACTCTCGACGGGCGGAATGGGCGAGGTGATGTGCATCATGCACAGCGTGCGCAGATCGGGATGCGCGTACGGCGGACGTCCGACGAGGAGCTCGTAGATCACGGCGCCGAGACCGTATTGATCCGAGCGATCCGTGGGAGGCAGGCCGCGCAATTGCTCGGGCGAGATATAGGCCGGCGTTCCGAGGACGAACTCCGGGTTTTCGTCCTGCATCGCTTCGCCCGCGAGCTCGGCGAGTCCGAAATCGACGAGCTTCACGTGGAGCTCGGCGGATCCGGGTGCGCTGACGACGAGGACGTTCGAGGGCGTGACGTCGGCGTGAATGACGCCGCGATCGTGTGCGGCGCACAGCGCGGTGGCGAGTTGGCGCGCGATCGTCACGACCTCCCCGGGAGGCAGTGCGCCGCGATCGACGCGATCGGCGAGGCTCTCCCCTTCGAGGAGCTCCATCACGAAGTACGGACGACCGTCGGCGAGCGTGCCGTAATCGAAGACGTCGACGATGTTCGGGTGATGAACGCGCGCCGCGGTGCGAGCTTCACGAAGGAAGCGCTGCGCGGCCGTGGGATCGCGCTCGACGACCTTGGAGCGAAGTACCTTGAGCGCGTACTCGCGTCCGAGAGCGACGTGCTCGCAGCGGTAGACGGTGCCCATGCCGCCTTCGCCGAGGAACTCGGTGACCTTGTAGTTGCCGATGGTGTCGCCCGGGTTCGGACCCGCGACCGGAGCCATCGCACCGTGACCTCGACGAGCGCGAGGCACGACCATCACGTCGGCGCGCAAGGCCGCTCCCGGCCGTACGGTGATCACGAGCTCGGCTTCGCGGGTTCCGGAGCGAACGGGCACGATGCTGCTCGACGCGGAGGCCGAGGCGAGATCGAGGTCCGCGATGTACGCGAGTCGAGCGATCACGGCCGCTCCGAGCATCGCGTCCACCTGGACGGTGGTTAACACTTCGTTAGATCGCTCGAGGGTGATCGAGTAGCACGCGTCGTCGTCTTCATCGGGCTCGATGAAGATGCCGTCGGCGTTTGCACGGATCGCCGCCGCGAGGGTGACATCAGCGACCCTTTTGGGGTCGGCCGTCTGACTCGCCTGGGAATTCACCATCAACGTACGCTCAGTTGGCCAGCGCGAACTCGGATGATACTACACGGCTTGATGTCGACAGATGGTGGCGGCGGCGAATCGGAGCTTCGGGGCGGGCGCGTCCTTGTTGTCGATGACGACGAGCGGATCTGCCGTCAGCTCGCGAGCGGCCTCGCACAGGCCGGCTACCAGGTCGTCACCGCTCACGACGGAGCGACGGCCCTCGTCCAGAGCGAGGACACTCCTCCCGACATCGCGATCGTCGATCTCGAGATGCCCACGAGCGGACTCGACGTCATCCGATACTTGAAGAAGCAGCATGGCGAGGCCGTGCACATCATCGTGATGACCGGGCACGACGACGAGCAGCGCCGGACCGCCGCGTTCGACGCCGGCACCAACGACTTCGTCGTCAAACCGACGGGGCTCGCCGAGCTCAAACGCCGTGTTGCTGCGGCCTTGCGTGCCCAGCGCGCGTACGTCGAGGTCCGACTCGGCAAGGAAGCGGCGGATCGACGAATGACGTACGGTGCCGAGGCGAGCGCCCTCCTCGCCCACGACCTCAACAATAGCCTCGCGGTCTCGCTATCGAACCTCCAGTACCTCGGTGACGAGCTCGCGATGGACGAGGATCAGAAGGAAGCGTTTCGCTCCACGCTGCGCTCGCTCCGGCGCATGTCCGGCCTCGTCGCCAACTTCGTCGATGTCGCCCGGTTCGAAGATGCGGCGGTGAAGCCAAATGCGGCACCCGTTCGCGTCCAGAAGCTGCTCGAATCGGTGCTCGAGATCAACATCGCGGCTAGCAAGCAGGGCGTGACGATGCAGGTCGACTGCCCCCAGGATCTCGAGAGCCGCTTCGATGCCTCCCTCGTCGAGCGTGTGCTGCACAACCTCGTCGGAAACGCGTCGAGGTACTGCAATCAGAACGGCAAGATCGTCCTTGGAGCGCGAACCTGGAACGATGCGGGGAGCTGCCAGCTGTCCGTGACCAACACGGGTCCGCAAATCACCGACAGCATTCGAAACAACCTGTTCGGGAAGTATGTTCGAGGCGGTGGGGGCAAGCGTGGAATGGGACTGTACTTCTGCCGACTCGTAGCCGAGGCTCACGGTGGGCGCATCGACTACGAGGCCGCTCCCGAGGGACCGAGCTTCGTGATGCGACTTCCAGGCCGCGCCTGATGGCCTCGATCATGTAACGATGCGGTCGATGTCGTATCCAGTGTTCCCCTGTGACGACGACCTAGAGGACCGGAGCCTCTAACTGCAATGGTGGGCGGGAAGCAACGAATCACCCTCGGTCGAGTCCTCGTCACCGACGACGACGAGCAGATGCGACGTGTGTGCATGCGCGCGCTGACCAATGAAGGCTGGGACGTCACCCTCGCCACCGACGGTCGGGATGCGATCGAAGCGGTCCGCGAAGCCAAGGCCGGCTTCGATTGCGTCGTGTCCGATGTGAACATGCCGGAGATCGACGGATTCGAGCTGATCGCCGCGATCCGCGAGCACGACGACGATCTTCCCGTGTTGCTGATGACCGGCGATCCGACGCTCGATGGAGCGGTGCGCGCGATCGATACCGGAGCGGTGTCGTATCTCTCGAAGCCTTTCGATCAAGAGATGCTCGTCAGCGCGGTCGCGCGCGCAGCTCGCCGACACGGAGTCGCGCGCATGCGCCGTCGCGCCGAGTCCAGTCGGATGTCGACGATGCGCGACGAGCTGTCGAGCAAGCTCGACGCCGCGTTTTCGAGCGTGTGGATGGCGTTCCAACCGATCGTCGACATCACGGCGCAAAAGGTCTACGCGTACGAAGCGCTTCTCCGTACCGACGAGGAAACGATGATGCGGCCCGACGTGTTCATCGCGACCGCCGAGCGACTCGATCGGATCCACGAGCTCGGACGAACGGTTCGCGCGGCCGTCGCGCGCTCGATCCCGAAGGCGCCCACCGACGCGTTCTTGTTCGTCAACGTTCACGGGCTCGAGCTCACCGATGAAGCGCTGTTCGATGCGAGCAACCCGCTCGTCGAGCACGCCTCGCGGGTCGTCCTCGAGATCACCGAGCGTGTCGGGATCGATGCACTCGGAGGACCGACGCGCGTAGAGATGCTGCGCAAGCTCGGCTTTCGCATCGCCGTCGACGATCTCGGCGCGGGCTATGCGGCGCTCGGTGCGCTCGCCACGCTGGAGCCGGAGATCGTCAAGCTCGACATGTCGCTCGTGCGCGACCTCGATCGCCATCCGACGAAGCGCCGCGTGGTCGGTGCGATCGCGACGCTGTGCCGCGAGCTCGGCAGCAGGGTCGTCGCCGAGGGCGTCGAGACACGGGACGAGTACGACGCGATCGTCGATGCGGGCGTCGAGCTGATCCAGGGCTACTTGCTCGCGAGGCCCACGCGCGGCTTCGCGTCGTTCACGCTGCCGTGAGCGCGAGCACGTCGCTGAGGATTCGCCACGTGAGGCCCCAGATCACGTATCCCTCGTAGTTCCAGCTCGGAAACGTCATCTGCGAGCTCGGATACGCATACGTACCGTCGAGCGATCCGGATCCAGCGGTCGCGAGCGGGAGCCAGAACGCCGCGAGTGCCTCGGGACCACAGGTCGGCTCGACCGCTACCTCGGTCACGAACACGAACGGGGTCACTTCGATGCCGAGCGGTCCACTCGTTCGCGGATGCAGCGGCGCGAGATGACCGAGCAGACGAGCTCCTTCGAGCTCGATGCCGAGCTCCTCGCGCGTCTCGCGAATCGCGGTCTCGAGGAGATCGCGATCGGTGCTCTGGTGTCGACCACCGGGCAACGAGATGTGACCGGACCACGGATCTCCCGCACGCTCGGCTCGCTTCATCAGCAGCACGCGCGGATCGTCGACGACATCGACGCCGCCCACGTCGTGCAGCAACACGGCGACCGCCGCGCTGCGCTTCCCGTCGAGAGGCGCTGGCAGCTCACCGGGAGTGAGCTTCTCCGCCAACCGCTCGATCAACGTCACGCGCCCAGCATACGGCGCTTTCGCTCTGTGAGTAGAGTGATGGCCACAGATGGCGACTCGCGAATTCGATCTCGTACTGTTCGGTGCAACCGGCTTCACCGGCAAGCTCGTCGCGGAGTACCTCGCGACGTCTGCCGACAAACCACGCTGGGCGATCGCAGGCCGCAATGCCGACAAGCTCCGCGCGCTGAAGATCGATGTTCCGATCCTGGTCGCCGATGCGCTCGACGCGGCCGCGATGGCCGGTATCGCGAAGCGCACGAAGGTGATCTGCACGACCGCAGGCCCGTACGCGAAGTACGGCAGCGAAGTCGTCGCCGCCTGCGCCGCCAACGGCACGCATTACTGCGATCTCGCCGGCGAGGTGCAGTGGATGCGGCGCATGATCGACGCCCACCACGAGCAAGCGAAAGCCACCGGCGCGCGCATCGTCCACACCTGCGGCTTCGACTCGATCCCGTCGGACCTCGGCACCTGGGCCGTGCAGCGCGAGTTCCGCTCGACGTTCGGGATGCCGGCACAGCAAGTCACCGCGCTGTTCGGTGAATCGAGCGGCAGCGTCTCGGGCGGCACCGTCGCCAGCGGCATGGAGACCGCGCGCGAAGGTGGCGAGTCGCGCGAGGTCCGCAAGATCCTCGGCAACCCCTACGCGCTCGATCCCGATCCGTACGCCTCGCGTCCGCGCTCGCCCGACGAGACCTCCATCGGATGGAACGCGGATCTCAAGATGTTCACGATTCCGTTCTTGATGGCCGGGATCAACACGCGCGTCGTCCGTCGCGCGCACGCCCTCGCGGGGTTTCCGTGGGGGAACGACTTTGTCTATCGCGAGGTCATGTCTACGCCTGGATCACCGCGCGGACTCGCGATGGCCGTCGGCATCACGGGCGTGCTCGCGGGCGTCGCGTACGCGATGAAGAAGCCCGCGCTGCGAGCGCAACTCGCGAAGCGAGCGCCCAAGCCAGGCGAAGGACCGAACGCCGAACGACGCGCACGCGGACACTGGAAGGTTCGCTTCGTCGCGACCAACGGCACGCACAAGCTGATCTATGTCGTCGGCGACGAGCATGGCGATCCGGGATATGGCTCGACGGCGAAGATGCTCGGCGAGAGCGCACTCTCACTCGCGCGCGATCCGCTGACGTCGTCGGGCGGAGTCACGACGCCGTCGGTCGCGATGGGACAGTTTCTGTTCGATCGACTTCGCAGGGCCGGCTTCACGTTCGAAGTCGCGGGCTAGCGCCGAAAATAGAACCGGCCGCGGCAGAATTACCGCGGCCGGCCAGCCATCCTCGAATGCGTGGTCTCACCAACCGCGCACCCGAACCGGGGTTGCGTCGTCAGGCGCTGGAACTGACGATGCTGCAGCGCGTGACTACTCGCGTAGCCGTTACTTCTAGCTGCATGCTCGTCGGGAAATGCAGCGTGGGTGCCATCGCTGGCGCGTGAAATTCGAAGAGGTTGCGATTCGATCGAGGCGAGTGGCAGCCTCGATAGCCGGCTTCTTCTGCTACCGGGGAGGTGGCACGGTCGGCCGGTTCGACGATTTCCCGGTTACGATGATTCGTGGCGTACAGGGTCCTCGCGTGGTTCTTGCGTGTGGTGACCCGCGTGTTCTTTCGCCAGGTCGAGATCGCGGGTCTCGAGAACGTGCCGACCTCGGGTCCGGTCCTGTTCGCGGGGAACCACCCGAACTCCCTGATCGACCCGATCCTCATCATCACCACCTGCGGCCGAAAGGTTCACTTCGCCGCGAAGGACAGCCTGTTCAAGGGCCGCATCATGCGCGCGATCCTCAACGGGCTCGGCGCGGTTCCGGTCGCGCGCAAGGATGATCACGACGGCACGCGCAGCTCCACGGAGAAGAAGCCCGAACGCGACGCGGGTGAACGCAAGGGCACCAACGACGCCGCGTTCGACAACATGTTCCGCGTGCTCGGCAACGGCGGTGCGATCGGGATCTTTCCGGAGGGCTTGTCGCACGACGAGAGCCAGCTCGCGAAGCTCAAGACCGGCGCAGCGCGGTTGGCGCTCGGCGGTGCGACGAAGAACGAGCAGCCGGTCACGATCGTTCCGTGCGGCCTCACGTTCATCCATCCGAAGCGGTTTCGCAGCCGCGTGCTCGTGCAGTACGGCACGCCGATCGTGATCGAGCCCGGCAAGGGGACCGACAAGGACATCGTCGCGGCGGTGACGGGCGATCTGGACATCGCGATCCGCAGGCTGACGATCAACGCGCCCGACTGGGACACCGTGCGAGCGCTCGACGTGGTGCGGCGGTTGTATCAGCCGCAGGAGATCAGCATCGAGGATCGCGTGGAGCTCGCGCGACGGTTCAACCAGTACTACGCGAGCGTCGCGGCGGATCCGAAGGTGCTCGCGATCATGTCGCGCGTGCGCGCGTATCAGCAGAAGCTCGACGAGCTGGGCCTCACGGATCGCGAGCTCGCACGCGATCTGAGCAAGGTCGAGATCAGCGGCCGCATGTTTCGCCATCTGATCTTGGTCGTGTTCTGGTTGCCGCTGACCGCGCCCGGGGCGCCGCTGCACTTGCCGACGGTGGCGTTCGCGCGTCTTGTCGGGCCTCGATTGACGCCGCGCAAGGATGTGGTCGCGACGACGAAGCTCGTGATCGGCATGCTGCTCGTGCTGCTCAGCTACGGCGCGGCGGTGACCTTCTTCGCGTGGACGATGACGTGGCGATGGGCGCTCGCCGCGGCGATCATCTTGCCGCTCAGCGGATGGGCGACGCTGCGCGTGTTGGATCGCCTGCGCCTCGTGAGGCGGGCGCTAGGTGTGCTGCTGCGGCAGATGCGGTTTCGCAAAGAGGTGAAGGCGCTGCGCGCGGAGCGCGAGAGGTTGTCCGAGGATGTGGTGCGCGTCGTGACCGAGGTGAAGCCGCTCGATCTGCCCGCGCTGTTCCCGCCGGACGATCCGCGTCGCCGCTCGGAGAACGAGCTCGAGGAGAGTTGGCGGGCACGTAGGAATGCGGATCTCGATGCCGAGCTCGACCGCGACGCGGCGGAAGAGCGAGCGGACGACGAGCGCGAGAGTCGTGATGGATGAGCGACGGATGAGCGCTCGATGAATCGCCCGCTCGTCGTACTGCTGCACGGGCTCGCGCGCGGGCATGGCTCGATGTCGCGCCTGAGCAACGGCCTGCGCGCGCATGGCTTCGACACGTTCAGCCGGACGTATCCATCACGCCGGCACTCGATCAGCTATCTCGCCGGCGAGGTCGCGGATTGGATCGTCGAGCACGCCGGTGATCGCCCGGTGTGTGCCGTCACGCATTCGATGGGGGGCGTGATCGTGCGGCATCTTCACGATCCGCGGATCCATTGGCATCGCATCGTGATGCTCGCGCCGCCGAATCGCGGCAGTCGACTCGCCGCGGGTCTGGTCCGCAATCCGATCTTCCGCTGGTACTACGGACCCGCCGGTGCCGAGCTCGCAGATGGATCGAAGTGGCCCGCTCCGCCCGCTCCGTTCGGAGTCATCGCGGGAACACGCAGCTTCGCGATGACGAACCCGACGAGCTGGACGGTGGGCCGGCGGTTCGCCCCGTCGACACCGAACGATGGCACCGTCGCGGTCGACGAGACCAAGCTCGACGGAATGACCGCATTCGCCGAGGTCGATGCCACGCACACGTGGATCATGAACGATGCGAAGGTGCTTCGGTTCGTGGTCAGCTACTTGAAAGAAGGCGCGTTTCTCGCTTTGTGACAGGCCTTTCGCGCGTATGTTACGGGCCTGCATGTTTGGCCGCTTCCTTCCACGCGAGACCAGCTTCTTCGACTTCTTCGAACAACACGCTCAGCTGACGATCGAAGGCACCAAGGAGTTCCTCTCGCTCGTCACGACGGGGGCGAACGTTCCGGCCAAGTGCCGTCGCATCTCGGACATCGAGCACGAGACGGACACCATCACGCACCGCTGCGTCGAGGCGCTGCACAAGACGTTCATCACGCCGATCGATCGCGACTCGATCCACCGCTTGATCACGCGCATGGATGACGTGATGGACTTCGTCGAAGCCGCCGCCGAGCGCATCGAGCTCTACGAGCTGACGATCATGACCGCCGACGTGCGCGACCTCGCCGATGCCCTCCATCGCGCTGCGCTGCAAGTGGAAGCGGCGGTTCGCGGCCTGCGTTCGCTGAAGGATTCGCAGGCGACGCTGAAGCTGTGCATCGACATCAATCGCCTCGAGAACGAGGCCGATGCGATCCTCCGACGCGCCGTCGCGCGCCTGTTCAAGGAAGAGAAAGACCCGATCATGGTGATCAAGTGGAAAGAGGTCTACGAGAACCTCGAGAACGCCACGGATCGCTGTGAAGACGTCGCGAACATCATCGAGGGCGTGATCCTCGAACACGCCTGAACCGGCACGACGATGGACGATCAGGCACTCGTCATCCTAACGATCGCCGCAGCGCTGCTGTTCGACGTGATCAACGGCTTTCACGACGCCGCGAACTCGATCGCGACCGTCGTCTCCACGCGCGTGCTGTCGCCGCGAGCAGCGGTGCTGTGGGCGGCGGTGTTCAACTTCGTCGCGCTGTTCATCTTCCATCAGGGTGTCGCCGACACGATCTCGAAGACGATCCACGTCGAGGGCTCGAGCCACGCGTACGTCTGGGTCGTGATCTGTGGCCTCTCGGGCGCGATCGTCTGGAACCTGTTCACGTGGGTGCTCGGACTTCCGTCGTCGAGCTCGCACGCCCTGATCGGTGGTCTGTCCGGTGCCGGCATCGCGTTCGGCGGTGTGGAGACCCTGCAGCTCGACAAGATCGCGAAGACGATCTACTTCATCCCGCTCGCGCCGCTGATGGGGCTGCTCGTCGGCAGCGTCGTGATGCTGATCGTGTACTGGGTGTTTCGCAAGATGCGGCCGCAGAAGGTCGATCGCGTGTTCCGGCTCGGGCAGCTGTTCTCCGCGGGCCTCTACTCGATCGGCCACGGCGGTAACGACGCGCAGAAGACCGCCGGCGTGATCTGGGTGGTCATGATCGCCGGCGGAATGCTGCAGCCCGGAGACGCGGCGCCATACTGGATCTTCGTCGCGTCGTACGGCGCCATGGCGTTCGGTACCGCGATCGGTGGTTGGCGCATCGTGAAGACGATGGGCATGGGGCTCACGCACCTGAAGCCCGTCGGCGGGTTCTGTGCGGAGGTCGCCGGCGCGGTCACGCTGTTCGTGGCGACGCACTTCAAGATCCCGGTCTCGACCACGCACACGATCACCGGCGCCATCGTCGGTGTCGGCTCGATCACCAACGCGCGCGGCATCCGCTGGGCGCTCGCGGCGCGCATCGTCTACGCCTGGGTGCTCACGATCCCGGCGGCTGGCCTCGTCGGTGCGGGAGCAGTCCTGGCCGCTCGCGCGCTCGGCGCCTACTGAACGTCCTTGTAGCGTCCCCGCCTGATGTCAGCCCCCACGGGTAGGGTCCGGTCGTGGCGAAGCTCTACTTCCGGTACGGCACGATGGATTCGGCGAAGTCGCTCAACCTGCTCGCGGTCGCACACAATTACCGCAAGCAAGGCAAGCGCGTGTTGCTCGTCAAGCCGCGGCTCGACACGCGGTTCGGCGTCGCGAAGATCTCGTCGCGCGCGGGCCTCGAAGCGGACGCGGATCTGATGATCGACGCAGACAGCACGCTCGATCCGCGCGAGTTCGCGAACCTCGATTGCATCCTCGCCGACGAAGCGCAGTTCTTGCCGCCGCAGGTGATCGAGGATCTCCGTCGCATCACCGTCGATCCCGGCGTGCCCGTGATCTGCTACGGGCTCCGCACGGACTTCCGCACGAAGCTGTTCCCCGGCGCGCAGCGCTTGATGGAGCTCGCGGACCGCATCGAAGAGGTCAAGGTCACGTGCCAGTACTGCGCGAAGAAGGCGATCTGCAACCTGCGCTTCGTCAACGGCACGCCCACCGTCCGCGGCCCCCAGATCCAGCTCGGCGCCGACGAGAGCTACGCGCCGGTGTGCTGGGCGCACTACGACGAAGCCACGCGTCAGGCGACCGCGGAGGTCAGCGGTGCGGTCCTTCGCCCGAGCTGACGTCTAGTTGAGATCCGCGCGGCGCGTGCGCCACTCGCGGAACAGCTGGCTGAACCGCGGATCACTCTGCAGCGGCGCGAGATCGGAGTCGGTCTCCATCTTTTCGCTGTGCTCGTAGTCGTGCTCGATCGCGAGCTCGACCTGTTCGATCGCGCGATCGATCTCGCCGACCGCCGCGTAGGCGCACGCGGCCGAGTGATAGATGTACGGGTTCTCGGTCGCATACGGCTGACCACCATCGGCGAGGTCCACGGCCAGGCGGTAGTTGCCGAGCGCGTGCGCGTGAATACACGCGTTGTTCCACGCCATCACCAACGCGGTGCGAGCTTCGCCGGCATCGCGTGCGGGCGCGGGCAACGCGAGAACGCGACGCAGGATCGCGAGCGCTTGCGATCGCTCGACGGTGAAGCTCGCGTTGTAGAGGTACGGCACGAGCGCGCCGTTCTCGGGAAGCTTCGCGAGGACCGCGTCGAGCTCGTCGGGCGCATGCCGCGCGATCGAACCGACGAGCTCCGCGATCTCCTCGGGATCCGTCTCGCGCATCGTCTCGTCGTCGAGCAGATCGAGTGCTTCGCCGAGGTGATCCGGTGCGTGCTCGGCACTCTCGCCGACGACGAGCAACCGCACGTCGCGACGCTCGGCACCGCGTGCCAGCGCGACGGCCTCGTCGATCCGCTGCTGCCGCACGAGGACGATGCCGAGGTAGCCGGTGGCATCCGACGACGCGTCGAACGATAGCGCTCGCCGCAGCAGGCGCTCGGCTACGAGCGCGGTCGCCGCCTCGTCCGGATCGTGCTCGAGCGCGACCTCGATCAGCATGCCCGCGAGCTCGCGCCGGCTCCACGCACTCTGACCGACGGCCCACGCCAGCGCGGCCTCTTCTCCGTGACGGCGAAAGCGCTCCGAGAAGGGATTTCCCGCGAGGATGAACGGCGCGGTTCCGTCATCCGTGATCGCGCGAGACTTCACCGCGTCGTCGACGGAATCAAAGCGTGCCCATGCGAGCGGCAAGATGTCGTGGATGCGCGCGACGATCCACAGGAGGAAGTGCACCTGGTCCGTCGCAGTCGCGGGCACCGCGAAGCGCTCGGCCCACATCAGTGCGGAGCGATGCGTGCGATCGTGCACCACGTCCGCGCGCTGGAACGGCTCGAACTCGTCGGCGCGCTCGTCTTGGTACGCGGAGAGCCACAGCGCGAAGAACGCGTTGATCACCGATTCCTCGCCGGGTAGCTGCGGCCCGGTGATCTTCACGGCGACACCGAAGCTCTCCCAGTCGTAGTCGTCGATCATCTCGGGGAAGCGCTCGATCGGAAACGGCACCGCGTGCTCGAACGGCGGCGTGCCATTGCGCCAGTGACTCTCGAGGACACCCGAGATATCGGACTCGAGCAGCTCGTCGTCTTCGAGATCCTCGTCGTCGTCGTCGTCATCTTCTTCGAGATCGTCGGGCTCGGACGAGGGCGACGGCGCATCGGGCGCGGAGTACAGCACCTCCGCCTTCTCGTCGAACACGCCGTCCACGATCTCCGGTTCCTCACCGGGCTCGGGGGCGTCCTCGTCCGGCTCCTCGAGGGGCTCGTTCTCGGCGAGCTCGAGCCACGCGACGCCATCGATCCCGGTCTCGATCTTCACGCACCAGATCGCATCGAGACCGAAGTCCGCCGCTGCTCGTTCGAAGGCAGCGCGCTGCGCGTCGATCTCGGCGGCGGAGGGAGGCAGCCAGGGTGCCGCGAGCCATTGGCGCTCGATGTCGTCGCCCTCGCGCTCCTCGTCGGTGCGTTCGCGCACGTCCTCCGGCTCGGTCACGCTCGCCTTGGCGAGGAGGTCCCACAGCGCGCGTTGCGCGGCCGCGTCGAGCGGTTTCGCGCTTCTCGCGATCACGATCCCTCGCGCGAGATCGCTACGCCGCGGCTCGAGGCCGGTCAGCTCCACTGCTTCCAGCGTACCCGATCAACACTCGATGATGTTGACTGCGAGACCACCACGCGCGGTCTCCTTGTACTTGCTACTCATGTCGGCGCCCGTCCGCCACATCGTCTTGATCACCTTGTCGAGCGACACCTTGTGCGTGCCATCGCCCTGCAACGCGAGGCGCGCCGCGTTGATCGCCTTCACCGCGCCCATCGCGTTGCGCTCGATACACGGGACCTGCACGAGTCCGCCGATCGGATCGCAGGTGAGGCCGAGGTTGTGCTCCATTCCGATCTCGGCGGCATTCTCCACCTGTGCCGGAGTTCCGCCCATGACCTCGGCGAGCGCGCCCGCTGCCATCGAGCAGGCGACGCCGACTTCGCCCTGGCAACCGACCTCGGCGCCGCTGATCGAGGCGTTCTTCTTGTACAGCGCGCCGATCGCCGCGGCGGTCAGCAGAAATCGCATCGTGCCTTCGTCGTCGGCGTTCGGCAGGAACCGGCGGTAGTACATGATCACCGCCGGGATGATGCCGGCCGCACCGTTCGTGGGCGCGGTGACCACGCGGCCGCCCGCCGCGTTCTCTTCGTTGACCGCGAGCGCGAACAGGTTGACCCAATCCATGATCACGAGCGGATCACTCGCGCCCGCCGGATCGCTCTTCATCTTGCGATGCAGCGCTGCGGCGCGCCGCTTCACTTTGAGCCCGCCGGGCAAGATGCCTTCGCGCTCGCAGCCGCGCTTCACGCACGCGTCCATCGCGCGCCAGATCTGATCGATGCGCGAGCGAATGTCGGCCTCGGGCAGATGCGCCTTCTCGTTCTCGAGCATCAGCGTCGAGATCGACATGCCGTGCTCGAGCGCGTGCTTCAGCAGATCATCGGCGGAGTTGAACGGATACGGCACCTGGACTTGATCGGCCGGCGTGCTGCCGTCCGCGGGCGCGCCCGAATGATCGACGACGAACCCACCACCGACGCTGTAATAGATGCGTTCGACGAGCTTCGTGTCGCCCGTGAACGCGGTGTACCTCATGCCGTTCGCGTGCAGCGGCAGCTTGTCGCGACGGTGAAAGATCAACGATTGCTCGAGATCGAGCGCGACCTCGTGCGTCCCGAGCAGCGTGATCCGCTTCTGTGCGGCGACCTTCGCGACACGCTTCTCGACGGAGTCGACATCTACCGTGGCCGGCTCGTCGCCTTCGAGCCCGAGGATGATCGCGCGATCGCTACCGTGGCCTTTACCCGTAAATCCGAGCGAGCCAAACAGCTCGACCTTCACGCCCGTGGTTTGCTCGAGCTGCCCGTCCGCGACGAGCCGTTCGACGAATCGCTTCGCCGCACGCATCGGGCCGACGGTGTGCGAGCTCGACGGACCGATGCCGATCTTGAAGATGTCGAACACCGAGATATGCACGTCAGCGCAGCATACCCGGATCCACTACAAGAGGGCTCGCCGCTTCGATCGGTTGCAGCGAAGAGTGAACGTGCGAACGCATTCGCGATATCGTGGGACATGCGTCGCGTGGCGATCATCTCTGTCCTGCTATCGCAACTCGCGAGCTGCATGACGTACACCATCAACAGCGACAACCGCTCGGGTGGCACGATCGGTGTCCTGCTCGGGGTCGAGATCGCGGCCGGTGCCGGCGTGGCCTTCGCCGGTGCGGAGAGCAAGAACAAGATCGTCTGGTACGAGAACGTTGCCTACGGAATGCTCGTCGTGTTCGGTCTCGATCTCTTGATCGGGCTCGGCGTGAAGACGGCGGACTACGTCGGCGACTGACGCTCGACTTCTGGTCCTAGAACAGGATGCGCGTCTTGATCGAGGTCTCGAGTGCCGCGATCGCCTTCTTCACGTCGGACGACACGTCCTGATCGAGATCCATGACGAGGTAACCGATGTCCGCATCGGTCGACAGGACCTGCGCGCGGATGTTCGCGTTGTGGTCCGAGACGATCTTGTTGATGTCGCGAAGCACGCCGGGAACGTTCTTGTGCACGTTCAAGATCCGATGTGTCCCTTTGGCCATCTGGCACTCGATGTGCGGGAAGTTGACCGCGCCGGTCGTCGCGCCGGAGTTGATGTACTTGATGAGCGCGGCGCTGACCTCGCGCCCGATCGCCTCTTGCGCTTCTTCCGTCGAGCCGCCGATGTGCGGCGTCAGGATCGTGTTCGGGAGGTTACGCAGCGCCGACACGAAGCCGTCGCTGTTCGTCTCCGGCTCGTCGGGGTAGACGTCGACGGCCGCGCCGCCGATGTGGCCTGACTTGATCGCGGCGGCGAGCGCATCGATCACGACGACGGTGCCGCGGCTCGCGTTGAGCAAGCAAGCGCCGGGCTTCATGCGAGCGAGCTCGGCGGCGCCGATCATGTTCTTCGTCTGCGGAGTCTCCGGGACGTGTAGCGTGACGAAGTCCGCTTCGGCGAGCACGTCGTCGAGCTTCGGCATCGAGCGGTTGTTGCCCATCGGCAACTTCGCGACGATATCGAAGAACACCACGCGCATGCCGAACGCCTCGGCGAGGACACCGAGCTGGCTACCGATGTGGCCGTAGCCCACGATGCCGAGCGTGCGGCCGCGAACCTCGTGCGCGCCTGCGGCCGACTTGGTCCAGCGGCCCTCGTGTACTTCGCGCGAGCGATCGCCGAGGTGGCGCGACAGCATCACGATCTCGGCGAGGATCAGCTCCGCGACCGAGCGCGTGTTCGAGAACGGCGCGTTGAACGCGGGGATGCCGCGATTGTTCGCGTATGTGGTGCGGATCTGATTCGTGCCGATGCAGAACGCACCGACCGACATGAGGCGCTTTCCTTCATCGAGGACGCGCTCGGTGACCTGCGTCTTGCTGCGAATGCCGAGGATGTGCACGTCGCGCACGCGTTGCATCAGCTCGGCTTCGGGGAGCGCACCTTTGACCTGCTCGACTTGAAAGCCCTCCGCGCGGAACGCTTCGGCGGCGACCGGGTGGATGTTCTCGAGGAGGAGGATCTTGATCTCGGCTTTGGGAAACGACGTGGTGGTCATGGCGAGGCTACGGTTGTGCGGAGAACGTGTCACACGAGGAGAGCTTTCCGCTGTCGAACCCGACGCGGAACCACTTCATGCGCTGCGCGGAGGTGCCGTGCGTGAACGTCTCCGGGTTGACGTCATCGACGCCTGCCTTCTTCTGAAGACGGTCGTCGCCGATCTCTTTCGCGGCGGTGATCGCCTCTTCGAGATCACCGATCTCGAGGAGCTTCTTGCCGGCAGCGTGGTGTCCCCACACGCCGGCATAGCAATCCGCCTGCAGCTCGACGCGAACGGAGTGCTCGTTCCTCGTGCGGCTCTTCGACAGCTTGGTCTGATCGTGATCCACGCCGAGCAGGTTCTGCAGGTGGTGACCGATCTCGTGCGCGAGCACGTAGGCCTGCGCGAAGTCACCGGGGGCGCCGAGCTTGGTGCGCAGGTCGCGATAGAACGACAGATCGATGTACGCGTTCGAATCGCCCGGGCAGTAGAACGGGCCGATCGCCGCCGACGAGCGACCGCATGCGGTGTCGATCGCATCGCTGAACAGCACGAGCTTCGCGCGCTGGTACGTCTTGCCCTCGGCCTGGAACACGCCTTCGAACGTATCCTGGATGTCCTTCATCACGAAGCGAACGAACTCGACGAGCTCGGCGTCTGCATCGGGCCCCTTCGGGGGCTCGGGCTCGCTCTTCGACGAGGTCGTCGTCGACGAAGAGGAAGACGAAGACGACGAGCCGCCGACCAATCCGCTGATATCGACGTTGAACAGCTTCGCGACGACGAAGACGAGGATCACGACGCCGATGCCGGCTCCTGCGACCTTCGGCGCCGCAGCGCCACGACGGTCGACTACGTCGTCGTTCTTCGTGCCACGGGACCACTTCACGTCCCCACCCTACTACACTGCGCCCCATGGCAAAGGCCAAGTCCACCGCTCCCAAAGCTCCAAAGAAGCCCTCCAAGCCCCGCACGAAGAAGGTCAAAGCGGCGCCAGGTTCCGTCGGCCTGACTCCCGATGAAGTCACCTCGGGAACGAAGTCCAGCGAGATGACGAAGCTCGAGAAGACGATCGACGACGCGGGCGGGCACACGCTCGCCGCGTATCGCGAGCCGTTCGGTGGCCATTGGGTCGCGCTCGCGGCGCTCCCGCTCGACAAGGTGAAGCCGACGCCCTATCAGCGCGAGCTGTCGAAGACGCACGCGGATCGACTCGCGGCGGTGATCCCGAAGGTCGGGCGGTTCCTCGATCCCGTGATCGCGGTTCCCGACGGCGATGGCTTCATCTCGCCGAACGGCATGCACCGGTTGCAGGCGCTGACCTCGCTCGGCGCGAAGACGGTGATCGCGCTCGTGATGCCGGAGCCCGAGATCGCGTTCCGCATCCTCGCGCTCAACACCGAGAAGGCGCACACGCTCAAGGACAAGGCGTTCGAGGTCATTCGCATGGCGCGCGCGATCGCCGCCGATCCGAAGCGCGCGGGTCAGAGCGAGACCGATGTCGCGTTCGAGCTCGAGCAGGCATCGCTCGTCACGCTCGGAGTTTGCTACGAGAAGAACGCGCGATTCAGCGGCGGCGCGTACAACTCGGTGGTGTCGAAGACGGAAGCGTTCTCGACGGATCCGATGAAGAAGAGCCTGACCTTGCGCGAGGCGCACGCGGACAAGTTGCTCGAGCTCGACGAAGCGGTCGGCGAGGCGGTCGAGCGCCTCAAGGCGAGCGGCTTCACGAGCGGCTATCTGAAGCCGATCGTGGTGGCTCGCGTGAATCCGTTGCGGTTCGCGAAGCCGGGCAAGGACGATGCGCGTCCCGACTTCGACAAGACCATCGACAAGATGATCGAAGGAGCGAAGAAGTTCGATCCGTCGAAGGTGAAGGCGCAGGACGTCGCGATCGCGGCCGCGGTCGGCGGCAGCGACGAATAGTCTCTAGAAGAAGTAGTAGTGAACACCGGCGACAGCATTGAGCTGGCCGGTCACCGCGACGCCTTCCGCATCGGCCACACCGAGCGTGAGGCCGCCGGTGAAGCTGAGCGCGACGTTGGTGGCGACGAACGCGCGGATCTGGAAGCCGGGCTCGATGAACACGAGTGTCTGGTTGTTATCCATGCCGGGCATGCGATCGCCGACGAGGCCCACGCCGAACGAGCCGCCGATACCGAAGTCGGCCATCGCGGTGGAGTGCACGTGATAGTAGAAGCGACCACCGAAGCTGATGTCGGTGTCGTCCTCGCCGCCGGCGTCGGAGAAGCCGAGGAAGCCACCGAGGTGGAACTCGCCCATGTCGTAGTTCGCGGACACGCCGTCGAGGACGCCGTTGATCTGCGTCTCGAAGCCAACGCCGATAGATCCCTTCGAGCCGCCCGCCGAAGCGGTGCCTGCCGTTGCGAGGACGATGCTTGCTGCGAGCAAGGTGTACTTGGTCATGCGCGGCATGCTGATACGGACCGCCGCCGAGTGCAAGCCGAGTGGTAGCTTCAGCACGTGCTGTCCTCCGAGCTCGAGCTCGCCGATCTGGATGCGCGCCATTGGAATAATTGGTGGCGGCTCCTCTCACCACCGCGCGTGCTCGCGAGCCCGCGTTGGGCACTCGCGATCATCGAGGACGGCCGCGTGATCAAGCTCGTGATCGCGGGCCATGGTGCGCGCGGATCGATCGATCCGGACACCGTGCAGCTCCCGATGCGCGGCTGGGCGCAGAAGCTCGGCGTCAGCGCCGTCGTCGCGATCGAGCGCGGCGTGCTCGGCGAGCTGTCGGCCGAGATCGAGGGCGCGCTGCGCCTGGACATGGATCTCGTCGCGCAAGGGCTCGTCGCGCTGAAGGCGCTGAAGAAGCGCGCCGGACACGGCGTGTGGACGGAGCCCGCGCTGCTCGACGTGTTGCCCGCGCCGACGATCGATCCGATCCAGCGCACGTTCGATCTCTTGATCCCCGATCGCTCGGCGCTCGTGGCGTACGTGATCGAAGACGATCGCTCGCGCATTCACTCGTCGATCATCGCGGTGAAGAACGACGGCGACATCGTGCGCGCTGCCACGCATCGCGCGATCGAGGACCTGGTGCCCGAGGTCACGTACGCGCGCGATTGGCGAAAGGGCCACGAGCGGCTGATGGCCGCCGTCGAGGAGCGCTTCGCGAAGCCGAGCGTGGCGATGATCGCCGAGCGCAAGTCCGTCCTCGACGTGATGACGGGCCCGAGCGATCAGCTCGCACGCGAGATCAACGCGAAGCGCATGATCGTGGATCCCGCGCCGGCGTGGCTGCTCACGCTGCTCGGCGGTGCCGCCGTCGCGGCGATGGCCGGTCGCGCCGCGAGCGCCCTCGCGAGCATGCTGCCGCAAGGTGCGCGCGATCGTGCATCCGCGTTCGCGAACAAGGCGCGCGATGTCGCGATGAACAGCGGCCCGTTCGCGGCGCTCGGCTTCGATCCGATCGAGCTATGGGCGCAGCTCAAGCAGTTTTATCGACGCTGACGAGCTCGCCGTCCTCGACGCGATACCGCGCCTCGCAGCGACCGCACGAGTAGTCCTTGTACAGCGTCTCGCCACACGCGCACGCCCAGCTGATCTGCCTCGCGGGCACGCCCACCACCACCGCGTGCGGCTTGACGTCGTTCACGACAACCGCCCCCGCGCCGACCATCGCGTGCGCGCCGATCATCACGCCGCACAGGATCGTCGCGTTCGCGCCGATGCTCGCCCCGCGACACACGCGCGTGGCCTCGTAGTGCTCCTTGCGCGACACGTGCGCGCGCGGGTGCGTGATGTTCGTGAACACCGCGCTCGGACCGATGAACACCTCGGGCTCGAGGGTCACGCCGTCGTAGATCGACACGTTGTTCTGGATCCGACAACCGTCGCCGATCACCACGTTGCCCACGAAGCAGCCCTGGCCGATCGAGCACCGCTCGCCGATCTCCGCGCCGCTCATCACGTGGACCCAGTGCCAGATCCACGAGCCCGCGCCGATTTGCGCGCCCGCGTCGACGATCGCCGTCGGATGAACATGCTTGTGGTCCGGATCCGTCATCGCGAGTAGGATGCGCGCGTCGTGCCCAAGCGTCCACCGCGTGTCACCCGCGAGTTGCCGATCCCGCGCGATCTGCGCGGCGCCGGTCCCACGCGCGCCCATCGCGGCAACGGCGGCGAGCTCTGGCACTCCGACGCTCTCGCGTTGCTCGGCACGCTCGCCGACGGCTCGGTCGACCTCGTCGTCACCGATCCTCCCTATGCCATCTCGAAGGCCGAGTGGGACGAGTTCGAGTCGCTCGATGTCTACGTCGATTGGTGCGACTCGTGGCTCGCCGAAGTCTCGCGCGTCCTCGCGCCCCACGGGTCCGCATACGTCTGCGGCTTCTCGGAGATCCTCGCCGACGTCAAAGCCCGCAGCGCTCGTCGGTTCGCCGCGTGTCGCTGGCTGATCTGGTCGTATCGCAACAAAGCGAACCTCGGCAAAGACTGGGGCCGCTCGCACGAATCGATCCTCCACCTGCGCAAGGCGAATGCACGCATCGATGTCGACGCGGTGCGCGTGCCGTACAACGGACACACCACGCGCTATCCGACGCGCATCCAGGCGGTGTCGTCGCAATACGGCCGCGGCGTCCGCCGAGACAAGTGGGAGCCGCACCCGCTCGGCGCGAAGCCGCGCGATGTCATCGAGGTGCCCGTGATCTGCAACGGGATGTCCGAGAAGACCCCGCACGCCACACAAAAACCGGAGGCGCTGATCGAGAAGCTCGTGCTCGCCTCGAGCGCACCCGGGCAATTGGTGGTGGACCCGTTCGTCGGATCGGGAACCACGGCCGTCGTGGCTGCGAAGTTGGGGCGCCGTTGGATCGCGGGCGACGCCGACGCGAGCTACGTGGGCCTCGCGCGCGAACGCGTGAAGACCGTCGTCGAACAACGCACGGCCTAACCGTTGCTGACCATCGACACGATCACTGGCGGCCGCGCGCACCTTGTTGCGCTGCGGTGACCAGAATGGGGACGGGCCTTATTGCATCTCGCGATGCGGGAGGCCAAGGGGTCTCAGTCCGTTCATATGGCGTACTAACGCCGGTTAGAAGGGTCGCGTACTAACACCCGTCAGTACGGCATATGGACGACGCCGAGCCATGACCCGGATCAGCGAGCGTTGCGACTCGTCATTCCCGTGCGCAGAAGGGGGACGGGCCCCTTTGTTGCGCTCGGTGCGCAGAAGGGGGACGGGCCTCCATTCATTGTCGTTTCGAGTGATGCGAGATGGTTCGTCCTCAAATCTTCTGAATGTCGTCCTTGATGCTCGATAGATCCGAGTCCGCCAGTGCCTGGGCCTTGCTGATCCCTGCGACGATGGCTTTGCGAATCGCGACGAGGGCCTTTGCCTTGTCGCCGGCGAGTGCGTAGCTGCACGCCAGGTTGTAGACCGCCGTCGGAAACGACGCTGATTTTTCGCCGACGCGAGCGTACGCGTTGATCGCGCCGCGATAGTCGCGAGCGAAGTAGCGCGCGTTGCCGAGGCCGAGCCAGGCGGAGCCATCGGTGTCGGTCTTCGCGAGCTTCTCGAACAGCGCGATCGCGTCGCCGTACTTCTTCTCCTCGACGGCGGCTTCCGCTTGCTGGATCTGGCGACCGCGATCGTCGAGCGATGGGTTCCAGTAGGCGTAGCCCGTCGCGAGGTATGGCTCCGGCGTCCAGTGGTACTCCATGTAGCGCGCGGTCTGGTCGGCGACGCGGCGGCCGAACAGTCGGGCGGCGAGGTGCAGCGCACCGTCGATCCCGGCGGAGACGCCGGCGGTGGTGATGTAGCGACCGTTGTCGACAAACCGGCGGCCGTGGGTCACGCGCGCCTTGGGAGCGATCGCGCGCAGCCCTTCGATCGCCCCGTAGAACGTCGTGATCTCCATGCCGTCGAACGCGCCGGCTTTGGCGAGCGGGAACGCGCCGGTGCACACCGTGAGCGTCGCGTCGCTCGCCGCGGTGACCGACGTCAACCACGTCATCATCGCGACGTCGTTCGAGACGTTGTCGGCCATTCCGCCGGGGATCACGACGATGTCCGGCTTCGGCGCGTTGTCGATCGAGTAGGTCGGCGTGATGTCGATGAAGCCTTGGGCCTTCAGCGGCTTCGTGGTCTTGCCGACGAGGTAGAGGTTCAGCGCGGGTGTGCCGCCGAGGCCCGCGAACTTGCTCGCCGCCGCGAGCACTTCCGAGGGCCCCGCGAAGTCGAGGATCTCCATGCGGTCGTAGACGACGATGGCGACGTTCTTGGGCTTCGGCGCGGCGAGCGCGGTCGAGCTCGCGACCAGGACGAGCAAGAGGATGAGCTTCATGAGAGCCACCCTGCCCGCTCGCAGCGAACGAGTCACCGACGGTGCGGCGAGCTGTCGGATGGGCGCGGCGAATCGGACAGCCGGCGCTCGAGCTCGTCGCGACGGCTGCGACTCACGCGAAACGTCGCACCGCCTTCGAGGACGACGAGCGCGTCACCGCGCACGAGCGGATGCATCTCGCGAACGCGCGCGAGGTTGACGATCGTCGAGCGATGGATGCGCACGAACTGCGCGGGATCGAGCCGGGTCTCGAGATCGCCGAGGCGCTCGCGCATGAGGTGAACGGTGTCGCCGACGTGAAGCTCGACGTAGTCGTCCGCGGCCTCGAGCGCGTCGACATCGGCCGCGACGACGAACACCACGCGCTCGCGCTCGCGAACGGCGAAGCGATGCAGCGTGCGTGGATGATCCGCGAGCACTTCGCCGAGCGCGGCGATCGACGACGAGCGCTCCGCGATGCGTTGCTTCGCGCGCGCGAGGGCGGCGAGCAAGCGATCGTCGTCGTAGGGCTTGAGCACGTAGTCGATCGCGTGCACGTCGAACGCGCGCACCGCGTACTGATCGTAAGCCGTCACGAACACGACGACCGGCATCGCCTCGAGGCCCACCCGCGCGATCACGTCGAAGCCACTCGCTCCGGGCATCTGCACGTCGAGGAACACGATGTCGGGCGCGGCGTCGGCGATCTGCGCCACCGCATCGACGCCGCTGCACGCGCCGACGATCGTCACGTCTGGATCCGCCGACAGCACGAGACGCACCGTGTCACGTGCGAGCGGTTCGTCGTCGACGATCAGGATCTTCATGCGGCCCGCGCAGGGATCACGAGCGCGGCCACCACGCCATCGGGCTCGCCGCGCAACTCGAGCTCGTGGCGCGAGCCATAGATCTGCTCGAGTCGTGCACGCGTGTTCGCGATGCCGATGCCCGCTTCCACCGCGCCGAGCTCGCCGGTGTTGAACACCTCGAGCGACAGGCGCCCGTCGACCTCGCGAGCGGTCACGCTGATCGTACTCGCGCTCGTCGCGCGCTCGATGCCATGGCGCACGGCGTTCTCGAGCAGTGGCTGCAGCAGCATCGCCGGTAGGTGCATCCGTCGCGCGGCGGGCGTGGCATCGATCGTCACCGTCATGCGATCCGAGAACCGCGCGCGCTGGATCTCGAGGTAGCGCTCCGCGATCGCGAGCTCTTGCTCGAGCGGCACCGTCGGCTTGCCCGCGTTGTCGAGCGAGTAGCGCAGCAGGTCGCCGAGCCCGTTGATCATCTCGACCGCCTCGACCTTGCGATCCTGCCGCACGAGCCCGCCGATCGCGTGCAGCGTGTTGAACAAGAAGTGCGGCTGCAGTTGCAGCTCCAGCGCCGTGAGCTTCGCTTGCGACAGCGATGCTTCGAGCTTGATCTGCGCGAGCTCGCGTTCGCGCAACTTGCGTTGGTAGTCGACCGCGTATGTGACGCCGAGCACCGCGAAGTAGATCGTTCCCTCGAGGAATCCGCGATCGACGAGGTTCTGCGTGAGCCCACGCGCGAACGTCTGGATGCCCATGCTGTCGTAGGGCTGCATCGCGACCTGCAACGCCGTCCACCACACGTGGTGCAGCGAGCTCACCGCGAGCGCGGCGGCAAAGTGCAGCGCGAGCGCGCGACCCGAGAATGGAATCACCGGCGCGCGTCGACCGAGCCACGCCACCACCGGCGTGAGCAGCGCCCAACCCGCGCTCCATACGAAGAGGCAATACACGACGATCCGCAGCGGCGAGTGCCCGTGGGTTCGCATCTCCCACAGCGTCGTTCCCGCGCAGACGAGCCCGAACATCGCGAACACCATCGCGGCGACGCCGACCATCACCAACCGCGGCCGCGTGCGCACCGGCACCTCGCGCTTCATGACGTGACGGTAACGCGACGAGCGCGCAGGAAGGAGCGCCATCGGCGAGTCGTCCCATTCGCGCGGTGAGTCGGTGCGCGTGACGCTCCCCGGATGCGTCGAGACCCACGAGGGTTCGTCCTCGTGGGTCTCGGCGGTCGAGATCTTGGTTCGATCTAGTTCATCTTCGGCGTCAGGCCCATCTCGGTGATGAGATGGTCGGCGCCGTCGAGCAGGTCCATGTTCCACAGCATGTAGCGCGCATCGACGTGGATCACGCGCGTGGTCGCACCGTTGAACACGACATCGGACGCGAGCCCCTCGGTCGTGCCGTCGAACGCGAGTCCGACGAGCTCGCCGCGCTCGTTGAGCGTGGGCGACCCGGAGTTGCCGCCGGTGATGTCGAGGTCCGAGAGGAAGTCGACGGGCAGCTCGCCGCCGAGCGCCGGGTCACCGTACGGGCCGAACTTCTTCGCGCGGATCGCGTCGAGCGCCTTCTTCGGCATGTCGAACGGCTCCTTGCCGGTGTCCTTCGCGAGGATCTGCGACGCGGTGGTGAACGGCCAGTCCGCCTGCTCCTTCGAGCCGGGCTTGAACGACTTCACCGTGCCGTACGTGATGCGCAGCGAGCTGTTCGCGTCGGGAGCGAGCTGACCGCCGAGCACCTGCTTCATGCCCTCGACGTACGCCGGCGCGACGAGGAGCATCTCGCCTCGTACGACGTCGTCCTTCTTCTCCTCGGCCTTCACGATCGGCCACACGCGGAGCGCGGCCTTGATGAACGGATCCTTGGACGCCTTCAGCTTCGCCGTGGTGCCCTTCTCGTAGAGCTCGAGGCGCGTCGCGTCGGCTTCGAGGGTCTGGCCCGCGTACCAAGCGTCGAGCGTCTTGTCGATGAACGCCTCGTCGATCTTCGTGCCTTTCTTCGCGTCGAGCAGCGTCGCGAGCCACGGGCGGTCCTTCTCGTCGAGCTGCAGCGCGCGAACGAGCGCGAGGCGGAAGTTCGCGCGGTCGAGCGCGCGGTCGTAGGACTTCACGAACGCCTTCTGTCCCGCGAGCGTGCGCTCGAGGTCGCGCTGCTGGAAGCCGGGCTTGCGGTCCATGTCCTTCTTCGCGCGCTCCTCCGACCAGCGCGTGAGCGACATCGCGGTGCCGAGCAGGCGCGAGCCACCGAACGCCGATCCGCGATCGAAGTCGACGCGCGCGGTGCGCTGCTCGTCGATCTCGATCTGCTCGTACTTCTCGATCGCGGCCTTCGCCGCTTCGTTGCCGGGCTGCGCCGCCCAGGCCTTGATCTGCTTGTCGAGCGCTTCCTTGCGCTGCACGAGCTCGGGGTTCTTCTTCAGACCGTCGAGCACGCCCTGGAACTTCTCGAGGCCGTTCTGGATGCCCTGCTTGGCAACGGTCGCCTTGATCGCGGTGTCACCACCCGCGCCGAGCATCGACTCGGCGATCGCGTAACGCTCTTTGTAGTAGGCGATGAGGTACGGGTAGTACCACTCGATGTTGTGGCGGGTCTCGAGCGCCGTCTGCGTGCGGCTCGTCGATCCGGGATAGCCCGTGACCATCACGAAGTCGCCCGGCTTGACGCCCTTGTCGCTGACCTTCAGGTAGTGCTTCGGCTTGAACGGAACGTTGTCCGCCGAGAACGCTGCGGGCTTGCCGTCCTTGCCGACGTACGCGCGATAGAACGAGAAGTCACCGGTGTGGCGCGGCCACGCCCAGTTGTCGATCTCGCCGCCGTAGTTTCCGACGGAGCGCGGCGGAACGTAGACGAGGCGGACGTCCTTGATCTCGAGGTTCTCGATCTGGAGGTACATGCCGCCGCGGAAGTAGCTCTTGATGTCGCAGCGAATCTCCGGGCGATCCTTCTCGCACGCGGCGAGCATCGTCTTGAGGCGCTTCTCGCTCTCGTCCTTGCGCTTGATCGGATCCTTGATCGCCTCGAGGCCATCACGCATGTCCTTGGTGACGTCCTTGAACGCCTGCGCGACCCACACGCGCTGGTTCGGACCAGCGCTCTTCTCGTCGGCCTTCGTCTTCGCGAGGAAGCCGTTCTCGACGAGGTTGTTCTCGGGCGAGCTGTTCTGCTGCAGTGCGCCCTGCACGCAGTGATGGTTCGTGACGATGAGACCATCGGGCGACACGAACGATGCCGTGCAACCACCGAGCGACACGATCGCGTTCATCGGCGCTGCGAGGGGATCTGCGAGGACCGCTGCATCGATGTCGACGCCCATCTTCTTGAACGTCTCGACGTGGCCCGGCAGCGTCATCTGCTGTGGCATCCACATGCCACCTGGATCGGAGTACGCGAGCCGGAACGCGAGATCCGGATCTGCCTTCTCGGGTTGCGGCGTCGGCGTAGTGGTTTCACCGCCGGTGCCTTGGTTTGCATGGGTGCTGCCGAGCGTCTCGTTGTTCGGCGCGGACTTGCCGCCGCACGCAGCGGCGAGCAGTCCGATCAGGATGGCGTTCCTCTTCATGCGCGGGGGCATACCACTCCTGTCGCACCCCTCGCCAACACCACTCATGACAAGGACGGGGTGAGCGGATGCGCGCAGTTCACGGGACGACTGCGACACATGCGACATCTCCTGATCGCCGAGTGATCGCTAGTGGTTATGACCGAGACGATCTGGTCGAGATCCGATCCACGTCCGGCGAGAAACTATTGCGAGGGGACCTCGGCGATCGAGGTCACGACGCCGCTCGCGAGGTCGACGGTATAGATCGAGGCGATCTCGCCGGTGCCTCGGATGTAGACCCAGCGCTCGTGATCGGGCGCGTTCGCCGGCTGCACCTGCGTCGCGGGGCCGAGCCATCCGAGTACCGTCTCGCGAGACGCGCCGACGAGCGGGAGGCTCGCGAACAGGTGGGGTGCGATCTTCATCGCCGCCTCCTGCTCGCCACCGTGGCGCCATGGTTTTCCATGCGCGGCACGATACGTCGCTAGCTCGGGTTGCAGCTCGAGCATCACCGCACCAGCACCCGAGGTTGGCGTCGCGTGCGCCAACGCAGTCGACGCGGACGAAGCCGGCGACGCGGACGAAGCCGTCGACGATGTGCGAGAGGAGCCACCACACGCGGCGAGTGACAGCGTCAGCACGAGAGAGAGGCCGCACAACAGCGAGTCGGATCGTGTCATGCGCGATTGAGACGGACGGCACGCGAAAATGTTCTAGCGAGGTCATACACGCGACGCTGCTCGACGACGAGCGCGCGTCTTCTGGCGACTCGACGACGAATCGGAGGGGACGTCGATCACGCAATGCACTCGACGTGCATCGTGCTGGGATCACGCGCTCGTCAAACCCGCGACGGTCCTGGTGCGTCTCTGAGGCCATGACACGCTCGCCTCGGCCTCGTCGCCACTTGACCATCCTCCTCGTGATGACGCTCACCGGTTGCGGCACGCCCGCAGGGAGCGACTCGCCACCATCGTCATCGCGACCGTCGTCATCGCGACCGTCGTCATCGCGGCCGTCATCGTCGCCACCGTCGTCATCGTCGCCCTCGGCACCACCGTTGTCATCGTCGCCCTCGGCAGTCGCGAGCGCCGCGGTGAAGGCGCCACAGTGGCGAGAATTGCCCGCGCTGATCACCGCACGGCGCGGCCACACCGTGACCGTGCTCGCCGATGGAGCGCTGCTGGTGATCGGTGGCACCGATGCCAACGGTGCGTCGCTGGACTCGATCGAGCTACTCGTACCGGGCGCGCCTGCGTGGGTGCGCGTCGGGCACCTCGCGCATCCGCGCACGCATCATCGCGCGACGCTTCTACAAGATAACCGCGTGCTCGTCAGCGGTGGCATTCGCGCCGACGACGTGAGCTCGCGGATCGCGAGCACCGAACTCGTCTCTCCCGCTATTGGCAGCGTCGAGGTGGGTCCCGAGCTCCGCTTCGCGCGATCCGATCACCAGGCGGTGCTCGCCGGCAATGGCGACCTATGGATGCTCGGCGGCACCGACGGAGCCGTCGTGCCGCCACCCGAGCTGCTGCGACGCGGCGGCCGGCGGTTCGAACGAGGACCTGCGTTGCAGCCTTCGCAGAGCCCGCTGCTAGCCTGGTCCACGAAGGATGGAGTCGTCGCGATCGTCGGCAACGTGCTGCGCGCGAAGTCTCCGATTCCGAAATACTCTCGCTGGCTGAACGCGGGCTACGCTCCGCTGCCGCCGGTGGTCACCGAGCTGTCGCGGACAGGGGCCTCCGTCGTGACGCATCGCCTCCCGCCCACCGAGGGCGTCTTCGTCGGACAGACCCGGCGTGGCACGGTGGTGTTTACCGATTCCGGAATGTGGCTCGTGTGGATCTACGATCCCGCTTCGCGCACGTTCACCGCCGCCCCGTCGCCACCTCCCGGGCTCGACACGTGGCAGATCGTCCAGGGGCCCGCGGGCACCGTCATCGCATTCAACCAGCACGTGACCTACAGCTTCGATGGCGAGACCTGGACCGATCTCGTGGCGATGCCCGCCGATGCGTACGAGATCACCACGGCGACGACCGTGGACTCGCTCGTGCTCGTCGGTGGCATGGACCGACGACGCCCGGATCGTGGTGTGACCGATCGCGTGATCGCACTCTCGATCTCGCCCTGACCGCGAGCGAGAGGTCGACGTGCGATGCTGAGCTCAGTCGTCGAGCAATGACGCGAGGTTCCCGAAGAAGGACTGCACCTCGTCCTGGGGCACCTGCTGGCGCTGAAACTCGCCGATGTCGATCACGTCGAGCAGGTCCTCGGGGATCTCGAGCAAGAATCGCGATGGCGTTCGCGGCACGCTGCGCCCGCGCGCGACTCGCGTGCACGCGCGGGTCAAGTACAGCTTCTGCTGCGCGCGCGTGATGCCGACGTAGCACAGGCGGCGCTCTTCGCTGATGTCGGTCGCGTGATCGGCGTCGAGGACGTCGGTCGCTTGCGGCTGCAGCGTGCGGATGTGGGGAAGCAACTCCTCCTCGAGTCCGATCATGAAGCAGACGGGGAACTCGAGCCCCTTCGCGCCGTGCAGCGTGGTCAGCACGACCTTCTCGCGCGTGTCTTCCTTCTCGTCCTTCGACTCGAGCGAGAGCATGCGCAGATACTCGGCGAGCTGTTCGCGACCTTTGCCCTTCTCGGCGAATCGCTTGAGCGATCCCAACAGGCCCTCGACGTTATCGATGCGTCGCTGCGCGGCGGCCATGCTGCCCGATGCGTGGCGCAGATCGTCGTAGAGCTTGATGTCGTCGATCAGGATCTTCGTCGCAGACACGATGTCCTCGCCGTGCTCGATCGAAGCGCCGAGCTCGGACACGACGTGGATCAGCTCGACGATCCCGTTCTTCGTCGCACCGCGCACCTCGCCGACATCGACGCGCGGACCTTCGCCGAGCGGATCGTCGTCGTTTGTCGACAGCATCACGTCCATGCCGGGCAGCGATGCGGTCCCCGTGATCGCGCCCTTGAGCGCATCCCACAGCGTCGCGTGCTTCGCCTGCGCGGCGGCGACCAACTTCTCGACCGTCGTCGCGCCGATGCCGCGCGCCGGATAGTTGATGATGCGCCGGAGCGCGAGCTCGTCCTTGGGGTTGAGCGCGACGCGCAGGTACGCGATGACGTCCTTGACCTCTTTGCGCTCGAAGAACTGCTGACCGCCGTACATCACGTAGGGGATGCTCGCGGTGCGCAGCTCCTCCTCGAGGATCTTCGCCTGGATGTTCGAGCGATACATGATCGCGATCGAGTCCCACGGCCGGCCATCCTTGTGCAGCTGATGGATCTCCGCGGCGATCCACTTCGCTTCGTCCTCGGGAGTCTGCGCGACCGCGTGCGTGATCGACTTTCCCTCGGCGAGCTGCGACCACAGCGTCTTGCCGTGGCGCTGTTTGTTGTTCGCGATCACGGTGTTCGCGGCTTCGAGGATCGTCTTCGTCGAGCGATAGTTCTGCTCGAGCTTCACGATCTTCGCGCCGGGGAACAGCTCGCCGAACGAGAGGATGTTCGTCGGATCCGCGCCGCGCCACGAATAGATCGATTGATCGTCGTCGCCGACGACGCATAGATTTCCATGCTGCTCGACGAGCGCCTTGACCATTCGCAGCTGCGCGGCGTTGGTGTCCTGAAACTCGTCGACCATCACGAAGCGATATTTGTTCGACCAGCGCTCGCGCACGTCGGGCACCGTCTCGAACAAGCGCACGGGCTCGACGATGAGATCGTCGAAGTCGAACGCCGCGCACGCACGCAGCATCTCCTGGTACTTCGGATAGACCTCGGCGGTCATCGCGTCGTAGTCGTCGGCGGGGTTGCCCTCGTATTGATCCGGCGCGATGAACGCGTTCTTCGCCAGCGAGATGCGCGTCAGGATCGACTTCACGTCGAAGCGGCGCTCGCCATCGCGGGTCATCTGCTTCGTGTGCCGCAGCGACTCGCGCAACGCGCCCATCTGATCGCTCTGATCGTAGATCGTGAAGCCGCGCGGCAACCCGAGCGCTTTGCGCTCCTGGCGCAGGATCGTCAGGCCGAGCGCGTGGAACGTGCCGATCGTGATCTCGCGCGTGACCCGCTTGTCGTGTAGTAGCGCACCGACGCGCTCGCGCATCTCTTCGGCGGCTTTGTTCGTGAACGTGACGGCGCAGATCGCGCTCGGTGGAATTCCGAGCTCGATCAGGTGCGCGATCCGAAACGTGATCACGCGCGTCTTGCCGGATCCCGCGCCCGCGAGCACCAGGATCGGGCCACCACCGTGGCTCGCCGCCTCGCGTTGCGGTGGGTTCAACTTCGCGAGATCGACCACGGACGGAGCACGCTACGGATCCGCGCGCAGCGAGTCAATCGCATCCGGAGCTACGATGTGCGCGTGAGTCGGTACGATCAGCTCGTCGAAGCACTGCGCGTCGAGCTGCCTGGCTTCCGGATCGTCCGGAAGGATCGATCTCGCCTTCATCGCGCGATCCACTACGCGCTGATCGGCGTGACGTTCGGCCAGATGCGGACGTACCTCGACTCGTATCAGACGACGATCGGCAAGACGGTCTACGTCACGTCCGATTGGGACGAGTGGGATCCCGACCAGCGCTACGTGACGCTGCGCCACGAAGCCGTGCACCTCCGGCAGTTTCGCAAGTTCACGCTGCCGGGCATGGCGCTGCTGTACGTGCTGCTCCCGCTGCCGATGGGCCTCGCGTGGTTTCGCGCGTACTTCGAGAAGGAGGCCTACGCCGAGAGCATTCGTGCCGCGGCCGAGGTGTGGGGGCCGGAGTATCCGCGCCGCGCAGCATACCGAGAGCACGTCGTCGGGCAGTTCACGGGTAGCTCGTACGGATGGATGTGGCCCTTTCGCTCGCAGATCGAACGCTGGTACGACCGCGTTCTGGCCACCACCGATCAGAGTCGGTAACCTAGCCCCGGTACTACGTGACAGATCCGATCGTTGGCATCGACCTAGGCACCTCCAACTCGGTGGTCGCGCACGCGGACGCCGGGGGAAACGTGCGGGTCCTCGCCGACGAGAGCGGCGGCAAGATCCATCCATCCGTCGTGTCCTTCCATCCGAACGGCGGCGTGGTGGTCGGAGCGAGCGCGAAGCAGCGCAAGGTCATCGATCCGCAGAACACGATCTACTCGGTCAAGCGGCTGATCGGACGCGCGTATAGCTCGCACGAGGTCAAGACCGCGAAGAAGCGCATGCCGTACCAGATCAAGGAGGGCGAGAACGAGCTGCCCTTGATCGTCACGCGTGGCGGCGAGTTCGCGGTGCCGGAGATCAGCGCGATCGTGCTCGATCACGTGCGCAACATCGGGACGGCGCAGCTGGGGCAAGAGGTCACCCGCGCGGTCGTCACCGTGCCGGCGAGCTTCAACGATGCGCAGCGCTCGGCCACGGCGACCGCGGGCGCGATCGCGGGGATCACCGTCGTGCGCGTGCTCAACGAGCCCACCGCCGCGGCGCTCGCGTACGGCAACTCGCGCAACCTGAAGCAGACGATCGCCGTCTACGACTTCGGCGGCGGCACGTTCGACATCACGATCCTTCGCTTGAACGATCAGGTGTACGAGGTGCTCGGCACGGCGGGTGACACGTTCCTCGGCGGTGACGATCTCGACGAGCGGCTCGTCGACACGATGGTCTCCAAGTTCCTCAGCGAGAACCGCATCGATCTGCGGACGAACGAGATCTCGATGATGCGGCTGCGCGCCGTCGCCGAGCAGACGAAGATCGAGCTCTCGCGTCGATCGCGCGCGGTCGTTCGCGTCGACGAGATCGCCTACGGCCCGAACGGGCGGCCGCTGAATCTCCAGATCGAGATCACGCGCGACCAGTTCGTCTCGCAGGTCGCCGACATCATCGACAAGACGTTCCCCGTCTGCAAAGAGGCGATGAGCTACGCTGGCCTGTCGCTCGATCGCATCGACGACATCATCCTCGTCGGCGGCACGACGAAGATCCCGTACGTCCGCGATCAGGTCAGCAAGTTCTTCGCGAAGGCACCGCGCACCGACGTGAACCCCGAGGACGCGGTCGCCGTCGGTGCCGCGCTGCAAGCCACATCGCTCGAGCGCATCCTCTCGCGCAGCGGTCGCATCTCGGCGCAGGTGCCCAAGATCGATCTCCCCGAGGAGGCGACGGCCACGGACGCGCTGAAGTCGCTTAACGACAAGGGCGTGACGATGCAGTCGTTCACGGATCTGTCGTCGCCGCCGGTCCTCGAGGAGCGACCGAAGCGCACCACCGCCGGCTACGGCGCCGAGCGGATCCCGAAGCCCGACACCGAATACTCCGTGTCGCGCGCCGGTACGCGCGAGGTGTTCGAGGAGAAGACGCAGTCCGGCGACAAGCAGCCGATCGGTCGCCTGCGCGGCGCCCCCGGAGCTCCGCAGACGCAGCCGTTGCCGCGCCAAGACGTACCGCCGGGACGCCAGACGGCGTTCGGGGTTCCCGTCGCGCCGGCGCCGTCGTCGTTCCAAGCCGCCGAAGAAACCACGCAAGCCGAGCCGCTCTCGATTCCCACGCCACCGTCGGGGATCCCGCGTCCACCGCCGAAGCCGAAACCGTCCACCGCACGCGGCATGGCGATCACGCCTCCGCCGATTCCGGTGACGCGTGCTCCGATCGCGCCGATCGTCGACGAGCAGTCCGAGCCCGCGGCCCTCGAGTGGGGCTCGCCAGACGATTTCCAGACCAAGCCCGGCGACCAGGATCCGCCGCAGCCGAGCCCTGCCTCGACGTTGCCGACGTTCCCGCCTCCCGCGGCCATCGCGCCTCCCACCGCGCCGACGATGATGGCGATGGTTCCTCCGGTGCGCCCCGTCGCGCCGTCGCAACCACCGCCGACGTATCCGCCCGCCGCGTCCGCTCCGTCGATGCCGACCGCGCAGCCGACGCCGTTCGGGCCGCCACCGAAAGCATCGCCGACCGCGCGCACGATGGCGCCGAGTGCGCCTCCCGCGTACCAATCGCCGCAGATCGGCGCCACGCTCCTCGAGCTCGAGTCCGAGCAGACCGATACCAACGCGAGCGCGGCCTCCACCGCGCGCGGATTCCAGCCACCCGCCGCTCCACAGGCATACCCGGTGATGCCGCGCGCCCAAGCGCCGGCTCCTGCACCGGCTCCCGCGCCGATCGTGATGGACGTGACGCCGCGCAGCCTCGGCATCGCCACCGTCGCGGGCTATTGCGAAGAGCTGATCCGTCGCAACTCGCGTGTGCCCGCGCAGATGGTCAAGGTGTTCTCCACGTCGCGCGATCTCCAGAAGGCCGTGCGCATCGTGGTCTGCCAAGGCGAATCACGCCGCCTCGATAACAACACGATCATCGGTGACCTCCATCTCGAGGGCCTCACGCCGCGACCGCGCGGAGAGACCTCGATCGAGGTCACGTTCTCGCTCGACGCATCGGGCATCCTGCGCGTGAAGGCGCGCGATGCACAGACGGGCCGCGAGCAACAAGCATCGCTCGATCTCGTCGGTGGCGTGCGCGACGAGAACGTGGCGGCGTCGCGCGAGAAGCTGCAGCAGCTTCGTCGCTAACGGAGGCTACTCGCCGCCGGCGTCCGGATCTTCAGACTTCTTCGTCGCACCGCGCGTGGTGCTCTTCTTCTCGGGCTCCGCATCCTTCTTCGGCTTGAGCGCTTCGGCGTCGCTCATCGCCGGAGCGGCGGCGGATCCCGCATCGCACCACGGCATCTTGATCGTCTTCTTCTCGGCGAGCGTCTTCGCGTCGAGGACCGCGAGCTCGCCGAGACGATCGCCACGCATCATCACGAGGAAGTTCGTCTTGCCCGCGACGGCGGTCGCGCCGATCAGCGTCGAGAAGTTCTTGGTCATGTGCTCTTTGCACTTCGCACCGACGGCGTCGTTGTTGTCGGTCCAGAACGCGTCGAGCTCGTCGGCCTTGCACGGCGGCTTCGCGAGCTTGCGCACGAGCTTGCTGCGCTTGCCGGTATCGGCTTCGTAGATCGTGAGCGTGCTGAAGCCCTGTTCGGAGACGCCGACGCGGGTCTTGTCGAGGATCGAGAACGATCCGCTGTACGTCGAGAGCGGCTTGTCGTCTTTGCCGCCGAGCGCGGTGATCGGACCGACCTGCGTGCCGTCGGACTTGAAGGCCCACACGGCCGAGTACGGACCTTGGTCCACGCCTTCGACGAACAGCATGTCCGCGACCCAGTGGACGGCCTTGGGCTCGTTCGAGACGCCCTTATCGCCGCGGACCGAGAAGCTCTTCTCGTGCGCTTTGGTGCCGGCATCGAACACGTGGAGATCATCGCCGGCGAGGAGCGCGACCTTCGAGCCATCCGCGTTCCACGCGAGGCTGACCATCTTCGTCGGGGGCGCCTTCGCGTCCTTCGGCAGGCAATATCCGCGCGCGCAGCGGTCGTCGATGTTGACGGGCAGACCGTGACCCGGCAGCGGCGCCGCGGGCTTGTTCACGAGCGATCCGGATGCGAGGTCGACCGCCCAGCAGCCGACGGGACCGAGGAGGCGGGCTTCGTCGATGTCGATCGCGCACACCACGGCGGCGGACTCGACAGCGGCGAGCTCGAGGCGCGGCGCGCCGCTCTCTTTGAGCGCGAGCGGCAAGCACGTGCTGCCCTCGGGTACGATGGCGTGCGCGGCTTCGATCCGCTTCTTCTCGCGATCCTCCTCCGTCTCGACCTTGGGCGGAGGCGTATCGTCGTTCTTGACGATCGGCTTCTTCGGCTTGGGCTTCGAATCTCCGCCGCATCCAGCGAGAGCCGAGAGAGCGATAACAAGGTTAGTAATCACCAGCGGGTGGCGAAGCATGCCTTCGTTTGTACGATCCCGACCCAGCTGATACAAGGAGACCTGGTGCGCACCGCGTCCATCGACCGCAACACGAAGGAGACCCAGATCCGGGTCGAGCTCGGAATCGACGGCACCGGGGTGCGTTCGATCGACACACCGCTTCCCTTCTTCACGCACATGCTCGACGCATTCGCGAAGCACGGCGTGTTCGACGTGACACTGAAGGCCGCAGGCGACATCGAGATCGATGGCCACCACACCGTCGAGGACACCGGGCTCGTGCTCGGCGCCGCGTTCGAGAAAGCGCTCGGCGATCGCGCCGGCATCGTGCGCTATGGCTCGGCGACGCTGCCGATGGACGAGGTGCTCGTCACGGTCGCCGTCGATTTCTGTGGCCGTCCCGCGTTCGTGTGGAAGGTCGCGGGCCTCGACGGCAAATGGATCGGCACGTTCGATTGCGAGCTCGCGAAGGAGTTCTTCGCCGCGTTCGCGACACGCGCGCAATGCAATCTGCACGTGTTGCTGCACTACGGCGGCAACGCGCATCACACGATCGAGTGCATCTTCAAGGCGTTCGCGCGCGCCTGCGATGCAGCCACGAAGATCGATCCTCGGCTCGGCGGTGCAGTTCCGTCGACCAAGGGCACGCTGATCGCGTGACTCCACAGGTCACGATCGTCGACGTCTGCTCGGGGAACCTTCGCTCCGTGCAGCGAGCGCTCATCGCCGCCGGTGCGAGCGTCACGATCACTCGCGATCCCGAGGCTGTCCGGCGCGCGGACAGAATCGTCGTACCGGGCCAAGGTGCGTTCGGCGTGTTCATGCAGGGCCTCGCCGAGCATGGTCTCGGGGACGCTCTTCGCGAAGCGATCGGATCCGGGCGACCCTACCTCGGCATCTGCCTCGGACTGCAAGTGCTGTTCGAGTCCTCCGAGGAGCAGGGACCATGCGCCGGACTCGGCGTCGTCGCCGGCCACGTCATTCGCCTCGCGCCGAAGAACCCCGCGCTCAAGGTGCCGCACATGGGATGGAACCGCGTGCACAAGCACCGCCTCGATCCGATGCTGACGGGCATCGACGACGGCGCGTACTTCTACTTCGTGCACTCGTTCCACGCTGTCCCGGCGGATCCTTCACTGCTCGCGGCCGCCGCCGAGCACGGCACCGCGATCACCGCAGCGATCCGGCGCGACAACATCTTCGCGTGTCAGTTCCACCCCGAGAAATCGCAAGCGGTGGGGCTGCGAATGCTGTCGAACTTCCTCGAGGCCGCATGAAGCTGTTTCCCGCGATCGATCTCCTCGACGGAAAGGCTGTCCGCCTCGAAGAAGGCAAGCGCGATCGGGCGACGATCTTTCACGACGATCCCGTGGAGCTCGTCGCGCAGCTCGCGCACGACGGCGCGGATCGCCTGCACGTCGTCGATCTGAACGGCGCGTTCGGCGAGCCGCGCCAAGCGGAGCTCGTTCGCGCGATCGTCGCCGCATCGCCGATTCCCGTCGAGGTAGGCGGTGGCATCCGCGATCGCGCGGCGTTCGACGAAGTGCTCGCGATGGGCGCCGCCTTCGTGGTCCTCGGCACCGCTGCGGTGAAGTCGCCTGCCCTCGTCGAGGAGCTCTGCCGCGCGCATCCGCACAAGGTCATCGTCGCGGTCGATGCGCGCGATGGCGTCGTCTCCGTCGACGGCTGGACCACGAGCGGCAACGTCACCGCGATCGATCTCGGCAAGACCGCGCAGAGCTGGGGTGCCGCGGCGCTGCTTTACACGGACATCGCGCGAGACGGTCTTCGGCACGGCCCCAACGTCGCCGCCACATCGCAGCTCCGGCACTCGGTTTCGATCGAGGTGATCGCGTCCGGCGGTGTCGGCGAGCTCGACGACATCGTCCGCCTTCGCGACGCGAACATCGCCGCCGTCGTCGTCGGTCGCGCGATCTACGACAAGCGCTTCACGGTCGCCGACGCCGCACGTACGGCACACGCGATCGCGCACGGCATTCCGCGAGGTCCCGTTCGATGATGCACGACGGAACCTCACCACTCGAGGGCACATCACGATGACGCTCGCGCGCCGGATCATCCCGTGCCTCGACGTCAAAGACGGGCGCGTCGTGAAGGGCATCAACTTCGTCGAGCTGCGCGATGCGGGCGATCCCGTCGAGCAAGCCGCCGCCTACGAAGCCCAGGGCGCCGACGAGCTCTGCTACCTCGACATCAGCGCATCTCCCGAGGGTCGCTCGACGCTCGTCGACCTCGTCGCGCGCACCGCCGATCAAGTGTTCGCGCCGCTCACCGTCGGCGGTGGCGTGCGCACCGTCGCCGATGCGGAGCGCTTGCTCGACGCGGGCGCCGACAAGATCGCCGTGAACACCGCCGCGATCCGCACGCCCGAGCTGATCACCGCGTGCGCCGCGCGGTTCGGTAGCCAAGCGATCGTCGTCGCGATCGATGCGAAGCGCAAAGACGCGAGCTGGGAAGTGTTCAGCCACGGCGGCCGCACGCCCGAGGGCATCGACGCACTCGAGTGGTGCAAGCGCGTCGCGGATCTCGGCGCGGGCGAGATCCTCTTGACCAGCATGGATCGCGATGGCACCGGCCAGGGCTACGACACCGAGCTGATCACGCGCGTGACATCGAGCGTGACCATCCCCGTGATCGCGTCGGGCGGCGTCGGTGTGCTCGAGCATCTCGCGCTCGGCCTCGAAGCCGGCGCCGATGCGGTGCTCGCCGCGAGCATCTTTCACTTCGGCACGCACACGATCCCCGAGGCGAAGGCCTTCCTCGCCGCGCGCGGCCTACCGATCCGATAGGTGCCAATTCGCGGCGCTCGCGAGTGGCCCCCGACGAGCGCGAGGAGTTTCGCTTCAGGGCGGCGGCTGGAAGCTCATCGACTGACGATTCGCGTTGTCGTCGAGCACGGGCGAGTTGACCCCGGCCATCACGGCCTTTGCTGCGTTCGCGGACTGAAGGCCGAGTGTCGCGCTCCCACCGCGAATGTTCACGCATCCCGAGAACCCGATGTACGTGACGTTCACGATGTTCGAGGTCTCGTGGATCTGGATCATCACCTGAACCGGATCGCTCCCGCAGTCGCTCGAGAACAAGCGATTGCGGAAGTACAGGTTGAACACGCGACCCGGCGCCGAACCGATCGTCGTGTACTCGAAGTACTCGCCGCTGCCGTAGTCCTTGAGATCATCCCAGAAGAACGCGAGGAACGGGTTGGACGAGATGAACACCGGCAAGCCCATGTTCGAGAACGTCGACGAACAGATGTTGCCGAAGAACAGGTTTCCGTTCGAGGACACGCTCACCTCCGCCGTCGACGCACCGAATCCATTGAACGTGAACCCGAGCGGGAGCCCCGTGAAGCACGCGTCGTCGCTGAGATTCTCGACGTGCGTCCAGGCCGAACGATCATCGACGCTGAAGTTCATGTTGAACGACGCGACGATCGTGTCGGACAGACCCGCCGGACCTTGCGGACCTTGCGGACCTGGAACGCCCTGCGGACCGGTCGCGCCCTGCGGACCGATCGGGCCCTGAGGTCCGGTGGCGCCGGTCGCGCCGGTCGCGCCGGTCGCGCCCTGCGGACCGATCGGGCCCATCAATCCCATCGGTCCCTGCGGACCCATCGGACCGATGTCGCCCATCGGACCCTGTGGACCGATCGGACCAACAGCGCCCGTCGCGCCTGTTGCACCGGCAGGACCTTGCGGACCGATCGCACCGGCGATGCCTTGCGGACCGATCGCACCGGCGATGCCTTGCGGACCGATTGCACCGTCGACGCCAGCAGGACCTTGCGGACCGATCGCACCGGCGACGCCGGCAGGACCTTGCGGACCCACCTCGCCTTGCGGACCCATTGGACCAACAGCACCATCAGCGCCGGCGGGTCCCATCGGACCAACAGCACCATCAGCGCCGGCGGGTCCCATCGGACCAACAGCACCATCAGCGCCGGCGGGTCCCATCGCTCCCATCGGACCCATCGGTCCGACTTCGCCTTGCGGACCGATCGGCCCCATCAATCCTTGCAGACCTTGCGGTCCCATCGGACCCACCTCGCCTTGCGGACCGATCGGACCGATCGGGCCCGTCGCGCCAGTCGCGCCGATCGGACCTGCCGGACCCGTCGCTCCGGTCGCGCCGATCGGACCTGCTGGACCCGTCGCTCCAGTCGCGCCTGTTGCGCCCGTCGCGCCCGCTGGCCCCGTCGCACCGATCGGACCTGCCGGACCCGTCGCGCCCGTTGGACCTGCGGGACCCGCCGGACCACGAGGACCTGCTGGACCGCGCGGGCCTTGGTCGCCTTGACAGTCTTCGGCGCCGCAATGACCGGAGCCATCGCGATCCTCGCCGTGCTGACACGCGCCGTCTTCGTTCAGATCCCAGCACGAGATGCCGGGATCGCATTGGCAGTTGCCACAGCCATGACCGTTGCCATGACTGTCGCATTCGTCGCCGTGACCGTTTCCGTGATCGCGCGCGGTGGCGCGGACATCGTCGGCGACGGCAGCTGGATCCGCGTCGACCTCGCGTTCCGTGTCGACCTTCGACACCGGATCCGCCGAGTCAACGCACCCGACCGCGAATACACCGACCAACACGCTGAACAGACCCTTCATGGAACCCCCCAGCCTCGAACTCCATCACATCGGTCGAGAGAAATCATCGGAGGCGCATGACGAGATCGGTCGGAAGTTGACAGTCGGGATCGCACTAGCGAACGTAGCGGCGTGATGGCGGTAATCGAGCCCACGTTTGACGAGCGCGGCCTCGTGCCGGCGATCGTGCAGGATGCGGCAGCGGGCACGGTGCTCATGCTCGCGTGGATGAACGCAGAGGCGCTGCGGCTGACGCGCGAGACCGGCGTGGTTCACTTCTGGTCGCGCTCGCGGCAAGCGCTGTGGAAGAAGGGCGAGACAAGCGGCAACACGCTCGCGCTCGTCGAGCTGCGCCTCGACTGCGACGGCGATGCGGTGCTCGTGCGTGCGCGGCCGGCCGGACCGGCGTGTCACACGGGAACCACCACGTGCTTCTTCCATCGCGACGATGGCGTCGACGACGATGGCGTCCCGGCGCTCGACGGTGAGAGCGCGCAGGTCATCGCGCGGCTCGGGCAGATCCTGATCGAGCGACGCGATTCGTCGACGGGCGAGAAGAGCTACACGAAGAGCCTGCTCGACAAGGGCATGCCGAAGATCCTCGAGAAGATCGCGGAAGAGTCGGGCGAGCTCGCGGCGGAGTTGCCGAGCGGCACCGACGAGCGCGTGGTGTCCGAGACGGCGGATCTGCTGTTTCACGTGATGGTCGGGCTGACCGCGCGGCGGATTCCCGTCGAGCGCGTGTTCGCCGAGCTGGCGAAGCGGTTCGGGACGAGCGGTCACACGGAGAAAGCGGCCCGGCCGCCGAAATGATCGATGCACTCGCACCCGGCGGTGGGCTCGAGCGCGCGATCCCGCACTACGAGGACCGCGCCGAGCAGCGCGCGATGTCGGCGGCAGTGGCGCGCGCTCTCGAGGATTCGCGGCCGCTGATCGTCGAGGCGGGGACCGGCACCGGAAAGACGCTCGCGTATCTGATCCCGGCGCTGCAATCGGGAAAGCGCATCGTGGTGTCGACGGGAACGCGAACGCTGCAGGATCAGATCGCGCGCCACGATGTCCCGCTGCTGCGCGAGATCATCACGAAGCCGTTCTCGGCCGTGGTGCTGAAGGGCGTCGGCAACTACGTGTGTCGCCGCCGGCTCGCCGAGACGGTGAGCCGCATCGGCAAGCCCGATGTCTCGCTCGCGTCGCTCGTCGATTGGAGCGAGCAAACGGCGACCGGGGATCGCGCGGAGGTCGAGTGGCTGCCCGAGGGCGCGCCGCTGTGGCAGGACGTGACGACGACGCCGGATGCGCGCGTCGGGCCGCGTTGCCCGTTCTTCGAGCGCTGCTTCGTCACGCAAGCGCGCCGGCTCGCGGAGCACGCGCAGCTGATCCTCGTGAACCACCATCTGTACTTCGCGGATCGCGCGCTGCGGGCGGCGAGTCCGGGCGCGAAGGTCTTGCCCGAACACGACGCGGTGATCTTCGACGAGGCGCATCAGCTCGAGGACGTCGCGACCGAGCACTTCGGCGCGCGGATCTCGACGTCCAAGCTCGCCGAGCTCGTTCGCGACGCGCACCTGGGACTCGCACGCATGCCGCTGTGGACGGGACGCGCGGCCGTCGATGTCATCGATGCCGTCGATCGCAGCGGGCTCGCGCTGTTCGCGATGCTGCGGGCGGCGCTCGTCGCGGCGGATCCCATGGACACCGCGCGGATGCCGATGCCCGTCGGACTGTTCGATCATCCCGAGCGCCAGGCCGCGTGGTTTCGCCTCGATAGTGCGCTCGAGGAGCTCGCGCGCGTCGCGGAGTCCGAGTCGGAGCCTCCGCCCGACGACGAAGACGCGCACGATGCGGGGCCACGTGCATCGCTCGTCGGCCTCGCTCGTCGAGCGCGCGAGGTGCGCGACGATCTCGCGACGATCGCGGAGCAGCGCCAGAAGAGCCACGTGTACTGGGGCGAGGTCCGGCCGACGGGCACGTTCCTGACCGCGTCGCCGATCGACGTCGCGGATCTCGTGCGCCGGCACATCGTGCGCGCGGGGCCGACGCCGGTGTTCACGAGCGCGACGCTGACCGCCGCGGGCGACTTCGCGTACACGCGCACGCGGCTCGGGCTCGACGACAAGAACGAGATCGACGAGCTCCTCGTCAGCTCGCCGTTCGACTACGCGAAGCAGGCGATGCTCTACGTCCCACGCGATCTGCCGCCGGTGAACGACGGGTTCTCCGTCGCTGCCGCCGAGCGGGTGCAAGAGCTGCTCGCGATCACGAACGGCCGCGCGTTCCTCCTGTTCACGAGCCACAAGGCACTGCGCGAGGCGAGTGCGCGCCTCGCGAAGCTCCCGTATCCGTTGCTCGTGCAAGGCGAAGCACCGCGCGCGACGCTGGTCGATCGGTTTCGCGCGACGCCGAGCTCCGTGCTCCTCGGGACGGGCAGCTTCTGGGAGGGCGTCGATGTCCCCGGCGATGCGCTCAGCCTCGTGATCATCGACAAGCTTCCGTTCGCTCCGCACACCGATCCGCTGGTCGCGGCGCGCATGCAGCAACGCGTCGAGGCCGGCGAGGATCCGTTCGCGGCGATCCAGCTGCCGTCGGCCGCCATCGCGCTCAAGCAGGGCTTCGGTCGCCTCATCCGGCGGCGCGACGACCGTGGCATCGTCGCGATCCTCGATGGTCGCATCGTGACGCGCACCTACGGTCGCGTGTTCCTCGAGACGCTGCCGCCGAACCTGCCTCGAACGTCGACGATCGAGCAGGTCAAGCGCTGGTGGATCGCGGGAGCCGTGCGAAGCTGATCGCATGATCGCGCGCATGGCGCTGCTCCTGTTCGGCTACTGGGCCGGCGCGGTGCCGTTCGGCGTGCTGATCGCGAAGTGGCTCGGCATCGACATTCGCGATCACGGCAGCGGCAACATCGGCGCGACCAACGTCACGCGCGTGCTCGGTCCGGTGCCCGGTGCGATCGTCCTCGTCCTCGACGCGATGAAGGGCGCGCTGCCGGTGTGGCTCGCGATCCGGTACGCGGGCGAGCCGTGGACCGTCATGTCGACCGGCCTCGCGGCGATCCTCGGTCACTGCTTCTCGCCGTTCCTCGAGTTTCGCGGCGGCAAAGGCGTCGCGACCGCGATGGGCGTGTTCCTCGTGCTCGATCCAGCGACCACCGCCCTCGGCGTGCTGACGTTCGTCGCGATCCTGCAGCTAACGAAGGTGCCCGCTCTCGGCTCGCTCGCCGCGGGCCTCATGATCGCCATCACCTTCGCGTATCACCACGATCGCGAAGCAGCGACGCTCGCGTTCCTCGTGTTCGGTCTCATGCTGTACACGCATCGCACGAACCTCGCGAAGCTTCGCAACGGCAAGCCGGTGTGAGCGGACGATGATCGATCGCCGCGCGAGGATCGCGATCGGGTTCGGCGGCAACGTCGGCGGTGAAGACGCGGTGATCGCGCGGTTCCGCCAGGCACGCGAAGCCCTCGCCAGCCTCGGTGACGTTCGATCCGCGGCGCTGTATCGCACGGCTCCGATCGGCCCCGAGCAGCCTGCGTTCGTGAACAGCGCGGTGCTGCTGCGCATCGAGGAGCCGCAGCCGCGCGAGCTCGCCGAAACGCTGCGCGAGATCGAACGACTCCTCGGCCGCCGGCGCGAGAGCGAGGTCCGCTGGGGGCCGCGCACGATCGATCTCGATGTCCTCGTATGGGGCGATCGCGTGATTCGCGCGTCGGAGCCCGGCGGCATCGACGTGCCACACCCGCGCGTCGGGGAGCGTCGCTTCGCGCTCGCGCCGCTCGCGGATCTCCTCGGAGAGGATCATGTCGTGCCAGGCGTCGGTCGCGTCGGCGATGCGCTCGCCCGCGTGCGGGATCAACAGCTCGAGCAGATCAGCGAGACGTGGTAGCGCGCGCGACCACGGGATTCTTCAACACTCCGATTCCTTCGATCTCGATCTCGACGACATCTCCCGGCGAGAGGTTGCCGACGCCCGCGGGCGTCCCCGTCGAGATCACGTCGCCGACCTCGAGCGTCATGTGCTCGCTGCAGAATGCGATCAGCGTCGCGACATCGAAGATCATGTCGCTCGTCGACGAATCCTGTTTCACGGCGCCGTTCACGCGTGTCTGGATACGCAGGTTCGTCGGATCGAGTCCCGCGACGATGCGCGGCCCGATCGGACAGAACGTGTCGAAGCCCTTCGCGCGCGTGAACTGCACGTCCTTCTTTTGAAGATCGCGCACGGTGACATCGTTGACGCACGTGAAGCCGAGCACGTAGTCGAGCGCGGTCTCGCGCGTGACCCGATGCGCGCGCGTCCCGATCACCACGCCCAGCTCTCCCTCGTAGTCCACGCGATCGTACCCAGCGGGTCGCTCGATCGCCGTTCCTGTCGAAATCATCGCCGACCGAGGCTTCAAAAACATGAGGGGCTCCTCGGGAATGCCCTTACCCATCTCGGCGGCGTGGGCGCGGTAGTTCTGCCCGATACCGATGATCTTGCTCGGAACCAGGTCGATCGAGTCGGGGGCGGTAGGGCGGACGACGGGCAGCAACATGCGGGGAAAGGTAGGACACCGTCGGCGTCGTGTCATTGATCCGTGGTGTTGCGACCCGTACAATTTGCGTGATGGGCCGGGCTCCTAACTCTGGAGCGCCACGTGTGTCAGCACATGTGGTGCCGAAGGCCCAAGCCTCGTCTTCGTTCGGCGATGACGAAGAGAAGACGACCATCGAGTCGGGCTGGGAAGAAGAGCCGAGCACGACCGTCGAGCAGGGCGAGGTCGCCGACAAGATTCGCGCGCTCGGACTCCCGCGCTCGAACGTCACGGGTGTCACCAACACGAACGCGGGAATGCTCGACGAGCTCACCGTCGACGATCAGCGTGCGAACGCCGCGCTCTCGATCATCACGCCCGCCGCGCTCACCGTTCATGCGCGCCTCGTCATCACCGCGGGTAACGACAGCGGCCAAGAGCTGAACGTCTCGCCGGGCAAGAGCTACACGATCGGTCGAGGCGTCGATAACGATCTCGTGCTCACGGACATCGCGGTCTCGCGCAAGCACTTCGATCTTCGCTACGAGGCCGGCGTCTGGTTCATCGCCGATCGCGGCTCGGGCAACGGCACCGTCGTGAACGGCCAGATCGAGGACGCTCCGTACTCGCTCGCGAACGGTGACACGATCGAGATCGGCAACACGCAGTTTCGCATCGACATCCCGAATGGTCCGGCGCGTGTCGCTCGCGCGAACATGGACATCTCGATCGACGAGGACGAACCGTCGACCGTCGCGAGCAAGCCGCTGCGCGATGACACGCCCGAGCCATCACCGCCGGTGATCACGCCGCTCGGCATGGGTCGCCCGAAGACCGTGCCGCCGCCGATGCCGATTCGCCCGCGCACGCAGTCGCAGATGCCGCCGATGCCGTTGATGTCTCAGCCGCCGATGCATCTGACGATGCCGCCCGGCGGGACACCGGTCCAACCGCAACCTAGCTACGCGATGCCGAACGTCACGACGCCGATGCGCGGCTCGGGTGTTGGCCCTGCGCTCGCGCCGTTGCCGCCACCTCCGCTCGGCGCGATGCAGGCACGTCCACCGATGTCCCCGACGATGCTCGGCGATGCGATGGGAATGCCGCTCGGGCCGGGACAGATGCAGGGCGGACTTCCCTCGTCGACGATTCCAGGTCAAGGACCTCCGCTCGCGCCCTCCCAGTTGCCGCCGGACATGTTCGGTTATCCGCAGAGCGGGCAGATGCCTCGGCAGCACGCGCCCGGTCCGAACGGACACGTGATCATCAACGGCGTCGCCGTCCGCGATGCGACGTCGACCGCGCTCGTTCCACCGACGCCGTACAACGGGATGCCGCACGTCATGGTGCCGCAGCCCGCGACGTACGGACCGACGCTGTCGCGGCGCATGAAGCTCGTCCTCGGCGGCACGGCGCTGACGCTGCTCGCCGCGATCGCGACGGTCGCGATCATCAAGGGTGGTGACGGCAAGCCCGCAGCGAAGACGTCCGAGACGAAGGCCGAGCCGAAGGTCACGCCGATCGAGGACAAGCCGAAGGTTGCCCCGCCGCCGAAGACCGAGCCGAAGCTCGAGACGAAGACCGAGCCCAAGGTCGAGCAGAAGACCGAGGTGAAGCCGACCGTTGCGACGAAGGTCGAAGCGAAGGTCGAGCCGAAGGTCGAGCCGAAGGTCGAGCCGAAAGTCGAGCCGAAGGTCGAGCCCAAGCCCGAGCTCAAGACGGCGAAGACCATCGAGCAACCGAAGGTCGAGACCAAGCCCGAGACGAAGAAGACCGAGACCAAGGTCGAGACGAAGTCGGTCGCCCTGACCGAGCCGAAGAAGACCGAGACCAAGCCGGAACCGAAGAAGACCGAGAAGAAGAAGACCGAGAAGGTCTCGCGCACCGAACCCAAGCCGGATCCCGAGGAGACGAAGCCAGAACCGAAGGTCAAAAAAACCACGGCGTTCGATCCCAGCGGCGCGAAGAACAAGGCGGACGAGCAGTACCGTGCGAAGCAGTTCGCGGCGGCAGCGGCGACGCTCAAGGCAGCAGCGAAGAATGCGAGCGAAGAGGACGTCAGCTCGTTGAACTCGCTCGCCGCGATCTATCAGCAGTTCGGCGCGGCGTACAACGTCGGCATGGCCGCAGGCACGAACGCGAAGGAAGCGTTCGATCGGCTGCGCAAAGCACAGAGCCTCGACAACAGCGCCGGCCAAGCGTTCACGTCGGAGATCAAAGGTCAGCTCGCAAAGGTCGCACCGAAGGCCGCGGTCTCGTTCATGGGCGCGAAGGAGTTCGTGAAGGCCAAGGTCGCGCTGTCGGTCGCCGAGTCCAACGGCGGTGGTAACGACACGACGAAAGAAGTCCGGAAGGCGCTCGAGACCGAGGCTGGCAAGCTCTACAAGGAAGCGAACGGCGAGCTAGCGGCGGATCCGGCGTCTGCGAAAGAGAAGCTCAAGCAGATCCGCGGGATGGTCGATGCGTCGAGCCCGTGGGCAGCGAAGGCCCAAGCGCTGCTCAACAAGCTCTGACGATCACTTCACCAGACTTGCGATGATCTTCTCGAGCTTCTCGAACTCGAACGGTTTGTCGAGGTGCGCGTCGGCGCCGTAGAGCGGCGACGTCAGCTCGTTCACCGACTCGCCGATCGCGGTCACCATCACGATCTTGATGCCCTGCGTGACCGGATCCTGCTTCAAGGCGCGCGCGACTTCCCAGCCCGACTTGCCCGGCATCATCACGTCGAGGAGGACGATGTCGGGCCGCTCGCGCTTCGCGAGCTCGAGCGCGCGGTGACCGTCCGCCGCGGTGGAGACGTTGTAGCCACGCTTGGTCAAGCGAGTGCTGAGCATGGAGACGATCTCCGGATCGTCATCGACCACCAGGATATTCGCCGCTGTGCCCTTGCTCATAGGGGCCACGCTACGCCGCGACGCTTCCGATCGTCAAGGGCAGCCTCGGCTGGCCCGTCGTGATACGAAGCCCCGTGCGCCGCTGGATCTGGATCGCGATCGTCGTCGTGATCGCTATCGCTGCGTACGCCATGGTCGGAGATGTCAACCGCGTGGCCGATCGGCTAGGCGCGTTTCACTGGCTTGCATTCGTAGCGGCCATCGCTCTCGCCTTCGGCAACTACGTCGTTCGCTTCTTCCGCTGGATGCTCTATCTGAAGTGGCAGGCGGTCTCCGTTCCCACCGGGGATAGCGCGGTCGTGTTCGGGGCCGGGCTGTCGCTCTCGATCACCCCCGGTAAGCTCGGCGAGCTCGTGAAGAGCTACCTGCTTCGCGAGCTTCACGACATCCCCGCGACGCAGACCGCGCCGGTCGTCGTCGCCGAGCGCGTGACGGATCTCCTCGCGCTCCTCGTGCTCGCGATCATCGGCGTGGCCGCCTATGGCGTGCAGACAACGGTGGTGATCGTCGCCGGCGGCGTGGTCGGCTTCGGGCTCGTGCTGCTCGCGTGGCCGCGCCCCACGCGAGCGTTGATCGATCTCGCGACGCGCCCGAAGCTCACCGCGCGGTTTCGCAAGCCGTTGCACGATGTCTACGACGGGCTCGTCGGACTCTCGCGTCCATCGCGCCTGTTCATCGCGACCGCGATCGCGATTCCCGCGTGGGGCCTCGAGTGCATCGGTTTCGCGCTGATCGTCAACGGCTTCCCCGGAGCGCACGTCGACGCGGGCCTCGCCATGATGATCTACGCCGCGACGACGATCGCCGGAGCGCTGTCGTTCCTGCCCGGAGGTCTAGGTGTCACCGAGGGAGCGATGACCATCTTGTTGGTCAAGAGCGCGCAAGGCGTCGACCAACCGACAGCACTCGATGCGACGCTATTGACGCGTCTCGCGACGCTATGGTTTGCGGTCGTGCTCGGGCTGTTCTTGCTCGGTGTCGCGCGCAGCCGAATTGCTAAGCGCAACCGAGCGCCCGAGTCCTAGCTCGCTATACTGCCGCTATGTCGGTAGGCGTCGATTTCGATTTTCCGAAATGGCTCGCGCAGCGGCGCGGCTCGATCGAGCAATCCGCGCGTGAAGGTGCCGCCTACGCGTTCTCGGGCGAGCGCAAGTTTCGTCGCAACCTGATGCTCGCGCGTCCGGTGACGATGGCGCTCGAAGCAACGACGCGGCTGTGGCGCGATGTCGCTCGCACCGAGCTGCTCGGCACCGCGGTCAAGGTCACCGACCAGCAGTACCCGCGCGTGTACGAAGCGGCGAAGAAGGCGGGCGCGGCGCTGCACGTTCGCGTCCCCGTCGTGTTCGCGGCACCGACCTCGTCGATCAAGGTGAAGGTGCTCGGCACCGAAGACGCGCCGCACTTGATCGTCAACCTCGAGCTCGCCGAGAAGCTGTCCGACGACGATCTCGTCGCCGCGATCGGTCACGAGCTCGGCCACGTGCAGAACAATCACATCCTCTACGCGACGGCGTTGCACTACCTGACGAGCTCGGCCGCGTTCTTCGTGCGCTGGGTCGTGCAGCCCGCGATCATGACGCTGCAAGCGTGGTCGCGCCGCGCGGAGATCACGTGCGATCGCGCCGCGCTGCTCGCGCTTCGCGACGAGGACAAGACGCTCGCGGCGCTCGTGAAGCTCGAGCTTGGACTCGACAAAGACTCGGCGTTCAACGTCGACGAGTATCTGAAGAACCCACCGGATCCGAAGAAGGGCCTCGGCCGTTACGCCGAGCTGTTCCGCTCGCACCCGTACATGCCCAAGCGCGTACAGGCGCTGCGGCTGTTCGCGAACTCGGCGCTGTTCGCGAACGTCACCGGCAAAGATGCCACGGGCAAGGCGAGCCTTCCCGATATCGACAAGCAAGTGGCCGAGCTGCTCTGAGGAGAAACCATCGATGATTCTGCTAGAGCATCACAAGTCCGCGAAGCGCGAGATCATCAACCGCTTCAACCAGCTCGCCGATGTCGCCGATGGCGTCGGTATGGTCACCCTCGCGCGCGATATCCGCACGACGAGGATCCCCAAGCTCGAGGCGGAGCGATTCCACCTCGTCGTCCTCGGCGAGTTCAATCACGGCAAGTCGACGTTCGTGAACGCGCTGCTCGGCTCGGAGATCCTGCCGACCGGCATCACGCCGACGACGGCCTCGATCAATCACGTCGTGTGGGCGCAGAACCCGACGGCGAAGGTGATGTTGCTGACCGGCGAGAGCCAGTTCCTCGACACCGCGCAGATCAAAGACTGGGTCACCGTCGCCGGTGGGCGCGCCGATGAAGTCGCGTTCGTCGAGGTCGGTTATCCGAGCGATCTGCTCAAGAACAACGTCGTCCTCGTCGACACCCCCGGCGTCAACGATCTCAACGAGCAGCGCGCCGAGGTCACGTACGGCTACGTGCCGCGCGCGGATGCGGTGCTGTTCCTCCTCGATGCGGGCCAGGCGCTGAAGGACTCCGAGCAAGAGTTCTTGCGCAGCCGCGTGCTCGAGAACGCGCGAGATCGCCTGATCTTCGTGCTCGGCAAGATGGACATGCTGTCCGCCGACGAGAAGACCGCGGTCACGGACTACGTGAAGCAGAACCTCGCGAAGATGATGCCGGACCCCGTCGTGTTCCCGCTGTCGGCGCGCGACTGGGCGAAGCACAAGGATCCGAAGAGCGGCATGCCCGAGCTGATCGCGCACCTCGAGACGTTCCTCGCTCGCGATCGCGCACAGATGATCCTCGATAACGCCGCCGCCGATGCCGCGCGCACCGCGGCGTACGTCGAGAACAACCTCGGCGTGAGGATGTACAGCTACGATCTCAACCTCGAGGAGCTCGAGCAGCGCATCACCGAAGTGCGCTCGCAGCTCGACACGTCGAAGCGAAAGCTCGACGAGCTGCACGGCCGTATCGAGGCCGCTGGTGAGTCGATCAAAGCGCAGGTCGGCCTCGATCTCGAAGCGTTCGCAAAGTCGTTCGTGCAGGCGCTGCCCGCGCAGATCGATGCGGTCGATGCCGACGACGTGAAGGCGTATCTGCCGCAGTTCATCGAGGACAAGTTCAAGGACTGGGCGGAGGTCGAGGGTGCAAAGCTCGCCGCGATGCTCGAGCACCTCGCCGAAGAGGTCATCTCGATCACGAACGAGAACGTCGCGGCCGCGGCGGGCGCGCTCGCCGAACGTCTCGGTCCCGAGGACACGCAGGTCGACATCACCGTCGACAGCTTCAAGTACGACGTCGGCATCTATGCCGTCGGTGCGCTCGGCACCACGGTGATGCTGTTCGTGAACGCGCTCGCCGGCGGTCTGCTCACGCTCGCCGCGCCGATCCTCGCGATCGTCCTCAAGTCGAAGATCAGCGGCGACATCAAGGTGCAGGCAAAGGACAAGGTCCCGGGCGCCGTGCTCAAGGCGGCAGAAGCGATGAAGCCGCACTTCGATCGCTGCATCGATGACTTTGGAAAGCGCCTGTCGGACTTCGTCACCAACGCCGGCAACACGCTCTACAAGGGCATCAGCGAGATCCTCGACCGCACGATGCGCGAGCGCAAAGAGAAGGCGGGCGACGTCAGCGAGCTGAAGGTAGGTACGACCGCGCACATCGAGCAGGTCCGCGCCGCGACGAAGGCCCTCGCGCAGATCCGTGAGGGACTGTGGTCGTCAGACGCTGAAGAACCGCAGCCCGTTCGCTGACGGATCCAGCGTGTAGGTGCCGGTCGTTTCCACACGACGGGTCGTGTCATGGGAGTGGTCCGGCCCGTGATTCTAAGGACTTGGCAAAGGCCGGACCGATGGCGTCCGAGTTGCTGATGATGGAAGGACATGCGCCTAGCCATCACGTCGATTCTGTTCGCTGCTGCCACGGGTTGCGTGCTTCCTCACACCGCGGGTGGTGACGACTCCGACCCGTCGGATCCGACCAACCCGACGAACCCCACGCCAGCGCCGGTAGCGAGCGGTCCGTATACGGTGACGTCGAACGTGGAGATCACGATCGAAGCGCTGCTGCCGGAGCCCGCGGCGAACCTCGTCGAGACGATGCGCGACTTCTCGCAGAACCCGGCGCATACGCTCCTCGACGTCTGCGAAGACGCGGGCGTTCCGGCCGTCGGCACGATCCGCGACTACCTGCCCTCGATCCTCGAGGACAAGCTCGAAGGCTGGATCAACGACGAGATCAACAAGGTCACGATCGGCGGCGTGCCGGTGCAGCAGTTCGCGGGTTCGGTCGTCGCGCTCGCGGAGACCACGCTCTCGCAGGTCGACATCGCGTCGACGCTCTCGATCGATGGCGGCGTCGCGACGCACACGCTGTCCGCGCTCGACCTCACGCCGGCGGGCCTCGACGTCCAACTCGCGCTCGGCGGGTTGCCGAACGAGATCGTCTCGGCGACGACCACGGCGTCGACGCGTAGCTCGACGTTGTCGATCGGTGATCACATGTTCTCGGTCGCGTACGGCCACTACGCGTGGATGGCGCTCGAGGCGTCGATCACCGCGCAGTACGGCACGGACATCCGTGGCCTCCTCGGTGCGGCGATCGACTGCCCGTCGATCGCGCATACCGTCGCGAACAAGTGCGTGTGGGGTCAGTGCGTGGGTCACGAGGCGGATTTGACGAGCGTCTGCGAGCGTGGCCTCGACGAAGTGGTCTCGCGTGCGAAGGCGAAGCTCGAGACGTTCCGCTTCGACGCGCTTCACCTCGCGGCGGGTACGGCGACGATGGTCGACGCGAATCGCGACCACCTCGCGGAGTCGCTGACGAACGGTGTGTGGACCGCGGAGATCAACGCGGGTCAGGGCCTGCGCCACGCGCCGGCGACGTTCACCGCAACTCGCTAGAACTTGCCGAGCACCCCGACGCCCGCGAGGGTGCCGTCGGCGCTCGAGATCGGAAGCGGCGCGACGATCGCCGTGGAGACGACCGGTAGCTCTTCGTAGATGCGGTCGCGCAGCTGCTGCATCAGCGTCGGACGCTCGGGATGCTTCGCATGCTCGGGCAGGCGCTTCTCCTCGGCTTCGCGCATCGCGAGCTTCAGCACCACCGGCGTTTGCACTCGCCGAGCTGGGGTCTCGATCTGCGCGGGAAGCGCACGAACGTACATCGGCGAGGGGTCCGCGAGCGCCGGCGTCCCCAGGGCGAGGACGATTCCGATCAGCAGTGCCCGCATAACAAACGTTCATCGCAAGCGCCGTACCGTGGATTGCCGCTCGGAAGTGCCCGACACGCTTGGCTCCTCGATGGAGTCAGCGAACGGCAGGATGGTCGAGTAGCCACGCTGCGCGCGGGCGCACGGACACGCGATCCCAGCGAATCGAGTAAGGTACGCGGCTTCCAATGGCTGGCTCGACCTCTGCGCGGACGGTGATCACCGCGCTCGTGGGAAACTCGTTCGTCACGATCATCAAGCTCGTCGCGTTCCTGTTGTCGGGCTCGGGCGCGATGCTCTCCGAGGCGATCCACAGCGCGGCCGATACGGGCAACCAGCTGCTCTTGTTCATCGGCCTTCGCCGCGGCGAGAAAGCTCCCGACGAGAAGTTCCACTACGGCTACGGCGGCGAGCGATTCGTGTTCGGCATCCTCTCGGCGGCCGGCATCTTCTTCATCGGCTGCGGCATCACCGTCTATCACGGCATCGACTCTCTGCTGCATCCGCACACACCGGCCCTCACGGCGCTGACGTTCATCGTGCTCGGTGTGTCGCTGCTGATCGAAGGCAGTGTGTTGCTGCTCGCGATCAGCAGCGTCAACAAGTCGCGCGGCGAGATGGGCTTCTTTCGCTACGTCCGCGAGCGTGCCGATCCGGCGACGGTGGCGATCCTCCTCGAGGATGGCGCTGCTGTCCTGGGCCTCGTGATCGCGAGCGCGAGCATCGTGTTATCCGCGCTGACGGGCAATCCGATCTGGGACACCGCGGGCTCGCTCGTCGTCGGTGCGATCCTCGGCGCCGTCGCGGTGTATCTCGTTCGCGAGAACCGCGAGCTGTTGATCGGGCGCGCGGTGCCGGATGTCGTCGAGGAGATGTTCACGAACGTCATCCTCGACCAGCCGGCGATCCGCAGCGTGCGCGATATCAAGACGCGCCAGCTCACCCACGACGCGTACATGTTCAAGGCCGAGCTCACGCTCGACACGGACTACCTCGCCGAGCAGCTCGATCGCGTGCTCCCCGCCAACCAGCGCGACCTGTCGAAGGGTCGCGCTCTACGGCGCGCCACCATCGCCACCACCGATCTCATCGCGACCGAGATGATCCAGGTCGAGCTCGCCATCCGCCGCGCCATCCCGCAGGCCAAGCATATCGACCTCGAGATCGCACACCCGGAGCACGAGGCCGATGACGAGGAGCTTGCCTGACGGTAAGGTTCGTCCATGTCGCTGTGGTCGAGGTTCCAGCGCAGGCTGGGAGACATCGCCGAGGATCTGATCCTCGACGAGTACCGCGATCAGCTGAACAAGTCGCAAGACTTGCTCGCGAAGGGTGATACGCAGCAGGCGATCGAGCTGCTCGAAGCGCTGCTCGTGTCCAAGAGCGAGCATGGCCAGGCGTTGATCGTCCTCGGCGCGGCGTACATGCAGCATCGCCAGCCGCAGAAGGCGCTCGACGCGTTCGAGCGAGCGCTGAAGCTGCGCGGCGGTGATCCGCACGCGCTCGTCGGCCACGGCACGGCGCTCGTCGCGCTCGGTCGCTATGACCTCGCCGCCGCGTCGCTGGGGCGCGCGGTGCAAGAGGCAGGCGGCGATCGGGACGTGCTCGCGGCTGCCTATCGCGGGCTCGGCATCGCGTGGCGTCGTCGCGGTGATCTGGACAAGGCGATCCGCGAGCTGCGCAAGGCTGTCGCCGAGGATGGCGATGATCTCGAGACCCGCGCCGCGCTCGGCGAAGCGCTGATCGCCGACGGCGGGCCCTACGACGAAGCGTTGCGCCACCTCGAGCGAGCCACGGCGGGCAAGCTCGGCGAACGCCGAGTGCGCAGCGGCACCGATGGTGACGCGCAGGTAAACGACAAGGCTCCCGTGCTCGCGCTGTACGCGCTCGGCAAGCTCGCGCTGATCGAGGGTTCCCCTGCAATTGCCGGCGAGCGGCTGATCAAGGCGCGCGCGGCCTCCGACGAGGACACCTCGCCGTTCGCGAGCCAGCTGCGCGCGGAGATCATGATCGCGCTCGGCGATGCCGCGCTCGCGTCGAGCGATGCGATGCGCGCGCACGGCTTCTTCCTCGAAGCGCTGCAGCTCGATGCGAAGCGAGCCGAGATCCACGCGAAGATCGCCACGGCGCACCGCACGATCGGCAACCTCGATGCAGCGCTGCAGAGCTACGAGCGCGCCCTCGGGCTCGGCGCTGGCATCGAGGTGCTTCGCGATGCCGTCGATACCGCGATCACCGCGGGCGATGCGACGCGCGAGCTCCAGTGGGGCAACGATCTGCTCGGCAAAGCGCCCGACGATCTGCGCGCGCTCGTCGCTCGTGGCTCCGCGATGCTCGTCGATCAACCCGACGCGGCGAAAGCGCTCCTCGAGGTCGCCGCGGCCAAAGATGACGTCGATGCACGCACTGCCCTCGCGCGGTTGACGCTGCCCACGGACCCGCACAAGGCCGCGATGTCGGCGCTCGCCGCGCTGCGCGTGAGCCCCCACCACACGAAGGCGCGGCAGATCCTGACGGAAGCGCGCACCGCCGCGTTCGGCACGCCCGGACTTGAAATCGCCGATGTCGCGACGTACATCGAGAAAACGGTCGAGAGCCGTCGCGAGCTCGGACATCTCGTCGGAGAGGTCGCGCGCGCTGCCGCGAACCTCGATCAGCCGTTGCTCGTCACCGTGATGGGCGAGTTCTCGAGCGGCAAGAGCTCGTTCGTCAACGCGTTCATCGGCGCCGACGTCGCGCCGACGGGCATCACGCCGACGACAGCGACGATCAACGTGGTGCGCTATGGCCGCGAACGGGGTGGTCGCGTCGTCGCGCGCGATGGCTCGACCACGGAGCTCGGGTGGGACGCGCTGATGGCGCACATGAAGGCGCTGACGCCCGAGGCAGCGAAGGCGATCGATCGCGTCGAGATCCTCGTGCCGCTACCGCAGCTCGAGAAGATCAACATCGTCGACACGCCGGGCCTCAACTCGATCCAGCCGGAGCACGAGGCGACCGCGCGCGCGTTCATTGGCAAGGCCGATGCAATCGTGTGGGTGTTCACCGCGGCGCAAGGCGGCAAGGCGAGCGAGAAGAAGGCGCTGCGCTCGATTCGCGACGAGGGCAAGCGCGTGCTGGGCGTGCTCAACAAAGCCGACCAGCTGTCTCCCGAGGAGACCACCGAGGTGATCTCGTTCATCGGCGGCGAGCTCGACGATCTCGTCGAGGCGATCGTTCCGTTCAGCGCGCGCAAGGCGCTCGCGTGGAAGCAGGCGAATCGGCCCGAGGGTCCGGCCGGCAACGATGGAAACTGGAGCGGCCTCCTCGGGAACCTCGAGGAGCGCTTCTTCCAGCAAGCGCGTCAGCTCAAGCGCGATGCCTGCGCGCGCCTCCTGCGAGGCGTGGTCGCCGAGGCGCAGGCAACCGTCGAGACGTCGCGGCAGCGCGCGAACGAGGCCGCGATCGCCGCGCGCGGAGGTCGCGACGAGCTGACGGCATCGGCGCGCACGTTCACGGAGGCGTCGGTCCTCGCCGAGCGGACGGCGCTCTCGGAGCAGATGACGGCGCTGTATCGTCGCGCCGCGCGCGAGGTGATCGAGCTCGTGCGCCCACGACGCCTGCCGTTCTCGTCGCACTCGGCCACCGTCGCGGATCGCGATTACCTGATCGCCCTCCTCTCCTCCGGCTTCGAGTCCGCAGTCGAGAGCGGTCGCCAGCGCGTGGCCGCCGATCTGCTCGCGCGCAGCAAGTCGGCCGAGGTCGCCGCGCGAGTGCTCGCCTCCGCGCTCGATGTCGACGTGCTCGGTGATCTGCATCGCACGGCAGACGACCGGATCGGCTTGGCACTCTCGCGCGTGTTCGATCGGGCTCGCGCGTACACCCGCGGCTACGTCGAAGGCGGCTATGTCGAAGCCTTCTTCCGCAATGATGTTCCACGCCTGGAGCTCGCGGAGGACGCCGTCTATCACGCGCTGGTCCGCGGTGCTCCCGATCTGGATCGCGAGCTCGGCGAGCCGTTGGCCCGTGCCGCCTCGGATGCCCTCGCCGCGCTCGCCGATCGCCTCGATCACTGGGGCGCCGTCGTCGATGTGCTCGCATTCGATCTAGAAGTCGGGATCGCCCGTGCGCTAGAACTAGCCGCGGCGCGGCTGTAGTCAGACCCGCTCCGTAGACTCCCGACCCGATGGCGAAGAAGCGCTCGCGCAACCCCGCGCCGATCAAAGTCACGCTCGGCATCGATGAAGCCGGGCGCGGGCCCGCGATCGGTCCCATGGTGATGGCCGCCGTCGCGCTGGATTCCCGCGCCGCCGCCGCACTCACGCGCAAGGGCCTGTGCGATTCCAAGACCTACGGCGCCGGAGACGAAGCGCACGAGGTCCGCGCCAACCTCGCCGCCGAGATCCGAGTCCGCGCCACGTTCGTCGCCTTGATCGAGGTCGAGCACACCGAGATCGACGAGCGCGTCCTGCGCAACGAGCTCAACGTCCTCGAGCGCGAGCTCGCCACCAAGCTGATCGGGCAAGCGCCCACCTGCGATCGCATCATCGCGGACGGCAAGCGCATGTTCGCCGCGCTGTGCGGTCGCTTCGCAAACTTCGAGTCGCACGATCGCGCCGAGGAGAAGCACGCTGCCGTCGCCGCTGCATCGGTCATCGCCAAGGTGCGCCGCGACGAGCGCTTCCATCAGATCCGCGCACGCTACGAAGACGAGCTCGGTCCGATCGCTGGAGGCGGTTACTCCAACGCCGCCACGCGTGCCTGGGTTCGCAAGTACGTCGAGAAGTACATGCGACTCCCCGAGGAAGCCCGCCGGTCGTGGCCACACGACTACGTCGAGGATCTGATCGGCAACACGCGTCCCGCAGGTCCGCAGGTCGAGCTGTTCGGGTCGATCTAGTTACTGAGCGTTCGTCGGAGCGGCTTCGACGGGAGCAGGAGCAGGAGGTTCGAGGCAGCGCGCGACCGCGGCGTTCTTCGAGACCTTCAAGCGATACGTCGACGGATCCTGCTTCGCGATCTTCTGCGCGATCGACCGCACGGCAGCGCAGTCGTTCTTCGCGGCCGCTGCCTCGCACTGCTTGACGAGCTGCGCGATCGTCGTGTCCTTGCCCGCGCGATCCTCGCCCTCGATCGCCGGCAGCGGAGTGCGCGACACCGACTTGCGCTCCGGCGCCTGAGGAGCAGCCGCGCCCGTCGACTCGGCAACCCCACCTTTGGGCTGCATGTCCTCGTCGCCGATCGCCAGCTCCATCGGAGCGTCTTCCTTCTTCGCTTCCGCCGGTGGCGGCTCGGCGGCGGGCTCGGGTGTCCTCGCGAACTGATCGGTCGTGGGGCCGGCCGTTCCCTGCGGGCGACGAGGCGGCTTCGCGACCGTGGGCCGCGGACTCTGCGTGATGGCGGGCTTCTCGGGGAGCACCGGCGCTACCGAACCTGCGGCCACTGCACCGACATCCTGCGGTGCCTCGCCACCTTGCTGTCCCCCGCCACCTTCGAGGCGGTCGCGTTGCTTTTCGCCGGCGGCGGGCATCGGCGCCGATGCCGCCTTGTCGAGCGTCTCTGTCGGTGTGGACTCGGCCATCTCCGACTCGGTCTGCATCTCGCCGCGATCGTGGCGCTGCGAGATCACTACCGCGCCGCCGATCAGCACGACGACCGTCGCCATCGCGAGCACCGGCGGGCGGCGTAGCTGCTCCAGCAGCACGGCCCACCACGAGCGCTTTGGCTTCATCACCTCGGCTTGTTCGCGCGCTGCTGCCATGAGTGCCGCCATGCCACGATCCGACGGCTCTTCGTCGCGCATCTCGCGAAACATCGAACGCATCGACGACAACGACTCGTCGAGCCCGAGCTCGTCGTCGTCGTCGCGATTCGCGGAGTCGCTCATGGCGCGGCCTTCGCCAGGTCCTTGTATTCGTCCAGCTCGAGCCGCAGCTTCTCGAGCGCATACCGCATGCGGCTCTTCACGGTGTTCTCGGGTACGCCGACGACATCCGCGATCTGCTTGAACGGCATGTCGAGGAACTCGCGCATGAGGAACACTTCGCGCTGCTCGTCGGACAGCGCAGCGATCGCTCGCTGCATCGTCTCGTGCAGTTGCTTGTTCACACTCTTGCGATCGCTCGACATCTCGTTGCCGGGGATCACATCCATCAGCGTGCCGCTCTCTTCGCTCGCGTCCATGGGCGCGTCGAGCGATGCGTGCTTGCGATGTTTGCGTCTCCTAGTTTGGTCAACGCACAAGTTACGCGCGATGGTGTAAAGCCACGTCGTAAACTTGGCCTGTCGCTTGTAAGCCTCGGCGCCTTTGATGACGCGCATGAAAGCTTCTTGCAGCAGATCTTCGGCGGTCTCTTTGTCGCCGACGAAGCGAAGGATGAAGTTGTAGACAGGCTTGCGATGACGCGACAGCAGGATCTCGAAGGCGCGAACCTCGCCCTTCTGGTACAGGACCATCAGGTCTTCGTCGGCTTGTTCCGTAATCATCGCGCGGAGCTAGGGGCAGCCAGGAGCGGCCCTCGCCCCGGACACTACCAGGGCTAGACCGCTAAGGGGTTTGGCACGTTGGACAGAAGTAGGTCGCACGACCTTGGAGAACGCTTCGCCGGATGGACGTCTTACAGCGCGGGCACGGTTGCCCCTTCCGATCATAGACCTTGAGATAGTCGTAGTTGCTTCCTTCGGCGCCATCACCGTCGACGAAGTCGCGCAGACTCGTCCCGTGATTGGCGAGTGACGTCCGCAGGACCTCGTCGATCGCCTTCGCGAGGATCGTCGCTTTCTCCTCGGTGAGCCGCCCTGCCCGCTTCGTCGGACGTAGCTTCGACAACCACAGCGCCTCCGACGCATAGATGTTGCCGACACCGGCGAGCACCGTCTGGTCGAGGATAAATGCCTTGAGCTGCGCCTTCTTCTTTCGGGATCGGGCGAAGAAGGCCGCCGGGTCGATTCCGTCGACGATCGGGTCCGGGCCGAGGTCCTTGAGCGCCACGTGCTCGCGCTCCTTGCCGCGCGTCACGACATCGAGCTGACCGAACCGCCGCGCGTCCGAGAACCGCAGCTCGCGTCCGTCGGCGAACGCGAGCACCAGGTGCGTGTGCTTCGCGCGTTCGTCGCCGGCGGCGTGCAGGCGAAAGCGTCCCGTCATGCCGAGGTGCACGAGCAGCGAGAGCGGCGTGTCGGTGTCGACGAGCAGGTACTTGCCGATGCGCCGGAGCTCGGTGAGCGTCGCGCCGACGAGCTTCTTCAGCTTCGCGCGTGGTGGCTTCCGCTTCATGTGCAGACCGAGACCCGAGTCCCACACCTTCGTGATGCGCGCACCGACGGCGGGTAGCAGCGACTGGCGAACCGTCTCGACCTCGGGCAGCTCCGGCATCAGCCGGTGCATAGCACTAGGTCCGCGCCTACGGCGTCGCGATCCGTGCCGTCGCGGGGATCGACCGCGCGAGCGCGCCGAACTCGCCGATCTCGAGCGTCTCGCCTCGCCGGATCCCGTCGATCTCCGTCGCGGTGAGCGCTGCGTCGACGGCGGCCTCGTCGAACACGGCCCGCAGCGCGTTGCGCAGCGTCTTGCGGCGCTGGCCAAACGCGGCGTGCACCACGGCCGAGTAGTGCTTCTCGTCGGTGATCTCCGTACGCGGCTTCGCGAGCGGCACGAGGCGAATCACCGTCGAGTCGATCTTCGGCGCCGGCACGAACGCTCCCGCGCCGACCTTCGCGACGGTGGTGACGTCCGCGTACGTTCGCAGCATCACACCGATCGCGCCGTACTCCTTGCCACCCGGCGGCGCGACGATGCGGTCCGCCATCTCCTTCTGGATCATCACCACCGCGTGCGTGACCGACTCGCGAGCGTCGATGATCTTGAACAGCAGCTGCGACGCGATGTGGTACGGCAGGTTCCCGCACACCGCGATCGGCTCGCCGCGCCACTTCGCGGCCATGCGCAGGTCGTAGCGCATCGCATCGACATGCTCGATCTCGACATTGTCGACGCCGGCGAGCTCCGCGCGCAGCACGGTCACCATGTCCGGATCCGCCTCGAGCGCGATGAGCTTTCCGGCGGTGAGCCGTTCGGCGAGGCGCATCGTCAGCGTGCCGAGCCCTGCACCGATCTCGACGACCCAATCCTCGTCGGACTTGACCGTCGCGTCGACGATGGCGCGAAACGCCTTCTCGCTGATCAGGAAGTTCTGCCCGAACTGCTTCTTCGCGCGCAGGCCGTACTTGTCGAGCAGCATGTGCGCCGTGGGAAACGGCTCCGCCGCGCGCAACGGATCGCTGAGCTTGCCGCGCCCGTTGCCGTTCGCACCGTTGCTCCCGTTGCTATGTCCGTTGCCGCTGCTCATCACATGCGCTGCTCGGCGCGCGGCAACGGCTTGCTCGGCACCGCGTCGAGATCGAGCCCTGCCCTCTCGCCGCGCACGAGTTGGTGGTAGCCCGCGGCCGCGATCATCGCGGCGTTGTCGGTGCAGCGCGCCGGCGGTGGAATGTAGAGCGTGAACTGGTCCTCGACCGCCGCGGCCTGCATGCCCGCGCGCAGCCCCGAGTTCGCCGCCACACCGCCGCAGATCTGCACGTGCACGAGTCCCTCGCGGCGCGCGACTCGTCGTGTCTTGCGCACGAGCACCTCGACGATCGCCGCCTGGTAGCTCGCACAGAGATCGTTCAGCGCTTGACCCTCGGGCACTCCGTGCGCACGCACGTGATGGAGCAGCGACGTCTTGAGGCCACTGAACGAGAACTCCGCGCCGGTGTCCTTCGATGTCATCGCCTTGGGAAACGGGACGGCCTTGGGGCTTCCCGTTGTCGCGAGGCGATCGATCATGATCCCGCCCGGGTATCCGAGGCCGAGCAGCTTGGCACCCTTGTCGAATGCTTCGCCCGCCGCATCGTCGCGAGTCGCGCCGAGCTCGAGCACGTCGGCGTAGCCGTTCACGCGCACCAAGGACGTGTGACCACCGCTGACGATCAGCGCGAGGTGCGGCATCGGTGGTGGATTCGGCTCGAGGTGGATCGCGGATAGGTGTCCGACGAGGTGATGCACGCCGACGAGCGGCTTGCCGGTGACCCACGCGAGCGCCTTCGCCGTCTGCAGTCCCACCAGCAACGCGCCGCTGAGGCCGGGCGCGTTCGTGACCGCGATGCCGTCGACATCGGCCAACGAGATCCCCGCGCGATCGAACGCGGCTTGCACCACCGGCACCACGTTCAAGATGTGCGCGCGCGATGCGAGCTCGGGCACGACACCGCCGTACTTCGCGTGGACTTCGTTCTGCGACGCGACGACCTCGGCGATCACGCGTGCGCCGTCGTCGACGATCGCCGCCGCGGTCTCGTCGCACGAGCTCTCGATCCCGAGGACGCGCATGTCAGCCCTCGTGTACCCGCACTAGCGAGTCTCGTCGAGTCGCTTCTGGATCATTGCGGCCTTCTCGCCGTTCGGCCAGTTCTCGAGATAGTGCACGTAGTACTTCGCCGCTTCGTCGTAGCGCTGCGCGGCCCACAGGATCGAGCCGAGCACTTCGTAGTTGCTCGGGTACGTCGGTGCGAGGCGGATCGCGGACTCCATCGCCGCGATCGCATCTTCGAGGCGACCGAGGCGCTGGAGCGCTTGCGCTCGCACGATGTTCGCGCGCGCCGTGCGACGAAGCTTGAGCGAGGCATCCGCGAGCTCGAGGGCCTTCTGGAAGTCGCCTTCTTGATTCGCTTCGTGCGCCTGCTGATAGAGCAGCTTGGCTTGCGCGAGCGGATCCGGTGCACCGGCATCGGGGCCCACGACGGGAACGCTCGCATCGGCGGTCATCGCGACCGCTGCATCGGGCACCGCCGCATCGACCGGCATCGCCGCATCGGGGCGCGCCGCGACGCGAGCATCGGGCGCCATCGCCACGACCGCGGCATCGGGCTCGATCTCCGCGGCATCGACCTCCGCCATCTGTGCCGCGTCGAGGACGACACCGGCGTCGGTTCCGGCCGCGACGTTCTTCCCGGGCTTGCGGATCCACAGCACGACCGCGAGCACCGCGAGCATCGCCGCGAGAACGATCAACGCGAGCGCACCACCGCCCGGTCCGGAGCTCTGTCGAGACACGCCCGTGCCGGCGGGGATGGTGCGTGGTGTCGCGACGCGTGGAATGGATGGAACCGGCGGACTCGCGGGCTCGGGTGCCGCTGGCGTCGCCGCGGGTGCATCCGCCGGCGGTTGCACGATCGCCATCTCGCGCGTGATCCGCCGAGGGAGAATCGTCACGAGCTCGCGTGCGGTCTCGGTGACCGCGGGTTGCTGTCCCGAAACACGCTCTCGCAACGGGACGAGCTCACCGGACGCCTCGGCGCGATCGCGACCGAGCGAGCCGATCATTCGCAGCCCCGAGTCGTCGTTGCGCTTGATCGGCGGGCTCGGCGCGGGCTCCGGTGGCGGGACGGCCGACACGCGCCGGGTCCGCCCGCGCGATGCGTCGCCGTTCGGCTCGCCGTTTTGCAGCGCCGGCACTCCATCGCGCTCCGAGTCCGCGGGGATCTCGACGGGAATGCTGGTCTCGGTCGTCTCGAGCGCGGGCACGCCGGACGCCGTGGCTTCTTCGCGCGCGAAGTCCGACGGATCCGCGAGGGGTGCGGCCACGTCGAAGTCTCTCTCGGTCTCCTTCGGCTGCGAAGCGACCGCGCCGTCGGCAAACAGTGATGGATCGATCGCCTGCGCCGCCGCGATCGCGTCGTCGATCAGCCGCAGGCTCGACGGCCGGTAGCGACCGAGCAGCGCGGAGTCCTGGATCGGCGCGTTCTCTTCTTGTTCGACGTGCGGTTCGGCGGGAATCGGTTCGGCCGCTGCGACCTGCGCATCTGCGATCTCGGCCTCGGCACTCGCTTGCTCGATCGCTTCCTCCGAGATCACTTGCGAATCGCGAACTCCGAGCTCTTCGCGGATCGCGGCGTGACCACCCGAGTCGCGTCCCGTCGCCAATGCCTGCGCGTGCGGACCCGAAGCGACTTCCTCGATCGGCGTCGGCGGATCCACCACCTCGACGAGCGGCATAGGCTGCCCCGTCGTGCGTCGCGCCTTCTTCCCGTGATCGAGATCGATCAGCAGCTCTTCGAAGAACAGGCGAGAGATCGCCTGCAAGCACTCGAGGTCACCGAAGTCGGAGTTGTCGATGACCTCGAGCAGCGTGCGCTTGCCGTCGATCAATCGCAGGATCCGATTGTTGTCGTCGGGAACATCACCGAGCCGACCCGCGAGCTCGGCGGTATCGATCTCGAAGCGGTGGGTCAGCGGCGGCAGCTGCTCGAGCAAGCGCGACCACTCGTCGAGCCGCCGCATGCCTTCCATCAGCAGGCCCTGCGAGCTCGTCTGGATCACCTCGCGACGGCGCACCGTTCGAAACACCACTTCGAACTCGCCCTCGCTCCACGTGAGCAAACGGTAGACCGCGTCCTCGCCTTGCAGCGTCCCAGCCTCGGCATCGATCACGCGACCATCGCGGAAGTAGATCGCTGCTTGTCGTCCGCGCTCCCCGACGAACTGGATCACGCCGGACTTGCGGCTGATCTCGATCGTCTGGATCACGTCGACGACCGGCATGTCGGTCACGCGTCCCGCGAAGCGCGTCCGTCCGTCCTTGCGCTCCTCGAACCGGATCCGCTGCCGCTTCTGCAGCAGGATGTTGATCCGCGTGACGATCTCTTTGATGTAGATCGGCTTCGTCAGGTAATCGTCGACGCCGAGCTCGAGCCCGCGGATCTTGTTTTCGATCGCGGCTTCCGCGGTGAGGAAGATGAACGGAATGTCGGCCCAATCCTGGGTCGCGCGCACGCGCCGACGAAGCTCGAAGCCATCACCATCGGGGAACGTTGTCTCCGAGATGATCAGATCCGGTGCGTGCAGCTCGAGCTTGTCGAGCGCGTCCTGAACGGACACCGCGGGCGTGACGGTGAACCCCGCCTTGCGCAGAGAGACCTCCAGCACTCGGAGGCTGCGAGTGTCCCCGTCGACCAGGAGCAAGCTTTGTTTGGACACGAGTAAGCGAAGTCCGGCCGTACCGGGCGCTAAATCGTAACCAAGGAATTAGACTGCCGCCAGGAACCGGACCGTCGATGGTCGAGCTCCCTTACGGACGTACCCCTTATCGGCTCGATCTCGAGGGCCGGCCGCACACGCTCGTCCTCCCCACGCCCCTGCCATCGCCGCAGCCACTGGGGTTGCTCCTCGACGCGGCTCTCGACGCTCCGATCGGACGTCCAGCCCTCGAAGCGATGGCCTCCGCAGGTGCTCGGGTCACCCTGATCGTCAGCGATCCGTCTCGCGCCGAGCCACGGGCGCAGCTGGTCGCGGCCATTCAGGGGCGGCTTCCCGACGTCCGCTGGACCCTCGCGGTCGCGACCGGCACTCACGGCCCCTGCAACCTCGATGGGCTCGGCCTTCCCCCGGACGTCCTCGCGCGTGCCACCGTCGTGAACCACGATGGTCACGCAGGCGCGGATCTCGTCGACGTCGGGGTCACTCCGCGAGGAACGCCGGTTCGCCTGCACCGCTGTGTCGTCGACGCAGATCTCGTCATCGCGACCGGCTGCATCCGGCCTCACTACTTCGCGGGGTTTGGCGCGGGGGTGAAAGCGATCTTTCCGGGTCTGGGTGAGGCGCGTGCCATTCGACAGAACCACGCGCTCAAGACCGAGCCCGGTGCTCGCGCGGGAATCGTCGACGGAAACCCGTGCCGCGAAGACCTCGAGGACGCGTTTCGCGCGGTGCCGACTCCGACGTTCCTCGTCAATGGAGTGTGCGCTCCGGACAACCGAATCCACGCGGCAGTCGCCGGCGATCCTGTCGACGCATTTCGCGCGGGGGCGTCGCTCGCACGCGCATGGTTCTCGGCGCGATCGCCTCGAGCACCGCTCGTGATTGCCTCGGATGCTCTGCCCGTGACCGCCTCGCTGTACCAAGCGGCGAAGATCGCGGCGGCGGTGGCTGCGCTCGTCACCGAGAACGGAACCATCGCGATCGTCGCCGAGTGCTGCGATGGCGTCGGTCCGCTCGACGTCGTGAACGAAGCGATTCTACGCATCGGTGTGTTGCCGCGACTTCCCGCAGGTGCGCGCGTGCGCTTGATCAGCGGGCTCGATCGAGCCACGGTCGAGTCGACGCTCGTCGAGTACGCTGGATCCGTCGACGAGGTTCTCCGCGAAACCGAAGGGCCGGTCGTGGTCGTTCCACGAGCGAGCCAACTACTGTTCGAGGCAATATGACGCGTCGCGTTATAGACGATCCCAAGCTTCGTTCGTTCATGGCGCTGTTCGAAAAGTGGAATCAAAGCATAAACTTATCCGCTGCACGAACGCGCGACGATCTCGAGCAGCACATACTCGACTGCCTCAACGTGGTCCCTCACCTCGCCACGGCGTCGACGGTGCTCGATGTCGGCTCGGGCGGTGGTCTTCCCGTCGTGGTCGCTGCGATCTCGCTGCCCGACGTCTCGTTCACCGCTCTCGAGCCCGTTCACAAGAAGCACGCGTTCCTTCGCACCGCTGCTCGCGAGCTCGGCTTGATCAACCTCGAAGCGTTTGCGGTCCGCATCGAGGATCACGAGCGGCGCGACTACGATGCTGCCTGCTCGCGGGCGACATTCGATCTAGGCGAGTGGCTGTCGCTCGGGCTCACGTACGTTCGACCTGGTGGCTTCGTCGTCGGCTTCGAAGCAGTCGAGCGAACCGATCTTCCGGTGCCCGTCGAGCGTCATGCGTACGAGCTCGCCGACAAGACGCGCGCGATCGTGATCGCGCGACGAGAGTCATGAGCGAGAGAGCGAAATCGTCGACGAAGAAGCCAGCCGCGAAGTCGCCGACCAAATCGAAGCCGCCCGATCCGATCACCGGTGCGTGGACTCCGACGAAAGAGCAACTCGCGAAGGCGGTGCGAAAGCGAGTCCCGGATCTGATCGCACCAAACCTCGACATCCTGTTCTGCGGGATCAACCCGGGTCTCTACTCGGCTGCGGTCGGCCGCCACTTCGCAGGTCCTGGATCTCGATTCTGGATCACCCTTCGCGATGCTGGACTGACGCCACGACTCTACTCCGCGTTCGAGGAAGACCAGCTCCTCGCGCTCGGCTACGGAATCACCAACCTCGTTCCTCGGGCATCCGCCATGGCCGACGACCTGTCTCCTGACGAGCTTCGGTCCGGTGCGAAGCGGCTGCGAAAGCTCGTGCTTCAGTACCAGCCTCGGTACCTCGCGTTCCTCGGCTTCGTTGCGTACCGGACCGGATTCAAGCAACCGAAGGCTCCGGGCGGCCTGCAACCCGAGCTCATCGGTTCGACACAGGTGTGGCTTCTACCCAATCCGAGCGGGCTCAACGCTCACCATCAAGACAAAGGGCTTGCAAAGCTGTTTGCTGAGCTCCAGGTCGCTGCCGGAGTTCCACGTGAAACAGCGGTCGCTCCCCCAACGAGCTGACGAACCCTGGAAGCCCACCCGAGCTCAACTCGAAGCTGCGAGCTCGAAGCGCCTTCCCGACCTGCTCCAATCAGGGCTCGACGTCGTGTTCTGCGGGATCAATCCAGGGCTGTACTCCGCCGCGATTGGACACCACTTCGGGCGACCAGGAAATCGCTTCTGGCCGACGTTGTTTGCCGCTGGGTTCACTCCTCACCTGTTCACGGGCTTCAATGACCACGAGCTCCTCTCCTTGAACTTCGGTGCGACGAACATCGCACCACGAACGACGGCAACGGCCGACCAACTCTCGAGCGACGAGCTCGTTCGAGGAGCTCATTCGCTTCGAAGGAAGATCCGCGAGTATCAACCAAGGTTCCTGGCGGTCCTCGGGATCACGGCCTATCGCAGTGCCTTCCTTCTACCGAAGGCTGCTCTCGGCCTTCAGCTCGAACTGATTGGCTCCACGAGAGTCTGGGTTCTGCCCAATCCCAGCGGCCTCAATGCCCACCATCCGCCGGCGCTACTTCAGAAGCTGTTCACCGAGTTTCGAGAAGCTGCGGGTGTTCCACGTGCAACGGAAGCAACTGCTCGAGATCGTTGAGTAGTAGGACTTGACCCGTCCATCGACGCTCGATCTCTCGAACGTTCCTCGACACCATCACAGCGTCATCGTCCGGGCGGTTCGATAGAACCAACGCAGCAACGGCGAACCCATCTCGCTCCACTGCTTCGAGCGTCAGCAACGAATGGTTGATCGTTCCCAGACCTGCGAGTCCAACCACGATCACCTCACCACCAACCAGTCGAGCGAGGTCTCCCATGTCGTGCGTCTCGGTCACTGGCACTCGCCAACCACCTGCTCCTTCCACGAGGAACACATCGATGGAAGCTCCGTTGGGCTTCTTGGACGCCAGTTCCAACGTCCGAGCAATTCGCTGAAGATCGACGCTGGTTCCTTCGAGCGCTGCGGCAACCGACGGCGCGAGTGGAGCAGCAAACTGATAGCTGCCAAACCGGACGTCCTGATCGTTCACCGACCTCAGCCAGTGGCTCGAGGCATCGTGCAACAGACGTTGGTCTTCTCCCTGTCGCGTTCCATCGATCGTCGGACAGCCGGTCTCGATTGGCTTGTGGGCCACGACATCGAGACCCCGATCTCGAGCAAGTGTCGCGAGCGAACACGTCACGAACGTCTTTCCAACGCCCGTTCCCGTCCCCGTCACGAAGTACCGAGCGGTCATGGCAGGACAGGCTCGTGAGTCGTCGCTTCGACCGTCGCGTGACCTGACGTTCCAAGTGTCTCGCGAATTGCGGAGCTCGTGGCCTGTTCGAGGAACGCGAGCTCCTCCTCCGAAATCGACAACGGCGGCATCCACACGATGACGTCCCCGAGGTTCCGCAAGATCACGCCGTGCGCTCGAATCCGATCACAAACTTCGACACCGAGGAAGCGACCCTCGATCGGCGCGAGCTCGATGCCGCCCATGAGTCCGCGCTGACGAACCGAAGCAACGCCTGAAAGCGACGAGAGCCGACCGAGCGCGGCCGTCATCGATGGAATTCGTGCCTGCGCGTTGGGCAGCGTGGTCTCGCGAAGCAAGGCGATCGATTCGAGCCCGACCGCGCAGGCAAGTGGGTTCGCGGTGAACGTGTGCCCGTGGAAGAAGTGCTTCATGTCCGCTCGTCTTCCGAGGAACGCACTGAAGATCGTCTCGGTCGCGAGCGTGGCGGCGAGCGGGAGATAACCACCAGCGATCCCCTTCGCGAGGCACAAGAAGTCCGGCGAGACACCTTCTTGTTCGCACGCGAACATGGTCCCGGTTCGACCGAATCCGGTCGCGACCTCGTCGACGATCAAGTGCACGTGGAACCGCGCACAAAGCTCGGCCGCCTTTGCGAGGAAGCCTGGTGGATGCACGAGCATTCCCGCTGCACCCTGGATCAACGGTTCCACGACGAACGCAGCGATCTCGTATGCACGTGTCTCGAGCTCTCGTTCGAGTACAGCGATCGATGCATCGAGGCCGACGGTGGCCGGCGACGGAATCGCGATCGATTGGACGAGGAGCGGTCCGAAGATTCGATGGAAGAGCTCGATGCCTCCAACACCCACCGCACCGAGCGTGTCGCCATGATAGGCGTCGCCGAGTCGAAGGAACTTCTGCTTCGACTTCGTCGAACGTGGCCAACGCGATCGTTCCTCACCGTCGGCCGTGACGTACCGCTCGTGAATGTGCGAGCGATCGACGAGCTGCCAGTATTGGAACGACTGCTTGAGCGCAATCTCGACGGCGGTCGATCCCGAGTCCGAAAAGAAGACTCGCGTCAGTCCCTTCGGTGCGATCTCGATCAGCGCGGCGGCCAATCGAACGCCAGGCTCGTGGCTCAGGCCGAGAAATGTCGAGTGTGCGAGCTGATCGACCTGCGCCTTGAGCGCTGCATCGAGCCGAGGATGTCGATGCCCGTGCACGTTGCACCACAGCGAGCTGACCCCGTCGAGATAGCGCCGACCTTCAACATCGAACAACCAACTACCCTCGCCACGCGCGATCACGAGCGGTGACCACTCCGCCATCTGCGTGAAGGGATGCCACGTAACCTTTGAATCTAACTCAGCAATATCCGACATGACGCGTCGCGTTATTGCAGCAACCGAGCGACGAGTTGGAGCTGCTCGAGGGTATGACCCGAGGCGAGGCTCGCACGCACACGCGCGGTGCCTTCGGGAACGGTCGGCGGTCGAATGCCCTGCGCGAACACGCCGTTCGCGAGAAGTCGCGCGGCGAGATCCATCACCTGTACGTCGGTAGGATCGCGATCGCCGACGCGCGATCGATTGCCGTTGTCGTTGCGCGCGATCCGGATCGGCGCGATGGCGCTCTCGCGTGCACCGCCTGCTCGCGGCACGAGCTCGCGAAACGTGCGTCCATTCGCGGCAAGACGTCGACGACGATCGTGCCCTTCCGCACCACGAATGATCTCGATCGACGCGAGGGTCGCCGCTGGAATCGCCGGCGGCAGCGCGGTCGAGAACACGAAGCTGCGCGCACGATTCCACAGCAGATCCGCGATCGCTCGCGAGCTCGCAGCGAAGGCACCGAACGTCCCGAGCGCCTTCCCGAACGTGCCGATCACGACATCCGGCGTCACCGCCGCGTCGGCCGCGACGCCCCTGCCCTCCGGTCCCCACGCACCGATCGCATGCGCTTCGTCGACGACGAGAGATGCCTCGTGGCGCTTGCACACCGACGAGATCGCCGCCAGATCGGCGACGTCACCGTCCATCGAGAACAGCGACTCCGTCACGACGATCTTTCGCGATGCCGTGCTCTTCGCGAGTGCTTCGTCGAGCGCGGTGACATCGAGGTGCGGATACACCACGACGTTCGCGCGCGATAACCGGCAGCCATCGATGATGCTCGCGTGGTTGAGCTCGTCGGAGAACACCGTGTCGCCCGCGTGCAGCAACGTCCCGAGCACGCCGGTATTCGCCGCGTACCCCGAGTTGAACAGCCGCACGCCATCGCATTGCAGCCAGTCGCCGACCGCTCGCTCGAGCGCCACGTGCGCGCGATGAGTCCCCGCGATCAAACGCGAGGCGCCCGCCCCGACTCCGCCATCGGCCATCGCTGCGATCCCCGCGCGTGCGAGCCGCGGATCTCCCGCCAGCGACAGATAGTCGTTCGACGACAAGTTGATGACCTCGACGCCATCGAGGAGGAACGTCGGGCCCTGCCGGCTCTCGACCACCCGCGGCACGCGGATTCGATGCGCGGCTTCGAGCGCGGCTAGCTCCGCGCGCGCGTCATCGTCGAGGGACATCGGCGCGGACTATACGCGCGTCGCTCGCGCATGCCACGCCTTCAGCCTCGGGAGCGACTCGTCCTGACGGTTGCTCTCGTGGGCTGGTCGACCCCGTGGCCGTCACGCACGCGGCTTCGCGCTCATCTGCTGCGCGGAAGTCACCGGGGCGCTGTCCGTTGGGACCTTCGGGCCTTTGGGACACATCTTCTGGTGAGGCGATGCTCCCGACCGTGATGGATCCCGATCGAATCGCGGTGGCTTACCGGCGGTGCGAACGATGCCGACCGCGAACGCGTGCACGCAGCTTCGATCTCAGAACATGCGGCCGCGGTCTTGGTCGGCATCTTCTCGACGCGCAGCCAGACGTCGCTCTCCTCGGTATACCGTGGCGTGCGCATCCACACCTCGATGCGGTAGCCGCGGTACTCGAAGAACGACCGCTCCTCACCGCAGACTCGCGTCACGTTCGAAGACGAACCCATCACCGCCGAGTAGCAGGCGTACAGCCGGTGACCTCGGCGCGACGTGTACGGATACAGCGCGCGATACACGCAGACGCGCAGCGTGGTTCCGCCGATCGCATACGAAACCCCCAGCTCGGCCGCGATGTCGGTCGCGAGCGCTCCACCGCGAACGCCATCCTCGCACCCCGGAACCGGCGGCGGCGACGACGGCTTCGCATGTGCACTCGACCATCCCATCGTCACCACGAACACGAAGAGCCAACGCATGCGGTGTGAACGTTCGACCCGAGCGCGCGGCCTTCCTTGGAGCTCGATGGCCGCTCCGAGGTGTGAGCTCGATGGCCACTCCGAGGCGAGAGGGCAGGGCGCGAACGCATGACAGCCCCTCGAAGGTCGCGACTACTTGCCGATGCAGAACCGCGCGAACACTTCATCGAGCACTCGCTCGCCGACTTCGATGCCGCGCAGCTGCGCGAGTGCCTGCGCTCCGGTGCGCAGCTCGACCGCGACGACCTCGGGCGGACGCTGCGCCGCCCAGGCATCGGCCGCCGCGGCGAACGCATCGCGGGCGGATGCGGCGACCGCGTGCTGCCGCGCTGTCGTGACGAACGCCTGTTCGCCGCCTTCGCGATCGGCGACACCGGCGACTGCGAGCACGCGCGCGCGAAGCTCGTCGAGCCCTTCACTCGATTTCGCCGATGTATAGATCGGCGCGTTCGGTGAGCGCACCGCTGGCATCGAGGTTCGTTCCGCGAGTGCGAGATCTGCCTTGCTTCGCACGACGACCGCACGCTCGGCGTAGCGAGCACCATCGTCCCACGGGCCCACGCCATCGTTGACCACGACAACGACGTCTGCCGATTCCACGCGGCGAGCGCCGAGCTCGATCCCGCGTTGCTCGACCGCGCCGCTCGGCGCATCGGACGCCGCGCGAGTTCCAGCGGTATCGACGAGGGTGACCGCGACGCCGTTCCACACGTCGGACACCTCGAGCCAATCTCGCGTGGTGCCGGGCTCGGCCGCCACGAGGGCGCGCTCGGTTCCGACGAGCGCGTTGAGCAGCGATGACTTGCCCACGTTGACCGGACCCACGAGCGCGACGGTGATTCCGGCGCTGACCGCGCGGCCGTAGCGAAAGCCATCGGCGAGGACGGCGCAGGCGGAGCGCAGCGCGGCGATCTCCGACGCGATCCACGCGACGTCCGCGGGTGCCATGTCCTCTTCGGGAAAGTCGATGCGACCTTCGAGCTCGGCGAGGAGGGCGAGGGCACGGCGCTCGTGAATCTGCGCCTGCTCGCCGAGGGCACCGCCGAGGTTCGCGCGAGCCAAGCGCAGCGCACGTTCGCTGCCGGCGTGGATCACGTCGAGCAGCGCCTCGGCGCGAACGAGATCGAGCTTGCCGTTCGCCACCGCGCGACGCGTGAACTCGCCCGGCTCCGCGATGCGAGCACCGCGCTCAACGACGGAGGTGAGCAGGGCGTTCAAGTTGTGCGGACCGCCGTGACCGTGCAGCTCGGCCACGTCCTCGCCCGTGAACGACGCGGGTGCCCGCATCGCGAACGCGAGCACTTGATCCAAGCGTTCGCCGGCTGGCGAGCGCGCCCAACCAACGCGGACCTCGCGGGTCAGCGCATCCGGCGCGATGCCGAGCGTCTGCGCGGCGAGATCGATCGCGTGCGGGCCCGAGAGCCGCACGATGCCGACGCCACCGATGCCCGATGCCGTCGCGATCGCAGCGATCGTGTCGCCGTCTCTACTAGACGCGACGGCGTCCACGAGATCACTCCGGGTTCGGAACGATCAGGATGTGACGGTCTTCGCCTTCGCCTTCGCTGCGCGTGGAGAGACCCGCGATCTCGGAGATCGCCATGTGCACGATGCGGCGATCGTGCGCCGTCATCGGCTGGAGCTCGACGATCTGCTTCGTCTGCAGCGCCTTCTCCGCCATGCGCTGACCGAGCGCGCGAAGGCGCTCGACCTGCTTGTCGCGGAAGCCACCGGCGTCTACGACGAGCGGCTTGGTCTTCTCGTCACGCTTGTCGCGATAGACGACCTTGTTCACGAGGTGCTGGAGTGCATCCATCACCACGCCACGGCGACCGATGACGAGCTCGGTATCCTTGGTCTGGATCTCGAGCGTTGTCCGGTCCTTGTCATCTTTGATGTCGATGTCCGCCGAGATGCCCATTCGCTCGAGCACGCCCAGCAGGAATTCGCTCGCCTTCTCGGCGAGATCTTCACGTTCAGCAGTCGCAGTTTCAGCCACAGGTGTCTCCTACTTCCGCCGCTTCTTCTTCTTACGAGGACGCGCGGGATTCGACGCTGCCGAGGCCTTGCCCACTGCCGGGCTCTCCGCATCGTCCGATTCTTCGTCGGTCTCGTCCGCTTTCACGTCGATGACCTTCTTCACTGCCTTGCCACCCTTGGCAGCAGCTTCCTTCGCGGCGGCTTCTTCGCTCGCCTTCTTCATTTTCTCGACGATCTCGAGGCTCTTGCGATCCCACTTGTTCATGTAGATCGAGTGGAGCGCGCTGAGGCACGTGTTCGTGAAGATGTAGAGCGTGAGACCTGCCGGGAAGAAGAACGACATCACGCCGAACATCAGCGGCATTCCGTACTGGATGAACTTCTGCTGGCGCGAGTCACCGGTGGCGGGCGTGAGCCGCGCCTGGAGGAACATCGTGACGACGAGGATCGCCGGGAGGATGTGATACGGGTCGGTCGCCGTGAGGTCGTCGATCCAGCCCGGGATGAACGGCTGCTGGTACAGCTCGCCGGCCGTCGACAGCATGCGATAGAGCGCGAGCCAGATCGGCATCTGCAGCAGGATCGGCAAGCAGCCCGCGATCGGGTTGACGTTGTGCGTCTTGTACAGCGCCATCGTCTCGGCTTGGAGGCGCTGCTTGTCGTCCTTGTACTTCTCTTGCAGCGCCTTCATCTGCGGCGCGAGGGCGGCCATCGCCTTCATCGAGCGCATCGACTTCGTCGTCCAGTAGAGCGTCGCGCCCTTGACGAGGAAGGTCAGCAGGATGATCGCGAGGCCCCAGTTCTGGAGGAACGAGTAGAACTTCAGGAGCAGCCACAGCAGCGGCTTGCCGATAAACGCGAACCAACCGAGGTTGATCGTCGACTTGAAGTTCGTCGAGAAACCGGACGCGTCATCCGCCTTGCCGAGGTTCGTGTAGTTCTTCGGTCCGAGGTAGCCGACGATCTCGTGCGTGACGATCTTGTCGTCCTTGATGTTCTGCTCGCCGAACAAGAGGTCGGTGCGCATCACGCCCTTGGTCTCGCCGCCGTACGTCCGCTTCATCACGGGCGAGAGCGCGTCGACCTTCGGAGCGAACGCCGTGAGCAAGTACGGATGCTCGAACCCGGTCCACGTGATGCCGAGCTCCTCGCGCGGAGCCTTCAGCACCGACGTGACGGGCGTGTGATAGATCTCGCCGCCGCGCAGCGTCGACGAGAACCACGCGCGCGGGCCCTCTTGGCTCGTGCCCTTGATGATCTTCGTGGGATCCTGGAACGCGAACACGCTGACCGCGAGGTTTTGGATCGCGTCGGTTCCGGCGGGTGCCTTCACCTTCGTCGAGACCGTCATCCGCACGAGGTAGTTCGCGGGATCGACCGTGAACAGCTTCTCGACGGTCAGGTTCGGCGTGTCGATCGTGTAGCGAATCGACGTGTCCGAGACTTTCTCGCCCTTCCACTCGGACTTCTTCGGCAGCACGTACGTCGAGCGCGCGAAGTTGACGCCGAACGCGCCGGTGTCGGCTTCTTGCGCGAGCAGCTCGCCCTTGGTCTGATCGCGATCGTAGCGATGGTCGGTGAGCTGGAACGAAACGAGGTTTCCGCCGTAGCTCGAGAACGTCGCGACGAAGTTCGGGAACTTCATCGTCTCGCGAACCTCGGCTCCACGCGGCGCTTCGATCTCCGCTGGAGCCACAGGTCCTGACGGTGTCGGCGTGGGTGTCGCGGCAGAGCCGCTCGAGCCAGAGCCGGTCTCCGCTGCCGTCGGCGGCTTGGGCTCCTGCTTCGGTGGGAAAATGAAGTTCCACACCAGCATCACGCCCAACGCGAGCGCGACCGCGAGAAGCAGCCGCTTTCCTTGATCCTGCATCTAGTGCTGCTCCTGCGCGCGATGAGAACAGCGCGTGTCGTGGCGGTGAACGGGGTCGTAGCCGCCGTGGAACAGCGGGTTGCAACGAAGAATGCGCAGCGTGGCGAGCACACCACCGACGACGATGCCGCGCGTCTTCACGGCGTCGATCGCGTACTCCGAACATGTCGGAAGGTAGATGCAGCTCGGCGCGCTCTTCATCGGCGAGAGGACACGGCGATAGAACATCACCGGCATCAACACGAGCCAGACGAGAAAACGGTGAAGGGCGCGGATCATGTAGTGGCCGAGGAGGCGTTCGGAAGCTGCCGCAAAATCTTGGTCAGATCAGCTGCGAAATCGTCGGGGTGAAGCTGCCGCGCCGCGGAGTCCTTGGCAACCAGGACTATGTCCCAGCCTGTAGGCACCCAACCGTGCAGTCGCAACCACTCGCGCAACATGCGCTTGATCCGATTTCGAACGGGCGCGTTCCCTACTTTCTTGGTCACGGTGAGTCCGAGCCTGCCAACGAGGTCAGGCGCGAGACGTTTCCGAGCAATCGCGAGCACGTGCCGACCGTGGAGCTTGAGTCCGTTCGATTGAACGGCCACGAAGTCCGCGCGTTGTCGCAGTCGCATTTCCTTCGAGAACCCCGACGGAGTGCGACGTGCTGCCACGGCTACTTCTTCGCAGCCGTCACCGAGATGCGCTTGCGGCCCTTCGCGCGACGACGACGCAACACTTCACGACCACCGCGGGTCTTCTTGCGAGCGCGGAAGCCATGGGTACGCTTGCGGCTCTTGTTGTGGGGCTGGTAGGTACGCTTGCTCACGGTAACTCTCCGGATCCGGGTGCTGATCGCATCCAAGCCACCGGGCTCGTTGCGGAGGGGGATCGATACTCAAGCGAGGTCGCGAAGTCAAGGCGCCGTCTTCGCGCGCGTCTCTTGATGCTTCATTGCGTCCGGACACGTGACGAATCGTCGCGATCTGGATACCGGCTTCGAACCTCGGAACGGCAACAGATTCGCCGCGATCCGGAGTTCACTTGGAGACGTTTTTGACTTGCGGGCTGACTTTCGAAACTGATACCAACGCCGGGTTTCCTCGCCTGTGGATAAGCCATACGGGTTGGCCGCGGGAGAGAACCAGAAGTCCTTGTGGATAACTTCTGGATTGGTTGTCTTTTGCCTGTGAGCTTGGACGCATAACTGCATGAAGTTGCAAGACAAAGCCGCGAGGATCCGAGCATGACCGTTCAACTGCTCTGGGACGAGGCTGTCGGGAGACTGCGTTCACGCGTCTCTTCACAAAATTACGATATGTGGCTCCGCCCGATCGAGGTTCGCTCGTTCGATGGCGGCATCCTTCGCCTTCGTGCCCCGAACAGCTATGTCCGGCTGTGGTTCGAATCGAACTTTCTTCAGAGTTTGCTGAAGGACCTGCGCGAGCTCGGTCAGGACGAGCTACGGGTCGAGTTCGAGCCCGACTCCGAAGAGCGAGCGGCCGTCGAAGCCGAGCCGTCTCCCGAGCCCACCACGCCACCGTTGACCACGGTCGCTCCGGTCATCGAAGCAGTTGTCTCGACCGGGTCCGGCCCGACTCGGCACACGGCGCCCGAAGACATCATCGCGCCTCCCGAAGCAGCGACGCTCAACCCTCGCTACAACTTCGAGACGTTCGTCGCCGGTCCGTCGAACCAGCTCGCGTTTGCCGCATCTCAGGCTGCAGCATCGAGCTACCCACCGAAATACAATCCCGTCTTCATCTGTGGTGGCGTGGGTCTCGGCAAGACGCACCTCTTGCACTCGATCGGTCATCAGCAGCTCGCGAACCGTCCCGGAGCACGCATCGTCTATCTGTCGAGCGAGCGGTTCATGAACGAGTACGTGCAGGCGATCCGCACGGGACGGATGCACGAGTTTCGCCGCAACTACCGCGAGGGCATCGACGTTCTTCTCATCGACGACGTCCAGTTCCTCGCCGGCAAAGAGAGCACGCAGGACGAGTTCTTCCACACGTTCAACGCCCTCCACGAGAACCACAAGCAGATCGTTCTCACCGCCGACCGCAAGCCACACGAGATCAGCGACATCGCCGATCGCCTGCGCACACGCTTCGCGTGGGGATTGCTCGCCGACATCGAGCCGCCCGAGCTCGAGGTGCGCATCGCGATTCTGCGCAAGAAGGCTGCGGTCGAAGCACTGCAGCTCCCCGACGACGTCGCGCTCTACATCGCCTCCTCTATCAAGAGCAACGTTCGCGAGCTCGAGGGCGCGCTCATCCGGCTCGCCGCCTATGCATCGCTGTCCAAGCGCCGCATCGACCTCGAGTTTGCACAGGAGACGCTAGGCGCTGCGATCACGCGTCCGCGCGAGGTCATCACCGTCGACGCCGTCATCAAGGCAGTGGCGAGCTACTACGGCCTCAAGCCGAGCGACATCAAGAGCGAGCGACGCCACAAGAGCGTTGCCACGCCGCGCGCGGTGGCGATGTACCTCTCGCGTCATCACACCAAGGACAGCTACCCCGACCTCGCGCGAGCGTTCGGTGGAAAGCACCACACGACGGTCATCTCGGCCGTCCAGAAGATCGTCGAGAAGCTCAAAGACGATGCGTCGCTCAGGTCCGAAGTCCACGCTGTCGAAGCGATGATCCTCCGATGATCCAGCTCGCTCCGACGACGGTTTCGACTGTGCGTAAGCCTGTGTTTCTGGCTGTGGACGAACGTTTGGCCATCCGGAACGACGAGGTTGTCCACATGTTTGCGGCATGCCATCCACTGCGGAACGCCCACGTTTCGCATCGATCGAACGAGGTCGCTCCCGTTCGGATGTCAGGGGTTTGACGCATTCTCCACAGGATCCACAGGACCTACTGGATCCTACTAATTCAAAGATCTTTTATTCCTGATCAGATAAAGAGAGCGCAGAGAGAGCCGAGGGTGACATGGAGATCCGCATCGCAAAGAACGAGTTCCTTCGCGGCCTGCGCCTCGCGCAAGGCATCGCCGATCGCAAGAGCACGATGCCGATGCTCGCGAACGTTCTGCTTCGTACGCAGGGAAAGAATCAGCTCCTCGTCGCAGCAACCGATCTGAACGTCTCGCTGACGGCAGAGCTCAAGAGCACCAACACCAGCGAAGGTGGCATCACCCTCGGTGCAAAGAATCTGTACGAGCTCATCGCGAACGCGCCCGGCGATGAAGTAACGCTCAAGAAAACGGACAATCACTGGGCCGAGATCAAGAGCGGCAAGGTCTCGTATCGCATCGTCGGCATGCCCGACCGCGACTTCCCGAAGGTGCCCGACCATCGAGAAGCGCAGTATTCGACTCTCGAGAGCGCGGTGCTCCGCGAAATGATCGAGCGCACCCTGTTCTCGATCTGCAACGACGAGACACGCTTTCACCTCAACGGCGTGTACTTCGAGAGCGATGGCAGCAAGAGCCGCATGGTCTCGACGGATGGTCATCGTCTGAGCAAGGTCGAGCGCACCATCGCGAACGGACCGAAGCTGTCGGCGGGAATCATCATCCCGAAGAAGGGCCTTCTCGAGATTCGCAAGGTCCTCGACTCGGGACCGTCGTGCAAGCTCGCCATCAAGACGCCCCACTTGTTCCTCGTGCAGGACGACATCGCCATCGCGGTGAAGCTCATCGACGCGCAGTTCCCACCGTACGAGCAAGTGATTCCCAAGGAGCACAAGAAGGTCATCACGATCGATCGTGCTCGGTTCATCGATGCTCTTCGTCGTGCACAGCTGATGTCGTCGGAGACGCGCGGCGTGAAGATCGCCGCCACGAAGGAAGGCGTGACCATCACGAGCGACAACCCGGACCTCGGTGAAGTTCGCGAGGAGATGGAAGCCGAGTACAACGGCGAGGCCATCGCGATCGGCTTCAACCCGAAGTACGTCGTCGAGCTGCTCTCGCAGATGTCGAGCGACCAAATCACGCTCTCCCTCGGTGGCGAGCTCGATCCCGGTCTGATTCGTCCGCTCACGGGCGATGACTATCTCGGCGTTGTCATGCCGATGAGGATCTGATTCGGATCCTCACGCTCGTCGCCGACGGCGTTCGCAACCTCCAGACGCTCCAGCTTGCCCCTCGCGAGCGTTTCAACGTCTTCGTCGGTGATAACGGGCAGGGCAAGACAAACCTCCTAGAGGCGATCTACGTGGTTGCTACGCTGCGGTCGTTTCGTACGACGCGGCTCGCAGACCTCGTCGCGTTCGGTCGGTCCGAGGCCACGCTCGGCGCCCGGGTCATCAAGGACGACCTCGTGCGTGTGTACGAAGTCGATCTTGCTCCGGGGTCTCGCAAGGTGCGGCTCGACGGAAAGGCGCCGCGGCCGCTCGCTCGCTATTTCGGCGGCTTCAACGTCGTCGTGTTCACACCGGAAGATCTCGGGTTGCCGCGGGGCTCGCCGGGCGATCGCCGCCGGTTTCTCGATCGCGGTGTGTTCAACTTCGAGCCCGCCTATCTCGCGACCGCGACGGACTACGACAAGGTCCTGCGCTCTCGCAATGCGGTGCTCAAGCAAGCAGGGCAGGGGGTGCTCGGCGGCACCAAGCTCGAGGACATGCTGCTTGTCTACGATGCGCAGCTCGCCCGACTCGCTGTGCAGATCGTAGACGCGCGCACTCGATTCTTGACAGTGCTCGCGCCTGCTCTCGTCGAGACGTTCTCGCGCATCACGCGTACGGGGCTCGCGGCGGGTGCGCGATATGTCTCGAAGATCGCCGGCATGACCCCCGAGATCGTCGAGGAGAAGCTGCGCGAGGGACGCGTGAAAGATCTCGCGACGCAATCGACGCAGCTCGGTCCGCATCGCGACGACGTCGTGCTCGAGCTCGATGGGCGCGAGGCGGGAAGCTTCGCGTCGCAGGGGCAATTGCGCGCGATCATGCTCGCGTGGAAGACGGCAGAGCTACGCGTTCTCGGAGATGCACACGGCGACCAGCCAATCCTCTTGCTCGACGATGTCTCGAGCGAGCTGGATCCATCGCGCAACGAATTCTTGTTCGATCACCTCGCGACGCTCGCCGGTCAGTGCTTCATCACGACGACGCACGGAAGCCATGTTTTGCTCGCTCAAAATCGAGCGGATTACCGCATCCAGAGCGGGCAAATTCTTCAGTGAATCTCGTCGGTTGATCGACCAAAACAGACGCCCAGATCCCTTCTTTCGAAGGGGTCGGCGTGGTACCAACTCGAACGCGCGGTTTGCATGGCTGATCCGACAACGAGTACGCAGAGCTCGGACAACTACGACGAGGCTTCGATCGGTGTCCTGAAGGGACTCGAGGGCGTCCGAAAACGTCCCGGCATGTACATCGGTGACACCGATGACGGCACCGGTCTGCATCACCTCGTCTACGAAGTGGTCGACAACTCCGTCGACGAACATCTCGCCGGTCACTGCGATCGCATCGAGGTGATCATTCACTTCGACAACTCGGTGACCATCGACGACAACGGTCGCGGCATTCCCGTCGGCATCCATCCCCAAGAGGGACGTCCGACGGCCGAGGTCGTGATGACGCAGCTCCACGCCGGTGGAAAGTTCGGCGGCAAGGGCTACAAGGTCTCCGGTGGCCTCCACGGCGTCGGCGTCTCTGCCGTCAACGCGCTCAGTGACTGGCTCAAGCTCGAGATTCGTCGCGATGGCGGCGTCTACTATCAGGAGTTCGGCGCCGGAAAGCCGACGACGGAGCTCAAGCAGACGGGCGTGACCGATCGGCGCGGCACCAAGATCACGTTTCACCCGGATCCGACGATCTTCAAGAACGTCCTCGAGTTCAACTTCGACACGCTGTCGCAGAAGCTGCGCGAGCTCGCGTACCTCAACAGCGGCCTGTCGATCTCGATTCGCGACGAGCGCTCCGACAAGGCGCATGACTTCGCGTACAGCGGCGGCATCGCCACGTACGTCGCGGACATGAACGCGAACAAGACCACCATCTCGGAGGTCGTCTCGTTCTCGGGGATCTACAAAGAGGGCGACGTCGAGTGCGGTGTCGATCTCGCGATGCAGTGGAACGACGGCTACTCCGAGCTGACCACGTGCTTCACGAACACGATCAAGAATCGCGATGGCGGCACGCACCTCACGGGCTTCCGTCAGGCGCTCACGCGCACCATCAACGCGTATGCGAACGAGAACAAGCTGCTCAAGGATGCGAAGAGCGGCCTGTCCGGCGAGGATCTGCGCGAGGGCCTGACCGCGGTCATCTCGGTCAAGGTGCAGGATCCGAAGTACTCGAACCAGGCGAAGGACAAGCTCGTCTCGTCCGAAGTCGCGACCGCCGTCTCGGCCGTCATCGGCGACAAGCTCGGTCAGTACCTCGAGCGTAACCCGAAGGACGCGCGCGGAATCATCCAGAAGGCGCTGCTCGCCTCGCGGGCACGCGAAGCCGCTCGCAAGGCGCGCGAGATGGTGCAGCGCAAGGGCGCGCTCGAGCTGTCGTCGCTACCGGGCAAGCTCGCGGATTGTCAGGAGCGCGACCCGATCAAGAGCGAGCTGTTCATCGTCGAGGGTGAGTCCGCCGGTGGCTCCGCGAAGCAGGGGCGCAATCGCGCGTTCCAAGCGATCCTCCCGCTCAAGGGCAAGATCCTCAACGTCGAGAAGGTGCGCTTCGATCGCATGCTCTCGTCGCAAGAGCTGACCACGCTGATCACGGCGCTCGGTACCTCCGTCGGCGACGAAAAGGACATCGCGAAGCTCCGCTATCACAAGATCGTCATCATGACGGACGCCGATGTCGATGGAAGTCACATCCGCACCCTGCTGCTGACGTTCTTCTTCCGTCACTTCAACGAGCTGTTCGAGAACGGCCACGTGTTCATCGCGCAGCCGCCGCTCTACAAGATCAAGAAGGGCAAGACCGAGCTCTACTTGAAGAACGAAGGCGCGCTCGAGGACTTTCTCCTCGATAGCGTCTGTCGCGAGACCGTTCTCGAGCGCACGGGCGGCACGCCACTCACGGGCGACGAGCTCGCCGCGTTCGTGAAGCGCATCAACCAAACGCGCCGACTGCGCGCGCAACTCGACAAGCGCTTCGACGCTCGCATCGTCGTGCAGTTCGCCGACGAGGGCCTCACCGAAGACGTGCTCAAGAGCCGCGAGAAGCTCGAGCTGTTCGAAGCCAAGGTCATGGCGAAGGTCAGCCAGCGCTATCCGGAGCTCGGCCAAGCGGCTGCGGAGTACACGCAGGATACCGAGCACGGCACGTGGGACATGAAGTTCGGCGCTGGCATGCACGGTGTGCGTCGCCACACGATCATCAACGCAGCGCTCGTGAAGTCGGCCGAGTTCGCCACGCTCCGTGACGCCTCGACCGAGTTCCGCACCCAGCTCGCGTTGCCCCTGACGCTCAAGCACGACAAGGACGAGCCCCTCGTCATCGGCGGCTGGGACGAGATCGCGACCATCATCGAGAACCTCGGACGCAAGGGCCTCCAGATCCAGCGCTACAAGGGTCTCGGCGAGATGAACGCGGAGCAGCTGTGGGAGACCACGATGGATCCCGCGAAGCGCCACCTGCTCAAGGTGAAGGTCGAAGAGATGGAAGAGGCCGACGCCATCTTCACGAAGCTGATGGGCGATCTCGTCGAACCGCGCCGCGAGTTCATCGAAGAGAACGCGCTCAACGTGCGCAACCTCGACGTCTGATCGTCGTACGTACCTCGCACACGACCGCCGGGTTACAGCGCGCGGTGCGTGGCTTCGCGCAACAACGGTGCGGAGTGCTCGCTGTCGTTGAGTCGCACGAGTTGCAGCTCCTCGAGTGACCGTCCCGACATCACGTTGAGCGTCGCCGGCGCTTGGCGAAACATCCACACGCGCGACAGCGGGAGGCCGAGCACGTGACAGAGCAGCACGCGATTGACAGCGTCGTGTGCCGCGATCAGCGCGGTCGCATCGGGGCCGAGGGCTTCGAGGCGCGCGAACACACGGACGAGCACGGGCCACGCGCGATCTTCGACATCGCCGAGCGTCTCTGCTTCGGGACCCGCGGGTACGTCACGATCGGGACGCGAGCGCCACGTGCCGAACATCTCGGCGTGCGAGAGCTCGATGTCGCTCGCGAGCTGGCCTTCCCACTGACCGTGCGAGATCTCGAGCAGACCTTCGTCGAGCTCGAGCGGTGTCTCGCGACCGGCGAGGATGGCCTGCGCAGTGTTCTTCGCGCGCGAAAGCGGTGACGCGATCGCGATGTCGATCGGCAGGTGGGCGAGGCGCTGTCCAAGCGCGCGAACTTGCGCTTCTCCGTCGGGGGACAGCGGAATGTCGGTCCGACCTTGGTAGCGACCTTCGCGATTCCACGCCGTCTCGCCATGGCGCACCAACAGGACGTTCATGCGTCGCAGTCTATCGCGACCGCGGGCGCGACACTGGGCGCGGCGCCATGGTAGCCAGGAGGTCATGAGCTATCGGAGCCGCATCCTCGGAATCGGTATGTCCGTCCCCAAGAAGGTCGTCACGAACCACGACCTCGCGCAGATGATGGAGACGACGCACGAATGGATCGTCGAGCGTACCGGCATCGAGCAGCGCCACTGGGTGGAGCCCGGTGAGACCGGTGCATCGCTCGGTGCTGCTGCCGGCAGGCAAGCCATCGAGCGTGCGGGGATCGATCCGAAGGACATCGATCTCATCATCTACGCGACGCTCTCGCCGGACTACTTCTTCCCCGGCACCGCGGTGTTCGTGCAGCGCGCGCTCGGCCTCAAAGAGATTCCCTGCCTCGATATCCGGCAGCAGTGCACCGGCTTCGTCTACGGACTCTCGATCGCCGATGCGTACATCCGCACGGGCAACTTCAAGAACATCTTGCTCGTCGGCTCCGAGGTTCACTCGACTGGCCTCGACGTCACGACGCAGGGTCGCGACGTGACGGTGCTGTTCGGTGACGGCGCGGGCGCGGTGGTCATCGGTCGGGCGACCGACGAGCAACACATGATCCTCTCGACGCACATCCATGCCGATGGCAGCGAGGCGGAGATTCTGTGGACAGAATATCCGGCGAGCGCGCACCACCCGCGCATCAGCGCCGAAGCAATGGCCGAGCGAAAGCACTTCCCCGTGATGAACGGCAAGAAGGTGTTCAAGCACGCGGTCACGCGCATGCCTCAGGCGATCATGGAAGGCATGGTCCAGAACAACCTGAAGCTGACCGACATCGACATGTTGATCCCGCATCAGGCGAACCTGCGCATCAACCAGATGGTCGCGCAGATGATCGGGATGCCGCCGGAGAAGACGCACAACACGATCATGAAGTGGGGCAACACCACCGCTGCATCGATCCCGATGTGCTTCTACGACGCGATCGAGGTCGGCAAGATCAAGTCGGGTGACCTCGTGTGCATCGTCGCGTTCGGCGCGGGGCTCACGTGGGGCTCCGCGTTCCTTCGCTACTGAGCTCGAACGTCGAGATCGGCAACGCGATCGCGAGAACGAGCAATCGCGATTACGTTCGTAGAGAGGCCGAACCAATCTCGAACGATTTCGGCGAAGAATCCGCGTCCTCGTAACACCAATGTTCGTCGCGTGAGCGTTCCTCGATGTACAAGGACCGCCGCGATGACCGGGTTCGAGCGAGACAACGACGTGAATCAGCGGCTCCAGCTCGCGCCGGGCGAGACTCTTCAGGGATACGACCGGTGGTCGCAGTCGTACGATCACGAGGACAATCCGCTCGTCACCGCGACCTCGTGGGTCCTCGATCGCTCGCCGCTCGGTGCGGCGGACTGCGAAGTGCTCGACCTCGGGTGTGGCACCGGCCGCAACGCGTGGCGTGTCCTCAACGAGGGCGCGCGCGGCTACGTCGGTGTCGATGGCTCGCACGGGATGCTGTCGATCGCTTCGCAACAGAATCGCGATCCGCGCGTGCAGTTCATGCACGCGGACCTGCTGTCACCGTGGAAGCTCGAGGAGCAAGTCGATCTCGCGCTGATGGTGCTCGTGCTCGAGCACTTGCCGACGCTCGATGCGATGGCGCGGACGCTCTCGCACGTCGTGAAGTCTGGGGGCCGGTTGCGCATCGTCGATCTCCACCCGGAGCGCGTCGCGAACGGTACGCTCGCGCACTTTCGTGATGGCGGTCAGGACGTCCAGTTCGCGAGCGTCGCCCACAACATCTCCGTCTTGACCGACGTGCTCGATCACGCGGGCTTCGATGTCGTTCGACGCGATTGGCTCGCGAGCGATTCGCTCGTCACCGCAGTGCCGCAGCTCTCGAAGTATCGCGGGCTCAAGATCGTCCTCGATATCAAGGCGACTCGGCGCCCGTCGAGCGCGCGCGGTACAGCCAAGCAGTCCGTGATGTCGCGCGAGTAATGCGCTCAGGCCGCAGCAGGCGCAAAAATCGCGTCGATCTCGGCGCCGATCTTGTCCTCGCCGACACCCTTGGCGAGCGCGAGCTCCTTCGTGAGCAAGCCCCGCGCGGTCTCGAGCATCTTGCGCTCGCCGAACGACAGATCCTTCGTCGTGCGCAGCACGCTGAGGTCGCGCATGACTTCGGCGATCTCGAACACGCTGCCCGTCTTGATCTTCTCCATGTACTCGCGATAGCGGCGATTCCACGTCTGCGTGTCGCGCGGAATGTCGCGGGACTTCAGAATCGAATAGACCTCTTTCACCTGCTTGGAGGTGATGAGATCGCGAAGCCCGACGGACCCCGCGTTGACGGTCGGCACCATGATCTTCAGACCCGTATCGAGGATCTTGAGGATATAGACCGCCGTCTTGTTCCCACCGATGTCGCGTTGCTCGAGCGCCACGACCTCCGCCACCCCGTGGACTGGATAGACAGCTTTGTCGCCGACGCTGAATTCGTGTTTCATCAAATGGATAAACCCCTAGCTGCTAAATGCTAACAGCCAGGGGGTGGTCTGTCAAACTCCTGCACGAGTCAACCGACTGTAATCACACGAAAAAACCACTTTCGAGGTTAGCTTCGTGACCTCCACGACACCTACATTGGACAACTGATTGTGATCAGTCGATCGCGTAGTGGTCAGCGGTTCGTCGCGTACTCGACAATGGTCGCAACGGCGAATCCCGTGCCGCCTTTGGGCTGCGACGGCCGCGTGCTCGAGACCGAGGCAGGCCCCGCGATGTCCACGTGAACCCATGGGGTGTCCTTCGCGAACGTCTTGAGGAACAAGCCGGCCGTGATCGCGCCGCCAAAGCGGTCGCCCGTGTTGCGCATGTCGGCGATGGAGCTCTTCAGCTGCTCGCGTAGACGATTGTTGAGCGGCAGGCGCCACATGTCCTCACCCGTGCGCTCCGCCGTCTGCATCCAGCCCTTGAGCAGGCTCTCGTTGTCGGACATGACACCAGCGGTGTATGGCCCGAGCGCGACCATACAAGCGCCGGTCAGCGTTGCGAAGTCGAACATCTCGTCGGGCTGGATCTTCTTTCGCGCGTACGTGATCGCATCGCCGAGCGTCAGGCGACCTTCCGCGTCGGTGTTGTTGATCTCGACCGTGGTGCCGTCCATCGACGTCAGCACGTCGCCGAGCTTGTACGCGTGGCCCGAGACGAGGTTCTCGCAGCACGCGGCCACGACGTGGACCTCGTAGTCGCAGCCGAGCGTGGCGATCGCGTCCATCGCCGAGATCACGGCTGCAGCGCCGGACATGTCGACCTTCATGTCTTCCATCGACGCGCTCGGCTTGAGCGAGTACCCGCCCGAGTCGAACGTGATGCCCTTGCCGATGAAGCAGATCTTCTTCTTCGGCTTCTTCGCTGGCTTGTAGGTCATGTGGATGAAGCGCGGCTCCTCGGCGGAGCCCTGGCCCACGGCGAGGAACATCCCCATGCCGAGGTCCTTGCACTTCTTCGCGTCGAGCACCGTGACCGACACGGACTTGCCATGCTTCTTGCCGATCGCGATCGCGTCGTTCGCGAGCACGGTCGGCGTGACCGCGTGCGCCGGCTCGTTGATCAGATCGCGCGCGTGATTGATCGCTTCTGCGACCACGCCACCGCGAGAGATCGCCGTGGCGAAGTCACGCCCCTGCTTCGCGGTGGGCTTCTTCTTCCCGGTCGGATCGGTGACGAGGCCAAAGCTCGCGAGCGAGGTCGGCTTCTTGTGATCGTCGCCGGTGAGGTAACGGCCGAACTTGTACGTTCCGAGGAACACGCCTTCCGTCGCGTGTTGGATCAGCGCGCTCTCGCGGTTCGCGCCGAACGGCGGCACCAGGAATGCGACCGACTTCGCGCCGACCTTGTTCGCGTGCTGCGCGACCATCGCCGTCAGATCGCGGATCGATGGATTGCCGAACTCCCCCTTCACGCCACCGCCTACGACCACCACGCGCTTCGCCGGGATCTTTCCGTGCGAGTGAACGCTGATCTGCTGACCGGTCTTGCCTTCGAACGACTCGCTCTTCGCGACGTCTGCGAGCACGCCACCGAGGGCTTGGTCTGCCAATTTGAAAACGGGGTCCTTGCTCGCGTCACCGAAAGCGACGAACGCCACAAGATCCACCTGTGACTGCAAGAATGAACCGTGGAGATGAGTGACAGCCACCGGAGCCTTATCAGCCATAAATCACCGTAACTCCAAAGAAAGAACGGACGCGTTTTATACGGCGCCACGATCTCGAAGTAAAGGAATCGATTGCCTACATTGACAGTCGAAAGCACGGATCCGTAGAGTCTTCACACGATCAACTCCGGGGGAGTTTGAATGCGATCCAAGGTGATGACGGCGCGTCCTGCGGCGCGCAAAGGCAGTGGGTCTAGCGTGAAAAAAACGGTGGCGGTGGCGTCGAGAAAGTCCGAGCCGATCATTCAAATGGTCGAGCGGCGTTCTTCGCGCAACATCATCGAAGTTCCGAAGAAGGCAGGAGAACTGCCTATTCCGGTCGCGACCTTCGTCTTTTGACGACTCGACGCTAGTCGTCGACCGCACCAGCTAAGGTTTTTCGCAGGTTGCGCGCATCCTGCCATCGCGACAGAGACTCGAAGACGATGGTGGCTGGAATGCCCTCGTAGTGCTCTAGGAGCATGAGGAGGTCATCCATGCGTTCACTGCGCAACGGACCCGATCGTCCGAGGCCGGTCACGCGCAGATACAGCGCGGGAACGCCGAGGTCGTAGTGCACTTCGGGTGGCTGACCTGGATCGCGGACTAACGGATCGAACGCACACAGAACGCCCAGCTCGTTCGCGAGCTTCACGGCGGTGCGCAGGTCCCACAGTCCGTCCGGAATCCACACGCGAGGTGCGCCGAGGGCTTCTTCGGTCGCGATCTCTTGGAAGAACTTCTTCAGCAAGTCGCGATTCGCTTGCGACGCCGCGAACAACGTCGGTGATCGGAAGATCACGTGCGCGGCGCCGAGCTGCTGAACCGCTTTCGCTAGCTCGGCGATCGCGACGCGTCCGGGTGCGCTATCGCGAAAGTCTCCGACGGTAGCGTCGTGCTGCCACAGCTTCTCTGCCTTCGGTGCCTTGCGATGCGTGAGCACCCACGGGGCGACCAGGCCGAGCGTGCCTTTGGGCGCGATCTCGGCCCACTTCGCGAGGACGCTCGGTTTCATCGGCCCCGCGAACAACGCGGAGAGCTCGAGGTACGTGAGCTCGCGAAAGTACTTCTCGCGATCGGTGCGGTCCGGAATGTCCGCAGTGCCGATGCGGGTGTCGATATCGTCGTCGGTTTCGGACATTGATTCGGTCAGGGGGGCTGCGTATCGTGCCCGCGCTACGGGTGCAACGGAGGGCAGCATGAAGTTCTTCATCGACACGGCCGACATCAAAGAGATCCGCGAAGCGAGCGCCATGGGCCTCGTCGACGGCGTCACCACGAACCCCTCGCTGGTCGCGAAGACCGGTAAGAAGTTCCGGGACGTCCTCCTCGAGATCTGCGACCTCGTGAAGGGCCCGGTCTCTGCCGAGGTCGTCTCCACGCAGTACGACGGAATGATGAAGGAAGCCCGCGAGTACGCGGCGTTGCGCCCGAACATCGTCGTGAAGATTCCGCTGATCGCGGAAGGCCTCAAGGCGGTGCGCACGTGCGCCGATGAAGGCATCAAGACGAACGTGACGCTGTGCTTCTCGGCCACGCAGGCACTCCTCGCGGCGAAGGCGGGCGCGTCGTTCATCTCGCCGTTCGTGGGACGCCTCGACGACATCTCGACGAACGGCATGCAGCTGATCGGCGAGATCGTGCAGATCTACGACAACTACGCGTTCGAGACCGAAGTGCTCGTCGCGAGCGTCCGCCATCCGATGCATGTCCACGAAGCCGCGATGATGGGTGCGCACGTCGCGACGTGTCCGCTCTCCGTGCTGCTGCAGCTGTGCAAGCACCCGCTGACGGACCTCGGCCTCGCGAAGTTCCTCGCGGACTGGGAGAAAGTTCCGAAGTGACAGCGCCGGGCGGTGCGCGACGAGCGTTCTCCGTCGCGATCTATGCACGCCGCGCCGATCGCGTGCTCGTCATCGAGCATCGTCGCTTGAAGACCTGGCTGCCCATCGGCGGCGAGCTCGAAGCGGGCGAGACACCGCTCGAAGCAGCGATTCGCGAGCTACGCGAGGAGACGGGCATCGCCGGCGTGTTCTTGCCGCTGGCGGGTGCACTCGACGGTGTCCCGCCGGGCCTCCTCGGCTACGAGGAGCACCAGGCGGGCTCGAAGGGCATGCACATGAACTTCGTGTTCGTCGCGCGCGTGCCCGACGGCTCCGACGTGACGCCGAACGACGAGTTCGGTCAGTGGCGCTGGGTCGATCGCGCCGAGCTCGAGCGGCTCGAGTCTCCGCTCAACGTGCGGCAGTTCGGCTACCTCGCACTCGACGCGCGGTTCTAAAACGCGCCCACGAGCGCGAGGCCACCCCCGGTGTCGTTCGTCGTCGGTACGAGCATCGCGCGATGTCGTTGATTCGAGCGATGTACGACGATCGGTGCCGAGACGATTTGGTACAGCGCGCCTGCTCCGTAGATCACCGTGCCATAGAGAAGTGTGATGAGTGCTGCCTCGCTCCCGGACGTGACCGCGTGATAGGCGAGCCCGACACCCGCTGCTTCGAGGCCCACACCGAACCACGAGATGTCGCGCGCGTAGATGCGACCGAGCGGCGGCCCGACGATCATCGCGCCCACTCCGATGCGCAAGCTCGTGGAGTGAAGGTCATCGTTCCGCAGCACCAGCCCGAGGCCGAGAGCGGTGACCGAGAAGGGCACCAGAAACGCGGCACTGACGCTGCGCTCCGGCGTTGGTGGCGGCTTGGTGTCGGCAGGCGCGGTGGTCTGCCAGGGCGGCGGTGGCGGCTCGTCGTTGTCCTGGGCGACCGAGCTCACCGGCGGCTGCTCGTCGGCAACCGCTGACGGCGCGACGAGCGCGATGGCGATGATGGCGACGAGAAACCTCATGAGCCAACTCTGGGCGAATTCCCGTCGACGAGCGGGAACCTTCACGCAAAGGTCGCTCTTGGATCACGCGAAGCTCACGCCGTGCTATGTGCTCGGCGCGCCGTGCGGATCCGCCAGCACGTAAACCCCAACCAGCTGCACTTCACGCGGTTTCGCGGGGAGCGTCCGCCGCTCGATCATCGATTGGTCGAGCTCGAGATCGGCTGCGCCGACGCACAGTTCTTGTTCGAGCGTGCGTCGGTGGATCCCTCGCGGCTCTACGTCGGTCTCGAGATCCGCGAGGATCTGACGATGCTCGTGAACAAGCGCGCACGTGCGGCTGCGGTGCCGGTTCACGCAGTGTTCTGCCAAGCGCAGCTCCACACGAAAGAGTTGTTTCCTGCGGGATCCGTCGAGCGCGTCTACGTGAACTTTCCCGATCCGTGGTTCAAGCGCCGTCATCACGAGCGCCGCATGGTCGATCCCGTGCTCGGCGATCAGATCGCACACGTGCTCCGTCCCGGCGGTGAGCTGTTCGTGCAGAGCGATGTCTGGGACATCGCGCTCGATGCGATGGCGACGTTCGATCCCGATGCGCGGTTTCGCAACGTCGCCGGCGAGTGGTCGTTCTGGAAGCAGGGCAATCCATACGGCGTGCGCTCCTGGCGCGAGCAGAACGCCGAAGAGACCGGGCTCCCGATCTGGCGCATCATGTACACGCGCGAGCGGTGATACCGTAGTCACGTGAGGATCACGCGACGAACGAGTTTCGCTCTTCCCTTGGTGCTCGTCGTCGGCTGCGGCTCGTCGCCGAAATCGACCACCCCACCCATCGATCAGACTCCGACGACGACCGAGAAGAGCACCGACCTTCCACCACCGCCGGGGACTGGGAAGGCCACGAAGACCGATGGCGTCGACGGGATCACGATCCTCACGTACGAGACTGGGGATCGCGTCTACGTCCACAAAGACGGCACGTGCCACGCCGAGTACAGCTCGAACTGCGGCCAGACCGGCCCCGAGATCACGACGTGCAATCCGCCGCCTCCGCAACAAGTGCAGTGTCCCGCCGACGCGAAGTAGCTCGAGCAAGTCGCCGGAGAGCGCGATGGTCCATCGATGGGGTTCGCGATCGCGTAGACATGCGCGGTCGGGCGCACGACGACGTGTCGTGTGCACTAGCTCGGGTTCGGATCGAGCACGGTCGCTTGCTTGATCTTGTCGAGACGGAACTGGCGATCGTTGCCGGTCTCGAGATCGGTGCAGTTGAGCAGCGTGATCTGGCGATCGAACACGAGGCTGCGAATGCGCACGAGCCGCGGCGTGAGCTCCCACGCCTTCTTCTCGTAGACGATGCGCAGCGCGCGTGACTCGAACCACGCGGTCTCGATCGCGTCGCGCACCGTGTTGGGGATCGGCAGGGCAGGGACGCCGACCATCTGAAGCTCGCCGATCAGCGTGAGCAGCTCGCGTTGCGCGGAGGTTCCGAGCGCGGCGCGCACCTTGTCCGTCGCCTTCTCGATCGCGTTCGGGAACGGGATCAATCGCTGTTCGATCGCGAGCCGTGCGAGCGCGAGGAGCAGCGCAGCTTCGCGTGCGGTGAAGTTCACCGGCGGGAGCTGATAGCTCTTGTCGAGCGCGTAGCCACCGCCGCGGCCGCGGTCCGCTTTGATCGGCATGCCCGCGTCCTGGAGCGCCTCGAGATCGCGATAGATGGTCCGCAGCGTGACGCCGAAGCGATCGGCGAGCTGCGCCGCCGTGACTCCCGTGCGGCGAGCTCGGAGGGCCTCCGCGAGGGCGAACAGGCGAGTCTTTCTGCGCATGAGATCAGCGTACCTACGAAAGCTGACAGAAGGCTGTCACGAAGGGAAGCCAAGGTCCATTTCGAAAGGACAAATGAACATGACCACCCAAGCTACTTCGAAGGCGCACAAGAGCAACGTCAACTGGTTCGAAATCATCGTTTCGGACATCGCGAAGGCAACGCGGCTCTACGAAGCCACCCTGGATACCACCCTCAAGCAGGACCTGTTCGAGGGGGTTCCGAACGCGTTCTTCTTCGGACCGGACAAGTCGATCGGAGCGCTCGTCGCAGATCCCAAGCGCCCCGCGCGCGGTGGTGGAAGCACGGTGATCTACCTCGCAGTACCGAACGTCGCGCATGCGCTGGCGCGCGCCGTGGAAGCGGGAGCCAAGGTCGTGCAGCCCGAGACGGCGATCGGTCCGCAGGGACACATCGGCTTGTTCGCGGACTTCGATGGCAACGTCATCGGTCTCCACACCCCGGTGAAGTGATGAGCTCGTCACGCACGTGGGTGCGCTCGTTGCGCCAAGCCTTCGGCATCGATCCGTTCGAGCCCGAGATCGACGACGCGCGCACCCATCGTGCGTGGTGGAGATATCTCGCTGGACTCTCGCCGTGCGAGCCCGCAAATGACGGGCTAGAGTCGGCGCGGTGGCTAGCTATCGCAAGAAAGCAAAGCGCGACGGCGAGGGACTGCCGATGATGGCGGCGACTCCAGCGAAGGACGAGCTCCCGACGAAGTCGACGGGGCAGTTTCGTCTCGCGTCTCCGTTCGCGCCCGCGGGTGATCAGCCCAAGGCGATCAAAGAGCTCGTCGAAGGAATCCGTCGCGGCGAGGCCTCGCAGGTGCTCCTCGGCATCACGGGCTCCGGTAAGACGTTCACGGTCGCGAACGTGATCGCGGAGATCAACAAGCCAACGTTGATCATCGCGCACAACAAGATCTTGGCCGCGCAGCTCTACGGCGAGTTCAAAGAGCTATTCCCCGACAACGCGGTCCACTACTTCGTCAGCTACTACGACTACTACCAGCCCGAAGCGTACGTTCCGACGACCGACACGTTCATCGAGAAAGACTCGATCGTGAACGAGGAGATCGATCGCATGCGTCACGCGGCGACGTTCGCGTTGCTGTCGCGACGCGATGTCATCATCGTCGCGTCGGTCTCGTGCATCTACGGCATCGGTGCGCGCGAGACATATGCATCGATGACGGCGGAGCTCGATGTCGGTACGTCGATCGATCGTGACAGCGTGCTGCGCCGGCTCGTCGAGTTGCAGTACGAGCGCAACGATGTCGATTTTCATCGCGGCACGTTCCGCGTGCGCGGCGACACCGTCGAGGTGTTCCCGGCGTACGAAGCCGACACGGCGGTGCGCATCGAGTGGTTCGGCGATCAGATCGAATCGATGGCCGAGATCGATCCGCTGCGCGGTGGTATCAAGCGCAAGCTCGATCGCTCGGTGATCTTCGCGGCGTCGCACTACGCGACTCCCGACGAAACCATGCGTCGCGCGGTGCAGACGATCCGCGCCGAGCTCAAGGAGCAGCTCGAGCATCTCTCGCGCGAGGCCAAGCTACTCGAGCGCCAGCGCCTCGAGCAGCGAACGATGTACGACCTCGAATCGATCGAGCAGATGGGCTTCTGCTCGGGTATCGAGAACTATTCTCGTCACCTCACGGGCCGTGCGCCCGGCGAGCCGCCGCCCACGCTCGTCGACTACTTCGGCGATGACTTCCTGCTCGTCGTCGACGAGTCGCACCAGACGGTTCCGCAGATCGGCGCGATGTACAACGGCGATCGCTCGCGCAAGGAGACGCTCGTCGAGTACGGCTTCCGCCTTCCGAGTGCGCTCGATAACCGTCCACTTCGGTTCGACGAATGGCATCAGCGCGCGAAGAAGACCATCTACGTCTCGGCCACGCCGGCGGAGTGGGAGCTCAATCAGGCGAAGGGCATCGTCGTCGAGCAGATCATCCGGCCGACCGGTCTGCTCGATCCCGAGGTCGAAGTGCGGCCCGTCGCGCACCAGGTCGACGATCTGCTCGCCGAGATTCGCCAGCGCACGGCGAAGGGCGACCGCGTGCTCGTCACCACGCTGACGAAGCGCATGGCCGAGGATCTCACCGAGTATTACCGAGAGATCGGCGTGAAGGTGAAGTACCTGCACAGCGACGTCGACACGCTCGAGCGCATCCAGATCATTCGCGATCTGCGGCGCGGCGAGTTCGACGTGCTCGTCGGCATCAACCTGCTTCGCGAAGGTCTCGACATCCCCGAGGTGTCGCTCGTCGGCATCCTCGATGCGGACAAGGAAGGCTTCCTGCGCAGCGAGCGCTCGCTGATCCAGACGATCGGTCGCGCGGCGCGTAACCTGAACGGCCGCGTGCTGCTGTACGCGGACAAAGAGACGGAGTCGATCCAGCTCGCGGTCGGCGAGACTCGTCGGCGACGCGAGGTGCAGGCCGCGTACAACAAGGAGCACGGCATCACGCCGAAATCGGCGAAGCGTTCGATCATGGACGTGCAACCGGCCGAGCCGATGCCGACGAAGGGTCGTCGCGGTCCGCAGATCACGGCGATCGACATGAAGAAGATCGACGATATCGACACGCTGCGAGCGACGATCGAGAAGCTGCGCGCGGAGATGAAGCAAGCCGCGGCCGATCTGGAATTCGAGAAGGCCGCCGCGCTTCGTGACAAGGCGCGCGAGCTCGAGCAGATGGAGCTCGCGATGCGATGAGCGGCGTGGAGATCGATTGCCGTCCGCTGCTGCTCGGAGCTGTGTCGGACCTCGAGGGCACGGCCGAGGCGCGCGGCGGCGAAGGACACGTCTGTGGATCGGTGCCGGCGTGACGATGCGCGAAGGCTCGTCGCAGAGCTCGCTTCGTGACGTCCGCGATACCGTTCGCGGGTTCTATGCAGTGCTCGATCGCGACGACGAATCGCTCGCACATGCACTGCTGACCGGTGGAGCTCGGATCCTACAGGTCCGCCTGAAGGCACGAGATCGACGCGTAGGCGCGGGCGAGATCCTTCGCGTGGCACGAATGGCACGACGCGTCTGCGACGAGCACGGTGCGAAGCTCGTGGTGAACGATCGCTTCGATCTCGCGCTCCTCGCGAAGGCTGATGGTGTGCACCTCGGTCAACACGATCTGCCGGTCCGGCGCGTGCGCGAGCTCGTCGGTGATCGATTGTTCATCGGCGTGTCGACGCACGACGCAAATCAGGTCCGTGCGGCGGTGATGGCGAAGCCGGACTACATCGCGTACGGGCCGGTGTTCGAGACCGCGACCAAAGAGAATCCCGATCCGGTGCAGGGACTCGAAGCGCTTCATCGCGCCGTCGAGCTGGTCGGGTCCACGCCGACGGTGGCCATCGGGGGGATCACTCGCGACCAAGTGGCTGCGGTCTACGCGACTGGCGTTTCTGCGATCTGCGCGATCAGCGCCGTGAACAACGCTCCGGATGTAGGCGCGGCAGCTCGCGCCTTTGCTCACCCGAGATAGTCCGTTGCGCGATGGGTAAGGTCTGGATATTGCGTCGGAAGTAGAAATCTCGGAGACTTCTGCGACCTGAATAAGGTAGCGGCCTCATTCGTCTGCAGCTTCAAAGGACCACTATGAAGATCGGTGTTCTCGCTTCGTTCTCGGTCATCGCCGGCGCCCTCACGTTCGCGTTGATCACGTCGACTCCCAGTGAGGTCGATGCCGCTGACGCGTGCCAGCACAAAGAGTTCAAGACCAAGATGGTGAAGGAGGCGTGCGAGAAGGGCGGGCAGAAGGCGGCGAAGGACGCGATGAAGGTGTGGATGAAAGAGAAGAAGCTGAAGAGCTGCAATCAGTGCCACACGAAGCTGGCGCCGACCTACGAGCTCAAGAAGGACGGCCTCGAGCAGTTCAAGAAGCTCGGCGGCGAGGTCCTCGATGGCGCGGCCGCGAAGACCGACGCACCCGCGAAGACGACGAAGTAGTCACGCGGCGCGGGAACGGGACCATTACTCCGCGAGTCGCGCTCCCATGTCTTGTCGAAGCTCGTCGAGCGTTGCTCGCTCGACGGTGAGGATCGCTACGAAGAGCACTTCGCTTTGTTCTTCGCGTCCTTCTTGAGCGCAGCGTCGAGATCCGTCGCGGCCTTCGTGACGTTCGACTTCGGATACTTCTGCTTGATCAGGCCGAGGTAGGCGCGGCCTTCGGTGCAGTTCTTGAGGTTCTGCGCGGCGACAGCGGCGAAGTACAGCGCGTCGTCGGCGAGTTGGCTGTCGGGGTACTTGTCCGCGACGACTTGATACGCGGCGATCGCCTTGTCCCAGTCCTTGAGGTTCGAGTGGGATTGGCCGCGGAAGTACTGCGCATCGGGAGCGCGCGTGTGCGTCGGGAACGACGCGACGAGCCGCTTGAAGATATCGATCGCGTCGTTGTAGCGAGCGGCTTCGAACGCCGTCGAGCCGAGGCGCCAGAGGTCATCGGGCGAACTGTTCGCGCTCGGCTTGCCGCTCTCCATCTGAGCGAGGCGCGCTTCGAGCGCGTCGATGCGCTGCGTCTGGGTAGCGAACGCCATCTTGAGCTCGTTGACCTGCTGGTTGACGGCGGTCACGAGGCCGTTCGCGGTGCGCACGTCCTGGCGCAGCTGATCCACGTCTGCGCCGAGATCGGCCGAGTTGCGCTTGAGGAGCTTCGCGGCGTCGTCGAGCGTCTTCTGGAGCTCGCCGATCTTGCCCGACAGATCCTGCTCCTTGGACGACAGGCGCTCGTCGAGGCCCTTGATGTCCTTGCGCATGGCATCGCCCTCGGACTTCGTGGTCGCCCAGAAGCAGCCCGACAGCATCACGGTAAGGAGAACGAGACGGTTCACGTTACCTCCACTGGAATTCGACGCGACGATCCTTGTCATCACCGAGGCCCGTGGGCTCGGTCTCGCCCTTGGGAACGACCTGCATGCGAGCAGGATCACTACCGAGGCGCGCCATGTAGTCGGCCACCGACTGCGCACGGCGCTCGGACAGCGCGATGTTGTACTCCTCGGTGCCCGACGTATCCGTGTGACCGACGAGGAACACGTTCTTGCCCTTCGTCTTCTCGATGCACTGGGCGTTGCCGTCGAGACGATCGCGCTCTGACGCTTGGATGCTCGAGTCATCGAAGCCGAAGTACACCGTCGACAGCGGGCACGCGCCCGGATCCGTCGACGCCGCGCCGGACTTGCTGCAATACCCGTTCACGCAGTCTTCGTCGTCGGCGCAGTCCTCGTCCTTGCTGCACTTCGTGCCGCGCTTGCATGCACCGGCATCGCACGAGCCGCCCGGACCGCAGTCCGCGTTGGACGCGCACGGCTTGCACTTGCTCGCTTGGCAGACCTGGCCCGCAGGGCACTGATCGTCTTTGGTGCACTCAGGAGCGGCGATGCACGCGTTCGCGCTGCACCGCTTGCCCTTGCCGCAATCGGAGTCTTCGGTGCACTCGACGCACTTGTTCTCCGCGCACTTCTTGCCGTCCTTGCAGTCCTTGTCGCCTTTGCAGCCAGGCTTGGCCGGATCGCTACAACTCACGGCAAAGGCCGAGCCCAACAACATGGCAAACGCTGCGAGCAGGATCGCTCTCATGGCAGGACCCTAACATCTGGTAGGGTCTGGGCGAAATGGCGCGCTCGACCATCCTCGTCATCGATGACGAGCCCAACATCCTGACCACGGTCCGGCGCTCGCTGGAGATCGAGGGCTTCAAGGTCGAGGTGGCGGGCAACGGCGCGCTCGGCCTCGCCAAGCTCGCCGACAACGATATCGACCTCGTTCTCCTCGACGTGATGATGCCCGGTGAGACCGGCCTCGAGGTGTTGCCGAAGATCCGGATCGCGAGCCCGGAGACCGTGGTCGTCATGATGTCCGGCAACGCGACCATCGAGACGGCCGTCCAGGCGACCAAGGCGGGCGCCCACGATTTCGTCGAGAAACCGCTGTCCGGCGACAAGCTGCTGATCACGGTCCAGAACGCGCTGCAGTTCGCGCGGCTCGCCAACGAGAACCAGCGACAACGCGCTCGGGTCACCACCGACTTCGCCATGATCGGCAAGGGCGGGCCGATGCGCGGCATCTTCGACAAAGTCGCGAAGACCGCGCCGACGAACGGTCGCGTGCTGATCACGGGAGAGAACGGGACGGGTAAGGAGCTCGTCGCGCGTGCGATTCACGAGCATAGCCGTCGCGCGGACGGTCCGTTCGTGAAGCTCAACTGCGCAGCGATTCCCTCGGAGTTGATCGAGAGCGAATTGTTCGGACACGAGAAGGGCGCCTTCACGGGAGCGACGCAGCAGCGACGCGGAAAATTCGAGCTGGCAGACGGGGGCACGCTGTTTCTCGATGAAGTGGGTGACATGAACCCCAGCGCACAGGCCAAAGTGTTGCGCGTCCTACAAGAAAACGAGCTCGAGCGCGTCGGCGGCGCCGAGACCATCAAGGTCGACGTCCGGGTCGTGGCCGCCACGAACAAGGACCTGTCCGCCGAGATCGCCGCCGGGCGGTTTCGCGAGGACCTCTATTACCGCCTCGCCGTGGTGCCGATCGAGCTGCCGCCGCTGCGTGCGCGGCGCGAGGATATCCCCTCGCTCGTCGAGCACTTCATCGAGCAAGTGTGCGCGGATAACGGCCGGCGCCTGAAGAAGCTCGCACCGTCGGCGATGACGCTGGTCATGCAGCACGAGTGGCCGGGCAACGTGCGCGAGCTGAAGAACGTCGTCGAGCGCCTCGCGATCCTCACCGGCGATGCCGAGGTGATCACCGAGGCCGACGTCGGCGATGCTCTGCCGAGAGTGAAGGCCGTCAAGGCCGAGTTCGCGCGCGGGACGCCGTTCAAGGATCTCGTCGCCGCCGCGGAGCGCGAGATCATCATGGCCGCGCTCGAAGCGAACGATCACCACGTGTCCAACACGGCGCGCGAGCTCCAGCTCGAACGCAGCCACCTGTACAAGAAGATGCGCTCGCTCGGCATCGATCATCGCGCCGACGACGACGACGACAAGTAGTCATCGCGCCGCCTCCGACGAGAAGTCGTCAATTCCCGGCGCTGCCGAGATACACGATGCGCGCGCGCACCGCACCGCCGGAGGTGTCCGGAGCCTGCGCGCTATCGTCGCGCCACACGACCGCGAACGCATCGTTCGGCAACGCGGCGACCGAGGGGTTCATCTGATCGCCGACGCGCGTGGTCGGAATGATCAGCTCCTCGCTCGCGGGCGTGCCGTCGCTGTTGAACGCGCGGCCGAACACGCCGCAGCCCTGCGTGTCGCCGCTCGTATCGCACGCGTGCCACGTGACGAACAGCTTGCCCGTCGGGCTCGTGGTGACGCCGAACGCTTCGGTCGATTGGAAGTCCGTGCCGCCGTTCGTCGTGACGATCGTGGGGCTGCCCATGACCGCACCGGCGGCGGTGGTTCGATAGAGATCGATGTGCCCCGAGAATCGCACGACGATCGCGAAGCCCGTCCCGAGCGGAGCGACGCGCACGTGCTCGGCGAGCTCGGCACCCGCGGGAAGGAACTCGGTGTCCGGGATGTCGAAGGCGTTCGTGAGGCTCGCGATGCGCACGCGAACCGCACCGGCGACGATCCACGAGTAAAGGATCTTGTTCGCGGTGGGGTGCGCAGCGACGGCGGCTTTGCGCGCGTTCGCGACCGTCGAGACAGTGACCGCCGGCGACGCGACGGTGCAGTCCGCGCGAAGGATCGCGGCGCGAATGATCGTGCCGGTCATCGACGTGTCCCACGACACCGCGAAGTTCTGGTTCGACAGCGGCACGATCGAGACGACCTCCGCGTTCGGCTCGGGGCTGATCTCGAGCTGGTTCGGCGTCGCATTGCCGGCGACATCGAGCGAGCGACAACCGATGCCGTCGATCGTGCTCGGCGCGGGCTCCGAGAAGCCCCACACGACGACGGTCGCTTGGCCCGCCACCGCGACGGCAGGCGTGCTGAAGAAGCCGTTCGTGAGCTCGGTGGTGACGGGAAACGCGTTCGTTCCAGCGGCGATCCGCGTGGTCGCTGCTCTGCCGCTGACGTCGAAGCGCCGCGCGTACATGTTGCACGGCGTGGAGCACGTGTCGCGATAGCCCACCGTCCACAGACCGTTGGTATCGGCAGCGACCTGGAAGCCGTGCGCCTCGAAGTCATCCGACGGAAACTGATCGCCGCCGAAGTCCGTGTTGACGACGAAGTCGGTGGTGTCGAGCATCACGCTCGCCGCCGGTGCGTCGACGGCGGTCGTGGTGCTGCCTTGCCCGACGACGAGATCGTTGTCGTCGAGCGCATCGATCTGGATCCCGAGATCGCCTTCGCGCTCGGGCGCGGACACGCTGAACGTGAAGGGAAAGCTCCCCGAGAACGCGAGCTCGTCGGCGCGCTCGGAGCCCGCGTTCGAGAGCGTCACGCGCAGGGCGTTGACGTCGTGAACACCAGGCCGCCCGTCGACCGTGACGATCGTATAGGCCTGCATGGTCACCGGATCACCGCACGCGACGAGCGGTGACACGACGGCCACGAGCGCGAGGAAGCGGCTCATGGTGGGAAGTTGATGTTCCCGCCCGTCGTCATCGGCGGGCTCGAGGTTTCGCTCGGACGCGTGGCGGCATAGATGCCGACGCCAGCGCCGGCACCGACGAGAGCGATGCCCGTCCAGAACCACCACCTTTTGTAGACTGGCGTTCCTCCCTCCGGGGGCGGAGGAGGCGGCTGTTCTTTGACGAGCTTGAGCTTTCGCGAGTTCTCTTTCTCCTGCTCCGCTTCGAGATCCGCGATGTACTCCTCGACCTGATCGCGATTCTCCGCATCGGGCGACAGCTTCAGGAACTTCTTGAAGCTGAAGATCGCAGCGTCGTAGTTGTTCAAGTTGCGGTGGCACTGGCCGATGTTGAACAGGAAGTCCGGGATCGGCTTCGCGTCGTAGGCCTGCTGGTACTCGTCGAGCGCTTCGTCGAACTTTCCGAGGTTGAACAGCTTCTGGCCGCGATCGAAGTGACGCTTCGCGGCGCGCTCCGCGGGATCACCCGCGGCGCTGCCCACGAAGAGCAACGTCACGACGATCGTGACGACGGTGCGAATCAGCGGGCGAGTCATGGGCGCTTGCGATTGAACGGATCGAGCGTATCGCTCCGATCGATCTTATCGCCGGGCTTCTTCTCGGGCTTCTTCTCGGGAGGCGGATCGTCGGTGGTGGTCGTGTCAGGCGTCCCAGCCTTCTTGTCAGGCTTGTCAGGCTGCGTGGACACCTTGTCAGGTTGCTTCGTGACTTTTGTCGTCTTCGGCTTCGTAGTCTTCGTCGGAGTGGTCTCGCCGGCCGTCTTCGTCGAGACGAGCTGCTCGAGGCGCACGTTGTACTCGCGCTTCGAGCTCGTCAGATCGACGACGATCTCGCCGTCCTTGTGGTCCGGGCTCTTTACGATGAACGTGCGCGTCTCGGTCGAGCCGCCGTCATCGAGATCGACGTTGATCGTGCAGGGCGTGGTGCACAGCTCCGCGGATTGGCCATCTGCAAACACCGCCCCGCTCGGCAGCGAATCGAACCGCACCTCGACGAGCTTCGCCTTCACCGGCGGAGGATCATCGGGCGTCAGCGTCGGCTCTTTGATCGGAGCGGGCTCCGGCGTCGGGGCAGGTTGTGGTGCTGGCTCGCTCGTGCGGCCGGCGAACCACACCGCACCGCCAACGCCGAGGCCGACCGCGATCGCGCCGCCGATAAACCACACCCACCACGGCGTCGGTGGCTGCACCGGCACTTGCGGCATGATCTGGCTGTAGTAGGGCGCGCCGTAGATCTGCGACTGGTGCAGCGGGATCTGCGAGAGCGAGTGCGTGCCCGCGGGCGTCGGCGCGTGGATCACCGGTGGCAGCGTGGGCAGGTGCTGCATCGGTCCTTGCGGAGGCAGCGGAATCGGCCGGATGCCACTCGCGGTCATCGTCGCGAACGACGGCGGCGGCATCGTCTCGAGACCACCGAGCACCGCGAGGAGCGAGTCGCGCAGCTCGACGATGTGCTGATAGCGCTGATTCGGATCCTTCTCGAGCGCGCGCAGGATGATCGCTTCGAGGCGGTCGTCGAGAGCGGCGCCACCCGTCGTGTTCTTCGGGCGGATCGGCATCTCGGTGAGGTGCTTGCGCACGTACTCGCCGAACGAGCGACCGCGGAACATCGGCTGGCCGCAGAACAGCTCGTACATGATCGCGCCGAGCGAGTAGATGTCCGAGCGCGCGTCGATCGGCATGCCGCCCGCTTGCTCGGGAGACATGTACGCGGGCGTTCCGATCACCGAGCCCGCTGCGGTCTGGAATCCGACGTCTTCGTCGTCGCGATTGAGCAGCTTGGCCACGCCGAAATCGAGGAGCTTCACGAGTTCGGCTCCGTCGGAGGTGGGCACGACGATCACGTTGTCGGGCTTGAGATCGCGGTGGACGATCGACACCGAGTGCGCGGCGCCGAGGCCATCGCAGATCTGCACGAGCACCGCGAGTGCGCGCGGCAGGTCGATGCCGGTGCGCGCCCACTTGCCGAGCGATTGCCCGCGCAGCAACTCCATCACGATGCACGTGGTGCCGTCTTCGAGCTCGAGGATGTCCGGAACGTCGACGATGTTGCGGTGGCGGATGCGATTGACGGTGCGCGCTTCCTGGATGAATCGCGCGACCGCGTCTTTGCGCTTCGCGTAGTCGGTGCGGAGGAGCTTGAGCGCGACCTCGCGTCCGAGCTTCGTGTGCTCGGCGCGATACACGTAGCCCATGCCGCCCTTGCCGAGCAGCTCGGTGACGCGATAGCTGCCGAGCATCGTACCGATGCGATTGTCCGGATCGTCGACGGTCGTGCGCGGTGCGGGCGGCGGCTTGGTCACCGGACGCGGCGGCGCGGGCGTCTTCACACGACCGGCGGGAGACTCGACCTTCGTCCCTTCTTCGTCTCGCTGCTTCGCTTCGTGCGTGCCGAGCGCGAGCGACGGATGCTGGATGCCGCTATCGGGACCGACTTCGTCGGCGGGATCGATCGACAGCGACTGCGTGGGATCGCGAACCACTCCTTGGTGCGAGGAGCGTGGATCGCGTGAACGCGGGTCGCGAGTCGTCATACGAATCCCAATCGGAGTCCACGGTTAGACGCGTGGCACCGGACGTTGGGGCAACGGAATTGTACGATCCAAACCACGCACTCAGCAACCAAACGATTCCGAGGGCTTGTGCCCGGACTCACTCTATTGAATCGGTTGCCCGAGAACCCGCAGTGCGTCGGAGAGGGCGTTCTGGACCTGCGGGACGTCCTCGACCAAGTAACGCGTGCGGAGCGGCGTAATCGCTTGGGTATTTCCCAGGTCGCGCAACGCGTGCGCCGTGGCCGACCGGATGTCGCGGCTCGGGTGCTGGAGAAATGGCAGGAGGAGGTTCATGTCGTCGACGACGCGGAGCACCCCGATCGCTTCGATCGTCGCCCGCAAAACGAGCAGGTCGCGGCCTGCGCGGGCATCGCGATACTCGGGCAGGCCGATCAGCTGCACCAACGTCCCGTGCGCTTCGTGGGTGCCGCACGGCGCTTTGCAGTACTGCGTGAGCGCGCGCACCGCGCGGAGCTTCACGCCCGTGTCGACGGTGTCGTCGCCGAGCGCGATCTCCTGCAAGTTGTCGAGCGCCTCTTGCTCGTTGTTGTTGTGGACGAGGTTGAGCTGTTGCGTCGTCGGCTGCGAATCGATCGGCGTGAGCGCGAAGCGAACGCGATCCGCCACGGGACCTGCGAACGCGGGGAGCACGATCGCGCATGCGATCGCGACTCCGGCGAGCGTCCTGACCGTCTTCGGAGTCGGTCTCCTCATCGCAGCACCGCGCTCTTCGTGAGGATCTCGCGCTGGCCAGCCGTGACCTCGGTGCCACCGAACTCCGAGAAGAACATGAGGTTCGTCGTCTCGCGGCCCGGCTCGGGATCCGTGTCGAAGATGCCGTCGCGCCAGTTCGGGTGCTCGTCCACCTCGAGCTCGACGTTGTGATAGAGGCCCATGTAGCGAGCGACCTCGTGCGCGGTCAGTCGCGCGAGCTGCTCCCACGAGCGATAGCAGAGCGTGTCGACGCCGATCGCGATGCCCGATTGCCGCGATCCAGCGAGGCCCGCGGGTCCGGGATTGGGACCGAACGCTTGCAAGCCGACCGGCGATAGCGAGCGCACGAAGAAGATGTCGATGCCCTGTGCGTGGGTTCCGAGCGAGAACAGCGCGGGCGCGTCGTCGAGGGCGAGTGCGTCGAGATCGGGATGATCGCCGCGATCCTCGTACGTCGATTGTCCGAGCGCGAGGCCGGCACCGGCGAAGATCGTGCGCAGCTCGCCGAGGAACGTGGTCTGGAAGAACGGCGCTTCCTGAGCCCGTGCAGCGTCGAGGCGCACACCACCGAACGAGTCCGCGCACGGATGATCGGCGAGATCGAGAAAGTGAAAGTGCAGGTCGAGGTTCACTGCGGTGTCCATCTTCAGGATCGCGGTGACGCGCGGGATCGCGGAGCCGACGAGGCCGTTCGTGCGAAACGACGACGCCGCGATGCGATACGCGCCGGGTTCGAGCTGCGCGGCCGAGCTCGACGGGATCTGCAGCACCGATTGACCGGGCTCGGGCTGATGGCGAATCGAGTTGCGAAAGAACTGCTCGAGCGCGAGCGTGGTGTTGCACTGGGGATCGACCGGTCCCTGCGGAACGCACGGCTTCTCGTAGCTCGGGCTCGCGAACTCGTCGCTGGGAGCCCACACGGTTCGAGCGCCGACGTGCTGCGCTGTATCGTCGACGCGAAACACCACGGTCGCCGAGCGGGCGCCCGTCGGCACCGGCAACAGCACGTCGGACTCGGGGCCCGACGTCGGCAGCGACCACACGATGTTGCCCGCGCGCGGCAAGCACGCGTCGAACAGCTGACCGTTACTCGGTGCCGCGACGCGGGGCGTGGTCATGCACGTATTGCCCGCGCCGCAGTCGCGCGTCTCGGTGCACAGATCCACGCAGCGTCCGAGCGCGCACGTCCCGTTGCGACACTCGCTGTCGAGATCACACGGTGCGTTCGCAGGCTTGCCGGTGTTCTGGGCGGTGCAGCTCGCGAGGAGCCGCTTGTTCTCGTCGACGGAAGTTCCGTTGTTGATCTGGCAGGACAGGCCGGGTGCGCAGTCGACCTCGCTGTGGCACGCGTCACCATTCTCGCCGGTGGCGAGAACGCACAGCCCGTCGTTGTCGCACGCGTAGCCATCGCCACACTCCGGTGCGCGCTGACAGCGCGGAACGCAGACCTGCGCGACGCATTGGAGAGCGCTGTCACAGCCGCCGTTGTCGCTGCACGGAGCACCGATCTCGCCATCCCCGCCGGGGCATCCCGCGAGCGCGATCGTGAACAGCAGGAGAAATCGGCGCGACAACATCGAAACGATGGGAATCCTAGGCCCGATAGACGTCAGGGCCGAGTATATAATGTCGCGTCTTTCGGGGAGACCAACATGCGGTTTAGCTTCAACGAGCTTTGCTTGGGTGCGCTGGCCACCTGCGTCGTATCCACGTCGGTCTGGGCGCAAACGCCCGTCCTCGACGGTGAGAACAAGGGAAACACGGGGACGCCGACGGAATCGCAGCTCGATCCGACGCTGAACCAGACACCGACCGAGGCTCCGGTCGAGTACGGCGTGGGCATTCGCCTGCGCAACGTGCGCGTACCGAAGTCGATCCTGGAGCTGTTCGTCGATCGCTCCGCTGGTGGCGCTTCGAGCTTCGGTTACGGCCTCGAGCTCGTTCGCCGGCGCGGCACGGTCGAGCTGCAGCTCGGCTTCGAGTTCGAGCACCTTCAAGTCGCCGAAGGCGTCTGGATCAACCGTGGCGAGAGCGTCGCGAACGGCGACGAAGCCGACTACATCCTCGCGCCGGAGCACGCTCCGAACAACGACGAGCTCGGCTGGTTCACGATCGAGTTCACGTTCATCAACCACAGCGTGATCAACAAGAACTTCGCGATCCGCTACGGCGGTGGTGCAGGTCTCGGCATCCTGACCGGCGCGCTCTATCGCTTCGACACGATCTGCGCCGCGGGCTCCACGAACTCGAACCCCACTCCGGGTTGTGTTCCAACGCAGCGCGGTGGCACGGGCTCCGGCAGCGGCCCCGTGAAGTACGACCTGCCGCCGGTGTTCCCGGTCGTCAACGCGATCATCGGCGTGCAGATCAAGCCGATCGACAAGATGGTCATCAACATCGAAGGCGGCCTGCGCACGGCTCCGTTCTTCGGCGCGACCATCGGCTACTTCTTCAACTGACATGATCGCGCCGTGATCGTCCTCGGCACCGCCGGGCATATCGATCACGGCAAGACCTCGCTCGTTCGCGCGCTGACCGGCATCGACACCGATCGACTTCCCGTCGAGAAAGCGCGCGGGATCACCACCGAGCTCGGCTTCGCGCACCTCACGCTCCCGATCGACGGAAAAGTTCAGCGCGTCGCCGTCGTCGACGTACCGGGTCACGAGCGGTTCGTGAAGTCGATGGTCGCAGGCGCGACCGGCATCGATGTCGTCGTGCTCGTCGTCGCCGCCGACGAAGGCGTGATGCCGCAGACCCGCGAGCACCTCGACATCTGCGACTTGCTGGGTGTTCGGCGCGGCGTGGTCGCGCTGACGAAGTCCGACCTCGTCGACGCCGAGTGGCTCGCGCTCGCGACCGCCGATGTCCGATCTGTGCTCGCCGGCACGTTCCTCGCGGACGCGCCGATCGTACCGGTGTCGACCAAGACCGGCGCGGGTCTCGACGCTCTGCGCGCTGCACTCTCGACGGCGATCGCGTCGCTGCCGCCGCGCGAGACGACGGGCGTGTTTCGCCTGCCGATCGATCGCGTGTTCACGGTGAAGGGCTTTGGCACCGTCGTCACCGGCACGATCCTCGGCGGAGCGATCGCCATCGGTGACGAGCTCGTCCTGATCCCGACAGGCCTCTCGACGAAGGTGCGCGGCATCGAGGTCCACGGCGCGTCCGTCGAACGCGCGGTCGCCGGTCAGCGTGCGGCGATCAACGTGCATTCGCTCGCGGTCGATCAGCTCGAGCGCGGAGACATGCTCGTGCGTCCCGACGAGGTCGCGCCGTCGCACATCCTCGACGTCGAGCTGCGCTACCTCGCGACGGCTCCGGGCCCCCTCGCATCGCGCACGAAGGTGCTCGTGCACCACGCGACGAGCCAGACGCTCGCGACGCTCGCGCTCGTCGGCTCGTCGGAGGACGCGACGTCGAAGATGATCGCCGCGTCGACGAGCACCGAGCGAGGCACGCACGCGCCCAGCTCGACGACCATTGCACCGACGAGCCACGCGCCCAGCTCGACGACCACTGCACCGACGAGCCACACACCCAGATCGACGACCATTGCACCGACGAGCCACGCGCCCAGCTCGACGACCATTGCACCGACGAGCCACACGCCGGGCTCGACGACCACTGCACCGACGAGCCTCGCGCCGGGAGCCACGGCGATCGCGCAGCTGCGATTGCCGGCGACGTCGCCGATCGGCGCGCTTCCGGGCGATCACTTCATCGTGCGCGGCTTCGTCGCGACCGCGTCTCACGGGACGACGATCGGGGGCGGCACCATCGTGCGTGTGATGGCTCCACGTGCGCGTCGCGGCGCGAACCACGCGGGCACGGTAGCGATGCTGGCCGCCGCGAAGCTCGAGCAACGCATCGCCATGGAAGTGAAGTCGTCGGCGGCGCTCGGCATGTCGAGCGCGGATCTCGTGCGGCGACTCGGCGTCGCGGCGGACGCACTGGCAACGCCACTCGCCGACCTCGTCGACAAGGGCGAGCTCGTCCGCATCGCTGGCGTCCGCATCGACAAGGGCGAGCCCCCGCACATCACCGGCGCAACGGTGGTGGCGAGCGATACACCCTATCTTCACGCCAGCGTCGCGGCCGAGATCGAGCGCACGATCACGACGGCGGCGAGCGTGCCCGATGGCATCGCACGCGAAGCGTTGCGTTCCGCGCTCCCAGCATCGTTGTCCGCGCGCGCGTTCGACATCCTCGTCGACGGTCTGATCTCGCGCGGCGCGATCGCGGCCGTCAATGACCGCTTCGTGAAGCCGAGCGCGAAGCCTGCGGCGCTCTCGCCGATCGAGCTGCGCGTCCTCGACAGGCTCGCCGACGGCAAGCTCGAGCCGCTGCGTCCCAAGGAGCTCGCGCCCGCCCTCGCGTTGACCGACGCGCAGGTCAAGGTGGCGCTCGATCGCCTGATCGCGAACAAGCTCGTCACGCGCATCAAGCCCGATCTGATCATGCACACCGACGCCGTGGTCGCGATCAAGGTGCGATTGCTCGCATTTCTAGACGCGCACACCACGATCGATGCCCAACAGTGGAAAGAGCTGACCGGCGCGAGCCGCAAGTTCACGATCCCTCTCGCCGAGTACTTCGACGCCGAGAAGGTCACTCTGCGCGTCGGTGATCTTCGACGACGACGATAGATCACGTCCTGGCGGTAACTCCCACAACCGCTAGCGTCTCGACGTAGACTCTCGTCGTGCTCGACAAGCTTCGTCGTCGTGTGGAACGCGCCGCCTTCTTCGCGAAGGTAGTGCGCTCGACCAAGGTCCTCGCGCCGGTTCGTCCGGGGCGCTTCGCGCACTTCGTTCGAGCCGCGCGACAGACACCGATCGGCCCGCACCTCGCGGTGATGTTTCACGCCGCCGCGCACCCCGACAAGGAAGCGCTCGTCGAGTACGGCGAGCGCGGCGTACGTCGCCTGACGTGGGGCGAGCTCGATGCGACGATCAATCGCCTCGCGGGCGCGCTCGTGTCGCGAGGGCTCGGCGGTGGTGGGCGCGTCGCGCTGATGCTGCCAAACGGCATGGAATACCTGATCGCGCAGCAAGCACTCGCGCGCATCGGCGGCACCGCCGTGCAGATCGGATATCGCAGCAAGGCCGGCGAGATCGCGTACATCCTCGACAACGCCGAGCCGAAGGTCACGATCGTCCACGCCGCGTTCCTCGATGCGATGCGCGGCGCCCGCACGCAGACAGGGAAGGGTGGCCCGATGATCGTCGTCGACGGAGACTCCGTCACCGATCCGGGCGCGACTGATTGGGATCGCGCGCTCGCCGCGTCGTCACCCGAGATCACACCGCGCACCAAGGGTGGCGATGGCGGTGGCGTGATCGTGTACACGAGCGGCACCACTGGAAAGCCCAAGGGCGCGAGCCGCGCGTGGAAGAAGACCGGCTTCGAGTCCGTCGCGGACATGATGTATCAGTGCGGCATGCGCGCCGACGATCGCCACCTCGTCGTGTGTCCGCTCTACCACTCGGCGGCTCCGGCGTTCGTCGCGATCATGATGTCGCTCGGCGCGACGATCGTGCTGATGAACCACTTCGATCCCGAGGGCTCGTTGGCGATCATCCAGAAGGAGCGCATCACGTGCACCTTGATGGTGCCGACGATGTTCATTCGCATCACGAACCTGCCCGACGAGACACTGAAGAAGTACGACACGTCGTCGCTGCGCTGGGTGATGTCGGGTGCCGCGCCGCTCACGACCGAGGCTGCGCGTCGGTTCATGGATCGCTTCGGACCGATCCTGTGGAACTTCTACGGCGCGACGGAGACTGGCCTGGTCACGCTCGCGGGCCCGGGAGATCACATCACGCGACCGGGGACGATCGGCAAGCGCATGCGCGGAAACCAGATCCGTCTCCTCGATGACGCGGGCAACGATGTTCCTCCCGGTCAGGTCGGCGAGCTGTACGCACGCAACTCGACGATGATCTCCGGCTATCACAAGAACGAAGAGGCCACGCAGTCTTCGCAGCGCCAGGGCTTCTTCTCCGTCGGAGATATGGGCCGCATCGACGAGGACGGGTACTACTATCTGGAGTCTCGCAAGCACGACATGGTGATCTCCGGCGGCGTGAACATCTACCCGCGCGAGATCGAGGATCACCTCCACACGCACCCGGCGATCCTCGAGGCCGCGGTGATCGGCGTGCCGGATCCCGAGTGGGGCGAGACGCTCAAAGCATTCATCGTCACGCGCACTGGCGTCCCATTGTCGGAGATCGAGGTGATCGACTACTGCCGTCAGCACCTCGCCGACTTCAAGCGTCCGCGCAAGGTGACGTTCCTCGTCGAGCTACCACGCAACCCGACAGGCAAAGTGCTCAAGCGCGAGTTGCGCGACCTGTAGCGATCACGGACCGCGCAGCGTCGTCGCGAGCAATCGCTCGACTTCTTTGCGGCGCGCGCTCATCGGTGGTGCCGGGCTCATCCCGAGCCACTGCTCCCATGCCTTTCGTGCGGTCGCTTCGTCGCCGGTATCGAGGCTGCGACGTCCCCACTGGTAGAGCGATTCGCCATACCAGGGCGGCAGCGGCGTGTTGTTCTTCTTCGCATCCTGGTTCGCGGCGTGGACCGCTTTGCCGTAGGCGCTCGCGGCAGCGCGACCATCGTCGATGCCTTCCATCGAATAGATGTCGCCGAGCAAGCTGTACGTCTCCGCGGTCTGCTCCTGCCGTGCTGCTTGGAGTAACCACTGCAACGCGACCTGCTTCTGACCGAGGCGAATGTACGCGGCGCCGAGGTTGAACGAGACCTCCGGATCGTTCGCCTTGATCTTGTTCGCCTCGAGCAGCGGGATGACCGCCTTCTCCATCTCTTTGCGCGTGACGTAGAGACGACCGAGTCCGAGCTGCGAGCTGAACATCTTCGGATCCAGCTTGATCGCATCCTGATACGCGCGAATGGCGGCGTCCTGCATCGCCATGTCCTTCTTCGAGAGCGCGATGCTCTCGTTCGCCCGACCCGCGGCGTCGAGGTGGCGCGCGGTGCGCTCGGACGAGACCGCCTCGATGAACTCGCGGCGCGCGTCCTCGAGATTTCCGGCGGCGAGCGCGCCCTCACCAGCGAGGTAGTGGCCGGTCGCGTTCTCGTGATCCGCTTTGATGATCGCTTTCCCTTGCTCGCCGGCCTCCGCGAACTTCCTCATGCGAACGAAGAACAGACCCGCGTGGACCCGTAGCTCGAGAGGAACGTCGACGGGCGCGGCATCGGTCGCCGGCGCGAGCAGCTTCGTGTACAGGGCGCCCGCTTCGGAGTCCTTCCCGACAGCCTCGTATGTCCGTGCGAGCTCCATCGAGAGATCGACGCGCTCTGGTGCAGCCGCACGCGCTTTCTCGAGCATCGCGAGCGCTTCGGTCCCGCGATCGAGCGAGCGCAACACGACCGCGAGCTGGTACATCGCATCGGGATCGTTCGGGCGGGCCGCGATGACCTTCTGCAACCAAGGCTCCGCGAGCGCAGGCTCGCCGGCATTCTGGTACGCGACACCGAGGGTGAACGCGAGCGATGGATCCTTCTCTGCCGCGGTCGCGAGCGTGGCGAGCAGCTCCTCCGCGCGCGCCTTGAGCGTGGCTTCGCGAGCGGTGTCCTTCACGGCAGCCGCCGCCTTGCTCATCTCCGAGAGCTTCGCGATCGCGGCCATCGTCGGCGTCAGATCGAGCTCGCCGGCGAGCTTCGCGGCAGCGGTGTATGCCTCGAGCGCTTCCTCGTCCTGCTTCTTCGCGTCGAGGATTCGCCCTCGCGCGACGCCGGCGCGAACTCGCAGCAGCGTCGCGAGCGGAGGCTTGCGCTCCTCGAGTGCCTTGACGATCGCGTCCGCATCGTCGACGCGACTCTCGACGAGCGCGAGCTGCGCTTTCGCGAGCAACGCTTGCGGGTGGTCCTTCGCCTGCACGAGCGCCTGATCGATCAGCGCCTTGGCCGCGTCGCGCTTCCCGTCGGACAGCTCGACCTCCGCGAGGCTCGTCATCGCACCGATGGCCTTCTTGTCGACCTCGAGCGCCTTGCGATAGCGCTCGCGCGCTACATCGATGCGATTCGTGCGCCGTGCGGCATCGCCCGCGAGGACATACGCGAGCGCCTTCGCGCGGGGGTCGGCATCCTTGAACTCTTTGACCGCGATGATGCCGAGCAGATCTGCTTCCTGTTGCTGCGTCTGACCAGCCGGCAACGACGCGGCGAGTCCGACCTGCGCGGGAATGCTCTTCTTGTCGATGGCGAGCGCGGCCGTGAAGTCCGCGCGAGCGCCTTCGAGATCGGCTTGATCGAGCTTCGTACGTCCGCGCCCGAGCAGCGCGTAGAGCTTTGTCGACGGCGCCGTGGCTGCAGCGTCGTACGCTTTGATCGCTTCGTCGGCGTTGCCCGCGGCCGACTGCGCCCATGCGAGGTACAGGGATAGCGTCGGGTCCTTCGGTGCTTTGGCTTGCAGACCCTTCAGCTTCGTGATCGCTGCGGCCGGATTCGTGGTGATCGCTCCGAGTGCGGACGCGCGATCGAGCTCGGGCCCCGTGACGGCGTCGCGGAGTGCATCGTTGATCTTCTTGCGGCCGGCCGCGAATCGCGCATCGAGATTCTTGCCGTCGGCGAGCGCACCCGCGAACGAGGCCTCGGCGAAGATGCCGGCGGCCGCGCCGTGTTTCGGCTCCATCTCGAGGACCTTGGTCGCGGCAGTGGTCGCGGTGGTCCAGCGGTTCGCGTTGTCCGACGACAGCGCCTTGCGCGCCTTCATCAACTGCTCGTTGATCGTGTTCTCGCGCTCCTGCGCGGCGGCGTGCCGTTTGTAGAGGAAGAACCCACCACCGCCGGCGGCGGCGAGACCGAGCACGATGCCGAGCACCAGCTTGCGATTGACGGGCTTGCGGATCGGCTTCGCTTCGGCGGTAGACCGCTGCGGTTTCGGCCCGAGCTTCTGGGAGATCGATTGTGTCTCGCGTGGCTCTTCGAGCTCGAGCGGCTGATCGACACCACCGCGCGTCAGCGACGGTAGCGATGCACGCTCGGGCGGTGCGTTGCCGCCACCGGCCGGCGTCTTTGGTGTGCCGATCTTGATCGGCGAGCGATCCGCTTCGTCGAGAGCGGCGGCGCGTGCACCCATCGCCGCACTCGGCGCGGAGAGATCGAGATCATCGAACGAACCGCTCGGCGGTGCCTCCGCACCACCATCGAGCTGGAGCTCTTGCGGGGCTTCGTTCGCGAGATCGATCTGCTCGATCGGATCTTCGCCGAGATCGATCGCACCACGCGAGTCGCGCTTCATGCGCGCGGGCTCGACGGGCGCCGGTGGTGAGATCGTGGCCGGCTGCGGGAGATCGTCGAAGAAGCCGAGCGGCGCGATGTCGTCGGTGGGCGTGGGGCCCGACCGTTGTCCCTTCGCGGGTTGCGGGAGATCTTCGAAGAATCCCTTCGGCGCGATATCGTCGGTCTGCGACGGGCCCGAGCGTTGCCCCTTCGCGGGCTGCGGGAGATCGTCGAAGAACCCCTTCGGAGCGATCTCGTTCGACGGCGATGACGCGCCGGAGCGTTGTCCCTTCGCGGGTTGCGGGAGATCGTCGAAGAAGCCCTTCGGTGCGGGCAGGTCGATGCCGCCGTGCTTGGGCGTCGGGAGATCGATCGAGCCGCTACCCGGTGTCTGACCCGGCTTGGGCTGCAGGAGATCCGGAAGGGCGGACCCAGAGCGCCCCGGCTTGGGCTGGAGAAGATTCGGGAGCTCGGCCGCGCTTCGCTTGGGCTGGAGAAGATCGGGAAGCTCGGCCGCGCTTCGCTTGGGCTGGAGAAGATCGGGAAGCTCGGCCGCGCTTCGCGCGTGCTTGGGCTGGAGAAGGTCGGGAAGGTCGGCTCCCACACGACCGGCCTTGGGTGCCGGAAGGTCCGAGACTCCCTTGGGAGCAGGAAGATCGGAGATTTCAGGTCCGCCGCGCGGAGCGGGTAGATCGAGATCGAGCGAGATCGGTTGCGCCGGCGTTTGCGCGGCGGCTCGCGTGATCGGCGAGCGCTTCGGCGCGGGCAGATCCGCGTCTTGCCCGTACGGAGATGGAGCAGGTGCAGGGCGCGCGACTTTCGGCGTCGGCAGATCTGCGCTGGCCTTCGCCTTGGGCGCGGGCAGATCGACGTGCTCCTGTGAGGGACCTGCGCCGGGCGGCCCGAGCAGATCGTCGAGATCGAGCGACGCGGGCGGTCCCGCCGCGGGCCGCGCGGCTTTGGGCGCGGGCAGATCGGCATCGAGCGCCGCCGACAGCCCCGAGCGCGGCGCGGGCTTGGACTCCGGAGCACCGCCGAGGGGACTCAGTCGCTTCGGTGCGGGCAGATCCGAGAGATCGATGATGTCCTCGGGATTCCCCGCCGACGGAGGAACGGGAATCGCGCCAACACCCGCTGGACCGAGAGGAATCGACGGCGGACCGATCGGAACGGCCGGCGGCTTCGCGGGCAGCTTCGCACCGAGCGCCGGCGGCGGTTTGATCGAAGGAATCGCCGGCACGACGGACGGCAACTTGGGCATCGTCGGCACCGCCTGCTTCGTCGCGCCCGGCAATGCCACGCGCGATTTGCAGCTCGAGCACGCCACGAACTTCGCTCCAACAGGAACGTCGGTTTCCGCGATGCGGTTATGCGTCCCGCACGCCGAGCAGGTCGCTTCGATCATCCGGGAATAATCATACCCCGGGCTCGTCGAGAATGCCTGTTAGCGACGGGTGCCTACTTGCAGCCGTGGACGCTGCTAAACGGATCGCACCCGAGCTCGCCGCGCCGCTCGGGTGCGCGTGGGGTATCGCGCATGGGAGCCGTGCGTTCAGGTAGGCGATTGCGCGTGGGTGTCTCGTCGTCGTCGTCATCCTCGCCGTCGAACGGATCGACGAAGTCGCCTCCGCGCCCACCACGTCTCCCGCGCGCGCGCCCGTCACCGGGATTACCACCCGCACGATTCTGGATCGCACGCGAGAGCTGGTTGCGAATGCGCCGCTCGAACTTCGGGAGCACGACGAGCAGCTTCGCCGTCTGCACGGGCGTGAGGATCTTTCGCAGCTCCGCGAGGCGCTTGTCCTCGAGATCGAGCAGCGCACGTTGGTTGGCCATCGCCTCGTCGATCAGCTTGTCGATGACCTTGCCGTCCTTGCCATCCACCGCCTCGAGCTGCCGTTGCACGTCGATGCGCTGGACCATCAGCTTGTCGGTCACGTCGTCCCACTTCGCGAGCACCGGAAACAGCTTCGCGGCGGTCTTCTCGTCGAGCGAGAGCGACTCGGTCAACGTGTACGCACGCAGGGCGCGGATCTTCTGCTTCACCTTCTCGCGGCGGTCGACCGGCGCGTCACCACGGCCGCGTCCCTGCGCGAACGCGCTCGACGACGACAGCGCGAGGCCCAGCGCCACGAGCGCGACGATGACGTGCTTCATCCCTTCTTCCTCTCGTCGAGCCACTTCTCGGCAAACGCAGCGTCATCCTCGTCGAGATCGTCGATCCACGCGAGGTCATCCGAGGACAAGAGGCCCTGCACGCCGGCATCGCCTTCGCCGAGCAGCATCTCGTCGACATCGAACAGATCGTCATCGCCTGCTTCGAGCACGACATCCTCGCCGTCGAGGAGGATCGCGACGTCGTCCGCAGATGCAGGCACCGGCTGCGGCGAGGCAACGCCGGCATCGACGGCAGCGGCCATCGGCTCGCGCACGGGCTCCTTCACGACATCGCGCTCGCCACCGAACGCGAGGAGCGCGATCGTTGCCATCGTCGCGATCGCGGTCATCGGCACGAGCCAGCGCCACACCGGACGCCACCACTGGCGGGATACGTGCTCCGGCACCTGCGCCCTGATCGCGCGCTCCATCGCGGACCAATCGGGCTCGGTGCCTTCGCTCGGCAACTCGCGAAGCGTTCCGAGCAGCGCACGCGTCGCGGTCTCCTCGGCGCGAAGATTCGCGTCGGCCGCGAGGAGCGCTTCGACACGCTTGCGCTCCTCGATCGACAGCTCGGTCACGCCGTCGCAATACGCGGCGAGCAGCTCGTCATCACTGCGAGTGTCAGCGCGCATCGCTGCCTCCGACGAGGAGCTCGCGGAGTCGCTTCACCGCGTAGTGAAAGTTCACCTTCGCGGTGTTCTCGCTGCAGTCGGCGAGCTCGGCGACTTCTTTGAACGAGAGGTCGTCGAACACGCGAAGCTCGAGCACGAGCTTCTGCTTCGGTGGCAGGGCGCCGATCGCGGTGCGAAGGCGTGCGCTGTCCTCGCCGCTGATCATCATCGCCGTGGCCGATCCCGACGCGACGAGCGCGTCCTCGGCGATCGCCTGCGGTTGTTCTCGACGGTGATCGCGGATCCACGTGAGCGCGCAGTTGATCGCGATGCGATACAGCCAGCTCCGCACCGTGGCCGCGCCGCGAAACGAGACGAGCGCGTGGAACGCCTTCACGAACGCGAGCTGCGTGACATCGGCGGCGTCTGCGTCATGCTTCACGTAGCGCCGCGCGAGTCGCCACATCCCCTTCTGGTGGCGACGCACGATCAGATCGAACGCACTGCGCTCGCCCGCACGAAACCGTTCGACCAGCTCGCGATCCGGATCGGTCGTCACCGAGGGGGCCTGATCGAGCAGCTCGGCACTCGCGAGGAAACCGTCCACGACTCTATAGACGCACGCCTTGCGTACATGGTTAAGGCCGCGTTACGGTCCGTCTCCAACCCCTCACGATTCTTGTCCTTTCTCACGAACCCCGAGGTGCTCCGATGCTCGACCCGACCCGAATGGACGACGTGCTCCGCCGAGGTGGCGATGTAGCCACGGTGGTCTCTTCGTGGCGCAGCCTCGACGAGCGTCGCAAGAAACTGCAAGCAGAGCTAGATACCAAGCGCTCCGCACGCAACGCCGCGAACGAGCGGATGAGCAAGCTCGACAAGAAGTCGCCCGAGTTCACCGCGGCGCGCGACGAGCTCAAGGCGCTCGCCACGGAGATCAAAGAGGGCGAGACCGAGCTCGCGACGCTCGAGTCGACGGCGCAGCAGCGCTTGATGCACATCCCGAACGCGCCGCACTCGTCGGTGCCCGACGGCAAGGACGAGCACGACAACCCCGTGCATCACACGTGGGGCGAGAAGCCGACCTACGCGTTCGCTCCGAAACCGCACTGGGAGATCGGCGAAGGCCTCGGCATCCTCGACTTCGAAGCGGGTATCCGCATCGCCGGCGCGCGGTTCACCGTGTTGCGCAACGGCGCGTCGAAGCTCACGCGCGCGCTGATCAACTTCATGCTCGATACGCACACCTCGAACGGCTACTCCGAGGTGTGGCCGCCGGCGATCGTGCGACGCGCATCGCTGCGCGGCACGGGCCAGCTGCCGAAGTTCGAGCAGGACCTGTTCCGCCTCGATATCCCGGTCGGGCCGGATCACTCCGCGGACAACGATCTGTTCCTGTCTCCGACCGCCGAGGTCCAGGTCACGAATCTGTTCATGGATCAGATCCTCGACGGTGCGAGCCTCCCGGTGCACTACACCGCGTACTCGCCGTGCTTCCGCGCGGAGGCCGGCGCATCGGGCAAGGACACGCGCGGCCTGATCCGCCAGCACCAGTTCGACAAGGTCGAGCTCGTGAAGTTCGTGACGCCCGAGACCTCGTACGACGAGCTCGAGAAGCTGCGCGACGACGCCGAGCGCATCCTGCAGCGCCTCGGGTTGCACTATCGCGTCGTCACGCTGTGCACCGGGGACATGGGCTTCACGTCGGCGAAGACGTACGACATCGAGGTCTGGCTGCCAGGCCAGGACACGTATCGCGAGATCTCCTCGTGCTCGAACTTCGAGGACTTCCAAGCGCGCCGCGCGAAGATTCGCTATCGCCCGAACGCTGGCGACAAGCCGCGCGCGCTGCACACGTTGAACGGCTCGGGGCTCGCGGTCGGTCGCACGATCGTGGCGATCCTCGAGAACTACCAGCAAGCGGATGGCTCGGTGATCGTCCCCGAGGCCCTGCGCCCGTACATGGGCGGCCTCGAGCGCATCACGAAGTAGCGCGACGATCGCTCGACGATCACGCGGGATCTCCGAGGGTGACGTGACGACGATGACATCACGACGATGACGTCACGACGATGACGTGACGACGATGACGTCACGACGATGACGTCACGATTCGTACACGGTGGGGAGGTCGTCGGGGAGCGCGATCGTCGCGTAGAATCGACCCCTCGAGGCAACATGGCGAAGAAGGTGCGCGCGCAGACGGTCGAGGTTCCGCAGGAGGTCCTCGACGAGCTGATCGCAGCCCTCATCGACGGCGCGCAGGAAGCCGAGATCAAGGCTCGTCCGCGCGCTGCGATGACGGCAGCGCGGGTATGGGAGGTCATCGCCGTGCTTCCGATCGAGCCACGAGCCGCAACGCTTCGCGTGCTCGATGCCGACGAGCGCGCGTTCGAGGCCGTCGCGAAGCTCGACGCGGACGTACGACTCGCGGAGAGCGAGCTGGCCGCGATCGACCGGGTGGTGGGGCGCATCGAAGCCCACCTCGCCGAGCTGGAGGATGAAGACCTCGCATTCGAGGGACAGGCGTGGGAGCTCGCCGCTCTCCTCCAGTGGCGCTTCGCCGGGTTCGAGGAAGCCAAATGAGTCGGCCGACGGCGACTTCCTTCGTTACGCGAGCAACACCGACTGCGCCGACCTCGACTGGTTGACCGCGCTCGTTCGCAGGTCATCGATGGCTGCTCACTCCACGACGCAATCGATCGACAGCATCTGTCCATCGTTGCCGCCGCGCACCGACGGTGCATTCGTGCACGCCGCATTCGTCGTCGCCACGATCTCCCAGCATGGCTCGCTCGATCCGCACGTCGGCAGCACGCTGCCGTCGAGGGTCGCGGCGCAGTCGAACTGATCGCCCGCCGTGTTCGGTAGGACGTCGAGCAACGGTTGCGAGAAGCACGCGGTGTCCGGCAGCGGCAGCGTCGACTCGATGCGCTCGACGGATCCCGTCACGCCGCCACCACCTCCGTCATCTCCGCAGGCTGCGAGCCCGAGGGCCGTCAGTCCGAACGCCGCGAGTCTGGGGAGAGCAACCCTGCGCATTCGTTAAGCATAGGACAACCCATACAGAAATTTGGTCAGACCAATGCAGGTTCGGTGTAAAAGGCCGCCGTGAATCGCGTCGTGTGGCTCCTCGGACTCCTCGTAGCCTGTGATGGTGCAGCGTCCAGCGTGGTCGACGCGTCGATCGACGACGCGACGATCGACGACGCGACGATCGAGGCCGACGCGAACCTCGGACCGTGTCCGAGCGACATGGTGCTCGCGGGCAGCGCATGCATGGATCGCTTCGAAGCGCCGAACGTCGCCGGCGCGAAGCCGCTCGTGATGTACACGTTCGTCGAAGCCGACGCGTGGTGCACCGCGCGCGAGAAGCGGCTCTGCTTCGACGACGAATGGCAATCCGCGTGCGAAGGCCCGGCGAAGGAGAAGTACCCGTACGGCAACACGCACCAAGCGGGCGCGTGCAACGACGCGAAGACGTGGAAGCAGTACACGCAGTCGCTGCTGAACGGCTGGCCCGCGAGCGCGAGCACGACGGCGATCGAAACCCTCGACGAATTGCTCGCGCTCGCACGGACCAAGGGCGCGAGCGCGACGAGCGCCGCGAATCACGTGCTCGCGCTGTATCAAGGCACGGGCGGCGGCGAAGCGAGCGCGTGTGAAGGCGAGGGCGGAGCGATGGATCTCGTCGGAAACGTCGAGGAGTGGACGCGCCGACGTGACGGCGGCATGGCGCTGTTTCACGGCAGCTTGAAGGGACGCTACTGGGCCGAAGCGCGTACGTGTCAGAGCGCGGTCACCACGCACGGCGACAACTTTCGGTTCTACGAGATCGGCTTTCGCTGCTGCGCCGACGCGATGGCTCGCTAGCGCATCGGCGATGCTGTCGGTCGGTCGCGCGTGACCGGCGATGCCCGGTGTCGTTGGCTGAGCTGATGCCACACACCGGGTGCACGACAACGCAGACAGTGACCGACGCTTTCGAGCGGGGCGATGTCGCTGACCGAGCTGTGCCGACGCTGTCGAGTGCTCGTGCGTGACCGACGCGCGCGACGATGCCCGATGTTGTTCGCGGAGCCGTGACCGGCGCTGTCGAGCGGGAGACTGCTAGAGCGTGACCGTCTCGCAGATCTTCTTCGCCTGCACCACGACCTCGTCGCGAATGTCGCCGAGGTCGTTCTGCTTGTACGACGAGCCGCCGCAGTAGAGCCGCTTGCCGCCGTACGTGACGATCAAGCGGAACGCGAACTGCCCGTGACCGTCGTTGCCCTCGAGGTACCAAGCAGCACCGCGCTGCCGATCGGTGGTCACCCTGAGGATCTTCGCGTCGGCGAGGTACTTCTTGAACGCCTCGCGATCCGTCGGTGCTTTCGGGTCTTCGTAGCCGTAGTTGAACTTGAACGTCTGCTTGACGTCCTTGCTCTGCACGTCGACATCGAGCGAGATCGTCGCGGGCTCGACGGTGTCGCGCTTCCAGTTGGGCAACAGCGATAACTTGATCGCTTTGAGCTCGGGCGTCATCGCGATCGGCGGCTTGGGCGGCGTCACCGACGTCATCTCGATCTCGGGCTTGGCACCCGAGCCCGTCTTCGTGGAGGCGGATCCGGCGGCGGAACCTGACGCCGATCCAGCAGCGACCTTGGTCGACTCCGCGGATCCGGCTGCGGAGCCCACGGCGGACCCGGCCGACCCCGCTAGAGCTGGCGCGGAACCGGAGCCTCCCGCAGATCCTGCAGCGTCCGGTGTGGCAGAACCGCTCGTTGTCCCCGCACTCGAGCCCGCGTTCGAGCCCGAGCCCGCACCCGTCGCCGACCCCGACCCATCGGAGCCGTCGAAGAAATCGGAGCCGGCCTTCGCCGTCGGGCCCCGAACCTCGAGATCCGCGCTCAAGCTAGCGCTAAATCCGCCTGCCGAGCCACGCTCGGGGCCTGGACGAGTCTCGTCGCTGACCTCCGGCTTGGGCTCGGTCCCTCGCTTACAGCTCGCGACGAGCAGAGCCAGCAGGGCGATCCGCATCATCTAGATCGATATACCGCGGCTTTCCTGGCGCCGCGACAGAAGTTCCTCGATCACGCTGGACAAGGTTCGATTGATCCCTATAAATACGCCCCACCTCTCCGGGCCTCCTGGAGGAGTGGCCGAGTGGTCGAAGGCAGCGGTCTTGAAAACCGCCGAGCGCAAGCTCCGGGGGTTCGAATCCCTCCTCCTCCGCACGGTTTGATAATCGAATAGTGTCACGCAAGTGGTCAGGGCGGCACGTCTGCGTTCGAGCGGACGTGCCGGCCCGACAAAGTTTGGCAACGCAGCCTGGAGAGGTGGCCGAGTGGCTGAAGGCACCGGTTTGCTAAACCGGCATACTGGGTTTACTGGTATCGAGGGTTCGAATCCCTTCCTCTCCGCCGCCTCGATGGAGAGCAGTACGCAACGATTTATGGGGATCCGTAGCTCAATGGATAGAGCACCGGTCTACGGAACCGGGGGTTAGAGGTTCGACCCCTCTCGGATCCGCCACAGAATGAGAGAGCACGACGAATGGATGGCCGTAGCGCTGGAAGAGGCGCGAGCGGCAGGTGCAGCGGGAGACGTTCCCGTCGGCGCTGTCGTCGTGCTGGATGATCGAGCGATCGCACGGGGACGCAATCGACGTGAAGTCGATGGAGATCCCACGGCGCACGCAGAGATCGTCGCGCTACGTGAAGCGGCCAAGGTACTCGGGACATGGCGCGTCGAAGCGACGCTCTATGTCACGCAGGAGCCGTGTCCGATGTGCGCCGGCGCGATAGTGAATGCGCGTGTCCTGCAAGTGGTGTTCGGATGCACGAATCCGAAAGCCGGTGCAGTGCAGACGCTGTTTCAGCTCGCAACCGATGCACGCCTCAATCATCGAGCCACGGTGGTCGGTGGCGTGCGCGAGGTCGAGTGCGCGAACGAGCTGTCGCAGTTTTTCGCGAGGCTTCGGCGAGGTCCGAGCTATCAATAAGGTTCTGGAGGGCTGTCCGAGTGGCCGATGGTGTCTGATTCGAAATCAGATGTGCGCAAGCACCGGGGGTTCAAATCCCTCGCCCTCCGCAATTTCCACGCGACCCATCGGGGCCGCACACCCCATTGGAGGGGTGACCGAGTGGCCGAAGGTGCACGATTGGAAATCGTGTGAACTGAAAGGTTCCGAGGGTTCGAATCCCTCTCCCTCCGCAACAACACGACGGCCTTTCGGGCCTTGCTCACGACCACTCGCGTGCACACGAACGTTTATGGTCCCGAGTGACGCGACAGCTGTGAACCCCGCCAGGTCCGGAAGGAAGCAACGGTAGCGGAAATAGTGGGTGCTTGGGGCCACCTTTCAGACGAGCGATGAAGCGATTCATCGCTCGTCGTCTTTTCGGGATTCGCGCACCGCGAACACGGTTGGACAGCCGCGTTGTACGGTCGGAGTCAGCGGGTATAGTCGCTGGCCTCCATGAGCTACCTCGTCCTCGCTCGCAAATATCGCCCGTCGACGTTTGCCGAGGTCGTGGGCCAGGATCACGTCACGCGAACGCTCGCGAACGCGTTCTCGAGCGGACGCGTCCATCACGCGTTCCTCATGACGGGCCCGCGCGGCTGCGGCAAGACCACGGTCGCGCGCATCATCGGCAAAGCCGTCAACTGCGAGAACGGTGTCGCCAACGGCGGCAAGTCCGACGTGATCGTCTGCGGCACGTGCAGCGCGTGCGCGAGCATCGCGAACGGCAGCGCCGTGGACTACCAGGAGATGGACGGCGCGTCGAACCGCGGTATCGACGCGATTCGCGAGCTGACCGAGGCCGTGCGGTACCAGCCCGCGCAGCTGAAGAAGAAGGTCTACGTCATCGACGAAGTCCACATGCTGACGACCGAGGCGTTCAACGCCTTGCTCAAGACGCTCGAGGAGCCGCCGCCGCACGTGATGTTCGTGCTCGCGACGACGGAGCCGCACAAGCTCCCGAACACGATCCTCTCGCGCTGCCAGCGGTACGACTTCAAGCTCGTTCCCGCCTCGCGGTTGGCGCAGCACCTCGCGTCGATCTTCAAGACCGAGAAGCTGTCGATCGATGCCGGCGCGGTCAGCCTGCTCGTACGCGAGAGCGGCGGCAGCGTGCGCGATGCGCTGTCGCTGTGCGACCAGATCATCTCGTACGTCGGCGACGCGAAGATCACCGAAGCGCATGTCGCCGAGGTGCTCGGCGTCGCGGATCGCACGCTGACCCGCACGCTCGTGCGCTCGCTCGCGAACGGTGAGGCCGGCACGGCGCTCGGCGCGGTCGAGTCCGCGATCGAGCGCGGCGTCGATGAAGTGCAGCTCGCTCGCGCCATCGTTCGCTACCTGCGTGACCTCTCGGTGCTGCAAGTCGCCGCGGATCGGCCCGAGCTGATCGATGCGAGCGACGAGGAGCGCACGGAGCTCGCCGTGGAAGCCAAGGAGCTCGATCGCTCGCGCGTGTCGCAGATGTTCGAACGCATGCTTCGCTGCTGCGACGAGCTCGGCAAGACGCTGCAGCCACGGCTCGTGCTCGACTGCGCGCTGATCGATGTCGCCACCGTCGAGCCGCTCGTCCCGCTCGGCGATCTGATCGATCGCCTGGGCGATCTCGAGCAGCGCCTCGCGCGCGGCGGGGCTCGACCCTCGAGTGGAGGCGGCGGTACCGCGCGGCCGAGCCCGCGCGCGACCGTCCCCGATCGTCCCTCGAACACCCGCGCGCAGACTTCGGCATCGACGGCCAGCGCCACGTCGATGCCGCCTTCCACCTCCACGGCGCCCACCGCATCGGCCCCGTTCGCTCCGGCGACGTCCGCTGCGGTTTCGGTCGGAGCCCATGCTGCTCCGACGCTGTCGGCCGCGCTCGACGAAGCGCTGTCGGTGAAGTCCGCGCCGATTCCCGTCGCGACTCCGTCGTCGACGAAGTCCGCGCCGGTGTCGATGCAGCCCTCGGGGCCCGTACCCGCGGCGGCGAGCACGGCCTCGGGCTCGGGCCCTCACGCGGATCTCGCGATCCCGCAGAACGCCTCCGAAGCGCTGCGCGCGTGGGACGTGGTGCTTCGCGAGCTCGAGGATCGCAAGAAGTTCTCGCTCGCGGGGCCGCTGCATCACGCGCGCGTTCTCGGGTGGACGGCGGACCAGCTCGAGCTCGGATTCCCCGTCGATGTTCACGCGATGGGCGAGATGGCCGCGGACACCGACAAGCTCACCGAGCTGCGCAACCTCGTCCGCGAGATGGGCCCCAAGCAGCAGGGGATCCGTGTGGTGGTGCGCCTGCTCGACGAGCGCGAGTCCGCCTCCATGGGAGCGCGCTCGGTGCTAGAGACTTCGAGAGAGAAATCCACCGCCGAAAAGACCAAGCGCGAAGCCGAAGCTCGCGAACATCCGATCACGAAGCACGTGCTCCAGACGTTCGGGGCCCAGATCAAGGAGATCAAGACCGATGTCTAACGGAAAGATGCCCGACCTCAACGCACTGATGAAGCAGGCGCAGAAGCTTCAAGGGGATGTCGCGAAGATCCAAGAGGAGCTCGCGAAGATGGAGATGGACGGCGTCGCCGGCGGCGGCATGGTCACCGCGACGGTGAACGGCCAGTTCGAGGTCGTCCGCGTGAAGATCGACAAGACCGTCGTCGATCCGAACGACGTCGGCATGCTCGAAGATCTCGTCACCGCCGCGATCAACGCGGCCGGCGCGAAGATCCGCGAGGCGAGCAAGGCCAAGATGCAGTCCGTGATGGGCCCGATGGGTGGCATGCCCGGCATGCCCGGCTTGTTCTAGAGGCGATCCCTCCCGACGAGCAGGCGTTTCGCGTCCTCGTTTCGTCGCATAGTGTTGTAGCCGTGGCCGACCCGATCCGACGCTTGGTGCAGGAGCTGTCCCGCTTGCCCGGGATCGGCGAGAAATCGGCCACGCGCCTCGCGTTCCATTTGATCCGCGGCGCGAGCGGCGCGGGTCGCCAGCAGATCCAGGATCTCGCGCAGGCGCTGCTCGATGTCACCGACAAGATCCGCCTGTGCTCGGTCTGCTGCACGATGACCGAAGGCGACCCGTGCACCACCTGCGCGGATCCGCGCCGCGAGGGCGATGTCATCTGTGTCGTCGCCACACCGTCGGACCTGGTGGCCATCGATCGCGGTGGCCATTTTCGCGGCAAGTTCCACGTTCTCCACGGGTTGTTGTCCCCGCTCGAGGGAATCGGCCCCGACGACCTGCGCATCGCGGAGCTGGTGCGACGGCTCGGTGACGGCGTTCGCGAGGTCATCATCGCGACCAGTCCGAGCGTCGATGGCGAAGCCACGGCCATGTACATCGCTCGAACGATCAAGCCGCTCGGTGTCCAGGTCTCGCGCATCGCGACTGGGTTACCGGTGGGTGGCGAGCTCGAGTACTCGGATCAAGCGACGATTGCCCGCGCCTTGGCTGGCCGGGCGACCATGTAGGGCTGCGTTATCACGGGCGGAAAGGTTGTACGGACGGGGCCACGTTGATACCGTGACTCGTCGGCGGGGAGCATCTCTATGAGCGGGGTGTTAGGCGCTCTGAGATGCAAACTGGCCAAGGAGATTCGGCGCGATGATCCAACAGCTCGTCATGTACGAGGAAGAACTTCAGCAGATCAACCGCATCTGCGAAGTGCTTCACCGAGACTCGAACGCAAAAGCCGTTCTGGTAATCGATAAGAACGGCCAAGCGATGGCTTCCGCAGGAGATGTGCAGGAGCTCGACGTCACGTCGCTCTCCTCGCTCACCGCCGGTAACGTCGCTGCGACGGGCGGTATCGCTTCCCTACTGGCCGAGAAGGAATTCGCAGGTCAATTTCTCGAGGGTGAGAAGATCAGCTATCACGTCTCGATCATCGGCCAACGAGTCATCCTCGTCGTCCTGTTCGACGGACGTAGCTCGCTCGGTCTCGTGCGCCTCCGCGTGCGTAAGGCCTCGGGCGAGTTGGTCGGCGTCCTCGAGACGATGGTCAAAAAGAGCCAGAGCGGCTCGGGTCAGCAGTCGGTGTTCAGCGAGATCACCGATGACGACATCGACAACCTCTTCAACGATTAGCGAGCGAGCAAGATGAGCTTCATCAATTACTCGTCGCGCGAGATCAACTGCAAGATCGTCTACTACGGTCCCGGCTTGTGCGGGAAGACGACGAATCTCCAGTACATCTACAACAAGACCAACCCCGAGGCGAAGGGCAAGATGATCTCGCTCGCCACGGAGACCGAGCGCACGCTGTTCTTCGACTTCCTGCCGCTCTCGCTCGGCGAGATCCGCGGATTCAAGACCCGCTTTCACCTCTACACGGTGCCGGGTCAGGTGTTCTACGACGCGAGTCGCAAGCTGATCCTGAAGGGCGTCGACGGCGTCGTGTACGTGGGTGACTCGCAGATGGAGCGCATGGAAGCGAACATCGAGTCGCTCGAGAACTTGAGCTCGAACCTGCAAGAGCAGGGATACGATCTCAACAAGCTCCCGTACGTCGTCCAGTACAACAAGCGTGACCTGCCGAACGCGATCCCGATGGCGGAGCTCGAAGAAGCGCTGAATCCGACGAAGGTTCCGAGCTTCGAAGCAGTCGCGCCGAAGGGCGTTGGCGTGTTCGATACGTTGAAGGCAGTCGCGAAGCTCGTGCTTACCGAGCTTCGAAAGGGAAGCTGAAAATGCAGACCACGACGGCGCGTCCGCGCTTTCGTCAGGACCTGGTCGCCGAGCTCGTCGAAGACGGTGGCCAGCGGTTCGTCGACGTCGCCGACCCGGACAGCGGACACATGTTTCGCTTCTTCGAGGTCGAGTACTCGATCGCCTGCGCGATGGATGGCGAACGCGATGTCGCCGGCATCGTGAAGTGGGCGCAGGACGAGCTCGGGATCACGCCGACGGCGAATGAAGTCCAAGCCGTCATCGCGCAGCTCTCGGATCTTCACTTCGTCGGCATGGATCGCACGATCGACGCAGCCGCGACGAAGGTGGCCGCTGCGCAACCGAAAGCGGACGATCTCGCGAAGGGCGTCGTCGTCGGCAAGCAAGCGAATGCGAACGCGTCGGGAGACGTCGAGCTCGGCAAGGCCGGGACGAACGCCGCCTCTCGCGAAGAGAAGCTGCCGGCCGCAGAGTTCGCCCTCGGCGCGTCGGGCGCGAGCGCCGCGAAGGCGCAGCCCAAGGCTCCGGTCGAGGACATCGCGCTCGGAGCTCCGGGTGTGGCCGAGCCTCGCCGTCCCGCAGCCACGCCCGCAGCGACGGACATGTCGCTCGATCTCGCGGATCAGTTCGCGCTCAAGCCGGGCGACGTGAAGGAAGCGGTCCGCCAATCGAAGGTGATGACCGCGGTCGAGGTTCCCAAGGATCTGCTCGAGGCCGAAGCCAAGCCGGCAAAGCCGATCGAGAAGAAGCCGGAGCCGAAGGCGCCCGAGAAGCAACCCGAGCCGGTGAAGGCGAAGGAGCCGGAGAAGAAGCCCGAGCCGCCGATCGAAAAGAAGCCGGAGCCGAAGGCGCCCGAGCCGGTGAAGGCGAAGGAGCCGGAGAAGAAGCCCGAGCCGACGAAGAAGCCGGTCGAGCTGTCGAAGCAGCCGGTCGTCGAGAAGCAGCCGGTGGTGCCGAACGCGCCGTCGCAGGGCGTGAGCCCATTGCTGATCTCGATCCTGATCCTCGTCGTGATCGGTGCGGGTGCGTTCTTCGTCTGGAAGTTCGTCATCAACAAGGAAGAGACGGCGCAGAACACGCCGCCGCCGAAGAAGGAGCCTCCGCCTCCTCCGCCGCCCGCCGAGGCGACCTCGAAGATCGTGATGGAGACGCCCCCGGCGCTCGATATCAAGGCTGGCGTCGCGGGTGCGCTCGAGTCGATCGAGCCTGCCGACAAGGACGTGAAGGCGGGCGACGTGATCGCCACGCTCGCCGGCGCGAAGGCGCTGCAGACCGAGCTGGACAAGCTGCAGACGGAGATCGAGAAGCTGCAGCCCGCCGTCGATACCGCCGACGAAGCGTACAAGGCCGAGACGCAGAAAGAGAACAACGAAGCCGGCGTGAAGGCCGCGCAGGCAAAGCTCGATCGCGCGAAGAAGCCGCTCAACGACAAGCAGGTGGTACAGAAGACCAAGCAGGCGGAGCTCGAGAAGCTGATCGTGAAGTCGACCGGCGACGGCAAGCTCGTCTCGGCGAACGTCGAAGGTGCAGCGCCGCTCAAGGCCGGCGACAAGGTCACCGTCGACCAGGTGATTGCTCGCGTTGCCCGTCCGACCGCACCGGTCGCGACGTTCAAGATTCCGACGGGCACGAAGATCGCGGCTGATGGAACGCTGAGCATCAAGGCCGGCGACAAGACCGTCGTGTGCACGGTGAGCGACGCGCAGACCGAGACCGTCAAGGTCACGTGTCCCGCGGATCAGGGGCTCACCGACGGCGCCGACGTGAAGTTCACGCTGCCCAAGTGAGCGCGGAGCTCCTCGCGCTCGCGAAGAAGGGAGAGCTCGAAGCTCTCCTCGAGCTCGCGTATGCCGACGTCGACGAGGAAGCGACCGAAGAAGCCGACGCCCTCGCATTCAAGTGGCTCACGATCGCGCTCGATTTCGGTCACACCGACGCCGAGGACATGATCGCCGACCTCTACGAGAGCTCGTCGCTTCGCTACGACGACGATCAGTTCGTCGCCGGCGAGACGCATCTCGAGCTCGGTGTCGCGTATCTGCTCGGCTCCGACGGGCTCGCGAAGGATCTCGCGAAGGCCAAAGAGCACCTCGAGCAAGCCGACGAGTGCGGCTTTCCCGCGTCCGTGGAAGGCGGCGAGGAGATGCTCGCGGAGATCCGCCAAAAGCTCGCACCCGACGCGCTCGCCGTGTTCGACGCGGTCTATCCGCGCGCGTAGACCCCGCGCGTAGACCTCGCGCATCGATAGACTGCGTCCACACGCATAGGCGCGCATCGCGTCGCTGCGATACACAGTGACGCGCATCGACGCGCATGCGTGTAGTCCACGCTCGTCGGCCAGCGCCACGCTCGTCGGTTCGCTACGCTTTGTCGCGACCGAGCGCTGCGAGGGCGACGGCCATGCGCGAGAACACGGTCATCGAGCTCGCGACCGCGCACGCATCGAACAGCGCGGCGTCGTCGAAGCCCGCCTCGCGCAGTCGCGCGTAGGTCGCATCCGAGAGCATCCACGGCGAGAGCGTCACGACCTCGGCGAGCTCGCGAAGCGCGTCGTCGAGGGGGTTGATCGTGAGATCGTCGGGCGGCGAGATGGTCGCGTCGCCGAGCCAGTGGGCGACCCAGCGTGCGATCACCGTGCGCTGGCGGCGACTGAGCGGCGCGTCGCGTTCGTACATGTAGCTGCGCCACGCGGCGAAGGCAGCGACCGCGGCGGGGCGGCGTGTGGGATCGATCGCGGGGCGACCGATGATCGCGACCGGCGACGGCGAGAGCGAGGGCGTCGCTGGGTTCGCGAGCGGCGGCTTGATGCCGACGTCGTACTCGAGTGACATGCCGACCGCGTCGGAGATTCGGTTCATGTGACCGACGTGCGAGGACAGCATGATCGCGTGAAGCACGTCGTCGTCGTCGAGGCCGACGTCGTGTGCGCGTTCGCGATGCATCGGCGACAGCGTCCACGGTGCTTCGGTCACGAGCGCGGTCAGCTCCGCGAGACGCTGCATGCGCGGCGTTCCGCAGCGAACGTTGCGCGGTGCCGTGACGGCGGCGAGGGGAATCTCGCGCTCGCCGTTCATCGCGGCGCGCAGAAACTCCGCGTGACACGCCGTGCAGTAGTAGCTCTGGTTGATCCGCGAGGTCACGGTCGCGACGAGCTCGCGCTCCGGCCAGCTGAGCGGTCCTGCAGCGACGAGCGAGGTCGAGACCGCGCCGACTTTCGGGATCAGGTGCGCGTCGAGGCTGTGCGCGCGGATGATGCCGGCGACCTCATGCCCGCGCGGAATGTAGATCGGGGGAAGAGGGCGCTCGCGTGATCGATCGTAGGCCTCTCGCAAGTCTCCAGACGACTCCGCGTAGCCGATGATCGTCAGGCCCACAGCCGCCCATTGTCTCAGAGAGCCGCGATCTTTTTCACCTCGAACTGCGGGCCCACCATCGCGAACCCCATCGCACCCTTGTCGACCTTGCCCTCGACCTCCGCCTTCATCCCGTCCTTCGCACCCGCAAGCTCGCCGGTGAGCTGGTACGTCTCGCCCTTGTCCGTCTCGAACGTCCACTGGCCACCCTCGAGATCACTGCGGCGAATCGTGCCTTTGAGCTTCATGTCTGGAGAATAGCCGGGACGAGGAAAGCGGCCATTCGACCAGCCGATCACAACGCGAGTCTCCGGCTGATCGAGTAGCGCAGCTCGTTGCAATCCGGGCGATTTCAGCCGGTTGCACTTGGCGCGCACGGTGCAAACCGTAGCGAGCATGCGCCATCTCCTCGCTCTCGCCCTCGTCGGGTCGCTCTCGATGACCACGGCCTGTCTGTCCGAGGAGCAGGTGGATGACCAGGTCGACGGCGGAGATGGCAAGGCCGATGGCTCCCCCAACGTGACCTGGCGGGCGGACATCCCGAACATCGTCCCCAAGAAGGTCCACGAGTACCTCGAGAAGTATCAGTGGGGCGATTACCACATCGTGTTCCACATGAGCCGCAAGTGGTACCTGCTCGGCGACAACGGTCGCGGCTGGCTCAAGCGCGTCGGCGAGGCGTCGGCAGATCTGCAAGAAGGCGATCCGGGCAACGGCATCGAGTTCCTCGCGATGCACCGCGCGATGATCCAGCACCTCTCGAATCGTTGGGGCAACGAAGCGGTCACCAACGATCCCGATGGCCGCACGAAGTTCAAGGACGTGCTGAAGGGTTGGACGACGGACGACGACGTGATCGAGGCGCTCGAGAAGCGCGGCGGCGATGTCGCGAAGTTCCGCGCCGGTCTCGCGAAGCTCAACGACTTCCGCTCGTTCGCGACGGAGGACGAGTTCGGCAACTTCATCCAGACCACGCTGCGCCTCAGCGGCGAAGTCGATCCCAACGACTCGGCGATCCGCTTCTACGCGCGCGACATGGCGCCCGGTGCAGGCTTTCACAACTGGCTGCACGGTCAGTTCATGGACGACTCGTCGCCGATCGATGTCGGCAACCCGCAGACGAACCTCTCGAACATCATGTTCTGGCGCATCCATGGATGGATCGAAGCGAAGTGGAAGCAGTTCGAAGCGGCCCACACGCGGACGCCGATGGAGATGCTCGCGTACGACCAGCAGCTCGAGCGCTTCGCGCTCCACATGCAGCTGCACTCGGACTTCTCGACCACGAGCCACGCGGTGAATCGTCCGTCGAAGGCGCTCGTGAAGCAGGTGAAGGGCATCCTGTTCTCGAACGAGCCCGACTGCGCGAAGCTCGCGGACGGCACGCAGACCGACAACTGCGAGTAGATCCGCTCACGTTTGACGTAGTCGTTCAGCTTCATCGTCAACCGCGACGTCAACGCTTGCGGGGCGTTGGACGAAGCCCGATCAAGCACGTTTCTACATGCACGCACGAGGTTCCGCGATGGAAGCCGCGGCGGCGCTAGATATGTTGCGCGTGATGGAGCTCGTCGGCGAGGAGCACTACACGCAGGGTATGGAGTTGCTCGAGGGTATCGTCGCGATGCTCACGAAGATGGTTTGACTGACCATGACAACATCGACGGTCCTTCGGCAATGTTCAGCGGCTGCGATTGCGCCGCACGCATGAGCTGATCGGCGAGATCGGCGTTGCCCTTCGGCAGCGCGCGATTGATCTGCATGACGAGTGCTAGGAACGAAATCGACGCTTGGTACACACGGAGCTTCTGAAAGCTGAGCATGTTCGGCGCATCGTTCGGCGAGACCCGGTGGTTTCGCGATTTGACGGACCAACTCGAGGTCGACGGTGGAGTTGACGTCGCGGTTGACGATGAAGCTGGGACGTTCACGTCAAAGGCGACATCCAGGTCAAACGTGAAGTTCGAGAGTATTCCACTCGCTCTTCGTGTTTTCGGTGATTCCTCGACGGAGAAAGCACAACCTCGCGCGAGTGCGGGTTCCGGAAACTCTGACCTGATCCATTCCGGAAATTCTGACCACTCCGGATCGCCAACCGGCGACCGGGGACCCTCGATCGCCCCGACGACAAGTCGTGGCGAGGCAAGGAATGATCGACATGGTCAGAAGACACGAAATCCAGGTACTGCGCCGCGCAGGGCACAGCCTGGTCGAGACGGCCAAACTGGTCGGCGTCTCGCAAAGCAGCGTTCAGCGCGTCGAAGCTGAAGCAGCGGTCGCCTCGTTCGATTCAGACGCGGAACGCGAGCGTCGCGGCATCGGTCGGCCTTCGAAGATCGATCCGTTTCGCAGCTTCCTCGTTGCGGAGCTCGCAAAGCAGCCCGATGTGATGACACTCGAGCTGCTTCGCCGTGCGCGCAATCAGGGCTACGACGGCAGCAAGACCGCGCTCTACGACGTAGTCAAAGAGCTACGCCCGGAGCGCGTCAAGCCGGTGACTCGCTTCGAGGGTGTCGCCGGCGAGTTCTCGCAGCACGACTTCGGACACGTCGACGTGCACTTCATCGACGGGCGAAAGCAGCGCGTGCACTTCTTCGCCTCGCGCCTGAAGTACTCGCGTTGGGTCGAGGTGCAACTCGTCCCGAACGAGCGAGTCGAGACGCTCGTGCGTGCGCTCGTCGATCATTTCGCCGCGTGGGGTGGTCTTCCGCTTCTCGCGGTCTTCGATCGGCCTAAGACGATCGCAACGCGGTGGAACAAAGACAGCTCCGTCATCGAGTGGAATCCGGTCTTCGGCAACGTGATCCTCGACCTCGGGCTTGCCGTCGAGCTGTGCTGGCCACGCAGCCCGGAGCAGAAAGGCTCGGTCGAGAATCTTGTTGGCTGGGTAAAGGGATCCTTCTTCAAGCAGCGCCGTTTCGTCGACGACGAGGACCTCCATCGTCAGCTCGGCGAATGGCACGTCGAGGTCAACACGAAGCGGCCATGCCGAGCGACCCGAGTCATTCCGGCGGAGCGTCTCATCGACGAGAAACCTCGGCTGCGAGCGCTGCGCATCACGCCCGACGAGCTCGCGCTTCGAATTCCGGTGCACGTCGGCCCGACAGGCTACGTCCTGCACGACACGCATCTCTACTCGATGCCGCCCGAAGCGCTCGGACTTTGCGGAACGCTCTATCTGCATCGCGATCGCGTACGCATCGTCGCGGGTCGATTCGAGGCTGTGCACGACCGTCGATTCGGCAGAGACGAAACGTCGACGCTGTCAGAGCACCGAGCACCCCGCGTCGCCGCAGTCTCTGGACAACGAGCGAAGCGCTACATGAAGCGCGAGCACCTGACCAAGCTCGGCGAACAAGCCCTCGCGTACATCACCGAGCTCGTGCATCGCCGACCGAAGATCTGGATCCGCGACATCGATCGCATGCACGACATGCTCGAGCGACACAGCGACGACGCGCTTCGCCGTGCGTTTGAACGCGGCCTTGCCGAGCAGAACTTTGGCGCCGAGTACATCGCGCACTACCTCACCACCAACTTCCCCGCTGAACAGCAGGAGCTCTTCTCGTGAAGCCCACCGATATCAACATCGACGCAATGCTCAAGCGTCTTCACCTCGCCAACGCTCGCCGGACCTGGCGCGACCTCGTCGCTCGTGCCGAGGCCGAGTCGTGGAGCTGTCGTGATTTTCTCGCGCTCGTCGTCGCCGAGGAGGTCGCGCATCGGCAACAGACGCGCGTGCAGCGGCTCTCGTTTCGCAGTCGCTTTCCGTTTCTGAAGACCATCGACGACTTCGACTTCACGTATCAGAGCACCGTCAAACTCTCGCTGCTGGCGACGGCGCTATCGCCCGACTTCGTCACCGACGGGCGCTCGCTCGTGCTCCACGGCAAGTCAGGACGCGGCAAGACCCACATCGCCGTCGCGATCGGCTACCGCGCGATCCAGAACGGCTTCCACACCCTCTTCGTCAGCGCGGCCGAGCTCATCGAGGATCTCTCGGTGGCGTCGCGCGATGGCCGTCTCGCGGATGCGCTCGGACGCTACGTCGCGCCCGATGTGCTCATCGTCGACGAGGTCGGCTACCTGACGTACGGTCCCGACGCAGCGAACGTGCTCTATCACGTCGTCAATCATCGCCACCAAGCGAAGCGCTCGATGATCTTCACCTCCAACAAGCACCCGGATGCGTGGGGCGCTGTGCTGCATGACAACGACCTCGCTGCCGCGATCATCGACCGGGTGCTGGAACGCGGTCGTCTGCTGCTGCTCGACGGACCCTCGATGCGCACGAAGCATCTCGGTCTTGACGCTCCTGCCCATGCCGAGGCAGGGTCTCAACAGGTGGTCAGAATATCCGGAACGAACTCGTCAGAGTTTCCGGAACCCACAACGGTTCGGGCTGTGATCCGGGAGAGGAGCTCGCTTCGAGTGTGTCGAAGTCGTGGGGCGGACAGCTAGCACCAGTTCGCGTCGCACAGCGCGAAGCACTCAGGGGGATCGCAGTCAGACAAGCGTCGTCGAGCTGCCACGCACTCACATGCCTCCATGAGAAGTTGCCATCGAGCTTCTCGGGCACGGGACGATCGGGGGCATTTTTTCGGTTGGGATTGCCAACGGGTCGTGGGCACCGAGGTTCATCCCACTGGGTGTTGCTCCTCTCTCGGGCCGAGACGCGAACCCCCGACGAGGATCACGATCAGTCGATCTTGATCGAGTCGATCGAGCTCGCAGACGACGCGCTTCGACTGAATTCAAGTGGACGAGCTCGGTCGACGCTCGACGACGCTCGTCAGATCGCGCTCTCTCGAGTGTTCGCGCTGCGATCCGGGAGAGGTCCCCGCTTCGAGTGTGTCGAAGTCGTGGGGCGAACAGCCGCTCGTTCGTGCATTGATGTGCATCGACGCTGCGCATGTGGCGCCGCTCGTTCGTGCACCGAGTTGCGGCTGTGCCGCTCGTTCGTGCACCGACGTGCACCGACGTGCATCGACGCTGCGCATGTGGCGCCGCTCGTTCGTGCACCGAGTTGCGGCTGTGCCGCTCGTTCGTGCACCGACGTGCAACGACGCTGCGGCTGTGGTGTCGCTCGTTCGTTCACCGACGTTGCGGCGGCGTTGCGCCGGTCTTGGTGGTCAGCTCGATCGATTTCGCCGCGCCGTGATCCACGGACGCGCCCGTCGAGGCGAGGTCCCCGCTGGGACATGTCGAGGATCGTCGCTGGATGACGATGCCGAGTCTCGTGTGCGGACACGCTCCCTGCGCGGCCCGCATCCGGGCAGCTCGCCGTCTTCCGTTCGTGTGGCAACCACGCGGCCACGCGCCGCCACCGATCGCTGACTCGAATCGCCGACGTTCAGCTCCCGCGCTGGATCGAGACCGGATGTCCCCGCGGGGACATCGTCATCGACAATCATCGCGAGCTCGCGCGGCAGAGGCGCGGGCTTTATCGGCGGAGACGCCCACTCGAACGTCAGATCGAACGGAGCGCGTCCGGTGATCGTCAGCAGCCCGAGGTGATCCGCGACGTGATGACCATCGCAGAGCGGCACGAGGTTCCACAGCTCGTGGGGCCCGCCCCGCGACTGCGGAATGACGTGGTGGATCTCGAGGCATCGCGACGAGCGACATCCGGGCACGGCGCACGCCCCACCGAACACCGCCAACACCTGCTCGCGCATGCGCGGAGTCACCGAGCTCACGGCCCGCTCGGGATGCGTCGCAGTCAGATCGCCGAGGATCCGCGCATCGCAGTGCGCGCGCTCGATGACGTGGTCATCCACATCGAACGTGCGACCGCCGCCGATCTGCTTGCCGTGCCCGCATTCGGAACATTCGAGATAGCCGATGGTGTGCGGCGGTCCGTCCTCGGAGCCGGGGTTCAGGAACCGTCGGCACAACGTCTCGAGCAGGGCCGCATCGGAGATGTCACTGCTGCCGCGTTCGTCGGCGAGCGCCTTTCGGGCGTCACGCCAGAGCGCCATCACATCGGGTGGTAGCTCGAGCGTCATGCGCTTGGGCCTCAGATCGCGACGCTGCGGATCGGTGGGTAGATCACCGAGCGCTCGCCCCGCGACCATCGCCTGCACCTCGGTCGAGTTTCGATGCTCGATCGCGCCGAGCCACGCGCGTTCGTTGTCGCACGTGGCCACGCGGGTCAGCTCGCGCACGTGCGAGTACGCCAGTTCACCCCGCGAGAGAGCCGCACTCAGGACCGGTAACCCGACGAGCGCCCTCGAGACGCGCAGTCGCTCGCGCGCGGTGTGCGGCGCGTAGTGCAGAACGCGCTCCATGTACTCGAAGAACGACGCGTAGCCACGAAGCAGATGCAGCTTGAGATCGTAGGCGCGCGACAGGTCGAACGCTTCGGCGGCATCGAGCTTCGCGCGCGCGGTGGCGTAGCCGCGCAACCGGCGCTCGATGCGCGCTCCCTCGTCGAGGTACCGGTCGCCGACCTCTCCATCGCCGGTAACGAATCGCTCGCGTGTCTCGACCTGCTCGTAGCCGCGCTCGTCCGTCACGGTCTGCTCGTACACGCCCGTCCACTCGGTGGTCTTGCTCTCGTCGAACATGTCGTTGTTCTACACCCGAGAATTTCGACGCTCTGGCGTCGTTTCTCGAGGACGAATCGCGATGTCGCGCGCCGAAATGACTCGGGCATGAACGAACGCGCACAGAGAGAACGCCATGCGTTTCTATGCGCGATTCTCGTAGCGAACGTCGCGCTCGGCCTCGGCGACCAGAAATTCTCGTCAAGTGTTTTCTCGATTCGTGTCTTGTCGATTAGACGTGGTTGCCGATCGCCCACGCGCACTACCATCGTCGGAGGTCGTGCGTTCGTCGATCGGCGCGCTTGTCGCAGATGGGGAGTAGCGCCTCCTCTTCGTGGCGTTTGTCTGTTGGTTCCAACTCTCGTCGTGTCGAGTGGTCTGCGCCTGGAACGGCGCGAGCGCCTTGGTCGGAAGAACGGGGTCGTCGATCCGATCGTCCGTCTCGCGCGATCGTGCTTGCTCGTTCGCGACCCCCAACCCCAACGGCGTCATGAGACCCGACGCTGGCCATCGCCGGAACGGGCAAGGTGGTCGCGATTGCAGGGTTCGTTGGCCTCTCGATCACCGCGTTCCGCAATGCACACGCGTGCGCCGTCGAGCAGCGCCCGCTGCTCGGTTCGTTCAGCCCGGCGTTGCGGTGGAGATCCCAGTACCTGCGCCGGCGCATCGCCATTTGTTTGTCCGCCCGAGCGACGAGCGGGACGATGCGCCATGCGCTGGATCTTCGTCGCCGCCCTCGCGTGCGCATCGTCGCGCGCATTCGCGGATGACGTCGCGATCGGTGCCGCCGTCGGCGCGGGCGGGCAGGGCGACGCGGGCTACGGCGCGCTCGAGCTGCGCCTCGATGGCGAGTGGCGCGGCGTGCGAATTGGCCTCGGCGGTCGTGCGGTGTGGGAAGGCGGCGCGTTCCGCACGCGCGAGTGGTCGCGGCCGGTCGACGCGATCAGCATCGTTCGCCAGCTCGAAGCGCACGCGGGGCCCGTCGCGTTCGCGGCCGGTGCGCTCGCACCGTCGACGATCGGCCACGTGGCGGACGGATATCGCGCGTCGCTCGACGATCGCGCTCGGACCGGCGCGCGGATCGCGATCGTCACGCGAGGCCTCGATCAACGCTCGCGCGAGCGCGGAGGCCGCGGTGGCGATGCTCGTGGCGGTAGCAATACTCGCGCTGGCGATGCTCGTGGCGCTGGCGATGCTCGTGGCGCTGGCGATGCTCGTGGCGCTGGCGATGCTCGTGGCGCCGGCGATGGTGGCGATCGCCGCGCGGACGTGGCCCTCGATCTCGAGGCGAGCGTGGAGATCGACGACGTGCTCGATCCCGCCCTCGTCGGTGGCGCACTCGCGTGGCAGGTCGTACCGGCGTGGGGCCTTCGCGCCGCGAGCGCCATCGATCCGGAAACACGTCGTCTCGCGATCGAGACAGGCGCGGCGCGCCGATGGGAGCGCGACGACTCGCGTGTCGAGATCGGCGCGTCGATCATTGGCGAACGCTGGCTGTCCGGTGCACCGGACAGTCCGCAAGGCACCTCGCGCATCGGACTCGGTGCGGTCGGCTTCACGAGCGTCGCGATCGATCGCGGAGGCGCGCGCTGGACGATCGCCGCGGACCTCCACGCGGGCAACGGCACGAACGGCGCGGCGTTCGGACCGCTCTATCGCGCCGAGCGGACCACGATCCTCGACGACGGATCGAGCGGCTCCAGCGCAGGTGGGCCAGGCGGGGCCTCGCGCGCGATCCTCGACGACGTGCGTGCGGGCATCGGCGCCGGCCTCTCGGGTAGCGTGACCGGCGATCGCGGCTGGCTCGCGATCGGTGGACGCTATCGCCCCGGCCTCGGCGCGCTCGGCACGATCACGGCGGGTGCGCCGATGGGCGAACGCCTGCAAGCGGGCGCATGGGTCGCGGCGAGCTCGCGCGTGGCGGCGTGTGCGGCGGAGATCCGTGCGGTGTGGGCGACGCACGTCTACTCGTCGATCCAGCTCGCGCGCATGTACCTCGAGAGTGAGTCGACGAGCGCGGATCCGACGACCACGATGACGAACGCGCTCGGACCACGCGTGCCCGCGTGGAGCGCGACGATCTGGTTCGGCGCATCGACGCGCTGACCGCGATCAGTTCGCGTTCGGATCGAGCTTGTCGGCCGTGGTCACCACGTCCTCGACGGCGATCGCGCCCTCGAGAGCCGGCGGATCATCGGCGGTCGCGCGGGCGCGCTCGGCGTTCGCCTCGTACAGCGTGCGGCGCTTCGAGTCGTTCTCGCGAGCGGCGGCGCGCTCCCACTGCCGGCCGGCTTCGAGCCAGGCGGCTTGTTGCAGCCGCGTGTCGCGGGCGGTTTGCGCCTTCTGTTCGGCGGCTTCTGCTTTGGCGACGTGAGGGTTACGACCGAAGCTCATGGTCCGGGTGTAGCGCGCCCGTCTGACAGCGTGCGTTCGAGGATTTCCGCGGCTCCGCGCAGCTTTGCGGCGAACCAGCGAGCGCGCAGGAAGCGCCGTCGCTCGTCGGGCAGATCCCCCAGGGCGCCCAGGTGTGCGCGGCGGCGGCGAGCGACGGTGGACATCGCGAGGGCGACCGTGACCGACAGGTTGTAGCTCTCGGAGAAGCCGTACATCGGGACGACGAGGGCGCCGTCGCAGGCCTCGATGGCGGCGCGGGACAGCCCGGCGTGCTCGTTGCCGAAGGCGATCGCGATCGGGGTGGATACGTCGACGTCGTCGATCGTTTGAGTGGCGTCCGGCAGCGTCGCGAACACGCGAAACCCGCGCTCGCGTAGGTGCGTGACAGCGGTTGCCGGATCTTTCCACCGGACGAGGTCGATCCACTTGTGCGACCCGCGCGTGATGCCCCACGCGGTCGCGACGCGCTCGTCGCTCGGCTCGATGACGTGCAGCTCCGCAAGGCCGAATGCCTCGGTCGTGCGAATGGTCGCCACGGCGTTGTGGGGATCGTAGGTATCCTCGACGACGGTGACGACCGACGAGAGGCGGGCGGCGAGCACCTCGTCGATGCGTGAGATGCGTTCGGGCGTCAGCATCGGTGCGAGCGTGGTGCACACGGTATCCGCACCCCAGCGGGCGATGGCGCGGTCGATTGCGTCGGTCACGGCGAACACGATACCGTCTCGGGCGTGACGGAGGGGGCACCCGGACGGTTCGTCGGGGACCGATACCACATCGTTCGCGAGCTCGGGCGGGGCGGAATGGGCGTGGTCTATCTGGGCCGGGATCTGCGGCTCGATATGGACGTCGCGATCAAGTTCCGCGGTGTCACCCACTCGGATGCGACCCTGTGGCTCAAGCGCGAGTTTCGGTCGGTCGCGTCGCTCCGGCACCCAAACCTCGTCGAGCTGTACGAGCTCGTGGCGCACGAGAAGAGCTGCTACTTCACGATGGAGTACTTGCCGGGGATCGATCCGCGACGGTGGGTCGAGCGGCGCGCGGCGGGGGCATCGCCGGCATTCGATTCGGTGGTCAGCGAGGGCACGACGAACAGCGCGCTGCCGCTGCAAGAAGCGCATACCGCGGCGACGGATTCGCCGATCGTGAAGACGGTCACGGTGCCGAGCCCGTTCGCGCCGCGGATCGCGCCGTCGATCGATTTCTCGCGATTGCGCAACGTGATCATGCAGCTCGCGGAGGGCATCGCCTTCCTGCACGCACGCGGCGTGATCCATCGCGACGTGAAGCCGTCGAACGCGATCGTCGTCGGTGGAACGGTCAAGCTGCTCGACTTCGGCCTCGCGCTCGAGCGCCATCGCCAGGACGACGATGTCGCACGCGAGTCGCGGATCGTCGGCACCGCGGCGTATCTCGCGCCCGAGTATCTCGAGCGGCTCGTCGTGAGCCCGCAGATGGACGTGTACGCGCTCGGCGTGCTGGCGTACGAGCTGTGTACGGGACAGCCGCCGTTCGGCGGCACGCTGCACGTGCTCGCGCGGCTGCACAGTGGTCGACTCAAGATCCCGCGCGTCAGCGAGCTGAACCCGGAGATTCCGCCGGAGCTCGACGACATCATCGATTCGATGCTGGCATCGGATCCGGATCAACGGCCGTCGGCGCTCGAGGTCGCGGTCCGGCTCGCGGGCGAGCTCTCGCAACCGCGGACCGTGCGGCGAGAGCCGCCGTTCGTCGGACGCGTGCGCGAGCTCGCGCACATCGCCGAGCGCATCGCGGATCCCACGCCGCGCGGACGCCTCGTGCTCGTCGTCGGGCCGTCGGGCTCGGGCAAGAGCGCGCTGATCGATCGCGCGGTCGGTACGGCGATGGGCATCGAGCGGGCCTTCGACACGCTCGCGTGGCGCGGTCGCTGTCACGAGCGCGAGCGCTTGCCGTATCGCGCGTTCGACCAGATCGTCGACGATCTCGCGACGGAGCTCGCCGGCGATCCGCGGTTGGCACGCGAGATCGATCACGCCGCGGCGCTCGCCCGCGTGTTCCCGGTACTCGCGCCGCTGATCGATCCCAAGCGCGACGAGCCCGCGGTCGCCGATCTTCGCGTCGAGCGTGAGCGCGCGCTGCTCGCGCTCGTTCAGACGTTCGCGAAGCTCGTCACCACGCCGCACGGCATGATCGTGATCGACGACCTGCAGTGGGCCGACGACGACAGCCTCGAGCTACTCGCGCTGATCGTCGAGCGGATGGATGTTCCGCTCACGGTGCTCGCATCGTGGACCACCGACGGCGGAATCGCGTTGCCTCCGCCGCTGGCCGCGCTGTCCGATCGCCTCGGCCCCGCGGCGCAGATCATCGACCTGCCCGCGATGACCGAGGCCGACCTGCTCGCGGTGATCGCGGAGCTCGCGCCGCGCGCGCAGAGCTCGCGCCTCGTGCACGCGGCGCGGCTCGCGCAGGGCAGCCCGTATCTCGCGGAGCTGATCGGTCGCGAGCTCGGCGAGGCGGACGTCGCGGATCCGGAAGCGGCGGAGCAGCGCCGGCTCGATCGCCTGGAGCCGGCGGAGCGCACCGTCGCGGAGATCGCCGCGCTGTCGGGCGGTGCCGCGAGCTTCGAGCAGCTGCGCGCGCTCGCGAAGCTGCCGTCGGGGCGGCTGCAATCGGTGCTGCGCGGCCTCGAGGATGCGCGCATCGTCCGCGCGACGCCGGCGCTCGTCGGGGATCCGGTCTACGTCTTCTATCACCAGCGCCTGCGCGAGGTCGCAGCCGCCGCGATGACCGACGAGGCGAAGCGCACGCTGCACGAGCGATTCGCGCGGTGGTTCGAGGACACCTCGAGCGGCGGCGCGATCGACGCGGGTCAGCTCGCATACCACTGGCAGCACGCGGGCTCGCCGCAGCGTGCGGCGCACTGGGCGATCGTCGCCGGCGATGCCGCGCGCAACCAGCTCGCGTGGGCCCTCGCGGCGAGCTGGTACGAACGCGCCGTCGCGCTCGCGAACACCGCGCCGAGCGGCGTCGATACGATCGCGGTGCGCGGCAAGCTCGCCGACTGCTTGTTCCTCGGCGGAAAGCTCGCCGCCGCCGCGGACGAGTTCCTCGCGCTCGCGCTGCTCGAGAAGCGGCAGGACGGTCAACGCGCGGATCGCTGGCGCGTGCGCGCCGCGGAGGCGTACCTCAAGCTCGGCGAGCTCGATCGCGGCCTCGCGGAGCTCGACGGGATCCTCGAGCGACGCGGCGAGAAGCGGACCACGGTTCGCGTATGGTCGGTCGCGCGGGCCGCCGCCGTGGCTGCGCGCTGGCTCGCGCCGGTGCCCACGCGCAAGCGCCCCGTCGACGACGTGCTCGCGTCCGCGTATCGCGTGATCGCGAGCTTTCTCTCGACGCCGTATCCGCTCGAGTCGCTCGAGTACGTGCTGCGCGGGGTCGCGCTCGCCGAGCGCACCGGGGATCGCGGCGCGTACGCGATGGGGATGGCGATGCTGTCCGCGTACGTCGCGACCGGCTCGCTCGGCCGGTTCGGTGATCGCGCGATCGCCAACGCACAGCGCTTGTCCGCGCAATCCGGTGCGCCGTATCCGCGCATGGTGGTCGCCGGCGCCGCGGGCATGCTCGCGACGCTCCGCGGCGAGTGGTCCGGGATGCGCACCGCGCACGAGGAAGCCGAGAGCGTGTGCAAGAAGCTCGGGCTCGAGCGCTCGTGGGAAGCCTCGTTCTTGCGCACGTACTGGGCGCTCGGCGAGCTGTACGCGGGCGAGCCCGCGCGCGCCGACGAGCTGCTCCGCGCGCTCACCGACACGACGGAGGATCTGTGGACGCGCGCGATGCTCGGCTCGTGTCGCGGTCGCGTGCTCGTCCTCGCCGGCGACCTCGAAGCCGCGCGCGACCTCGCGCTCGCTCTCGATCGATCGCCCGCGGCGAAGCAGGGCATGGCGAGCATCTACCGCCAGGTGTTCCTCGGCGAGCTCGCGCTCGCGGAGCACGATTGGGCGCGCGCCGCGTCGATCGCCGAGGCGCTCGGCAAGTCCGCGCGCGCGCAGTGGCTGCACGTGATGCCGCCGGTGGCCGCGATGATCGAGCTCATCGACGGCACCGCGCAGATCGGCCTCGGCAATGGCGCGCGCGCGAAGGCGATCGCGAAGCGACTGCACGATCGCGGCCGCCACTCGTTCTATGCCGCCACCGCGCTCCGGTTCGCGGCGCAGGCCGCACGGCTCCTGGGGAACGACGACCGCGAGCTCCTCGCGAACGCGTCGACGGTCGCGCGCGCCCGCGGCGGCAAGATCGATCAGCTCGCGATCCGCGCTCTCTCGGGCGATGCGATCGACGCGGGCAGTCTAGCTTCGGCGGTGGCGTGGAGCACGGGTGGTATGTGGTCAAAGGATTAACGAGGACGAGATGGCACCTTCTGCAGTGATCATCGGTGGCGGTGTTGGCGGGCTCACGGTCGCGCACGAGCTGATCGAGCGCGGCTTCACCGTCGACTTGTACGAAGCCCGCGCCGATCTGGGCGGCAAAGCGCGCAGCCAGCCCGTCGTGGGTTCGGGCTCCGGCGGTCGCGCCGATCTGCCCGGCGAGCACGGCTTCCGGTTCTACCCGCGCTTCTACACGCACGTGATCGACACGATGAAGCGCATCCCGTCGCCGCTCGGTGGCTCCGTCGTCGATCACCTGAAGCCGACCACCGAGAGCTCGATCGCGCTCGTCGATGTCGGCACCTGGTATCGGTTCTTCCGCCGTCGCACGTCGCGGCCGTTCGAGGTGATCGAGGCGCTCGAGCTGTTCTTCCAAGAGCTCGACTTCGACGACGCGGACATCGCCCTGTTCACCGCGAAGATCCTCGAGTTCCTCACCACGAGCAACGAGCGCCGCCTCGGCGAGTACGAGACGATCTCGTGGTGGCAGTTCCTCGAGGGCGATCTGTACTCGGAGAACTTCCAGCGCCAGCTCCGCGCCGTGCCGCGCACGATGGTCGCGATGGATCCGAAGCGCGGCTCCGCTCGCACGATCGGCGGCATCTCGATGCAGCTGATCCTCGACTACGCGGACTCGGGCGTCACGACCGATCGCACGATGGGCGGTCCGACGACGGAGATGTGGATCGAGCCGTGGCGCGCGCACCTCGCGTCGCTCGGCGTGAACTTCCACCTCGGCCTCTCGGCGACGAAGATCAACACCGCCGCCGGCGCGATCAGCGGCATCGAGATGTCCGATCTCTCGACCAAGACCGCCGACTACTACGTGCTCGCGGTGCCGATCGACGTCGCGATCCCGCTGATCACGCCGGCGATGGGCGCGCTCGATCCCGCGCTCGAGAAGCTGCGCACCGCGAACGCCGACCAGCTCGTCTCGTGGATGGTCGGCATCCAATACTTCCTCTACGAGGACGTCCCGCTCGTCCGCGGTCACACGTTCTATCCGGATAGCCCGTGGGCGCTGACCACGATCTCGCAACCGCAGTTCTGGCGCGACCTCGGCATCTTCCGCACGCGGTACGGCGCCGGTGATGTCGGCGGCCTGATCTCCGTCGATATCTCCGATTGGGACACGCCGGGAACGTTCGTCCCGAAGATCGCCAAAGAGTGCACGCCCGCCGAGATCGCGCACGAGGTGTGGGAGCAGCTCAAGGCCGCGCTCAACGGCACCGCGCCCGGCGAGGAGACGCTGACCGACGCGATGCTGCACTCGTGGCACCTCGACGACGACATCGACTTCACGACGACGCCGACGTCCAACAAGTCACGCTTGCTCGTGCATCCGCCGAACTCGTACCACCTGCGGCCCGAAGCGGGCACGCAGATCCCGAACCTCGTGATCGCCGCCGACTACGTGCGCACGACGACGGATCTCGCCTCGATGGAAGGCGCGAGCGAAGCCGCACGCGCGGCGACGAACGCGATCCTCGAGCGGTCGGGATCGACGACGGCGAAGGTCCAGCTGTGGCCGCTGACCGAGCCCGACGAGTTTCGGTTCGCGAAGGCGATCGACAAGTGGCTGTACACGCACGGTCGCCGCCACGCGTTCGAGATCCTCGGCATCCGCAACGCGGCGCGCGCGGCGAGCTGGCTGCGCAAGCTCGAGCGGTTCGCGGGCGTCGCGCGCATCGATGACTGGTTCGACGAGCGCTTTCGCACGTCGAAGATCCTGCGCGGCATCCTCGAGTTCCTCGGGCTCGGCGGTACGTAGGCTGCGACACTTGCTGTCTCACGCCTGCCGCGCGCGATACACGGGCAGCAGCTTCGATCGCTAGTCGCGACAGCCGGGCTGGCCCCACTTGCCCGCGCAGTCGACGATGCCCCACACGAGGATCGCCGCGAGGCTGATGCCCATCGCGTACACGGCGACATGGCTGACATCGTGGAGCGCCGTGTCTTCATCGCAGAACGCGTTGCACGCGATCGCACCACCGAGCACGCCGGCGATCGCGCCGCCCAGCGTGTATTGCACGAAGCGCGTCGTGCTTCGCGTCGTCCATTCGTGCGTGCGGTAGTACGCCACCGGCTGGTCGAGCTCGCAATCGACGTTGGCCGCGGCGGTGTAATCGTCGTCGGTGCAGCCGCGCAGCAGGTCGCGCACCCAGCGCGTGCGGCCGTCTCGGTCCGTCACCTGTTGATCGAGCGTGATCGGGACCCGCCAGGGCTTCGCGTCGTCGAGATCCGACGAGCTGTACTTCGTCGCGTCGACGGTGGCTTGCTTGCTCAGGCGCAGCTCGCGGCTCTTCTTGTGGAGCGCGTAACCGTCGACGTCGATGTGATACGTCGTGGCACAGCCCGCCAGCCCGACGAGCGCGACGCGAGCTAGGATACCGCGCATGATCAAGCTCTATCACCATCCGTTCTCGCGCGCCGCCGGCGTCGTGTGGGCGCTCGAAGAGGTCGGCGAGCCCTACGAGCTCGTGTGGACGGACTTCTCCAAAGGCGCACACAAGCAAGGCGAGGTCCTCGCGCACAACCCGATGGGCAAGATCCCGGTCCTCGTCGATGGCGACGCCGTCGTGGCGGAGGCGGCTGCGATCGATCTCTATCTCGCCGATCGCTACGCCCTCGGACGGCTCGCACCGGCGACCGACGATCCGCGCCGCGGGACCTATCTGCGCTGGTCGCTGTTCGCGCCGTCGGTGATCGAGCCGGCGTCGATGGCGAAGCTGCAGAAGTGGGAGTACCGCGCGAGCAGCGCGGGGTGGGGCACGCACGAGGACATGCTGCACTCGATCGACTACGCGGTCTCGAGCGGCGACTTCATCCTCGGCGACATGTTCTCGATGGCCGACGTAATCTTCGGCGGGACGCTGCGCTACATGACCGTGGTCAAGATGCTCGAGCCATCAGCCACGGTGGCGGCGTACCTCGCGCGCATCACCGCGCGTCCCGCGTTCAAGCGTGCGGACGCGAGGAACGCGGCGATCATTCAGGAGCGCGGTCTCGGGAAGTAGCGCCTAGCGCGGGGAGATCGCGAGGCCGATCGCGCCACCGATGTAGTCGTCGGTCGCGCCGCCCGCGATCCACGGATCGCCGACCTCGGGGTGCATCGCGAAGAAGTAGCGACGCGCATCGAGGCGCGCTTGGATGTCGAGCCACGACGTGACGTGGAACGCGACGCCGGCGGAGGCGTCGAGCCCCGCGCCGCTCGCGCGCGGGAACCACGTCGCCTCGGTGAGACCGCCCATGCCGAACAAGTGGCGGTAGCCGCCGGTGACGAGCAGCGAGAACCGCGGCGCGAGCGGCATCGCGAACGACAGCCCACCGCGAGCGAAGCGGTAGGTCACGTCGGGCACGAGCTCCATCATCGGATCGTCGTCGAGGTTGAAGCGCTGCTCGCCGTACGTGGCGGTGATGCCGACGCGCGCGGAGCGAATGCCGGCATCGAGGCCGACGCCGAGTCCCCACTCCGACGAGGAGGTCGCGTACGCCGTGCCGTCCGAGGTGCGCGAGCCGTTGACGCCCACGGCGAGCTCGCCGCGGCCGATCACCGAGAACGGCTGGAAGCCTTTCAGCGGGCGATAGGACGCGCTGATGCCGACCGCGTTCGCGACGAGATCCGAGGGGCGAAGGCGATCGTTGAAGTCGTCGTTGTAGCGAAGGCGGCGCCAGAACGGGCGCTCCTCGACGGCGATCACGATGTCGCGACGCGGGCGAGGCTGCGGGCGGACGCTCGCGACGATGCCCGTGTCGCTCGCGGAGCCCGACGACGATGATGACGACGATGCCGCCGCGACCGTCTCGGTGGACGGTGCCGTCGCGCTCGTGATCTTCGGCGAGAGCTTGTCCGCGGCTTCGGGGCCGAGCTTCTTCGCGGCGATGAACTTGCCGCCCTTGATCTCCGCGCGCGCGAGCTCGGCTCCATCGGAGCCTTGATAGGCGATCGCGGTGGATGTCGAGCCCGAGGAAACGACGACGACCGCGTGGAGCGAGTGCTTCGCCGCGACGGACTTCGGATCGCCCCCTTCGGCGGACACGATCTCGAACCTGCCTTCGAGCGCCTTCGCGACCGATGGCGCGAGCGACGAGTCACCGATCACCGCGATGCGCGGCTTGCCCGAGGTCACCGCGACGGGAGCCGGTGCGGGCTCGGGTGTCGTCGCGACGGGCTCGGGCGTGGGAGCGGGCTCGGGATCCGGCGTCGGCGCCGGCTCGTCGACCTTGGCCTTGCCCTTCGCTTTCGCTTTCTTCGGCGCGTTCTTCGCCGCTCTTGCCTTCTTCGGCTTCGCGTCGGCGACGCCGGCGCCGAGGACACCGACGGCGAGCAGCAGTGCGAGGCGCTTCACGGGTTCGCCTCCGCCGCGAGATCCTCGGTCCAGCGGCGCACGCACTCGATCTCTTTGGCCGACAGCTCTTGCTCGCCGAACGGCATGCGACTGCCGCAGGTCGGATCCTCTTCGACCTTCTCGACCATCAGGTGCGTCGCGCTCGGGTCCGCTTCGACGAGCGCCCGGCCCTCGCACATGTTCGTGCTCGTCAGGCTCTTCACGCGCTCGCCGACGCCCGGCGAGACGAGGTCCAGCTCGGCGTCGGGCATGTTCGCGCCGTGACAGCCCATGCCGTCGGCGCTCGCGCACTTCGCTTGAAACATCTGCTCGACCTGTCCCGGCGGACAATCGGTGAAGCGCTGCGGATTCTCGAGGTCGCCCGCGCAGCCGGCCGCGAGCACCGCCACGAGTGCGAGCCTCACCGCAACAGCCCCGGCAGCGGGCCGGTCAGATCGATCGCCGGCGCGCTTTGCTTCTTCGGCTGGATGCTCGGTTGGCCGACGAAGTTGGTGTCGACACCCATCGCGTTCTGGAGCGCGACGAGGACGTGGCTGTGCGGATAGCCGATCTTCGTGTTGTCGTTCACGTACGACGCCGTCGTCGTCGTGAGCGTCTCTTTCTCCATGTGGTAGTAGCGGCCGGTGTTGAGGTGGTTCTTGCCACCGACGATGACGACGGGCCACGGCTCGTGGTCGTGGTTACCGTTCGCGATGTCCGACAGGATGACGATCATCGTGTTGTCGAGCAGCGTGCCGTTGTCCTCGACGACGTCGCGCAGCGTGGTCGCGAGCTGTGCCACGAAGCCGTAGTACTTCTTCGTGTAGTTCGTCATCACGGTCTTCGCGAGCGCGTAGTTCGGATCCGTCGAGTGCGATGGATCGGAGCGGTGCGCGTACGCTTCGTGGAGATCGCCGGTGCCGCCGACTTCCTCGACGGGAACCTGACCCCACTGCATCGTGATCACGCGCGACATGCCGCACGAGAGCGCGACCGTCGTGAGATCCCAGAAGCTCTTCGTGTGATCGACCCAGCGCTGCCAGTGCGGGACTTGGCCCCAGTAGTAGTCCTTGATCGTGGGCGGCTGCGCGCACGACAGACCCGCGAGGCGGCGTAGGCGCGCTTCCATGTCGCGCACGAGATCGCGGTGCTGCTCGAGCTTGCGGCGATCCTCCGACGACAGCCGACCCTGGATGCGGTCGTACATTCCGGACACCTGCGCGAGCACGTCGGGCTGCGCGACGCGAACCGGATCGGGCGGCGCGGTGCCGTCACCGTTGGGGAACATGCGGTCGTACGCGCCCTTCGGTTGCTCGAGGTGAGGCAACCGCACGACGGGCGCGCCCGGAGACGGCTCGCCGAAGAGCAGCGCGTGGAAGTTGTACTGATAGATGCCGAACTCTTGCGTGACGAGATCCGTGAGCAACGGATCCTTCGCACGCAGCGCCTTGCCGATGACCTGATCGAGCGACGGCTTGGACGCGTTGCTCTTCACGTCTTCGATCGTCTCGCGCGCGATCGCGCCGGTCAGCGCGGCGTTCCAGCCCTTCGCGTGACCGTCGCCGTACGGATCGCCGATGCCCGTCGCGATCGACAGGCCATCGATCACCGTCAGGTTGTCCTTGAACGGTGCGAGCGGCGCGAGCGCCTCGGAGAACTCCGCGTCGGGGACCGCATTGAGGTCGTAATCCCAGCGACCCGCGTCGGGGTTGCCGCGATGCATCTTCCAGTTGTCGCGAACGACGCCGTGCTCCGCGAAGCAGAACACGATGCGCGGCGGTGCACCGGGGACGGGACCTGCCTTGACGCCCTTCTTCCACAGAAGCGACGGCAAGAGGAGAGAGCCGGCACCGAGGCCGGTCGCTTGAAGGAACTTGCGTCTACGCATGTTCATGGCGCACCTCCGACGGCGAGCTTCGTTTTGCGCTCCGCCGCTGTACCGAGGTACCGCGGGTGCGTCGCGATCGACTTCATCATCTGCGTCAGGCTTCCGCCGGTCGCCGCGAAGTCCGCCTGCACGTCGTTGACGAGGCACGCGTCCTTCTTCGCCGCGGTGCTACCGGTGGCGTACGTGAGGTACTTGCCGACGACACACTTGTGAACGGCCTCGCTCTCGACGAGATAGTCGAGGAGCTCGTGCGGTCCCGCGAACGTGGACGTCCCGAACTTGCCGCTCGGATCGATCGGTAGGTTGCGATCGAGCTCTTGATAGCGACCGAAGGTGTCGTAGTGCTCGAACACGAAGCCGACGGGGTTGATGACGCCGTGGCAGGTCTGGCACAGCTCTTCGCTCGTGACGCGCTCGTAGTCCTGGCGATTCGTCGTCGGCATGTTCGGCGCGGGCGCCGGCACGCTCATGTTGACGCCCGCCGGCGGCGAGCCGAGCTCGACGCACATGAAGTTGCGCAACACGAACAAGCCGCGCTGCACGGGCGACGCGTGGTTCGGGTGGCTCGTCGACGCGAGGAACTGCGCCTGCATCAAGAAGCCTTTGCGATCCGGCGGCAGCGTCATCTCGGTCCAGTCTGCCGGAGCGGGCAGGCCGTAGAACGTGGCGGTCTCGGGGCCGACGAACGCGGTGTTCGACGTGAGCAGATCGGCCAGCGTGCCGCCGCGACGGAACGCGACCTCTTCCATGAACCGGCGCGCTTCTTCGTGGAGCGCCGCGCGAACGTCTTCGCTCCAGCCTTCCGCGCTCGGCTTGGTGATGCGATCGAGGCGCGCATCTTCGAGCCACTGCTTCGTGAAGTTCATGAAGCCGTCGAGCGCGCGCGGATCCGCGAGCATGCGATCGACTTGCGCCGTGATGTCCGCGGGGCTCGCGAGCCCGTTGGCAGCGGCTGCATCGAACAGCGCTTGATCGGGCATCGTCGACCACAAAAAGTACGAGAGTCGCGACGCGATGTCGTACTGCGAGGTCAGGTTGTCGGCGGTGCCGGTCTCGATGCGATAGAGGAACTGCGGCGCTTGCAGCACCGACTGCGTCGTCAGCTCGAGCGCGACGTCGAAGTTGTTCGACGCGAGGTACGAGTCGAACATCTGGTTCAGCACCGCGAGCTCGTCGTCGGTCACCGGACGGCGGAACGCGCGCGTCGCGAGATCGGAGAGATACTGATGGCCGCAGTCGGCGCCGCCGCTCGCCATACACGGGAGCACCATCGCCTTCTTCTTGCGAACCTCGACGGCGATGAGCCCGGCCGCCGCGTTGTACTGGTTGACCAGTAGCGGCGCGGCGTAGAGCGCTTCGCGATCGTTGTCGAAGCCGTGCGGCGTCGGGTCCGGCGCTAACGAGAGCGACGGGATCGTGATCATCGGGAACAGATCCCGGACCGTGTTGCGATACTCCGTATGAGACAGCCGTTTGAGCGCAGGCTCCGGGATGTCTCCGCACGGTCCAGATGTGTTGCCCGGGTCGCCGATTTCTCCCCAGCACGCGCTGAAGACAAATAGAGCCGACACCCGTGCAGCAATGTCGAGAAATCTCGCCATAGCTTCCCCTTCGGTAGGTGCCCAGCGTAACCCAGGGCGATCGAATTCCTCGACGATTTTCGCAGCAAAATCCACTGTGTGCGCTTGCCGCACGATCATGGCCCGATCGCGCCCCGTTCTTTGCGTGCGGAGCCCAAGCGAGGGATTATCCACGCGTCACTCGCGCGTTACCGCGTGGAGCCGACCACCCACATCGTATGCAGCAGTCACGATCTCCAACGCCACCACCGCAGAAGTCGCCGAAGCCGAAGGCGAAGCTGCAGAAGGTGGCCACGCACAAGCGTGCGCTGTGGGTCTCGGTCCTCAAGTGGGGAGCGATCGCGATCGTCGCCGGCACCGCGCTGATGGTCGCGACCGTCGCGTTCGTCTACTGGATGTACAGCCGCGATCCGAACCTGCCGGACTATCGCAAGCTCAGCGACTACAAGCCGAAGCAGGTCACACAGATCCTCGACGCGAACGATCGCCGCATCGGCGAGATCGGCGAGAAGCGCACGTTCGTCGACTACAAGGACATCCCGCCGATCGTCGTCGATGCATTCGTCGCGGCCGAGGACAATCGGTTCTGGACGCACGGCGGCGTCGACTACTGGGGCATGTTCCGCGCCTTCATTACCAACCTGCGTTCGGGGCGTGCGAAGCAAGGCGCGTCGACGATCACGCAGCAGGTGGTGAAGACGTTCCTGCTCACCCCCGAGAAGACGTTCAAGCGAAAGATCCAGGAGATCATCCTCGCGCGTCGCCTCGAGAAGTCGCTGACGAAGGAGGAGATCATGACCCTCTACGTCAACCAGATCTACTTCGGTCATCAGCGCTACGGCATCCAAGAGGCCGCGCGCTACTTCTTCGGTAAAGACGTCAAGCAGCTCGACGCGGGCGAAGCGGCGGTGCTCGCGAGCATGCCGAAGAAGCCCGAGGATCTCGCGAACGCGCTGTTCGGTCGCAAGGGCGGCAAGCCCGAGGAAGTGAAGGCGCGCCAGATCTACGTGCTGAACCAGCTCGTCTCGATGGGCAAGCTGAAGAGGGAAGAGGCGCAGAAGTTCATCGATCAGCCGATCCGGATCGTGAAGTCGCCGTTCCCCGAGATGGGCTCCGCACCCGAGTGGGTCACGCTCGCCGAGGAGCAGCTGATCAAAGAGAAGGGCAAGGACGGCATCGACACGATCGGCGCGAAGGTTCGCACCACGCTCGATCCGAGCTTGCAGACGCTGGCGCAGGCGTCGCTGCAAGCGGGGCTGCGCAAGGTCGATGCGCGGCAGCACATCGGCAAGCCGCTGCGCTCGCTCAAGGGCGACAAGATCGAGCTCGAGCTCGCGAAGATGGCGAAGCGTCTGCCGACGGGCGGACCGAAGGCCAAAGAGATCTACGAGGCGATCGTGACCGGCGTGTTCGACGACGACAACGAGGTCGTGGTCGATCTCGGCGGATGGAAAGCGGCGCTCGTGCTCGGCACCGTCGAGGACGCGCGGTTCAATCCACCGATCGACGGCGTCGTGAAGAAGCCGAGCGAGCGCTTCAAGGACGGCGACGTCGTCGAGGTCGTGATCTCGCAGGCCGAGATCGTCGCGTCGGGCACGGGCGATGACGACGACAAGGCCAAGAAGTCCAACGGACCGAAGCACGCGCCGCATCGCGCGCTGTTCCCGACGCCACCGCAGGGCGCGGTGGTCATCATCGAGACGAAGACGCGCAAGGTCCGCGCGATGGTCGGCGGCTACACGTTCACCAAGGGCGATCGCAACCGCGCGCTGTACGCGAAGCGGCAGCCGGGCAGCTCGTTCAAGCCGTTCGTGTACGGCACGGCGATCGATAGCGGCAAGTACACCGCCGCTTCGATCGTCAACGACGCCCCCGAGGTGTTCGATCTCTGGAAGCCGAAGAACTACGAGAGCGGCAAGTTCGAGGGCCCGGTCGCGCTGCGCCACGCGCTCGCGAAGTCGATCAACACCGTCGCGATTCGCCTCGCGTTCGACATGAAGCCCGAGGCCATCGCCGCGTTCGCGCACAAGATGGGCATCCAGTCCGAGCTGCCCAAAGAGATGTCGCTCGCGCTCGGCTCGGGTGAAGTGACGCCGCTCGAGATGACCAACGCGATCGCGACGTTCGGCGCGGGTGGCGTGTACGCGCCGCCGCGGTTCGTCGACGCGATCGATGGCAAGGCGTTGCCGATCGGCGCCACCGAGCAGGTGATTCGTCCCGAGGTCGCGTTCGTCGTGACCCAGATGATGACGTCGGTCGTGCAAGAGGGCACCGGCACGCTCGCGAAGGCGCTGAAGATTCCGATCGCGGGCAAGACCGGAACGTCCAACGATGGTCGCGACGTGTGGTTCATGGGCATGACCCCGGACTACGTCGTCGGCGTGTGGATCGGCTACGACCAGCCCAAGGGCATGACGAAGGAGACCGGCGGCACGACGGCGGTGCCGGTGTTCGTCGACATCTTGAAGGGCATGAACCAACCCGCGAAGTCGTTCCCGAAACCGGCGCACGTCGTGGAAGCGAACATCGACAAGGCGAGTGGGCTGCTCTCGCCCGAAGGTGCGCCGAAAGGAAGCGCGCGTACCGAGTACTTCGTCGAGGGCACCGCGCCCACGGAGTACGCCGCGAAGCCGGGTGATGTCACCGACGACAACGTCGTGACGGGCGAGTACACGGACTGATGTTCCGCGCCCTCGCGTTGCTAGCTGCGATCGCGAGCATCGCGCACGCGACACCGCTATCGCGGTACGTCAACAGCGACGATTTCCTCGCGCGCCTGATCACGTCGTCGCGCGCGGAGATGGCGAAGCTCGTCGCCGCTCGCGCACCGAAGCTCGTGCCGCCCGTGCCCGCGAAGATCGCGTGGAAGCCGGTGCGCCTCGGCTCGCTCGATCTGGGCGGCGCGCTCGTCACCGTCGAAGCAGGCGACCTCGATAACGACGGCAAAGGCGAGCTCTACGCGGTCACGCAGCGCGAGGTGCTCGCGATCGGCCTCGACAAGAAGGCCAAGATCCTCGGACGCACGTCGTACACCGGTGCACCCTCCGCGCGCATTCCACGCGATCTGTTCGGCACCGCCGCGTTCGATGGAGGCCGCGGCCTCGTCGCGAAGTGCAGCGGCTGGGACTCCGAGCTGCGCGTGTCGTGGCAGCAAGGCGCGCTCGTCGGCGCGGTGCAGGATGCGAAGCAGGGCAACCTGGTCTGCGCCAACGCGCGGATGAAGCCGGTGCCGGGCCGCAACCACTTCGGCGACGTGAAGAACCCGGTCTACGACATGCGGTGTCGCGACGGCCTCGTCGATCCGACGGGCGCGCCGATACGCATCGAGACCACACTGTTCGACCGCAAGCTCGTGGTCAACGTGGTCGCCAGCGCCGAGAGCAAGCAGTACGAGCTCGCCGAGTACGGCATCGCGTTCGCCGTCGGCGATGTCGATCGCGACGGCAAGCCGGAGATCGTGGTCACCACGGCGAACGCGCCCGGCGATCCCGACGCGGTGAAAGTGATCACCCTCGGCGGCGACGAGAAGAAGGGCCTGTTCCGCAAAGCGTTCCAAGGCGGCGTCGCCGGCGTCGCGATCATCGACGGGGATGGCGATGGAGTCACGGAGGTGATCGCGGTGGTGCGACTCGTGGGCTCGCCGCGCGTGGACATCTGGAGGCTCGACTAGTGCGAGCCGCGCTCGTGATCTGCGCGCTAACGGCGCTCGCGCACGCGGAAGGCCGACCGCGCTACGGCGGCAGCGTCGAGGGCGCGCTGCTCGGTGCTCCCGTCACGCTCGATCCACCGATGGCGCAGTCGCACGCCGAGATCACGGCGGTCGACCTGGTGTTCGACACCCTGTATCGCGTCGGCACCGATGGCGTGGTCACGCCGCACCTCGCGTCGGACGTGCCGGTGGTCGGGAAGGACCACGTACGCATCACGATCCGCAAGGACGTCCTGTTTCACGACGGCACCACTCTAACGGCGTCGGATGTCGCCGCATCGCTCGAGCGCGTGCGAACCACGACCGCGCGCTGGGCGATCGCTTCCGTCGGCGCGATCAAGGTCGATGGCGACGTGACGATCGAGCTGACGATGAAAGCGCCGACGGCCGATCTCGCGATGCTGCTCGCGTTGCCGGCGACCGCGATCACGAAGGGCGGGAAGCCGGTCGGGGAGAAGCCAGTCGGGACCGGAGCGTTTGTCGTCGAGTCGCTCGATCGCAAGGCGAAGAAGCTCGTGCTGCGTGCGTTCGACGATCACTTCGGCGGACGCCCGTATCTCGATCGGTTGACGCTCCGCTGGTACGACACGCCCGACGGGGAAGCTCGCAAGTACGAGACGGGAGGTGCGCAACTCAGCACGCGCGGTGTCGCCGCGTTCTCGGCCGCGCAGCCGAAGTACAAGGCGAATGACGTCGAAGGGCCACCCGCGCTGCTCGTGTTCATCGGCTTCGGCCGCAAGCATGCGGACGTGACCGCCGAGCGAAAGTTCCGCCGCGCCTTGGACCTCGCGCTCGCGCGGACGCAGCTGACCTCGGTGAGCTCGGGCGAGCGCGTCACGCCGTCGCGATTGCCACTGCCGGTCGAAGCAGGCGCGCCCGCACTCGGTGCGGGTGCCGTCGCGGATCTCGTGAACGCGAAGGTCGCGCTCGACGATGCGGCGATCCGCGTGAAGTCCCTCGCGCCCGCGCAGATCGGCAAGCTCACTCTCGAGGTGCTGTACGAGGACACGCGCCCCGACGATCGCGAAGTCGCGGAGCGCGTCGCGTACGCGCTGACCAAGCTCGGGATCAAGTCGGTGATCACGGCCGTTCCCGCGACGGTGCTGCGGGATCGCGTGAAGCGCGGCGATTGCGATCTGTGGATCGGACAGCTCGCGGCGCCGGTGACCTCCGCCATCGCGTGGTGGGGGAGTGCGTTCGCGATGGGTGGTGACCTGTGGGCCGAACAGCGGCTCGCGAGCGGCTCGATCGACGACGCGGACGCGACGAAGACGTTCGGCGAGCGCATGCCGATCCTCCCGCTGATGTTTCGCGCGGTGCGCATATGGCACCGTACGGACGTGCGCGGGTTGGGCTTCGATGCCACCGGACGGCCCGACCTCGCGGACCTGTTCTATTCGGGGGACCCTGCGAAGCCACCGAAGGGCACGCCATGAAGTTGCGCGGGCGGTTCACGCTGACGCTCGCGCTCGCGGCGCTGGTGCCGATCTCCGTCGCCGCGATCGTCACGCGGGAGGTGATCGCGTCGAGCAAGCGCGCCGATTACGACAGCGAGCGCGCGAACGCACTGCAAGCCGCGCAGCGTGAAGTCGCGACGTTGTCGCGAGAGATCGCGGATGCCTCCGAAGCCCTCGCTGATAGCTCGAACCCGTTCATCGGCGTGGTGCTCAGCGACCTGTCGCACAAAGCCGAGCGCACCGAAAAGGCGTGGGTCGAGACGCTCCGCGAGCTGCGCAAACAGGGCGCGCAGGTCATGAAGGGCCTGTCGCTCGATGCGCTCACCGTGGTGACGCCCGACGACACGGTGCTGATCACGCCGCACTATCGCGACGCGACCGACGATCGCAATCCGGTCCCACGCGAGCTCGCGATCAAGACGAACGGCGAGGCCTACTTCACGTTCGAGCAGATGCGCGGGGGCGCGACGATCCGCACGGCGCTCGTGGCCCAGTCCTCGCGCATCGCGCTGAAGGACGCGTACTCGGTGGCCGTGTCGGCGAGCCGGCTCGTCGACGACGAGGTGCTCGCGAGTCTTCGTGGTTCCCGCACGGACGCGCGCATCGTCGGGGCCGACGGTCAGGTACGGATCCCGCCGAAGCACCCCGAGAGCTGGGCGGCGAACGCGAAGGACCCGATCACCGTCGCGCTGCGCGGACCCAACGGCGAGACGATCGCGAAGATCGAGGTCGCGGTCTCCGATGCGGGGCTCGATCAGCTGCTGACGAACTTGACGCTGATCTCCGCTGGTCTCGCGGTCGGTGCGTTGATTCTGGTCGTGCTCGTCGGTCTTCTCGTCGCCCGCCGCACCGCGCGCGACCTCGAGTCGCTCGTCGAAGGCTCGCTCGCGGCTGCTCGCGGGGACCTCGATCACCGCGTGCCGGTTCGGAGCAAGGATGAAGTCGGCGCGGTCGCCGCTGCCTTCAACTTCATGATGGAAGACCTGCGCACGTCCAAGGATCGTCTCGTGATCGCAGAGCGCATCGCGGCGTGGCAGGAGATCGCGCGCCGCCTCGCGCACGAGATCAAGAACCCGCTGACGCCGATCCAGATGGCGATGGATACGCTGCGCAAGACCTGGAAGAAGCAGCATCCGGACTTCGCCGAGATCCTCGACGAGTCGACGACGACGGTGTTGCAGGAGGCGGATCGTCTCAAGCACATCGTCTCGGAGTTCTCCGATTTCGCGCGTATGCCGAAGCCCGAGTTCCAGCGCGTCGATCTCAACGAGCTCGTTCGCTCGGCGACGTCGCTCTATCAGGGCGGCGCCGCGCCGGTCGAGGTCAAGCTCGCCGACTCGCTACCCGAGCTCGACGCGGACAAGAACCAGCTGAATCAAGTCGTCCTGAACCTCGTCGAGAACGCGCGCGACGCGATCTCGAAGAAGGAGAACGGCAAGATCATCGTGTCCACGCGGATGGGCGAGGCGAACGATCGCGCGATGCTCGTCGTCGAGGACAACGGCGCCGGCGTTCCACCGGACCTCAAGGACAAGGTGTTCGCGCCGTACTTCACGACGAAGCACGCGAAGGGCGGCACGGGCCTCGGGCTCGCGATCGTGCACCGCATCGTCTCGGACCACGGCGGTCGCATCACGATCACCGATGCCAAGGGCGGCGGCGCGAAGTTCGCGATCGAGCTTCCGCTCCGCAACGGCACCGCGCTGCTCGCCTCGCGAATCTAAGGACGTGGCACGTGGCACGTGGCACGTGTCCGAACGCATGGGTTCGTCGCGAATTTAAGGACGGAAGGGCTGCTCGTCTTTGCCGCGGACCGGATTCGCGAGGCGCTTGGCCACCGCGTCCTGCTCGTCCTTGGACAGACGGCGCACGTAGACGCCGGCGGCGTCGATCGAGCGCGCTCCGAAGAAGCCCTCGGACACCGCGTACTCGACCTCGATGATCATGTACGGGTCGTCACCGATCCACATCAGCTCGTGCTTGCGTGGAATGCCGACCCACGACGACAGCGTGAACTTGTCCCTGGATCCGTCGTCGTTGAGGACGACCATCGTGATGCGCTCGGTGGCGGTCATCGAGAGGCGAACCCTAGCACGTCGAGCATGTCGTAGCGGCCGGGCGGCTTCCCGACGACCCAGGCGGCTGCGCGCAGCGCGCCGACCGCGAAGATCGCTCGCGAGGTGGCACGGTGGCCGAGCTCGATGCGCTCGGCGGCACCGTAGAACGTAGCGGTGTGCTCGCCGACGACGTCACCGCCGCGCACGGTGGACACGCCGATCTCGCCACGGGGACGCGGGCCGATGTCGCCGTCGCGTGTGTGGCGCTTGACGGTGTCGTAGTCGACCCCGCGACCAGCCGCGATCGCGCGCGCGATCATCAGCGCGGTTCCCGACGGTGCGTCGCGTTTCGCGCTGTGGTGCGTCTCGACGATCTCGGCGTCCCATTCGGGGCCGAGGATCTGGGCGGCTTGTTTGACGAGGCCGAGGAGGAGGTTCACGCCGAGCGAGAAGTTCGCGGCGATCACGACGGGCGCGACCTCGACGAGCTGGGCGATCGCCGTGTTCTCGGCCTCGGTGAGCCCGGTGGTGCCGATGACCGCGGCGCACTTGGTCGCGCGCGCGGCGATCGCGGCGGCGCGCGTGCCGGCGGGCGTGGTGAAGTCGATGTAGACGTCGCATGCCGCGAGGGCGGTGGCGAGCTCCGTGGAGGCGACGACACCGGGCGCGACTTCGGTCCCGAGGTTTGGCGCGTCGGGGCGATCGACCGCTGCTTTGATCGCGAGCTCGGGCCGACCGGCCGCCGCGCTGATGATGGCGCGACCCATGCGACCCGATGGGCCGAGGACGAGAACGTCGACGGTCACAGAAGGCCCGCGGACTTCATCTCGACGCGCAGCTGCTCGATCAGGCCGGCGCTCGCGGAGACGAGCGGGAGGCGGACCTCGGTGGAGCAGCGACCGAGCAGGGACAGCGCGGCCTTCGTGGGCGCGGGGCTCGGCTCGGCGAACAGCATCGCGTTGAGCACGCGCAGCTCGAAGTGGCGCTTCTTCGCGCGCGCCCAATCGCCGGCGTTGACCGCGTCCCACATGTCACTCATCGCGCGCGGGGCGACGTTGGACACGACGGAGATCACGCCGCGCGCGCCGCAGGCGTAGAGCGGGAACGCGGTGCCGTCGTCGCCCGAGAGGATGGTCATCCGATCGCCGACCTTTGCGACGAGGTCGGAGCCGCGCACGAGGTTGCCGGTCGCATCCTTGATGCCGATGACATTGTCGAAATCGGCGAGGCGCATGACCGTCTCGGTCGTCATGTCGCACGCGGTGCGCGACGGCACGTTGTACAGAATGACGGGGAGCTTGGTCGACTTCGCGATCGCCTCGAAGTGCCGGAACAGGCCCTCTTGGCTCGGGCGGTTGTAGTAGGGGACTACGTGCAGCAGCGCGTTCGCGCCGGCGTCCTCGGACGCCTTGGTCAGCGCGAGCGCTTCGCTCGTCGCGTTGCCGCCCGCGCCGGCGACGACGGGGACGCGACCCTTGGCCGCCTTGACCGTGGCCGCGATCACCGCGACGTGCTCGTCGACGTCGAGCGTCGCGGACTCGCCCGTCGTACCGACGGCGACGATGCCGTCGACGCCTTGCTCGATCTGCCAATCGACGAGCTTCGCGATGCCGTCGAAGTCGACCTTGCCGTCGCGGAATGGGGTGACGAGCGCTGTGAGACAACCTTCGATCGTTGCGAGCTTCGCCATAGCTAACTGCCTCATACCGTTAAACGCGCGGCGAGTGGAAGCAATTCGCGGAGACTCGTTACTCGCTGTCGCCTGCCGTGTTGACCGACTTCGCGCGCCCGAGCAGATCGTCCAGCTCGCCGAGCGCGACATCGCGGCCCAGGATGCGACGCCGCTTCACGAACTCCACCACGTAGGCGGCCGGCAATGCCGCCATGCGCTCGACGAGGTCGAGGTCCTCGGCGAGCAGCGTTCGCAGCACCTCCCCGTCGAGGCGCTCGATACGGACGATGTCGTCGAAGCGACCGGGGCGCACCGCCGCACCCATCATGCTCTGCACCGAGTTCGCCGACGCGATCACGACGACGCAGGTCTTGCGCGCGAGCTCGAGGAACGCGAGCAGCGGCGCGTTGACCGCCACGCGATCGAGGTCGTCGAGGATCATCGCGCGCGGACGCAGCAGACGCAGCAGGGTCTCGAGGCTCGTGACCACGCTTCCCGAGTGGTAGCCATGCAACCGCGCGAGCACGCCGAGATCGATGCGTACGCTCGATAGACCGAGCGATGCCACGAGCCACCGGATCGCGACGCTCTTTCCCGTACCCGGCGGCCCGCCGAGCAAGTAGCTGCGCGGTTCGTCGGCGGCGAGGAACGCCTTCATGCGCGTCTGGAGCGTCCGCATCTGCGCGGTCTCCATCACGCAGCCGTCGAGGAAGTGGTCGCTGACCAACCCCTGAGGTCCGTACAGCACGTGATGACCACCGAGTCGCTTCCACAGACGATCGCCGAGAGCGCGATAGGTCTCGGGCTCGCGCTTCGACAAGACATACGGACCGTCGACGATCTGACCGGCCTCGCCGACCCACGCGACCTGCTCGTCGCCGATCTTGCCACGACAGACGTATGCGGACTGATCGTCGCCGTCCCAGTACGCTTCGTCGACAGCGAGGTGAGTCGCGGACTCGACGACGAGGCGCTTGAACTCTTCGGGCACCTCGGTCCATTCGTCGCCGCGAATGTCCTCGAAGTACTTCCACGGATCATTCGCGATCGCGCGGCGTCGCTCGTCGACGATGGTCAGGCCGAGCGAGATCGCGCGCGCGCCGACGGCGAGCCAGTCGAGCGGCGTGGGCTTGTCGCGCAAGCTCATCGCGATCACACCGGCGTCGCCGGCGATCTTGAGGTAACGCGCCCATTTCTTGGCGCGAGCGGAGGCTTTCGAACGTGGTGCTGTGGACATGACACGGAGACCCGAGCGGGCGGTTAGACACGACGGCTGGTCCCGAGCACGGGACCGATTGCAGACACGGGGGCGCGCTCGCGCCGCTCACTAGTCAGCAGCGCGCGCCGAGATCGTCGAGGACGAGCAAGCACGCATGGGGTGTCTCCGAGGCGTGATTATGGGAATCGCGCGCACCGTTGCAAGCACGAACTCTTTGTGGACAAGCTCGGTGGGTGGCGGCGCTCGACTTCTACTTCGATTTCATCTCGCCGTACGCGTACTTGGGGTGGACCCAGATCCACGCGCTCGCCGCGCGCCACGGTCGCGAGGTCCACGCGATCCCAGCGCTGTTCGCGGCGATGCTGAAGCACTCGGGCACGCTCGGCCCGGCCGAGATTCCACTCAAGCGCGTCTACATCTTCAAGGACACGATCCGCACCGCGCGGCACTTCGGCGTCCCGTTCAGCGCGCCTCCCTCGCACCCGTTCAATCCACTGCTCGCGCTGCGCGTGGCCACGGTCGATCCATCGCGCGAGGTGATCGACGCGCTGTATCGCGCGGCGTGGGGCGGCGGCGAGGGGATCGAGACCGAGGCGCTCGTCACGCGCGCTCTCGACGCAGCGGGGATCGCGGCGGCGCCGCTGATCGCCGCCGCGAACGAGCCCGCGACGAAGCAGAAGCTGCGCGACGCGACCGACGCGGCGATCGCGGCGGGCGTGTTCGGCGTGCCCACCGTGATCGCCGAGGGGCCAACGGTCGACGTGCCGGGCGGACCGGAGCGCGAGCTGTTCTGGGGCGTCGATTCGTTCCCACACCTCGAGCGCTTCCTCGCCGGCGGCGATCCGATCAGCGCCGCCGACAGCGCAGCATTTGCGCGACTCGCGCCGTCGGTGCATCGCCCGCGGTAGGCGAACGGCGTGGTCGCCGAGCCCCAAAGCACGACGTGTCGAGGGCTCGCGTCATCAGGATCGTGTCAGGACCAATGGTGACCGGACTGTGGCAGACCTTTGCCGCGGGGTGTCGCATCTTGGATCATGGCCGATCGCAAACCACCCTCGACGATGGCGTTCGCATTCTGGGGCGCACATGTCGTCGCCCTCGTCGGCGCGCTGTGGATCGGCTGGAGCTGGACTGCCTTGTGGTGGCTCCTCGGCAGCTACGCGGTGCGCATGTTCGCGATCACCGCGGGCTACCACCGCTACTTCGCGCATCGCACGTTCAAGACCGGCCGCGTGTTCCAGTTCATCCTCGCGTTGCTCGCGATGTCGAGCGTGCAGCAGGGCGTGCTGTGGTGGGCCGCGCACCATCGCGATCATCACAAGAACTCGGACCAACCCGACGACGTGCACTCGCCCGTCCAGCGCGGGTTCTGGTGGGCCCACGTCGCGTGGATCTTCGCGGTGCGCGACAAGGGCACGAACTTCGACCGCATCCGCGATTTCGCGAAGTATCCCGAGCTGCGCTGGTTGGATCGCAACGACCGGTTGATCGCGGTGGCGTGGGGCGTGGTGTTGCTCGCGATCGGCGGCGCCACGGCGCTCGTGTGGGGACACTTCGTGTCGATCGTCGTCGCGTGGCACGTCACGTTCTGCATCAACTCGCTCGCGCACGTCATGGGATCGCGCCGCTACGCGACGACGGATGACTCGCGCAACAACCCCGCGCTCGCCGTCCTGGCGTTCGGCGAGGGCTGGCACAACAACCACCACCACTATCAACGCTCGGCGCGCCAGGGATTCTACTGGTGGGAGATCGACGTCACCTACTACGTGCTCAAGGGTCTCGAAGCGCTGCGCATCGTGCGCGATGTCGAGGGCGTCCCGCGCCACGTGCGCGACGCCGTGAGAGCGCCGAATCGCACGCGCGTGCAAACGATCGCCGCCACCGCGATCGTCATCACGCCACCGAGCTAAGCGGCGATGGCGGCGCTCGCCGCCGCGTTCCACAGCTTCGCGTACGCACCGTCCTTCGCGAGCAGCTCGGCGTGCGAGCCTTGCTCGACGATCTGGCCGTTCTCCATCACGAGGATCACGTTCGCGTTGCGGATCGTCGACAGGCGGTGCGCGATGACGAACGACGTGCGGTCCGCGCGCAACGCCGCCATCGCTTGCTGCACGAGCACCTCGGTGCGCGTGTCGACGGACGATGTCGCCTCGTCGAGGATCAGCAACGCGGGGTTCGCGAGGAATGCACGCGCGATCGTGATCAGCTGCTTCTCGCCCGCGGACAGGTTCGACGATTCCTCGTCGATGACCGTGTCGTAGCCGGCGGGCAGCGCGCGCACGAAGCGATCGACGTAGCTGATCCGCGCGGCGTGGAGCATCTCTTCTTCGGTCGCGTTGGGATTGCCGTACTTGATGTTGTCGCGGATCGTCCCCGAGAACAGCCACGTGTCTTGCAGCACCATGCCGATCTTCGAGCGCAGCTCGCGGCGCGGCACGGCGGCGATGTCGACGCCGTCGATCGAGATCGTGCCGGAGCTGAGATCGTAGAACCGCATCAGCAGATTGACGAGCGTGGTCTTCCCCGCACCGGTGGGACCGACGATGGCCACGGTCTGGCCGGGCCGCGCGACGAGCGAGAGATGCTCGATGAGCGGCACGTCCGGCTTGTACCGGAACGAGATGTCCTCGAACGCGACCTCGCAGCGCGGCGTGGGCAGCGTGACGCCGGAGGCCGCATCCGCCGATTGTTCGGGCGTGTCGAGGAGCTCGAACACGCGCTCGGCGGACGCGACACCGGACTGCAAGATGTTCGCGACTTGCGCGAGCTGTGACAGCTGCTGGCTGAACTGGCGCGAGTACTGGATGAACGCCTGCACCGAGCCGAGCAGCATCGCGCCCGATGCAACGCGCAATCCACCGACGACGGCGATCGCGACGTACGTCAGATTTCCGATGAAGTTGATCGCCGGCATGATGATCGACGACACGAACTGCGCGCCGAACGCCGCCTCGAACAGCTCCTGGTTCTTCGCGCGGAACCGCTCTTCGATCTCCTTGCGGCGGCCGAACACCTTCACGAGCGAGTGGCCGGTGAACGCTTCCTCGATCTGTCCGTTGAGCGCACCGACGTGCTTCCACTGCGCGACGAAGCCTCTCTGCGCGCGCTTGGCGATGCGGGCGGTGATCACGAGCGAGAGCGGAATCGTCACCAGCGTGATCAGCGCGAGCAGCGGCGAGATCACGACGAGCATCACGAGGATGCCGACCACGGTGAGCAGAGCCGCGAGGATCTGCCCGAGAGTCTGCTGTAGCGCCATCGCGACGTTGTCGATGTCGTTCGTCGCGCGCGAGAGCACCTCGCCGTGCGGCTGGCCGTCGAAGTACGACAGCGGCACGCGCATGAGCTTTGCCTCGACATCGGTTCGCAAGCGCCGCACCGAGCGCTGGACGACGAAGTTGATCAGATACATCTGCAGCCACGCGAACACCGACGCGCCGACGTACAGCACCATCACGAGGACGAGCACGTGCATCAGCGCGGCGAAGTCGATGCCCTGTCCGGGGACGACATCGAGCGCTTCGATCATGTCGGCGCGCCGCGTCTCGCCCGCGGTTCGCAGACCCGCGACGACGTGATCCTTGGTCTCTCCCGCGGGGAGCTGCGCCGACAGGTAGCCCGCGAAGATGATGTTCGTGCCGCGCCCGAGGATCTTCGGACCGCTGACGGACAGCGCGACACTCGCCACGGCGAGTGCGATCACGAACACGATCAGCACGCGCTCGGGCGCGAGCCTGCCGAGCAGACGCTTCGCCGACGGGCCGAACTGCTTGGCCTTCTGCGGCGGCCCCATCTGCATGCCGAACGGACCGCGCTGCGGACCCGCGGGCGCAGCCGGACGCGCTCCACCAGCGGGAGGACCTTTGGGCGCGCTCACGCGGCCTCCTTGGCTTCGCTCTGCGATTGCACGATCTCGACGTAGGTGGGACAGCTCGCGAGGAGCTCCTGATGCGTGCCCTTGCCGACGAGCGTGCCGTTATCGAGCACGAGGATCTGGTCTGCATCCACGATGCTCGCCACGCGCTGCGCGACGAGGATCACCGTGGCCTTCGCGATGCGCGGCTTGATCGCGACGCGGAGCGCGGCCTCCGTCGAGAGATCGAGCGCGCTGAACGAGTCATCGAACAGGAACACGCCGGGCTCGCGCAGCAACGCACGCGCGATCGCCAAGCGCTGGCGCTGACCGCCCGAGACGTTGGTACCGCCCTGTGCGATCGGCGCTTCGAGCTTGTCCGGCATCGCCTCGACGAAGTCCTTGGCCTGCGCGACCTCGAGCGCGGCCCACAGCTGCGCGTCGGTGGCGTCCGGGTTGCCGAACCGCAGGTTCGACGCGACCGTGCCGCTGAACAGATACGCGCGCTGCGGGACCACACCGATGCGCGCCCACAGCTCCTCGGGATCGCGCTCGCGAACATCGACGCCGTCGACGAACACCGCGCCCGCGGTCGGATCGCCCATGCGTGGGATCAGATCGAGCAGCGTGGTCTTGCCCGCGCCCGTCGAGCCGATCATCGCGGTGATCTGGCCGGGCTTCGCGACGAACGAGATGTCGCGCAGCACGGCGGCCTCGGCACCCGGATAGCGATACTCGACGCCGCGCAGCTCGACGACGCCGGTGAGCACCGCCGGCGCGATGGGCGAGGGCGGGGCGGCCACCGTCGGTGAAATCGCGAACACCTCCTGGATGCGCTCGGCGCACGCCGCGGCGCGCGGGATCATGATCGTGAGGAACGTCGTCATCATGACGGCCATCAGGATCTGCATCAGGTACGCGATGTACGCGGTGAGCGCGCCGATCTCGAGCGAGCCCTCCGCGATGCGCTTCGAGCCGAACCACAGCACCGCGACGCTCGACGCGTTGAACACGAGCATCACGAGCGGCCACATCAGCGCCTGCAGCTTGCCGATGCGAAGGCCAAACGACATGAGCTCGACGTTCGCGGCATCGAAGCGCTCCGCCTCGCGAGGCTCGCGCACGAACGCGCGGACCACGCGCATGCCGGTGATCTGCTCGCGCAGCACGCGATTCAGCGCGTCGATCTTCGGCTGCATCGCGCGGAACAGCGGCACCATGCGCCCGATGATGAGACCGATGCTGCCGGCGAGGACCGGGATGCAGATCACGAGGAGGATCGAGAGGTCCAGATCCTCGCGCAGCGCCATCACGATGCCGCCGATGCACATGATCGGGGCCATCACGAGCATCGTCATCGACACCATGACGAGCATCTGGATCTGCTGGACGTCGTTCGTGGTGCGCGTGATCAGCGATGGCGCGCCGACCTTGCCGACCTCGCGAGCGCTGAGCGCACCGACGTGATGCACGATGCCCGCGCGCAGGTCGCGCCCGTAGCTCATCGCGACCTTCGCGCCGACGTACACCGCGGCGAGCGAGCACAGGATCTGCACCGCGCTGATGCCGAGCATCTCGGCGCCGCCGACGAGGATGTAGCGCGTGTCACCCTGCGCCACGCCGCGATCGATGATGTCGCCGTTGTACGAGGGCAACAGCAGCGACGCGAGCGTCGCTACGAGCTGTAGCCCGACGACGATCCAGATCTTGCCCGCGTACGGGCGCAGATATTTTCGCAAGAGCGAGAGCAGCATCTACTCGTCCTCCTCGACGGCACCGGCCGTCACGGCGGCGCACACTACGCATCTCGTCGCGAAAACACAGTCTTGTGAATTCGGCGTCGGTTTGAGAGAACTAGGCTGGGAGATACCAGGACTCACGAGTCCTCGTCTTCTTCGTGGCGAACACGGACGCCGTCGAGAATGACGGACACGATCTCGGCGGACGTGATCGGCTCACCGTCGGAGATTCGCGGATGCGTGGCGGAGAACGCGTATGCGCGTAACGCTCGCATCGCGAAGTAGGGAGTCACGCGCAGCTCGTGCTCGTGACCCTCGAACAGCGCTAGCATTCCATCGCGAATCCCGGCGTCGCTCATGCCCGGCGGCGAGCGCTCCTCGGGACGGCGTGGTGCGCCGACCGGAATCGTGACCGCGAGGACCGCCATGAGCTGCCAGATCTTCTCGACGCGCGCCGTGAGGATCTCGACGGCTTCGATCAGCTTCTCGCGCAACGAGAGCGAGCGATCGATCGCGCGCAGCGCACGCTCGGTCGGCGCCGGCTCGAACGCCGTTTGCATCGCCGCGGTGATCAGCGCTTCCTTGTCGGCGAACGCACGAAACAGGGTGCCTTCCGCGATCCCCGCGGCCATCGCGATCTGCGCGGTCGTGACGTCCTTGCCGTACCTGCGGATGAGCGGCAGCGCCGCGGTGATGATGCTCGCGCGCCGAGCCTCGGGACTCATCGGCGCCGCGCGGCCCCGCGGCTCGCTCGCCTCGGGGCGCTTCGACATGCGGGCCACCCTAATGGAGTGAGTGCTCACTCGCAAGCGACTGTATTGCAAATCGTTGGAAGTAATCGATTCTTAGTGCGGGACGACCACGTCGTACGCGTTGCCGCCGACCCGGTAGTACTCCCACTTCCGGTCGAACGTGATCGCGCCGAACAGGTTCACGACGACGCCGAAAATGATCAGCGCCTTGCCGAACGTGCGAAGCGGACGACCACCGAGTGCGAGCAGCATGATCAAGAACACCATGTAGTCGAGGCTGAACCGATAGCCGAACTGCACCCAGCCGCTGTTCTGGTAGAGCAGCGATGGCAACGCGACCGCGGCGAAGGTGACGTAGAGCGGCAGGTGCAGCACGGTCTTGTCGCGCGGGCGCAGGAGCGTGAGGAGGAGCGGCGTGGTGAACCACAACGCGAGACCGTGGCCGCTGATCTGGAACCACGGCGCTTTGTGCAGCGGCTCGGGCAAGAGTGCGAGCGCGACGGCGAGGTTGCGACCGAGGTACTTCGTGCTCGCGAGACCGAACTGCTCGATCTGGGCTTGCTGGCGGACCTCGAGGAAGCTGTGGCCGAACTCGGTGAACGAGCCGAAGCGGACGTAGTTGTAGATCATGCCGGCGACGGCGAACGCGGCGATCGGGATCGCGAAGCGCACGAGCGGACGGATCATCGCGCGGCGCACGGCGGCCTTGCCCGCGCGCAGGTTCATGCGGCCCGATGCGCTCGCTTCGGGCTCGCCCTCGCCGAGCCTCGCGACGGTGTCGTCGCTGACCTTGCGCGACGCCATGCGCCAGACCTCGAACACGAACAGCGGGAACATGAACGCCATCGGCGTACGCGTGAGCGCGGCGGCGCCGAGCGCGAGGCCGGCGATGATCGGATGCCGCGCTTCGATCGAGGCCCACGCGTAGACGAGCGCGAGCGCGACGCCGACGACGTGCGCGGTGAACCACACCTTGCCCTGGACGGCGCTGAAGAACAGGACGCTGCCGAACGCGAGGGTCGCGACGAGCCACAGATCGTCGGCGAGCGTTCGCGTCGAGAGCTTTGCCTCCACGAGTCGCCGCAGCAGCAACAAACACAGCGGCAGGATCAGCGCCGCGATGATCAGCGTCGGGATGACGTCGTTCGCGCCTTTGCCGGCGATCAGCGCGCCCGGCACCATCAGCAACGCGGGGAACGGCGGAAACGACACGTAGCTCGTGACGCCCTTGGTCGACTTGATGCGCTTGACGTCGATCTCGTCGCCGCCGAGCCGCTTGAACATCGGGCGCGAGCGCAGGCGTCGCCCCGAGGCTTCGCTGCCGTCGTCGAGGACAACGGTCTCGACCTTCGCCCAGTCGTCGCCCTTCGGCTTGTCGATCGCGAGCTCGCCGTGGAGCCACGCGTCCGCTTGCAGCACGAAGTGCGGCGCCGCCGACTGCCGCCCGATGCGATCCCACGCGACGAGGCCGTACACGACGAGCCCTACCGCGAACAGGATGGCGTACAGCCGCATGTCTAAGCCTCGGGCCGAGGTTAGTCCGGCGTGGACCCGCATGGTAGTTTGCGGACCGTCTCGTGGAGCCATCCGAGCAAGCACGTAACGCGTTGCCCCCGCCGCGCGTCTGGCTCGCGATCCCCGCGGGCGTGCTCGTGATCGTGGCGCTGTGGGAGGTGTTCGCGACGCTGCGCGCGCCGTCGACCGTCCCCGACGATGCCGCGTGGAGCGCCGCCGCGAGGGTCGTCCGCGCGAAGCTGCAGAAGGGCGATCTGATCGTCTTCGCGCCCGAGTGGATCGATCCGGTCGGCCGGCTCCACCTCGGTGACGTGATGTCCATCGACGACGTCGCGCGCATGGACGCCGCGAAGTACGGCCGCATCTGGGAGCTGTCGATCCGCGGCGCGCGATCGCCCGACACCGCGGGGCTCACGCCCGTCGAGATCACGAGCGGCAACGGCGTCGAGATCCGTCGCTACGAGCGTGCACCCGCGATCGTGCTGGCGGACCTGCGCGAGCGTCTTCCGTCGGCGAAGATCGATGGCGGACGCGCGACACTCGTACTCGCCGAGGTCGGCTTCGCGCCGCATCGCTGCATTCAAGCGGTGGCGAACGCGACCACGCCGCTGCGGATCACGTTCCCCGCGCTCCCGCTCGGCTCGCAGCTCGTCGGCTATGTCGGCATCGCCGACGTGTTCACGCGACGCGATGTCCGGGATCCCGGACAGCTCGAGGTCGAGATCGCGGGCACGGTCGTCGCGAGCGCACGGGCCGGCGTCGACGACGGCTGGGTGCGCTTCGCCGCACCGACGACACCGGGGTCGTCGGACGTGACCATCGTCGTTCGCTCGCGCGCACCGGGACGCTTGGTCTGCTTCGCGGCCGAGGCGCGGCAATGAGAGACCGCATCACCGGCATCGCGCTCGCCCTGCTCACCGTGATCGTCGTGCTGATCAGCCAGCGCGACGTCGGCATCGCGCGCGACGAAGCGGTGTACATGGGCGCGGGCACGAAGTACGCGGATTGGTGGGTCGGCCTCGTCACGTTCGATCACGGGATCAGCAAGGACTCGATCACGAAGTCGTGGGGCGGCAAGTCGCCGACGGATAACAACCGCGAGCACCCGCCGCTGATGAAGACGTTGTTCGGCCTGTCGGAGAAGTTGCTCCACGACACGCTCGGCGTCGACGAGGTCACCGCGTATCGCTTTCCGTCGGCGGTGATGCACGGCGTGCTGGTGTTCCTCGTGTTCTGGTTCGTCCTCGGGTTGTGGGGCTTCGCGGAGGGCATCGTCGCCGCGCTGTTCGTGCTGTTCTTGCCGCGCGCGCTATTTCACGCGGGGCTCGCGTGCTTCGACGCGCCGATCATGACGCTGTGGTTCGCGACCGTGTTCGCGTACTGGCGCGGGCTCCAGAGCAAGGGCTGGCCGTGGTACGTCGGCGTCGTCTTCGGACTCGCGCTCGCGACGAAGCACAACGCGCTGCTGCTGCCGTTCGCGCTCGGCGTGCACTACCTCGTGCTCGGATATCGCGCGGACAAGTGGCGCGGCCTCTTCGCGCATCGATGGCGGTTGATCGTCTGCGTCGCGGTGCTCGGACCGCTCACGCTGTTCGTCGTGTGGCCGTGGCTGTGGTTCGCGCCGTTCTCGCACCTCGGCGATTGGCTGTCGTTCCACCTGAAGCACGTGCACTACAACTTCGAGTACCTCGGCGACAACTGGAACGCGCCGCGGTTCCCGTGGCACGTCGCGCTCGTGACGACGCTGCTCACGGTGCCGGTCGCGACGCTCGCGGCCGCCGCGACGGGCGCCGCGGTGTGGATCGCGCGCGCAATCAAGAAGCTCCCCGATCCCGCGCCCGACAAGCGCATGCCCGTGCTGCTGCTCGTGCTGTCCGCGGCCGCGTCGATGGGACCGTTCTTCCTCGGCTCGACGCCGATCTTCGGCGCGGAGAAGCACTGGATGCCCGCGCTACCCACGTTGTGCATCGCCGCGGCGGTCGGCGTGGTGTGGGCCGCGAAGACCGCGCTCGCGATCCTGTCCGCAAAGCGGACACTCGCGCACCGCGTGCAGCAGGTGCTCGTCGGCAGCATCGCGGGCATCGTGCTCCTCGCGGCGGCGACGGAGACTCGCGCCGCGCACCCGTACGCGCTCACCTGGTACAACGCGCTCGCCGGCGGTGCACCGGGCGGCGCAGATCTCGGCATGAACCGCCAGTTCTGGGGCGTCGCCGTGCGCGGCGTGCTGCCCGATCTCGCGCGGCTCGCACCGACGGGCGCACAGGTCTACACGCACGATGCCGCGCCCGCGTGGGGCTACTACGTCCGCGAGAAGCTCCTGCCCAAGAACCTCAAGGATGCAGGCTGGGAGCAGATGGGCATCGATCGGTCGCAGCTCGCGATCGTCATCCACGAGAAGCACTTCAATCGCCACGACTACATGATCTGGCAGACGTACGAGACGGTGCAGCCGGTGCTGGTCTTGCGCAGCGACGGCGTTCCGATCGTCAGCGTGTACAAGCGGCCGTGATCTGCGACGATCGGGGTATGCCGTACGTCCGGAATCCCATGCGGATCCTGCTCGCTCTCTGTCTGGTCGCGGCCTGCGGTGGGGACAAGCCCGGTAACTCGGGCGACGACGCACCGGGCGATGCCGCGGGCTCCGACGATGCCGGCACGGACGACGCGCCGACGGACGCCGAGATCACCAGCACGTGCGGCGGCGAGACCTGTCGCGCGGATCAGAGTTGCATCGCCGATACCTGCACGTTCGCGTGTAGCGGCCAGAACGTCCCGGGCGATTACGCGACCGTGCAGGCGGCGGTGACAGCGCTCGGGGCCACACAGGGTGCCGTGATCTGTCTGCGCGGCGAGTCGTACACTGCACCGGCCAACCTCGGCGGCGCCGGTCTGACGATCATCGGCGTCTCCGCGAGCAAGACGTCGCTGACCGGGGTGCCATCGATCTTCACGACCGGCAACGTGACCCTGAAGGGCCTCACCGTCGATGGCGCGCTGAACCTGCACGGACGCGGCGCGACGACCACGATCACCGGCGTGCGCGTCACCGGTGGGATCCAGATCCAGCGCGAGCGCACCGGCTCGGCGGTCGCGGGTCACAAGGCGATCCTCGATGGTGTCGATGTCACAGGCGGTGTCCATCTGTTCGATGCGAACTGCAACAACTGTGATGGCAAGGTCGAGCTCGAGGTCATCAACAGCTATCTCCACGACGCCGACGACTGCCTTCGTTACGACGAGAGCGGGAACCGAACGCAGTACGTGATCCACGCGATCAACAACACGCTCGTCGGCTGCATGCGCGGCATCTACGCGCCGACCGTGATCGATCCCGCGGGCTCGCCGATCCACACGATCGAGCTCCGCAACAACATCGTCGCGAATCACTCGATCGTCGGGATCACGCACGAGAGCGCCGGTTCGATGAACTCGCAGACGGTGTTCACGACCGCGAACAACGCGCTGTTCGGCAACACGAACAACTATGCGGACGGTGCGCTCGATGGTCCGGGCTACGTGAAGCAGGACTGCCTTCTGAGTGGAACGCCGCCGGTGCTCGGGGCGGGCTCGCCCTGCCTCGGCGCGGGCAGCGCGACGAACGCACCGGACCACGACTTCTGGGGACACCCGCGTTCAACGCCGCTGGATATCGGTGCGACCGAGTCTCCCTAGTGTTGCTACGATGATCGCGTGGGGTGCGCGAATCATCCGGGGGTCGAGGCGCGGTGGCGGTGTATCCAGTGCGGTGCGTTGTGGTGCGGTGATTGTCCGCGCGCCGTCGGGCTGACCGCGCATCGCGTGTGTCCGACGTGCGGCTCGGCGATCACCGCGTATGCACCGCAGAGCAGGTATTGTCGCGCTCGATGCGGCGCGCGCTCTCGCGCGAAGGCCTCCTGACCGCGCTCGCACTCGGCGTGTTCTACGGGACGCTGAACTGGCTGTTTGTCATCCCGATCATCTATCTGGGGTCGCTCGTCAGCTACTACTTCGTCACCGTGCATCACGTCGGCGCGGGTGGTGAGGGGTTGCCGTCGGGCGGCGAGGCGATCCAGAACTGGGGCGAGATCCGCTCGTTCGCGTTCGGCGGGCTGTTCTGTGTCGCGCTCGCACTCGCGCCGTTGATCGCCGTCGCGTATGTCACGCCCGAGCCGCTCGACGCGCGCATGGTGTGGACGCTGCTGCTCGTCGCCCAGATCTACATGCCCGCGGTCGTGCTCTCGATCGCGCTGACGAACACCGCGTGGGCGGCGATCTGGCCACCGACGTGGATCCGCGTGGTGTCGCGCGCGCCGGGGCCATACGTCCGCTTCCTCGGCATGTGGATCGTCACGCTGGCGATCGGCATCGGCATCGCGATGGCGGTCGCGAGCCTCGGCGAGCAGTCGTGGATCGTGGACTCGATCGCCGCGAGCGTGTGGACGCTGTTCTGGATCCTCCACGCGTCGATCGTCGGCGAGTACATCCGCTCGAACGCCGAAGCGTTTGGCTGGGAGTGACTACTTCGCGATCCTGACGTCGTCGACGACGATGTGGCCGCTCGCCGAATCGTCGACGAGCACGAGGGTCGCCTGCGCCTGCGCGGCGATCAGCGCCTGTCCTGGATCGAGCGTGACCACGCGCAGCGTATCGCCGCCGCGTGGAGCCACGGTCGCGACGAGCTTCTGATCGCTCCACAGCTCGACCCGGAGCTTGCTCGGATCCGGTGTGCCACCGATCTTCAGCGTGAGCGTTCCGGTGAGCGGGAACGGCGGTGACGTCGCACGGCCGATCGAGACGTCGCCGTCGAACGCGCTATTGGCGTAGCGCCGGCCCGACGTGCCGAGCACGAGTGGTTGGCCAGGCTGCGGCTCCGACGCGGTGCGCGGACCGAACGCGTTGCCCTGCATCTGCCACCCGTCCCACGTGACGGCCTCGAAGTCGAACAGCACGTGCTGTCCGCGCGGCACGACCGCCGGGAGGGCAGGGACCCAGATGCTGTCGGGGACGATCTTCGCGCCGGTGTACAGCCGCGGCCGCTCGTCGGACGGCAGCTTGATCGCGGGGCGATAGTGCGCCGGCAACTGAGCGAGCTCGAGCTGTACGTCCCGATCGTCGAGGACGATCGCCGCGAACCACTGCTGCGCGAGCGCTTCGTCGAGGTCGCGCACGGGACGCGGCTTTCGCGCGGTGACGTCCTTGATGCCCATGCGATGCACGTACGGCGGCTTGCCCGCGAGGTGCACGTACCACGGATGCGATGGCATCCACACGTCGCCTTCGATCGAGTGAATGCGCGCGATCAGCTTGTCCCCAGCAGCGCGGTCCTTGGCAGTCGGGATGAACTTCTGCGGGTTCCAACGGTTGGTGTAGCAAGTAATTGCGAGCGGTATCGCGGCCGCAACAGCGACGATCGTGGCGACGAGATCCGCGCGCGGCCGCGGCCCCCACCACACGCGCGCGATCGCGAACAGCGCGGGCAGCGCAGCGCCGGCGGCGAGGCCACCGTGGAGGAACGCGGGCATGTACGCGTTGAAGTGCGCGAACTCGGTGCCCCATCCGACGGCGCCGACCAGCGTGGACACCGCGAACACCGGCGTCCACAACAGGAATGGATGCGTTCCACGTGGCAGCTTGCCCTTCGCGATGCGCGTGACCAGCAGCGCGACGAGTGTCACCGCGACGAGGATCGACATCGCGGGGAAGTGCCACAGGATGTACTCGAACGACTTCCAGAACCGGTCCATGTTGAAGTCGTGGTTCGCGTGGATCTTTCGGATGTAGATCCAGAACCAACCATCGGTGGTCTTCTGCAAGAGCGCGGTCCCGCCGAGGCCGATCGCGCCGGCGACCGCGACGTACGTGAACACGCGGCGCCACGCGATCACGAGCACGATCAGCCCGCCGAGCGCGACATAGATGATGCCGGTCTGCTTCGTGAAGAACGCGAGGGCGAGCATCGCGGCAGCAGCGGCGACGCGCGCGTGTCCGCGTAGACCGGTGCCCACTGTCGACCAGCGCGGCAATCCCGCGATCGCCGCGGTCACGATATAGAGGAAGAAGGTGTCCGCCCGGACGAGGTCGTACCAACCCTCCATGAACGGATACGCGGCCGCGAACAGCCCCAGGCCGAACAGCGCGCCCGCGATCGCGGGTCCCGATCGCGCGTGATCGTGGCGCCGACTGCCGAGGTGGAAGAACGAGCTCGCCGCGATACCGACCAGCGAGAGCAACGAGAACACGCGACCGACGGTGTACGAGATGCCGAACACGCCCGAGAACATCGCGAGCAGCGATGGATAGAGAGGCGTGTACAAGAATGGAATGAAGTCGACCGATGGCGCGACGTAGATGCCGCGTCCATCGTGGATGCGCAGCGCGTGATGCAGCATCCCGCCCTCCATCCACTCGAGGTCGTACGGATAGGCGAGGCGCCCCGTGATCGCCGTCGACAAGAGATAGAGCTGGTACAGCGCCGGCAGCGCGATGATCACCCACGGCAACGCGTAGAGGATCCGATCGCGCGTCGACGCCTTGACCGATGCCGTCGGCAGATCGCTCATGGAAGGACCTCGAACCGACCGACGGGCACCGCGTCCTTGTCGGCGGGTCCGAACGGGCCCTTCGCCATCGTCGCGCGTGCGCGTGTGTTGCCCTTGAACATGCCGGCGAGGATCGTGAACGTGCCGGTCGGTGCGGTGCGCGGGATCGCGATCTGCGTCGTGTAGCGAATGAACTGCCCGGCCTTCCACCACTCGAACGGGCGCGTCGGACGGTGGTCGCCGTTGATCATCGCGCGGTTCGGTCCCTGCGCGTGGACGAACATCTTCCAGCCCGCTCCGACCTTGCCGCGCGCTTCGAATGTCCACGTCACCGTGATCGGCTCGCCGCGCTTCGCGGTGGCGGGCACGTCGACCGAGAGGAGCCGCACGCTGTCGCCGAAGTCCGCGTCGAGCGGCGTCGCGATCGCGGGCCGCGCCGGCAGGAGCGCTCGCGCCGCACCGTCGGGGATCTGGTCGGAATCGAACCACGTGCCGAGCGCGGCCGTCGTCGACTCGCAGTCGGCGCCGGCGAGATCGTGCGTCTCCGCCGGATCGCGATCGATGCGATAGGCCTCCCAGCTCCAGTCGGGGCTGACGTTGTAGATCACGTGACACGACTTGCTCGCACCCGCGCGCATCTCGTGGTTGCCCTCGTACGACAGCTGCTGGAACACGACGCGCGTATCGGCGCCGGCATCGCTGCCCGCGAGCGCACCGACGAGCGAGGTACCCATCATGTCCGCGCTCGGAGGGCCGCTCGCGAGGTTGACGAGCGTCGGCAGGATGTCGACGTGACCGGCCGGCAACACCGATCGACGATGCTCGAGACCGGGAACGCGGATGATCAGCGGGACCTTCGTCTGCGCGGCGTAGAGGTGATAGCCGTGCAGCTCGATGCCGTGCTCGCCGAAACCCTCGCCGTGATCGCCGGTGACGACGACGACGGTCTTGTCGTAGAGACCCTTCGCGCGCAGATCGTCGAGGAGACGGCCGATGTGCAGATCGGTGAACCGGATCTCTCCATCATAGAGCGCTTCGCGATCGCTTCCGAACGATGGCACCTCCGCGTGCGGCTCGTACGCGTAGTGCGGATCGTAGTAGTGGACCCACAGCATCCACCGGTCCTGCGCGTGGCGGCCGACGAAGTCGATCGCCTTATCGGTCTGCTGCTGCGACGACGAACCGCGCGTCTGCTCGGGACCGGCGCCGCTCACGCTCGCGTGGCGCGACGCGTTCGTGTTGTCGTACTCGGTGAAGCCTTGGTCCATGTGGCGCGAGCGATCGAAGTACCAGTAGTTCGTGATCGCACCGGTGATGAAGCCGAGCGGCCCGATCGCTTCGGCGAGTGTCGTCGCCTTCTGTGCGATGCCGGGCCAGCCCTCGACCGACGTGTCGTAGTAGACGTCGAGTGGCAAGCGGCCCGTGAGGATCGCGGGGATCGAGTAGCGCGTCGACGGTGCGTGCGCCCAGCCGTTCTCGAACACCGTGCCCGCGCTCGCGAGCTCGTCGAGCCGCGGTGAGGTCGGCCGCCTGTAGCCGTACATGCCGAAGTGATCGGCGCGCGCGGTGTCGATCGTGATCACGAGGACGTTGAAGTCCCTCGGCACGCTCGCGGGGACCGGGACGAACTTCGCGTCGTGCGGCGGTGGCGTCGACGACGGATCACCGCCGATGCAGTTCTGATCGATGCCGTCGTCGGGGATCTCGGGCGCGCCGGGATGGATCGATGCATCGCCGTCGTCGCAATCACCGCCGCCGAGTCCCCACGCGTAGCCATCGCGATCGCGATCGAGCGCCTTGCGCAGCACGCGCACGACGGGCCCCGACATACCAGTGTATGCCGACGCGGCCTTGATCACCGGCGGCGACGCGCCGAGCGCGAGCACGAGGCCAAACAGCACGAACGGCAGCGCGATCCACACGGTGCGGCGGATCGCGGGACGCATCAAACCGACGAGCACCTCGATCGCACGCGCGGGTCGCGCCAGTGGAATCGCGAGACCGAGCGCGAGCACGCCGACGATCGGGGCGCGCAGCGGCAACACCCGCGCGGTCTCCCACGAACGCACGGACCACGCGACGAGGCCGGCCGCGATCATCAGGCCACCCGCGACGAGCGGCGCGAACGGGCTCGCGAGCACCGGCACGCGGCGCACGATCGCGCGCAGGCCATCTTCGATCAGCCGGCCGACGACGAACGCGACCGGGATCGCGGCGGCGATCGCGGCGATCGATGCACCCATCGCGACGACGACGACGAGCTCGGGCGCTTTGCGATTCGCGAGGAACCGGCTCGCGATCCGGAACGCGACGAGCAGCGAGATCGCCACGATCGGCAGCATCGCGAGGACGAGCGAGAGCCCGGTGACCGCCTCCCGTGGATCACGTTTGCGCCGCGCGACGTGCTCGCCCCACCCGAACTCCAGGAGATCCCCCAGCCGGCTTCCGCGCCACAGGACGAGCAGGCCGCTCGTCAGCACGAGACCGGCGAGGGCACCCGCCGCCGCGTGGACCGCCCCCGAGAACAACAGGAACCGCAGGTGCGCGAAGACGCCGGGGACGAACTGGCTCGCGCCCCTCCAGGACCAGATCGCATCGAGGACGCCCGCCGCGCCACCGGCGAGGAGACCGACGAGCACACCCCGACGCAGCACGCGCAGAGCGGGGTCGCGATGGGCCGCCATCAGATCCCAAGCAGGCTACTATGCTTTCGCCCTCATGTCGGTTCGCGCTCGGTGGCTCCTGCTCGGTATCGCCGCCGTCATCCTGGTCGTCCACACCTTCGCGTACAACTTCGTCACCGACGACGCGTACATCTCGTTCGTTTACTCGCGGAACCTGGCGGAACATGGCGAGCTGACGTTCAACCTGGGGCAGTACGTCGAGGGCTACACGAACTTCCTGTGGACGGTCCTCCTCGCGGGCTTCATGAAGCTGGGCATCGAGCCCGAGCTGTCGTGCCGGGCCCTGGCGCTGGTCTGCTCCCTGGTCACGCTCTGGCTCGTGACGCGGATCATGGATCGCGCGCTCGGTCGCCCTTCGGCGTGGTCCGCGGTGCCGTCGCTGCTCCTCGCGTGCTCCTCGGGCTTCGCGTGTTGGACCTCGGGCGGGCTCGAGACCCAGTTGTTCACGATGCTCGTCGTCGTCGCGCTCGACGGCGTGACCTCGGCCGTCGAGAACCCGCGCGCGATCCTGCGCGCTGGCATCGCCCTCGCACTGTCCGCGATGACGCGCCCGGAGGGCCTGCTCGTCGCGGCCGTGTTCGGCGTCGTACACCTCGCGACGATCATCGGGCGCAAGCGGTTCGCGCTCGTCGACCTCGCCGGCGCCGCGCTGTTCCTCGTCGTGTGGGCACCCTGGTTCTACTGGCGCTATCGCTACTACGGCTATCCGTTTCCCAACACGTACTACGTGAAGGCATCCGGCCCGTGGTCGAGCCCGAGGCTCGAGCACGAGATGCTGAACAACGGGACCTACTACCTCTGGGTGTGGCTCCAACAAACAAAGCTCGTGTTCGTCGCACCGCTCGCGCTCCTCGGGATGGTCGTCGGTCGCGTGCGCACGCCACGCTTCGCCCTGGCGCTCGCGCTGATCCTGCTCGCCGGCGTCTACGTGCCGTACACGATCAGCGTCGGCGGTGACTTCATGGGCCTCCACCGCTTCGTGATGCCGCTGTTCGTCGTCGCGGCGCTCGCCGTCACGCTCGGGCTCGAGTGGCTCCTCGGCGTGATCACTCGGAGCATGGCGCCGCGCATCGCGGTCTGCGTGCTCCTCGTCGGTGGCTTCGCCGCCTCGCAAGCGCTGCTGACCCGCGCGTCGCTGCGCTGGGGCAACTTCGCAAACGATCGCGGCATCGATACGCCGGCGTTCCTCATCGTCTACACCGAGGACCGCGCCGCGATCGGCCGCGCGATGGCGGGCTGCTTCCGCGAGGACGACTTCAGCATCGTCGGTGGTGCCGGCGCGCAGCCGTACTTCGCACGCATGCGCGGCATCGACGTGTTCGGTCTCGTCTCGGAGCGCATCGCCCACGAGGAGCCGCGCATGCGCGCACGCGCGGGGCATACGAAGTTCGCGAGCGATCGCCTGCTCGCCGAGTACGATCCGACGTTCGTGTTCAGTTGTTACGCGATCGGCGGCAAGCCGAACCCCGCGTCGCCTCCGTCGCTGCCGTGCGGAGGGTTCTGGAAGGCCCGCGGCTACGAACAAGCGACGATGTTCGTCCCCGAGATGCGGCAGCAGGGCAAGTACTACACGTTCCTCGTCAAGAAGACGCGAAAGCTCGAGTGTCCCGGCCGCGTCCTGTGATCAGATTCTGGCCCGTAGTCCCGATCGTGCTCGCGATCGCGCTCGTCGCGACCCGCGCGTGCACGCACGACACGCAGCGCTCGCGGCTCGTGCCGGTGGCGAGCGAGCCCGCGGATCCGCCGAACACGCGCGCCTACGTCGGCTTCCTGCACATCCCGCGCGGCGGTCCGATCCAGCTCGGGTTCCAGAGCACCGGCACATCGCGGCTCGAGATCGCGAACGCGCAGTTCGTCGTCGGCGCGGGGCTTCGCAAGCAGCGCGTCCTCCTCGATGCCAAGCCGGTCCGCATCCGCTTCGTGGCCACCCCCGACGCACGCCTCGTGTGGAACCCCGTCGGTCGCCGCGGCGATCCCGAGTACATCCCACCGGGGGTCCTCTCGGCGAGCGACGCGCCCGATTCCGTGACGGGCGATCGCTTCCTCGGCGACGGCATCATCGCGCTCGCGCTACTGGTCCTGCTCGTCGGCTCGATCCTGTTCGCGCAGCGCCGCCGTCTCGCGCTGGTCCCGCGCGACACGTGGATCGCGATCGGGGCCGTGTTCGTCGTCGCGCTCGTCGCGCGGTTGATCGATCTCGGCGGGGCAGGGCAGACGTGGGACGAAGACGTCAACTGGGGCGCGGGCCGCAACTACATCCAGAACCTGCTCGGCGGTGACATCGGTAACCGTTCGTGGATTTGGAACTACGAGCACCCGCCGATCATGAAGTACCTCGCCGGCATCGGCGCGCAGCTCTCGAGCGGCTTCGGACCGGCGCGCGCGATCTCCGCGATCCTCGTCGCGCTCGGCTGTGCGCTGCTCGTCCCGATCGGCAAGCGCCTGTTCGATCTGCGCACCGGCATCGTCGCGGCCGGCATCGCCGCGCTCCTCCCGCCGCTCGTCGCGCACGGCCAGATCGTCGGCCACGAAGCACCCACGGTCCTGTGGTGGGCGCTCGGAATCTTGATGTCGCTGTGCGTCCACGATGACCTCGAGTCGCGCCGCACGCTGATCGCGCGCCTCGCGGGCGTCGGTGTCGTCGTCGGGATCGCCGTCGCGTCGCGCTTCGTCAACGGCCTCCTCGGCCCCTTGTGCGTGTTGATCGTGCTCCTTCGCGCGCCCGCCGCGTGGCGCCGCGCGACGATCCACTGGTCTCCCATCATGGTCGCGACGACGGTCGTCACGTTCTGGGCGGTGTGGCCGCGGTTATGGCTGCATCCATTCGAGGCGCTCGGCGCGTCGCTGCACAAGCTCGACACCGCGCACGCCGTCGAGCCGTTCCTCGGCGCGATCACGAATGCACCTCCGCCGTACTACTTCCTCGTCTACCTCGCCGCGACGCTTCCGATCGGGGTGCTCCTCGCGTTCGTCGCAGGCCTCGTGCGCGGGGCGATCGAGTCCTCTCGCTCGACGGTGATCCTCGTCGGCTGGCTCGCGATCCCGCTGTTCGTCGCCGCATCTCCGGTGCGCCAGGACGGCGTGCGCTACGTGATGCCGGCGCTCCTCGCGATCGCGATGATCGCAGCGTCGGGCGTGACCTGGCTCGCGAGCAAGATCCGATGGCGCCACACGTTCGCCGCGCTCGCGACCGCGATCGGCATCTACCTCGCGATCACGCTCGTGCGCGTGCATCCGTACTACCTCGACTACTTCGGCGAGCACGTCGGTGGCGCGGGCACCGTCGCGCGCCATCGCTGGTTCGAGACCGCGTGGTGGGGCGAGGGACTCGATCGCGCGATCGACTACGTGAACACCCACGCGCCGATCAACGCGCGCGTCGATCGCTCGTGCGTCTTGCCGCAGCACCTCGGGTGGTTCCGCACGGATCTGTGGATCCCGATGGCATCGCGTCCCACGGAGGCGCAATGGATCGTCGAGTACGTCGGCCCCTCGCCGTGCAAAGTGCCGCCCGACGCGCGCGTGGTGTTCCAGATCGATGCCGCCGGCGCTCCGCTCGCGCGCGTCTGGCAACGACCCTAGCGTATGCTCGCCGGATGAAGCTGGTGGTCGCCGTCGTCGTGGTGTCGAGCTCTCTCGCGTTCGCGCAAGCGAAGCAGCCGCCGGTGAAGGTCGTCTCGCCGACGATCGCGCCGCCGCCGTCGGACGTCGGCACACCGATCACGGTCCCCGCGATCCCGGCGTTCGAGGTCATCGTTCCGACCAACGGTCACCACACGGTCCAGGAGCTGCTCGTCGACGGCCGAAAGCTCCTCGGGACGAAGATCGAGGTCGAAGGCACGATCACGTGGATCTACGACTGCGTGACCGCAGTGCGCAAGAAGGGCCAATCGGTCGCGCAGGCGCAGCGCATGATCGATGCGGATCCGACGATGTGCGAGCGCAAGAAGTTCTATCTCGGCGACACGAGCACCACGTCGCTCGAGCGGTCGCTGTGGGTCGTCGACGTGCCGCGCCCGCCGAACAAGCTCGAGCGCGAGCGGTTGCCCAAGGACGAGCTGAAGAACTGGCCGCAGGTGCCAAAGCTCGCCGTCGGTGACCGCGTGGTGGTGAGCGGCACGTTCGCCCTCGCGTCGCCGCACGGCGAGCGCAACTCCGACGGGCTCCTCGTGTTCGCGTCGGTCGCATCCGCGCCGAAGGCGGCGACGCCGACGTCGACGGTCGCGCCGCCGGATCCGCCGAAGGTCGCGCCGCTCGCGCGCAAGAAGACGGATCGTCCACCGCGCACCGTCGCGGCGAGTAGCGCCGCGATCAAGCTGTCCGACGAAGCCACCCGCGCCTACGGATCGCGTCAGTACGACGACGCGATCGCGAAGTACAAGGCGGCGCTCGCGGAGTGGGGCGGGCATCACTTTGCGTGGTACGGGCTCGCGGGCTCGTACATCGGCAAGGGCGATTGGGCGCACGCCGCCGAGGCGATCGACAACGCAGTGTCGCTCGCGCCCGACGTGCCGATGTACCTGCTCGTCTACGGAGTCGCGAGCTACGAAGCGATCCTCGCGACGAAGCCCGATCTGGCGACGACCGACTTCGGCAAGCCGCTCGCCGCGTTTCTGCGCGCGGTGCAGCTCGAGCCGAAGCTGTGGCGCGCGCACTACTACATCGGGCGCATCTATCGCGACGGTGGCTATCATCGCGCAGCGGCGACCGCGTTTCGCGAAGCGGTCGCCGGTGGCGCCTCGACGACGGCGCCGTTCATCGCGCTCGTGGAGCTCTATCGCCGATGGGGGTTCGCGAAGGCCGCGAGCGAGGTCGCGCTCCTCGGCACCGCGCGCTTCTCGGGGACCGTCTCCGCCGATGTCTGGTACGTACTCGGGATGAGCTATGCGGATCAGCGAGAGCACAAGCTCGCGATTCAGTCGTTCACGCAAGCGCTCGCCGCGGATCCGGCGCACGCGAAGGCGATGTTCCAGCGCGGACAGTCGCGCTTCGTCCTCAAGGACAAGAAGGCCGCACAGGCGGACCTCGAGGAGTTCTCGAGGTCGGGCAGCGGCGACCCGTCGCTCGACTTCGCGCGTCAGCAGGCGAACAAGATGCTGATGGACCTCGCGGCGCGGTGATGCGCGCCGTCATCGCCGTGTTCCTCGCGAGCTGTGGCCGCATCGGCTTCGGCGTGGACACGCCTGCGGATGACGTCGCGGATCCGGATCGAGACGGCATCGTCGATCCGATCGACAACTGCCCGAGCGCAGCGAACCCGGATCAGAGCGACGAGGACGACGACGGCCTCGGAGACGTCTGCGATCCGTGCCCTCCGTACGCCGACAACGAGGACCTCGATGCGGACGGCGTCGGTGGCGTGTGCGATCCGAACCCGAGCATTCTCGGCGATCGGATCACGCACTTCTCCGGCTTCGACCGCCTCCCCGATGACCTCGAGCTCGCCGGCCTGTGGTCGGTGTCGGGTGGTCAGATCCATATCGTCGGCTCGCTGAACAGCGTCGCGGCGGCGACGTGGGCCAACGGCGGTCCGGACATCGAGGTCGTCTCCACGCACGTCACCATCGACGCGATGTTCGGCGCGGGGGTGGCGCGCCCCGTCGGGGTGGTGCACCACTTCGATGCAACGAGCATGGAAGGAACGCTCTGCGTGTTCGGGATCAACCCCTCGGATCTCGAGGTCTACGCACTCGCCGACAACGCGTCGAATGGCGCGATCGTGCTCGTGCCCACGAACGCGAACGTCGGCGACGCGAGCTCGTTCGCATCCCGGCGATCGGGAACGTCCTATTCGTGCGATGCGGAGCGGCTCGTGGCCCCGATGACGGGCACGAACACGCTCCCGGGCACCAATCGCTCGGGCCTGTTCGCGCGCAGCGCGTCGGCCTCGTTCGACTGGGTCATGGTGGTGCGCTCGCCGCCGTAGCGCGGGCGATCAATCGTCGGTCAGGAGCAGGGGCATGAACGACGCGCTCGACTTCTTGCCCTTCGGCGGCGGTGCGACGGGCTCGGACTTGCTGCCGACCACGTTCCACGACTGCGAGCACAGCGCTTTGCCGCCCGCGGAGTACTCGCCGACCATCACCAACGTCAGCATGCCTTCGGGCGAGATTTTGCCCGCGACCGAGAACACGCCGTTCATTCCCTCGAGCGACGTCGCGCCCGACTTGGACTTCGCGCTGATCTTTCCGTTCTTGCCGACCGAGCCGAGCATCAGCGGCGTGCGATCGATGTCGACCGTGATCGACGTGCCACGCGTGATCTTCACTTCCATCTTGCCGTGCGGGTACTTCAGCGGCGACTGGCAGTTCGTCGACACCTCTTCGTACTTCACGTCATAGACGCCGGCCACGCTGTCCGCCATGGCAGGCGACGCGGCGAGCAGCACGAAGGCCACACTGGCGAGGACTGGACGGTTGGTGCGCATGGTCACCTTTGAGACGCCACCCATGGCGTGCGGATTCACTCCGCATTCTGCCAGGGTTTTCAGGGCTTTTGCGCGGTACGCGGCGGATCCCGGTACACGTACATGCTCTTGACGCTCTTCACGTCGGCGTTGGAGCGGGCCACCACGGTGATCAGGTTCGAGCCCGGCCACAGCGGCAGATCCGTCGCGAAGTCGAGGACTCGCGCGTCCTTGCCGCCGCGGTTGGACCGGTAGAACACCTTGCGGCTATCGATCTTCGCGCGCGAGTTCGACACGTAGATGTAGACGTCCTCCACGTGGGTCTCGTCGTTGACCGCGCCCGTGATGCGATAGGTCTCCGCGGTCGTCTCCAGGTTCTTCGCCGTCAGCGCGATCACGGGCGGCGTGGAGTTCCACGTCTGCGCGTAGCCACTCGCACCACCCCCGCCGCTCCCCACCGATGCGGTCGGGAGGAAGCCGATCTTGCCTGCCTTGTCGAGCCGCACCTTGGTGTACGGACCGAACGTCCCGACCACGGAGTAGCTCGCGCCCTTGTTCGCGGTGCCGATCTGCGGGGCATCTTCCGAGGCGCCCGAGCGGATGATCGCCGCGGACTTCGCGGTCACCTCGCCGCGCGCCGGCGTTCCACCGACCGACGGCATCACCTTGAACGTCAGCTTCTGGCGCGTCTCGGAGTCGAGCGAGGCGTCGTAGGCCATGAGCTCGACGATCATCTCGCCCGCCTTGAGCGTCGCGTCGGTCGCGAGCGGGAACTCGATCTCCTTCACCGCGTTCGGCGCGAGCGGGAAGTCCTTGCCCTCGAAGCGCGACTTGCCGAGGATCACGCCATCGCCGGTCGCGTTGCGCAGCAGCGCCGTCCAGCCGCCGTCCTTGTCAGTCGACGTCGAGCCCGTGCCGGTGTTCTTCACCTGAACGACGAGGCGGTACTTCTCGCCGCGCTGCACGAGGCCGTCGCCGTTGCCTTCATCGATTAATTGATACGAGTACGCGAACACGGGACGCGGCGCGGCTTCGATGCGCACCTCGGTCGGGTTCACGCGCGTCGTGGTGTTCGACGATGCCTTCACCTCGAGGCCGAGGCGATCGACGCGATCGAGCGCATCCTTCGGGACCTGCACCTTCGCGGTGAACGTCTTCGTCTCGCCGGGCGCGACCTTGCCGATCGGCAGCTCGGTGTCCTCGAACACGGGGTCATCACCCTGGATGCGCGACAGCACGCGATACGCGGTGCCCGTTCCGGTGTTCTTGACCGTCGCGGTGACGCTGACGATCTCGCCGGCCTTGAGGTTCTTCGCGGGCGTCGACAGCGACACCTCGAGGTTCGCGGCGGGCTCGTTCGCGGGCGCGCCGGTCCAGTCGACGTTGATCTTCGTCAGCTCGGCGACGAGCTTCTTCTCCTCGTCGGCGCGCACCTTCTGCACGATCTTCGAGGCAGCCGCGACCAGCTTGGGCCGCGTCGAGACGCTCACGGTCGAGACCACGTCACGCGCGAACTTCATCTCGAAGTCCTCGACGATCTCGTCGGCGTCGACCTCGTCCTCATCCTCGTCGATCACGGGCGGCGTGGCTTCCGCGCCCGCGGCCGGCTTCTTGCGTTCGATGAGGTACGGGATCTCGTACGTCGGCTTGTCGGTGTCCTTCGCGTACGTCGACACCAGCGCGGCGTCGAGGTCCTTCTCGCCGTAGCTGTGCGAGGGCGCGAGCAGACGGATGTAGTCGGTCGGCGAGTCGTTCTTCTCCGGCACGTACATGCGCTGGAGCAGGATGTCCGGGACGATGCCGACGTTCTGGATCGAGCGATCGCCGGGGGTCAGGTACTGCGCGATCGTCAGCTTGAGCTTGGAGCGATCGTCGTTGTCGTAGAGCTCCTGCACGGTGCCCTTGCCGAACGTACGCGTGCCGATGATCGCCGCGCGATCGAGGTTCTTCAGCGCGCCCGCGACGATCTCCGACGCGGACGCCGAGTTGCCGTTGACGAGGACCGCGAGCGACGATGACGTGTCGCCGATGCCGGACTCCGCGCGGCGCGCTTCGCGATCGCGACCCGACACCGTGGCGACGATCGTGCCGCTATCGACGAACACGTCGGACAGCTTGACGGCTTCCTCGAGGAGACCGCCCGGGTTGCCACGGAGATCGAGGATCCACGACGTGGCGCCGCGACCGCTCATCTCCTTCATCGCATCGGACACGTCGTCCGCGATGCCCTTCGAGAACTGCTTCACCTTGATGTAGCCGACGCCCTTGTCGAGCAGCTTGTGCTCGACCTGGCTCACGCGAATGATGTCGCGGACGAGATCGAAGCGGAGCAGGCTCGGTTCGCCTTTGCGCTCGACCCACAGCGTGACGCCGGTCTTCGGGTCACCGCGCATGCGATCGACGGCTTCGTTCGACGTGAGATTTTCGGTCGGCTCGTTGTTGATCCGAACGATGTGATCGCCGGCCTTGATGCCCTTGCGCCACGCCGGCGTGTCCTTCATCGGCTTCACGACGGTGAGCTTCCGCTCGATCATGCGAATGACGATGCCGAGGCCGCCGAACTTGCCGCTGGTCGACACGTCCATGTCGCGCGCTTGCTCGGGATCCATCAGCACCGAGTGCGGATCGAGCGTGGTCAGCATGCCGTTGACCGCCGCGTATTCCACTTTCGCCAGATCGGCGCCGGCGTTCATGTTGGTCTCGATGAAGCGGAACACCTTGCGCAGCTTGATCGTCATGCGCCACGGCGAGTCGACATCGCTCGTGTCGAACGTCTCGCGCTTGTCGTTGACCGCGATCGAGATCTTGTTGTGCGGAGCGTCCGGCTCGACGAGGACTTCCGGAATGTTGTACTGGACCATGTCGAGCGCGGCGTAGAGCATCTTCTTCGGATCGACGCGCGCCGGATCGACGTAGCGATCCTTGATGCGAAGCAGCGCCCAGTTGAAGACCTTCAAGGTCGACAAGTCGTGGCGCTGTACGCGGACTTCACCGGGAGCAGCGCGCACCTCGGGCATGTCCAGCTCGAGCGAGACAACACCTTCGGGCGATTGACGGATGACGGTGAGGACGAGCGCCATCGCACCCGCGGCCCCCACCAGGGCCAGATTCAACCGGCTTCGCATGTCTCTCGATTATAGGGTGAGCGCGTGGTGAGGCCAGCGACGTTTACACTGACCAGACATGTCTCTCGCTGCGACCCAGCCAGTGGTCGCATGTAGTACAGTTCTCGTCGACAAATGGCCGGCCGGAAGAAGACGAAGATCATCGACGTTGGCGATCAGCCGACCGAGAAGGATCCCGACGGACAGGACGAAGAAAAGGACGAGGACGAGGACAAAGAGAAGGACGACGATGTCGATCCCGACCTCGCCGAAGATGCCGCGAATGCTGCACTAGCCGCCGAAGGCGAAAGTGTTGGCGACGACGACATCGAGATCCCCGAGCCCAAGTCCACCCGGGGTGGCTCGTTGGCACGGCGCGACCCGATGGCCGCGTACATGAACGAGGTCCGTCGCTATCCGCTCCTGACTCCCGAAGAGGAGAAGTCCCTCGCGACGCGGCTCGTCGAACACGGCGACACCTCGGCCGCGCGAAAATTGATCGAGGCGAACCTCCGCCTGGTCGTCAAGATTGCCTACGAATACCGCCGAGCTCACAAGAACCTGCTCGACCTCGTGCAAGAGGGCAACATCGGTCTCATCCAGGCGGTCGGAAAGTTCGACCCGTATCGCGGCGTGAAGCTGTCGAGCTACGCGGCGTTCTGGATCCGCGCGTACATCCTCAAGTTCATCTTGAACAACTGGCGCCTCGTGAAGATCGGCACGACGCAGGCGCAGCGAAAGCTGTTCTTCAACCTGCGCAAGGAGCGCGAGAAGCTCGAGCAGGCAGGGTTCTTCCCGAGCTCCGCGTTGCTCGCCGAGAAGCTCGACGTTCCCGAAAAAGAAGTCATCGAGATGGAGCGCCGGCTCGCCGCGCCCGAGGCATCGCTCGATGCACCGCTCGGCTCGGCGGATGACGAGGGCACGCGCACGCGCATGGACTACATCCCGAGCGACGACGCGCGTCCGGATCGCGCGGTCGAGCAGAGCCAGTTCTCCGAGCTGCTGAAGGGCAAGCTCGAGACGTTCGCGAAGACGCTCGAAGGTCGCGAGCAGACGATCTTCCGCGAGCGCTGGCTGACCGAGGAGCCGCTGACGCTGCAAGAGCTCGGCGATCGCTACAACGTGAGCCGCGAGCGTGCTCGTCAGCTCGAGAAGCGCATGCTCGATCGACTGAAGAAGTACCTCGAGGCAGAGCTCGGTACGTCGGTCGACATCGACGCGATGACACGAGACTGATCGTGTCGACCCCCGGTGTCCTGTACGTCGTCGGCACGCCGATCGGAAACCTCGAGGACCTCTCGCTCCGTGCCGCGCGCATCCTGCGCGAGGCCGACGTGATCGCCGCCGAGGACACGCGCGCCGCGAAGACGATCCTCGCCCAGGCCGATGCGCTCGGCGCGGCGAACCCGGCGCGTCGCATCGTCTCGCTGTTCGAGGGCAACGAAGCGCATCGCAGCGAAGAGCTCGTACGCGCGCTCGGCGAGGGCAAGCGGGTCGCGGTCATCAGCGAGGCCGGCATGCCGGGCGTCTCGGATCCCGGCGCGCGCGCCGTGGCCGCCGCGGTGACGTCGGGCGCGAAGGTCGAGGTGATTCCGGGGCCGAGCGCGTCGCTCGCCGCGCTCGTCGGCTCGGGGCTGCCGAGCGATCGCTTCCTGTTCCTCGGGTTTCCACCGCGAGAGCAGGGCGCCCGTCAGGAGCTGTTCGGCACGCTGCGCGGCGAGATCGCGACGATGATCTTCTACGAAGCGCCCGATCGTGTCGGCGCCACCCTCGCGGATCTCGCGGCGGCCTTCGGCGACGATCGCCGCGCATCGCTCGGCCGCGAGCTCACGAAGCTACACGAGGAGCACGTCCGCGGAACGCTCGCCGCGCTCGCCGCGAAGTACGCGGACACGTCCCCGCGTGGCGAGTGCACGCTCGTCGTCGAAGGCGGCACCGCGAGCGATGGCGACGCGATCGACATCGAAGCGGAGCTCACGCGCCTCCTCGGCGAAGGCCTCGGGCCCAAGGATGCCGCCGCGCGGCTCGTCGTCGTCACGGGCAAGCCCCGTCGCCAGCTCTACCAGCTCGCGCTATCCCTGGAGCGCGGACGCAAATGAATGAGCCCGTCACGTTCGTCGACGATCTGCCGCACCTCGCGACGCGGCGGCGCACGCTGTCGTGCGGTCTCGAGGTCGTCGTGCACCCCGATCCTGCCGTGCCCCAGGTCGCGGCCAGCGTCTGGTACCGCGTCGGCAGCTCCGACGAGCGCGTCGATCGCACGGGCTTCGCACACCTGTTCGAGCACCTGTTCAAGTCGCCGCCCGAGCGTCTCGGCGGACATCACTACGAAGTACTCAAGCGCGCGGGCGCGACCGATGCGAACGCCTCGACGTCGACCGAGCGCACCGCGTATCACGAGGTCGTTCCCTCGCATCAGCTCGAGCTCGCGCTGTGGATCGAGAGCGATCGCATGGGCTACTTCGCGCCGCACTTCGACGAAGCGCGCCTCGTCACGCAGCAAAAGGTCGTGCGCGCCGAGCGCCGCCAAAAGCACGAGGACATCCCATACGGCGCGGAGCGCTTCGCGATCGGTCTCGCGCTCTACCCCGAAGGTCACCCGCTGCGCCACGGCACCATCGGCCTCCACGACGACATTCAAGCTGCCACCGTGGACGACGTGCTCGCCTTCTACCGCACGTGGTACGTGCCCGCGAACGCGACGCTCGTGATCGCCGGTGACGTCCCCGACGACACCGACGCGATCGTCGATCGCTACTTCGGTAGCTTCCCGGCATCCACGCGTCCCACGCGGCCCATGCCGGTCGCGCCGCCGCCGGCGCCGGTTCGCGAACGCATCGTCGATCGCTTCGCCGCGCTCGGCCGCATCCATCGCGTGTGGCTCGGTCCACGGTCCGGCACCGTCGACGAAGCTTCGCTCGACGTGCTCACCGCGTCGTGGTCGAGCGCGGGCACGGGCGCGCTGTGGCGCCGCCTCGTCTACGAAACACAGCTCGCGCAGCGCGTGTCCGCGTGGTCGACGAACGGCCGCCTCGGCGGCGAGATCCACGTCGCGGTCGATCTCAAGACCGGCGCGGATCCCGATCGCGTCCGCGCGATCCTCGACGAGGAATGCGCGCGCGGTGTCGACGAGCGATCGATCAACCGCGCCGTCACGCGCCGCGAGGCGGGCACGATCTGGTCGCTGTCCGGCATCGTATCGCGCATGAAGACGATCCAGCGCGGCATGCTGTACAGCGACACGCCGGACGATCTCGCGAACGAGCTCGCGCGCTATCGCGCGGTCACGGTGTCGACGATCGACGCGGTCATCGCGCGCTGGCTGTCCCCGGCGACGATGATCGAGATCGAAACCGTCCCGGCGGCGAAGTAACGCTGCGGTGCGAGGCCGACGACTCCGCGCCCTACATGGACGCGCTCACGACACACTGGATCTACGTGCACACGACAGCCACCTGCACGGAAGACGTCGATCCGACAACGCGACACAGAGGCGGAGAGAACACAGAGGACTGTTGGGTCGGACTGTTCGGACTGTTTGGTCGGACGATTGGTCGGACTGTTTTGGCCGGACTCGTTGGTCGGTGCGCAGCGCGCGTCGATGGTCCTCGAACAAGCGACAGTCGCTTTTCGCGCGATCGTCGATCGGACCGGTCCACCCGAGAACATCAAGCGCAGTGCGAGGAAACGGAGGCGAGCCTTCGCGTTCGCCCGGTCGATCGCGACACGTTCCTGAAATGGTCCTCGGTGTCCTCTCCGCCTCCGTGTCGTGTTTCTGATCTTCGATCGTTATGCGGCGGGATCGCGACGATGGAGATCGAAGGCTGCTGATCTTCGCAGCGGCGCGTCCGCCGGGTCCGCGTCGCCGCAGCAATGCGCGAGCTACCGCCGACGGCGCAGCAGGAGCGCACCGACGATCAGCGCGAACAGCGCGCTCGCACCCGAGCCGCGGCTCGTCGAGCAGCAGCCGCCGGCATCGTCCATCGGCGCGCTCGTATCGCCACCGGGCTGACCGCTATCCGAGATCGTGATCATCGCGCAGTGGTGGTAGTAGCAAGGCGCCGCGTGGTTCGACATGAACTCGGTGATCTGCAGCACGCAGTTGGTGCACGTGTACCCGGTGGGCAGCTGCACCTGCATCGTCTGGTTCGACGTGAACGGCGCCGTGTGAACGAGCAGGCCGTCCGCGAGGAGCGGCATCTGCGGGTTCGGGTTGATCGCCGTCGAGCCACACGCCGTCGTGCCGGCGGTCACCGGTGGATCGGCGGGCAGCATCGCCGTGCTCTCGGCGAGCGAGACGCGATAGTGGCCCGGGTGGAAGATGGTCTCGTCGACCTCGATCGACACCATCTGTCCCGTCATCAGCTGCGTGACCATGTTCGTCGGCACGGCGGCATCGCCAGCGTCCGCTTGGCCGCACGGTGCACTCTTCTGCGGCGAGCCGAAGTTGTCCTGCTCGAAGCTGGCGGCCGGCGAGACCAACTTGAAGTGCGCGAGCGCGGGAGACGCGATCGCGAGAATGACGGCGACGAGGGCGATGCGCATCGCCCGCAGCCTCTCACGTTCCGGGCGTGGGTTGCTTCTCGATTCGCAGGACGGACTTGATGCCATCGGTCATGTGGACCTCGTTCTTGTCATCGATCCACACGACCTCGAAGTCCGTCAGCTTCTCGCGCTTGATCAGCTTCAGCGACTCCTCGTAGCCGAGGATGAACAGCACCTTGCTCCACGCATCGGCGGTGAACGCGTCGACCGCGCGCACCGTGACGGAGCGCGACGCGTGGGCGGGCTGGCCCGTACGCGGATCGAGGATGTGGTGGTAGCGGACGCCCTCCTTGACGAAGCCGCGCTCGTAGTCGCCGCTCGTCGAGAACGAGTGGTTGGACACGGGCGCGTTCGCGAAGTGCGAGTCGGCCGGGCCGCGCGGATCGCGGATCGCCACGACCCACGGCGTGCCGCTCTTGCTGCCCGCGACGTACATGTCGCCGCCGGCTTGGATCATGAAGTTCGCGAAGCCGAGCTTCTTGAGGAGGGCAGCGCACTTGTCGACGGCGTAGCCCTTCGCGATTCCACCGAGCGTGATCGACATGCCCTTCTGATCGAGGAACACCGTCTTCGCTTTCGGATCGAGCCGGAGGTGTTTGTAGCCGATGTTCGCGAGGCGCTTCTTGACGTCCGCGGGATCGGGCAGCGTGCCGTCCATGTCCTGATCGAACTTCCACAGCCCTTTGAACGCGCCGACGGTGATATCGAAGATGCCGTTCGTGCGCTTCGCGACATCCTGCGCGCGCGCGATCACGGCGTACGTCTCGTCGGAGACCTTCACGGGCTTCTTGCCGGCGGCGAGGTTGATGCGCGAGACCTCGGACGTCTCGGTCCACGTGGTCATCACGGCGTCGAGCCGCTTCATCTCGGCGAACACCGCATCGGCGGCCTCGCGTGCCTTGGCCTCGTTGGACGACCAGAAGAAGACGGACACCATCGTGCCCATCGCCGTGTTCGTGTAGACGAACTTCTGATCCTTGGGAGCGGCTTCGGCCGGCGCGGCCCGCTTGTCGGGTGCCGGGGCTTCGGCGCGCGCGTCCGCGGTGAGCGCGAATGCAGGAACGAGTAGTGCGAGGACGAAGCGGCGCATCACCGGACCCAGTGAATGACGCGGAGGGCGATCAACACGCCACCGGCGGCGAGGGACACGAGCACCGCGATCACGGACAACGCGAGCGTTCCCTGGGTTTCTTGCTGGATACCCTTCCACATGCCGAAGCACGCGGGAATGGCACCGAGCGCGGCGACGATACCGCCACCGATCGAGCCGGACGTGAAGCCTTGCACCGCCGCGATCGCGAGGCCGATCGCGACGAGGGCGTACGCTACGAACGCGGGAGTCTTCGAGTCCGGCACCGGGTTACCCATGCCGGAAACGTAACATGTCGATCGAGCTAGCTCTCGGAATACATCCGGATCTGCTCGCGCATCACGTCGTCGGTGAGTGCGTTTTGGACGGGCTCGAGGAGGCAATCCGCGAGCACGAGGATCATGTCTTCGACCTTCTTTTCAGCGACCAACTTCGACAGCAGCTGCTTGGCATCCCGGCTGTCGTCCCCTGCGAGAAGCTCTCGCACCTTCCCCACCGTCAGATCACCCTGAAAGTCGATCATGATGTGTTGTCGGAGGTACTCGATGAGGCGATTCACGGGGCTTAGTTAGCGTAGTCGGTGATCGTGTTCAAGAGCGCGCGGCGTCGACAAGTCCGACGAACGTCGGACGCGTAGCAGCGCCGAAGGCGATGCGGAGGTAGTCGACAAGTCCGACGAACGTCGACGACGCTTGCGTGAACGCGCGGAGTGCCGGACGATGAACGCATGGCACGCGTGCTGCTGACCGGCTTCTGCGCGGTGCCCGGACCGCGGCGAGCCGGCGTGCAGCTTCGCCACGTGATCCGCTCGCTGACGCCGCTCCACACGGTCGATCTGCTCGTGTCGCGCGAGGGCGAGCAAGCGTACGTCGAGCGCCAGGGCTCGGTCCGCGTCCTGCGGGTCCCCACGCACGAAGCGGATCTGAAGTCGCAGGTGCAGGCGTTCCAGCGCGCCCTCAAGCGCCAGCTCGACGGCGCCGACTATGACTTCGTGCACTGCCGCGACTCGTGGAGCGGCATCCCGGTGCTCGAGGCGCGCGCGCGCATGGGCTTCGCGGTCGTCTACGATCTGACGCGATCGCCGCTCGGCGAGACCACGTTCGACACGGACCTCGACGCGCAGTACGGCCGCGACGAAGAGGCGTGCCTGCTCGCCGCCGATCTGATCCTCGCGCCGACGGCCGCCGCGGTAAAGTCGCTGCAGGCGCGCGGTCGCCCGGATCGCGTGATCCTGTCGCCGCCCGGCGTCGACGTCGACCGCTTCGATTGGGACGATGTCACGAGCGCCGGCCCGCCGCGCATCCTGTACGTCGGATCGATCGACCCCGGACGCGGCGTGCGCGTGCTCGTCCGCGCGATGGCGGCGATCGTGCGCGAGGTCGACGCGAAGCTCGTCCTCGCGGGCTCGATGGCTCCCAAGTTCGATCAGGCGCTGCGCGATGGCATTCGCGAGCTCGGCCTGACCGACAAGGTCGACGTGCTCGGCCCCGTCGACCACGACCAGCTCCCGGCGCTGCTCGCGACCGCCACGGTGTGCGTGGTGCCCGCGGCGGCGGATCTCACGCCGAACCCGACGGTGGTCTATCCGACGAAGCTACTGGAGTACATGGCGTGCCGGTGCGCGATCGTCGCTCCTCGTCGGGACACCGTGATGCAGGTCGTCGACAACAATCGCGAGGCGCTCCTGTTCGAGCCCGGCGATCCGATCGATCTCGCACGCAAGGTCCTGCGCCTCCTCGACGAGCCCGCGCTTCGCCGCAACCTCGCGCACAACGCGTACGAACGCGTCCGTCGCGACTTCACGGCGAGCGCCGCGCGCCGCGCGATCCGGAACGCGTATGCCGTGCTGACCGAGCGCTACGCGGATCAGATCGAGGAGGCCGACGACGAGTCGCCGAAGGTCGAGATCCTCTCCGACGACGACTTCGAAGCCACCGTGTTCGAAGAAGCGCCTGGGGTCGCGCACCCGGACAACACCGCCGAGAACAAGATCGGCGCGCTCGACGACGCCCTCGCCGCGCTCGACGAGCACACGGGAAGCACGAGCTCCGAGTCGATCGCTGCACCACCGCCGCCTGTCGACGAGACCGTCGAGCGAACGCCCGTGCGGCCCGGTCCTCGCGATGCGCACACGGGCGCGTACACCGTGTCGCGCGCGACCCAACGCCTCCCCGGCAGCGACAAGGATGACTGGGTCGTCACGAACATCGGCCGCGCGCTCGACGACGACGACGCGATCGAGGTCGAGTCGGGCGAGGTCCATCCCGACGATGGACCCGACGGGCACGACGGCACGCCGATCGAGGGTGTGGTCGCGGTCGCGCCTCCGCTCGGCAGCATGGGCGAGAGCACGTTCGTCGCGGGCGAGATCGATGTCCCCACGCCGCCGCCGGAACGCGAACCCGCGTCGGCCGTCGAGATCGATCTCGACCAGCTCGTCTCGCCGGCCGGCTCGCTGCTCGGCTCGGAGACTCCCGATCCCGACACCGGCTCGCGGACGCCTCCACTCGAGCGCCGCTAACCCGGAGGCGATCACGCGGGCGCGTACGTCTACGTGCGCTTTCCTCGTGTTACGAATGGGCTATTCCGGTCATCGCGCTCGTCAATCTGCTGTTCGGGATCGGGTTCGCGCTCGTCGCGCGCGATCGCGTGCGCGCCGATGGACCGTTCGCGTCGCCGGCGTTCCCGCTCGTCGCGCTGCACGCCGCGACGGTGGTCGCGCCGATCGCGCTCTACTTCTATGCGGTGCACCCGGCGTGGAGCTGGATGTACTGGTTCGACCCGGCCAAGGCCGGGGGCGTCGCGATCCTCCCGCTGATGGTCGGGCACGCGATGCTCGTCATCAGCGGCTGGTACGTGGCGGCGACGCTGATCCGGCGCGGGTTTCAGAACGCGGCGCTGTACTCCGGGGGGGTGATCACCCTCGCACTCCTCGTCCTCGTGGTCAGCAGCATCCATCGCCTGTCGACGGCGGCGGACTACCTGGGCTGGCGAGGAAACAAGGGCGTCTCGATCTTTTCCGTGCAGCTCGGGTGGGCGTTCGTGGTGTCGCTGCTGGCGATCTTCCTTTCCGCCATCTACACCGCGATCGAGCTGAACCGTGACGGGCGGAGGGTGCGGTCGCGGTGATAAGGTACCGGTCGATGTCTCGGGTCGCGTTGCTGATGGTCATCGCCGTGGGTGCGAGCGCCTGCGGTCCGATCGCGTACGTCAATGAAGTCACGCGTCGCGCGTCGACGTCGGTCGACGCCGCGCGCGCTGCACAGGCAGACAAGTACGCGCCGTATTACTGGACGCGCGCGAACCAGTATCTGCATCAAGCGCGTGTCGCCGCGGCGCGCGCGGACTTCCAGGGCGCGAATCGGTTCGGCAAGCTCGCCTCCGAGGCGGGTGACAAGGCCGTCGAGGAAGCGGCGGTCGTGCAGAAGGATCCGAGCAAGGGTCCGATCATCCTCGAGAACAAAGACGTCGCGCCCGCGAAGACAGATGCGCCTCCCGCTCCTGCGAAGGACGGCATCGCGCCCGCAAAGGAAGCCGAGTGAAACGCGCGCTTGCTCTGTTGTGCATCCTCGCGGCCTGCGCGGGGACGCAAGTTCGTTCGAAGACGTCGGCGACCGACGAGCTGATCGCGACCGCACGCGATCACGGCGCGCAGCGCTGCGCACCGGTCGAGCTCGCGATGGCGGAGTCCAACAACGACTTCGCGCAGCACGAGCTCGACGAGGGCAACTATCACGAGGCGAAGGAGCTCGCCGGCATCGCCGAGCGCAACGCGCGGCTCGCGATCGAGAAGTCACCGAAGGACAAATGCACGCAAGGTCCGGTCGTCGCCGGCCCCGGCGACACCGACGGCGACGGCATCCTCGATCCCAAGGACTCGTGCCCGCGCGTGCCCGAGGACTTCGACAACTTCCAGGACGAAGACGGCTGTCCCGAAGAGGACAACGACGCCGACGGCATCAACGACAAGATCGACGGCTGCCCGAACGACCCCGAGGACCGCGACGGCTTCGAGGACGACGACGGCTGCCCCGAGCTCGACAACGACAAGGACGGCATCGCCGACAAGATCGATGCGTGCCCGTCGGAGCCCGAGGACAAGGACGGCTTCGAGGACGACGACGGCTGCCCCGATCCAGACAACGACAAGGACGGCATCCCCGACGTCAGCGACAAGTGCCCGAACGAACCGGGTGCGCCGCCGGACGGCTGCCCGAAGAAGTACAACCTCGTCGTCGTCACCGACAAGAAGATCGAGATCAAGCAGACCGTCTACTTCGACACCAACAAGGCGACGATCAAGAAGGTGTCGTTCGCGCTGCTCAACGAGGTCGCGCAGGCGCTCAAGGACAACCCGAAGATCGAGGTCGAGGTCCAGGGCCACACCGACAGCCAGGGCAACGACAACTTCAACATGAAGCTGTCGCAGAACCGTGCGAACAGCGTCCGCGCCTACCTCATGAAGCAGGGCGTCGAGGCGAACCGGATGACCGCGATGGGCTACGGCGAGAACGTGATGATCGCCGACAACCGGACCGCCGAGGGTCGGGCCCAGAACCGGCGCGTCGAGTTCATTATTACCAAGCGTTAGCCACGGCGGGGTGCGCCGCGCCCGAGGGACAGGCGCGGAAATCCCTTACCGAACGAATACCGACCGCGGTATAGACGGGGCTATGGGAACCCGCAGTTTCGCGAGGGGGATCGCTGTATTGCTCGTCCTTGGATGTGCCTCGTCGTTGGCGTTCGCCGACGCGAAGGGCGACATCAACGCGAAGAGCAAGGAGGCGATGGAGAACTACGACCTGATGGAATACGACGCAGCGAAGAAGCTGCTCAATCAGGCGCTCGCCATCGCGAAGAAAGCGAAGCTCGACAAGGACCCGATCACCGCGAAGGTCTATCTCTCCCTCGGCATCGCCGCGTTCGCCGCCGGCGACATCGACGGCGCGAAGGTCGCGTTTTTGTCCGCGGTCCAGGTCGATGCGAAGGTGCAGATCGATGCGGCGTACAAGTCGCCCGATCTGACGAAGCTCCTCGACGAAGCGAAGAAAGAAGCGAGCGGCGGCAGCGGCGGTGGCTCGAAAGAGCCCGTGACGCCGGATCTCCCCGCGGAGCCCGAGATCGATTGCGCCGCCATCAAAGGCCTGCAGCACACGATCATCGACACCGCGCCGGCCTCTGCGCCGGTGAAGATGGACGTCATCCTCGGCGCTGACATCACGCCGGTGAAGGTCTCGATCATGTATCGCTCGGCCGGCGCGACGGACTTCACGGAAGTGAAGATGACCAAGGACGGCGGCTGCAAGTACACGGGCGCGATTCCCGCGGCCGCGATGAAGGGCGAGCTCGTCCACTATTACGTCGCTGCCTACGACGCGAACAACAAGCCGATCGCGGCGAAGGGCTCGTCGGGATCGCCGAACATCCTCGAGCTTTCGGCCGCGGTCGCGGTCAAGTCGGGCCCCGGTGACAACGAGGATCCGATCAACGGCAAGGGTGGCGGAACCGGCGGTGGCTCCGACGGCGGCAGCATCGGCGGCGGTGTCATCGCGGGCGGCAAGGCGCCGAAGGTCATGATCACGATCGCTGCGGGCACGGGCTTTGGCTACGTCACCGGCAAGACCGAGGGCGACAATATGGTCGAGCAGTGCTGCGTCGGTAACAGCTACGTCGTCCTGCTGCCGGAGCTCAGCTACCAGGTCAGCAAGCAGCTCGCGATCGGGCTCGCGGGTCGCATCGGTCTGCCGATCGGCGCGAACGTCGACGCCGCGGGGCGCGACGGTCACTCCACGATCGCGCCGGGCGGCATGCTGCGCGTGCGCTACTCCCTGTCTCCGACGGGTGAGGGCATCCGCGTGATGGGGCAGGTCGGCGGCGGCGTGATGCGCAACACGATCCACTTGAAGGCGACGGAAGCCGGCATGGACACGGACATCGTCGGGCAGGGACCACTGCTCGTCGGTGGCGGTGTCGGCTACATCAAGATGCTGAGCAACAACTTCGCGTTCGTCGCCGATCTGTCGGCGCTCGCGGGCATCGCCGTCGTCGATCAGGTGGGCGGCCTGAACGTGAACACCGGCTTTGGCGCGGACCTCTCGCTCGGCATCGCCGTCGGCTTTTAGGAGCCGTAGGCCGTAGCCCTTCGGGCTACGTCTGCGGCCTCCGTCGCATTATCGGCTCGCGAAGCGCTCGCCTGTACGGATAAGACGCACTCGCAAGCTCGTGCTGGGACGGCGTGTGCGTGGGGCACGTGTAGACTGGAGGCGTGCGTCGCCTCGTCGTCGTTGTCCTGATCGCGTCGGTTGTCGGGGCGTGCGGTGATCCACCGCCGCCGGTCGACGTGTCCTCGGGCCGGCTCGTCGCTCGCATCGAGAGCGAGCCCGCGAAGATCGCGTTGCTGCTCGACGGCGCGGTGGTCTGGGAGACGCAGGCCGGCGGGCAAGCGGGCGACAAGCACACCGCGCCGCGGGGCTTCGCGGCGATCGGATCGCGCGCGACCACCGTCGAGATGCAGTTCGGTTCGTTCAAGTTCACCGAGATGAAGAACGCCGAGGTCTGGCGCGCGATCGACGAGCTTGCCGACGTGAAGGCGACCGAGAGCGGCGCATCGTTCACGCTGATCCACGACGGGGACTCGGTCGGCACCGGCACGCTCGAGTTTGTCACGGCGACGAAGTCCGGGCCGAATCCCGACGCGGCCGGGTTCCCGCGCCACGTGCGCATCACGCTCGCGAGCGACGCGGATCGCATCCAGATCGCGACGCCGTGCCCCGCGGACGAGCACCTGGTCGGGCTGGGCGGGCAATCGTTCGACGTCGATCACCGCGGCGAGACCGTGCCGCTGTTCGTGCAGGAGGACGGCATCGCCAAGGAGTCGATCCCCGACGACGAATACACGGGCGTGTGGTTCTTGAACGGCCGCCGGCACACGACGCACACGCCGATGCCGATGGTGTTGTCGTCGCGTGGCTACGCGCTCGCCGTCGAGACGAACGGGCGCGCCGTGTTCGCGCTCGGACCCGAGGAGCACGCGACGGTCTCGCGGTTCGAAGCGTGGGACGAGACGCTGCGGCTCCATGTCTTCATCGGCGATGGCGATCGCGGCGGCGACGTCGCGGGTGCCGCCGCGGCCGATGCGCTCGGCCACATGATCGCGTGGACCGGCAAAGCGCCGCGTCCGCCGCTATCGATCTTCGCGCCGTGGATCGACGCGATTTACGGCTCGGCCAACGTGCGGCGCATCGCGCAGAAGCTGCGCTCGCTCGGCATCCCCGCGTCCGCGATCTGGACCGAGGACTGGCGCGGCGGCGCCGACACGTTCACGGGCTACTCGCTCGACGAGGATTGGCGCTACGATCAGACGCTGTATCCCGACTTCGCGCAGCTCGCGACCGATCTGCACGACCTCGGCTTCGCGTTTCTCACGTATCACAACACGTTCGTCGACGATAACGCCGACATCCACGACGAGGCGATCGCCGGCGGCTACGTGTTCGAGACGATGGACGGCGAGCCGTACACGTTCACCGGCGTGAAGTTCACGCCGTCGAAGCTGCTCGATCTCTCGAACCCCGCGGCGGTCACGTGGGCGAAGGGCGTGATGGCCGAGGGGTTGCCGCTCGGCGTGGACGGGTGGATGGCCGACTTCGCCGAGTGGGCGCCGACGGACGCGAAGCTCGCCTCGGGCGAGAACGCGCTCGCGGTTCACAATCGCTATCCCGTCGATTGGGTGAAGATGACGTCGGAGATCCTGGCGCCGAAGCCGGGGCGCATCGCGCCGATGTACTTCGTGCGCTCCGCGTGGCTCGGCAGCCAGCCGAATACGCAGGTGATCTGGCCCGGCGATCAGCAGACCGATTTCTCCGAGGGAGACGGCATGCCGTCCGTGATCCCGATGGGCATCAACCTCGGCCTCGCGGGCTTTCCGTACTTCGGCTCGGACATCGCCGGCTACATGAGCCAGAGCACGATGCCGACGACGCAGGAGCTGTTCTATCGATGGACCACGTTCGGCGCGATGCAGCCGGTGATGCGCACGCACCACGGCCGTAGCGCGAAGGACAACTACCAGTGGGAAGCGGACACCGGCGCCGAGCAGCACTTCCGCACCTGGGCGCGCTTCCACATGCAGCTCGCCGCGTACTTCTGGGGCTCGGCCGGCAGCTACGAGCGCGACGGTCTTCCGCTGATCCGCTTCATCGCGCTCGCGTTCCCCGACGAGCCGTGGGCGTGGACGACGACCGACGAGTATCTGCTCGGCGATCGCATCCTCGTCGCACCGGTCGTGACCAACGGCGCGACCTCGCGCGAAGTCACGCTGCCCGTGGGGCGCTGGTATCCGATGTTCGGTGGTGCGCCGGTGATGGGCGGAACGATCACCGCGACCGCGTCGACGGCGCAGATTCCGGCCTACGTGCCCGAGGGTGCGATCGTGGTGCTGTTCCCGGACGGCATCGACACCACGCTGCCGACGCCGGGGCAGCCCTCGCTGACGACGAGCGACGAGGTCGGCGGCGATCGCGAGGTCTGGCTGTTCTCGGGCACCGCCGCGAAGGCGGACTACACGACCTGGAACGATCACGATGGCGTCGCAGGCCCGGCCCAGTGGACGTGGACCGGACGCGCCGGTGGGGCCGCCGCTCCCGCGAGCGCCACCTTCAACGGCGCTCCCGTCACCGTCACGACGGCGAACGGCGTCTCGTCGGTCACTGTCGTCGGTGATGGAACGCTGAGTTTCGACAGCGGTGGATCACTTGTTATCGCGAGAGGCATCGCGAACGCGAACGTGACCGTCCGACTGCGCTAGCTTGCGCGCATGAAATACAACCGGCTCGGCAAGAGCGGCCTGTACGTCTCGCAGCTATGCCTCGGCACCATGACCTACGGAGGCAAGGGCTTCTGGGAGGTGATCGGCAAGCTCGGCCTCGATGCTGTCGCGGGGCAGCTGCGCACCGCGATCGATGCGGGCATCAACTTCATCGATACGGCGAACGTCTATCACGAGGGCGAGAGCGAGAAGCTCCTCGGTGCGGCGATCAAGAAGCTCGGGCTGCCGCGCGAGAAGCTCGTGATCGCGACGAAGGTCCTCGGTCGCACGAGCCCCGACGTCAACGGCGCGGGGCTGTCGCGCAAGCACATCTTCGATCAGATCGATCAATCGCTGACGCGCCTGCAGCTCGACTACGTCGACCTCTATCAGACGCACGGCGTCGATCCGCTGACGCCGCTCGAGGAGACGGTCGACGCGCTCGATCGTCTCGTGCAGCTCGGCAAGGTCCGCTACGTCGGCTTCTGCAACATGCCCGCGTGGCGCGCGCACAAAGCGCTCGCGATCGCGGATCGCACCAACCGCGCACGCTTCGTGTCCGCGCAGATGTTCTACGCGATCGCCGCGCGCGACATCGAGCGCGAGATCGTGCCGCTCGCTCTCGAGGAAGGCCTCGGCATCCTGCCGTGGTCACCGCTCGCGGGCGGTTTGCTCTCGGGCAAGTTCAGCGCGGACTCCAAGGGCCCGGCCGACGCGCGGCGCGCGCAGTTCGATTTCCCCCTCGTGGACAAGCCGCGCGCGTTCGCGTGCGTCGATGCGATGCGCCCGATCGCGACGGAGCACGGCGTGTCGGTCGCGCAGATCGCGCTCGCGTACCTGCTGGCCAAGCCGGGCATCGCGAGCGTGATCATCGGCGCGAAGACCGACGAGCAGCTCGCGGACAACATCGCCGCCACGAAGGTGACGCTGACCGCCGGACAGCTCGAGGTGCTCGACAAGGTCAGCGCGCTCCCGCCCGAGTATCCGGGATGGATGGAGGACTGGCAGGGCCGCAATCGCCTGACCGAAGGCCAGCAGCGCTAGCGAACACCGAGCGCGAGCTCGCTCGCGAGCCAGCGCAGCCGATTACGCAGCAGAGCGTCGTTGCCTTTGCCATCGGTGAGCTCCTCGACGATCTTCGCGATCATCACGAGATCCTCTTCGATCAGATACGCGGCGTTGTCTCGCAGTCTCTCGACCAGCGCGCGTGTTGTCGGCATCGGAATCGGAGGCATCGTCGACGGCGTGAGCTTCGCGCTCACGATGTGATCCCAGTTCGGCATCGGGATCGCAGGCAGTTCGTCGAGGTCCGACGTGTCGACGAGCCGCTCGTGCGCCTCCAGCGCCGGCGGCATCTCGCGAAGCTCGGTGATGCCGGGGCTCGTGTCGGGGCGGCGGCCTCTGAGTCTCGCGACCTCGTCGCGTGCAGCATCGAGCTCGCGTTGCAGGATGATGGCCCGGTTGTAGAGCGTGTCGACGTCGTCCCGATAGCTCACCCGCCGAGCTTACCCTTCTGAGGACGGCGAGTTCGTGCTCGGTCGCGCACTGCGCGCCGAGTCGAGAGTGTGGTCGCGCTCCAGCACGAAGTACGACGGAGTCGGGAACGCACGAGAACCGATCGCGATCAGCGAGCGGCCGAACAGGATATCGGCGCGGTCGTCGAGGGCGACGATCGGATCGCGCAGCGTGCGCAGCAGCCCTCGCTCGCCGCGGTAGTCGAGGATCACGGTGCCGTCGCGCGTCACCACGTCGAAGTGTCCGAAGGTGATCGGCTGTCCATCGCGGAGCTTCGGGCGCCACGGACGATCGAGCGCGTCCTGCTCGATGCGCAGGTTCCAGCCACGTACGCACGATCGTTCGCGCCGGAACGCTTTGGCGAACTTCACCCACGTCAATCGCTCGACGAAGCTGGGCAGCCCGAGGCTGATCCCGCGATACACCCATCCGGCGACCGCATCGGGGTCGAACGAGCGCCCGCGCTGCATCACGGCGGCGAGCTCGCGGTGCGATCGTCCACGCAGCTCCGTGACGTTCATGCGGCCCTCGTGCGGGTGCACTCGTCGAGTGCCGAATCGAAGCGAAACGCGCCGGAACGCCAGGCGGCCAACGTGTCGCGTGGCGTGGCCGGCTGCCGGGCGCACCACGCGAGGTACGCGCGCAACGAGATATCGGGATCGCGCGACTCGGCCTCGGTCATCGCGGGCCCGGCCGCGAGCGCGTGTTCGACCGCTGCGAGCAGGGACTCGTGGTAGCCGTCGAACACGGCGAGGTCGCGCAGCCATCGCGCGCGTGCATCGTCGCGCTCGACGATCGCGAGCGTGCGCTCGTGAAGCTCGTCGAGGCAGCCGTAGCCGGCGAGCAGCTCGAGGTCGTAGACGAACTGATTGCCATCGTGATGCGCGCCGAGGAGATGCCGGATGACACCGGCCGGTGTACTCGCGAGACCCGTGAAGTCGAGCGGCACGACCGCGCGTTCGGCGAGCAGGAACGGCAAGCGGAGCGCGCGCCACGCGAGCAGGCGTGCTCGTGTGGTGGATCGCACGCGAGCCGCACTCGTACCGACGGTGTCCGAGCGAAACATCACGCGATGCCACAGTCGCAACACGCCGAGGCAGAGCTGCCACTCCGTGGGGCGCGCGAGGCCGAGGTTCGCGCAGACCCGCGCGAGGTTTCGCTCGATGCGCGCGGGGCGGACGAGGATCAGCGACGTGTACCAGGGCCTCATCGATTCCTCCGGGGGCGAAGCCGATCGAGCGACGCGCGATCGTGATCGCCGAGCGCCGCGAGAAGAAGCGGAATCGCGCTCGCGTGCGGCCGCTCGATCCACGACGCAAGCGCGCGCCACCCGAGCAGATTCGTCGCGGGTTGATTGTAGAGCGCGGCGCGCAACGGCGCGCTCGCTCGCAGCACCGCCACGATCGGGTTCAAGCAGACGCGTAGGATCATGCTGTCGGTCGCGTCGAGGAGTGCGCGGACGATCGCGAGGTCGGCGTCCGCGATGACCTCGGTGTTCTCGGTCTCGGCAGCGCGCGCGAACTGTTCGACCGCGTCGCGGACCACGCGTCGCGCCTGCGCGCTCGGTGGGTTCTCGGCGATCGCTTCGAGCACCGCGGCGGCGAGGTGGCGGCGCATGCGCAGAAGATCCGCCGCGGCCGTGGCTAGCTGCTTGCGCGACGACGCGAGCTCCAGGAGCTCCGGCAAGAGGTCGCTTCCGCCGGACTCGCGAACGTCGCGAACCGTGTAGCCGCTCCCTTGCCGGACGGAGATCAGGCCCGACGCGGCGAGGCTCGCGAGCGCGGCGCGTAGCGTGAGCCGGCTGATCCCGAAGCGCTCCGCGAGCTCGCGCTCGGGAGGCAGCCGCTCGCCGGGCACGAGCGTTCCGTCGACGATCGCACCGCGCAGCGCGTGCTCGGCGGCGTGATTCGCGGAAGGCCGGGCGGGAAGCGGTCCTAACGTCATTGGTTAAGTTGTTAAACCAATCGCGCCGTGACGGTCAATCGAAAATCGCCGGCAGATATCTCCCGTCGAGACCGCGCGGTCCCCAGGCGGTCAGCTCAGGAGGGCGCGCAGCGGATGCAACACGAGGTAGACCTCGCCGCCCGTGACCTCGGCCGCCGATGGTGCGCACGACAGGACGATCGCCGCTTCGACGACGCGATCGCCGCCCTCGTTGAGGTAGATCACGCGCTTGATCGGGCGGCGCTTCGCGAGCACCTCTTCGAGATCCTCGAACAGCGTCGGATAGACCTCGGGGAGCGCGGAGTCGCGCAGCTGCAAGCCACCCGCGTCGCCGGCGGCCCCGAGGAATTCGTAGAACGCGGGGTTCGCGGCGCGCACGCGGCCATCGGCGCCGATCGACGCCATCGGAATCGCGACCGAGCCGAAGATCTCGGCGGACGCCTTCACCCGGTGATCCATCTCGCGGCGCTCGCGAGCGGCGTCGGGGTTCGCGGCGCGGCGACGGCCCTGACCGCCGTCCATGCCGAGCATGTTCATCAGCGCGCGTAGCTCGTAGAGGAACGCGGCGACGTCGGGGTGGCGCTTGCTCGGATCCTTCGCGGTGGCGCGCGCGACGAGCTCGTCGGCACGCTCGTCGATCGGGACCTCGATCAGCTTGGACGGGCAGGGCACCGGCGCGGTGCGATGCTGGCGCAGGACCTCGTCGAGCTTGCCCGTGAACGGCAGCGTGCCGGTGAGCAGCTCGAAGAACACGATGCCGAGCGCGTAGATGTCCGTCGCGGGCGATGCCGGAGCGCCGTCGATGCGCTCGGGTGCGATGTACTCGGGCGTGCCATCCATGCCCTCGGTGCGGCCGAGATCGGGGCGTGCGAGGCCGAAGTCGAGCAGCTTGATCAAGCGGCGCTGCGCGGCCGTCTTCACGATGAAGATGTTCTCGGTCTTGATGTCGCCGTGGAGAATCGTGCGGCTGTGGATGAAGCGCGTCGCATCGGCGACCTGCCACATCACGTCGCACGCGACCTTCGGCGCGAACTTGCCGGACGTGCGCAGCTTCTGATGCACGGTCTGCCCTTCGAGCAGCTCCATGACCATGAACAACCCGTGCAGCTCGTCCTGACCGAAGTCGAAGATCGAGCAGATGTTCTCGTGGGCGAGCGCGGAGGCGAGCCGAGCCTCGCGATAGAACATCTCGCGGATCTTCGGGTTCGTCGCGATGCGCGTCTTGATGAGCTTGAGCGCGAACTGCTTGCCGAGCGCCGAGTGGCGAACGCGCAGCACGCGCCCCATGCCGCCGCGACCGAGCTGACCTTCGACGATGTAGCGACCGCCGATGACATCGCCGGGCTTCGCGCCGCGACTCCGCCCATCCCACGAGTCATCGCCGAGGCCGACCGCGTGCGAGGAGCCGGTGGCGGGATGCTGGATCTTTTCCTGGAGCGGATTGGCGAGGCCTTCGATGCCCATCTCGCTCGCGACGAACGACTTCGTCGACAGCATCGATCGCGTGACCGACGGCAGTAGTGTTTCGTGCCCTTCCCGCTCGACCGGCTCGTCGAGAAGCAGGTCGATGTCGCTCTCACCCGGACGCGCCATCGGGCTCCATCGTACCAGTTCTATGCTATTTGCAGGCACATGGAGGAAGCTGACTTCGACCGCGTCGCCCGAGACGAGCTTCACGCGCTGGAAGACGCCTTCGCCGACATCGACCCCGACGACGTCGAGATCTCGACGAGCGACGGCGTGTTGCGCATGGATCTGCGCGATGGCACGAAGATCGTGATCAACAGCCACCGCGCGGCCCGGCAAATCTGGATGGCCGCGATCTCGACAGCGTGGCATTTCGACCCGGTCGACAACGGGACCCGCTGGCGCGCACCCAAGACCGGCGAGGAGCTTCGCCCGACGCTGGTACGACTGGTCCGCGAGCGCGTCGGCGTGTCGGTGCCGTTGTAGTATCGTCGCCGCATGGGCGATTCTCAGGTCCTGAACGTGATCCGGATGTGGGCTGCCGTCGCCTGGGCTGACGGCGTGCTCGCCGAGGCCGAGGCCGAGGGACTGCGGCGGTTGATTCGCACCGCGGACCTCACTCCCGACGAGCGCGCCACGGCGTCGCGGTTCCTCGAGGCGTACACGACGCTGCCGGACACGTACCTGACCACGCTCTCGGTCGAGTCCCGCCGTGGCATCTATCGCGCCGCGTGCCGCATGGCCGTGGTCGACCACGACTTCTCCGACACCGAGAAGAAGCAACTGAAGAAGCTGCGCGAGCTCTTGGCCGTTCCGGACGACGTGGCCGCCGAGATCGAAGCCGACGTGCCGGGCATCACGTCCTAACCGATGCAACGCCGGCACTCGGTTCGCCATCTGGCGTGGCGGGGTGGGATCGCGGTCGTGGCCAATGCGCTCATGTTCACGGGGCTGTATCCGCTCGTCCCGTGGGCGGTGCGCCGCCTGCGTCGCGAACAGCCGGGCCCACTTCGCGGTGCGCTCCGCGAGTGGGCGATGTCGATGCTGGTCTCCGTGGCGCGCCCGGCCGGACACCTGCCGCTCCCCGGTGCGGGCGCGCGGGGACCGCGCCCGGTGATCGTGCTGCACGGCTACGCGATGAACCGCGCGAACTTCGTGGTCCTCGGATCACGGCTCTCGAGAGCGGGCATCGGTCCGATCTTCGGCTTCGAGTACTGGACGTTCGGTCGCGTCGCCGCCGCCGCGCGCCAGCTCGGCTGGTTCGTCGACGAGGTGCGCGCCGCGACCGGGGCCGACTCGGTCGACATCATCGGCCACTCGATGGGCGGCGTCGTCGGCATGTACTACGTGACGCTCGCGGGCGGCGATGGCGTTGTCACGAACCTCGTCACGCTCGGCTCGCCGCTGCACGGCACGGACGTGTCCGCGCCGCTCGGTCACGCGGGACGCGAGCTCGTGATGGGCTCGAAGCTGATCACGCGGATCGCTGCGGCTGCAGTTCCGACGACGACGAAGGTGACGAACATCTGGTCGAAGTCCGATGCGCTCGTGCCGGGCGCTGCGCAGAAGCCACTGCCCGGCGCGGATACGATCCTGTACGACGATCTCGGCCACGTCGCGCTGCTCGGCTCGCGGCGTGTCGCAAACGAGATCGTGTCGCGTCTCGCGAAGTGATTACTTCGGCTCGACGACGATCGTCACGTGGACGAGCTTGTCGTCGGTCGGTTGCGTCGCGCACGTGACGCCCGAGAACCGGATCGTCGCCTTGTACGTGCCTTCCTTGCTCGGCACGCCGGCGATCGCGCCGTCCTCGATCACGAGGCCCGGCGGGAGCTCGCCGGTGGTGACCTTCGCGCCCGTGTTCGCCCACCGCCCCTCGCCACCGTCGGGCCCCTTGCAGTCCTGCGCGGCGGGCTTGGCCTGCATGCGCTCGCCGACCTTGATGACCAACCCCCGCGGCGAGCTCTCCGCGTCGGGATAGAACACGCGAAAGCCGGTCGCCATCCCGGCCGTCGGCGGCGGGCACGCGGCCAACAGCACGACCAACGAGGCGAGGACGAAGCGCGTCATGCGCGGACCGTATCAGATGATCATACTTGGTTCGCGACCCACCGCGTGATGTCGAACGTCGAGACGATGCCGATCAACGCGCGCGTGTCGTCGACGACGAGCACGTGATGGAACCCCTCGCGGCTCATGAGCTCCGCCGCCGTCTTGAGCGAAGCATCCGATCGCAGCGTCATCGCGTGCGGCATCATGACCTCGCGCGCGGACAACCGGCCGTCGTTCGCGCACTCGATCAGATCGAGCTTCGTCACGATCCCCGTCGGCCGTTGTTCGTCATCGACGATCGGGACGCAGCTGATGTGGTGCTCGGTCATGAGCGATACGAGCGACGCGACCGAGGCATCGGCGCGCGCGGTTACGGGCGTGCGCGACATGGCTTCGGTGATCGGGACGGCATGCGGGGAGCGGGTCATGCCGCACGGTGCAGCAACTGTTGCGCCAGCGCACGGGAGCCTACAGCGCCCGTAGCACGCAGGTTTCGCGCGTTCGGGGGCTCGTCGCGAAAATCTCGCGCGAAATCGTCACGGGTCGGGAACGGGAGCGGGCCGCAGGAGCTGATGGCACCCCGCGCAGGTGGACAACAGGTCTCCATAGAGCTGGGCGCGCGCCCCGGGATCGGTCGTCTGCTTGGCACGCACCGCGAGCTCGTGGACATGCTTCGCGAGCGCCTTCGTGTCGCCGCGATCGATCCCGCGCGCTGCCACGAGTGCATCGATGTCGGCGGCGGCGAGCCCATCCACGCCCTGGTTCCACATCTCGTCGGATGGACCGACGACGCCTTCCCACAGCCGCGCGGCCGCCCACTGGTGCCGTTGCATTTGCACCCGCAGCGACGGATCGGGCTCGGGTTGTGGCTCCCACGCGAACGCGATGACCGCGTTGGTGGCTTCGTGACAACGACTGCACGTTCGTCCGAGAACCGCGGCGAGCGTTCCGGCGGTCGGAAGATCCTTCGCGGCGACGAGCGCCGTCGCGGCTTGCTTCATGTCCGCGACGAACGGGGCGCCGCCCTCGATGTCGGGTGCATCGTACGCGAGGAGCGCGCGTGCACTCTCTCGCGCCGCATCGAGATGACCTCGCGTGATCGCGCGCTGCACGTCGACGACGAGCGTGAAGTGCGCTTGCATCTCTTGCCGCACGGTCGTGGTGTCCGCGTCCGGGCTCGGTGCGGCATCGACCGCTGCATCGCGTGCCGGCGCTGGTGTCGGCGTCGGCGTCGGTTGCGGCGGTGGCGCCTCGCGCGTCTGGCAGCCCGCGACGATCAGGAGCGCTGCGATGTGAACAGATCGGGTCATCGGCCAGCTCCCTTCGTCGTCTTGCCGGATGGCGTCGTCTTGCCGGGTGGCGTCGTCTTGCCGGGTGGGCATCCTCGTGCATCCCAGCAGCTCTCGATCGGACCCGCGCCCGGCGCGTTCGTCTTCAGGAACACGAACGGGAGCACGACCGAGGTGAAACCTTTGCGCACGGGAAAGCTCCAGGTCTTCGCGAGCGCGCGTAGACACGCATCGAGCTTGGGCAACCACGCCTTGTCCACGCCGGGCGCGGAGAAGCCGAAGCGATACAGCTGACCGTGGTGATGAATGATCAGCTCGAGGCGCAGCGCACCCGTCACGCGCGGCCCCTTCGCGTTCGCGAGATAGCACGCGCGAACGGCGGGAACGTACGGCGTGAAGTACGTTTGCACTTCGCGGGCGGACAAGGTGCGATCTGGATCGTCGGGCCCCGCGATCGCGGTGCGCGCGAGCACGCCGACGAGCAACAACGGTATCCAGGCGCGCAGCATGCCCCTCCGACAAGCACGTCGTGCGCCACACACGCGACGCGGTTTTCGCGCAGACCTTGCGCTATCCCGCGAACAGCGTGGCCATCGTCGCGCGCGTGATCGTCACGTCGACGAGCTCGCCGATCGCGCCCACGCCCGACGGCAGGATCACGCTCTTGAACCCGTCGGTGCGCCCGATCAGCTGCGACGGATCACGCTTCGACGGACCGTGAACGAGCACGCGCTCGCGGCGACCGACCTGCGCGGTGAACACCTCGGCGGAGACCCTCTCTTGCAGCGCGATGATCTCCGACAGGCGGCGCTTCTTCGTCGCTTCGTCGATGTCGTCCGGTAGCTTCTTCGCGGCGAACGTCAGATCGCGCTCCGAGTACGCGAACATGAACGCGGAGTCGAAGCGAATCTCGCGCATGAGCGCGAGCGTCTGCGCGTGATCGTCCTCGGTCTCGCCCGAGAAGCCGGTGAGGAGATCCGTCGACAGCGCGATGTCCGGCATCGCCGCGCGCAGCGCACCGACGATCGCGCGGTAATCGGCGACCGTGTAGCCGCGCTTCATGCGCTCGAGAACGACGTCCGATCCGGACTGCACCGGGAGGTGGACGTACTTGCAGATCTTCGGTTCCTCCGCGATCGCGCGGATCACGTCGTCGGTGAAGTCGACCGGGTAGGGCGACGTGAACCGCACGCGCTCGATGCCATCGACGGTGCACACGGCGCGAAGCAGCTCGGCGAACGACGTCGAGTCCCACACGTACGAGTTCACGGTCTGACCGAGGAGCACCACTTCGCGATACCCGTTCGCGGCGAGCTCGCGGACCTGGCGCAGCACTTCGCGCGGCGGTGTTCCACGCTCGCGGCCGCGGGTGAAGGGCACCACGCAGAACGTGCAGAACTTGTCGCAGCCGCGCTGGATCGTCACGAAGCCCGAGACGCCGTCGCCACCGACCGCACCGCTGAGGCCCTCGTACGTCTCCGCCTTGTCGAGCTTGATGTCCAGGAGCGGTTGCACGTGCGGGCTGCGAGCCTGCGCGAGCAGATCGGGGAGCCGGCGATACGAATCGGGACCCGCGATCACGTCGACAGAAGGTGCGCGCTCGGCGAGGCCTTCCTTCAGGTGCTCCGCCATGCAGCCCACGATCGCGAGCACCGCACCGGGGCGCTTGCGCTTGACCGCGCCGAGCTCGGCCGCGCGAGCGGTCACGCGCTCCTCGGCCTTCTCGCGAACCGCGCACGTGTTCACCACGATCACGTCGGCTTCGTCGGCCGACTTGGTGGTCGCGTAGCCCGCATCGGCGAGCACGCTACCGATCAGGTCGGAGTCTGCGACGTTCATCTGACAGCCGTACGTCTCGACGTAGACCTTCGGCGCATCCGCGGCGGGCGCGGGACGCGGGGGGGCCGCTTCGGTGCGCTTTCCGAGGGAGACGAGCCGGTCCGACATGGCGACGCTGTCTACCACGCTCCACGGCCGGCTGCGTGGACTATCCTTGGCTCGTGTACGCCTTGCGCGCGGTCGGCTGGACGGTGGGGTGCCTCGCGGCCCCGGCGGTCCTCGGCGCGCTGTTCGGGCCGCGCTGGATCGGCATCGGCGTCGTCGTCGCGATGACCGCCACCGTGTGGTTGCTGTTCTGGCTGCCTCGCTCCGCGCACGGCGCATTCCAAGCGGCGCGCTTCGCGAAGGCGAGCCGGCGCTATCGGCTCCTCGGGATGTTCGCGTTCACGCGCGGTCGCGATCGATCGGCGCTGCTCTCGCGTGTGGGTTGCGATGTCGCGACGGGGCGTCTCCAGCGCGCACACGCGTTGCTCTCGGAGATCGAGCCCGGCGATCTCGAACCCGCGGAGCGCGCCGTGTGGCTCAACAATCGCGCGTGTCTGCTGCTCGATGCCGAGACGCCCGATGCGCCCGCGGCGCTGTCGCTCGCGGACGAAGCGATCGAGCTGCGTCCGGACGTGCCCGCGATCCAGCACACGCGCGGGCGCGCGCTCCTCGGCGTGGGGCGGATCGACGACGCGATCGGCGTGCTCGATGCGATGCGCACCGCCGGCGAGCTCGAGCCGTACCTCGAGGCCGAGCGGTGTCGCGACCTCGCGATCGCGTGGGAGAAGAAGGGCGAGGGCGAATACGCCAGTGACTACCGTGCTCGCGCGGAGCTCGTCGCACGCTGATGTAGGTGTAGAGGTTTCTCGAGGGCAGTGACGATTCTTGCGCTACTCGGTGCGAGCACCTCGGTCGGTGGGGTGGAGGGAACGCATGAGGAACCGACGAGGGCTCGTACTGTTGGCAACCTGCGCTGTCGCAGGCTGCGTGGATCGGACCGATGACGCTCCGCTATTTGGCGGGGACGAGATAGGGCGCGACGAACTAGCCGTCGACGTGGACGGTCTCGCCGCCGACACGCACGTGGAGGTCGCCCCCACGATCGCGGCGGTGCCGCGACCCGGCGACCGCGATGGCGACTTCCTCGCGGACGAGATCGACACGTGCCCCGACGTCGAGGACTCGAGCAACGTCGACACGGATCTCGACGGGCTCGGTAACGCCTGCGATGCGGACTACGACAACAACGGCGCCGTCACGGGCTCCGACTACGCCGTCCTTCTCGCGTCGTTCGGCCGTTCACGCGGCGATGCCGCCTATGACGCGCGGGTCGATCACGATCACAACGGGACGATCACGGGCACAGACTTCGCGACGTTCGTGCGCTACTTCGGCGCGTCGAGCCCGTCGAACCCGAGCACGATCCCGCTGCAGCAGGTCGCCGTGGGCGACACCTTCGCGACGACCACTCGCATCCTCTCGGGAACGGCTATCGGCACGAGCATCATGCGGTCGATCGTTTCCTCGGTGGAACGCGATGCGAATGGACGCGTGGCAGCGATCATCGCAGGCGGAATCCGTCTCACGCCGTGGACCTCCGAGGCGTGGCTGATCGAAGGGCTGTTGGTTTCTGCGTCAGACACGGGCTTCGGGGCGTTCGGGTTGTGTCCGCGCGCGGTGTGGTTTCCGGCGCGACCGATCGACTCGCTCTCCCAATTCTGCACGTCCACCACCTACCAGAGCTTCGCGCTCGCGATCTCTCGGTCGTGACCGGAAGGAGACATCATGAAGATCATCACTCTTGGCCTGATCGCCCTCGCATCGGCATGTATCGACGACGCCACGCTTGGCGAGTACAGCGAGGATCTCACCGCGGCCGAGATCCTCGGCGGACCGAACCGCGATGGCGATGCGCTCCCTGATCTCGTCGACAACTGCCCCGACGTACCGAACTCGGACGCGTACGACGCCGACGGCGACGGGGTCGGCAACGCGTGCGACGCGGACTACGACAACAGCGGCAGCGTCACCGCCGCGGACTACGGAGTCTTCCTCGCGGCCTTCGGGTCGCAGCGCGGAGCACCCGGGTTCGACCCGCGGGCGGATCACGTTCCAGACCTCGCGAACGCGGTCAACGCGGCGGACTTCTCGGTGTTCCTCCGGCAGTGGAATGCTCCGGTGCCGACGAGCACGGTGGTCGGGATCGAAGCGGCGCGATCGGGGGACACGCACGTCATGGTCGTGACGACGATGACTGGAGGCGTCCCGAGCTACCGGATCGTGTTGCGCCGGATCGTCAGCGTCGTGCGGTATCCCAATGGTCGTCTCGATCGCCTCGAGTTCACGGGGTCGTTCGGGCGATTGACCACGCTCTCCGACGGTCATTGGATCGCGCAAGGAGGGTTCCCGTGCTTCGACACCGGTGTGATCGAGCCGGAGCGGTTCGCGGGCAACATGGATCGGTTCGCCTCCGACTGCGGTCCCGCGAATGCCGTCCACGTGTCGATGTACGTCCTTCCGATGACGCTCACCCCGTAGTGTCCGAGGTACTATGGAGACGATGGGGTGGACATCGTTGTTGGTGCTCGCCGCGGTGCTGGCGCCGGTGTCCGCACGCGCTGACGATCAACCATGGGAAGTCGGCGTCAGTGTATCCACGCGCGAAGAAGCGAAGCGCCTGCGGGATGAGGGATACGCGCTGCTCGCCGTCGATCGCTACGACGATGCGATCGCGAAGTTTCACGCAGCGATCGCACTCTTCCCACACCCGAAGCTGCACCTCGCTCTCGGGCTGACCCTCATGCGCATCTCGCGCTGGCTCGAAGCGGAGACCGCTCTCGAGCAAGCGCTTCGTGCAGGCGAGGCCGGGCTCGACACGGATCTCGCACGCACACGCGCCGCGGCCGCCGAAGTGGCGGCGCGACTCGGTACCGTGCAGATCGCGGGGAAACAAGCAGGCGCCGAAATCACTCTCGATGGGAAGCGCGTGCTCGTCGCGCCGGGCACGGTGTCGATTCGCGTGCTTCCGGGCCGCCACGTCGTCGTCGCGACGCGCGGCCGACTGTCGTCGGAGGCTGTCGGCCTCGACGTGCGTGCGAACGACAAGATCGAGGCCGCGCCGATCCTCTACATCACGGAGACGTCGTGGCGCTGGTCGCGGTGGAAGCCGTGGGCCGTGATCGGTGCGGGTGCGCTGGTCGCGATCGCCGGCGTCCCCCTCCTGGTCCATTCGCAGAGCGAATACGATCGATATCGGACCGAGTTCGAAGCGCAGTGCGGCCTGATGGGGTGTCCATCGGAGCCGGCCGAGCTCGTCGCGATCAAGGACAACGCGCGAACGTGGCGCTATTCGGCGGTCGGCGCGTTCGTCGGTGGTGGCGTGATCGCCGGGCTCGGACTCGTGTGGCTCGCCGTGAACCATCCTGTCGAGCATCGACGGATGGCGCCCGAGATCGCGATCGCTCCGTGGCTCGACGGTACGGGCGTCACGATCGCACGCACGTGGTGATGCGCTACTTCCAATCTGGCATCTGCTTGATGACCTGATCGTACTTGCGCTGCAGCTCCGCGCGCGCAGCATTGGCCGCCTTGAGCGCCGTATCGAGCTTCTGGCGAAGCGCTTGCTCCGTGCTCACGGCCTCGGCGAGTCGCGTGGCCGTGTCCTGTGCACGTTTGCGCTCCTCGCGCGCCACCGCGAGTGCGCGCTCGAGGTCCGCGGCCTTCTTGACGAGCTCGCTACTGCTGAGCTCCGCCTTCGCGTTCGCCGACTGCGTGAGAGCGTTGGCCTCCTTCGTCGACGCCTCGGCAGCCGTCATCTTGATCAGCGCGGACTGCGCTTTCTCTTCGGCCTCGCGCGCACGTGCGGTCTCGCGCTGGGCCTCGAAGGCGGCCCGAGTGGCCGCTTGTTCGCTCTGCCGCACCCGGAAGTATCCCGCGGTGGCGGTGATCGTGATGCTCGCCAGCACGAGCAACACGCTCGCGACGAGGATTCTCCGTCGACGGCCCGAACGCCGGGCGACCCGCCGCGATGCAGCCACGAATGCTGCTTCGAGCTCGGTCAACCGCGCACCGCGGGCTTCGATCGCGAACACTTGTCGCGCCGGCTCGCCCGTCCACAGCATGCCCTCGGGCCGCGATGCGGCATCCCAACGCCGCGCGCTCGCGGCAAGATCCGCGAGGAGCCGCGCTTCTCCAGCTTCGTCGTCGAGCCAGCGTCGCAACGTGGGCCACGCGGCGATCAGTGTCTCGTGCACCAACTCCACGGTCTCGCCGTCGGCGACGAGTAGCCGCCCTCGTACGAGCACGTCGATGATCTGTTCGGCCTGCCCTGAAGGGCCGAGCGCGGCGAGCTCGCGAACGGCGACGGCGAGACGCGTCCGCTCGGGTGTGACGAGCCGCACCAGGATCGCGCGCGCGATCGTGTCTCCGGTCGGCAGTTGGGTGAGCACCTGATCAGCGTGCGCGGCGAGCGCACCCGAGACTGCACCGATCGACGCGAGGCTCTCGCGCGTGATCGCGCGGCGCTCTCGGTCTCGTGCATCCCACAGGCGTCCACCCACGAATTGCAGCAGCGGGAAGGCGCCGGGCTGATCCTCGAGCTCTGCAGCGATCTCCGATGCGATCGCGGGATGCTCGAGCTCGTAGCCGACCGTCGCGAGCGGCCCGATGAGCGCTTGCGCGAGGGTCGCGCGGCTCGGCGGACCGAGGAAGATGAAGCCGGCGGTGATCCGTGCGATGAGCTCGCTGCACTCCGCGGCGCGATCGAGGAAGTCCGAGCGAAGCGTGAGCACGAGCCTCAGCGGCCGCGCTGCATCTCGCCCGACCGCTGCGAGCGCACGACCGAACGCCACGCGCTCCTGGCGATCGTGACACTGTGCGAACAGCTCCTCGAGCTGGTCGATGTACACGAGTACCTTTCCATCGCGATGACGTGCGTGTGCGGCGAGCACGGACGCGAACCGCGTGGGGTCCTCGCGCAGCCACTCCTCGAGCTCGTGCAACGGGCGATGTCCGCTCTCGACGAGCGGGCCGATCGATCGCGCGAGTGCTGCGAACGGCCGTGCGCCCGGGTGGAGCGTGAGGACATCGCCGCTCGGATCTTCTCGGCGCAAGCGAGGGATGACCAGCGCGCGTACGAACGACGACTTGCCCGCACCCGACGGGCCGACGATCGCAGCGCAACCATGATCTCGGATGCGACCGATCACTTCGTTGACCTCCGCGGAGCGACCGAAATACAAGCGCGCATCCGACTCGGCGAAGCTGACGAGCCCGGGGAACGGACAGTGTTCGCTCTCGGCCGCCTCGGGCCCGAGCCCAGCGGCCTCGCGCAGCGATGCGAGGAGCGAGCGCATGTCGGGAAAGCGTTGTGTCGGCTCCTTCGCGAGCGCGCGCGCGACCACGGGCCACACCGCGAGCGGTACGCGCGCATCTTTCGGTGGCGGAGGTGTCGGATCGTTGCAGATCGACTCGTACACGGCGTACAGCGTCGGGCCGCGAAACGGTCGCACGCCGTATAGGGCGCGATACGCGGCAACACCGAATGCGAATTGGTCCGACGCTGCGGTCGCGGTCGCGCCGCTGAACTGCTCGGGCGACGTGTACGCGGGCGTCCCGACGAGCACGCCCGTACTCGTGACCGCACGAGACGAGCGCGGAAGCTCCAGCGCTTCCTCGCGCGCCGCGATCAGGCTCGCGCGTTCGTTCGCGAAGCGCGCGAGACCGAAGTCCGACACCTTCACCGCACCGTTGTCCCCGACGAGGATGTTGCCGGGCTTGAAGTCGCGATGGACGAGGCCGGCCGCGTGCGCCGCGGCGAGCCCTTCGCCCGCAGCGAGCACGATCGCGAACGCATCTCGCCATCCCGCGCGTCGCTTGAGCCATGCGGCGAGCGTCGTACCCTCCACGTACTCCATCGCGACGTACGGTTGTCCTTCGTGAACTCCGACGTCGTAGATGGTGACGGCATTCGGATGCGAGAGCTGCGCGGCCGTCTGAGCCTCGAGCAGCAGCCGCTCGTGTGCGAGCTGGTCACCAGAGTCCGGCTTGATCACCTTCACGGCTACGTTGCGACGGAGATCCGGGTCGTACGCGAGGTGAACGACGCCCATCGCTCCCTCGCCGAGGATCCGGAGCAGGACGAAACGTCCGATGCGAGGGCCCGTCTGGACGCTCTCTTCGCTGTTCTCGTCGGTGCCTTCATCGTCGTCGATCGCCGCTGCGGCGACCACCCGCCGACAATCCACGCACCGATCGAGATGCGACACGATCCTGGCTCGACCGCTTCCGAGCTCACCGCTCGCGAATGCTGCGAGCGAGTCGACGTCGGGACACGTGTCGCCGACTACCGCCATGGCCGCATGCGCACGAGTTGCTGGAGGCGTCCCGCCGCACCGCTCTCGCCGATCCACAGCGTGTTGTCATGCACGAAGACGTGATCCGGTGCTGCACCCTTGAGGTTGACTTCGGACCACGCGACGCCGTCGAAGTGAAGCGTTTTCCCACCGCCGACGACGAGGATGTCGTTCTCGCCGCTCAACGAGATTCTGCTGGGAGTCCACGGAAGCGAGTCGCGCACGCAGTGATCGATCGAGCAGCGCACCACGAAGCCCTCACCGATGGCGGCGAATACACCGCCGATGGCCGCGATGGCATGCAAATCCTCCGTGATCCCGATGTCCCGCACCGTAAAGGCACCGGCGGCGAACACGGCAACGAGTCCGTTGTCACCCACGGCGACATACCCGTCACCCGTCGCGGCTACCGCCCGCAACGATCCAGTGGTGGGCGTGACACTCCACGTGCCGCCATCGAATCGCCGCGCCGTGCCGTCACCGACCACCAGGATGTCGTCACTCGCGTTGCCGGCGATATCGCGTGCGGTTTGGTCGTCGAATTGGATCTCGGAGCCGGTCGATGGAGTGATCTTGTCGGGCGCGATCGTCACGTAGGACGAGCCGATGCCCCACACGCCGACACGACCGACTAGGGACCGCACTTGCTCGACGAGGCGCGGGACCGAGGAGGAGCCGTCCATCACGCGCCACACCATGCCGCGCGCATCGAGCGCGTACAGATCGCCGAGCGAGCTCGCTGACAGATCCGCGACATCGATTCCGGTGATCGGCGGCGTCCCCGATTGAATCGCGAGCGGAGGTGACCACAGCGTTCCACCTAGCTCGCGAACCTGGTTGGCGATCGCGACCACGATGCGAGTACCGTCGCTCGCGAAGAGACGTACTCGTCCCCGGAGCGATACGCGTTGCGCGACGCCGTCGCGGTAGAACGTGCCGAGGCCGTCCGGATCGACGGCAACTCCCTGGCGATCGATTGGAAGGATCAACAACCCACCGGCAATTCGTGCAAGCCAGCCGCTGCCGGGAATCGTCTCGACCGCCCGTGCGGTCCCATTTGTCGTGACGATGCGCTCGGTAAAGAACTGTACGTTCAGGGTGCCGTCCGAGCCCGAAACCACGTAGTCGTCGATCGAGTCGCCGGCCATCGCACGCACGCTCGTGACCCTCGAAGGGAAGGCAATTTGCCGCCAGGTCGTCGTGTCGGACTTCACGAACACGTAGGCTCTCGTCGTCGGGGCGGGGTATCCGAAACCGAGCACGTTGAATGCCACGACCTCGTGCTCTCCCAGTCGAGCGAGAGCCGTGATCGGGGCAGATACCGACGTGGTCACCGTCTCGGGGACCCAATCGACACCGACACGCCGCACGAGCTGACCTTCGGTGGTTCCGACGACGACCTGGCCGTTGCTCGACAGCGTTGCGGAAGGGCGACCAAACGCCGACGGCCAGTCACTGGTCTGCCAGGTGACGCCGTCCCAATGAGCCGCCTGAGAGATCCCGAAGGCCCAGATGTCATCTTCGGCGACCGGTTGTAGATACATCCACGTCCCCGTGCTCATCCGCTCCCATGTCGGACCGGTCCGTCGATAGATTCCGTTCGCGCCCGCGGCCCACAGCACCTCGCCCTGGATCGCAACCGCGTTGATCTCTACGCGCTCGATGTCGAGACCGAGGTCGCGATCGTCGATGAAGTCGCACGTCGTGACGACCGTACTGCAGTCGATCGCACACGACGTACGACCGTAATCGAACCCGAGCTCTCCACAGGTCTCGGGCGCCACCGTGTCACAGGCCTCGGGCGCCTCGACCTCGCCATCTCCACACGAGAACGGCACGCACACACCATCGGTGTTGCACGAACCGCCACCGCCGATCGTCGGCCGGCACTCGTCGCCGGGAGCTTTGCCACGACAACCATCGGCCATACACGGCCCGCCGGGAACCATCGGACAGGACAGGTCAGCCGCACAGACGGTGCCGTCTGGACAGGTGATCACGCCGAGATCTGGCTCGCACGCCATCAACCCGACGAGGCAAACGACGTAGACGTGACGAGATCGTCCCACCAAGGTCTCCCTCCTCGACGGCAGAAATACCCAGCTCCACAGTGTACCCCAGTACGTCATCGGTCCCTCCGTCCACCTGACCCGAGTCGCGGATCGAAGTAGCAAGAGAATCGAGGTCGTACCTCTCGCCACACGATGCCGCCGACCTTGGCTACAGTGATCTCGTGGACGTAGATGTCGATCGGTTCCTGGGGCGACTTGTCGGCCCGGTGGTCGAGCGGCTATCCGCGATCGATCTCGGCGCTCGGTTGGTCGCGCTCGATGCACGTGCGCGCGCTGCATGGCCGACCGTCGCGATCGATCGCGCGGACTTCCTCGACTACCTCGCCGAGCGGCTGTCCCCCGACGCGCAAGCGAACACGCTCGACGATCTGTTTGTCGAGGATCTCTACTTGGCCTGTGGCTGCGCGCGTGGTGAACCCGCGGCGATCGTGGCGTGCGAGCGTGCATATGCAAACGACGTGGAGCGCGGACTCGATGCGATCAACCTCGCTACCTCGCTGCGTGACGAGGTGTGGAGTCGCCTGCGGGCTCGCATCTTCGTCGCGACTCCCGACGCGCCCCCGGCGATCTCGACCTTCACCGGCACCGGCAGCCTCAAGAAATGGCTGCGCATCACGGCAACGCGACTCGGGCTCAACGTGATTCGCGAGCGCCACCGCGAAGCTCCGATGCCAGAGCAGGATCTGCCCGACGCGGCCGACGATCTCGCGCTCGGCCACTTGAAGCGTACGTATCAGGCGGCCTTCAAGGAAGCGTTCGCCGCCGCCCTCGCGGAGCTCACCGCCGAACAACGCACGCTGCTTCGCATGCACATCATCGACAAGCTGACGATCGATGATCTTGCACGAATGCACAAAGTGCATCGAACGAGCACCGCGCGCTGGCTTCGCGAGGCACGCGAGGCGCTCTCGGATGGAACCCGCGCGCGTCTCCATGCGGCGCTCGGCGTTGCCGACGAGGAGCTCGATAGCATCATGAACATCGTGCGCAGCCGCCTCGATCTATCCCTGAGTCGACTGTTTCGCGGTTAGATACCGCATGCGCGTTGCCCATCGCATCTGCCCCTTGTGCGAAGCGTGCTGTGGCCTCGAGCTCGGGATCACCGACGACAAGGTCGTCTCGATCCGCGGCAACGACGCCGACGTGCTGAGCGGCGGCTTCATCTGTCCGAAGGGCAACGCGCTGCGCGAGCTGCACGACGATCCGGACCGCCTGCGCACGCCGATGATCAAGCGCGATGGCGTCCACGTCGCGGCATCGTGGGACGAAGCGTTCGCCGAGATCGATCGCCGGCTGTCCCCGCTGATCGCGACGCACGGCCGCGACGCGGTCGCGATCTCGATCGGCAATCCGTCCGCGCATCGCTATGGCCTGTTGCTCTACACGGCTCGCCTCGCGCGCGCGATCGGCACGAAGAACGTGTACAGCGCGTCGACGCTCGATCAGATGCCGAAACAGTTGTCGGCGGGCCTCATGTTCGGCCACTGGCTGAGCGTTCCGGTGCCCGACATCGATCGCTCGCAGCTGCTCGTGATCCTCGGCGCGAATCCGATGGTGTCGAACGGCAGCATGTGGACCGTGCCGGACTTCCGCGGCCGCGCGAAGGCGCTGCAAGCGCGCGGCGGGAAGATCATCGTGATCGATCCGCGGCGCACCGAGACCGCGGCGATCGCGGATCAGCACGTGTTCATTCGCCCCGGCGCCGACGTGTTCTTGCTGCTCGGCATCGTGCACACCTTGTTCGCGGAGAAGCTCGTGCGGCTCGGTCGCCTCGAGGCGCACGTCGATGGCGTCGCGGACGTCGAGCGCGTCGTGGCCGACTTCGCGCCCGAGCTCGTCGCCGCGCGCTGCGGCATCGACGCGGCTGCGATCCGCGAGCTCGCGCGCACGATCGCGACCACCGAGCGCGCGGCCGTGTACGGGCGCATCGGCACGTGCACGCAGGAGTACGGCACGCTCGCGAGCTGGCTCGTCGACGTGATCAACACGCTGACCGGTCACCTCGACGCACCGGGTGGCGCGATGTTCGCGAAGGCCGCCGCGTTCGCCGCGAACACGCTCGGTGCGCCGGGCAAGGGCAAGGGCATCTCTGTCGGTCGTCGTCGCAGTCGCGTCTCGAACGCGCCCGAGGTGTTCGGCGAGCTGCCGATGGGTGTTCTCGCCGAAGAGATCGAGACGCCGGGCGATGGGCAGATCCGCGCGCTGTTCACGATCGCGAGCAACCCGGTGCTCTCCGCGCCGAACGGCCCGCGCATCGCCGCCGCCCTCGACACGCTCGAGCTGATGGTCAGCGTCGATATCTATCTCAACGAGACAACGCGCCACGCCGACGTGATCTTGCCGGGCCTCTCGCCGCTCGAGGAGTCGCACTTCGATGTCGCGCTGATGCAGCTCGCGGTTCGCAACGTCGCGCGCTACAGCTCGCCGGTGTTCGCGCGATCCGCGGACGCGCTCGCGGAGTGGGAGATCCTGTTGCGCCTTCACGGCATCGCGTCGGGGCGCGGCCCGAACGTAGACGTGAAGGCTCTGGACGACGAGCTCGCGCTCGCCGATGTCCAGCGCGCCGTCGGCCCACAGGCGGAGCTCGTGATGCACGCACTCGGCGATCAGCGCGGCCCCGAGCGCCTGCTCGATCTCGCGCTCCGCGGCGGTCCCTACGGCGATCGCTTCGGTCTCGTGCCCGATGGCGTGAACCTCGCGAAGGTCGCGGCCGCGCCCGCGGGCATCGATCTCGGCCCGCTCGCCGAGCGCATTCCCGAGGTGCTGCGCACGCCATCGGGGAAGATCGATCTCGCGCCTCCGATGATCGTCGACGACGTGTCCCGCGCACGCGCCGATCTCGCGCGTCCCGTGCCGGACCTCGTCATCGTCGGACGCCGCCAGCTCCGATCGAACAACAGCTGGATGCACAACCTGCCCATCCTCGCGAAGGGACCGTTCCGCTGCGTCGCGCTCGTCCACCCCGCGGATGCGTCGCGCATCGGCGTCGCCGACGGTGCGCGCGCTCGGATCGCGAACGGTGATCGTTCGATCGAGGTCACCGTCGAGCTCACCGACGAGATGATGCCGGGCGTCGTCAGCCTGCCGCACGGCTGGGGCCACGGTCAGCCGGGCACGCAGATGCGCGTCGCTGCCGAGCGGCCCGGTGCGAACCTCAACGCGATTCTCGACGAGAATCGTCGGGATCCGCTGTCGGGGAACGCGGTGCTGGGTGGCATTCCGATCGCGATGACGCCTCTCGCGTGAGATGCACCTACACGTAGATCCTTCTCGGCGAGCGCGGCGATTGAGTATGATGGTACCGATGCGCCATGTGTCGTGGCTCGCGAGCCTGATCTGGTCCGTCGTGACCGCAGGCGCAGCCGCGTGCGGGCGGGTCGGCTTCGATCGCGACGTGCTTCAGATCGACGGCCTGCCGCTGTTCGAGTCGCGCTGCGGGCAAGCAACGCTCCTCGCGCCGATCACGATCACCAACACGAGCGACACCGACCTCGCGATCGACGCGATCGCGACCGGCGGTTTTGTCATCGAGACCGCGCTGCCGTTGACGATCGGGGCCGGAGATACCGTGCAGCTCGACGTTCGCGCGCCGGCCGCGGTGATCGGCACCGATGTTCCCGGCACCGTGAAGACCGGCACGCTCACGATGACGGCCGGCGATGTGGTCCGCGAGATCCCGCTGGCTTCCACCGTCGTCGGTGCATCGATCGCGATCACCGACGAGATGGGCGGTCCACTGTCGCTCGACTTCATCACGGAAGGCTGTCCGACACCGGTGAGCGCGCGCCTCGTCAACACCGGCACGACCACGGCCCGGATCATGTTCACGACGTCGGCCGTGGAGCTCGCCGGCTTCTCGAGCGGTGACGTCGGCCCGAGCGACACGGTCGTGTTCACGATCCGTCCGCTGTCGGGATCGTCGTGCAACGGAGCCTTCCAGGTGATCTACACCGCGACCGGCGACGTGTGCGACGCCGTGCCCGTGACGCTCCCCGGGACGTTCTCGATCAACGGTTCGTCGTCGTGCTCGTGCTGAGATAGCGTTCGACCGCGACGGCGATCGCCGGCACCGGATCGAGCGTCGCGAACGCCTGCAGCTGCGCGTCGGCCCTCGCCGAGAACGCATCGCGATCCGCGAGCAGCGCTGCGACCCTCGCCGCGAAGTCCTCGACGGGAAGCATGGTCATCGCGTCGCGAAACGGCTCGGCCGACGGATCATCGCCGGGCTCTTCGGCGATCACGGCGACGCGATTGATCAGCGCGTGGAAGCAGCGGATCGACGCGAACGTCGACGGGGCCTCTCGCTTGCGCAGGTCGAGCACCGCGCGTGCGCGCCGCATCCGCGCATCGCGCGCTGCGCCGTACACGCCGAACACGCGCTCGACCCGCACGCCGGTGGCAGCCAGCGCCTCGAGCACGTCGACGCGATGTGGCGTCTCGACCCCGTAGAACAGCAATGCGTCGCCGGGTGCGCGCGGAAGGCTCGTGCGCTCGAGCTCGCGGCGATACCAGAACGGCAGCGCGTCGCATCGCGCATGCGGGAGATGCGCGAGGTTCGCGAGCGAATAGTCCCAGACGTAGAACCGCGCGAGCGCCTCGCGATACACGCCGGTGACGAACTGCCAGTCGTCCGCGTGTGCGAGCGGCTCCGCGTTGAACACGATCGTGTCCGCCGGCAGCGCCGCGATCACCTGCGCCGGCAACAGGTGCGCGCAGGCGATCACGTTGTGCGCGCTGCGATCGATCTCGTTCTCGACGATGTCCGCCTCGGCGCCGCACTCGCGCAGGACGATCGCGAGGTACTCCAGCGCTTCGGACAGCGCGCTCGCGTGGACATACCCCGGCGGTCGCACCAGCACGAGGCGAAATCGCGGCATGCACCAACGTATCGCGGTCGATCACGAGGATGCCACCGTGATACGACCGCAGCCGTGCCCGACGACGATGACGGTCCTCTGATGCTGTTCGCATCGCAGCTCGACACCGGCGAGCCCGATCCGCGCCAAGCGCAGTTCCTCGGCGTGTCGGCGTCGATGAGCGGCGAGGGATACCAGATGATCCCGATGCGCGGCTTCCGCGCGAGTCAGGTCGACCTCGCCTGGATCACCGACGAGATCGATGACTACGTATCGACGATGCCGGGCGTCACCGCCGAGGACGTCGTCGAGCGGATCGGCAAGGAGCTGCCGCGCGTCGTCCAGCGACTCAAAGGCTACTCCGTCGACGTCGCCGAATGGCCGGAGTCGCTGACGCTCGTGATCGAGACCAAGGATGATCTCGGTTGGTACAAGTACGAAGCGTCGATGTACCTGAACGTCGCGACCGACGACGACTAGCTGCTCGCCCCCGGCTTACCGACGGCACCCAGGCGAGGTTCACGGCGACCAAGCGATCGCGATAAGCTGGGCCGTGGGCGATCGCGTGGACATCGAGCTCGACGAGACGGTCGCGCCGCCGTCGTCGCAGCCGAAGCCCACAGGCGACAGCATCGACATCGATCCGCTCGAGGCAACCGTGGCCCCGAGCGCGGTCGCGTCCAAGCCGCCGTCGGGTCCGCCGATCATTCGCAGCAATCCTCCCAAGGCGAATCCGTCGGCGGATCCGTCGCACGTCGCGGATGCCGATCACCCCGAGCTGCGCACCGTCGCGCCTGATGACTACGCACTGGGCGACGAGCTCGCCCGCGGTGGCATGGGACGCATCCGGCGCGCGCGCGACCTGCGGCTCGGCCGGCCCGTCGCGGTCAAGGAGCTGCTCGCCACGGATCCGGCGCTCGCGGAGCGCTTCGAGCGCGAGATCCGGCTGACCGCCAGGCTCCAGCACCCTTCGATCGTCAGCATCTACGAAGCGGGCAGGTGGCCGACGGGCGAGCCGTTCTACGCGATGCGTATGGTGCCGGGCAAAGGCTTCGATGCGGTGATCAAGCCGCTCGAGAAGCTCTCCGAGCGACTCGCGCTGTTACCGAACATGATCGCGATCTGCGAGGCGCTCGCGTACGCGCACGATCAGAACATCATCCACCGCGACCTCAAGCCCGGGAACGTGCTGATCGGTCCGTTCGGCGAGACGGTGGTGATCGATTGGGGGCTCGCGAAGGATCTCGCGGCCACCGAGGACTCCGCGCCACCGACGGTACCGGTGCGCGCGCCGAGCAGCGCCGACAAGCCTCCGAGCAAACCGCCGAGCAAGCCACCGTCGTCGGACTCGAACCTCACGCTCGCGGGATCGGTCATGGGCACGCCGGCCTACATGCCGCCCGAGCAAGCAGCGGGCGAGAGCGTCGACGAGCGCGCGGACGTCTACTCGCTCGGCGCGATCCTCTATCACCTGCTCGCGGGACGTCCGCCGTTCGTCGCGAAGCGCTCCGACGAGCTACTGGTCAAGGTGCTGTCGAAGTCGCCGGCGGCGCTCGCCGAGATCGACGAGGACATTCCGCGCGATCTGATCACCATCGTCGAGAAAGCGATGGCGCGTACACCGTCGCAGCGGTACGCGTCGGCGCGCGAGCTCGCGGCGGACCTCAAGCGGTTCCAGACCGGACAGCTCGTCGGCGCGCACGAGTATTCGTACTGGGCGCTGCTCCGTCGCTGGGTACGCAAGCACCGCGCGGCGGTCTCCGTCGGTGCGCTCGCCCTCGTCGCGCTCGCCGCGACCGCCACGGTGCTCGTTCGTAACATCGTCCGCGAGCGCGATCGCGCGGAGCAAGCCACCGCGCAGGCCGAGGCGCAGCGCGCGGCCGCGGTGCGCGCGAAGGATCAAGCGGTCATCGCATCGGCGCGGCTGCACTTCGATCAGGGCCGGCAAGAGCTGCTCGCGGGCAACCCACTGTGCGCCGCGGTGCTCGTGCGCGCAGCACTCGATGGCGAGGACACCGCCGCGACGCGTCTCCTCACGGGCCTCGCGCTGCAATCGCTGAAGCCGCTCGCGCGCCGCTTCGACGGGCTCGCCGAGCCGATCTACGCGGCGGGCTTCGCGCAACACGGCTCGCAGGTGTTCGCCGCCACGTGGCTCGGCAAGATCCGCTTCTGGGACACGAAGACCGGCAAGCAAACCTCGGCGTTCGAGCGCGCGGGCAAGCTGTCCGATGCCGGCCTCTCCCCCGATGGGAAGTCGCTCGTCGTCCTCGGCGAGGAATCCGAGCTCGAGCTCTGGGATCTCGCGAGCGGCAAGAAGCGGGGCTCGATCGCGATCCCCGGCGGCGTCGCGGGGCGCGCGGAGTTCTCGCCCGATGGCCGCGTGCTCGCGGTCACCGGCGATGCGCTCACGATCTGGAGCGTCGACACGCTGAAGCAAGTCGCGACCGGCCCGGCACTCGCCGACGATCTGATGACCGTGCTGCGCTGGACCGTCGACGGCGAGCGCCTCGTCCTCGCGAGCGCGAGCGGCGCGATCCAGATCATCGACGGCACGACCTGGAAGCCGATCGTCACGGTCATGGGCAACGGCAAGGAGGTCCGCGACTGCTCGGTCAGCCCCGATGGCAAGCGCCTCGCCTACGTGCTCCCCGACGGTGGCTCGATCATCGATGCGCGCACCGGCAAGCACCTCGTCGAGCTCGACGGTGCCGACGAGCAGCGCCCGAATCAGTATCGCGGCATCGAGTGGAGCGCGAACGGCTCGCTTCTCGCGATCACCACCGTCGGTGCAAACGCGAAGCTCGTCGACGCCGCGACCGGTCGCACGCGCCGCCTGTTCGACGATGCGTCGGTCGTCAGCTTCTCGCCGGCCGGAACGATGTTGCTCTCGTACGGTCAAGCGCCGGGCCGCGTCTCGCTGTGGGACGTCGCCTCCGGTCGCCTCGTCAACGAGCTCGCGGGTCACGCGCACGCGATCGGCTCCGCGATGTTCTCGCCCGATGGCACCTCCGTACTCACGTCCTCCGACGACGGCACCGTGGTGCTGTGGACCGTCTCCACCGACGATTCAGAGACCCGCTCGCCGCTCCTCCAGCGTTCGCGGATCGCGCGCTTCTCCGCCACCGGCGATCTGCTCGTCACCGGCGGCGACGACGGCACCGCCGATGTCTACGACGCCCGCACGGGCGAGCGCCTGCGCCGCTTCGGCACCACGAGCGATGTGCCGATCGATCCGATCGTCGAGCTATTGCCCGATGGCCGGGTCCTGACCGTGCTCGGCAACTCGAAGACCGTCGAGCTCTGGGATCTCGCCGGTGGCGCTCGCCTCGCGGGCTTCGATGCAGGTGCGCCGATCAAACGCGCGGGCGTCACGACGGACCTCGCGCGCGTCTGGGCCGCCACGCACACCTCGCTCGTCGTCTGGGACACCAAGACCGGCGCCACGATCGCGACCTTCCCGCACCTCGAGCCCGAGGGCGATCCACCCGAGCTCCTCGGTCACCACGCCGCCGCGACGATCACCGCCGACGGCACGCGCGCGCTGATCCCCGTCGACCAGGGCATCGCCGTCATCGACATCGCGAACAAGCAGCAGGTCGGCAAGCTCCTCATCGGCGGCGACATCTGGTCGCTCGTCCTCGACGGTGATCGCGCGATCGTCATCGCCACCGGCGCCACCGCGCTGTTCGATCTCGCGAACAACGCGCGCCTCGGTTCGCTGATCGCACAGGGCGAGCTCGTCCAGGACGCGCGCTTCTCCGACGGCGCGATCTACACGCAGGGCACCGACACCGCGATCCGCCGCTGGGACCGCGTCACCGGCGCGCTCGCGGTCACGTTCGAATCCGATGCAGACGGGCAGCAGCTGTTCGCCGTGCAGCCGGGCGGCTCTCTTCTCGCGACGTTCGCCGACAACCACGCGCGCCTGTGGGACACGCGCACCGGCAAGCTGCTCGTGTCGCGCGACACCGCACTCGATGCCAACGGAACGGCGACGCTGTTGTCGTTCTCTCCCGACGGAAAGCTCGTCGCGTCGGGCTACTCGGGCACGCTGTGGACCTGGCTCCTTCCGGTGTGGCGCGGGACGCCCGCGGCGCTCGATGCGCTCCTCCGATGCGAGGTTCCCTGGCAGCTCGTCGACGGAACGCTTGCCCCGCGCGTGCTCGATGCCACGTGCGCACACTGATCGCCTCGAGTCAGCGCTTCTTCTTCGTCGACGGAGCGCCGTCGAGCGTGACTTCGGAGCTCGTCGCGACGTAGGTCGCGAGGTTCGAGAGCTCGCTCGCGGACGTCGCGACCTTGGTCACCTTGCCAACGCCGCCGCTACGGCCCGACTTTCCGCTGTTGCCCGTCTTGCCTCGGGTGCCCCAACAGGATCCACGATTCACGGTGGTGCCGGTCATTCCGCCGCTGCCGCTGTCCCCCCCTTCACCGCCGCTCGCGTCGGTCTCGATGAGGTCGAGCACTTCCTTCGGGCCTCGCAACGTGATGCGACCACCGCGACCGCCATCGCCGCCGGTACCGCCGTTGCCGCCATCGCCGCTCTTGAGCTTCGAGCACTCCGGGCCGGTGAGTCCTTCGATGTCACCCGCACGTCCGCCCTCGCCGCCGTTGCCGCCGCTCCCACCTTTGCCGCCGAGCGCACGCACCGTGAAGCCGCCGCTGCCTGGTTCGAAGATCCAGTAGCTCCATGCGCCGCCGTCGGACGCTCCGACCACGACGAGACGCTTCCCTTTGTACGTCACGAACGCGGCCTCTGCATCGACATCGCCGCCGTCGGCCCCGGTGGTCCCGTTCTGACCATCGCCACCCGTGCGATCGACGTCGCCCTTCGTTCCATTACCGCCGGAGGTCCCGCCTCTTCCGGTGAACGTCGCGGAGCCCTTGCATGCGAAGCTCTCGGTGAGCGTGAACTTCTTCTCGATGGAGCCGACGACGAGCTTCGCTTCGATCGTCGTTCCGAGGCCGGCCAACGTGTTGTCGATCGGCGACTTGATCAGGGCGCTGTTTCCGTTCTGTTCGACGAGGTTCGCCGGAGTCCCCGACCACGCGAACCAATCATCGTGACCCTCGAGAGCGATCGCGTTGCCGTCCTTATCCTTCGCGCTCTTCACGTTGATGCTGGTTCCATCGGGACAGAACGTCGTCGGCTCGGTGACATCGAGCGCGGCGATCGCGTTCGCCGTGAGCCCTCCCGCTCCGTAGCGGCCGCGCTCGAGCGCCGCCAGTGCGTGTGCGTCGTCGAACCAGCGATGCTTGCGAACTCGTTCGCGCCCACCGGCCACGAGCTGTCGACCACCGACGACCGTGAGGCCACCAACGGAGCCGATGCCGATCCCGACATAGGGCGAGATGCCGAGGCTGTCGGCGCGGAAGTACGAGTAGACCCCCGCGGCCGCGATGCCAACCCCGATGGCGATCAGCGTCGCGCCGATGCCCTGGCGAGTCACACCGCTCGAACGCTTGCTCTCGATCTCCTTGGCCGATGTCGTGTCACCCGCCAGGTAGTACCAGTCCTGCTCGTCGAGCTCTTCGTCGCCGCGAAGACGTGCCGAGCTCTCGACGCGGAGCTCTTGGGTATTCGGGGCCGGGTGCTTAGCAGGGTTGCGCACACAACTACCCAGAACCAGGACACTTACAAACGGTAACGCTACGCGCATGAACACCCGTGACGGCCGTCCCGATGGCCGCACCACAAAAAATCGGTGGTCAGCGCGTGTTCGCGGCGGGCACGGGCTCGGCCGGTGCGCTGCTGTCGTACCGAGCGCGCAGGTCGGGCAGCTCCGCCGCGATCGCCGCGCGCGTTCGGTCGCGCAGCGACTCGACGTCCGCTCCGGTCATGCCCGTCGTTGGAATCGGCGCGAGGATCTTCGCGCACGCGTGCGCCTTGCCGAACCAGCGCGAGTGCTTGGGGCGCATCGGACGCGTGCCCGCGAGCGCGACCGGGAGAATGGGAACGCCCGCGCGGATCGCGAGATCGAACGCGCCCGTCTTGAACGGCAAGAGCGAGCCATCGGGCGAGCGCGTACCTTCGGGGAACATCATCACCGAGATGCCGCCGCGCAGCGCGCGTTCGCATTCCTCCAAGCACGCCCGCACGCTCTCGCCTTCACCGCGACGGAGCGGGATGTCGCCGCCGAGGCGCATCGCCCAGCCACTGATCGGCTGTTTGAACAGATCTTCCTTCGCGACCCAGCGCATGTCCCACGGCAAGAACGACAACAGGAATGGATCTGCTTGCGACTCGTGATTCGCGACGACGACATACGCGTGCGTGTCGATGTCGTCCGGACGCTTTCCCTCGACGTCGAACTTCCACAACGTCGATAGCCGCGTCGCGGTGCGCCCGATGCGGCGCAGCCACTGGCCCGGTACACGCTGCGTCGGATCACCGCGATGCCGCCACGACGACACGGCCATCGCCGGCAAGAACGCGAGGATCACCGCGCCGAACTCGGCGTAGGCCCACACGCCTTTGATCGGGCTCGCTTTCTTCACGCTAGCGCCAGGTGGGGCCGAGCTCGGCTTCCATGATGTCGGAGGCGAGCGATACGCACTCGTTGCACAGCGCAGCACCGCCGCGACCGAGCAGCTTCTTCACTTGGGTCTCGAGCTTGCCGCACCACGTGCAGACGTTCGTGGTGTTCTCGCGAACCATCTGCGGCGAGGTCTCGAGATGATCGAGCAGCTCCTGCTGTGTGGGGACTCGGAACTCGCCCGTCGCGTTGACGTTGAGGCCGCCGCCGAGCGCCTTGTGGCACGGGTTGCAGACCATCACGAGCTCTCCGCCCTCGAGGGCTTGCGAGCAGATCGGGCAATTCACCAGGGCGAGCGTACCCTTAGCGCGGAATCCTGACCACCATCTTTGTCCCTTGCCCGACGGTGCTCTCGGCATCGATGCGGCCGCCGTGCTCCAACACGATCGCGTGGCTCGTCGCGAGCCCGAGCCCCGTGCCCTTGCTCTTCGTGGTGAAGAACGGATCGAAGATCTTCGCGAGCTGTTCGGGCGGAATCCCGGGACCGTCGTCGGCGATGCTGATGACGATCGCGTCACCGTCGGCGCGCGCGGCGACGCGAACGTGCTTGCCGCCGGCGTTCGCGGCATCCGCGGCATTGCGAACGAGGTTCCACACGACCTGCCGCAGCTGCGCCGGGTCGGCGTGAATCGAGAGCGGCTTTGCGAGGTCGAGCGTCACGTCGATCGCTTGAAACGCGGGCTCGCCGCGCGCGACCTGGAGCACTTCGTCGACGAGCACCGCGAGATCGAACTCGACCTTCTGGCGCGGCTTCGGGTTCGCGTAGTCGAGGAGGTCGCCGATCAGGCCGTTCAGTCGCTCGATCTCGCGATGCACGATCTTCATCAGCGTGCGGTCGTCCTCGGACGCCTGCGGCGCTTGGCGCAATAGCTCGATCGATCCGCTGATCGACGCGAGCGGGTTGCGGATCTCGTGTGCGATGCCGGCGGCGAGGTGGCCAACGGTGACGAGGCGCTCCGAGCGTTGTTGCTGCGCTTCGAGGCGGCGTAGCTCCGTCAGATCCTGGAAGTTCACGACGCGGCCGATCACCTGATCGCGTACGTCGCGCAGCGGCGACACCGTCGCGCCGATCGTCAGTTCCTGGCCGCCGGCGACGACCACGAGGTCCGCGCGCCCCTCCGCGCGCAGCGCGGGCAGAAGCTCGTCGACGTGCTTGCCGAGCATCGCGGAGGGCACGCGGCGCAGGATCTCGCCGGCCGCCGTGTTCGCCGAAAGGATCGTGCCGTCCGGGCCAATCGTGATGAGGCCCGAGGCCAACGAGCGCACGATGTCCTGGTGCAGCGTGTACAGATCCGCGACCGCCTTGCGCGTCGTCGCGAGCGTCTCGGCACCCTTCTGCAGCTGATCGCCGAAGATGAACGCGAGCGCGCCGACGCCGATCATCGCGGCGTAGTTGATGCCGACGGTGCGCACGAGATCGAGCGTGCTCTGATCCCACGGATGCGCCTGGCCCGACATCGGCAGCGCGATCGCGTGGGACCACGCGAGCAAGAACACCACGGTCGCCGCCGCCAGCGACGCGATCGTGACGACGACGGCACCGCGCCGATACGACAGCGCGCCGGCGCTCACGATCGAGAGCGCGTAGAGGAACGTGTAGGGGCTCGTCGCGCCACCCGTGACGTAGACGAGCAGCGAGGTGATCACGAGGTCGGTCGCCTGCATCGGCCGCGCGACTCGCCTGGGAGCAAAGCCGCGCCGCAAGAGCAGGCCGAACACGATCGACGACCCGTACGTCGACGCGATGATCATCGACTGGAACCACATCGCCGGCGCCGAGCGGTGCTCGTCGGTAGCGAGCAGCCACATCGACAGCGCGAGCACGACGCTCACGACGAGCGTGCGCAACAGCAAGAGGCGCTGCACGCGCCGCGTGAGGTCGCTCGTCGGCGCTACGACCGGCGCGCGCAGCACGGCTTCGCCCAGCGAATCACCGGGCGACGGATTCGCCGGATCGCGGCGAACCACGGGCACCGGCATCGTCGCCATCGTTAACCGCTGATGTTGCCGGCGAGGTTGAAGATCGGCAGGTACATCGCGATGATCAATCCACCGACGACGACGCCGAGGAACGCCATCATGATCGGCTCGATCAGCGACGTCATCGCGGACACGGCGGCATCGACTTCTTCCTCGTAGAAGTCGGCGATCTTCTGGAGCATCTGATCCATCGCGCCGGTTTGCTCGCCGACGCCGATCATCTGCACGACCATCGAGGGGAACACGCGCGACTCGGCGAGCGGGCCCGCCATGTCGTGACCTTCGCTGATCTTCTCGCGTGCGCGGTTGATGCCCTTCTGCACGACGGTGTTGCCGGCCGTCTTCGCGCAGATGTCGAGCGCGTCGAGGATGGGTACACCGGAGGAGAGCAGGGTGCCGAGCGTTCGCGTGAAGCGCGCGACGACGATCTTGCGCAGCGTGGGACCGATGACCGGGATGCGGAGCATCGCGCCATCGATGACCTCTCGGCCTCGAATGGTCCTGCGCGCGGACGTCCATGCGACGGCGCCGCCGACGAGCACGCCGACGTAGATGTACCAACGGTCGAGGAAGCCGTGGGACATGCGGATGACGAACCGGGTCGCGGCAGGGAGCTGCGCGTTGCCCATGTTCTTGTACATGTCCTCGAACGTCGGGATGACCTTGATCAGCATCACCGCGATCACGCCGATCGCGACGACGAGGATGCCGATCGGGTAGAACATCGCGCTCTTGATCTGGCTCTTCAGCTTGACGGCCTTCTCGATGTACTGAGCGAGGCGGTTCAAGATCGTGTCGAGGATGCCGCCGACTTCACCGGCGGCGCACAGGTTGACGTAGAGCTCGTCGAAGACCTTCGGATGCTTGCGGAGCGCGTCGGAGAACGTGGTGCCGGATTCGACCGACGTCTTCACCTGCGACAGGATGCGCGCGAAGATCTTGTTCGGCGTCTGCGACGCGAGGATGTCGAGGCACTGCACGAGCGGCAGGCCGGCGTCGATCATCGTCGCGAGCTGGCGCGTGAAGATCTGCAGATCCTTCGGGCTCACGCCGGAGCCGAACGAGATCGTGATCTGCATCGGCTCTTTTTTCACGCGCTCGACGGTCATGCCGTCGCCGCGGAGCCGTTGCTCGACGATCTGCGCGGTCTCGGCTTCCATCGCGCCCTTGCGCTTCTCGCCGGCTCGCGTCGTTGCTTCCCATTGGAACTTGGCCATGGTGATTCCCCCTAGCGTCGTCCAGGTGCGTTGGCTGCCGGTGCGTGCGCTCCGAGTGAGCCGCCGCCGTTCAAGATCATGGTCTTCAGCTCGTCGATCTCGCTCGTGTGGCTGAGCGCGTCGTCGAGCGTGATCACCTTGCGCAGGTACAGATCACACAGCGATTGATTCATGGTCTGCATGCCGAACTTCGACTGGCCGATCTGCATCTGCGAGTAGATCTGGTGCAGCTTGTCCTCGCGGATCAGATTTCGGATCGCGGCGTTCGGCACCATCACCTCGGCGGACAGCGCGCGACCCGAGCCGCTCGCCTTCGGGATCAGCGTCTGCGTGATCACGCCCTCGAGCACGAACGAGAGCACCGCGCGGACCTGGCTCTGCGCGTGCGACGGGAACACGTCGATGATGCGGTTGATGCTCTGGATCGCGCTGTTCGTGTGCAGCGTGCCGAACGCGAGGTGACCGGTCTCGGCGATCGTCAGCGCCGCCTCGACGGTCTCGAGGTCGCGCATTTCGCCGATCAGCACGACGTCCGGGTCCTGGCGCAGGATGTACTTGAGCGCGCGCTTGAAGCTCGTCGAGTCACGGCCGATCTCGCGCTGGTTGACCAAGCACGACTTGTGGCTGTGCTGGAACTCGATCGGATCCTCGACGGTGACGATGTGACCCTTCACCTGCGTGTTGATGCGATCGATCATCGACGCGAGCGTCGTCGACTTGCCCGAGCCCGTCGGTCCGGTGACGAGCACCAACCCGCGCGGCTTGTCGCACAGCTCTTTGACCACCGGCGGCAAGCCGAGATCGTCGAGAGGGATGATCTGATACGGGACGACGCGGAACGCGCCCGCGACGCACGCCTGCTGCATGTACACGTTCGCGCGGAAGCGAGCCATGTTGCGGATGCCGAACGAGAAGTCGATCTCGAGGTCTTCCTCGAACCGCAGCTTCTGCGCGTCGTTCATCACCGAGTAGCAGAGCGTCTTCGTATCGACCGGCGTGAGCGGCTCGGTCTGGAGCTTCACGAGATCGCCGTCGATGCGCAGACGCGGCGGTGATCCGGCGGTGATGTGAAGGTCCGAGGCCCCCTTGTCCGTCATCGCCTTGAGCAAGGCTTGGAGGCTGAGCGCCACTAGTCGTCCACCGTGGTGCGCAGGATTTCTTCCGGGGTCGTCACGCCTTCGAGGATCTTCGCGATTCCCGCCATGCGCAAACTCTGGACGCCGCCGCGGATCATCTCCGTCTTGATCTCCGCCGCGGACGCGCCTTGCAGCACGAGATCCTTGAGCGGATCCGTGAACGGCATGACCTCGTAGAGCGCGACGCGGCCCTTGTAGCCGGTCTGGTTGCACGTCTGACAGCCGCGACCCTTCATGATCTTCGCGGTGCGGATGTCGTCCTCCTTCATGCCCATCTTCGCGAGGGCCTCCGGGTGCTTCTCGTCGGGGATCTTGCAGTCCTGACAGATGCGGCGCGCGAGGCGCTGGGCGAGCACGAGGTTCACGGACGCCGTCACGAGGAACGGCTCGATGCCCATGTTCAGGAGGCGCGACACCGTCGATGGGGCGTCGTTCGTGTGCAACGTCGACAGCACGAGGTGGCCCGTGAGCGCGGCCTTGACGCCGATCTCGGCCGTCTCGAAATCGCGGATCTCGCCGACCATGATGATGTTCGGGTCCTGTCGCAAGAACGCGCGCAAGCACGTCGCGAAGTTGAGCCCGATGTCCTCGTGCATCTGCACCTGGTTGATCCCGTGCAGGTTGAACTCGACCGGATCCTCGGCTGTAGAGATGTTGCGGTCGATTGTATTGAGCTCGGACATCGCCGAGTACAGCGTGGTCGTCTTGCCGGAGCCGGTCGGGCCGGTCACGAGCACCATGCCGTAGGGCTTCTTGATCGCGTACTTGAAGTCCTCGAGCGGCTTGATGTCGAAGCCGAGCTTCGTCATGTCGAGCTGCAGCGTGCTCTTGTCGAGGAGACGCATGACGATCTTCTCGCCATACAGCGTGGGCAGCACGCTGACGCGGAAGTCCATCTCGCGGTTCCCGCCGATCTTCAGCTTGATGCGTCCGTCCTGCGGCAGACGACGCTCGGCGATGTCGAGCGACGCCATGATCTTGAGACGCGAGGTGATCGCGTTGCGCAGCTTGATCGGCGGGCGCATCTCTTCCTGCAAGATGCCATCGATGCGGAACCGCACGCGGAAGCTCTTCTCGTACGGCTCGACGTGGATATCCGACGCCTTCTTCTTGATCGCGCTGAGCAAGATGGCGTTGCACAACTTCACGACCGGCGCTTCGCCGGCCATGTTCTCGAGATCGACGACGTTGACGCTCTCGTCGCTGACCGCGGCGTAGTCGACGTTGTCGACGTCGAACTCGCCCATCATCTGGTCGAGGTCGGGTCCCTTGTCGTAGTAGCGCGAGAGCGCTGCTTCGAGCGCGCCCTCCGACGCGACGACGGGCTCGATGTTGTACTGGGTGAGGAACTTCAGCTCGTCGATCGCGTAGATGTTCGACGGGTCGGCCATCGCGACGATGAGCGTCGGCCCGTTGCGCCGCACCGGGATGACCTGGTGCTTCTCGCAAATCTCGCGTGGGACGAGCTTCAGCACGCTCGCTTCGATCTCGATCTCGCCCAGGTTGATCGACGGAAGGCTGTACTGCTTCGCGACGAACTGGGTGAGGTCTTGGTCTTTGACGTAACCCAGACGCGACAGAGTTGCGCCCAGGCGCTTGCCTGTACGCTTGGCCTCTTCTTGCGCCTGTTGTAGCTGCTGGAGCGAGAGCATCTTCTCGCGAACCAGAAGCTCGCCAATACGGCTCATTCAGTCTCCCCGGGAAAAAACAACAGCGGTTTCGCAACGGTACCGTGCAATCCACCCATGCGTCAAACCTAGCGCGGGAGCGCGATGGGGTAGCCGCCTACCGACGTGTAGGAGAGAACGATCACAGCACATCCCTACCGGGAATATGTATCGGCCGACTCCGTCGAAAACTTGCGGTCACGGATCGATGACCTGAAGGTGACCGTGGACGAACGACTGAGGAGGATTCCGATGAGCTACGCCGAGGCCAAGGAGATCGCTCTGTTGCGCGTGGAGCTACGCGCGTGCTGGGACCGAGGCGACCGCTCCGGGGCGGAGCTGGCGCTGGTCAAGCTCTGGCAGGTCGTGAAGAACGACACCGAGCTCGCCGCCGAAGCGAAGCGGTGGGCGATCAAGTTTGCAGCGTGACGTGTTCTCCGAACACGTGGTCGCTTCGCGCCCCTCGCGCGGTCACGCCTCCAGCCCTTCGGGTTACGCCGCCTGATCAGGCGGCGCCGAACGCCTACTGCGTCGTGACTTTGATCGAGATGCGGTAGTTGTTCTTCGCGTTCGCAGCCGCATACGCGTTCGCGTAGTACGAGCCGACCGGAACGTTCGCAGCGTAGGCGCGGAGCATGTTCTCGCCGTTCGCGGTGCCGTTGTTGATCGACGTTCCGCCCGCGTTGAGGATCGAGACCGACACGGGCATGCCCGAGTCCCACGACGTGATGACCTCGATGTTCGAGTTCGCGACGGTCGTGACGATCAGGTAGTTGTCCTTGTCGCCTTCGGGACAGATCGCGACACCCGCGAACGAGATGTCGTTGCGCTGCTGCGCGACCGGCGTCGCGTACGCGTTCTGGATCGTGTCGTTCTTCGAGGTGCCCTCGAGGAGCGAGTCATCGGCGCACTGGAAGCCGCTGACCATGCCGTCGGGACCGGGGCCTTCGTTCGACACGCAGACCTCGCTCGTGCCGACGGTCTGGCACGTGTAGTTCTCCGGGCACCGAGGCTCGGTTCCAGCGGGACCACACTTGTAGGGAACGCCGCCGAGATCTGGATCGAACGGCGAGCAACCGACCACGAGCGAGAGACCGAAACCTGAAAGCAGTAGGCTACGCATGATCGATCCTTAAAACTGGAGTCCGGCCGAGAAGCCCGTGAAGCCTTCGCCGCCCGCAGGCAACGCGGGCGCGATCTGGAGGGTGGAGAGCGACGTCTTCTCGGGCGACGCCTTGGCCGTCATGCGATTCTCGCCGCGCTTCTTCGCGGTGATCTCGCGGTACCAGAAGTAGCCGGCGACCACCGCGACGACACCGCCCACGGCGAAGCCGACGCGCGAGATCGTCTGGTTACGCTGGCCCGCGTTGTAGACGTCGTTCGCGTAGTTGTCGTAGGCGAAGCACGGCGGCGCGCCGCACTTGGTGTCGTGCGCGTCGTTCTCGAGCGCGGTCGCCTGCTGACCCGCCGAGATGTACATCGCGACGCCCAGGCCGAGGAACGCGGCGGCGCCGATCGTGGTGCCCCACTTCGCGTACTTGAACTTCGACGAGCCGACGTCGCGGAAGCCGCTGCCCGGCGTCTCCTGCGGATTCACGGTGATGCCACCACCGCCTTCTTCGTCGACGATCTGCTTCTTCTTGTTCTTGTTGAGCGGATCCTCTTCGGTGTCCGTCGCGGTGGTCTGCGCGGTGCTCGGCGTCGCGACTTCACCCTCTTCGGAGAAGTCCGGGAAGTAGCGCTCCGGTGCGCCGGCTTGCAGCTCGACGAGGTTCGGGCTCGTCGACTTGCCCGAGCGCGTGACGACCGTGCCCGCGGAGTCCTTGACCTCGATGTAGTACTGCATCGAGTCGCCGAGCATCTTCGCGGGAGGAACGCGGCCGACGAGATCGTTGTAGCGAGCCTTCATCACCTTCGCGGTGAACTTGCTCTCGCCGGCGGTGCGGAAGTAGAGCGTCACGACGAAGCACGAGTCCTCGGGGACGGCGGCGGTGATGTCGAGCGTCTTCTTCGGCGGCGCGACGTCGACGATCTGGTGCTTGAAGTCCTCCGCGACGTAGCTGCCCGGCGGCTTGCACTTCACGGGGCCCTTCTTCACGGGCGGCGGCGTCACCGTCGTGGTGGTTCCACCGTCGGTGGTTCCACCCGTCGGCGGAGTCGTCGTCGTGGTTCCACCGGCGGGTGGAGTCGTCGTGGTCGTGGTTCCACCACCACCGAACTTCAGCTCGAGCGCTTTCTTGCGCGTCTCGGCGTCGGGGCGCTGCGCGTCGTCCGGTGCCGCGTCCGTGAGGAACTTGCGGTAGTAGAACAGCGCGATGTCATCCTGGCCTGCGCTCTCGTTCGCGATCGCGACGTTGTAGAGCAGCTTCGGATTCTTCGAGAGGTTGTACGACTCTTTGAACTTCTGGATCGCCTCGGGGAAGTCACCCGCATCGAAGGCCTTCTTGCCTTCGCCGAACGCCTTCTTGGCTTTCTCCATCTGCGCGGGTGTTGGTGCCTGCGCATAGGCGGATGGAGCGATGACGGCGACCGCGATCGCGATAGCAAAGATGGAACGAATCACCATGACCTCCGACGCTGCAAGGTCCCCAGGACCGATGCAACAGCGGGTACTTATCCCACGACGACCCGAGGATGCAATGACTGATTGCACGCGTTCCGAGTGCACCGAAATGCACGAAACGCCGGATGATCTCTCACCCGGCGTCTCAAGTCCCCGACGCTAAAGCGATCGAGGGGGCTGCCTCAGAACGGGTCGACGATGCCGCCACCGCTCGCGGGCTTGGTCTCCTTCTTGGGAGCCGCCTTCTTCGGTGCGGGCGTCTCGCCGAACGGGTCGACGACGGCCGACTTGGACGCCTTCTTCGGAGCCTCTTTCTTGGGAGCCGGCTCCTTCTTCGGCGTGGCCTTGGTGACGGCCTTCTTGGGCTCGGCCTTGGTCTCGACCTTCTTGGGCTCTTCCTTCGCGGCAGCCTTGGGCTCTTCCATCACGGCGGCGGCCTTGGGCTCTTCTTTGACCGCAGCCGCCTTGGGCTCTTCCACCGCAGCGGGCTCTTCGATCGGCTCGACCGTCGGCTTTGCGGCCGCGGGCTCCTCGATCGGGGTAACCGTCGGCTTCGCGGCCTCGGTCGGCGCGGCGGCGGCTGGAGCGGCGGCGGCAGGCTGCGTGTTGGTCTCGGGCGCGGCGGCAGGCTGCACCTGCGCGGGCTGGCTCGGGGCCGGCTTCGCTTCGTCCTTGCTGAGGACGAGCTTCCACACCGCGAACATGATGCCGAGGCCACCGATGAACGCGATCGCGATCAGTGCCCACGGAGCGCCGCCCTTGGACGGTGCCGCGGGGACGACGAGGCCACTCTCGATCGCGGCGAGATCCGCGTCGGAGACCGTGAGACCTGCTTGCGCGGCCTTCGCGGCGGCGAGCGCCTTTGCGGCCTTCGCCTCGGCGATGCGGATGCGCTCGAGCGCTTCGGAGTTGTCGACTTCGACGGGCACCGACACGGCGGGCATCGACGTCGTCGCGCGGACGACCGCGACTTCTTCCTTGGCATCCTTGAGCGCCTTCGCGAGCTGCTGCTTCTCGAGCTCGGCCGCCTTGCGCTGGGCCTCGGCCATCTCGATCTGCTCGCGCAGCGCTTGGAGCGCGGCGTCGTTCGCGGCGCTTCCGGCGGTGGTCGACGCGACGGCGGCCCGCGCCTCTGCCTCGGCGAGCTTGCCCTGCAGACCATCGAGCTGGCGGCGCAACGAGATCTCTCGCTGCTCGCCCTCGCGCATCTGCGTTTCGGCGGCCTTCATGCGAAGCGCGTCTTGCTGCCGACGAGCTTCTTCGGCGGCCTTGGCTTCCGCGTCAGCGTTGCCCCAGCTGCTCACGTCGACGAGCGTCTGGTTGGCCTTCGCGATGAATTCTTCGAGCGAGTGCTCGACGGTTGGCAACGCGGATGCGTGCGCCATCAACGACGATGGACGCTTGCGATTGCCTTTGGACCGCGCCCCGTTGGTCGCAGTGCCATTCGTTCCGTTGGTACCGTTCTGCTTCGAATCGACAGCCATCATGTGTCTCCCGACAGGCTTCCGACCTCACGATCGGTAGCGGAAACGGACTCTAGCAGCGATCTGGGCCCCCACGCCCGGAGAAACGCTACGCGCGAACAGTGACTTGAACTGGGACGACCGGAATCGTGGTCTTTTCGGTCCGGGGGACCACCTCGACGACCTCGAGATCGTCGTGGAAAATCCGAGCCTCGGCCTCGACCACCTCGGCAGGGAGGAAGCCGCTCTCGATGATCGTGCTTCCGATCAGGCGACGGCGGCGTCCGCCGTCGAGAGGCTCGCTCCAGTGCTGGGCCAGGGCGGCGAGCCATTGCTCGTCGCTGATGAGGTGACGATCGCGAAGGAACTCACCGAACCGAACGGGCTCCAGCGTGGCAGGCGCAGACACTTGACGAGACATATTCATAGTGCGGACGGCGCGGACACTACCCACCTGATCTCTACCTGTCCACCTGAAAACACACGGGGCGATCGCTTGCACGATCTGCGCGTACAGACGCATAAATCGGCGCGATGGCACGAGGTCCCGGTCGTCGACCGATGCGTGGCGCACCGATCGTTCGCAAGAACACGGTCCGGCTACCCGTGGATATCGCGCACCGCGTCCGCGCCGGGCATCCCTGGGTCTACCGCGAGGCGATGGCCCGCTCGATCTCCCCCGAGCCGGGGACGGCGATCGATGTCGTCGACGACGACGGCGAGTTCGTCGGGCGCGGGCTCTACGACTCGGACTCCGTGATCGCGCTGCGCATCTTCACGCGCAATCCCGACCGCGCGATCGACGGGGCGCTGATCGCCGAGCGCGTCGGGGCCGCGATCGCGCTGCGCGAGCGCTTGCTCGATCTCGGCACGCTGCAGAACGTTCGCCTGGTCAACGGCGAGGCCGACGGTCTCCCGGGCATCGTCGTCGATCGCTACGCGGACTATCTCGTCGTGCAGCTGTTCACCTCGGCCGTCGACCGACTGCGCGAGGATCTCTACAAGGCGCTCGAAGCGAGGCTCGCGCCCAAGGCGATCTACGAGCAGCGCCGGTACCGCTCGCTCGGCGGCGAAGCGCCGCGCCAAGCCGGTGCGGACCTCGTGCGCGGCGTCGCGGCGCCGGTCGAGCTCGAAGTCATCGAGGACGATCTGAGGTTCGTCGTCGACGTGACGGCGCCGCTCTCGACGGGACTGTTCGCGGATCTTCGCGAGGGCCGCCGAGCCGTGCGGCGCTGGGCGCACGGTCGCCGCGTGCTCAACCTGTTCTCGTACACCGGCGCGATCAGCGTCTACGCGCACGCCGGTGGCGCCGCCGAGGTCTGCGCCGTCGACGTCGCCGCGAAGGCGCACGCGCGCGCGCGAAAGAACTTCGCGGCCTCGGGCTTCGATCCCGAGAAGCCCGAGCACATCGTCGGCGACGTGTTCAAAGTGCTCGCGCGTTTCGTCGAGCGCGGCCGCACGTTCGATCTCGTCGTCCTCGATCCGCCCGCCTTCGCGAGCGCCGCTGCGCGCGGCGGCAAGCCGTGGAGCGCGGTGCGCGACTACGCGGAGCTGATCGCCGCGAGCCTCGACGTGCTCGTGCCGGGCGGTCTTCTCGCGTGCGCTTCGTCGACGCACAAGATGTCGTCGCAGGACTTCGAGCTCGCGCTCGCCGACGGCGCGAACATGGCGAAGACGCAGCTCCAGATCATCGACCGCCGCTCGCTGCCCCCGGACTTCCCGACGATCCCGGGATTCCCCGAGGGGAATTACCTGAAGTACGCGATCTGCGTTCGCAGCTAGTTCCAATGCCGCTCAGTTAAGGTTGATCGTGCACGTGGCACGCAGCTAGTTCGACGTCTTCGACGTCTTCTTCTTGAGGCCGAGTCGCGTCACCGGCACGTCGGGGATGACGAACTTCGGTGGCGCGGCGCCGCCGTGATCGGGCAGCGGCATCAGCGTCTCGATCTCGAACCGCGCGGCTTCGCGCTCGCGATCACCGAGCCGCGCGTCGCACAGCGTGTGGCACGCCATCGCGAGGGCAGGGAGTGCGATGCCCGGATCGATCAGCTGCTCGCCGACGAGCTCGACGACCTTCGCGATCGATCGCGCGAGCGGTCGCGCGTCGCGACGCAGCGCCGTGACGAGATCGTCGACGGTACGGCCATCGAGGACCGGCGCGTCGTGTACGAGCTTCGTGATCAGCTGCTCGATCGAAACCGTCACGACGGCTCGTCGGCAACCGCGTCGTGCTCGACGTCGCGCTCGACATCTCGTTCGTCGGCTTTCGACAGCGCGTCGTTCGATCGCTGCTTCAAGAACTCGAGGAACGCGATCGCGGTGGGCAGCTCGATCGCGGGGATCGTCTCGATCAGATCGCGCGCCTGACGGCGAAGCGCTTCGCCGGGTGCTTCGGTGCCATGGACGACGGGACGACCGACGGCGGGGAGCTCCTGCGGCGCCGCGACCGCGCCCCACGGTGGATCGTTCGTCGGCTGGATCTCGTGCGACTCGAGCCAGTTCTGGATATGCCAGTGGAGCAGGTCCGCGCGATACGAGAACCAGCGCTCGCGCTCCGCGGGATAGGCGAGGAGCACGTCCTTGAACCGCCGGAACGCGCCCTTGCCGTCGATCGAGATGATCAGTCGCTCGCGCAGCGCTTCGTCGACGACCGAGCCGACGAACTTCTCCATCCAGCGATACTGCTCGCGGCTCGACGCGGGCTCGACGCGCAGGAAGTTGCGGATGTTCTCGCTGACCGACTGGCGGTTGATCGCGGCCTCCGGATCACCGGTCGTGATCGTCAGGACGCGACCGGTGGTCAGGTCCAGGTAGCTGTCGGTATCCGGCGAGTTGCGCTCGACCGCGATCTCGAGTGCATCCCAGTCGAGATCGATACGCGCGGGTCCACGGCCGGGGGCGGCCGATGTTGGAATCGGACGAACAGGCATAAGTTAATCCGCGGATTTCGCTCATTTGCCGATGAGTCGACCCGCACCATCTAAGGTAGAGGAGTCGTACCCTGCTGGCAAGGCAGCTTGACATGGTGCAACAACCGAGTAAGTTCCGCGGTCCATGGCCCGCGTTACCGTCGAAGACTGCTTGGACAAGGTCCCCAATCGGTTCGCTCTTGTCGTCCTTGCAGCCGAGCGCGCACGGCAGCTCTCTCGTGGCGCGTCGGCGGGAGTCGATTGCGACAACAAGCCCGCTGTCACCGCGCTCCGCGAGATCGCTGCTGGACTCGTCACGTTCCGTGAAGACGTCCGCAACACCGTCACCGAATTCATCGTCGAGCGCCGCAAAGCCGGCTTCATGTGAGATCGCGCGCGCATCCATAAGCGCGCGCGACGTCACGACGGGCTGAAAAATTGCCCACGCCTCTCACGAAGCCGAAGGTGGTTTCGTGCCGGAGGGACCGAGTCATTTGCGCGCTCACGACGCGCAACCCATTCGTCGCAGGCTCTCGCGTGGAGAGCTCGTGCGACTGCTCTATCGCCTCGGGCGACAATCCGCGAGCGGCGTGCTCACGCTGTCGTCGCCGGGCCAGACGCGCGGCGAGATGTTCGTGCTCAGGCGCGGTGCGCTCGTCGTTCCCGCGGGGCACCTCGGTGCAGATAGCGAGCTCGCTCGCAAGGCCGCGCTCGCGCGCCTCGTGCGCCCGACGCTGCGCGACGACGGCGCGCTCGTCGCCGAGATCGACGATCTCCGCCGCCTTCTCCGCAAGGTCGGCCAGAACCTCGCCGGGGAAGCGGCCGATGCGCCCGGCGACCCCGGCGCCTAAGGGCGGAAGCCAAGCGCCCGCGGTCCCAGCGTCGACGGCAGCGACACGATGCGCCAAAT
>JBGARE010000090.1:0-6156 GCA_044230415.1 Kofleriaceae bacterium
CCACGAGCATTCCCGTCGATGACTCGCGTGGCGATGGGTCGAAGGTCATCGGGAGGCGATGACCTTCTCGCGCGATACATCGTTTTGTTGTAGTCGGTGATCGCCTCACTGGACTCCGCGCTTGGTCGTCCGTCCCCAGTCTGAACTTCCGTCTCGGGTAAGACGTCACTCTGCACGTCACCCATGTGCCCGGTCTGCACGTCACCCATGTGTCCGCGCTTCACCCGCGCTGCACCCGCGTGCGCCCGCGCTGCACCTTATCGTGCGAGAAGTCATCGCCTCCCGATGACCTTCGACCCGCGGGCACGTGAAACTTCGACGGGAAGCTTCGTGGAGAGCTGCGCTGTCTCCGAAACGATCGAGACGGGCCTCGATAGGTCCTTGGCGCCATGGCGCCTTGGCGGCAAATCCGAAATGGCGCCTTGGCGGCAAATCCGAAATGGCGCCTTGGAGGCGACCTCCGCCGTCGCGGTCGACCCGAAACGGCGCCTTGGCGGCAACACGGGAGCTAGCGCCACACGTCAGTCGACGTCGTCGACAAGCACCTCGGCGGCGCTCCCTTGCCGCACGAGCTTCCCCTTGTCGATCACCACCACGTGATCCGCCATCGTCCGCGCTTCGGACAGCGAGTGCGTCACGTGGACGAGCGGCACTTGGAGCTCCGCCACGAACTCGCGCACGAGCGTCACGAGCTGGGAGCGCAGCTCGCGATCGAGCGCGCTGAACGGCTCGTCGAGCAGCAAGAGCTTCGGGCGCCGCGCGATCGCGCGCGCGAGCGCCACGCGCTGCGCTTCGCCGCCGGAGAACGTGCGCGGGCGCCGATTCGCGAGGTGCTTGACGCCGACGTGCGCGAGCAGCTCGAGGGCCTTGGGCGTGCGCGCCTCGCGCGGGATGTCGTGCATTCCGTACTCGACGTTCTGGCGCGCGGTCATGTGCGGGAACAGCGCGAGGTTCTGGAACATGTACGAGAGGCGACGGTGGTGGACCGGGACGTCGATGTTCTTCTCGCGATCGAGCCAGGTGGTGTCGCCGAGGACGATCTTGCCAACCGTGGGCGAGACGAGACCGGCGAGCACTCCGAGGATCGTCGACTTGCCCGCACCCGACGGGCCCATGATGCAGGTGATGCCGGGCTTGCACACGAGCTCGACGTCGATGGTGAGCTCGCCGCGCGGGAGACGCATCGACGCGACGAGGTCGGTCATCAGACGTGTGTTCCCGAGAATCGCTTCGCGAGGCGATTGGCGATGTAGAGGAGCGCGACGCCGACGATGGTGGTGACGATCGCCATGTTGCGCGCGTCGATCTCGCGGCCTCCGTAGAGCGCGTTCATCACGTGGATCGACGCGGTCTCGGTGCCGTCGATCATCTGGCCTGCGACCATCTGGGTGATTCCGTAGTCGCCGAGGGCGCGCGCGAACGCGAGCATCGCGCCGGCGAGGATCGCGGGCGTGGCGAGCGGGAGGACCACGGTGACGAGCACGCGTGCGGGTGACGCGCCGAGCGTGCGCGCGGCATTCTCGAGGTTCGGGTCGACGGCCTCGAGACCGATGCGCGCGGACCGCACGACGAGCGGCAACGAGCCCACGGCCGCGGCGATGACCGCGCCGGTGAACGAGAACACGATCGTGCCGCCGGTGATGCTGTGCCACGCGCGGCCGATGACGCTGTTCGAGCCGAGCGCGACGAGCAGGTAGTAGCCGAGCACCGTGGGCGGCAGCACGAGCGGCGCGCACACGAGCGCGTAAAAGAAGTCGCGCGCGGGCATCCGCTTCCAGCCGAGGAGCAGCGCGAGGCCCGTGCCCGCGACGAGCGAGAGCATCATGGAGAGGCCAGCCACCTCGAGCGAGAGAAGCAACGGTGCCCACTCCATGCGCGGCCAGGGTACTTCTATTCGGGGATGCGAACCACGAACACGGCCCCGAGGTCGCCGCGTTGCTCGACGTGGATGGTTCCGCCGTGCGCCTCGGCGGCGAGCTTGCAGAAGTAGAGGCCGAGGCCGCGGTTCGCGCGCGCGGCGGCGCGGCGCGCCTCGACCTGGAAGTAGCGACCGAAGATGCGCTCGCGCTCGGACTCGGGCACGGGGACGCCGGTATTGCCGATCGCGATCTCGACGCCCTGGTCGTCGCGGCGAACCGCGATCGCCACGCGACCACCGCGCGGTGCGTAGCGCGCGGAGTTGTCGATCAGGTTCTCGACGATGCGCGAGAACAGATCGCGATCGAGGCGCACGACCATGTCCGGATCGACATCGACCTCGACGGTCAGATCGCGCACCTCGAACTGCGCGCGGTTGCCCGCGCGGGCGCGCTCGATCAGCTCGATGATCCGGAACGGCGCGAGCTGCGCGCGGAGGATGCCGTCCTCGAGCTCGTCGACATCGAGGATCGTGGCGACGAGGCCGAGCGCCTTGTTGACGAGCGTCATCGCGTCGTCGAGGTACAGCAGCGTCTGCTCCTTGGCCGGCTTGTCGTTGGTGACCTCTTCGCGGATGAGGTTCAGGTAGCCGTGAATCGCGGACAGCGGCGAGCGGAGATCGTGGACGACGAGCGCGGCGAGGACGCGCTTCTTCTCGCGGAGCTCGCGGTGCGGATCCTCGGGCGGATCGGATTCCTGACGCGTACGAGCCGCCACGTCAGCCCTTGACCTGGTTACGCCCGCCTTCTTTGGCCGCGAACAGATGCGTGTCCGCCTGCTTGATGAACTCGAGCGCGTCCTCGATCTCGCCGCGCAACGCGGCCACGCCGATCGAGACCGTCACCGGAATCACCGCGTCCTCGAACTTGAACTCGGCCGCCTCGACGAGCTTCCGGATCTTCTCGGCGAACTGCATCGCGTTGTAGTGATCGATTTCGGGCAACACGATCGCGAACTCCTCGCCGCCGTAGCGCGCGAGGACGTCTTCGCGCCGGATGCGCGTCTTGATCACCGAGGCGAGGTGCTTGAGCACGTGGTCACCCGCGAGGTGGCCGAAGCTGTCGTTGACGCCTTTGAAGCGATCGATATCGAACATTATTAAGGACAGGTCGCGGCGATAGCGCAGCGCGCGCCCGATCTCTCGCTCGAGCGTCTCGACGAAGTAGCGGCGGTTGAACACCTGCGTGAGTCCATCGACCGTGGTGAGGCGATAGATCTCCTCGTGGTACGCGTTCTCGATGTTGTTGCCGCTGAGGAACTTGAAGATGCAGCGACCGACCTTGATGAAGTCACCGTCGCGGAGCACGTACTCGTCGATCATCTCGTCGTTGACGTAGGTGCCGTTGGTCGACCCCATGTCGCGCAGCATGATCGCGTTACCGGTGTTGATGATCTTGCAGTGGTTGCGGGAGACCGCTTCCTGATCGATCTGGATGTCGGCCTTCGACGAGCGGCCGATGATGATCTGCGGCCGGTTCAAGTTGAACTTCTTGCCGAGCTCGAGGCCGTAGATCACGACCAGGCAGGCCTCTTTGGCCACCGGTCGATCGCTGATCTTGGAGATCGCGGTGACGACGGTCTTGTTCCGGCCGGTATCGCTCACCGAGAAACGATCGTAACAGAAACCGCGGGTTTATGCCGTTTCGGGCTCGTTCTCTTCGTCACTGATCCTCGGCACACTCGAGGCGATCGTCCGCTGCACGCTTGCACAGCAGGGCGTCCGTGAGCTGGTAGCCACCGCGAACGAAGCGATACGACTGCAGGAGCAACCTGCCCCCTTGTAGGTTCCAGTAGCCGCGTACATCGCGCATGTTGTCTTCGCCTTTGTCGGCGAGCGGTTCGAGCGCGGCGCCGGCGAACGTACCGACGTAGCGCGAGCACTCGGAGCTGCCTTCGCGCGGTGAGCGAAACACGTTCCAGTAGCAGTTGCCGTCGGACGTACACATGCCGCGGTCGACCACGATGTTCTCGACGACGCTGTCCCCGTCGAGATCGCGATCCGCGCGATCGACCTTCGGGCTGCCGCCCATCACGCCGTCGCGTCCGGGCTCGCCGCACTGGCCGACCTGTACCGACGGTGTCGGGATGACACGCGTGGTCGTACGCTTGGTGCTGCCGCCACACCCGATCAGATCGAGTACGAGGACGAGCGCGAGTACGAGCTTAGAGGACATACGTCGGGTCGGGGCCGGGCGCGTTTGCCATCTCCGCCGCGAGTTGTTCGTAGCCCGGGCGACCGAGCGCTGCAAAGGCAAGACGCTTCGCTTCTTCGACGCCGGGCTGATCGAAGGGATCGACTCCGTAGAGCGGACCCGCGAGCGCGGTCGCGGCTTCGAGCAGCATGAGCAACTCGCCGACGGCTTCGCTCGACACCTGCGCGAGGCGGAGCTGACCGACCGGACGCTTGCGCTTCACGAGCGACGACGTCGTACCGACGAGCTCGGCATCGAGGAGCTCGCCCATGCCGTGACCCGCGAGGTACGCGTACTCGCTCTGGCTCTTCGTCAGAGCGCCGTCGGGGATCTGGATCTCGGTGCCGCGCTTCTTCGCGGACAGCATCAAATACGTCTTGTCGTCGCCGCCCTCGGCGTAGAGCTGGAGCTGGCTGTGCTGATCGGTCGCGCCGCGCGCCGCGACCGGCGTGGGCCCCTGCCCGTTCTTGCCGAGGCTCTCGGCCCACAGCTGGCGGAACCAATCGGCGATGTCGAACAGCCCGTCGACGTACGACATCATCACGTGGATCGGCCGGCCGCGGACGACGTGGTGATGGTGCAAGAGCGACGCGAGGAGGAGCGCCGGGTTCTTGCCGAGCTCGGGGACGAGCGCGCGATCACGCATGCGCGCCGCGCCGTCGAGGAGCCCCGTGACATCGAGGCCCGCGAGCGCCGCGGGGAGCAGGCCCACCGGCGACAGCACGCTGAACCGTCCACCCACCGACGGTGGAACATCGAACGCCGTGTAGCCGCGCTCGATCGCCGTGGCGCGCAGCGCGCCCTTCTTCGGATCCGTCGTCGCGACCAAGCGCCGCTTCGCGCCGTCGGCGCCGAGCTGCTTCTCGAGCCGCTCCGCGACGACGAGGAACTGCGCGGCCGTCTCGGCGGTGCCGCCCGACTTGGTGACCACGTTCCACAGCGTCCGATCGAGCGGGAGCCGCTCGAGCAGCCCCGCGAACGTCACCGGATCGATGTTGTCGGGGAAGAACAAGCGGCGCGGCATGCCGTGACCGCGCGCGACGAGCTGATCGTAGGGACGCGCGAGCGCGGAGTACAGCGCGCGTGGTCCGAGGCTCGATCCGCCGATGCCGAGGACGACGACGGTGTCGATCATCGGATCGACGCCGCGCGAGAACTCCATGCATGACCGCGCGGTCGCGCGATCCTCGGGCAGATCGAGGAAGCCGATCTCGCCGTTGGCACGCCGGCCTTGCGTGGTTTCGAGGGCGCGTCGCGCGGGCTCTGCCATCGCTGCAATCGCCTGTGCGTCGGGCCCTGCGGCCCCGATTCCAGATGCGGTCAACGCGGTGGCGTCGAACGTGAGCTGGTTCATGCGCCGGACCCTACCCCGAACTGACGAAACATTCTTGTGCCCGCGCGGAGATGCGGCTATGTCCAAGGAGGTGGTCCGCGCAGCGAAGAGCCGAAAAGGCATCGTGCTCCTCGCGGGTGCGATGGTGGTCGCGGGCAGCGCAGCGCTGTTCGCGGGCGACGATCACAACCCGCCCGCCGCCGAGATCGGTGGCGACGAGCTCCACGTAGATCGCGCCGAGTCCAAGGCGACGCCCGAGGAGATCGCGACGTTCGAGGGCCTCGCCGATTCGCGACCGAAGGCCCTCCCGCTTCCAACCACGAACGGCGAGCGCCCCAAGGCCGCCGCGCCCGCCGCGCCCGCGCCGCTCGGCTCGCTGATCGATCTCGACCACATCAAGAAGAACGGCGATGTCTACGAGGCGCCGCTCGCCGATGGTCGTATTGCCACGCTCACCCTCGATCCCGATCTGCAGCCGCTCGCCGAGAAGCTCCTCGAGCAAGCACGCGCTCCCAAAGGCGCGATCGTCGTGATGTCGACGGACGGCCGCATCCTCGCGCTCGCGGGCCGCCGCAGCGACGAGGAAACGGGATCCAAGGAAGGCAGCTACGATTGGCGCCTCGCGACCGATGTGTGGGCGCCCGCGGCGAGCGTGTTCAAGCTCGTCACCGCGAGCGCGCTCGTCACCGCCGGCATCGACGGTAACGACAAGGT
>JBGARE010000091.1:0-4225 GCA_044230415.1 Kofleriaceae bacterium
GCGCTATTCGATCGCGCGAACAAGACGCTTCTCTCGGGAACGCTGCAAGCCGGTGGGCGCCCGGGGCTCGGCGTGATCGTGCTGCTGCCCTTCGTCGACAGCTGTCACGACACGATGGGGATGATGCACACCGCGCGGGTCGCGTGGTCGCTGTTCACGTTCGCGCTGCTCGGTGGCCTGTTCGCATTCGTGCGCCTCGCGATCCGCCGGACGCACCATGCGACGGCGGTGGCCGGCGGTGCGGTGTTCCTGTTCGCGTGCGTCCCGCTGTTTCTTCGCTGGTCGCTTCACGTGCGCACCGATCAACCCGCGATCGCCGCGGCCGTGTGGGGAGGCGTGGCGCTGCTCGCGTCACGACAACGAGCGGCTTGGTCGATCGCCGCCGGCGGATGCATCGCCCTCGGCTACCTGTTCTCGCAGAAGGCGATCTACATCAGCGGGCTCGTCGGTCTGGTCGCGGCCGGTGACGTGTTCATCGACGGCGCGCCGGTCGATCTCCGCCTTCACGTACGGCGCCTCGCGGGGCTCGTGTTCGGCGGCGTCGCCGTGCTCGCGGCCTACAAGCTGATCGTTCCTCTGTTCTTCGTCCCCGCGCGCGTGATGTCCCTCGACGAAGGAGCCGATCTCTTCGCGTGGTACCGGCGGATGCTCCACTTCCGGATCTACGCCGCGATGTCGTCGTCGGTGTATCCGATGATCGCGTTGCTCGTGCTCGCGATAGGCGCGACGTGGCGCGCGTTCCGCGTGCGTTCCTCCGAGCGCAGAGCGCTCGTCGTGTCGCTGATCGTCGCGGCCGCGGGGGTCGGCGTGGCTCGGTTCCACACAGCGTCGTTCCCGTACTTCTGGATCACGCTGGGCATCTTCCCCGTGACAGCGATCGCGCTCGCGTGGGGCGGCATCCGCGAGTGGCTGCCGCGTGCGCATATCCCGATCGCGATCGCATGCATCCTCGGTACGCTGGTGGTCGCGGTGCTGTATCGCCGCGAGACACTCCGCGATACGCAAGAGATCCAGCGCGTCTCGCTGGGGGCGATCGATCAGTTTCCGGCCGCGCTTCGCGGATTTCTTCCCGACGGCGGAATGGTATGCCGCGCAGATCCAGACCCGATGCTCGTGTATCTCGGGCAACACGTCGCGCAACGCTTCGAGAGTCCTTCTGCTGCGCCGGCATTCATCGCGGAGTTTCGGAACCGCCCGATCGCGTTCCTCGTGGAGACCCACCGGATGCGGAGCTTTCCGCGCGAGGTGCGTGAGTTCTGGGACGCGACGTACTTGCCCTATGCCGGTGCCGTTCGCCTCGCCGGGCAACGCATCGGCGCTCCGCGTATGATCGAGCTCGTTGTCAGCGGTCACTATCGCTGGCGCGGACTCGGTCGCGTGCGCGTGAATCAGATCGAGCTCGGCGATGGGGACGTGATCGATCTCGCAGCCGGACACTACGAGGCAACTCCGGTCGGTGTCGCGACGGGGACCTTGTGGCTCGATGTCGGCGTGCCGTTCTCGCCCGGCGTCGCGCCGTTCTACGACGAGATGATCGGCATCGAGCTCGCCGGCATGCGACGACGTTGGTGGTGATCAGCGCGCGCCACGCCCGAACAACACCGCGGGGACGGTCTTCGCGAGGATCGCGAGGTCGAGGCGGAGCGACCAATCGTCGACGTACTCGCGATCGAGACGCATCCACTCCTCGAAGTCCACGTCGCTGCGGCCCCGCACCTGCCACATGCCCGTGATGCCGGGCTTCATCGACAGGCGGCGGCGATGCCATCCGCGGATACCTTGCTGCTCTTTGATCGGCAGCGGACGGGGACCGACGAGCGACATCTGGCCGAGGAGCACGTTGAATAGCTGCGGCAGCTCGTCGATCGACGTCTTGCGCAGTAGCGAGCCCAATCGCGTCACGCGCGGATCCTTCGCGATCTTGAACACCGGGCCGGTCATCTCGTTTTGATCGGCGAGCGCGGCTTGCTTGGACTCTGCGCCCGCGACCATCGTGCGGAACTTGATCATGCGAAACGTGCGGCCGTAGAGCCCCGCGCGCGGCTGCGTGAAGAACACCGGACCGCCCATCGTGACGAGGATCGCGAGCGAGACGAGCAAGAACAGCGGCGCGAGCACGATGACGCCGAAGAACGCGACGATCCAATCGAACGCGTGCTTGATCGCGAGGCGCTCGGGTGCTTTCGGCGCCGGATCGAACGATACGAACGGCCGTCCGAACAGCGCGAGCACGCGTGGAGGGGCGAGCGACCGTTGTGCGAGCTCGATCGCGAACTCCGCCGAGACGCCGATGGTCTCGCACGCGGCGAGGGCGGCGCCGGCGTCCGACGGGCGATGGAACGGCGGGAAGAACAGCACGTGATCGAGCGCCTCGTCGTGAAGTACGCGCTCGATCGCGTCGACGGGGCCGAGGTGCGTGACGCCGTCGATCGCGGCCGTGCCGATCTGCCCGACGAGCACCGGAGGCTGCGAATCGGCGGTCGTGGTCGCGAGGAAGTCCCGGAGCTCGGGCGAGTCATCGCCGACGACGAGCAAACGCGTGCGGCCCTGTCCGACGCGATGCTGATAGCGCCGCCACATGCCGAGCGCGCCGTGGCCCGCGTAGAACAGAAGGCACGAGCAGATGTGAAACAGCACGACAAGGCTGCGGTTGATCGTGGCCTGTGTGAGGAAGCCGACGGTCGACAGCGCGAGGAAGCCGACGACGTGGAGCTTCACGACATCGATCGCGAGCTCCCATCGGGTCCAGATGCGCTCGAACGTGCGATGCAGGCCGAGAAGCGCGACGATCACGAGCCACAGCGGCACGCTCAAATAAACGAGGAGCGCGTATTCCTCGAACCGCGGCGGATCCTTGAGGACGGCGAGGTGACCGCGCAGCGCCGCGTGGAGCCCTGCGGCCATCGCCATCGCGCCGACGACGAGCACGGCATCGAGCGCGAGGATCAGCGCGCGAACAGGACGATTACGCGCCGCGAGCACGTGACCAGCGTACACGCACGACGCGTGCGAGGAACAGCGGGTTGCCGACGACGTAGCGCCCGAACAGTCGCCGCGGATCGCTCGCCAGCCGTGCGAGCCACTCGAGCCGATTCCCGGTCAGCGCGCGCGGACCTCGACGTTGCACGCCGGTCACGAAGTCCGCGGTGGCACCGATGCACCACACCACGGGCGCCGCGATGCGCGCGCGGTGCCGGGCGACCCAGAGCTCCTGGATCGGGGTGCCCATCCCGACGAGGACGACGTCGGGCTTCGCCGCGGCGAGCCGGTCTAGCACCGCGTCGGTCTCGAGACCGTCCTTGGCGAAGAAGCCGTGGTACGCGAACGAGGCGACCACACCCGGGTGCCGCTCGACGAGCTGGACGAGTGCACGCGAGGTCACGCCCGGGGCCCCGCCGATCCACGCGACGCGCGCCTTCGCAACCGCGAGTTGCGCGAACAGATCGTCGATGAAGTCAGCGCCGGTCATGCGCTCGGGGAGGCGCTCGCCGAGGAGCCGCGCACCGAGCCGCACGCCTTCACCGTCGCAGTAGACGAGGTCGGCTGCGCGAAGCGCGTCGGCGAGGGCAGGGACCTCGTGCGCCACGTTGAGCACGTGGACGTTGCCGTACATCACGGTCGTACGCTCTCGGGCAGCGACCCGGCGCAGCACCTCGTCGCGCAACTCGACCCAGGTGATCGGGAGGATCGGTACGCCGAGGACGTCGACCGGCAATCGCACGTACGCGCGATGATATCCTTGCAGCCTCGCTCCGGCGATTCTCCATGAAGGTCGCCTTCGTCACGAACTACGAGAAGACGATCTACTTCCACGGGATCGCGACCCGGCTCGTCGCTGTGGGTCACGAGGTCTCGTGGATCTCTCCGAGCAATCTGTGGGCGCGCTGGCTCGCCGATCACGGCGTCTCCAGCGACGCCATCCTCGACATCTCGCGGGCCGGCCCCGAGTGGCAGACTCCAGTCACCGAAACCGACCGCGCAGAGCTCGCCGCGCTCGAGTCCGCCTCGGGGCTCCGCGTCACGAACGTGATCCTCATGGATCGCATCCTCCGCGACCGTCCGGCGACGTACGTGATGCGCTACTTCGCAGTCGCGCGGCGCTTGCTCGCGGACTTCCTCGCCGCGCGAGACATCGCGATCGTGTTCGCGGAGCAGACGTTCGGCATCGAGCTCGTCGCGAACATGGTGTGCGCGCAGCAGAACCGCGTTCTCCTCGCGCCCCACG
>JBGARE010000092.1:0-3539 GCA_044230415.1 Kofleriaceae bacterium
ACGCGGCGACTTCGTTTCCTGGTGGAGCCTAGGGGGATCGAACCCCTGACCTCTAGAGTGCGATTTTCGACGCGCCGAACGATCTCGCTAGGTTGAGATGCCGTTTCGTTCCCGCCGTTGAATTCCTCGTCGAGGATCGCTGGGAACGATTCCCCAACCGCGTCGAATCCCTAGCCATCGCCGCGACGAAGTCGCTCGTCGAGCGTTGCGAGTAACAGGGGAAGGGCGACCTTGTCCTTCGGACGGCCAGCCTTGGTCTTGACCTCGATCAGCGTCGGGAGGTCGAGCACATGCAGCGAGAGTGGGCCATCTGCCACGACGATCGAGCGAGGGAGTAGCTCCTCGTAGCCAAGACCATCGAGCTCGCAGAGAACATCGAGCGGTCCGTGATCGGTCATCAGGTTCTGGTGACCACGACCAGCCAACGCTTCGGTGGTTGGCGCGAGCTTTCGATTCGCGAAGTCGTGACGGTAGAAGCCACCGATCTTCGCGAGCAATCCTTCGAGTCGGCCGATGTTGTCGGGCGTCCGTCGATGAACGATGTCGAGATCGATTGTCGTTGCCGGAACGCCAAGGAACACGGCGGCAGACATCCCGACCACGATGAACTCGATCTTCGCCTCGACCAGGAGTCGAACGAGCGTTGCTGTTTCAGAGACCCGTGGGTTCGACACGGCGGAACCTCAGGAGAGTCTCGAGCATTTGTTGCGCGAATCGCACACGCTCGAGTGGCGAGCGCTCGAGCGCAATCGCGATCAGGGTTCGATCGACGTCCCCCTCCGCGGCAAGACAGTCTGGATCGAGCGCGCCGACCATCGCGCGAAGCTCTTCGAGAGATCGTGTCGGCGCGTTCACGGGATGCCATTGTACTTCGTTGGCATCGACGAGGCGACGAGGAACTAGGAATCCGATGCCGGCTCTACGGGTGCCGCGCGATCTGCGAGCGCGGTCGCGAGGAATCGGAACGTCCACTCCTCGGCGAACTTTCGCGAGTCCGCGAACACGATCGGGATCTCGCGATACCGGATCTGCAGACGTGCGAGGACATCCGGAAGCCATCCCTCCTTGACGCGAGGAACATCGAATAGTTTCGGATAGCGTCCTTCCACGACAACGGCCGCAAGCGGCAGTTCAGCGAGCGCGCCGAGCTGAAACACGAGGCTGCCATTCGACAACGATCCGATGAAGTCCTCGATCGACTTGCGCTCGACAACGGCGAGCCATCGATCTCCATCGCGAACTCCATAGTCGCCCGCGGGCAGTGCCTCGTGCACGATGGACACGTCTCGGCCCGCGAACCGGAACGCATACTTCTCGCGCGTGTCCACGTGGAGCGTGAACCCTGCGCTGAGTGCACGCCGTTGCGGCACGCGTCCGCCCGGGTTCGCCTTCATCGCGCTCGAACGCGTCTGCCAGAAGATCATCGAGCGACCGCGCGACTGCGTGAACACGAACTGCGATCGGTCGAGTCGCGGGCGATCGAGAACCAGGTCGATCGCGGCACCGCGATGTCGACATGACACGACCGGCACCTTCTCCACGATCTCCAAGCCGTCCGGCCACGCTGCCCCGTACGGATGACAGTAGACGCGCGCAGTGGTCGGCCACGTATCGCGCGCCTTGAGGACCAAGCCTCCATCGATCGGAAGCCGCACGAGATACTTGAGACTGCTCTCCGCGTCGGGGTTCTTCGCGACGACGAAGTCGAGCTCGCTCACGGCGACATTCTCGCGACATCCAGAACGCCGCTCTAGAGCTTTCGTCGAAGTTCCACGTTGTTCGCGCGATTGGCGTTCCCACTGCAGGGGACGATTCGCTTCGACGCCGAAAACAAAACCGCCGCGTATCTCTACGCGGCGACTTCGTTTCCTGGGATCTCGATAGGTTGAGCAGGCGAAACGTTCCCCGTTGCAAAATCTTCGACGAGGATCATCGGGAACGATTGCCAGCACGGGCGCTGCCTTCTCTCACGTGAGTGCGAGCGGAGCCGCCGCGACACCGAGCCCGTTTCGCGCGAACGCGACTAAGGACAGCGCGCTTCGTACGCCTCAGCGACAGGTCGACGCCGTGATGATGATGTGAGGATCCGTCGAAACGAGTAGTCCCTGCGCACAGGTGATGCCCGGACCGTAGCCGGGTGTGTTTGTCATTCTAACGTTGCGCAACGACAGCTTGTAGGTGGTAGGAGCCCTCAACGTCATCGAAAGATTCGACAGCTCGAGAGCACCGCAGTTCACGACCACCACCTCGGCACGAAGCTTCTTGTCGTCGTGCTCGCCTTCGACGATTCCCTTCCGTCCGCTTGAGGTTCCGCGGAAGCTGTTTCGCTACCACTTAACGCCAGGTACGCGCCGTCTGGCCAAATCGAAACAACGCTGCCTCCAGCGGATGATCTTCGTCGAGAGTGTTTGCGCCCGTAGCGATCGCAGTTCGCTCGAGTGCGTCATGCCACGCGGGCAACAACCGCGTTGCCGGCAGACCTAGCGCCGTCGCCCCCACTGAGTAACCAGCGACGATCGGGCCAGAGGCAGCGTCAGCGGGATGCAGGGCTCGCCATTCGCGACATGCGGTGACGAGCCCACGATCACAGAAGGTAACGAAGCGATCGACGAAGCGCGCTGCGAGCTCGGGTTCGCCGGCCAACAGGAATGCAGCCGTGAACGCGAGGGTAGATGCGCGTTCTGTGTGGTCGACCGTACTTGTTGTAAATCCCTTTGCGAGCGCGCGCCGCAGACGATTGGCGAGATGGTCGGCCGCCTCGGAAGAGGAACCACGTAGAACCGAGTGCAGTCGGAGCGCTGATGCTGCCGGTGCGTGATCGCAGGGATACGTCTCGCGCTTGTAGGTCGGCAGCCATCCGGCCTCAAGATCGCGCGCGAGCTCGTCCGCGAGCTCGTCGAAAAAGGACGTGTGAGGATTGTTGGGTGAAAGACGTTCGAGCCCGGCAAGCATGAGTGCGACCAGTCCCCGATACAGGATACTGCTCGGTGGAAAGCCGCGACGCGCAGCGGGCTCCAACGCTTGGTCGACGAGCGTATTGATTGCTATCACGGCCTCGACGCGCCTCGTTGGATCGTCAAGCGCGATCGATGTGATCGACGCAGCTTGGAACGCGAGGCACAAGATGGCTGCGCCGCGAAAGGTGTGACCGAGAACGGTCGCGCGGCATGGCATCAGCTCGAATGGACGCGGTGGCGGCGATGCGTCGGTCCCCGCGTCCATGATCGCCGCCACCGTGACAAACGTGCTCGGAGCATCGGCGCGTTCCTGCGGTCCGCAGCAAGTGAGAAGCGTCGCGAAGAAGAGGATCCGCATCTCGGTCCTAGAGCCGCGAGAATGCAACGCGGTCTACCAGAACGCATCGGCATCCCTCGAGTGAGGCTCCGGTGGGAGAACGCGTGGCAACGGCAAGCGGTTGTGAAGACCCACGACCTCTAGAGTTGGGGAACGATTCGCTTTGACCGCCGAAAACAAAACCGCCGCGTATCTCTACGCGGCGACTTCGTTTCCTGGTGGAGCCTAGGGGGATCGAACCCCTG
>JBGARE010000093.1:0-2884 GCA_044230415.1 Kofleriaceae bacterium
ACCGCTCGCGATGATCAGGGGAGCGCCGCCGGCGTGATAGAGCGACGCGGCTGCGTGCGCGCGTTCGGCGAGCGGCGTGTGAGCGCGTCGCGTGAGCCGAGCGGCGCGCCGAGGACGACGATCGCGTCGAGGGGCTGGAACGGCTCGCGTACGACGAGGGGCGCTTCGAGCGCGCGAATGATGCTATTTGGGAGGAACGCAGCCGGGCGTCGGAGCTACTCGAGGAATCCGCGTGAGCTCGACCGCGCTGCCCTTGGCTGGCGGGGCGCGGGGGTGACGAAGCGACCTTCGCCGACCTACTGCAGTCCATCCAGACGCACGAGGTCTCCGATGACCCACGCGTAGTTCACGGGATCGCCGTCCCACAGCGGCTGATTCGTTTCCGCGGAAACGTCGAGATCGCGGTGCCGATCGACGAGCGCGCGCATTCCGAGCTTCGGCGTTGTTGGCCGTGGGGGCGCGTCGGTGACCCGTTGACCCTTCGGATCGTAGAACCGTGGCTGTTGATGTTCGTCGAGCTCGATTCGGTAGCCGTACTCGTGAACAAAGCGATGGTGGTGATCGCAGAGGCCGATCAGATTCCCGAGCGAGGTCTCACCACCATTGGCCCAGTGGTGGATGTGGTGACCCTCGACATAGATGCGATTGCAGCAACCCGGGAATCGACACGTAGTGTCGCGCTTCAGCAGTGCACGCTTCATCGATGCCGGTATCGAGCGAGTCTTGCGACCGACCGAGATCGTCGTGCCGGTGTGATCCTCGACCATGTGAACGACGCCGCAGTCGCATGCGAGCCGCCGGGCCGTTTCCGCGGAAACGCAGGTCCCATCGCTCGTGACCGCGAACGGATCGGGAGCGCTGAGCGGATCGGCGAGCGTCTCGGCCGCTACTGTCACGACGAGCTCGGTCGGCACGGCGTGGACACGATCGCCACGTAGGACATCGCGTGCGATCGAGACCAGCGCATCGGCGCGGTCGAAGCGGTCCTTCGTACGCTCGAGCCGAGGAGCCGGCGATGGCACCTCGGGTGTCGCGGTCCCGGCGCTGTCGACCGCCGTTTGCGCGGTCCGAGCCCGTGCCACCGCCTCGAGCGCGGCCCAGATGATGGCTACTTCTTCGGCATGGAAGACGCCGTCGAGCTTCACCATTCCGTCGTCGAGATCGAAGCGACGCAAGTACCGCCGGTCGCGGTCGTAGGCCTCGTCGGGTTCCTTCGATGCGCGGACCACCGCGGCGTACTTGCGACAGATCCGCTCGAGCTGCGAGCCGGTCGAGTACTGCGCGTCGGTCAGCAGCGTCGCTTCGTTCGCGGGCGTCGCGACGCGCGTGATCGCGCGGACCTTCACGTACGAGATGGCGCCCCGGCGAAGCGCGTCGTCGATCAGCGGGAGCTCGGCGAGCCGGCGCGCGACGCGAAGGTGCTCGCGCGCGGTGCCCATGTTCCAACCCACGCGCCACGACAGCCACTCTGCGCAGGAGTGAGCGCCCTGCTTGTACCAACCGCCAGCAGCGTCGAACTCGCGCAGATCGGTGAGGAGCGTGTGGGTGGCAGCGTCGAGGTGTGCGGCGTGCGTTGCGATGCGCTCGCCCAAATCATCGAGATCGACTGACATGATCATTGACTATCATCGGAGTATGACAATCGCGATCTCGTGAAAAACAGATCTCGATCGCGTGGGATTCGAGAACACGACGAACCACCGACAAGAACGCTCCGGCCGCGTTGTGGATTTGTGACCAGCCGCGCGCGCACGTCGCGGAATCGAAGACTCGTGCGTGATGGAGCGCGCCTGCTCACAAGCTCCACAACGCTTGCCCTCGCGTAGACGCTCCGTTTGGAGATTTGATTGTTCAAAACCATCCGGAATCGTTCCCTCACGAAGGGACACGTTCTCGATCGGTGTTTGGGGCAACGAATCGAGAGAGGAGCACCGACCCTAGTGATCTCGACAACTACGACGATCGTCGCAAGGCGAAGCGATGTGGGCCCCCCAGACGCTCGTCGTCAACGGCTTCATCCGCGTCGACAAGGGTTGGTTTGCGGGCTGTTAGAATTCGTAGCGAGCATGAGCGACTTCGAGAAACGTATCCGGATCCACCTTCGCGATCTGGGGAAGCCGTTGGTCGACGCGTGGAGTCGCGAGTTCGCTGGCATTCCCTCTGTTCAGGTGAGTTGCGGGGACATCTTCTCGACGAAGACGGGACAAGTCGCCGTCGACGATCCGATCGACGTCGATGCGGATGCGATCGTCAGCCCCGCGAACAGCTTCGGCTTCATGGATGGCGGAATCGATGCGGTCTACACGTACCAGTTCGGCGATGGCCTTCAGCAACGTCTGCAGGCTGTCATCGAGCGGGACTTCGCTGGGGAGCTACCGGTCGGCGCGGCGGTCGTGGTGCCCACGATGCGAACGGACATTCCGTGGTGCATCAGCGCACCGACGATGCGCGTGCCGCAGAACGTGGCTGACACGGTAAACGCGTACCTCGCGTTTCGTGCGGCCCTCCTCGCTGTGATCGCACATAACGCGAGCGGGCTCTCACCGATCAAGACCGTTCTGTGCCCGGGCCTCGGGACGGTGATCGGGCAAATGCCGGTCGGTCGCTGCGCGCGGCAGATGCGTATCGCGTGGGATCGCGTACTCGGCGACAAGCGTTGGGTTCCACGTTCTGTACGTGCAGCCGCGGACGACGAGCGGGACCTCCTTCGCTAATACGACCGCGCTGATGAGCGGCGCGCGAATGTCGTCGGAGAGCTTCGAGGAGCTGTGCGACGCGTGCGCTATTGCCGTCGCGCGTACATCGCCGCCCACGCGATGTACTCGCGCACCACCCAGCGCAGCGCGCGATGGCGATCCGCGTATTCGAGCGAGTTGTCGATGTG
>JBGARE010000094.1:0-1627 GCA_044230415.1 Kofleriaceae bacterium
TCGCCGCGCGCCGGCACCGTCACGAAGATCAACTACAAGGACGGCGACATCGTCCCGGTCGGCAAGATCCTCGTCGTGATCGACGACGGCAACGCGACGGCCTCCGCCCCGCCGCCCAAGACGCACGGCGCGCCCTCGCCCGCGCACTCTCCCGCGAGTCCTGCCGCCCCCGCTGCGCCGATGCATGTCTCGGCCTCCGCGGCGACCCAGCAGATCCAAGTCGTCGACGCCACCGCCACACGCGAGCGCGTCCTCGCCACCCCCGCGACGCGCAAGCTCGCGCGCCAGATGGGCGTCGAGATCGGCCGTGTCCCACCGACCGGCAAGCACGGTCGCGTCACGACCGAAGACGTCAAGCGCTACCAGACGAACGGCCCGACAACGCAGGGCGGCAGCACGTCGATGGTGAAGCACGCGCCCATCTCGATCGCGCGCGATCCGATGGGCCTCGAAGAGCGCATCCCGCTGCGTGGCATGCGCAAGCGGATCGCCGAATCGATGTCGCGCTCGGTCCACACCGCCGCGCACTTCACGTACGTCGAAGAGATCGACATGACCGAGCTCGTCGCCGTCCGCGATCGCGCGAAGTCTCGCGCCGCCGAGCGCGGCGTGAAGCTGAACTACCTACCATTCATCGTCAAAGCGATCGTCTCGGGCCTCAAGAAGTGGCCCCAGCTCAACGCCTCCCTCGACGAAACGACCCAAGAGATCGTTCGCAAAAAGTACTATCACATCGGCATCGCCGCCCAAGGCCCCAACGGTCTCGTGGTCTCCGTGGTCCGCGACGCCGACATGCGCTCGATCTTCGATCTCTCTCGCGAGATCGATCGGCTCGGCGAAGCGGTTCGCAACAACACCGCCACCCGCGACGATCTCACGGGCTCGACGTTCACGGTCTCCTCGCTCGGCAAGCTGGGCGGCGTCCTCGCGACCCCGATCATCAACTTCCCCGAGGTCGCCGTCGTCGGCGTCCACAAGATCGAAGAGAAGCCCGCGGTCCGCAACGGCCAGATCGTGATCCGGCACCTCATGAACCTCTCGATCTCCGTCGATCACCGCCTCGCCGATGGCTGGGACGGGGCGATGTTCCTCCAGGACGTGAAGACGCTCCTCGAGGATCCGACGACGATGTTCATGGAAATGATCTAGACGGCGTCGTCGCTGTCGTCGTCATCGTGACCCGGCGGCTCGTCGCAGTCGTCGATTCCATCGTTGTCGTCGTCGCTATCCTCGTCCTCGACAACCGGCTCACACGTGCCGGACGTGGCATCGCGTTGGATCCACCACCACAAACGAAGATACCCGAGGAACACAGCGTTCGAGACCTCCAAACCCGGGATTTGGTCTAGGCTCGACAGGTGCGGCAGAACGAGCGGAATACGACGATCGCCGACGGTGGAGAGCCACTAGCCGACGGTCCCCAGGAGAGCTGGTACCTGATCGTTTCGGGGAGCGAAGAGAGCTCTCGCGTGGTTCCTCTGATCGACGGCGAAGAGGTCATCTTCGGCCGGCAGAGCGAGTCGACGGTGCAGTTCGAGCACGAGCGCGTTTCGCGCCGGCATGCGGCCGTGCGGCGGTATGGCAACCAGATCGTCGTCGAGGATCTCGGCAGCCGTAACGGCACGCT
>JBGARE010000095.1:0-1527 GCA_044230415.1 Kofleriaceae bacterium
AACCGCCGTCCCCGAACGAGCAAAGTGGCCGGGTTTCAGCCGATCACAAGTGGCCGGTTTTGAGGTGATCGCCGAGGCGCACGATAATGCGACGGATGTCTCGCGTAGTGAACCAGACGCGCGACATGTTCGGGATCGTTCACGTGCGATCGCGGCCGGCCTGCACCGGGACGGAATCCACCCGACGGCATCGGCAGCGAGAGATCGAGTGCGTGTGCGCCGAATCAAGAGCGCGCACCTCCACGAACACGCACCAGGTTCGCGTCAACGCCGGTATTGCGCTCGACGCTGGAGTCGCGTGCGACGTTCGTCTTCATCCGAAAACCAAAACCTCTTCTAAGGAGCGTCGGCGCGAGGGCCAGCGCTGTGTGATTCTGTGAGCGGGCGCGCTCGTGAACTAGACGATGGCGCGAGCGCGCGGCCGGTCATCAGAATCCACAGCGTGGTCAGGAGCGTTCTCGTCGGTGGTGCGTTCGTAGGTCACGCACGGATTGGAATCGGCGCGCACTTCCGTCGGCAGCGGCGAGCAGTCTGTCGTCGCTGCCTGTAAGGCGCTGCGAGCGATCCACGCTGCTCGTCACCGCTCGGTCGCGCTCGTGCCTTTCGTTAGCTCGATCCTCGGCGCGTCCCGGCTGGGACATCGGTGGAGAGCGACCCTCGTCGGGCACGAGGGTGGACCGAGTCACGATCATCCGTCGTGGTCGGCGCTCGTGCTTGGACATCGTCGTCACGATGCGAGGCAAGGAGCGTCTGCTCGCCATCGTCCGACTCTGCCTTTGCTTCGGCGCTGCTGCGCATCGCCATCGAACTCGCGGGTGGACCCAGGCGACCCCGAGATCGCTCACTCGCGCAACGGATCATCCGTTCCGGAACTGGATCGAGACCCGGCGTCCCCGCGGGGACATCGTCGTCGACAATCATCGCGAGCTCGCGCGGCAACGGTGCCGGCTTCATCGGCGGAGATGCCCACTCGAACGTCAGATCGAAGGGAGCGCGCCCGGTGATCGTCAGTAGCCCGAGGTGATCCGCGACGTGATGACCATCGCAGAGCGGCACGAGGTTCCACAGCTCGTGCGGGCCGCCCTGCGCCTGCGGAATGAGGTGATGGGTCTCGAGGCATCGCGACGAGCGACATCCCGGTACTGCGCACGTCCCACCGAAGACCGCCAACACCTGCTCGCGCATGCGCGGAGTCACCGAGCTCACGGCTCGTTCGGGATGCGAGGCGGTCAGATCGCCGAGGACTCGCGCATCGCACCGCGCGCGCTCCATGACGTGATCGTCGACGTCGAACTGGCGACCGGCGCCGATCTGCTTGCCGTGCCCACATTCGGAACACTCGAGATATCCGATGGTGTGCGGCGGACCGTCCTCGGAGCCCGGGTTCAAGAACCGGCGGCACAGCGTCTCGAGCAACGCAGCATCGGAGATGTCGCTGCTGCCGCGTTCATCGGCGAGCGCCTTTCGCGCGTCACGCCAGAGCGCCATCACGTCGGGCGGTAGATCGAGCGTCATGCGCTTGGGCCT
>JBGARE010000096.1:0-1287 GCA_044230415.1 Kofleriaceae bacterium
GGGCGTCGCTGCCGTGCTCCTCGCACCGTCGGTCGCCAGCGCGTTCTGCGGCTTCTACGTCGCCGAGGCGAACAAGCCCCTCTACAACAACGCCACCCAGGTCGCCCTGATGCGCGACGGCACGCGCACCGTGCTGTCGATGCAGAACAACTACGAGGGCCCGCCCGAGCGCTTCGCCATGGTGGTCCCGGTCCCCGTCGTGCTCCAGAAGGAGAACGTGAAGACGCTCCCGCGCGAGCTCTTCACCCACCTCGACACCCTCGATGCGCCGCGCCTCGTCGAGTACTGGGAGATGGATCCCTGCTTCGTCGACATGGAGGACGAGAAGGACATGGCGGTCGCGACCGCGACGACGCGGGCCAAGGGAAACGCCGCCCCCGATGCAGTGGACCACGGCGTGAAGATCGAAGCGAGGTTCGCGGTCGGCGAGTACGAGATCCTGATCCTCTCGGCGAAGGACTCGACCGGCCTCGACACGTGGCTGAAGGAGCAGAAGTACTCCATCCCCGAAGGCGCCGAGCCGTTCCTCCGGCCGTACGTCCAAGCCGGCAGCAAGTTCTTCGTCGCCAAGGTCGACCCGCAGAAGGTCACCTTCGACGAGCACCATCAGGCGATGCTCTCGCCGCTACGCTTCCACTACGACAGCGAGACGTTCACGCTGCCGGTGCGCCTCGGGCTCCTCAACGCGAAGGGGAAGCAGGACCTCATCGTGCACATCCTCGCCCGTGGGAAGCGCTACGAGGTGGCGAACTACAAGAACGTCACGATCCCGACGAACCTCGACGTCAAGGACGCGGTGCGGGACAAGTTCGGCGAGTTCTACGCGGCCTTGTTCGATCGGACCGTCGAGAAGAACCCCGGCGCGGTCGTGACCGAGTACTCGTGGATGGCGAGCAACTGCGATCCGTGCCCGGGGCCGGTGATCGCGATGAGCGAGCTGGCGACCTTGGGCCTCGACGTGCTGGGCGGCGACAAGGGCAAGGCCGCCGCGTTCACCGGCGACGCGATGAGCATGGTGCTGACGCGGCTGCACGCGCGGTACGGCAAGACCGTGACCGAGGATCTGGTGTTCAAGGCGGCCCCGGCGATCATCGGCGGGCGCGAGAACAGGCGGCAGGGCGGCGCGCTGGAGCAGGGAGCGGTCCTCTCCGAGGTGAACAACTTCCAGGCGCGGTACGCGATCCGCCACCCGTGGACAGGCCCCATCGCGTGCGACAAGCCCGTTCGCGGGATCTGGGGCGGGCCCCCCGACGGCGTGGCCCCCGTGGCGCAGCCGGCGCGCGATCT
>JBGARE010000097.1:0-1233 GCA_044230415.1 Kofleriaceae bacterium
TGGGGAAGGAACACATGGATGCCCGGCATAAAGCCGGGCATGACGGCGCGGCAGGTGTGCGGCAGAAATGAGAGACCTGTGATGCTGCTTCCCACCTGCCTGGTCGGTTCGTATCCGCAGCCGGACTGGCTGATCGACCGGGAGCGCCTGTCGAAGGTCGTGCCGCGCGTGCGGCTCCACGACCTGTGGCGGGTCGAGCCCGCTTTGCTCGAAGAGGCGCAGGACGACGCCACCATTGTTGCGATCCGCGACATGGAGCGCGCCGGCATCGACATCGTCACCGACGGCGAGATCCGCCGCGAGAGCTACTCGAACCGCTTCGCCACCGCGCTCGACGGCGTCGATATCGACAATCCGGGCACCGCGCCCGACCGCAGCGGGCATCCCAACCCGGTGCCGCGGGTGGTGGGCCGCATCCGCCGGCGCCACGCGGTGGAGGATCGCGACGTGCGCTTCCTGCGCGCCAATACCGACCGGATGATCAAGATCACCGTGCCCGGCCCGTTCACCATGAGCAGCCAGGCGCAGAACGACCACTACCCCAGCGACGAAGCCATGGCCATGGCCTATGCCGAAGCGCTGAACGGCGAGATCGCCGACCTGTTCGCCGCCGGGGCCGACGTGGTGCAGATCGACGAGCCCTGGATGCAGGCCCGCCCCGAAGCCGCGCGCGACTACGGCCTGAAAGCGCTGAACGTGGCGCTGGACGGGCACACCGGCACCACCGCCGTGCACATCTGCTTCGGCTACGCGGCCATGGTGCAGCAGCGGCCCAGCGGCTACAGCTTCCTGCCCGAGCTGCGCGGCTGCCGCTGCCGCCAGGTGTCGATCGAGACCGCGCAGTCCAATCTCGACTGCTCGGTGCTGGCGCAGCTGGACGACAAGCAGATCATGGTCGGCTGCATCGACCTGAACGACATGACGGTGGAGACGCCCGAGGTGGTGGCCGCGCGCATCCGCCGGGCGCTGCCGTTCGTGGCGCCCGAGCGCGTGATCCTGGCACCCGACTGCGGCATGAAGTACCTGCCGCGCGCGACGGCTTACGGAAAACTGAAAGCCCTCGCGGACGGTGCCGCCTTGGTGCGCCAGGAACTGCAGTAAGCCCCAGGCGAAGCGTTCGTGTCGGCGGGATCGACCAAAGCCCGATCTTGTCTGATTGCCACTTTGTCATCCCAAGCGCAGCGAGGGAGCCTTGTTTTCAACCGCCCGGCACGCCCTGCGCCTCGACGTAGA
>JBGARE010000098.1:0-1169 GCA_044230415.1 Kofleriaceae bacterium
CGGGGTGTGGATCAAGGAGCTCGGCAGCACCAACGGGACGCGCCTCGGCGGCCGCCGCCTGCGCCCCGAAGAGCGCGTGCCGCTCCCGCCCGGCGAGCTCGTCGAGATCGGCCCCATCGTCGCCGTCGTCCAGGGCGCCGCGAGCGACAACACGACCACGATCAACGACGCCGACTCCGTCGCGATGGAGCGCGTCCGGAGGCTCTGCGACAAGATCGCGCTCGGCACGCTCAGCGTCCTCATCCTCGGCGAGACCGGCGCGGGCAAGGAGGTCCTCGCCGAGCGGCTCCACGAGAAATCGCCGCGCAAAGACAAGCCTTTCCTCCGGCTCAACTGCGCGGCGCTCAGCGAGCAGCTCTTCGAGAGCGAGCTGTTCGGCCACGAGCGCGGCGCGTTCACCGGGGCCGTCGCGACGAAGCAGGGCCTGCTGGAGACCGCGCACGGCGGGACGGTCTTCCTCGACGAGGTCGGCGAGCTCACGCCCACGATGCAGGTGAAGCTGCTCCGCGTGATCGAGCGCCGCGAGGTGCTGCGCGTGGGCGGGCTCAAGCCGCTGTCGATCGACGTGCGCTTCGTCTCCGCGACGCACCGCGATCTCGCGGACATGGTGAAGGGCGGCCGCTTCCGCGCGGACCTCTATTTCCGCCTCAACGGCATCTCGATGACCGTCCCGCCGCTGCGCGAGCGACGCGACGAGATCGCCAAGCTCGCGCGCGAGTTCGCCGCCGAGACGTGCAAGGCGGGCCACCTCGCGCCCGTGGATCTGCCGCGGGAGACGATCTCCGCGCTCGAGCGCTACCACTGGCCCGGCAACATCCGCGAGCTGCGCAACGTCATGGAGCGCGCCGTGCTCCTCTCGGTCGACCACGTCGTCCTGCCGACGCACCTCGCGCTCGCCGACGACGCGGACGGGATGGACGACCCGGACTCGTCGCCGCACAGCGCCGCCGAGATCCCGTCGGGCGCGGGCGCCGACGCCGCGATCGAGCGCGACCGCATCCTGAACGCGCTGTGGAAGAACGGCGGCAACCAGAGCGTGACGGCGAAGCAGCTCGGCATCTCGCGGCGCACGCTGCTGAAGAAGCTCGACAAGTACGGCATCGCGCGCCCGCAGAAGGGCCGCGCGTAGGGGCGATGCCGCCGGCGCCGCACGACGACGGATCCGGCCT
>JBGARE010000099.1:0-1135 GCA_044230415.1 Kofleriaceae bacterium
GACGGCGGCGAAGCATGGTGTTCACTACCGCTGTAACACGATTTTTTTTCAGGCGTTCGCCGCGCATTACCGTCATCTCCGCAGGATGGGACGGGAGGACGGCGAGGGCTATCCCCCCAACTCTCCCCTAGAGGTTCACTGATGCTCGGATGGATTGGTAACGCAAGCGCGAACGCCGAGAGCGTCGTCCGCGAGATCTTCGAGAGCGCCGACGTCGGCGTCGAGGGCAAGAAGCCGGGCGACATCCTGGTGAAGAACCCTGCCTTCTACGGCCGGCTCCTGCGCGACGCCTCGATCGGGCTCGGCGAGTCGTACATGGAGGAGTGGTGGGAGTGCGAGGAGCTCGACCTCTTCATCGAGAAGCTCCTGCGCGTCGACATCAAGAAGAAGATCCAGGGCAGCCTGCGGATGAAGCTGCTCACGCTCCAGGCGCTCGTCACCAACATGCAGAGCCGCGAGCGCGCGAAGCAGGTGGCCGAGGCGCACTACGACATCGGCAACGACCTCTACGAGGTCATGCTGTGCAGTCGCATGGTGTACACCTGCGGTTACTGGAAGAACGCCAAGAACCTCGAGGAGGCGCAGGAGGCCAAGCTGGACCTCATCTGCAAGAAGGCGGGGCTCAAGCCCGGCATGCGCGTCCTCGATCTGGGGTGCGGCTTCGGCGGGTTCGCGATGCACGCGGGCGAGAAGTACGGCTGCGAGGTGCTCGGAGTGACCATCTCCACCGAGCAGCAGAAGTGGGGCGCCGCGCGCGCCAAGAAGAAGGGCCTCGACAAGGTCGAGCTGCGCCTGCAGGACTACCGCACCGTGGGCGGGCGCTTCGATCGTGTGGTGTCCATCGGGATGATGGAGCACGTCGGCTGGCGCAACCACCGCAACTTCATGGAGGTGATCCACCGCTGTCTCCAGAAGGACGGGGTCGCCGTGGTGCACACGATCGGCTCGAACGAGAGCCAGAAGCACGGGATCCCGTTCTTCGAGAAGTACATCTTCCCGAACGCGGCGTCGCCTTCGATGGGGCAGCTCGGCAAGGCGACAGAGGGCCTGTTCGCGATCGAGGACGTGCACAACATCGGGCCGGATTACCGACCGACGCTGCTCGCGTGGTGGAAGAATTTCGAGGCGGGCTATC
>JBGARE010000009.1:0-19662 GCA_044230415.1 Kofleriaceae bacterium
CGCGCGTCCGCTCGGTTCGCTCATCGGCCACCACATACCGTCCGACGGGTTCCAGTGTCCGAGAAGGTAGGGACGCAAACGATCGTAGCCACCCTCCGCCGCGACGAGCGCGAAGTTGCTGACGAAGAACGTGTCGGCGCGGAGTCGCACGTCGTCGCGCGGCAGGACCGGTAGTCGCAGGCGTGTCTCGTCGGTTCGACGGCCGATCACCTTCCACTGGAACGAGCCGATCCCGAACGCCGCCCACACCACGTCGCCACGAGCGCCGTCGTCCGCTTCCGTCCAGTGCAGCGAGGAGCTCGTCGGATCGAGCTCGAGCTCGCTCGTGATGCTGCGCAGCGCCGGCGTGGTGAGGTCCACGGTCGTCATCGCGCTCGCTGGGCCCCACACGATCGTGCCGCTCTCCGTGGTCACCACGCCGCCGTCCTCTTCGGGAAACGACGAGCTGAACGTGCGCGCCACCGTCTGCACGCGCGCTCCCGGAATCACCGGCATCTGCGTGGGCACGACGACATGCGTGTCCACGACCTGCGTCGAGGTATCGGCCGTGAACTTCACGTTCGCGAGCTTCTGCCGGACGCTGATGAAGCGATCGCTCGGCCCGATCACGTCGACGCTCGCGCCGATCGGCAAGTACGGGCCGCGCATGTCGATCGTTCCACCGGACGCGAGGTTCGCGTTCGCGACGAAGCGATAGCCCACCGGTCCGGCATTGTCCCACGCGACCACGAGCAGGTCCGAGGTCGCCGAGCACGGCGTGAAGAACGGCACGAACGCCATCTCGACCGCCGCCGATACTTCGCGGAACGATTCGCAGCGCGAGAACAGGTAGTAGTTGAACGCGCCGGTCATCGGATCGATCCGCACGCTCGACGTCGGCGTCACGTCCCCGAACTCTTCGAACGACAGATCGAGCGTCAGCTCGTCGCCCGGCTGCACATCGGTCCACGTATAGATGATCGATCCATCGATCACCGACACGAACCCGCCGGGCGTCATCAGCGCCGATGCATCGCCGCTCGAGTTGGTCCTGGTGGCGAGGGCGATCGACGAGTCCGCGTTCTGGAAGTAGACGTCGTCGAACACGATGCTCGGCCCCGCGACATGCACGGTCACGCGCCCGCGCTCGAGCCCGTCGCTGCCGAGCATCGCGTCCGGCACGGTCGCGCCATCGCCGCATGCGGCCACGAGCACACCGACGGCGACGAGACGGCCACGCATGGCGGCACTCTAGCCGATCAGAACAGCGACAACTGCGCTGTTCGCGGGGCCGGCCGCCGAAACGTGACGCGGTCGTCATACTCCGCCTCGTCTCGTCGATGGAGGCCGAGTCGGGTGCACGTTGTCTCGAACATCATCGCGAGCGTCTCCGCGTACGGCCCTTCACCACGCCCGCGCGTCCCGAACCGCGCGTCGTACAGCTTCTCGCCGCCGCGGGTCTCGCGAATGCGATGCAGCACCTTGTCCGCGGCGAGCGGCATCACCGCACGCACGCGCTCCTCGAACACCTGCTTCACCGCACCGGGCAAGCGCAACAGCGTCCAGCCCGCGCTCACCGCGCCGGCCTCGGCCGCGCGCTCGAGCACCGTCACCATCTGGCTGTCGTTCACGCCCGGGATCACGGGCGCGATCATCACGCTCACGGGAATCCCCGCGGCGGCGAGACGCTCGATCACCTTGAACCGCCGATCGGGCGACGCCGCCCACGGCTCGATCATGCGCGCCATCTCGTTGTCGGAGAACGCCAATGACACGGCGATGTGAAACCGCGCCTGATCGCGCAGAGCTTCGAACAGCTCGATGTCTCGCTCGACGAGCGCGCTCTTGGAGATCACGCTGACCGGGTTGCGATACTCGAGGCAAACCTCCAAGCACCGCTTCGTGATCTCGAGGTCCTTCTCGATCGCTTGATAGCAATCAGTGACGCCCGAGAACATCACGAGCTCGCCTTGCCAGCTCGGCTTCTCGAACGCGGCGCGCAACAGCTCGGGCGCATCGCGCTTGACGACGATCTTCGTATCGAAGTCGGTGCCCGCGCCGAGATCGAGATACTCGTGCGTGGGACGGGCGTAGCAGTAACTGCACGCATGAAGACATCCTCGATACGGGTTCGCGCTCCAGCGAAAGCCGAGATCGGGCGAGTCGTTGTGACTCAGCAGCGACTTCGAGTTGTCCTCGAGCAGCGTGACCTTCGTGGGCGGAGGTCCCTCGCCCTCGTCATACGTGATCGCGACGTCTCGAAAGCGATTGAGCGGGTTCGAGACGTCCCTCGACTTCACGTTCTCAGTATACTGAACGCGCGAGCAGTGTCATCGTTTGTCGTCGAGAATCCACGCGTTCGCCTGCTCCGGAAGCGGCTCCGAGGTCGCGGCGATCAGCGCATCGGTGACCAGCGTATGGCGGTGCAAGCGAGGCAGGGCGACCGCACCGCGATCGATCACGTAGCGCAGCGCGAGCTCGGCGAGCGTGACCGCGCCCGCGTGATCGCGCTTCTTCGTTCGCTCGAGGACACCGCGCGATGCTTCGGTGGAGGTCGCCGCGGGAGGCATCGTGCGGACGAGCGCCGAGAGACGTGCGACCTCGAGAGCGATGCGATCGAGCGCGGCGTCGTCGATCGCGTTGCGATCATCGCGCGGCGAGAGCTTCACGCCCGGGCCGATCGTGCCCGCGAGCGTGCCTCCGGCGAGCGGCTGGCGCGCGAACACGGCGAGTGCGGAGCGCCGGCCCGGCTTGGGCGACGTGGTCGGGGTTGGCGCGGTGATCTCGAACGGCGAGAGGATCAGCGACGACGAGAGCGATGCGGGCGGGGGCGGAGGCGCTTCGGGACCGAGCGGAACCGGTGCGGTCGCAGCGGCGAGCAGGAGCTCCGCTTGCCGCGCGCAGACGCTGTACGGCACCGACAGCGAAACGAGCCACGGTACGGCGAGCAACGCGTGAAGCTCGTCGGATAGCGCGGGGGGCACCACAGGCTCGTCGGGATCGGGCTGGCGACGAACGGCATCGCGCGAATCGTGGGATATCCACGCGCCGCTGACAGCTCGCTCGGCGCGTGCGTCGTCGGCCGCGGCGCTGTCGTGCGCGATGTCCTCGTCGTCGAGGCGCGCGCCCCACGCGAGCACTTTGCCTTCGCGCACGAGACGCGCGGCCGTCCCCTCGATCTCGGGCCACGCTTTGGAGCGGAGCCACGACGGGCGCAGCGGAAGTTGCACGAGTGGGAGCGCGTCGAGCTTCGTGTTGCGCAGGGCGGTCTCGACGCGTGCCTGGATGTAGGCAAGTGGGAGCCGATCGATCGGCGTGTCGCGCCCGTCGAGGAGGGGCAGCGTGATCGCGGCGACGACCGTGTCGCGCATGCGCAGCGAGCGGATCACGTCGCCGGCGAGCCGCTCCGCGTCATCCTCGCCGGGGTGGATGTCGGCGAGCGAGAGGCTTAGCTCGAAGGCGATGGTGAGGGCGCGCTCGACGTCGCGGCGATCCACGCCGCGCGAGGCCGCGATCGCGAGTGAGAGATCGCCGCAGCCGATCGCCGTGATGGTTCTCTCGCCGAGGCGGACGGTGCGCACGGCGGCATTGTATGCGGTGCGTGGTCCTCGGTACGATGGGGAGACATGAGGTTCAAAGCAGTCTTGATCTGTCTCGCGTCCGGCGCTGCGGCGGCGGTGGTTGCGTGCGGCGATGACGGTGGCGCCAACAAGCTTCCGGATGCGCCGCTGGGCAGTGATGGAGCGACACCAGACACGCCGGATCCGACGGCACCGGCACGCCTGACGATCACGCGCGACGGCGCTGGCGTCGAAGGCGTGGACGTGTACTTCCAGAATGCAGACTACTCGCTCGTCGCGAAGGTCCCGACGGACGCGAATGGCGTGGCCGAGGCGAGGGTGATGCCGGGCGCGTTCGTCACCGTGCGCGATCCGTTCACGGTCGCGGCGGGAATTCGCCAGGACGATCTGCGAACGATCGCGGGCGTGCAGCCGGGCGATCGCCTCGTGCTGTCGCAGAACTTCGGGGCGAAGCCGGTGACGTTCATGAACGTGATCGCGGACGCGGATCCGAATGGCTCGCAGTACAGCCTGTGGACGAACTGCCTCGAGCTGAACACGAAAGGCGGCGCGCCGTTCTGGATGAGCGTCGGCTCCGGCAGCTTGGATCGCCCACAGGTCACGTTGGACTTCCAGTGCACGACCACCGCGGACGTGTTGATCGAATCGGGCAACGGCAGCGGCTCGAGCGTGGGATGGGTGTTCGTCGACAACGCGCCGCTCACGCCGGACGGAACGCTCGACATCGCGACGGCGTACACGGCGTCGGCACAGGTGAACGCGACGTTCTCCGACATCCCGTCGGAGATCACGTCGGTCGCAACGTCGACGTACATCGCGACGACGGATGGCCTGCTGTGGGCCGCGAACAACGGGCTCGGACTCGGTAGCGGCTCCGCGTCGTGGAGCTTCGCGCGCCCGGCGCCCGCGGGCTCGACACAGATCTGGGTCGACTCGATGTTCGGCGGAGCATCGTATGGCGAGCAGCAAGTGGTCGATTGGAAGCCGATCGCGGATCCGCCGACGTTCTCGTTCGCGAACACGCTGCTGCGTAGCTTCACGGACGGGCCGCAGTTCGACATCGCGTCGCACACGGTGACCTGGAGTGAAACGGCGACTGGGGTCGCGCCCGATGTGGCGATCATCGAGATGAACGCGTATCGCGACGTCCCGAACCCGCTCGCGTGGAAGTGGACGATCGCCGCCGTGCCGACCGGCGCGAGCGTGGTCTATCCCGTGTTGCCTCCCGACCTCGCGGGATACAACGCGATCGCCGGCGACATCCCGAGCGTGTTCTCGCTGAAGACCGCGAAGGTGCCCGGTGGCTACAACGCGATCCGGCCCGTCGCGCTGTCGTACGACAACGCCGTGTCGCTCGTCGCCGGAGCCACCGGACGGATCGTGGTCCAGACGTACGTGGGTGCCATCCTGGCGACCGCACCGAAGCCGACGCTCGGGCAGCGCGCGACGACGCGATCGCGCTGAGGCGGCGTTTACTCCCGACGGGGGACGCGGTTAGATCCGGCGATGGATCCGGTCGTTGTTCCTCCCGTGGGCGCATCGGTGCCGCGTGTCGACGGCATCGCCAAGGTCACGGGGCGCGCACGCTACCTGGATGACCTCGACGCGCCGGGCGCGTGGCACGGCGCGACCGTGCGCTCGAAGATCGCGCATGGAGTGCTCGAAGCGATCGACCTCGATCCCGCGTTCGATTGGAGCCAGGTCGTCGTCGCGACCGCGGCCGACATCCCGGGCAAGAACGCGATCTATCTGATCGAAGAAGATCAGCCCGCGCTCGTCGAGATCGGTGCGCATGTCATGCACGTCGACGAAGCGATCGCGATCGTCGCGGCACCGACGCGCAAGCTCGCGTTCGAAGCCGCGAAGCACGTCACGCCGCGCATCCGCGCGCTGACGCCGGTGTTCGATGTCCGCGAATCGATCGCGGCGACGACGAAGCTGTACAGGGACGACAACGTCTTCAAGCAGTTCTTGATCCGCAAGGGCCACGCGACGGACGCCGAGTTCGATGCGGTGTTCGCGAAGGCTGCGCGCGTGATCGAGGGCGACTACTACACGTCGCCGCAAGAGCAGATGTACATCGAGCCGCAGGCGATGATGGCCGAGTGGGCGGATGGTCGCGCGTACATCGTCGGGTCGATGCAGTGCCCGTACTACGTGCACAAAGCGATGAAGCCGCTGCTCGGCGTCGACGGTGATGGCGTGGTGATCACGCAGTCCGTGACCGGCGGCGGTTTCGGCGGCAAGGAAGAGTATCCGTCGATGCTGGCGGCGCACGTCGCCGTGGTCGCGCACAAGGCGAAGCGCGCCGTCAAGATGACGTACGACCGCGACGAGGACATCGCCGCGACCACGAAGCGCCACCCCGCGTGGACGCGCCATCGCATGGCGATCGACGAGCGCGGCGATATCCTCGCGATCGACATCGACTGCGTGATGGACGGCGGCGCGTATCTGACGCTGTCGCCCGTCGTGCTGTCGCGCGGCGTGTTGCACGCGGCGGGGCCGTACAAGTGCGCCACCACGCGCGTGCGCGGTCGCGTGATGGCGACGAACCACCCTCCGCACGGCGCGTTTCGCGGCTTCGGTGCTCCGCAGACGACGTTCCCGTACGAGCGGCAGATGCAGAAGCTCGCGCTCGCGCTCGGCGAGGATCCGCTCGCGATCCGTCGGCGACTCGCGCTGCGCGCCGGCGACACCACGTCGACGGGGCAGCTGCTCGGCGAGAGCGTGGGCACCGACGAGGTGCTCGATGCGATCGAGAAGTGCGCGGGTGCGCCGCCGGTGCGCGACGGCGTGGGCCCGACGGGTGCGCCGATCAAGCGCGGCCGCGGCGTGATCTTCTATTTCCACGGCGCGGGCTTCACGGGCTCGGGCGAGCAGCGGCTCGCGGGCAAAGCGACGATCGCGCTGACCACCGACGGGCACTTCGAGGTGCGCTCGAGCTCGACGGACATCGGCCAAGGCGCGATCACGATGTTCACGCAGATCTGCGCGGCGACGCTCGACGTGCCGCACGACCTCGTCGACGTCGTCGATCCGTCGACGGCGCTCGTGCCCGACTCGGGACCCACGGTCGCGAGCCGCACGTGCATGGTCGTGGGTGGCCTCGTGCAGACCGCGTCGCTCGCGCTGAAGAAATCGATCCTCGCGTGGGGCGAAGAGAACGGCATGACCGGCAAGCCGTTCGTCGCCATCGCGAAGGCGAGGGCGGCGCGCGGCGAGCTCGCCGAGACGATGCAGTACGTGCCGCCGCCGGGCATTCACTTCGACGACGCCACGTACACCGGCGCCGCGTATCCCTGTTACGGCTGGGGCGCGTGCCTCGTCGACGTCTCGGTCGATCTCGATACGTACGAGGTGACGATCGATCGCTGCGTGCAGGCGATCGATGTCGGCAAGGCGATCAACCCGAGCGTGGTGAAGGGACAGATCGAGGGCGGCACGCTGCAGGCGCTCGGTTGGGCCGTGCTCGAGAACGTGATCTACAAGGACGGTCGCGTCGCGAACGCGAACATGACGAACTGCATCGTGCCGACGTTCGCGGATGCGCCGGAGCTCGAGACGATCATCGTCGAGTGTCCGTACCCGTTCGGTCCGAACGGCGCGAAGGGCGTCGGCGAGATTCCGATGGACGGTCCCGCTGCGGCGGTCGCGAATGCCGTCGAGAACGCAGTGGGGATCGCGTTCGATTCGCTGCCGATCTCACCGGAAGCCGTGCGCGCGGCGATTCGAGGTGCGTCGTGAAGGTAACGCTCGAGGTCAACGGCACGTCGCACACGCTCGAGGATGTCTCGCCGTGGAAGCGCCTGCTCGACGTGCTGCGCGAGGATCTGCGCCTCACCGGCACCAAGGAAGGCTGCGGCGAAGGCGAGTGCGGTGCGTGCACCGTGATGATGGACGGCGAGGCCGTCAACTCGTGCCTCGTCGCGGTGGGGCAGTGCCACGAGCGATCGCTCGTCACCGTCGAAGGGCTCGCGAACGGCGACATGCTGCACGCCGTGCAGAAGGCGCTCGTGCGCTGCGGTGGTGCGCAGTGCGGTATCTGCACGCCGGGCATCGCGGTGTGTGCTGCACACCTGATCGATCACGGGTTGATCACGGGGCGCGACGACAACGCCGCACGCGCGCAGGTGCGCGAGCTGCTCGCCGGCAACATCTGCCGGTGCACGGGCTATCAGCTGATCGTCGACGCGGTGATCGAAGCCGCGCGCGAGGTGGGCTCGCGATGACCGACTACCAGCGTCCGCGCGATCTCGACGAGGCGGTCTCGCTGCGCGCCGCGCATCCCACGTGGATGCTGCTCGCCGGCGGCACGGACCTCATGGTCAACGCGAACCACAAGCCGGAGCCCGCCGGCATCCTCGATCTGTGGCGGTTGCCGGACATCGGGTTCATTCGCGTCGACGACAACGCCATCGCGATCGGCGCGGGGACCACGTGGCACGAGGTCGAGCGCCACCCCACGATCCGCACCAAGCTCGCACCGCTCGCGCTCGCCGCACGCGAGATCGGCGCGCTGCAGATCCAGGCGCGCGCCACGCTCGGCGGCAACGTCGGCACGTCGTCGCCCGTCGGAGATTCGCTGCCCGTGTTGCTCGCACTCGATGCCGAGCTCGAGCTCGCATCGCCGCGCGGCCGGCGCACGGTGTCGTACGCGACGTGGTGCACGGGCTATCGCAAGACCTTGCTCGCCCCCGACGAGCTGATCGTCGCGGCGCGGGTCCCGCTTCCGTCGCCGGCGACGCGCACCACGTGGCGCAAGGTCGGTACGCGGCGCGCGCAATCGATCTCGAAGGTGATGGGCGCGGCCGCGATCACGCTCGATGGCGGCACGGTGGTGTCGGCGCGCGTGGCGCTCGGTGCGGTCGCCGATCGACCGATGCGCATCACCTCCGTCGAGGATGCGGTGCGCGGCCTCCCGTTGGGCCAGGCGGCCGATGCTGCGCGAACGGCGCTGCGTGCCGCGATCACGCCGATCGACGACATCCGGTCCACCGCCACCTATCGACGCGAAGTCGCCGAGAACATCGTCGCGCGCTTCTTCATGTCATGATCGGCTCCGTTGACGGACCCGAGCGATAAGGAGCCGAACGAGAAGGACACGTCGTCCGAATCGTCCGGATCGATCGAGGTCGCGACGGACAGCTCGTCGGCCATCCCCGCGGTCGTGGACACGCCGGCGAGCTCGGGCTCGATCGACGTCACGATGTCCGGGCCGACTCCGAGAGTCTCGGACGGCACCCCGGACCCGGTCGCGGCGCTCGAGACCGGCCCGGTCGGCAACCGCACGAAGCGCCTCACGGACGCCGCGAAGAACACGGCGGGCGTCATGGTCAGCGCGGTCGGCACCGGCATCGACAAGTTCGGTGAAGGCGTCAGCAAGCTCGGCGAAGCATCGAAGGGCGTTCCCATCGTCGGTGCGGGCGTGTCCGCGCTCGGCGAGCGGATCCAGAACGTCGGCGAATCGATCGAGAACCTGCCGCGGGTGGCGCGAACGCGGCGCGGTCGGTTGTTGTTCCGCAGCCTGCTCGTGGGCTTCGTTCTCGTCGCCGCCTGGATCGTCGTCATCGTCGCGCTGCAGGTGAAGGGCAGCGAGACGCCCGACTTCCGGCCGGCGGCCGAGAAGATCCTGATCGAGCTCGCGAGCGGAGCCGAAGGCATCGAGCGCGTCTACGACGGCGCATCGCCTCGCTTCCAGGAGATGGTGCGCAAGGAGAAGTTCGCCGACGAGATGTCGGATCTCGCGGCCACCGTCGGCAAGTTCAAGGAGATCACGGCGGTCAACGAGAGTCTCGTGACAACCGGTCCGACGGGCCGCGTCGGACGCGTGCTGCTCACGGTCGCGTACGAGAAGGCGAAGTGCAAAGTCTCGGTTAGCGTTCACGAGGACAAGGGCGAGTGGAAGCTGCTCGGCGTTGGCATCGAGCTGCCGCCCGAGCTGAAGATCACGCAAGCGCAGCGCGAGGAGCGGGTCCAGGCCTGCAAGGATCCGATGGCGAAGACGTGCGAGCTCAACATCGCCGCGACGACGATCCTCGAGCAGCTGCGCGACGGCAAGTACGAGCAGGTGTGGGACGAAGCGACGCAGGTGTTCCAGAAGCAGGAGGAGAAGATGCGGTTCGTGGGGATCCAACGCGAGCACGCGCAGATCCTCGGCAACTTCATTCGCATCCTCGCGGTGACCGAAGCCCGAGTGATCGGCGGCACGAACGCGACGTTCGACGTGATCTCCGAATACACGCGGTCCAACGGCGTGCGCACGATCTTCACGTTCTATCGCGGCTCCAAGACGCGGCCGTGGAAGCTGCGCAGCCTGAAGATCGTGCTTCCGATGCCGCGCGCCGACGAGCAGCCGATCGACGATCCGGTCGAGGATGTGAAAACCAGCACGAGCGCTCGTGCCGGGTCCGGAAGTGCGAGCGCCGGTAGCGGCTCCGCGATCGGCTCTCCGTAGTAACATCGCGGTGGTGTTGCGGTACGCGTGGATCGCGTTGGCGATGATCGGGTGCAAGTACCCCGACCCGGGGAGTGCGGGCGATGGCGGCATCGATATCGATGCAGTGATCGACGCTGACCTCGTCAACGGCGCATACGTCGTCGCGCACACGTCGCTCGATGGAGCCACGACGAAGGTCGCGGTGGTGCGCACGCTCGACGTGTTCGGTGATGTCGATCTGTCCGGTGCGCGGACCTTCGGTGCAGGGACACGCGTGTTCATGGCGAACGGCTACGTGTTCGTCGCCACCGATCTGACGGTGCGCAGGTTCTCCGTCGTCGACTACGGTCTCGTCGAGGACGGCACGCCGATCAACTTCGTGCCGACGGGTGTCACGAGCTTCTCCGATGCGTTCTACGTGCTCGACCCGACGCACGCTTGGTACTTCGATCGCGCTCGGTTCGAGGCGTACGCGCTCGATCTCGACACGATGTCGACGTCGACGGCGATCTTCTACTCGCCGCTCAACTTCACGGACAACGAGGTGTACGTCACCGGTGCGTATGCATCTGTCAACGCGGATGTCGTGTACGTGCCGTATCACTTCCGGCGGGCGAGCGATCCGTTGTTCGTCGAGAGCGAGATGTACATCGCGCAGTTCAGCTTGTCGGGCCAGTCGCTGACCACGATGACGAGCGCGACGTCGCTGCGCAGCGCGCGCTGCTCGCGATCGCGTCCGTTCGCACGCTTGGTCGACGACACGCTGCTGTTCCTCGGCGATATCGGCTCGCTCCAGGATCTCGGCCCCCAGCCCCAGGATCCGAACTGCGTCGTGCGCGTCACGCCGGCGGCGCCGAACGAGATCGACTTCAACTTCTACTTGAACATGGATACGCAGACCTCACCGGAGATGTCCGCGACCGAGCCGGTGCAGGCGGGAAACCAGGTCTACACGTGGGCGCGCGACATGTCGCACTACACGACGCAGGCCGAGTGGGATGCGAGCTCGACGTGGTCGCCGCAGCTCAGCGTGATCGCCGCCGACGGAGAATCGATGACGACCGAGAAGGTGACCTCGGCGGTTCGATCGATCGGAGCGCCGGGGCGCACGTTCATGATCGACGGGCGCCCGTACTTCCTCGTGCCGAACACGTCGGGCACCGGCACATCGCTTTTTGCCGAGAAGAACGCCACGTTCTCCGAGCACGCGCGCTTTCCGGGCACGGTCACGTGGATCGAACGCGTGCGATGAGCCGCATCGCGAGCCACGCGGCGAGCACCGCGCCCGGCCACGCGAGCCACGCGAGCTGAGCCCACCACGGACGCTCGAAGCGGAACTGCAGGAGCTTCGCACCGGCGGGCACGTCGACCGCGGGGAAGTCCGGTGTCACGCGGCGAACCTTCGCGGGCTTGCCATCGATGTACGCGTGCCATCGCGGGTGCCAGCTCTCGCGCGCGACGAACGTCGTCGCTTGCGTGACCTCGATCTCCGCGACGATGTCCGCAGCGTCGCCGGGCGAATCCTGCCGCCACGAGCGCTTCACCGTGGCCTTCGGCTCCTCGGTCTTGCCGCCCCATCCGTTGTAGACGAGGTGGCGATTCTTCGGTGGGAGCTCGCTGCGCAGCCACGCGATGCCCGCCGCGCGCGCATCCGTCTTCTGCTCTGGAAGGATGCCCGTGATCTGGATCGGCGCGACGAGGCCATCGGTCTTCAGGCGGCGCACGGTGTACTTGCCCGACGTGAAGATGTTGTCCCCGACGGGAACGCCGGTGCCTTTCTCCGTCTCGAACACGATGTACGGCGTGTCGTAGACCCACGCGAGCTTCGCGAAGTCGCGCACGCTCCACAAGAAATCGTAGTTCGGGCTCGCCTGTAGTCCGCCGCCGCCCATCTGCAACAGCGACGGGATCCGCGCGTAGACGTAGCTGAGCAAGTTCCACCAATGGTTCTCGGCGCCGGGGCCGACCTGCTTGCGCCCCGCGGGCTCGGTGCGGAGGAACGCGATGATCTTCATCATGTCCGGACGGTACTTGCCGGCCTGCTCGTCGAGGGTGCGGACGCGCCGGGATTGGATCTGCGCGCCGGGAACGGCAGCGAACACGATCAGCGCGGCGACCGTGGCCGCGAGCGCGGTGCGAATCCCGTACTGCGTGTGTAGTGCACGCTCCGCAGCCGACACGAAGATCAGCACGGAGGCGATCGGGACCATGCAGATGATGCGCGCGACCCACACCGAGTCGACATTGCCGAACGAGATGCGCGAGGCGATCGCGAACACCGTGTTGTCGCCGTGGCCGCGCGCGATCGCGATCAGCAGGAAGCCGACGACCATCACGAGCGTGATGAGGATGCCGTAGCGCACGTAGGTCGCGCGCTGCGTGTACTCCTTCACGTTCCACAGCCACAGCAGGATCGAGTACGTGCCCGCCGCGATGCCGAGCGCGACCACGATCTGCATCGCACCGAGGAAGCGAACGGCGGGCAGCAGATCGTCGCCGGTCTTGCCCATGTGCGGGCCCATGCCGAGGAGCAACGCGAAGATCAACCCGGGGATCCACAGCCAGCCGAGGAGCTTGCCGCGGCCGAAGATGATCGCGATGGGCAGCAGGATCGTGAGCACCATCGGTCGTGCGAGATCGAAGATCTGGCCGCGCAGGATCCATCGACCGAGCTCGATGAAGCCGGGGCCGACCTCGTCGTTCACGCGATGCGGAAAGCCGCCGAAGCCCGCGTAGTCGACGAGCAGCGGCACGAGCGTCGGCAACTGCGAGATCACGAGCAGGATCGCGAACACGGCGTGGCGCACGAGCTCGACGTGCAGCGCGCGCGGCGCGGGTCGCTTCACGAGCGTGGTCGATTGCGAGATCGCCATCGCGCCGACGTGCGCGACGACCTGGCCGATGAACCCGAACAACAGCGCGATGCCGAGGCCGATCACCGCGAACGGGTGGCACAACCCGACGAACGCGCTCCACGCGACCGCCCAGTGCAGGCCCTTGCCTTCGAGGGACCAGCGCACCGCATATCCGTACGCGACGGGGAACGCGGCGAACGCCCACGTCTGCGTGTAGAGACCGACGCTGAACGTTCCGTCGGCGGAGAAGCCCCAGCGCGATGCGCCGATGGTGAATGCGATCGCGAACGCACCGGCGACCGCTTGCCACGGCACCGCACCGAGCAGGCGCATGCCCTTGTACGCACACGCGGGTGCGAGCACGAGCGGCAAGAAGATCGAGAGCTGGAACCAGAACAGGTGGTGACCGAAGATTGCCGTCGGCAACGCGGACGCGAGCTGCGGGATGACCTGGTAGTAGTACGCGCTCGCGAACCCACCGTTCGCGGATGGATTCCAGAAGTCCCAATCGCCGGCGGCGATGCAGTCCGCGATGCGCCGGCTCTCGGCGAAGTGGAACGTCAGGTCGTCACCGGCGAGCTCGCCGCGGAATACACCCGCGTAGATGATCGCGACGACGATCGTGAGGAGCCCGAGCGCGGGCAGGGCGCCACGCGCCGACATCCACGCGAGCGCCTTGTCGAAGGCATCGGGCGGCTCCGTGGTCGCGGTGACCTCCGCCGACGCGCTCGGGGACACCGGCTCGGGCGTCGACGGGCGCGCCGCCTCGGCCGGAGCATCGGTCGTTTCGGTCGTGCCGTCGGACGATGCGTCGGTCGCGCCGTCGGTCGTACCGTCGGTCTTGCCGTCGGTCTGCTCGCTCACGCGCCCAGCTCCATCATCGCGGCGATCTCGTCGTCCTCGAAGACAGGCGTCGCGCCACGGACGCTCGCGACAGCGGCCGCCCATCGCGATGCGATACGGCCAGAGGTCGCGAGGTCGAATCCCATCGTCATGCCGAGCACCAACAGCGCGAGGTACGCATCGCCGCACCCGACGTTGTCACCACCCGGGCGCGATTGCACGCCGGGGATCTCGATCGGTGCACCATCACCGTACAGCGTGGAGCCCGCTGCCCCGCGGGTGACGGCGAGCACGCGCCGACCGCGCGCGGTGGGTACGCGAGCGAGTGGTGCGGACGAGCTCGACGTGATCTGCGGCGGGGCGACGAGCGTCTCGATCGGATCGGACCACCCGAACGTGGCGGCGAGCGTCGCGAGCTCTTTGTCGTTCACCTTGATCACGTCGGCGGCGCCGAGGGCGCGCTCGACGACGTGCGGGTTCTCGATCATCACGCCATCGGCGCGGCGGCGCAGGTTGACGTCGCACACCTTCATGCAGCCCGGGCCGGCGGCGGCGATCGCCTTCTCCCATTCGGCGAGTCCGGAGGCGGTGCGCTGCGAGAGCGTGCCGTAGATCAGGACGCCGGCCTCGGAGATCGCAGTGGCGACCTGAGGCGTGCACACGATGTTCTCCCAGGCGCGACCGGGCTGAAGCGTGTAGCGCGGCTCGTTGTTGTTCGCGACGACCACCGTGACTTCGCCGGTCGGGCGCGTGGGATCGATCTGGACCAGCGACGGATCGACGAACGCCGAGATCGCCTCGATCGCCCGGCGACCCTCGTCGTCGTCGCCGACGCGGGTGACGAGACGAGCCCAGCCGCCGGCCTGCCCGAGGTGCCAGGCCACGTTGGCGGGGGCACCGCCGAGCTTGTCGCCGTCCGGGAAGCGGTCCCAGAGCAGCTCGCCCCAGATCACGACCGCTTCATCGCTGGTTGACATCGGCTTACTTAGTGTACAATTTACACTCTAACGGTGCCACTCGGAGGACACATGGACAGCACAGCGCGATGTGACGGGTTGGACATCTACGGCACATCCCTGTCGCTGCTGACCGACTTGTATCAGCTCACGATGGCCTGCGGCTATTGGAAGGCCGGCGTTTGCGAGCGCGAGGCGGTGTTTCACCTGACCTATCGGCGCCCGCCATTCGGGGGTGGGTACGCGATCGCCGCGGGCATCGCGCCGGCCCTCGGATTTCTGCAGCGGTTCCGTTTCACCGACGACGACGTCGCGTACTTGAAGACGCTCGTCGACGCGCGCGGATCGCAGCTGTTCCCCGACGGGTTCCTCGCGTATCTGCGCGCGATGAAGTTCACGTGCACCGTGGACTGCGTGCCCGAGGGCAGCCTCGTGTTTCCTCACGAGCCGATCCTGCGCGTGAAGGGGCCGATCTTGCAGGCGCAGCTCGTGGAGACCGCGCTGCTCGACATCGTGAACTTCCAGACGCTGATCGCCACGAAGGCAGCGCGCGTGGTGCAGGCGTCGCGCGGCGCGCCCGTGCTCGAGTTCGGCCTGCGTCGGGCGCAGGGCATCGATGGCGGTATCAGCGCATCGCGCGCGGCGTACATCGGTGGCGTCTCCGCGACGAGCAACGTGCTCGCGGGCAAGCTGTTCGGCATTCCGGTCAAGGGCACGCACGCGCACAGCTGGGTGATGTTCCACGGCGACGAGCTCGCCGCGTTTCGATCGTACGCCGATGCGATGCCGGGCAACTGCACGTTTCTCGTCGACACGTACGACACGCTGCACGGCGTCGCGAACGCGATCACCGTCGGGCGCGAGCTGCGCGCGAAGGGCTACGAGCTCGCGGGCATCCGGCTCGACTCCGGCGACCTCGCGCATCTGTCGGCCGAAGCGCGGCGCATGCTCGACGAGGCAGGATTCCCGAACGCGAAGGTCGTCGTGTCGAACGACCTCAACGAGAACTTGATCAGCAGCTTGTTCGAGCAGGGCGCGAAGATCGACGTGTTCGGCGTCGGGACGCAGCTCGTGACCGCGTTCGATCAGCCGGCGCTCGGCGGCGTGTACAAGCTCGGCGCGTGCCGCGATGCGAACGGCGCGTGGCACGAAGCGATCAAGCTCAGCGAGCAGCCGATCAAGATCTCGAACCCCGGCGTGCTGCAAGTGCGCCGCCTGCGCCACGGCGCGGAGCTCGTCGGCGACATCATCTACGACAGCGAGCACGGCCTCGGCGCGCCGATGCTGCACGACATCGAAGATCCGACGAAGCTGCCATGTTCGCCGGTGTTCGATGCGAGCGAGGACTTGCTCGTTCTCGGCATGGATCGCGGCGAGCTCGTCGGTGGAACAGCGTCGCTCGAGAGCGCGCGTACTCGCGCAGCGGCCGAGCTCGCGCAGCTGTCCGTGCGTACGCGCCGGTTCTTGAACCCGCAGCCGTATCCCGTCGGGCTCGATCCACACGTCCACGCTCGCAAGCAGGAGCTCGTGGCACGCGCACGCGAACAAGGAGGACGAGCATGACGCCACTCGTATACGCGACACAGTCGTACGCCTATCTCGGCAAAGCGATCGCAGCGCATCGCAACTGGGATCTCGGCGCGTGCACGCGCGAGACGTTCCCCGACGGCGAGCACTACTTCCGCATCGACAGCGATCCCTCGGATCGCGATGTCGTGCTGATCGGCGGTACCGTCGACGACAGCGCGACGCTCGAGCTGTACGACCTCGCGTGCGGGCTCGTCACCGGCGGTGCGGGGCGCCTGCGCATGGTGATTCCGTTCTATGGCTACTCGACGATGGAGCGCGCGGTTCGCGCCGGCGAGATCGTGACCGCGAAGACGCGAGCGCGCCTGTTGTCCTCGATCCCGATGGCATCGCGCGGCACGCAGGTGTTCATGCTCGACCTGCACGTCGCGTCGATCGCCTACTACTTCGAGGGCGGCATCCGCCCGGTGCATGTCTATGGCAAGCCGCTCGTGATCGCAGCCGCGCAGCAGCTCGCCGGCAACGACTTCGTGCTCGCCTGCACCGACGCTGGCCGCGCGAAGTGGGTCGAGTCGCTCGCGAACGACATCGGCGTCGAGGCCGCGTTCGTCTACAAGCGGCGCGTCAGCGGTAGCGCGACGCACGTCACCGGCGTGTCGGCGCAGGTCGTGGGCAAGCACGTCATCATCTACGACGACATGATCCGGACGGGCGGGTCGCTCCTCGGTGCGGCCGCCGCGTATCGCGATGCCGGCGCCGCCCGCATCGACGCGATCGCGACGCACGGTCTGTTCCCCGGCGCGTCCCTCGCCAAGATCCGAGCGAGTGGTCTACTGGGCAGGATCGTCGTGACGGACAGCCACCCGCGCGCCGTGGCCCTCGCCGACGATTACTTGCACGTCACCAGCACCGCCGCACTCCTCGCCGAGCATCTGACCTCCAACGATAGGCACATTCAATGAGGCTCATCAAAGTCGCGGTCGCGTGTGTCAACCAGACCCCGTTCGCGTGGGACGAGAACTTCGCGCACCTCAAGCAAGCGATCGATCACGCGCGCGCTGAAGGCGTGTCGATGCTGTGCCTGCCCGAGCTCGCGATCACGGGCTACGGCTGTGAAGACGCGTTCTTCATGGACGGCCTGCAAGACCTCGCGTTCGCGCAGCTCGATCAGCTCGCGCTGCTCACCGAGGGCATCGTCGTCGCAGTCGGCCTGCCCATCTATCACGAGAAGGCGCTGTACAACGCAGCGGCTCTCCTCGCGAACGGCAAGATCGTCGGCTTCGTCGCGAAGCAGTTCCTCGCCGGCGATGGCATCCACTACGAGCCGCGGTGGTTCAAAGCATGGCCCGCGGGTGAGGTCGACACGCTCGAGCGCACGGCCGCCGATGGCTCGGTCCGGCGCTGGCCGATCGGCGATCTGTTGTTCGACATCGGAGACATCCGCATCGGCTTCGAGATCTGCGAAGACGCGTGGGTCGCCAATCGCCCGGGCATGGATCTCGCGCTCCGCGGGGCCGACATCCTGTGCAACCCGTCGGCGAGCCACTTCGCGTTCGGCAAGTACGCCGTGCGGCAACGGTTCGTCATCGAAGGCTCGCGCGCGTTCGGTGTCGCGTACCTCTACGCGAACCTCCTCGGCAACGAAGCCGGCCGCATCGTCTACGACGGTGGCGGCCTGATCGCATCGGGTGGCGAGCTCGCCGCGCGCGGCCGCCGCTTCTCGTTTCACGATGTCGAGCTGACCACCGCTGTCGTCGATATCGACGGCAACCGTCGCGAGCAAGCGCGGCGCGGATCGCACCGCCCGCGTCACGATGCGGACTCGCAGGTGATCGAGTTCCCGTTCGTGTGGCCGAAGCGCGCGCCCGAGATGCCGCCGAAGCTCGTCGTCTCGTGGGAGGACCGCGCGAGCGTTCGCGAGGAAGAGTTCGCCCGCTGCGTCTCGCTCGGCCTGTGGGATTACCTGCGCAAGAGCCGCGCGCAAGGCTACGTGGTCTCGATGTCCGGTGGCGCGGACAGCGCCGCGTGCGCCACGCTCGTCGCGCTGATGACGCGGTTCGCGTTCGCAGAACTCGGACCGGGCGGCGTGCGCCAGCACCTGCCGACGTGCCGCAAGCTGCACGAGGTGATCGAAGCCGGCGGTGGTGTCACCGCGGCCGTCGGCGCGCTGCTCACGTGCGCGTATCAGCCGACGGAGAACTCGGGCGCGGTCACGCGCAAAGCGGCCGAAGAAGTCTCGCGCGCACTCGGCGCGGAGTTCCACATTCTCGAGATCGACGCGCAGTACAAGCAGTACATCGCGACGCTCGAGAAGGCGCTCGGTCGCAAGATGACGTGGGAGCAGGACGACCTGACGCTCCAGAACATCCAGGCGCGCGTGCGCTCGCCGTCGATCTGGATGCTCGCAAACCTCAAGGGCGCGGTGCTGCTCACCACGTCGAATCGCTCGGAGGCCGCGGTCGGCTACGCGACGATGGACGGCGACACGTCCGGTGGGCTCGCGCCACTCGGCGGCATCGACAAGACCTACCTGCGCGAGTGGCTGCGCTGGATGGAAGACAAGGGTCCGGTCGGTCTCGAGCGCGTTCCCGCCCTGCACTACATCAACGCGCAGCAGCCGACGGCCGAGCTGCGCCCACAGGTCGCGGGTCAGAACGCGCAGACCGACGAAGCGGATCTCATGCCGTACGACTTCCTCGAGGCCGTCGAGGACTCCGCGATCCGCGACAAGCACACGCCCGTCGAAGTGCTCCAGGAGCTTCGCCCGCGCTACGCCGGCGTCAGCCTCGTGCAGCTCTCGGTGTGGATCGAGCGCTTCTTCCGGCTGTGGTGCCGTAACCAATGGAAGCGCGAGCGGCTCGCGCCGTCGTTTCACCTCGACGATCGCAACGTCGATCCGCGCTCGTGGTGTCGCTTCCCGATCCTGTCGGGCGGCTTCGAGCGCGAGCTCGCCGAGCTGCGTTCCTACGTGGCGGAGAATGCATGACCTTTAGCTACGCGTACGCGCGCGCCGCGCTCGCGGTGGACTGTGTCGTCTTCGGCGTCGACGAGGGTGACCTGAAGGTCCTCCTGATCCAGCGCAAGCTGCAGCCGTTCCAGCATGCGTGGGCGCTGCCGGGTGGCTTCGTGCGCATCGAAGAGACGCTCGACGAGGCCGCGCGCCGCGAGCTCGAAGAAGAAGCGGGCGTCAAGGACGTCTACCTCGAGCAGCTCTACACGTTCGGCGCGCTCGATCGCGATCCGCGCGATCGCGTGGTCACGGTCGCGTACTTCGCGCTCGCGAAGCTCTCGGATCACCGCATCCGCGCGGCCACCGACGCGATGGGCGTGGGCTGGTTTCCCCTCGACGATCTGCCGAAGCTCGCGTTCGATCACGCGTCGATCGTGACGCTCGCGCACGAGCGACTGCGCGGCAAGGTGCGCTACGCACCGGTGGGCTTCGAGCTCTTGCCGCCGCGGTTCTCGCTCACGCAGCTGCAGCG
>JBGARE010000009.1:19721-44756 GCA_044230415.1 Kofleriaceae bacterium
TGTCGATGGATCTGCTCGTCGAGACCGACGAGGTGGAGCAGGGCGTACGGCACCGCGCGGCGCGCCTGTATCGGTTCGATCGCCGCAAGTACGATCGGCTCGCGAAGCAGGGCTTCGAGTTCGCGATGTAGCGCCCGCGTGGGCGCGTATCGACGAGATTGCCGAGCCCGTCGGCATTGGCCGCGACGCGGAGGCAACGCTGTTCACGTCGGGACCCGACGGACTTCTGCACGCGTACGGCTGCAAGTGATGTAACCGCCGCGCGCGGCCCGTGTCTGGCTCGCGTGCGGATCGCGTGGCTCTCGGTTATCGCGGCGTGGGCGCGCCGTGGATCTGCAGAGTGGCTATCCGTTCTGGGCGATCAAGAACGGCAACACGGCGAGCGGGTCCTGTTCGCGATGGCGTACGGCGGCAACGGCATCACGTACAGCGTGCTCGGCGCGACATTGCTGCGAGCGCTGATCGAGCGCGAGTCTCACCCGTTGGCAGCGCTGCACAGCTTCGCGCGGATGTAAGATGCGGGCATGCGGGCACTGATCCTCGTCGATCTGCAATACGACTTCTGTCCGGGTGGCGCGCTCGCCGTCGCGCGTGGCGACGAGACGATCGCGATCGCGAACCGCGTGATGCCGCACTTCACGACGGTGGTCGCGACCCAGGACTGGCATCCCCCCGAGCACAAGAGCTTCGCGGTGAACAATCCGGGCACCAAGGTCGGCGACCTCATCGATCTCGGTGGCACGCAACAGGTGATGTGGCCCGCGCACTGCGTGCAGGACACCCGCGGAGCCGAGCTCCACGCCGAGCTCGCGCGCGAGCGGATCAACGACGTGATCCGCAAGGGCACGGACGTCAACCTCGATAGCTACTCGGGGTTCTTCGACAACGGTCACATCAAGGCGACCGGCCTCAACAACTGGCTCGCCGAACGCTGGATCAAGCAGGTCTACGTGATGGGGCTCGCGACCGACTTCTGCGTGAAGTTCACGGTCCTCGATGCGCTCAAGCTCGGCTACGAAGTGAAGTTGATCGAGGACGGCTGCCGCGGCGTGAACCTCAAGTCCGGCGACGACGAGCGGGCGATCGCCGAGATGCGCGGGGCCGGGGCGTCGGTCATCGAGAGCGGCGCGATCGGCGCGTAGGCCCTCGGGTTTTCGCGGTTAACACTTCGCGGGCAGGCCCGTCCTTCCTGTCGTGTTGGCCGCGTACAGTATCGCCGTGGAGGGAGCAGCCGTTGCTCCTGTCGCCTCGGTGGTGACAGCGGCGCAGCGCGGTGATCGCGCGGCGTTCGCGGAGCTGTATCGGCGATTTCATCGCGCGGTGCACGGCGTGATCCTCGCGAAGGTTCCGTATCGCGACGCGGCGGATCTCGTGCAGGACACGTTCGCGATCGCGCTCGAGCGCATGAAGCAGTTGGCGGATGCAGCCGCGTTTCCCGGGTGGCTGCTGATGATCGCGCGCAATCGAGCGATCGATCATCTGCGCGGCACGAAGCCCACCGACGAGCTGCCCGATCTTCCCGTCGATGCGCCGCGAAACGCGGAGGTCGCCCAGGTGCTGGTGGCATTGCGTGCGTTGCCCGAGGCGTATCAGGAGACGCTCGTGCTGCGCTTGGTCGAGGGATTGACCGGCCCGGAGATCGCCGATCAGACCGGGTTGTCACCGGGCTCGGTGCGCGTGAACTTGCATCGTGGCATGAAGCTGTTGCGCGAGCGTCTCGGGATCGCCAGCGTCGAGGAAGCGAGCGACACATGAGTACACCCGACGACGATTACCTGTGGGACGGATCCGGCGATGCCGATCCGGACGTCGCGAAGCTCGAACAGCTGTTGCGACCGCTCGCTCACGATCGCCCGCTCGACGAGCTGCGCATGCAGCGCGCGAAGCGGCGGAAGGCGCCGTGGATCATGGCGGGCATCGCGGCGATCGCCGCGGCGGCGGTGCTCGTGCTCGTCCTGCGTCGCGGTGATGCGCCCGTGGTCGCCGACTGTGCGGTCTCGGGCGATGGCTTCGCGTTCCGCGCGACGGGCAACGGCGTGAGCTGCGGCGGCACGAGCATCGACGAGGGCGTGCTTCCCGTCGGGGGCGTGCTCGATACCGGCACGTCCAACGTCACGCTCGCGATCGCGGACATCGGCTCCGCGGAGCTGTCCGCCGGAACGCGCGTCCGCCTGTCGCGCACCGAGGCGGGCCAGCGCCACGAGCTGCACCTCGAACGCGGCAAGATGCACGCGAAGGTGACCGCGCCGCCGCGCATCTTCGCGGTGACCACGCCGAGCACGAGCGTCGTGGATCTCGGCTGCGAGTACACGATCGATATCGACGCTACCGGCGCGGGTTCGATCGTCGTGCAGTCAGGCATGGTCGAGCTCGCGAGCGACAGCGCGATCGTCGTCGCGCCCGCCGGCACCGACGCGCGCTTGCTCGCGGGTCGCAAGCCGAGCGTGCCTGTCGCATCGACGGCGAGCGCGGAGCTGCGCGCGGCCGTTGCCACGTACGAGCAGACGGGCGCGATCGACGGAGTGCTCGCGAACGCGACCGAAGACGATGCGATCACGATCGTGAACCTCGCGGTGCTGCGCGCGGATCTGCGTGCTCGCGTCCTCGCGCGATTGGCCGAGCTGGTGCCGCCGCCGGAGGGTGTGACGATCGAGAGCGCGACGAGCACGCTCGCGGCGCTCGAGCGATGGCGCGAGGACGTGGTGACGCTGCACGTCGGCAATCGTGTCCTTCGCGAGATGCAGCTCGATCACTAATCGCCGGCGTCGCGGTGCCTCCATCGCCGAGGACCGAGCGTTTTCGCTCCCTGGTCGCACGGCATCGGCGATCGCGCCCATCACGGTTTCCCCCTCGGGATCGGCCACGGGAACACCTGCCTCGGGGAGGACCCGCACCGCCGTCAGGACGAACGCCCCTGGCGCCTTCTCGCCAACGCGAGATCCGCAACGCCGCCACGGTGCGCGCGCACGCACGGGCGACGCGCGCCCCACCGCACACAACCCGCTTAACTTCTCGGGGATCCTTGTGGCACGCGAGGTGCTCGTGGTTTCGGGCATGAAGCCTACGAATCCGAACGGCAACCAAGGCGAAGGCGACAAGGTCTCCGCTCGTCACTACAACGAAGCCGCGAGCAAGTTTGCGGCGGACGACGACAAGGTCGACGAAGCGGCTCACGAGGCCGCGGCGTACGTCGATGCCGAGCCTGCGGATGCGAAGCAGGCGGAGCGCGCCGCGAAGCGTGGCCCCAAGGGAACGCGTGTCTCGGTCGACGAGCTCGTCGATCTGGGGCGCTCCGTCGTCGACCGCGTGAAGCCGATCGTCGACCGCGCGATCGCTCGCGTGAAGTCAACGCTGAATCGCTAGGCGGACCTCAGGAGGACTCATGGCGACCACACAGACTCATCCTCGCGCTTCCGAGCCGCACAACCCGGTTCGTGACGACTCCAAGCTGTCACCGACGGAGGATCTCGATCGGATGCCCGATGGAGCTCCGCATCGCGTGATCGGCATGACCGCGTTCTTCGCCGTCGTGTTCGCGATGCTCGTCGCGTTCATGCTGCTCGTCGGCAGCACGTGGACGCGCGTGGGCGCCGTTGTCCTCGCGCTGATCACGATCCCGATCGTGGTGAGCCAGCTGCGCAAGACGTCCGAGCGCGAGCGCGATCACGTTCATCCGTCTCGCTGATTCCAGTACCAACGCAATGTCTCGTTTCTCGCTCACCATCACGCTCGTGGCGATGGTCGCCAGCGGGTGTGCGCGCGGTCCGGTCCACAAGCCGGGCGACGAGTACCTCGCCGGTATCCATGTCGAGGGAAACCACGCCCTGAAGGACTCGACGCTGACGACCGGGCTCGCGCTCAAGCGCACCCAGAAGCGCGGTCGAGCGCCGGATCCGTATCTCGTCGACGTCGATGCCGATCGCATCAAGGGCGAATACGTTCGCTACGGCTACCTCGATGTCGACGTGAAGGCGCGCGTCGAGCGCGCGGGCGATGCGGCGACGGTGACCTACACGATCAACGAAGGCGTCCGCGCCACGACGAGGATCGCGATCAGCGGCATCGACGATCCTGCGCTCCAGGAGAAGATCCGAGACAAGCTACCGCTCGAAGACGGCCAGCCGTTCGACTACGCACAGTACGAGCTCGCGAAAGAGTCGCTCGAGAGCGTCGTCGAGGATGCGGGATACGCGCACGTGAAGTTCACGCCGCAGATCATCGCGGACCGCGCGACGAACACGGCGATCGTCTCGCTCGCGTACGAGACGGGCCCCAAGTGCACGTTCGGCCCGGTCGAGCTGACCGGCGTCGAGGGCCGCCTGCGCGAGGCGGTGGAGGCACGCATCGCGTTCGATCCTGGACAGCAGTACTCGATCTCGGCGATCGCGCAGACGCAACGCGCTCTCTACGCACTCAATCGCTTCTCGACGGTGGCCGTGCAGCCGCAGAAAGCGGGCGAGCAGTCCGTCGTCGCCGTAAAGATCGCGGTGTCCGAGAGTGCGAAGCACGAGGTCAAGCTCGGCGGTGGCTTCGGAATCGACCCGTCCTCGTACGAGATCCGTGGCCGCGCGGGCTACACGATCACCGACTGGCCGTTTCCTCTCGATACGGCGTCGGTCGATCTGCGGCCCGCGTACGCGCTGCTGCGCGACGGCAGCGGGTTCGAACCGCGCATCAAGGCCCTCGCGAAACTCGAGCGCAAGGACATCTTCTGGACGTATTCGACCGGCGAGATCGAAGGCGGGTACGACTATCTCGCGTACGAGGCGTACACGAGCTTCGGACCGCGGCTTCGTCTCGGCGTGTCGACGCCGCTCGCGACGGAGCGTCTGCAGCTGCGCGTGGGCTGGGGCATCCAGCAGGCGGACTTTCGCAACATCCATCCGCTCGTCGACGAGGCGCTGCAGATGCAGATCGGCCTCGACGAGACCGAGCGCGTCGCCGCGTACACGCAGTCGCTGATCATCGATCTGCGCGACAGCCTCGTCGCGCCGCGACTCGGTGCGTACGCCGAGGTCCGCATCTCCGAGGGAACGAAGTACGCGGGCGGCAACTACGACTACTTCCAGATCGTGCCGGAGCTGCGCGGGTTCGTGCCGCTCGGGCAGATGACGCTCGCGGCGCGCGTGCGCAGTGGTGCCACGTTCGGCGACCTCGCACCGACGGAGCGGTTCTTCTCGGGCGGCTCGTCGAGTCAGCGGGGCTTCTCGGAGCGCAAGCTCGCACCGAGCGCCATCGGTGACTACGATGGCTCGCTGCGGTCGATCCCGTACGGCGGTGGCGCGCTCCTCGAGACCGGCCTCGAGCTGCGTGTGCCGATCACCACGATCAAGGAGATGCCGTTCGGCTCCGTGGCATTCCTCGACGGTGGCGACGTGACCGAAACCATCTCCGAGCTGCACCCGACCAACCTCCACTGGGCGGCTGGGCTCGGGCTGCGCCTCCTCACCATCATCGGTCCGATCCGCTTCGACGTGGCCTACCGCTTGAATCGCAAGGGCGGGATGAACCCCGATCCGAGCTCCTCGTTCGCATTCCACCTCGGCGTGGGCGAGGCCTTCTGATGTCACCGCGCAGCCGCAAGGCGCTTCGCTGGGGCACGCGGATCCTCCTCGGGCTCGTCGCGTTGATCGTGCTCGCCATCGGCGGCGTCGTGATCTTTCTCCACACGGATCGCGGTCGCGAGTTCGTGCGCACGCAGGTCGCGTCGAAGCTGAACGAGACGTTCGTCGGCGGAGCGAGCGTGGGCAAGATCGAGGGCAGCCCGTTCGGCGAGCTCGTGCTGAGCGATCTCGTGATCAACGATCCCGAGGGCAAACCCACGGTGAAGGTGAAGCGCCTCGCGATCGAGATCGCGCTCGTGCCGCTGATCCGCCAGGAAGCTCGACTCACGAGCGTGATCGCGAGCGACATCGATGTCGATCTGCGCCGCGACAAGAACGGCGAGCTGATGATCGGACGGATGCTCCATCCGTCACCGAAGTCGGGCTGGAGCGTCGAGCTCTCGCACCTCGAGGTGCATCGCGCCCACGCTCAGATCGCGATGCCCGGCGGGCCGATCAACATCGACGGCATCGAGGTGTTCGGTGCGGCCACGATCCCGGCGGCCGGAGCGATCGCGACGAGCGTGGGGCTGCGTGCGGTGTGGCGCGAGAAGCGCGCGCCGATCTTCATCGACGCCGTCGCGCGCGTGGACGAAGGCATCGTCACCGTTCACACGCTGTCCACGATGGTCGGTGGTGTGCGCCTGACCGGAAGCGGGATCCGCTTCGCGGCGGGCACCGGCGACGAGCCGCCGCACCTCGATGCATCGCTCACGATCGACGCGCCGGCTCGCGAGGTCGCGAAGCTCGCGCCGCAGGTGAAGCTCCCCGACGACGTGTCGGCGACGATCGTCGTGCGCGATGGCCAGCCATTCACGCACGTTCGCGTCATCGGCCGCCTCGGCCGCACGTTCGGACAGCTGCTCGCGGGCGTGGACCTCGGCGCGAAGCGCGTCAGCGGTGTCGTCACGACGGACGCGGTCGACGTTCCGCTGCTCTCGCAACACGAGGCGTCGGGCACGGGCGGCGCGATGATCGCGTTCGGCGCCGCGCTGGGACGCGAGATGGACAAGCCCGTGGCCACCGGTGTCGCGACGGTGTGGGGCCAGGTCAACGACCTCCCGCACCTGAAGTCCGCGATCACGTTCTCGACGGACTTCGAGTACGCGAGGACTCGCATCGGCGTCAGCGGGCCCGCGCTGCTCGCGACGATCGCGGCCGACGTGAAGAAGGTCGGCTCGGTGATCACGCTCGAGCGCTCTACGGTGATCGCGTCGACGTCGAACCCGTCGGTGGCGACCGGTGGCAAAGCCCCGGTGCGCGGTGCTCTCGCCGTCCGGCTGTCCGCGAGCGGCCAGCTCGCGCCCGCGCCGAACCTCGCGGTCGCGGGTACGGTCAAAGGCAAGCGACTACGCGTGCAGGACCTGTCCGTGTCCTCGCTCGAGGTCGCGGTCGATGCGACGGGACTTCCGCGCAACCCGCGCGGCAAGGCCGAGATTCTCCTCGAGGATCTCGTGCGCGGCGACATGGAGCTCGGTCAGCTGAAGGTGACCGCCGCGAATCAAGCCGATGGGACGATCGCCGTTGCCGTTCGCTCGCGACCGAAGTGGGAGGAGTGGATGATCGACGTCGACGCCCTCGTCTCGCCGCCGCCGAAGCCGCGCGAACAGGTGTGGACCGTCGATATCGTCAAGCATCGCGTGCGCGCGGGCGACAAGGGTGAGTGGTCGGGCACGACCGGTCACCTCGAGCTCGGACCCGGCCAGTACGCGATCCACAACTTCTCGAGCACGAGCAAGACGGGGCAGTTCACGCTGTCCGCCTCGATCACGGCGCACGATCTCGACCTCGCGCTGTTCGTCCAGAAGGAGAAGCTCGGCTTCGCGCGGATCACCGCGGATGTCGATGCGCCCGTCGAGTTCACCAACCCCGTCGCGTGGAAGCGACTGCCGCGGTCCGCGGTCCGGTCGGGCTCGTTCGAGCTGCGCGGCCTCGATCTCGCGCAGGTCGCGGAGCTCCTCGGCAGGCCCGGCGAGATGCGCGGCCGCGTCGACGGTACGATCGCTCTCACACCCACCGCGACGACCGGAACGATCGACATCAGCAACGTCATCACCTCCGCGACCGCGAAGCTCGGTCGCCTCGACGCGGGGCTCACGATCGCGTCGCAGGGAAACGAAGTCACGCCGACCTTGATCGGAAACTTCGCCGCCGTCGGTCGATTTCAGGGCACCGCGCGCGTCGCGTTGCCCGAGCGTCCCTTCGATCCGATCGCGTGGCGCGCCGTCGGGCTCCCCGCGTTGCGCGGCGCGAGCTTGGCCGTCGACGAGATCAGCATCGAGCCCGGTCTCCTCGATCGCTTCGGTGTCATCACCGAGCTGCGCGGTCGCGTGAAGCTCGCCGCCGACATCACCGAAGGCGCTCGCAGCGCGAATGTTCGCCTCGAGGTCGCGCAGCTCCGCGGCGGCATGATCGCGCAGCCGATCGATGCGAAGGTGAACGCGACGCTCGACAACAAGCTCGGTCGCGCGAACATCCTCGTCACGAGCGGACGGACCACGCTGCTGGACGTGAAGGGCGACCTTCCCGTCACGATCGAGCAGGTGTTCGCGAACCCGGCGCTGTTCGTGACCACACCGTTCACGGCGCACGGCACGATCCCGAACGCGCCTGCGACGACGCTGCTCGCCGTGTTCGGTCGCGCCGAGGTCACCGGCGGAACGCTCGGCGGCACGATCGACGTGAAGGGAACGCTCGGTTCTCCGTCGGTGACGGCGAAGATCGTCGGCACGAGCCTCCAGGTCCCGCCGGGTCCTCGCAATCGACCGGTCAAGGTCCTCGACAAGGTCATCATCGATGCGAGCTACATCGGCGGCATCGCGAAGGCGCGCATCCAGGGCACGCAGCAGGGCGGTTATCTCGACCTGTTCGCGACCGCAGATCCGGAGAACCTCGACACGGGTCGGTTGACGATCAAGGCGAAGGCGTTCGACATGCAGCCGCTCCTCGTGTTCGCACCCGGCCCGGCCGGCGCCGCGAAGGGGCGGCTCGACGCGGACCTCACCGTCGAGGGTCTCGATCCCGTGAAGGCGCGCGTCGCAGGCACGCTGAAGCTGACGAACGCGCGCATCCCGATCGCCCCGCAGGTCGGTACGCTCCGCCGCGCGAACATCGATGTCGTCATCGGACAGAGCAGCATGACGATCACGGCCGAGGGTCGTCTCGGTCAGGGCACCGTGAAGATGACGAGCAAGATCGCGCTGTCCGGTGCGCAGCCCACGTCGGGCGACGCGACGGTGACGCTGCGCAAGGTCTCTCCGATCGGCACGGTCGAGCCGATCGTCGACGCGGACGTGAAGGTCAAGCTCCACCGCGAGACCGATCGCTGGGTCGCAGACATCGTCGTCAAGAACGGCGTCGTCAAGGTGCCCGACGCGCGCGGCGAGAAGCTCAAGCCCATCGGCGCACCGACCGACATGATCTACGCGACCGGCGAGAAGGTCACGTCGCGTCCGCTGGCAAAGCAGCCGCCGAAGCACGCGACGCTCGTCGCCAACATCACGCTCGACGCGACGCACATCGAATCGACCGAGCTGCGCGGTCTGATCAAGGGCAAGGTCTCGATCTCCGCCGACGCCGAATCGCTCGGCATCACCGGCACGATCGAAGCGTATCGCGGTGACCTCGATCTGTTCGGTCGCCGCTATCAGGTCGAGCGTGCCGCTCTCGTGTTCGACGGGACGATCGATCCGCTGCTCGATCTTCGCATCATCCACGACTTCCCCGACGTCACCACGGTCACGGCGGTGCGCGGTCGCGTGTCCAAGCCCGAGCTCGTCATGTCGAGCGATCCGCCGATCTACTCGCAGAGCCAGCTGCTCGGCTTCCTCCTCGGTGGCGAACCGAACGGTGATCCGCAGCAGGGCGGCGCACGCGAAGTGGCGACCAACGCGGGTGCGTCGTTCATCGCGAACAAGCTCGGCGGCTACGTGAAGAAGGCGCTGCCCGTCGACATCGATGTCGTGCGCTACGAGGCGGCGACCGCGAGCGAGTCCGCGGCGGTCACCGTCGGTACGTGGGTCACGCGGTCACTGTTCGTCGCGTATCGCCGCCGCCTCGAGTCTCGCCCCGACGAGAATGCGAACGAAGCGGAGGCCGAGTACTGGCTCTCCCGTCGCGTGATGCTCGAAGGCACGACCGGCGACCACGGTGTCAGCGGCCTCGATCTGCTGTGGCGCAAACGCTACTAGTAGAAGGCGTCCTTGCCCCCGCTGAAGTCGGCGGTGGCGTCGAGGCCGCCCGAGAAGTCGGCCGTCGCATCGGCACCGCCACCCTGGAAGTGGGAGTTGATCTCCTCGATCTGCTGGTCATCCAGAACGCCGCCGTAGAACGGGCGGTCGATGTCGCCGGTCGCCGTCGCGGATCCTCCGCCGGATCCTCCGCCCATCGACGGCATGAACGGTCCGCCGATCATGCTCGGATCGAACGCACCGCCGATGTTCGCGAGCGCGCTTTCCCCGAAGTCCCACGCACTGCTCGCGGCGTCGGCGACCGCACCACCCGCATCCATTCCGGCGCTGAGCGCACCGGCCGCCGGGCTCGCCGCTCCGAGGAACGGGCTGAGCATGTCCATGCTTGGCATTCCGAACATTCGTGCCTCCTACTCGTAGTACGGCGCGGGCGCCGGCTTCGGGGTTGCCCTCGTGCGCAAGCGCGCCGCTTCATGCGCGATGAACTCGAGGGAGCGATCGATCACCGCGAGGTCGACGCCGTCGATCGGCAGCACGACCTTGAGCAGGTAAAAGCCTTCGTGAATGCACAGCGCGCCGATCGCGAGCTGCGTGTTGTGCAACAGCGCGTCGTACGCCCGCAGGATCTGCGGCGTCGCGACGTTCGCGGTGATCAACACGTGCGGGATGCCGAACGCGGTGACCGGCTCGATGTACTGGCGTTGCTTCCCCGCGGTCTCGGGGAACGTCCACAGAAGGCCGAGGCGTTCGGCCTCGTCGACCGCGACATGAAACTTGCCCCGAACGTGCTCGCGGACCCGCTCCCATCCGTTCATGCTTCGATAGACTGCACTCCGGTCGGGTGTGACAGAAGTTCGCTATCTAGTGGTGATCGCTTGCGCTCTCGGGGCGTGCGGCGGCCGTCAGCGTGGCCCCACGCTGACGAAGGACACCCTGGTCGCGATCCAGATCGAAGGGACCAAAGCCATCCCGGTCGAGGACATCGCGCCCGGTCTCGCGATCGAGCGTGCGCGCGGCGTGCGCCAGGTCGACCCGTACCAACTCTCGACCGACACCGAGCGCGTCCGCGCCGCATATCGCAAGCTCGGGTACTTCGACGTGCAGGTCGATGCGCGTGTGGACGTGAAGGGCTTCGCGCAGACCGTGGTGTTCAAGGTGGCCGAAGGTCCGCGCTCGACGTTGAAGGTCGAGATCACGGGGCTGCCTCCGGAGATCTCGCTCGAGAAAGCGCGCGCGTTGATCGCGGCGCCCGATGGTGCGCCGTTCGACTACGAGATCTACGACGAAGCGAAAGATCCGATGATCAAGCTCGTCGAGGATGCGGGCTACGCGAACGTCGACATTCGCGCGACGGTGCTCGCCGATCCCGCGAAGCGACTCGCGACCGCACGCTTCGCCATCACGCCCGGTGATCGCGCCACGTTCGGGGACGTCTTCATCGAAGGCGCGGGCAACCTCGAGGACGCGGTGCGCGGTCGCCTCGAGATGGCGAAGGGCGACGTGTACACGGCGCGCGCGATCGTGGCGTCTCAGCGAGCCATCTACGATCTCAACCGCTTCACGAGCGTGCGCATCGAACCCGATCGATCGCAGGGACCGATCGTGCCGATCAAGATCACGGTGGTCCGTGCGTCGAGCGGCGAGTGGTGGGTCGGCGCAGGTGCCGGCGTAGATCCCCTCGTCTACGAAGCTCGCGTGCGCGCCGGCATCGGTGTCGTCCCGGATTCGTTTCCGCTATGGACCTTCGGTGTCGATGGCCGCCCGTCGTTCACCTGGTCGCGCGAGGCGAACTCGAGACAGCTCCAGGCACGCGCGACGGCGTTCGCGAACCGCATCGAGCTGTTTCGGCCGCGACTCCGCCTCGAGACGGACATCTCGTTCGATCTGCTGCGGTACGAGGGCTATACGACCTATGGACCGCGCGGACGCATCGGCCTCGCGAGCACCCTCGGCGCGCCGTGGTTGCAAGGACGCATCGGTTGGCTCCTCGAGTATCAAAAGTTCAGCGGCATCGTCGTCGCGGATCCCGTCGCGACCGAGATCCATCTCAGCACCACGGATCCGCAGCGTCGCGGCGCGTACGAGCTCTCGCTGATCGCCGATGGTCGCGACAATCCGCTCGACGTGCGCAACGGTTGGTACGCCACGATCTCGACGGCGTATGGAACACCGGCCGCCGGCGGCGACGGGACGTATCAAAAGCTCGTGCCGGAGCTCCGGCGCTATTACCCGATCGGGCCGCTCGTGCTCGCCGGACGCCTGCGCGCCGGCTTTCTGTTCGGCACGGTCCCGGTCACCGAGCGCTTCTTCTCGGGCGGCGCGACCACGCAGCGCGGCTTCGACGAGCGCAGCCTGTCGCCGATCGCGCCGACGAAGGACGGCGGGAACGTCGTCATCGGCGGTGTCGGCGTGATCGAGAGCGGCTTCGAGGCGCGCTTCCCGCTGTTCGATATCGGCAGCTTCCCGCTCGTGACCGCGCTGTTCATCGACGGGGCCGACGTGGTCACCGACATCGATGCGCTGTCGATCGTCGATCAGCAGTGGGCCGCGGGATTCGGCTTGTACATCAAGCTGTTCGGTCTCAAGGTCGGGGCATCGATCGGAGAGCGCTTGAACCATCGGCAGCCCAATCCCGACGGCGAATGGTTCAAGAATAGAAGCTGGCACATCGCCGTCGGAGACACGTACTAGATGAAGCGCGTCTGGCGGTGGTTCAAGCGACTGATGATCGGCCTCGTGGCCCTCGTCGTCGTTGCCGTCGCGTTCGCGCTGATCGCCGTGCACACCGATTGGGGGCGCAACATCGTTCGCGGTCAGGTCGAGGACATCCTCGCGGACTCGTTCCCGGGCGGCGCTCGGATCGGTCGGATCGACGGCAGTCCGTTCGGCACGCTCGTGATCACCGACATCGTCCTCGACGGTCCCGACAAGAAGCCGCTCGTCGCGGTGAAGCGCCTCGAGGTCGAAGCGTCGCTCGGTCCGCTGTTCGGACATCAGGTGTGGGTCGATCGCATCGTCGCGACCGGCGTGACGATCACGAACCCGCGCGCACCCGAACCGCCGGACGACGTGCCACCCGAGCCATCGCCGTGGACGATCGTGATGCCGAACGTGGAGGTCCACGGTGCGTCGGTCCACATCGATGGCGAGAAGGAGCCGATCGACATCGCCGACCTCGATGCGTTCGCGGGACTGCACATCGCGCCGATCACCGGTGAGCTCTCGGCGATCGCGACGCTGCGAGCACGATGGACGCAGCGCGATGCGCCGATCGGCGGCATCGTCAGCGTCGTCGTCGGTGACGAGATCGCGATTCCCACGGTGGCGATCGGCGCTGCCGGTGCGGACGTCGTGGTCACGGGCGGTCGTGTGAATCGCCCGGCCGGCAGGATCGTGGTGTCCGCATCGGCGAAGACCATCGCGCAGCTCGCCCCGGGTGTGGCTCTCCCGTCTGGCATCTGGGCCGTGATCGACGCGTCGACACCGGAGCCGCTCGATCCGCACGGGGCGCACGGGTCGTCGGTGCCCTCGATGTCGCGCGCGAATATCGTCGGCGCGATGGGCCGCTCGAGGGTGTACGGGCGCGTCGCCGGAAGCATCGATGCGATGACCGCGAGTGCCGTGGTGGCCGTGACCGACATCGATCTCGCTCGCGTCTCGAAGGGCGCAGCGACGGGAAAGGTCGATGCGCTCGTCGGCATGGTCGTCGGTCTCGATGGGCTGCGTGGCTCGATGATCGCCGTGACAGGGCAGGTCGTCGCGCCGAAGGTTCATCGCAGGCGAAAGAAGAAGGACGTCCCGGTCGACGAATCGCCGCTGTCGGTGCCGTCGATCAACGCGCTCGTCGCGTTCGATGCGATCCCCACCCGCGCGAGTGCGCTCGTGCTCGCGAGCGCTGCGGGCCGAGCGCGCATAGCGGTGATCGGCTCGGCGCACACCGAAGGACCTGCGGATGCGCCGTCGGTGGTGATCGATCTCGCGCGCATCGGCGCGACCGTGCCGGACGTGTTCGTCGCGAGTGGTGGCCTCGTGCCCGTGCGTGGCTCCGTCGAGCTCGACGCGAAGGCGAGCGGTCAAGTCGGCAAGAACGTCGACGTGAGCGGCTGGTTCGTCGGTCGTCGCCTGCGGATCGAGACGCTCGGGATCGCGGACGCGCGCGGCGTGTTCGCGACGCAGATCGGCAAGGGCATCTCGGGGACCGCGAACGCCACGGCGACCGGCATCACCAATGCGGGCAAGCCGGTCGGCAAGGCGACGATCGATGCGCGCACGCGCGACGACGGTCGCATCGGTGTCACCGTCGACGCGGTGCCGGCGATGGCGCCCGTCGTCGCGAACGTGTCCGCGGTGGTCTCGCTGCCGACGCCCGAGGGCGTGATCGCGATCGACCTCGAGTCGCACACGGTGAAGCTCCCGAACGGCACGTGGAGCGGCAAGGGCGGCAGCGTGCGCGTCGACAAGAAGCAGATCGCGGTGAAGGACTTTCGCTCGCACAATGGCGACGCGAAGCTCGCCGCGAGTGTTACCGCCGGGCGCGGTAACGGCGTCATCACGGGCACCGTGAAGCTGTCGGATGCCGCGCTCGATCGCATGAACAAACAGTTCCGTGGCACGGTCGATCTCGATCTCGCGATCGAGAAGCGCGGGATCAAGTGGAAGGGTGGGGGCACGGCCCGCGCGACGGGCGTCGCGCTCGCGCCGGATGCGCTGCCGGTGGACGGCAACCTCGAGCTCGCCGTCGACGGGCGTCGCGTGAAGCTCGCCGTGCGAGCCTCGAGCCCGTCGATCGGTGGTGGTCGGTTGTCACTCGAGGTCGATGGACCGCGCGACCTCACGGATGTCGACGCGTGGAAGAAGGTCGCGCGCACCGATCTGCACGGCGTGACGGTGGGCCTCGATTCGGTCAACGGCCGCGCCGTCAGCGGCGACAAGGTGCCGGGCATCTTCGACGGTACGATCGAGATCCGCGAGGGCGTTCCCGACGGCAAGCTGCGCGTGCGCGGCATCCCCACGCCGCTCGGGACCGCCGGTGCGGACATCAGCGTCGCGCTCGACGATGTCGGTTTCCTCGACGTGCACGGCGAGGGCACCGTCGGCAATGCAGGTGATGCCACGTTCGAAGCGCGGATCCAGATCCCGGATCGCCCGTTCGACGTCGAGGTCTACAAGCGCGTCGGCAAGAACCTCGTGCAGAGTGCGTCGCTGACGACATCGGACATCGAGATCAATCCCGATGTTCTCGACAAGCTCGGCATCGTCTCGCCGTACTCGGGCATCGTCGTCGCGAAGGTCGATGTCGGCACCGGCGGATCCTCGATCGGCGTCGGGATCGACATGAAAGGCATCACCGGTGGTCCGCTGCGTGCGCCGATCGATCTCCACGTCGGTGGGCGCGTCGACGCGAAGGAGACGTCGGCGGAGCTGAAGGTCACCGCGCGCCAGGGAACGTTGCTCGAGCTGAAAAATGCGCGCACGCCGGTGTCGCTCGATCAGTGGATCGCGATCGCCGGCGTGAAGCCATTCGCGCTACCGAATGCGGCGATCGAAGGCACGCTCGCGATCCCGACGATCGATGCGAAGCAGGCGCTCGCGCTCGTCGGCCGTCGCGATGTCATCGGTGGAACGCTCGCGGGGCAGATCGTCGCGGGAGGCACGATGCTCGCGCCGACCGCGACCGGCACGATCGATCTCGCGAACATCGCCGTGCGCCCGCGACTCGTGGGCAAGCCACCGCCGACGCTGAAGGCGTTGCACGTCGCGGCGTCGTGGGCCGCGGACAACGCAGAGCTCCGCATCACCGGCGAGGAGAGCGAGGAGCCGTTCGTCCCGACGAAGGACAAGAAGACGCCGCCGCCGAAGCCGACGCTGCTCGTCGAGGCGCGCACGGATCCGAGGAAGCTCGGCGAGCTCGTCGGTGTGGTGAAGATCCAGAACTTCGATCTCGCGCCGATCGCGGTGTTCTTGCCGGGCATGCTCGTCGGTGCGCAGGGCAAGCTCGATACCGACGTCAAGATCGCGGGCATCGGAGCCACCGGCAAGGGCCGAGGATTTGTCGCGGTGACCGGCCTGCGCCTGCCGTTCCATCCGCTGTTCTCGCCGCTGCGCAGCGCGAAGCTCCGCGTCGACTTCGCGGACACCGGCGCGATGGCGGTCGCGCTCGACGGCGTGATCGGCGGCAACAAGAGCACGGTGAAGTTCACGGCGAGCTCCGATCCGACGGCGACCGACACGACGATCAAGGCGTCGATCGTCGAGCTGACGCCGATCGGCTTCCTGCAGCCGAAGATCAGCGCGAACGTTCGCGGGACCATCCACCGCAAGGGACTGTTCTGGAGTGGCGACCTCGAGGTCACGCAGGGCCTCGTGTTCATCCCCGAGCAGCGCGGCAACGACCTGCTCGAGGACTACACGCCCGCGGATCTGATCTTCGTCGGTGAAGAAGAGGTGGATGCCGAGAGCACGCGACTGCGTCCGCCGACGAAGCCGTTCCTCGTCCTCGACGTCAACATCCGGACGACGCGGATCGAGCTGCCGTCGTTCGTGATCCCGACGCTCGTCAACGTGCCGATCGTCGAGCGCGCGAAGGCCACGGCGGCAGGCAAGGTCAGGGTCGCGGTCGGCGACACGATCGGCATGGACGGCGAGATCCTGATCGACCGCGGCGAGACCGAGATCCTCGGTCGCAAGTACGATATCGAGCTCGGTCAGGTCGGCTTCGACGGCACGATCGATCCGCTGTTCGATCTGAAGCTGTCCCACGAGTTCGAGACCGAAGGCGTGACGACGTTCGTGCGGTTCGCAGGACGCCTCAGCGAGATCGATTCTCTCGAGCCCGAGTTCACGAGCGATCCGGGCACGTACTCGCAGAGCCAGCTGTTCGGGTTCTTCCTCGGTGGTACGCCGGGCGCCGCGACCGGCAACGAGGGGCAAGACGCGTTGTCCGCCGCAGGGCAAGCCGCGGTGTCGAACATCGCGCAGGCGTTCGCGCGAAAGCTCAGCGGCAACAAGATCGACGTGCTCCGCTGCGATCCCGAGACGAGTACGACGGGCCGCTCGTGCATGCTCGGCAAGTACTTCGGCAAGCGCGATCAGCTGTTCCTCGGTGGCGTGCTCCACCTCGCGCCGCGCATCGACGAGAACCAGAGCGAGCTGCGCCTCGAGTACAAGTTCCCCGGCGGGATCCAGTTCGAGCTGTCGGGCGGTGATCGCGCGATCTTCGGCGGTGACTTCCTGCGCCGCCGTCGGTTCTAGGTCATGCTGTCGACCGTGTCTCGCCTCGTGATCCTGCTCGCGATCGCGGCGTGTTCCGGACGGAACACCGCGCCTCCGCCCGTACCGCAGACACCGGTGGCGCCGGTGGATCCACCGGGCGGTCGATTGCGTGCGGTGACCGAGTTCGCATCGATCGCGGATCCCGCGACGCGATCGCGCGCGCTGTTCCTCGAGGTCAGCCGCGTGCTCACGCACCCGCGCTGCGTCAACTGCCATCCGCCCGACGAGTCGCCGCGGCAAGGCGATGGCGGTGCGTTCCACGATCCGCCCGTGATCCGCGGCGCGAACGATCGCGGCGTCGCCGGCATGCAGTGCTTCGGTTGCCATCAGGATCGCAACGCGGAGCTCGCGCGGATTCCGGGTGCGCCCGATTGGCACCTCGCGCCGCTGGCGATGGCGTGGCTCGGCAAGTCGCCCGCGCAGATCTGCGCGCAGTTCGTCGAGGCGTCGACGAACGGCGGCCCGAATCAGAAGACGCTGCGACAGGTTCACGAGCACCTCGCGCACGACAAGCTCGTGGCGTGGGGATTCACGCCGGGCGCGGATCGCCGGCCGCCGCCCGGAACGCCCGCCGATGTCGCCGCGCTGTTCGATGCGTGGATGGCAACGGGCGCTGTGTGCCCCAACGCCGACGACGAGGTGCCGCGATGAAGATCGAGCTGACCATCAACGGCGCGAAGAAGCAGATCGACGCCGATCCGGAGATGCCGCTGCTCTGGGTCATTCGCGATCTGCTCGGCCTGGTCGGCACGAAGTACGGCTGCGGTGAAGCGCTCTGCGGTGCGTGCACCGTGCACCTCGATGGCAACGCGGTGCGCTCGTGCGTGACGCCCGTGCGCCGCGCCGAGAATCGCGCGATCACCACGATCGAGGGCCTGTCGCCGACGGGAGAGCATCCGCTGCAGAAGGCGTGGGTCGAGCTCGGCGTGCCGCAGTGCGGGTACTGCCAGGCGGGCCAGCTGATGTGCGCCGCATCGCTGCTCGCCGCGAAGCCGCAGCCGACGGACGGCGAGATCGATCAAGCGCTCGCCGGCAACCTGTGCCGCTGCGGGACGTACTTGCGCATTCGCGCGGCCGTGAAGAAAGCGTCGGGACAATGAGCTTCGCGGTCACCCGCCGTGGCTTCCTCGCCGGCGTCGGCGCCGCGACCGCCGGGCTCGCGCTCGGCATCACGCGCTTCAGTGCAGCATCGAACAAGGGCTACTTCATCCCGAACGTGTTCATCCAGATCGGACACGACGGCATCGTGCAGATCACGTGTCATCGATCGGAGATGGGGCAGGGCATTCGCAGCTCGCTGCCCGTGCTGATCGCCGACGAGATGGGCGCGGATCACACGAAGATCGTCGTCGGACAAGCCGACGGTGACAAAGCGTACGGCGATCAGAACACCGACGGCTCGACGAGCATTCGCGATCACTTCACCGAGATGCGCACGGTCGCCGCGGCGGCGCGCGAGATGCTCGTCGCGGAGGCCGCGGATCGCTGGAAGGTGCCCGCGAAGAAGCTCGTCGCGCGCGACAGCGCCGTGTGGGACGGCAAGCGATCGATCGCGTTCGCCGAGCTCGCCGCCGGTGCTGGGCTGCGTCCGGTTCCGAAGACGCCCGTGCTGCGCCCGCGGAAGGAGCTGACGCATGTCGGCACCGATCTGCCGCTGCGCGATGGTCAGGCCTACGTCACGGGTACCGCGCCGTTCGCGGCAGACATCGTGCTTCCCGGCATGCTGACCGCGGTGATCGCGCGGCCGCCCGTGGTGTTCGGCTTCGCGCGCTCGTTCGACGACACGGCGGCGAAAGCGATGCCGGGCGTGCGGCACGTAGCGCCGTTGCCGTCGTTGCTCGCGCCCGCCGGCATGAAGCCGCTCGGCGGCGTCGCGGTGATCGCGGATCACACGTGGGCCGCGATGAAGGGCCGCGCCGCACTGAACATCGCCTGGGACAACGGACCCAACGGCGAGTACGAATCCGACACGTTCGCGAAGCAGATGCTCGCCGCCGTGCGCCTGCCCGGCCTGGTGATGCGCAAAGTCGGCGACTTCGACGCGAGCTTGCCGAATGCGCTCACGCTCGTCGAAGCCGAGTACCTCGTGCCGCACCTCGTGCACGCGCCGATGGAGCCGCCCGCGGCGGTCGCGCACTTTCACGACAATCGCCTCGAGGTGTGGGCGTGCACGCAATCGCCGCAGGACGCGCGCGAGGAGCTCGCGAAGCAGCTCGGCATGCCCGAGTCCGACATCACGGTGCACGTCACGTTCCTCGGCGGCGGCTTCGGGCGCAAGTCGAAGCCGGACTTCCTCGTCGAGGCCGCCCTCTGTGCGCGCGTCGCGAAGGCACCCGTGCGCGTGCAATGGACACGCGACGACGAGATCCGCCACGCCTACTACCACGCGTGCTCCGCCCAAGCCCTCGCCGCCTCGATCGACGAGAAGGGCAACGTGATCGGCTGGCGTCATCGCATCGCGTACCCCTCGATCAGCTCGACGTTCGACGGCCAGACCACGCGCCCTGGCCCGGGCGAGCTCCAGCAAGGCGTGCTCGATCTGCCGCTCGCGATCCCGAACATCCTCGTGCAAACGGGCGCGGCACCCGCTCACGCTCGCATCGGTTGGATGCGCTCCGTGGCCAACATTCACCAAGCGTTCGCGGTCCAGTCGTTTATCGGAGAAATCTCCGAGGCCACCAAACGCGATCAACGCGACACCCTCCTCGCCATCCTCGGCAAGCCGCGGAAGATCACCACCCCGCAAGAGCTCGGCGTCACGGCGCTGCCGAACTACAGCGCGAAGCTCGACGAGCACCCGATCGACGTCGGCCGCTTCCACCGCGTGATCGAGCGCGTCACCACCTCGGCCGGCTGGGACGCCGCGAAGCGCGAAGGCCGCGCGCTCGGCCTCGCCGTTCATCGCAGCTTCCTCAGCTATGTCGCCGTGGTCGCGCAAGTCTCGCGCGGAAAGCGCGGCGACCTGATCGTCGACGAGGCCTGGATCGCCGCCGACGCCGGCACGGTGATCAACACGGACCGCGTGCGCGCGCAGCTCGAGGGCGCGTTCATCTTCGGCATGTCGATCGCGCTGTCCGGAGCGATCACGATGCGCGACGGCGCGACGATCCAGCGCAACTTCAAGGACTACCCGATCGTCCGCATGCCCGCGGCGCCGAGGAAGATCCACATCGACATCGTGCCGAGCGACGGACCACCCGGCGGCGTCGGCGAGCCGGGCGTGCCTCCGGTCGCGCCCGCGATCATGAACGCGTGGTTCGCCCTCACGCAGCAGCGCGTGCGCGACCTGCCACTCGTGCGCGCCTCGCTCTAAGCGCTCTACGCCGAGAGCAGCAGCGGCGCGCCACCGACCACGGTGACCAGCGCGATGCGTCCGTTGTCGCCGATCCACAGCGACGCGGTCGATCGCGACAGCTCGAGTGCCTTGCCGATCTCCACGCGCCGCGCGCCCGTCGCGTCGAGGTGCACGCCGCTCAGCGCCCCGAACCGCGCGGCGATCCCCGCGGGCGACTTGTCCTTGCCTGCGAGCTCTTCGCTGCGCGCGCTGATCCAGCGGGGCAACGCCTCGAGCGTCTCGACCCGCCGCTCCTTGGTCAGCAGCCGATCGTGCATCTGCTTGCGTTTGTCGTCGGTGACGAACGCTTTGACGAACAGCTGCAGCGCCGCATCGAGCGCCTTCGGGTCCATGCCCCCGGCGTAGCACGCCGACGTCAGAGGGGGTTGCTAGCGTGCGCTCATGAACATCGTCCCCGGTGCGTCTCAGGCGATCTGCGATCTGGCCGAGACGAGCGCGCATGGCGATCAGCGCACCGCGCTCGCGATGCTGCTCGGTGCATACGTCGAGATGGCGAGCCGCCTCGTGGTCTCGGAGCAGTCGTCCGATCGCTGGCTCCTCGCGATGGCGGCGTACTGCCAAGCCGCGAGCGAGAAGCTGCGCGATGCGGGCCAGTTCTACGCGCGCGGACACCGCACGTCGGATGACGAGCAGGGCGCGTACTTCGGCCAGCTCGCGGGTGCGCAGCAGGCGGGCGAGAGCTTCGCGGAGCACCTGCAGCAGCGCTTCGATGCGCTCGGGCTCGGCGACCTGCGCGAGTCGCTGGACGCCTGATCACGCTTCGAACGCGCCGCGAAGGCTCGTTCCGATTCGGTGGGTGTACGAGTCGAAGCGGACCGTTGCCAAGACGGCGCCGCAAAGACCTGACGCGAACGAGCATACACGCGAGCTCGCCCTCGCCTGGCGATCACGCCACCTCGCTGACGCGACCTCGACCTACCGACGGCTTGTACCGATTTCGGTGGCGATACGATTCGAATTGGATCGCTCTCGCGCTGTCAGCGAAATGGTTCATCTACTCGAGTCACGAACGTGAACGCGATCGCCCGTGGCCAGGTCCGCCACTAGAACACGAACGGATACGTGAACGAGCCGCCGGTCTCCGTCGAAGCAAACGTCGCGCGGCGGACCGCGCTCGCGACACACGCGCCGAGCGCGTCGTCGGGCGATGCCGTCACCGATGCCTCCGTGACCGCGCCCGCGGGCGAGACGGTCACGCTGATCTTGACTTGGCCCTTCGCGCCGCTCTTTTCGCCGCACGCGATCACCGCCGGCTTCACCTTCGACATGCCCGAGGTGACCATCGACTTGTCGAGCTTCTCGGGGAGCCCCGAGTGCACGGGCGGCGCTTGCGGCTCGGCCGGCTTGTACTTCGCGCAGCACGACAGCTTGTAGCGATCGAGCACGCACGAGACTTCATCGCAGCCGGCCTCGACGGGCGTCGGATCGGGCGCCTCGACGGGAGGCTTCTCGACGGGCGTGGGCTTCGGTGGCCGCGGCTGCGGCGTCGTCGGTGGTCGCGTGGGACGCACGGGGTTGGCCGCGACGCGCGCCGGTGGATCGACGGGATCCGCGCTCATGTCGATCTCGCCGGTCGGCTCGCTCGGTTCGCTCGGCGGCTCGACGATGGCGGCATCGGGAATCGCGGGCTCGGTCGGTACAGCGGCGGGCTCGACGGGCGTTGGCGTGGGCGGCGAGAGGTCCGCGACGCGCGTGTCGGTCTCGCGCTGCTTGTCGCGCAGCGCCTGCGCGGCGCGATCGCGTTGGCGCGCGACGAAGAACATGACGACGAGGCTCGCAGCGGCGACGACGATCACGGACCAGATCGCGATCATCTTCATGTCGCGCTTGCGGCGCGCGGGGATCGCGACGGAGCGCGGCGGCAGCTCGTCGATCAGATCGCCGATCGGCGTGACGCGTTCGGTGACCGCGCGCTTCTGTGCGGCGAGGATCGCTTCGCGCGTCTCTTCGTCCTCGATGCGGATCGGTCCGGTCGGGATCTTGGTGGAGAGCGCCGCGGGAATCGGCAGCTCGGCTGGAGGTGGCGCGGGCGGCGCGGGTGCGTCGAAGTCGGGAGCCGGTTCGTCGTCGACGATCTGCGCGGGCGTGATGTCCTTGAGCTCGGCGGCCGGCAGCTCCTCGACGTCGGCAGGCACCGGGTCGGGTGCCCCGGGGGCATTGGTCAACAGCTTCGCGAGCGGGATGATCTGCGCGGGCGGCTTGAGCGGGACGATGTCCTTCGCCGTCGAGACCTTCGCGCGAACCGGCGGTGGGGGCGGCGCGCCGACGTCGGTCGACTCTTTCTGCGCGAACGCTTCGGCCGGTGGCGCCGCGGCGTCGAGAACGGCCGACATTCGCTGCGAGACGCTGACCGGCTCGGGGCGTGCGATCGCCGCGATCGCGATCCGCTGCGAGACCGATGTGTTCGCGGTGGCGGCGAGAGCGGCGGGAGTCCCGGGCTCGGTGCCGGCGCGCGGCTTCGCGGGCGGCTTCGTCGCGACGACGGGCGCGCTCGGCTCTTTGGGCACGATCCACGGTGTCTTCGGTGCGGGTGCGTCGTCGCCGCTCGCGCCGTGATGATGGCGCGCCATGCGCATCACGAGGTTCTGCGGCTTCGTGCGGTAATCGAGCTGCGGGAGGAGCAGCTGGTCGAGCGCCGTGCGCACCGCGCCGACGGAGGCAGGCAGCACGAAGATGAACGTCGACTTGCACTGCGCGGCCGCGGCATCGACGAGCATCGCCGCCGTTCCGATCTCCGAGAACGTCAGGAAGCGAAACAGATCGGAGAAGCCCGCGAGTGGCTTCGTGACGAGCGGTGCGAGCGCGTCGCTCGCGGCCTCCGTCTTTCCGCTCGACACGACGATCACGACATCGACCTGCGAGTCGGCGATCCACTCGAGGTACTTCGCCTTGATCAGCTGAAGCGAATCATCGATCCGCTCGCGCGCGACGATTCGATGTCCTGCAGCTTCGAGCTTCTCGATCGCGATCCGCGCCGGGACGTCCTCGGCGATCGTCGTCGCGTCGGACACCGCCAGGACAGCGATGTCCAATCCGATGAAGCCCCGTTCCATCACGGGAAATTGTAATACGCCCTCTCGGCAAAGGCCCGAGAACCCGCGGTAGCGCTCGGTTAACTACGTTCTTCGATAGTGGCTAGTTTCCGTCCAACAGGACGTCCAGCGCGGCCACGAGGCTGACCAGATCTTCGTGCAGCGCGACCTGGAAGCCATCGCCATCGAGGGCGTCGGTCCCGGCGGCTTGCATCGCTTCGGACATGGCGTCGCGGAAGCTCGCGTGGTTCGGGTTCGTCGAGCTCGGCGAGAACCACATGGTCTCGTGCGGCGAGTAGAGGGCGTCCTCGCGCCACTCCCAACCGGCTCCGACGAGGATCTTCCGCAGGCGTGCCCAGTCGTTCTCCATGGACGCTGGGGTTGCAGGGGGCGTGCCCCGCTAACGTCGTGTTATTGGCGCTTGTCTCGTCGACGACCGAGGAGTCCGCGCACGGCGGACCGTGCGGTCAGGCGCGGGAGCTGCGTCAGCGCTCGGGCGAGCTGCAAGGCCAGCGCGAGCGGGGAATCCCCGCGTGCCTCGAGCTGGGTCCGCTGGCCGCTCACGGTGTCCTCGATGGCACCGCGCGCGATGGTGCGCGACCCGTCGCTGCGAATCTCGACGATGAGGCGCGCGACCACCGGCGGCTCTTCTTGCAGCTCGCCAGCGCGTTCGCGCTCGATTACCTCGACGTCGGGTTTCTCCTTCACGGCCTCCAGCTTAGTACAGTGCGGGCATGTCGGCTCCAGATCTCTCGTCGCTCCGTGACCGTATCGACGAGGTCGATCGCAAGATCATCGCGCTGCTCGCCGATCGCCTGAAGATCGTCGAGGGCGTCATCGAGGCGAAGCTCGCCAGCGCGGCGCCGTTTCGCGATCGCGAGCGCGAGGAGACGCTGATCACGCGACTGCGCGGCTTCGCCGTCGAGGCCGGCGTGGATCCGCATCAAGTCGAGCGCATGTATCGCGTGGTGATGGACATGTCCGTCGCACACCAAGAGGCGCACGTGCGTGCACGCGAGGACGTTCCACTGCGCATCTCGTATCAAGGTGTCGAGGGCAGCTATTCGCATCTCGCGGCGCAACGGCGATATGCAGGGCGCACCGGCGGCGCGCTGCTCACGGGCTTCGACACGTTTCGCGGCGCTGCGCAGACGGTCCTCGACGGCACCGCGGACCTCGCATTGCTGCCGATCGAGAACACCACGGCCGGATCGATCAACGAGACGTACGACCTCCTCGCGGGTGGTGCGTTGCACATCACCGGCGAAGTCGTCAGCGCGATCGAGCACTGCCTGCTCGCGTTGCCGGGCGTGACGCTCGACGAGCTCCGCGTCGTGCGATCGCATCCGCAGGCGCTCGCGCAGTGCCACGACTTCTTCACGCGGCATCCCGCTCTCTCGCCACGCGCCGACGTCGATACGGCCGGCGCGGCGCGGCACGTCGCGCAGACCGGCGATCGCACGCACGCCGCGATCGCGAGCGCTGCCGCGGCCACGCGCTACGGGCTGTCCGTGCTCGCGGTGGGCATTCAATCCGCGACGGGAAACGCGACTCGCTTCGTCGAGATCGCGCTGCGTCCCGCG
>JBGARE010000009.1:44821-58795 GCA_044230415.1 Kofleriaceae bacterium
ACTCGGCGAGATCCTCATGCGCTTCGCTGCGCGCGGTCTGTCGCTCACGAAGATCGAGTCGCGGCCGATCCCCGACGCGCCGTTCACGTATCGATTCTACGCGGACGTCCTCGGTCACGCGGCGAGCGAAGCGTTCGTCGCGGTCCTGCGCGACATCGAGCCGCTGACGACGGAGCTGCGCGTCCTCGGAACGTACGCGGCCGCTGTATAACGCGGCATGCGCGCTGTCCGGATCCACGAGCTCACTGGTCCCGCTGGTCTTCGCCTCGATGTCGACGTGCCCGAGCCCGTCGTGTCGTCGGGGCATGTCCTGATCGATGTCAAAGCCGCGGGCGTGAACTTCCCCGACATCCTGATGACGAAGGGCATGTATCAGTTCAAGCCCACGCCGCCGTTCTCGCCGGGCGGCGAGGTCTCGGGCATCGTGCGCGCCGTCGGCGCGGGCGTGACCTCGGTCGCCGTCGGCGATCGCGTCGCGGCGACGATGATGTCCGGAGGCTTCGCCGAGGTCGTCGCGGTGCCCGAGCCGTCGGTCGTCAAGCTGCCCGACGGAGTGTCGTTCGAGATCGGCGCGGCGACGCTGCTCACGTACGCGACGACGCTGCACGCACTCGCGGATCGCGCGGCGCTCGCGAAGGGCGAGACGCTGCTCGTGCTCGGCGCGGCGGGCGGAGTCGGCATCGCGGCCGTCGAGCTCGGCGTACTCATGGGCGCGAAGGTAATCGCCGCGGCATCGTCCGACGACAAGCTCGCGTTCTGTCGCGAACACGGCGCGAGCGAAGGCATCAACTATTCGAGTGAGGACTTGAAGGATCGGCTCAAAGTCCTCACCAAGGGTGGGGCGAATGTCATCTATGACCCTGTCGGCGGTTCACTTGCAGAAGCCGCCTTGCGCGGCATCGCGTGGGAAGGGCGCTATCTCGTCGTCGGATTCGCATCGGGAGACATCCCGAAGATCCCGCTGAACCTCGTGCTGCTGAAGGGTTGCCAGATCGTCGGCGTGTTCTGGGGCTCGTTCGCGATGCGCGAACCGCAGAAGAACCGTGCACACGCACACCAGATCTTCGAGTGGATCGCGACGGGGTCACTTCACCCCAGCGTGGATGCGGTACTGCCATTCAGCGAAGCGAGCGAAGCGCTCTCGCGTCTCGACCGACGACAAGTTAAAGGCAAGCTCGTCCTCGTCCCGTAATAGAATCGTCGGTGATGCGGCGGTGTGTACTCGCGCTCGCGACGGTCGGCTTGGGAGGTTGCGGCTTCTCGATCTCGTTCGGCGACACCGCGCCGGAGGACGGGATGATCGACGCGACGAGCGACGGTCCGTGCGCGACGTTCTCCACGTTCATCGACACGTGCGATCTCCCGCAGGGTTCGTCGTTGTCGATCACCGGTATGCACACGTTCGACACCGATAGCGGTCTGCTCACCGATCCGATCGGCACGGTCGTCCCGGTGAAGACCGCCACGGTGAACCTCGCGCACAACGCGATCGACGTGCAGGCGATCTTTGTCGACGAGCTGATGCTCGACGGGATTCTCCTCGCGAGAGGATCGCGTCCGTTCGCGATCATCGCGAGCGGCGACGTCGAGCTCGTCGGCAACTCGGTGATCGAAGTCGGGATGGGCGGCGCGGGTGCGCAGGTCGACTGCGCGACCCCGGCGAAGAATGGCGAGAACGACAGCACGGGCGGCGGCGGTGGCGGCGGTGGTGCGCTCGGCGCCAACGGGGGCCGCGGTGGCGACGGCGATACCGACGGCGACGGCTCGGCAGGCGCCGATGGTGGCGCCGCGATGCCGACGCCGACGGCGATCATCGGCGGATGCAGCGGCGGAGCGGGAGGCAACGGCGATGAACAAGGCGGTCGCGGCGGCGCGGGTGGCGGTGCGATCTTCGTCGTGTCCGCCACGAAGATCGCGATCGGCGGCACCGCGGGGATCAACGCGGGCGGCGAGGGCGGTCGCGGCGGCATGAAGAGCGGCGGCAACACCGGCGATGCCGGCGGCGGTGGTGGCGGATCCGGCGGCACGATCCTCCTCGAGGCACCACAAGTTCGCAACGACGGCACGCTCTCGGCCAACGGCGGCGGTGGCGGCGAAGGCTCCGACAATGGCGGCTCGTCGGGAGATCCGGGGGACAGTGCGCTCCTCGGTACGGCGGCGGCGCTCGGTGGCGACGGAAACTCGGGCGGTGGCGCGGGCGGCGCCGTCGGTGGCAACTCGGCGATGCCGAGCGGCGGTCCCGTGCCCGGTGCGCGCCCCGGTGGTGGCGGTGGTGGCGGCGGCTCCGTCGGATTCATCCGCGTCGTCGCGACGCAGATGAACCTCGGCTCGAAGGTCTCGCCGCTTCCGGTGCCCTGAGCGCGAGCTTGCGAGCGCGTCCTATCCGTACAGGCGAGCGCTTCGCGAGCCGATGATGCTCCTAGTCACAGGCGGCGATGCCGCCGTCGAGGCCCTTGCGGAACGAACCCGAGCGCTGCTTCGCCGAGCCGTGCGTCCACGTCTCCGGCTGCACGTAGCCCTGCGTCTTCTTCTGCAGCGTGTCGTCGCCGATCTGCGCGGCGGCGTTCAACGCCTCGTCGATGTCGCCGATCTCGAGGACCTTGCGCGCCTGCGCATCGCGCGCCCACGCGCCGGCCAAGCAGTCCGCCTGTAGCTCGGTCTCGATCGAGCTGACCTCGCCGCGGCCGAGCGCACCGCGGAGGTTCTGCACGTGGTGACCGATCTCGTGAGCGATGACATATGCCTGCGCGAAGTCGCCGGGTGCGCCGAAGCGATTCGCCAGCTCTTCGTAGAACGCGAGATCGACGTACGCCTTCTTGTCGAGCGGGCAGTAGAACGGACCGACCGCCGACGTCGCGGTGCCGCACGCACTACCGACGGAGTTGCGGAACAGCGTGAGCCGCGCGGGCTCGTAGCCGCGGATCTCCCTTCCGAAGAATGTCTGCACGTCGTCGAGAACGAACCCGACGAAGCTCGCGCCGTCGTCAGTTCCCCGCGCACCGCGCTCCGCCGGCTGCGTCGTCGCTTGCTGCTGCGGCGGCACGCTGCTGCCGCTGCACATGTCGCCGCCGAACATCAGCGCTCCGACAATCACGAGCGCGACGAGGATGCCCTTCCAGCCGAACCTCGCGGCGACGGCCAGGATGCCGCCGAGTGGAAATCCTCCACCACCGAACGCGCGAGCGGGCCCTTCCGCGCGGCGATCATCGACGTTGTTGCTTTGATATCCGCGGGTCCATCGCATGCGCGTGGTGTTTGCACCGTGCGTGCCCGCTCGCGGATGTTCGGGTCAGCGTTTTTCGCGCGCGAGCCAGGCCAGAATCGCGATCGCCTTCTTCGTGGTGAGCGCTTTGCGCTCGGCCTCGTGTGCACCGTGCTCCACGACGTCCCACACGATCTCCTGCTTGCAACCCGCGAGGTACTTGCGCAGCTCGATCGCGAGCCGGTGCAGCGAGTTCCGATCTCCGACGAGGAAGAACGCGGGCAGGTGCTTCACGCAGGTCGCGTCCGGCGGGGCTCGCCCGCCACCGTGGATCACGATGCCGGCGAACATCGCCTCCCACGCCTGCGCGAAGTCGCCGATATAGGTCGCGCCGCCGCTCCACCCGGCGAGATACACGCGGCCGCGATCCACGTTCGCGTCGGCGATCACCTTCTCCGCGCGCGCGATCACCCAGCCCGGATCGCCGCCCCAGCGCCACCAGCTGTTTCCCTCGGGGACCTCGAGCGCGAGCAGCACCCAGCCGCTCGCTTTCGCCGCCGCGCGCCACCGCGCCGCGACGTCCTTCGCGTGCTCGCGATCGCCGTGCAGCACGACGAGCATCGGCGGCTTCTCGCCGGACGTCGGCGACTTCGCGGGCACCTCGAGCACGCACCGATCGCACGGTGGTGCGGGCTTCGCGTGCGCGACGCTGGCGAGGACTGCGAGGAGGACGACGGCGCGGATAGCCGAGCATGATCCGCTCGCGTACCGCGCGCCGCACCGTTCCTGCACCGAACGCAGCGCCACGCCGATCTGTCCGCTCCGACGGAAGATCGACCGTACAACCGGAGCACGGCGACGCGACTACATTGTGTGTAACGCGAGCGGTGACTCGCCGGCGAGGAAGACGGCGAAGCGAATAGTCATGCGCGGATCGAGAGCAGAACGCGTCCCGACTGCCGTGCTGTGCCGCGTTGCTCGTCGAGCTGTGTGGTGTGCGCGAGCGACGCATACTGTGAGGCTCGTACCGCGTTAGCGGAGTCGCGAACCACTTCGATAGTGCTGTTTCTCGACGACGAGACCACAATGGACGGTGATGAGATGGCAGTTGTTCGCTGTCGCGCTGATGTCGTGTGCACACCCGAGCGGGCGCGCCACGACCACGAATGCGGATTCTCCGACGGCGCGCGCGAGCGCCGAAGTGCGCTTCGCGAAGACCGAGCGCACGAGCCAAGTCACGTGTCCCGATGCCGCGATGAAGGTCGACGGTACGTGGTTGTGTCCGAACGAAGCGAAGGCGCAGGGCCTGACCATCTTGGATCTGAACGACGCGTGGACGCCCAAGCTCTTGGCGGGCGAGGGCGATACCGTTCCGGTGTTTCGCGAGAAGTATCTCGCGCTCGCGCAAGATCGCAGCCTCGACGGAAAGCCGCTGCCGCACGAGGACGAGCTCGCCGAGCTCTACGGCGTGGTGCCATCGCTCTCGATCGTGCGCACGCGACTCGCGGATGACGCGCGGCACGCGTGCAACGCCGGGATCGATCCGGCGCCGATCGCGCTCCTCGACAAGCCGTACGCGCAAGATCACGGCGCGCAGATCAAAGCCGCGCAGTACCAGCGCGTCGTGCTCGAGAAGCAGCTCGAAGCGATGCGCGCGAAGGCTGGTGCTGCGGACTTCACCGCATTCGCGGACACCGCGCAGTACAAGAAGTGGAAGCCGCTCGACGATCTGAATCGCGGCCTCCTCGCCGCGCAGCAGAAGCTCGTGTGCGAGGGCTACCTGACCGCGAAGGATGCGGACGGCAGCATGACGTGGCGAACCTCGAACGCCGTCGAGTTGTTCCAGCGCCGCAACTTCCTCATGCCGAACGAGCGTCTCGATGAAGAGACGCGCGAAGCGATGTTGCTCGATAGTCACGAGCACGACTTCCGGCTCGCACTGCGCATCTTGCGCGAGCGCGTCGTCGATGCGAGCGGCCTCATCGAAGACGGCACCGCGAGCACGGGACCGCAGCCGATCTTGGGGCGCATGCTCGATCCCGCGCCGATGCGTGCGGCGCGCGGCAAAGAGACACCGATGGCCGATGGCGCACCCGACTTGATCAGCGCCGCGACCGAGACGGCGGCGAAGGAGCTCGGGTGGACGGACGCGGCGAGCGTGCGCGCGTTCCTCGATCGCTTCCCGTCGGGAATTCGCGTCGCGGTCGCGCTGCCCGCGGCGCCCGCGTATCACAGCCCGCACATGGATCTGTCCGCCGAGATCGATCGCGGCGATGTCTGGTACGACGAGACGCCGATCGCGCGGGTGATCCGGCATCGTCCGACGCTCGTGGTCTACGTGAACGATCGCGGCACCAAGCGTCCGCTGATCCGCTGGCCGACGACGATCGGCGGCTGGAGCGACGTGCGGATGCCCGGCAATTGGGTCGCGCGCAAATGGAAAGAGTCGGATGTCGGCCCGCGCGTGTGGCGACAGTTGTTCGCCGCGCCGACGTGGATGCCGCCGCCGACGACGCCGGATCGCGATCTCGTTCGCAACACGTACACGAACGGCAAGTGGGAGCTGAAGACGTCGATCATGGGCCCCGGACCACACGCGGCGTATGGCCTCGTGCTCCTGCAACACGACAACGTCGTCGAGAAGAAGGACGGCACCGTCACCTACTGGAACAACGGCATCGGCACGCACGGCTCGGCGAGCGTGACGTCGATCGTCAACGGCACGAGCCACGGCTGTCATCGTCTGTACAATCAACTCGCGGTGCGCCTCGCGGACTTCCTGCTCGCGCATCGCGCGCACACCACGCAGGGCGAGCAGAAGGTCGGCTACATCCGCAGCGTGAACTACAAGGGCAGCTTCGTCGCGAAGGTGTCGACGCGCGGCTTCCTCTACGAGATGACGCCGCCGGTGCCGGTCAACGTGCTCAAGGGCAACATCAAGTCGACGCGGAAAGTCCCGCCGAAGAATAGCGCCGCCGCGCGTCCGGACTGACGTCGCCGAGTCGCGCGACGACAAACGCGTACAGCCCCGCCGCATCGAACGTCTTCCGCACGCCGATGCGCCAGCCGATCTGCGCGAAGTGATCGGCTTCGATCTCTGCGAGCGTCTCGCCCCAGAACTGCGAGCTCACCGGAACGACACCATCGTTGGGACCTGCGATGCGCGAGAGCCACGCGTGCGACGCGACGAGCGTGATCGGAATCGCGCTGCCTTTGCGCAGCCCACCGACGACGCACGCGTAGCGCACGCCGGGGACATCGGGGACCTCGCGGTTGAACTTGTCGAGCGCGCTCGACGACAACCACTCGAGCGCGGTGATCGGCAACCCGAGCACGCCGACGAGCCGGCGCAGCCAATCGAGCTGACCCTCGTGGAACAGATCCGCGAGCGGCGATCCGCGATGCGGCGTTCCGATGGTGACGAGCGATCGCACGCGCGCCGACAGCCCGAGGTGCGCGAGCGCGTAGCGTGCATCGAGTCCACCGAGGCTGTGCGCGATCAGATCGATGTGCTCGTACGGCAGGGCGTCGATCGCGGCGACCAGCGCCTTCGCGCGCGCGGGTACCGACGACATCATCGGCAGCTTCACGGCCTGCGCCGTGCAGCCGAGCGAGGCGAGGTGTGCCGCGATCCCGCGGAAGTAGTCGAAGCGAGCTCCGGGCACGCCGATGCGATCGAAGCCGAACAAGCCATGCACGAGCACCACGGGGAGCGGTGCACCGCGCGGCGCCGGTCCGGGGATCGCCTCGACACCTTCGATCGCCGGTGGTGCTTCGACATCGATATCGAACGCATCGGGCGGTGGCCGCCGCAGCACGAGCGCGACGGCGATCGCGAGGACGGCGACCAGCAGCGCGATGACGACGATCGTCAACACGATGTGCGAGCGTGCCACGTTCGAGCAGGCGAGCGAGCGTCACTTGATGCATGCTTCGCGAATGCGACTCGCCCTCATGGCATTCCTGCTCGCGGCGTGTGGCGGCGTGCAATCGGGGCAACCACTGCAGAGCCGGCAAGACGTCGATCACGACGACGTGCCCGACGTCATCGACAAGTGTCCGTACAACCCGGGCCCCGACGCGAACAGCGGTTGTCCGATGCAGAGCAATCCCGCCGCGAGTGGCGGTCCCGACGCCGACAACGACGGCATCAGCGATCGCAACGATCGCTGCCCGAACGAGCCCGAGGATCGCGACGGCTTCGAGGATGACGACGGTTGTCCAGAGGTCGACAACGACAAGGACGGTGTCGCCGACGTCGTCGACAAGTGTCCGAGCGTGACAGCGCGTACACCCGACGGATGTCCACCGCCGGCGGCCGCAGGGAGCAACGCGCTTCCGCTCGCAACGCCACCGCCGACGACCACTCCGCCACCGGTATCGACGAAGGCGACGCCCGGCGATCGCGACGGCGATGGGGTCCCGGACAAGAGCGATCAGTGTCCCGATCTCGCGGAGGACGTCGATCGCATCGACGACTCCGATGGCTGCCCCGAGCCCGACAACGATAGCGACGGCATCCCCGACGTCAGCGACAAGTGTCCGAACCTGCCCGAATCGAAGAACGGCAAGGACGACACGGACGGCTGTCCGGACTGATCACGCGATCGCGGCGTGTAGATCGATCGTCATGGTCGACGAACCCGATTCGGCCACACGTGGTCGTCGTCGTCGTCGACGTGCACCAATCCTGCCTACGACGTGCGGCAGTTTGTCGCGCAGATCCGCGCGAACTCTTGTCGCACCACGATCCTCGACGGGCTGAGCGATAAGAAGCATCGAATCGCACGGAACCGATCACCGGTGCGACGACTCGCCACCCCAAGAAATTACGTCGCAACCTTGCGAAATGGTGGCCGGACGTGGTGCAAGGATCGCGCGCGCGAACCGTCGCAACAACGCAGGAACTCTCATGCCGCGTTTCACATTCCCCGAATGGACCGAGACACTCAAAAAGTGGATCAACATGTTGGTCCTCGGTGCCCCGGTCTACCTGGTCGCTCTAGTCGCTTATGGCGTGACGCCGGAGGCGATACGTATCGGCTACCAACCCGAACAACCCGTCCCCTATAGCCACGCGCTTCACGCGGGCGAGCTAGGGATCGATTGTCGCTACTGTCACTCGACGGTCGAGCGTGCAGGCGAGGCGGCGGTTCCGCCGGCCGCCACCTGCATGAACTGTCACTCGACGGTGAAGAAGGAGTCGGAGCTGCTGCTTCCGATCCGCGAGGCGTTCGCCGAGAACCGGCCGGTTCACTGGACGCGCGTCACGGACCTCCCGGACTACGTCTACTTCAACCACCAGGCGCACGTGAACGCGTCGGTCGGTTGCGAGACCTGCCACGGCCGCATCGATCAGATGGTCAAGGTCTACCAGCACGCGCCGCTGACCATGCAGTGGTGCCTCGAGTGTCACCGCAACCCCACGCCGAATCTCAGGAAGCACGAGGCGCTCACGACGATGGGCTACAAGCCGTCGCCGGGTGAAGGCGCCGCGGTCAAGCAGACCAACAACGTCAACCCGCCTATCAACTGCTCGACCTGCCATCGCTAGGAGCTGACGATGTCCGCCAAAGAAGATGACACGACGCCGACCTACTGGCGTTCGCTCAGCGAGCTCACCAACGAAGCATCGCATCAGAAGGATCCCGAGCTGCGCGGCAAGGAGTTCCCGACGGAACCGTCGCGCGTGATCGATCCGCTCCATCGCCGCAACTTCTTCCAGCTCATGGGCGCCTCGATGGCGCTCGCGGGCGTCAGCGCCTGCCGCTACGAGAAGGAAGAGATCGTTCCGCTCGCGCGTCGCCCCGAAGGCCAGACGCCGGGCCAGACGCAGCAGTACGCGACCGCGTTCGAGCTCGGCGGTGTGGGCCACGCCCTCGTCGCCACGTCGTACGAAGGTCGTCCGATCAAGCTCGACGGAAACCCGGAGCATCCGTTCGCGTCGGGTGGAGCCGTCGCCGGCACCACGCGCCACGCGGGTAGCTCGACGTTCGTTCAAGGGTCGATCCTCCACCTCTACGATCCGGATCGCTCGCAGTCGCCGCTGTCGTCGGGCAAGGGCTCGTCGATGGATGCGTTCCGCGCCGCGCTGCCGGGGCTGCGCGACAACCTCAAGACCACGCGCGTGCTGAGCGAAGCGAGCAGCTCGCCGACGCTCGACGATCTCCGCACGAAGCTCGCGGAGAAGGGCGTGGTCTGGCACGAGTACGAGCCGATCTCGTTCGACAACGAGCGCGAGGGTCTGCGCCGCTTCTACAAGCGTCCGCTCCGCCCGATCGCGAACCTCGCTGTCTGCGACACGATCGTGACGCTCGACGCGGACATCTTCTGCGAGCACCCGGCGTCGATGAAGTACAGCCGGGACTACGCGCGGAGCCGCAAGCTCCACGGCTCGCTCGGCATCGGCAAGATGAACCGTCTGTGGACGGTCGAGAGCCAGTACTCGAACACCGGCGCCATGGCGGATCATCGCCTCGCGCTTCGCTCCGAGCTGATCCTGCCTCTCGTCCTCGCGCTCGATGCAGCGCTCGGCGGCGGCAGCACGAAGCCGGCCTCGCAGTTCCTCGAGGAGAAGAAGGTCGCGCAGTTCGTGAAGGTGCTCGCCTCCGAGCTCCAGCTCGCGAAGGAGACCAAGACGAAGGCGGTCGTCATCGTCGGTCACAAGCAGCCGGCCGAGGTTCACGCCGCGGTCGCGAAGCTCAACGCGACGCTCGGCGCGCCGGGTCGCACGCTCGACTATCACGAGGTCTCGGATCCGCAGCGCGCGACGCACCTGCAGTCGATGGTCGATCTCGTCAAGGAGCTCGAGTCCGGCCGCGTCGACCAGCTGATCATCCTCGGCGGAAACCCGGTCTACGACGCACCCGCCGACCTCAACTTCGCCGCCGCACTCGCGAAGGTGAAGAAGGCGTCCGTGCACCTCGCGGACTACCAGAACGAGACCTCGCAGAAGACGACGTGGCACGTGCCGCGCTCGCACTTCCTCGAGGCGTGGGGCGACACGCGCACGTGGGACGGTACGGTTACCGTCGCGCAGCCGCTGATCTCTCCGCTGTTCGCGACGCTCTCGTCGCTCGAGCTGCTCTCGATGCTCGAAGGAAGCAACAAGACCGGCCAGCAGCTCGTGATGGAAGCGCATGCAGCGCGCGGCTTCACGAACTGGCGCCAGTCGGTTCACGACGGCTTCGTGTCGGGCCCCGGTGCGGTGATCGCGGATGCGACGACGCTCGTGCCCGATACGAGCGTCGCGCCGCCGGTTCCGAACCAGAGCCAGCTCGGCGGCAGCAAGCGCAACCAGGGTGACATCGAGGTCACCTTCGCGATGTCGCCGTTCGCGTACGACGGCCGCTTCGCGAACAACGCGTGGCTGCAAGAGACCCCGGACTTCATGACGAAGGTCGTCTGGGACAACTACTGCTTGATCGCGCCGGACACGGCGGAGCAGCTGTCGATCAAGAACTACGACAAGGTCACCGTGAAGATCGGCGACAAGTCGATCACGCTGCCCGCGTACACCATCCCCGGTCAGGCGCGCAGCTCGATCGCTCTCGTGCTCGGCGGTGGTCGCACCGCGGCCGGCCGCGTCGGCGGTCAGGGCGACAAGCACCGCGTCGGTTGGGACACCAACAAGGTCCGCACGTCGACGGGCTTCGAGATCGCGCAGAAGGCGTCGGTGACGTCGACGGGCGATCACTACGAGCTCGCGACGACGCAGGAGCACTGGGACATCCGCATCGATCTGCGCAACGGCGTCACGCAAGGCGGCATCGCGGAGCGTCTGCCCGAGCTCGTTCGCGAAGCGACGAAGCAGACGATCGAGGACTCCGACAAGGCGAAGCACCCGTGGCGCGCCGAGGAGCCGCAGGGCTACCACGTCGATCTGCAGAACCGCGCTCCCTCCGATCGCCCCGACATCGGCGGCTGGTCGCTGTTCAAGGAGAAGGAGTACGCGGGTCATCGCTGGGGCATGTCGATCGACCTCAACACGTGCACCGGCTGCAACGCCTGCATGGTCGCGTGTCAGGCCGAGAACAACGTCCCCGTCGTCGGTCGCCAAGAGGTGATCAACAACCGCGAGATGCACTGGATCCGCATCGACCGCTACTTCTCGGGAACCCCCGATGATCCGCAGGTCGTGCACCAGCCCGTCGGTTGCCAGCACTGCGAGCAGGCTCCGTGCGAGCAGGTGTGTCCGGTCGGCGCGACGTCGCACTCCGACGAAGGCCTCAACGACATGGCCTACAACCGCTGCATCGGCACGCGGTACTGCGCGAACAACTGCCCGTACAAGGTGCGTCGCTTCAACTTCCTCGACTGGAACAAGGAGTGGCGCGACGCGCGCAACAAGGTCCGTCGCCTCCTGTTCAACCCGGAGGTCACCGTGCGCATGCGCGGCGTGATGGAGAAGTGCACGTACTGCGTGCAGCGCATCCAGAACGCGAAGATCAACGCGAAGGCGCAGATCCGCAACGGCGAACGCGCCGGCACCGTCAATGGCGCACTGCCCGACGGCGAGATCACGACGGCGTGTCAGGACGCGTGCCCGACCGAGGCGATCGTGTTCGGCGATCTCGCCGACAAGACGAGCCGCGTGTCGAAGTTGACCGAGGACAACCGCGCGTACGACCTCCTCCCGGAGACGTACACGAAGCCGCGCACTCGGTTCCTCGCGCGTGTTCGCAACCCGCACCCCGACATGCCCGGCGGCAAGCCCGCCGCGCATGCTGAACCTGGACATGGCGCGGCCCCGCAGGGAGAGCACTAGTCATGAGCGCTGAAGCAGCAGAACACCACGACGAGCCGGGCAAGGCCCGCGAAGCGTTCCGCGAAGTCACGCGCGATGTCGCGTGGGTCGCGGAAGCACCCAAGCCTCACAAGGCGTGGCTCGGCGCACTCACGATCGCCGTGATCATGCTCGGCATCGGTGTCGTCAGCATCTATCACCTGGTCACGACCGGCATCGGTGTGTGGGGTAACTCCAACACCGTCGGTTGGGCGTGGGACATCACGAACTTCGTCTGGTGGATCGGTATCGGTCACGCCGGCACGCTGATCTCCGCCGTGCTCTTCCTGACGCGGCAGAGCTGGCGCACGAGCATCAACCGCGCTGCCGAGGCGATGACGATCTTCGCCGTCATGTGCGCGCTGTTGTTCCCGCTGCTGCACACGGGTCGTCCGTGGTTCGCGTGGTGGATGCTGCCGCACCCGAACGACATGCAGATGTGGCCGCAGTTCCGCAGCCCGCTCATGTGGGACGTGTTCGCCGTCTCGACGTACGGACTCACCTCCGTGCTGTTCTGGTACATGGGCCTCGTCCCCGACCTCGCGACGTTCCGCGATCGCTGCGCGGCGCGCGGCGAGAAGGTCAAGGCGCTGATCTACGGCCTGCTCTCGCTCGGCTGGCGCGGCTCGGCTCGCAACTGGCACCGCTACGAGCGCGCGTACTTGATCCTCGCGGGTCTCGCGACGCCGCTGGTGTTCTCGGTCCACTCGGTCGTTTCGTTCGACTTCGCGACGTCGCAGCTCCCCGGCTGGCACACGACGATCTTCCCGCCCTACTTCGTCGCCGGCGCCATCTTCTCCGGCTTCGCGATGGTGCTGACGCTGATGCTACCGCTGCGTCACCTGTTCAACCTGCAGCACATCATCAAAGAGAGTCACATCGGCGCGATGTGCAAGATCATGCTGGCCACCGGCATGATGGTCGGTCTCGCGTACGCGACCGAGCTGTTCATCGCTTGGTACTCCGGCAACCTCTACGAGAAGTTCGCGTTCTTCAACCGCGCGTTCGGACCGTTCTGGTGGTCGTACTTCGCGATGATCTTCTGCAACGTCGTCGTGCCGCAGGCGTTCTGGATCAAGAAGATCCGCGAGAAGCCGGTGATCATCTTCGTGCTCTGCATCCTGATCAACATCGGCATGTGGTTCGAGCGCTTCGTGATCATCGCGACCTCGCTCGCCCGCTCGTTCCTCCCGTCGGCGTGGAGCTACTACTACCCGACGCGGTGGGACGTGGGCCTGTTCGTCGGAACGCTCGGCCTGTTCTTCACGATGTTCCTCCTGTTCTTCCGGTACGTGCCGGTGATCGCGATCTCCGAAGTCAAAGGCGTCATGCCCGAGGCTCACGCGGGGAAGAAGCACTAAGCCATGGCGAACACACACGACAACCACGACGATCACCACGAGCCGATCGCGGCGGATGGTGAGCTGTACGGCGTTCTCGCGGAGTACGACACCCCGGGCGAGCTCATCGAAGCTGCTCGCAAGGTGCGCGATGCGGGCTACACCGAGTTCGATACCTACTCGCCGTTCCCGGTCCACGGGATGGACGAGGCGATGGGCATCAAGCGGACGATCCTCCCGCTCGTTGTCTTCGGCGGTGGCTTCACCGGCCTCGTCGGCGCCGTGTTCCTCCAGTGGTGGATGAACGCGTACAACTGGCCGTGGAACATCTCCGGTAAGCCCGCGTGGTCGATCCCGGCGAACGTTCCGATCGCCTTCGAAGGCACGATTCTGTTCAGCGTTCTCTCGTGCTTCTTCGGCATGTGGATCCTGAACAAGCTGCCGCAGGTGTGGCACCCGTTCTTCCGCAGCGATCGCTTCGCTCGCGTGTCCGACGACGCCTTCGTCCTCGGCATCCAGGCCAACGACAAGCGCTTCGATCAGACCTCGACGACGAAGCTGCTCCAAGACGCCGGCGCCATCGGCGTCGAGAACGTGTACCTCGAGACCGATCCAGCGCGTAAGACGATGCCGAAGTTCATCTTCGC
>JBGARE010000009.1:58814-72587 GCA_044230415.1 Kofleriaceae bacterium
GCGTTCGCGCTGATCCCGTTCGCGATCGCAGCGAAGGCGCGCAACTCGCACTCGAGCGAGCCGCACCTCCACATCTTCCCGGACATGGACTTCCAGCCGAAGTACAAGTCGGACACCGCGATGGACCTGTTCGCGGACGGCCGCGCGAATCGCGGAGAGATCTCCGGGGCGATCGCCCGCGGACAGCTCAACGCCGACGACGAGTTCTATCGCGGTCTCGCGCATGGAACCGGCGGCGAGCCGAAGTGGACCACGGGCTTCCCGAGCCAGCTCGAGATCAGCACCGCGCTCGTCCAGCGTGGTCAGAATCGCTTCAACATCTACTGCGCTCCGTGCCACGGCTATGACGGTCGCGGCCTCGGTGCAGTCCCGCAGCGCGTCGCCGCCGGTGGTGGTGCATGGCCCGCGCGCAACCTCGTCGAGGCGGGCGGCATCGTGACGAAGATGCCGAACGGTCAGTTGTTCAACACCATCTCGAACGGCATGGGCACGATGCAGGGCTACGCCGCGCAGATCCCGCACGCGGATCGCTGGGCGATCGTCCTCTACGTGCGCGCTCTCCAGCGCTCGCAGCATGCGGCTGACACAGACGTTCCGGCCGAGCAGAAGGGGTCGATCCGATGAGCGCTCTCGTGAAAACTCTCCACCCCGACGAGAAGATCAAAGCGGGCAACGTCGGCAAGACGTTGACCAAGGCCGGCGTCGGCATCGCTCTCGTCTTCTTCGCGATCTCCATCGTCCTGACGATGACGGGCTCGGCGAGCGGCGGCCACGTCAGCAAGTGGTCGCGGTTCCTGCACGCCTACGTGATCGGCTGGTCGTACATCTTCAGCATCTCGGTCGGCATGATCTGGATCGTGATCCTCCACCACCTCGTGCGTGGTCGCTGGGTCACCGCCGTTCGCCGTATCGCCGAGGCGATGGCGTGTGCGTTCCCGCTGATCTTCGTCGCGGGCCTCGGGTTCATCATCCCGCTGCTCCTCGGCTACCAGGACCTCTACTACTGGGCACACCCCGACGCGCACAACCACGAGCTCAACCACCACCTGCTGCACAAGCTCGGCTGGTTGTCGCCCGGGTTCTTCTCCGCTCGCTTCATCGTGTACGGAGTCGTGTTCTCGGGACTCGCTTGGTACTTCATGAAGAAGTCGCGCGAGCAGGACGAGACTGGTGATCCCAAGATCTCCGAGACGCTCCGCATCGCGTCCGGTCCGGCGATGATCGTGTTCGCGATCTTCACCTGCTTCGTCGCGTTCGACGTCCTCATGTCGATGGCGCCCAAGTGGTACTCGACGATGTACGGCGTCAACTTCTGGGGCTCGGCCGGCGTCGGCGCGTTCAGCGCGCTCGCTCTGATCGTCCTCGGCATTCAGCGAACGGGTCGCCTCACGCACTCGGTGACGGCGGAGCACTACCACGACATCGGAAAGTGGATGTACTCGTTCACCTTCTTCTGGGCCTACACGGCGTTCTCGCAGTTCATGCTGCAGTGGTACGGCAACATGCCGGAAGAGACCCATTGGTACAAATACCGGATGTTCGGCGAGTGGAAGTGGGTCAGCATCCTGATGGTCGTCGGGTACTGGGCGTTCCCGTTCGTCATCCTGATGTCGCGCTGGACCAAGCGCATCGTGCCGTCACTCGTGTTCTTCGCGGTGTGGCAGCTCGTGTTCCACTGGCTCGATCTCTACTGGAACGTGATGCCGAGCTACGAGTGGCAGATCGCGTATCACGACGGTGCGCGCATCGTCGCCGGCCCGCTCACGGGCTCGACCGCGCTGCACCACGTCGGGTTCTCGCCCGTCGATATCACCGTGTGGATCGCGCTCGTCGGCGTGTTCCTCATCGGTGTCGGTAGAAACCTCAAGGGCAACCTGATCCCGACGAAGGATCCGACGCTGCCGCTCTCCCTCGCCCACGAGGTCCAGTAGGAGACGATCATGTCAGGCCCCAAGCGAAATCCCGACAAGCTCAACACGCTCGGCGTGATCGTCATCGGCATCTGTGCGTCGGTGCTCGTCTACGTCACCATCGTGGCGCTCCAGGCCTTCTACATGAAGGACACCTCGGAGATCCAAACGATGGCCGACTACGGCGGCAACGACACCAACTTCCGCACGGTGAAGACGGCCGCGATGAACAACATCAACGAGTACGGCAAGAACCCGGACGGCTCGTTCCGTGTCGCGATCGATGTCGCGATGAAGAAGGTCGTCGAGAACGGCAAGGATCCCGCCGGCCTCGTTCCGGGCACGCGCTCGGAGAGTCCGTCGGCCGAGCCGATCTTCGGTCGCTCCAAGCCGATCGCGGCACCGGCCGCGGGCTCGGGCTCCGATGCAGGAAGCGCCGCGGGTAGCGCAGCCGGATCTGGAAGCGCAGCAGGCTCGGCCGCTCCGGCGACCGGCAGCGCGGCGCCGATGGCTCCGACGGGTGGACAAGCGCAGGGCGGCGGCCCAGCGGCGACGGCGGGTGCAAACAATCCGGGCACGAACAACGCGCCAGCAGCGGGCTCCGCTGCTCCCAAGGCCGCGGGTTCGGGCGCAGGCAGCGCGAAAGGTAATGCTCCGTAACGCTCACATCCGGTCGGCCGCGTCTGCGCTGATGCTCGCCGCGATCTTCGCGTCGGCGAGCGTCGCGGCGGATCCCGCGCACGTGCAGGCAGAAGAGCCTGCATCTGCGCCCGCATCTGCAAACGATGTGATCCTGCCGGCGTCGCCGACGTATCAGGCGAACGGAGTCACCGTCGACGAGCAGACCGGCTCGGTCATTCCGCTCGACGCGGAGTTCCGGACGAGCGATGGCGCGCTCGTCACGCTGCGCGAAGCACTGCGCGCGGGCGACGAGCTGCCGACGATCATCACGTTCAACTACTCCGATTGCCCGATGCTGTGCAGCTTGCAGCTCAACGGTCTCTCGGCAGTGCTGCCCGCGCTCGCGACGAAGGTCGACTGGGAGCACACGGGCAAGCAGGTCGGCTTCGCGATCGGCCAGCAGTTCCGCATCCTCTCGATCGATCTCGAGCCGAAAGAGTCACTGGAGAAGCTCGCGAAGATGAAGGCTCGCTACATCGCGCGGATCCCCGAAGCGCAGCGCGAGCTCGCGACGAAGGGCTGGACGTTCCTCGCGGCGGCGAAGCCCGGAGATGACACGCAGATCCGTCGCGTCGCCGAGTCGGTGGGCTTCAAGTACGTCTACATCCCGGAGCGCGCCGAGTGGGCCCACCCGGCTGCGCTGATTTTCCTCAGCACCAAGGGCGTGGTCACGCGCTACGTCTACGGCATCGAGTTCCCCGCCGATGTCATGCGTGAATCGATCGTGAAGGCCGGTCTCGCCGAGATGTCGAGCGCGATCGGGTTCATGAACCGCTGCTATCACTTCGATCCGGACGCGAAGAATCACTCGCGCGCCGGTGTCTTCGCCTTGCGGCTCGGTGCCGCCGGGTTCGTCGCACTGCTGGTGATTGGCTTCGGCGCGGTTTATTTGCGTCGTCGTCGCGAACCGGGAGAATCATGATGTCCGAGAAACGTCGTTCTCGATCTCCATGGGTGCCCGTTGTCGTCGCGATCGCGACGGCAGCGCTCACCTCCCTCCTCGTCCTGAAGATGTGGGGCATTCCGACCGCCGGTGCACAACCGACGGGACAAACGGAACCCGCACCTCCGGTCACGAGCCCGGCTCCGAAGGGCTCGGGCGACAAACCCGCGGTCACGCCCGATCAAGCGCAAGCGACCGGCTCGGCCGCGCCGACCGGCGCCGCAGAAGCAGGCTCGGCATCCGGTTCGGCACCGGCCGCGGGCTCGGCGGCCGACGGTTCGGCAGCGGCAGGCTCGGCGGCTCCGGCCGACGGTTCGGCGGCGGCAGGCTCGGCGGCTCCGGCCGACGGTTCGGCAGCGGCAGGCTCGGCGGCACCGGCCGCAGGTTCGGCGGCTCCCGCCGCGGGCGGCATGGCACCGGCACCGGCGGCACCGACGGGCGAGATGACCTGGTACGACCGGCTCGCGCATCGCCCGGTGATGGATCGCCTCGACGCGAACTACTGGTTCCCGCGCAGCGTGAACAACGTCGCTGATGGCAGCGACATGATGTACCTCGCGACGCTCGGGCTGTCCGCGTTCTTCTTCTTCGGCATCGCGTTCATTGTCATCTACTTCACGATCAAGTACCGCCATCGCAAAGGCCACAAGGCGGAGCCATCGCCGTCGCACCACGACGTCATGGAGATCACGTGGACGATCATCCCGACGATCATCGTCGTGTTCCTGTTCTATTACGGCTGGCGCGGCTACATCCGCGTCGTCACGCCGCCGGTGAAGGCCGTCGAGGTGCAGGTCCAGGCGTGGCGCTGGGCGTGGAACTTCACGCACTCGAACGGCGTCGAGGACTCCGATCTGCACGTGCCGGTCAACACGCCGGTGCGCTTGGTCATGACCTCGCGCGACGTGCTCCACGCGTTCTACGTGCCGGTCATGCGTACGAAGCAGGACATCATCCCGCGCCGCTACACGTACGCCTGGTTCTATCCGACGAAGCCGGGTACGTACCGCCTCAACTGCGCAGAGTACTGCGGCACCGATCACTCGCAGATGGGTCGTCAGTCCGACGGTCGTCGCGCGGTGATCGTGGTGCACGAGCCGGGTGACTACGAGCGCTACCTCGCCGACAAGGCCGCGTCGTCGACGACGATGGCGCCCGACAAGCTCGGCGCGATGCTCTACGAGAAGAAGGGCTGCGTCGCGTGCCACACGGCCGATGGCAGCGCGCGCGTCGGACCGACGTTCAAGGGATCGTTCGGAACCGAGATCCCGCAGGAAGGCGCGCCCGCGCGACTCATGGACGAGAACTACATCCGCGAGTCACTGATGTACCCGACCAAGTCTGGTCGTCCTGGCTTCCAGCGAACGATGCCGTCGTTCGATGGACAGCTCAAAGAGAAAGAGATCGAAGGCATCATCGCCTTCATCAAGTCGCTCAAGTAGGAACCCCATGGCGACCAAGACCAAAGCAACTGAAGTGAACGACGGCCCGGTCAACGAGCCGGACTTCTTGAACGTCAGCAAAGGCATCAAGAGCTGGCTGACGACACTCGATCACAAGCGGATCGGGATGATGTACCTGTTCGCGATCATGGGGTCGCTGATCCTCGGCGGCGTGTTCGCGCTGCTGGTGCGCATCGAGCTGTTCCACGCGGGCAAGGACATCGTCGGGCAGGACACCTACAACAAGTTCTTCACCCTGCACGGCGCGGTGATGGTGTTCCTCGTCATCATCCCCGGAATTCCGGCCGCGCTCGGCAACATCATCATGCCGATCCAGCTCGGCGCGCCCGACGTCGCGTTCCCGCGGCTGAACCTCGCGTCGTTCTATCTGTGGATCTCGGGCGCGGTGCTGCTCATCGGCGCCGTGCCGTTCGGAGGTCTCGATACCGGATGGACGCTGTACACGCCGTACTCGCTCGAATCGAAGACACCCGTGCTCGTCGCCACGGCGGGCGTGTTCTTACTCGGGTTCTCGTCGATCTTCACGGGCCTCAACTTCCTCGTCACGATCCACAAGTTCCGGCCGCAAGGCATGAGCTGGTTCCAGATGCCGCTCAACATCTGGGCGATCTACGCGACGGCGATCATGCAGGTGCTCGCGACGCCGGTCCTCGGCATCACGGTGCTCCTCCTCGCGGTCGAGCGCTTCGCTCACATCGGCATCTTCGATCCGACGCTCGGTGGTGACCCGGTGCTGTTCCAGCACTTCTTCTGGTTCTACTCGCACCCAGCCGTCTACATCATGATCATCCCAGCGATGGGCGTGATCTCCGAGATCCTGTCCACGTTCGCGCGCAAGCCGATCTTCGGCTACCGCTTCATCGCGTACTCGTCGGTGTCGCTCGCGCTGCTCTCGTTCCTCGTGTGGGGCCACCACATGTTCGTGTCGGGTCAGTCCCGCCTCGCGAACATGGTGTTCTCGGCGCTGACCTTCAGCGTCGGCATACCCGCGGCGATCAAGGTGTTCAACTGGGTCGCCACGCTCTACAAGGGCGACATCCGGCTCAAGACGCCGATGCTGTACGCGCTCGGCTTCCTGTTGATCTTCACGATCGGTGGTCTCACCGGTCTGTTCCTCGGCATCCTGTCCGTCGACGTCCACTTGCACGACACGTACTTCGTCGTCGCGCACTTCCACTACGTGATGATGGGCTCGACGCTCGTCGCGTTCCTCGCGGCGATGCACCACTGGTGGCCGAAGTTCACGGGCCGCATGTACACGGAGTCGATCGCGGCCTCGTGCTCGGTCGGCGTGTTCTTCGGGTTCAACCTGACGTTCCTCCCGCAGTTCGTCATGGGCTCGCGCGGAATGCCTCGCCGGTACTGGGACTACGATCCGATGTACACGGAGTTCCACCAGCTCTCGACGATCGGTGCCTTCGTCCTCGGCATCTCGATGTTCGTGTCGATCGTGAACTTGCTCGCTTCGTTCTGGAACGGCAAGCGCGCGCCGCGTAACCCGTGGGGCGGAACCTCGCTCGAGTGGCAGGCTCCGACGCCGCCGACGCTCTACAACTTCGAGAAGCCGCCCGTGCTCCACGAGATCTACAACTACGACGATCTCGTCGAAGTTGCCCCGGATCGATGGGAGCGTCGCGCGCCGATCGAGTCCGAGCCGGCCGACGTCCAGAGCGATGCGCACGCGCACGTCAATGCTCCGACCGCATCCGTCGAAGAGATGAAGGAATCGGTCAAGGCCGACACCCTGTCCGCGAAAGACGTGACCTCGGACGAGCCGAAAGGCGCGACCGCAGTGGAACCGCCGACCGACAAGCCGCAGGCTGACGCCGAGGCGAAGAAGGAAGACGACAAGTGAGCGAGCAGCCGCACGCCGCACACGACGATCACGGCCATCACGGCTCGCCGTTCATCGCGCACCACTACGACGACGCACAGCACCAGTTCGATTCCGGCAAGCTCGGCATCTGGCTGTTCCTCGCGCAGGAAGTGCTGTTCTTCTCCGCGCTGTTCGTCGCGTACATCCTCTATCGCCACCATCACGGCGAGATCTGGATCTACGCGCACAAGTACCTCGACACGAAGATGGGCGCGATCAACACCGCGATCCTCATCTTCTCGTCGCTGACGGCCGCCTGGGCCGTGCGCGCCGCGCAGCTCCGCCAGCAGAAGCTGCTGATCGGATGCCTCGCGGTCACGCTCGCGTGCGCGGGCGGGTTCCTCGTCATCAAGTACTTCGAGTACACGCACAAGATCCACGAGCACATCCTGTTCGGGAAGCGCTTCGATCCGTGCATCAGCTCGAACGGCACGTCGCTTCCGACGAAGAACAACGAGTGCCCGGGCACGAAGTCGAACGTGAAGTGGGACTTCGCGTCGAACACCGCCACCGGCTGTCTGCCGGACATCGCGATCGATCAGGACCCGCGCGAGCCGCTCGTGCAGGCCAACTGCAAGGTGCGCGAGGTTCGCGGCACCGTCGCGATGGTCGACAAGAAGGAAGTCTTCCAGAAGAAGTCCGAGAAGGAGATCGCGAACGTCTGCTTCGATGCCGAGTACGGACCGTTCGGCGGCCTCTTGCCCGACAAGAACGGCGAGCCTTCGAAGAGCAAGTTCCCGTGCTGGAAGCCCAAGCATCAGCCCGCCGTCTGCAAGATCGGCTGGTTCTACGCGTGGGGCTGCGAAGGCGAGAAGTGCGAGAAGAAGTCGGGCGGCGAGGGTCCGTTCGCGTCGCTGCAAGCATGTGATGACGCGAAGCGCGGCAAGACCAGCGCTCTCGGTGGGCAGGGCAAGGCCACGGTTACCGACTGCGCTCACGGGCACGCATCCGCGATCGTCGTCGAGTACGGCGATCACGGAGAGCGGCCCAACGCGGAGCCGGGTCACGGCGAGGGTTTCGAGATCGAAGTCGACTGCGAAGGTCCGCCGGCGATCTCGAGCCCGGACTACTTCACGGACAAGCCGCAGGAGCTCACGCCGGGCGCGGCCGCGACGACGACGCGCAAGGCGCTCGATCATCACGAGCAGATGGAGACCGTGTACTCCGGCCCGCCGCCGGAGCACACGAACATGTTCTTCACCATCTACTTCGCGATGACCGGCCTCCACGGCATCCACGTCTTGTTCGGCGTGTTCATCTTCATCTGGCTCATCATCCGAGCCTCGAAGGGTCACTTCACGCCGGACTACTTCGGACCGGTCGACTTCGCTGCGCTGTACTGGCACATCGTCGACTTGATCTGGATCTTCCTGTTCCCCCTCATGTACCTGATCCACTAAGCGAGGACGTCATGGCTTCTACTGCTCACGACGATCATCACGACGACCACCACGGCATCTCGCACGTTGCTTCCGTCAAGGTGCTTCTCGGCACCGGCGGATCGCTCCTGTTCCTGACCGTGGTCACCGTTCTCGCGACGAAGGTCGACTTCGGTTCCAGCATGAACCTCGCGCTCGCGATGTTCATCGCCGTCATCAAGGCGACGCTCGTCATCCTGTTCTTCATGCACCTCAAGTACGACAAGATTTTCCACACGGTCGTGTTCTTGAGTGCCATCCTGGCCGCCGCACTCTTCGTGGGCTTCACCCTCATGGATTCGGGCCAGTACCAGCAGACGAACATCTGGAATCCCGATGCGCCGCCCCCGGCGCCCATCGGCCCGCGCCCCGTTCTCCCGCAGTGATCTGATTCCGAGCCGGGTTCCGGAGTAGGATGGCGCCCATGGATGTTCTGGGCGCCCTGGGCGGTAAAGAAGTCTTCGCGATTCTCGGTACCGTCGCGGCGATCGTGTTCGTCGGGGCGGGCTACTTCTTTATCTCGCTCGATCGCCAACGGGCGACCAGCACGAGCAAGGACGACACGCAGGTCGGCCTGAAGCTCGTGCTCTACGGCCTCGTGCTCGCGGGCATCTCGATCGCGGCCGGCGGCGTGACGACGCTGTTGTCGTTCATCTTCGGCGGCTTCAAGGGCGGCTCGCTTCCGATCCGCCAAGCGTTGCCCACGATCATCGTCGGCGCGCTCGTCGTCGTGCTCATCGCGAAGGCGATGCTGCCGCGCACGAACGCCGCGACGCAGAAGCAGCCAGAGCGCTTTCTTCTCGGTGCGCTCGGCATCCAGTACGGCGTGCTCGCGATCATCGCGGTCAACGGCCTGCTCAGCGGTCTCTTCCTCGAGGCGCCGTGGGCGTACACCTCGTCGAACCTCGCGTCGGTCGCGGTCAGCGGCGCGATCGCGTTCCTCGCGATCTCTCGCTTCGGCTCGCTCGCGGGCTGGACCACGCCGCCGCCCGCGCAGCCGATGTACCCGCCGCAGGGCGGAGGCTATCCGCCGCAAGGTGGCTATCCGCCGCCGCAGGGTGGTTACCCGCCGCCGCAAGGTGGAGGTTATCCGCCGCAAGGTGGCGGTGGCTTCCCGCCGCAAGGTGGCGGTGGCTATCCGCCGCAAGGTGGAGGCGGCGGTGGGTACGGTCCGCCGCAGGGTGGCAGCGGCGGCTATCCGCCGCGCTGATCAGAACAGACGGAGCTGGAAGTGGCGGAGGCGGCTACGGTGCTGCTCTCGTTCGGTGGCTTCAAGGCTGGCCTCCACCCGGTGGGTTGAGGAGCAACAGGGTTCGAACACGGGAAGGCGTGACGTCGAAGTTCGTCAGTGGGCCGTAGGACGGGAAGTTCAGAACGAACGTCCCGTAGGTCTCCGTTGCGAGTTGGTAGTCGGAGAGCTGACCTAGGTCTACGCCTGACCAGTACGAGCCGTAGATCAGATCCCAAAACGCGAACGGTTCACACGTGCCGTTGAAACATCTCCAGCGACGCGGGACGTTCTCGATGGCCAGCAAGTAACCTCCGTCATCGAAGAAGCAGATGCGGTTCCCGAGCCCATCCGGCTGGTCGTAGAGCCAGAAGCTCGAGTACGAGCACCTCGAATCCCTCACGATCGACTGTGTGGATGTTTTCCCTGTCGCACGCAGCGCGTTCTCGCTGCGGATCTGGTCGAGTGTGATGGGCTCGATTTCGACCCGCAACTGCCCACCCTCGGCGCTGACGATCGCCTGGTAAAACTCGGAGTCACTGGTGGGAGGGATGATGGTGAGCGAGCTCGGCTCCGCCACAGTCGAGGCATCCAGGCTCGATGATGGAGGCGCTTCGCAGGCAGCGAGACTCGACAACAAGAGGACAACGGTTTCGCGGTTCATCATCTGGATCGCGTGGATGGGCACGGCGGATGTGACGAGAACCTGCATCCCGGACGTGATTTCGTGGAACCGCGCTCTCAGAAGAGGCGGAGCTGGCGGAGCTGGGACGGCGACATGTCGAAGTTCATCCGCGGACCCCACGCGGGAAACGGCATGATGACGCTCAGCGACGCGTCATGCCCGGAGTCGTCGTTGAGCTCGCCGGCGTTCACGCCCGGCCAGTACGAGCCGTAGTTCAGGTTCCAGTACGCGTACGCTTGGCACTGGCCGTTGTAGCAACGCCACTTGCGCGGGATGTACGCGAAGTCCAGGGACTCGCCGCCGGCGACGAAGCAGATCCGGTTGCCGGTGCCGTTGAACTGGTCGTACAGCCAGAAGCTCGAGTTCCCGCATCCGGCATCCTGCACGATGGACTGGACCGACGGATCTCGATCGGTGCGGGCGGCGTTCTCGATCTCCTCCTGCGCGAGCGTGATCGGCGTGACCTCCACGACCACGTGGCCGCGTTCGCCGCTCACGACGGTCTGATAGAAGTCGGAGGCAGTGGTGGGAGGAAGGATGGTGAGGGCGCTCGGTGGGGCCGCGGGCTCCGCCACGGTCGACGCATCGAGGCTCGACGGGGTGGAGTCACAGGCAGCGAGGCTCGAGAGCACGAGGACAACGGTTCCGCGGGTCATCACTTGGATCGCGTGACGGGTGACGACCGATGTGACAAGAAAGTGCGTCCCGATCGCGATCCCTGCGGAACCGAACATCCCGGCGCGCGGTCGAGGTACCGTGCAGGCGATGTCCCGACGCCGCACACCCGTTGCGCCGGAGACTCTCGATGTCGGCGAGGTTCGCCGCCGCGTGCAGGCCGGCGAGGTGGATCGGGTGACGACCGAAGCACTGCAGGCCTACGGCCCCGAGCTCATCACGTGGCTGTGCGGGTCGTTCGCGAACGAAGCGGACGCCTACGACGCGTTCTCGCTGATGTCCGAGGATCTGTGGCGGAGCCTGCCCCGGTTCGACGGTCGCTGCTCGCTGCGAACGTGGTGCTACATGCTGGCGCGCCACGCATCCGCGCGCGTGCACGGTCGTTCGCATCGCGAGCGCGAAGAGCTCGTGTCGCACATCCCGTCGGTCGCGCACGCAGTCACGCAGATGTGGACCACCACGAATCGCCGGCAGCAACGCACGGACACGCTATTCACGCAGCTGCGCACCGAGCTCGACGACGAGGATCAGGTGCTGCTGGTGCTGCGCGTCGATCGCGACCTCGCGTGGCGTGACATCGCCCAGGTCCTGCTCGGCGAGGATGCTGCGGAGGACGAGGTGACGCGCAAGGCGGCGACCCTGCGCAAGCAGTTCGAGCGGATCAAGGCGGAGCTCAAAGCCCGGGCCGCACGCGCTCGTTGACCACGCGCGGTCCGTCGGGACACGTCACGTGGTCCTGGATGCGCTTGTCGAGCGGAGTGATCGCCGGCATCGCGTTCGAGATGCCGAGGAAGTCGCGCTGCCACGGCGCGGCCGGATCCATGCCGTACGTCCAGCTTCCGACGAGGAGGACGCGATCCAAATCGCGCACGAAGCGGATCTGGATCCGCCCCGCGTCGTCGGGCCCGTGGCGCGACGGCATCTCGCACCACACGCCGTCGAATACGCCTTCCGCGAACGTCCCTTGCACGATGCCGTCGTCGTGCTCGTAGACGCCGTACACGGCGCCGGACGGCTCGATGCGAACCAGGAGGTCGCCGAACGCCGCGATGTGCCAGCTCCGCGAGGCCAGCTCCGCGACCGTGACCGGCGAGGGCTCGCGCGATCCGAGGCGGTACGCCAGCGCGCCTGTCACGGCGGTGGAGACGCCGAACGCGGCGACCGCACCTTGCCAGCGCCACGGGCGACGCGCGATCGGTCGGCTCGATCCGGTCGCCGCCGCGAGCAGCGATCGGAGCTCGCCGGCATCGGCCGGCCGCACCGTCGGATCGGTGGCGAGCGCACGCGCGAGCACGCGCCGAGTCTCGGCGGGCACCGCGAGCGTCGACACGGACGCAGTCGCCTCGCGGGCATCGACGCGCCGTCCGAGTACGCACTCGACGAGCAGCGCGGCCGCGGCCCACACATCGGTGCGCGCGTCCTGGCTCGCGCCGTCCTGCTGCTCGGGCGCCATGTAGCCGGGAGTTCCGGCTGCGCGCGTGACCGGGCCCGGCGATGCGTCGATCGACAGCGCGATCCCGAAGTCGAGCACCTTCACCCGCTCGTCCGTCGTGATCCACACGTTCGCGGGCTTGAGATCGCGATGTAGCACGCCGCGCTCGTGCGCGAACGCGACCGCCGCGAGCACCTGATCGAGGAGGCGCATCGCTTCGTCCACGGCGAGCGTGCGTCGCCGCGCGAGCCGGGCCGCGAGCGTCTCGCCGCCGAGCAGCTCGAGCACGAGAAACGGCCGGTCGTGGTGCACGCCCACGTGATGCAGCGTGACGATGTTGGGATGGAGCAGCTGCGCGGTCGCACGGGCCTCGCGCTCGAACAGCCGGAGCGCATCGTCCCCCGCGGCACCCGCGGCCAGGGGACGGAGCGTCTTCACCGCGACCTCGCGCCCTAACCGGAGGTCTCGCGCCCGAAACACGATCCCCATTCCTCCACCGCCGAGGCGCTCGATCAGCTCGTAGGTGTCGGCCAGGATCTCGCCGGGTGCCAGCTCGTGCCCGTCGACGCGCGCGACCGCGCGGAGAAGGCTATCGAACGTGGTCGCCGGCTCGTTCACGTGCCGACGCTAACATCGAATCCGCAGGGACGGCGGGCGAGACTTCGCGCGCGTTGCAGGGGCTTCGCTGGATCGCGAGCCATGCGGCCGCTAACTGCCCAGACCCGTTGCGATGACGCTTTTCGTACTTGACTGTTCTTTGTACAATGTACAATGAATAGTGACATGGTTCGACAGAGCAGGATCCGGCGCCTCTACGGCCGCCGGCTGGCACGACGGATGGGAGGCGCCTCCGGGGCTGCCGCGACCGAGCTGGCAAAGCTCGCGGAGCAAGAGGCGTCCTACGAGATCGCGCGCCAGCAGGCCAAGGGCTGGAAACTAGTGACGCGGCTCGAGACGGGGGAGGGCGTGTTCGTGCGCGACGACGATGTCGTGGCGCTGCACATCCAGCTGCCGACCGCGTTGTACAAGCGGCTCGATCAGGAGTGCGAGCGCCGCGAGATCACGAAGCGCCAGCTCGTGACCCAAGCGCTCGAGCGCTACCTCGATACCCGCAGCTGATCGCAGGAACGGCAGCGCGGAGCCGCGCGGCATGCCAGGCGAACGCGAAGCGAAGCGAAGCGACGCGATGCGATGCGATGCGATGCGATGCGATGCGATGCGAGGCGATGCGAGGCGATGCGATTCGATTTGATTCGATTCGATTCGATTTGATTCGATTCGATTCGATTCGATTCGATTCGATGGAGGCCAGGCGTGAGGCGACGAAGGCACCTGCAAATGCGACGCAGAGACGCAGTGGCGCAGAGAAGAGGGTATTGGAGCGCGTCGCGATCGTCCGACGCGACCACGAACGATTGTTCTGGTTCTCGTCGACGAATCGCGTCGGGTAACCCAAGACTCT
>JBGARE010000009.1:72717-84240 GCA_044230415.1 Kofleriaceae bacterium
CGATGCGATGCGATGCGATGCGATGCGATGCGATGCGATGCGATGCGATGCGATGCGATGCGATGCGATGCGATGCGAGGCGATGCGATTCGATGCGAGGCGAGGCGAGGCGAGGCGAGGGATGGAGGCCAGGCGTGGGATGGCGACGAAAGCACCTGCAAGAATGCGACGCAGAGACGCAATGGCGCGAAGCAGAGGTTGTTGGAACGTGTCGCGATCGTCCGACGCGACCACGAACGATTGTTCTGGTTCTCGTCGACGAATCGCGTCGGGTAACCCAAGACTCTTCTCTGCGTCGCTGCGTCTCTGCGTCGAGTTTCCGGGGATGCAAGCGATGCGGTGCGAAGCGAAGCGATGCGAAGCGATGCGATGCGATGCGACGGAGCCATGCCTGAGGCGATGAACGCACCTGCGAATGCGACGCAGGCCAGAAACGACAGCGCGGCCAAGGATCGCGCACGGAGAGCCGTGCGCGCGAAAGGACACCGATGCGAATTCTCTACGGAGTGACCGGTGAAGGCCTCGGCCACGCGATGCGCAGCCGCGTCGTCGCGCAGCACCTGTTCGCGCGAGGCCACGAGGTCAAGCTCGTCGCGTCGGGACGCGCGCGCGACTACCTGGCGCGATCGTTCCCGGACGTCGAGCGCATCCCCGGGTTTGCGATGGCGTATCGGGATCACCAGGTGTCTCGCGCGCGAACCCTCGGGCGCACGCTGCGCGCGGTGCGGCCGGCGATGCGCGAGTCGATCGCGATGTACCGCACCGCGATCAGCGGCTTTCAGCCCGACGTGTGCATCAGCGACTTCGACTCGTTCAGCCACGTGTTCGGGCGGCTGTTCGGCCGGCCCGTGATCTCGCTCGATCACCAGCACGTGATCGATCGCTGCGCGCATCCGCTGCGGATCCGCGATCGCTTGCCGCGCGACTTCGCGCTGACGAAGGCGTTCGTGCGCGCGAAGATGCCCGGTTGCGCGCACTACGTGGTGACCTCGTTCTATCGCCCGCCGCCGAAGCGAGAGTGCACGACCATCGTCGGGCCGATCTTGCGCCCCGAGGTGATGGCGCTCGCGCCGACGAGCGGCGATCACGTGCTCGTCTATCAGACCGCGGTGGCGACGGCGGAGCTCATCGCGGCGTTGCGGGCGATCCCCGAGCAGCGGTTCGTGGTGTACGCGCGGAACCTCGGCGAGGCAGATCGCGTCGAGAACGTCACGATCCGCGCGTTCGACGAGCAGCGCTTTCTCGAGGACCTCGCGAGCGCACGCGCGGTGATCACCAACGGCGGCTACACGCTGATGTCCGAGGCGCTGTATCTCGGCAAGCCGATCTTGAGCATGCCACTGCGCCATCAAGGGGAGCAGGAGCTCAACGCGGCGTATCTCGACGAGCTCGGGCTCGGCTTCGCGATGCCCGGGCTGGATGTCGAGCGGATCCGCCGATTCGTGACCGCACAGCTTTCCACCACGCGGCTTCCCGCCGGGAATGCGCGCGCGTTTGACACCATCGATCGATTGCTCGAGGAGGTCGCATGACAAATCACGAGATGTACACGGCGAAGACGTTCGAGGAGTTCTGGGTTCACTACGAGGAGCTGCACGCGTATCCCTCGGTGCGCTTGGCGCATGCGGCGGGGACGGCGTCGGCGATGTTGCTGTTCGCTCGCGCGATCATGCGACGCGATCCTCGGCTCGCGATCGCAGCGCCGATCGTGGACCACGTGATCGCGCAGATCTCGCATCGCACGCGCGGCGAGCGGACCGAGCCGCTGCGCAGGCCGCTGTGGCACGCCCGGGCCGAGCTGCGGCTGTTTCGCCGCACGCTCCGCTCGATCGCGCGCGGGCATCGTGGTCGCCGCGAGCCGTTCGATCACGACGCGATGTTGATGGACGCCGACGAGCCGCGCACCGACGCGCCATAACGGAGGGATCACGTGCGACCACGCGAGGGCGCACGATCACGCGTGATCACGCGGATGGTCACGGGCGATCACGCGCCGTCACGCCGCTCGAGGAGCCGGATACGACGCTCGCAGCCAGCTCGGCGTGGAGACGGAAGCGGCGCGTGGAATGTCGCCACGTTGCGAAGGCACGGCGGTTGAACAGGGCCGGGCCATCGAAAGGATGGCTTCCATGTCTAGCTTGCTCCGTGGTGGTGCTCTTCTGTTCTCGTCGTGCGTGCTGATGAACTGTGGCGCGCACGATTCCTATGATCTCGCGGGCGCGTTCGGCGCCGACGATGGCAAGGGGGATGCGGCGAAGAGCACGAAGCTCGTCGACGACATCGCACTCGATAGCCGCGTGCAGGGTAACTTCGACCCGCGCGTACGCGTGTATGGCTACCTGTTCGAGGCCAAGCGCGGCGCGAAGCTCAAGGCGGCGCTGAAGGCGAGCGCGGGCGCGGATGCGAACGGCCCCGCGGCCGGTGCCGCGCTCGACACGTACCTGGCGGTGTACGGACCGTACAAGAGCGCGCAGGAGCCCGGTCCGCGGCTGCGCGAATCGGACGATGTCGGCGCGAGCACGGCGGCCGGCCCGATCGATCTTCCCGTCGAGCAGGACGGCAAGTACCTCCTCGCGTTCACCTCGTTCGAGGACACCGGCAAGGGCGCGTACGAGCTGTCGCTCGAGTGCGACGGCACGGATCTCCAGTGCCGGCGGCCCGAGTGGAACAGCCCGTGCAAGCCGGGCACCGTGTACATCCAAGGCGCGACGATCGACGCCGACACCACGTGGGACTCGTGCGAGACCGTGTTGCTCGAGAACGCGACGGTCGCCGAGGGCAAGACGCTCACGATCCGTCCGGGCGTGAGCGTGAAGGGCAACTTCATCGGCACCGCGCCGTTCGGTTCGGTCCAGCTCGTGGTCAACGGCACGTTGCAAGCGGCGGGTACGAAGGCGAACCCCGTCGCGTTCACCGCGTACAAGGATGGCTTCGGATGGGGCGGGCTCAGCCTTGTCGGACCGAGCCACTCGATCTCGCACGCGTATATCGAGAAGGCGAACGTCGCGGTCACGCTCGCGAACAAGACCACCGCGACGCTGAGCGACATCGTGCTCGAAGGCACGACGCTCCAGGGCGCGATGCCGAGCATCGGCGTGTTCGGCGGAGTGGACGCGCGCGCCACGTTCGACCGCGCGCTCGTCAAAGGCTTCCAGACGGGTCTCCACCTCGGGAACTCGGAGTTCATTCACGTCGAGGATTCGGTCGTTCGCGCGAACTCCATCGGCGTGCGTGTCGACGGCGAGAGCCCGTCGAACAGCTGTAGCGCGAATCCGCCTGCACCCACGCGATGGCGCGATCCGGTGTTCCTCCACTCGGACATCGTCGAGAACACCGGCGGCGGCGTTCTCATCAACGGCTCCGACGTGCTGATCCAGATCGAAGCGAGCAACATCATCAAGAACGGCGCCTACGGCATCCAGATCGTCGGACGCAACCTGAACCCGATGTCGTTCATCCGCAGCAACAACATCCACGGCAACGGTGCAGCGGGCGCCGCGCAGGTGCTCTCGTATCACTGGGCCGGCGGTGGCGTGCTCGACATCTCGAACAACTACTGGTCGGCCGTGTCGGACCCGGAGTTGTCGGCGAGCTGGCAGATGGCGTGTAACGGTCAGCGCACGTCGACGGGATTCTCTCCCTCGCCGATCTCCACGGCGGGTCCGCGCGTCGAGAAGCTGACCGATCCGGTCAAGCAGCAGACGTGGCAGCAGCAGCAGCACTAGTCACGTAAGGCTCGAGCACGATCCACGGCGACGGCAGCACCAATCGGTAGCTCCCGTCGCCGAGCTCGATCGTGGATGCGCCGAGCAACTTGCGCAGGCGCGAGATGGTCATGAGCACGCGGCCTCGATGCTGAGTCGGTTGATACGCGACCCCCCACGTCGCAGCGACGATCGCCTCGATGGTCACCAGCTGGCGGGGAGTGGCGGCGAGTGTGGCGAGCAACTTGAGCTGCGAGGCATTGCGAGACAGATCGATGACCTCGCCACCCATCACCACGCGGTTGCGGATCAGATCGACGACGTTCGCCGTGCTCCCCGATGCGGGTGTCTGCGCCGCCGTCAGCCAGTGCACGCCATCGGCGGTGTGCATGCGGCACGCGATCGGCTCGGACAGCGACAGGCGGCGCACGAAGCGCTCGCCCACGAGCGGACCCAGGCCATGGCGCCGTGCCCGCGCGATAGCAGCGTCGAAGCTGCGCGCGCTCGCGTCGGTGTCGCCCGCGATCCGGTGCGTCACCGCGACGAGCAGCTCGGCGTGAACGAGCTCGCCCACGAAGCCGCGCGTCGTCGCATCAGCGATCGCGGCTTCGAGCGGTGGCAGGGCCGCGGCGAGATCCGCGCGACGGCACGCGACCTCGGCGATCACGAGACGAGCGCGGCACGTGATCCACGCCCAGCCCGCGCGGCTCGCCGTGGTCTCGATCGCTCGCGCGCGCGTCAACGCAGCGTCGAGATCGCCGCACCACAGATCGAGGTCCGCGTGAGACAGATCGCGGACCGCGCCCGCGTAGCCCGTGCCGCGCGGAGCGGTGCGCTCGAACATCGCTCGCGCCGCGTGCGGATCAGCGCCGGCGAGGATCTTCGCGCGCGCACGCACGGCGGCGAGGCGTGCCTTGCAGCTCGGCAGGCCGGTGCCCGCGTCGGAGGCTAGCCTCTGCGCGTCGTCGAGCTGGCCGAGATCGAGGAGCGCCTCGCTGACCACGCACGTCAGGCGCGGCCACGCCGACGCGTGATCGAGATCCCGCGCGCGCTCGATCGCGTGCGTCACGTCGTCGACGACACGCTGCGAGTGGCCGAGCGCGCGCATCGCATCACTCCATCGCCACATCGCCCACCACTGCATCAGCGGGTTGTGATGAACGAGCGCGGTCTGCCGCACGGAGTCCGCGAGGTCCGCGGCCGCTTGATAGTTCCCGCGATACACGAGCTGGTCGACGCGCAGCATGCGCGAGCACATGCGAAGGAATGGGACCTCGTCGAACAGCTCGCCCGGGTCATCCTGCTCGGAGATGCGATGCCCCGCGCCGAGTCGCACCGCACGCTCGAGCGCGCGCAGGATCGCGACGGGCACGCTGCCGAGCCCGAGACCGGCGAGCAGCTTGTTCAGATCCGCGAGCGCCTGCGCGGCTTCGGCGTGCAGCTCGAGATCGTGGGCGTAGGTCGCGTGCATGCCGGCCGAGACGATCGCGCCGATCGGTCCGAGCTCGGTCAGCGGCGACACGGGGGCATCGAGGAGCTGACGCGCACGCTCGAGATCACCGCTCTGCCGCGCGGCCTCGGCCATCATCGCGTACGCCCACGCGCGAATCGGCGCGGTCAGGCGCGGATCGCCGACGACATTCGACAGCGCTCCGGCTGTCTCGTGGACATGTCCGAGCGAGAACGCGAGCTCTGCGTGATCGAGCTCGGCCATCGGGTGATCGGGGCCGCGCAGTGCCTGCGTCTGGCGATACGCGACGACGCCGTCGCCCATCCGGCCGCGGATCAGCACGCGCAACATCTCGATGGACGGATGCAATCGGCGGCGAAGCATCAGCTGATCGATCGCCTGCGCGATCTGGTGCTGCGTGATCGCGTTCGGTGGAACGATGCGCTGCACCGGGGCCGCGTAGCGCGCGAGGATCTGCTCCGCGATGTCGTCCATTCCCGCGTGCACCGCGTGATGCAGCCGCTCGAGCTCGCAGTCGCCGTCGCGATAAAACGCGAAGCAGCGTGCGTGATGCTCGGCCGTGGGCGCCCACGACGACGCGTAGACTGCTTCGCGCACGACATCGTGGAGCTCGAACCGTCCGTCGGCGCGTTCGTCGACGAGGAACCGGCGCACGAGCGCGTCGAGCGAATCGCGACGGTCCGCGAGATCACTCGCGGTCGACGGCCGGCGAAACGTCGCGAGCTCGCGCAGCAGCTCTCGCTCGTCGGCGGACAGCGTGTCGAGACCGAGCTGATCGCGGATCGCGAGCTTGCGCTGCGTGAAGCGGTGCTTGAGGAGCAGAGGATTGCCGCCCGATGACAGCGGATCGATCGCCGACGAATTCGGACCGTACAGCTGCTCGAGTTGCTGCCACAGCGCGCGTGTCTCGTCGGGAGATAGGCCGCCGAGCCGCACCACCACGTGATCGATGTCGGTCGCTTCAAACGGCAAGCTCTCCCGCGACGCCACGAGCAACCACAGCGGCGCATCGCAGCTCGCGAGCAGCGCGAGCGCTTCGTAGAAGCCCGGATCGCTCGGGCGATGCGCGTTGTCGAGGCACAGCACGAGCGGCTGTGTGGTCGCGTGACCGAGGACCGCAGCGAACGGATCGCGATCTGCCGACGAGCCGAGCGACAGCACATCGGCGATCGCGCGCATCAGCGTCGCCGGACTCTCACCCGCGCGACAGTCGTGATGGACGAGGCGACCGTTCACGCGTACGCCGAGCGCGTGCGCGGCCTTCCTCATGAACGCTGTCTTTCCGATGCCGCCGACACCGTAGATCACGACGAGCCGGACGTGATGTGACGCGAGCTCGACACGTTCGAGCTCGGACGTTCGACCGATGAACACTGCAGGGACAGGAGCGACCGACATGGTTCGACCGTCGATCCAGCTTGCGTGCCAGTTACGCCATCGGCGTGTCGCGACGTTGCTCGCGATCACGCGACCCCGGCAACTCGACTATCCGGGGACTGTCGTCGTGACGATCAATCGTCGAGCTGTTCGAGGATCGCTTGCGCGATCGCGTCCGCGAGTTGCGCTTGTACGGACGGATCGGCGAGTTGCTTCCCTTCGACGGGATGATCGAGAAAGCCGACCTCGACGAGGACAGCGGGCATCGTCGCACCGAGGAGAACGTGCTGGCTGTCTTGCCGCACGCCGCGGTCGCCGTCCTTGCCGCGCCGCTCGCGCAACGCGCGCTGCATGCGCGCCGCGAGATCCGCGGACTCCCACTGCGAGGATCCGCGCTCGACGTCATCGAGCACGAGCGCGATCTCCGGATCGACATTCGGTCGCGTCGTCCGCGTGTCCGCGCGAAGTGCGCGCGCATCGACATCGACGCCGCGTGGCGTGAGCACGAACGTCTCGAACCCGCGCTGCGTGCGCGTCGGTGATGCGTTCGCGTGGATCGAGACGAACAGATCCGCGGGCAGCTCGTCGGCGCGCGCGGCGCGTTGGCGCAGCGTCAGCGTGCGATCGCTCGTGCGCGTCAGCTCGACGGTGATCCCCTTCGCACGCAGCGTCGCCGCGACGCGATCCGCGAGGATCAACGTCAGCTGCTTCTCGTGCATGCCCGCACCCTGCGTGCCCGCGTTCGAGCCGCCGTGACCCGGATCGAGCACGACGACAGGCGCTTGCGGCGACGCGTGCGCGGGCGAGATCGCCGCGAACACACCCAGAACCAATGCCGGTACGAGTCTCATCCCACATGTAGGATAGCGATGGCTCGATCGCTGAGCGAAGTTCTTGGCCAACGAGGCGGGTGATGACGACCGCCGTCCTTGAATTAACTCGTTGGCCCGGCTACGTTTTTCGGGTTGTCTCGTAGAGAGCACCTGGGTCCGATGGCGACCACCATCGCTGGTGCGTTGGGTGTGGTGCTCGCGATCGTGGACATCGTCCTGCGCGGCCACATCAGCATCCGTCCCGCGTTGCTGATCCTGACGGGGCTCGTCTTGGTCGCGAACGGTGCGCTGCGCTTTGCATCGCTCCGGCGTTCGCGCCGCGACTCGCCGCGCGCGGACGAGAGCACGCGGGTCCCGAAGCTTCCGCTCGTCCAGCGCATCACCCCGATGCACGTGCTGGTCGTCCTCGCGGTGCTCGAGATCGCGATCAATCGCGTCGCAGTCCCGATGCTCGGCCCGGCCGAAGGCGATCCACCTGCGTGGCACACCGCGCTCGACTACACGGGCCTGTTCCTCTTCTACTTCACGGGCGTGCTCGTGGTGCTGGTGATCGCGCTGCGCGTGGTCACCAAGCTTCAGGGTCGGCCGAACATCCGCGACGCGATCGCGCACGGACTCGCGGCGATCGCGACGCTGATCGCCGCGGTGCCGCTGATCGTCTCGGTGCCCGCGACGATGAGCCTCGTGCTCGAGCTGACGTTCGCGCTCGCCGTCGTCGCGGTGATCGCGACGGCGTTCGGCAAGGACAGCGATCTCGGGATCCAGTTCGGTCTGCCGGTCGTCGCGGTGCCCTTGGTGATTCACACCGCGAACGTCCTCGGCGCGCACTACCTCTGGCCCGAGAACACGTTCGATGGTCCGAGTGCTGCGATCGCGCACGCCGGCGTCATCGCGCTGTGCATCGGCGCGCTCGTGTCGCCGTATTGCTTCGCGCCGCGACCGTTCGCTCGCTCGGTGACGCGACCGATGCCGGTCGTCCTCGCGATGGGGCTCGCCGCGGCCGGCGCGATCGCCGCGCGCGCCGCGTATCCAGCCGTCGCGAAGGCGGCCGCGTTCGCGATCGGCGTCGAGATGAGCCAGGCGCAAGCCGATCCGCGCCTCGCGCTGTACTTGCTCGGTCTCGCGACGCTCGCGTGGACGCTGACCTCGTGCGCGCTCGCGACGAGTGAAGCGCGCCGTCAGGTCGGACTCGGCCTCTGCGTGCGTGCTCCTCGGCGGCTACGGCTTCCGCTGGCCGCACCACTATTTGCTGCCGCTCCTCGGCGTGATGCTCGTGGCCGATGCGGCTCGTCGCGTGCGCGAAGAAGAGCTCGCGAACACTCCGATCTCGAGCGCGACGCCGCCGATTCACGATGCGGCGTGGGCCGTGTACATCGGCAGCGTGGCGCAGGGACTGCGGCGCGTGCTGACCGACGTGCACACGCTGACCACGCGCGGCGAAGGCGGCCTCGTGTCCTCGGTCCTCGTCGGTGAAGCCGATGGACTTCCCGTGCGCACGCGCATCGAGCGCGTCGACGGCTGCGTGCTCGCACTCGATGTCGTGCTCGGTCGCGAGATCGACGAGCAGCGCGCCGCGTCGCTCACGCTGTGGGCGATCCCGCTGCGCACGCACGGCGCGAACCCTCCGGGTCCACCGGCGACACCGCTGTTCAAGTCGGGTGATGTCTCGTTCGACGAGCGGTTCAAGACCCGCGGGAGCGCGCTCGCCTTGCAGCGCCTGTTCGATAGCGATCTGCGCGAGCGAGCGACCACATGCCTCGACGGCTGGCTCGCGTACTGGGAGCATGACGGCATGCGCTACCGCGTCTACCCGGGCAAAGGAGCACCGCTCGATCATCCGATGCCGCTCAGCGATCTCGCGCTCGGTCGCGCGTCCGGCGATGGCGAGCGCCTCGTCACCGTGATCGAGCTGCTCGTCGCTCTCGCGAAGCGCGGCGTGAAGGTCGCGCCGTCGCCCGCAACGTCGTTCGAGGATCTGCCGCTATGACTCGTTTCCTCGCCGTCACCGCGCTGCTGGTTGCATGCGCGGCTCCCCAACCTGCGGGCCACGTCGCCGAATGGATCTCGGACACGAGCTCGTACGGCCGATCCGCGTTGCCACCGCCACCCGCGCCGACGAGCGGTTCGCTTTCGACGACGCCGATCGCGGACTACGCGAGCACCGCGACGAAGATCATCGCCGCGGCGCGCGCTGATCGCGGCGCGTACGCGAAGCTCGCGCAGCTCACCGATACGATCGGCGCGCGCCTCTCCGGATCGCCCGAGCTCGACAAGGCGATCGCGTGGGCGGTCACCACGATGAAAGCCGATGGCCACGACGTGCGCACCGAGAAGGTCATGGTCCCGCATTGGGTGCGCGGCACCGAGGAGGGCGCGCTCGTCAAACCGATCGCTCGCCCGCTTCACCTGATCGGCCTCGGAGGCACCGTGCCGACCCCGAAGAGTGGCATCACCGGCGAGGTCGTCGTGGTCACGAGCTTCGACGAGCTCGAAGCGAAGAAGGACTCGATCAAGGGCAAGATCGTCCTCTACAACGTCGCGCTCGCGCCGTACCCCGCGGAGCGCGGAGGCTATGGCGACGTCGCGCCGTATCGCGGCATCGGGCCGTCGCGCGCGGCGAAGCTCGGCGCGGTCGCGGTGCTCGTTCGCTCCGTCACCGCGCACTCGCTGCGCACGCCACACACCGGCGCGCTGCGCTACTTGCCGGACATGCCGCAGATCCCCGCGGCGGCGGTCACCGTCGAGGACGCGCTCCTGATCGCGCGCCTCGCCGACAAGGGCCCGGTCACCGTCAAGCTGCGCCTCGACAACAAGACGCTGCCCGACGCGGAGTCCGCGAACGTGATCGGCGAGCTGCGCGGTCGCGAGAAACCGGACGAGGTCGTCGTCATCAGCGGCCACCTCGATTCGTGGGACGTCGGTCAAGGCGCGCACGACGACGGCGCGGGGTGCGTGATGATGATGCAGGCGCTCACGGTGCTGAGGCAGCTCGGTCTGCAGCCGCGCCGCACGATCCGCGTGGTGTTGTGGACAAACGAGGAGAACGGCCTGCGCGGCGGCAAGGCGTACGCGAAGGATCACGCGGCCGAGCTCAAGAACCACGTGTTCGCGTTCGAGGCCGACAGCGGCGGATTCCCGCCCGTGGGCATCTCGTTCGAGATGAAGGAAGGCACGAAGCCCGAGCTGCTCGCGAAGGTGACGTCGCGGCTCGTCGAGGTCGCTCGCCTGGCCGCACCGATCGGTGTTCGCGAGGTGAAGGTCGGCCACAGCGGCGCCGACGTCGGGCAGATGGTCGACGGGGGCGTCGTCGCCGGCGGGCTGTCCACCGATTGGCGCACGTACTTCGACTATCACCACACCGAAGCGGACACGCTCGACAAGGTCGATCCCGCGATCCTCGCCGACGGTGTCGCTGCCTCCGCGGTGATCGCTTACGTGATCGCCGACATGCCCGAGCGTCTCGACGCGCCCTGATGCTCCGGTTCTTCCGCGCGCTTCTGCCGTCGTGGCGCTTCTTCGATCGCGCGGCGCCTTCTCCGCGGCTGTTCGTTCGCGTCACGGGTGAGGCGTGGCGGGCGTTCGATCCTGGACCGCGATCGCCGCTGACCCCCGTGTTCGCACCGTCGGCGAACATGGACCTCGCGTATGCATCGGCGATCGAGCGCTTCGTGCAAGAGCTCGGCGATCTGGATCTCGAGGGCGACGGTCCCGCCGATGGCATCGAGCGCGATCCACGCGTGACCTCGCTCGTGTCGTACGAGCTCGTCTCGCGCATCGCACGCATCGGCGTCCCGCGTGGTGCGAGCTACCAGTGGAAGATCGTCGTGGACGCGGATGACTACATCGTGTCGAGCGAGATCGCGGCATGAGCTTCGTCGAGTGGATGGCACGCCTCGCCGCGGTCGCCGTCGGCGTCGCCGCGCTCGAGCTGCTCGTCATGCGACGCGCGCTGTCCGACACCGGCGTGTTCGCGTGGCCCGTGTTGCGTCGCGACATGCGCGTCCGCTGGCTCGCGGACCTCGTGTTTGCCTATCCGTCGACGATCGCGATCCTCGTGCTGCAACTCGCGGCCGCGGTCGCGTTGCCGCTCCTCGACCATCCCGCGCCCGCGTGGATCGCGTTCGCGACCTGCCTCGCA
>JBGARE010000009.1:84432-191930 GCA_044230415.1 Kofleriaceae bacterium
GGTCGCGCGCTCGCGATCCTCGTCGAGCTCCCGCAGTACCGCGTGCCGCGCACGATCGCGGCGCTGGTGAGGCCGCTGTCCTCGATCGGGAGCTGGGCGATCCTCGTGTTCGAGCTCGCGTTCCCGCTCGCGTTCGCGAGTCCGATCGCCTGCACGGTCCTGCTCTGCATGGGCGCGGCATTTCACGTCGCCAACGCGATCACGTTCGGGCTGAATCGCTTCCTGTGGGCGTGGATCGCCGCGTATCCGGCGCTGCTCTACTGGGTGCAGCGCTAGCTCACTGCAGCTCGATCAGCAGATCGTGAAAGTTCGTCGTCTCCGTCGGCATCAGCGTCATCGATGACGTGCCGAGCGTGAACGGAATCGCGGTGTTCGGTCCGGCGCCGTTCTTGTCCGTCATCTCCACCATGACGCGGTAGTCCCCGGGGCGGACCTCGCAGTGCGTGACGTCGGTCAGGTTCCACGTGCGGTCGTGGGTCATGTGCGAATTCAGCGTCGCGCCGGTCACGGCATCGGCGAGGTTCGAGGCGGACGCCGCGTTGAACTTCGTCAGCCACCTCGCGCGCGTCCCTGCCCACCGCTCGATCGTCTTGATGAACGCGCCCTGGGCCGTCTCGATCCAGATCGCGCCGATGTTGCGCGGCGAGTAGCGACCGTTCGCCGTGGTGGTCCGCACGCGGAACCGCATCGACGCGAGCGGAGTCTGCTGCGAGCAACCCGTCGTTCCGCCATCCACGACGGGACCAGCGTCGCCGCCGAACAGATCGTTCGGCGGTTGGATGCCGCCGTCGCGTTCCTCGCTCGTCGATTCGGGTGCGAAGTAACAACCGCCGTGCGCGACGATCATTGACACGATGATCGATCGCCGTAAGACTCGCCGCCCATGCGGTACCGCGCTGGCCTTCTGCTCGTCGTGAGCTGCGGTGGGCACGTCGCGAAGGTAACCGACGCCGCCTCGTCGGTCTACGTCCGTTCGGACACGGACGCGACGACGATCGTCGCACCGACGGTGCGGCTGGCCGGTGCGGTCGATCACACCACCATGGCGGCGACCTACAGCATCGATGCGTGGACCGGAGCGTCCGTCGACGTCGTCACCGCCGCCACGAAGGCGATCCACGAGAAGCGCAACGAGGTCGACGCCACCCTCGGACAAGAGGTCGGCTCGCTCTCGCTCTCGATGAACTATCGTCTCTCCTACGAAACAGACTATCTCTCCCATGGGCTAACGCTCGGTGGGCGCAAAGACTTCGCGAAGAAGAACACCACGCTCGCCTTCGATCTCCTCGGGTCGTTCGATCGCGTCGGACGATCCGGAGATCCCGGCTTCGAGGAGCTCGTGCAGACCGCCGGGGCGCGCGTCGCGTTGGTCCAGGTCCTCGACCGGAACACCATCGCCGAGGTCGGCTGGCAATCCACGTTCGTCCACGGCTTCCAGTCGAGCCCGTATCGGTTCGTCGCGATCGGCGATACCGGGACGTGCGCCTCCAACGCGCCGTTTTGCATCCCCGAGAACGTTCCCGACGAGCGCTTGCGCAACGCGGCCACCGTGCGCGCTCGGCGTGCGCTCGGGCGATCGCTCTCGCTCGGCCTCGAGTATCGGTTCTACTTCGACGACTGGGGCCTGATGTCGCACGCGGTCCAGCCCGACCTCGCGTGGCGCATCACCGAATCGCAGACGTTGTCGCTTCGCTACCGGTACGCGACCCAGAGCGAGGCATCGTTCTACAAGCCGCGCTACTACGACATCGCGATGGCGAACGGCTACGTCACGCGTGATCGCAAGCTGTCCGCGCTTCTCGAGAACGAGGTCGGCGCGCAGTTTCTCCATCGGATCGAGAACGAGGACGGCGATCGCGTCGTCATCTGGGGACTACGCTCCACGCTGTCGCGCGCGGACTACCTCGCGTACGTGGGGCTCGACCACGTGTGGGCGCTCGAGCTAACGGCGCTGCTCGGCGTCGAGCTTCCGTGATCGTCGCCGGCGAATAACCGCCGCGCACGCGACGAGTGGAACCACGAGTCCACCCGCGTCGCCACCCGTCGAACACAGACCGACGCTCGCGTGGCGCGGCTGCGAGAGCGTGAACCGATCATCGAACACGCCATCGCCCGACGGTGTCCCGTCTTCGTTGCTGCGTACGCCGCCGATCGCGACATCGATCGGCTCGCCCGTCGCGACGAACGAGATCTCGACGCGCGAGGCGCCGCAATCCTCGACGCCGATGATGCGCCGGCGGCCGACGTCCACCGAGTACACGGCGGGAATGCCCGCGCTCGCGCCCTCGCAACGCGACTCCGCCGGCAGCATCGCGGCCGCTGGAATCGTGACCGTGGGATGTGTGCCCGACGGGGTCACGAGCTCGAGCTGCAACGCTTGCGGGCTCCCCGGATCGGGCCAGTGGATCACCAGCGAGTACTTGGTCCCCGCTTGGAGGACGTCCGGCAACGGATCGACGATGAAGCTCGGCTCCTTGCCACCCGAGTGGCACACGCTGCACGAGTAGCCTTCGGCGCGCGAGCCGGTGAAGTAGCGGCCGGCTCCACCACCCTCGTCGATGGTCTCGCCGAACATCGCCGGATCCGAATAGGCCATCACCGTCGCGGGGACCAACAGGATCGCGAACACCCAGCGAGCGATCATGGCGCCGTTGCCCATTGATACAGCACCACGAAGTGCGGATCGTCGACGGTGTCGTAGACCGTACCGCCCCACAGGTCGTTGCCCTTGTGGCCCGCACCACCTTGGCTCACGGGAACTGGCTTTCGAATGAGCAGCGAGCTGCCCGGGCCATGCGGACCGATGAGCATCGACTCCGCGCGCGTGTAGCTGTGTGCGAGCTCGTTCGCGGTCGGCGGATCGAAGGCCGGGGTCATCGGATCCAGGCGCGCGCGACCGGGGCCGAAGATGCTGAAGAAGCGCTCCTTCGAGCCGTGGCACGTGTTGAAGCCGCAGTCTGCGAGGAGGATGGGATAGACCTTCTCGCGAAAGACTTCGGGATCCGCCGTCGGGATGTCGAGCGTCGCCGGCTCGACCTGACACGCGGTGACTAGTCCGAGGAGGAAGGCGACGATCCGCACGTCAGTTGCACCCGCACCCGCCTGCTTTGCCCGTACCGCCGCCGGTCGCGCCTTCGCGATAGGCGCGGGCGTGGTCTTCGCCCGATGCCATGTCTGGCGTCGAGCCGAGCTCCATGTCGGGGCGTGCGAGCGTTCCGCGTTGATGCGCGTGCACGCGGACGCAGCTGCTTGCGAGGAGCAACACGACGATCAGCCCTTTGATCGACACGGGGCGGACCGTATCAGCTTTTTCGGAGAATGCGGCGAGGCTTTGCGTAGCGAGGGGCCGCAATTCCTGCGCGCTCGACCGTGGTGCTGATGCGCCGCCTTTCGATCGACCACGGTGTGCTCGAAGAACGACGACGGGTGGAAGGGGCTGCATCCCGCGTAACACCTCCTCCATGTGGCGGCGCTAACGCGCCGCCCCCTCGTCGATCGATCACGGTCTTCTCGAAGAACGGTGACGGGTGGAGTCGGGCAGATGCGGCGTACGCGTTGCTCGATCGCGAGCTGCGGTTGTTGTGGGGGCTCTGTCGGTGATCGCGCAGCGCGCGAATGTCGTCGGGCGCGCGATCGCCGCTCGAGGAGCTCTGCGACGTGCGCTATTGCCGTCGCGCATACATCGCGGCCCACGCGATGTACTCGCGCACCACCCAGCGCAGCGCGCGATGGCGATCCGCGTATTCGAGCGAGTTGTCGATGTGCCACACGTGCGCGTCGAATCCCGCGCGGCGGAACAGTCGCTGCGCGCGGCGGCCGTGGAACGGTTGCGTCACGAGCCAAGCGCGAATCGGCGGAGACCAGCGCTCGTCTGAACGCACCCCTGGCGAGCGCTCGTCGGTCCGGCGGCCGTCGGATCGGCGAGCGAATAGCTCGGCGGTGAAGCGCGCGTTCTCCGCGGTCGTCTGCGAGGCGCGCTCGACGAGAATGGCGCTGTCGGGCACGTTCGCGCGGCGGATCTCGTCGGCGATCGCGTCGGCTTCCGCGCGCGAGGCGCCGTGCGTCGTGCCACCGCTCGCGATGATCAGGGGAGCGCCGCCGGCGTGATAGAGCGACGCGGCTGCGTGCGCGCGTTCGGCGAGCGGCGGCGTGAGCTCGTCGCGCGGTCCGAGCGGCGCGCCGAGGACGACGATCGCGTCGAGGGGCTGGAACGGCTCGCGTACGACGAGGGGCGCTTCGAGCGCCCGAATGATGCGATCCGCGATCAACGTGTAGTGACGATCATCGAGTGTGCTCCGAAACGCAAAGGGCACGCGGTATCGGCTTGGGTGTGCGCGCCGAAGCGTTAGCGCACGATTCGCGGAGAGCGGAGCGCGCGTGCGTGCGCACGATTCGCGGAGCACGGCCGAGCGAGCGATTCGTCGAGCGAGGCGCTGAGCGCGGGCGCGCGTGCGCACGATTCGCGGAACGCGGCCGAGCGTCGGAGACGGAGCTACTCGAGGATCAGCGTGAGCTCGACCGCGCTGCCCTTGGCGGGTGCGGCCACGCGCGTGACGAAGCGACCTTCGCCGACACCTTGATCGATCAGGAACCACTTCACCGCTTCGGCGCGGCGCTTCGCGAGGTCTTCGTCTTTGGCGGTCGCGGGGCGGCCGGTGATCGCCACGCGCAGGTTCTTGCGAGAGAGCATCAGCTCGAGGAGCGGGGCGAGCGACTTCTTCGCAGCCTCGGTGACCCGCGCGCGGGTGGGCTCGAACTTCATCGCGCTCGCGGTGACGAGCAGCTTCGTGACCTCCGGCGGAATCGCGTCGGGGCAGCCGTCGTCGTCGTCGAAGCCGTTGCGCGTTTCGGCGTCTGCGGGGCACTTGTCGGCGGCGTCGAGGATGCCGTCGGCGTCGTTGTCGGCCTCGGGGCAGCCATCGTCGTCTTGGAAGCCGTCTTTGTCTTCGGAGATGTCGGGGCACTTGTCGGCGTCGCCGATGATCGAGTCGTTGTCCGCGTCGGGCTCGGGGCAGCCGTCGCCGTCGAGGAGGCCGTTGACGGTCTCGCGCTCGGTGGGGCAGCGATCGATGCGATCCGGGAGGCCATCGTGATCGCGGTCGGTCTCGTCGACGACGGGCTGCTCGGGGAGCGGTTCGGGTGGACGAGGGACGGTGCGCTTTTCGGGGATGCCGAAGGAACCGCCGATGCCGAGCTGGAGCTCGGCCATGTTGGTGATGCCGCCGTCGCGCGCGGGGAGGATGCCGTGGCGCGCGTCGATGCGGACGTGCCAGGTGGACGTGAGAGGGAGCGAGAATCCGCCGCCGTAGTAGGCGAGTGGGTCGGACTCTTTGCGCATGAACGGGGACTCGGAGGCGACGGTGGCTCCGCCCGCGCCGAACACGAGGTGAGGGCGCAAGGGGACCGCGGGATCCACGTAGCGGAACAGGAAGTGGCCGCGCCAACCGAAGACGGGCGCGAAGTAGGTCATGCGGTCGTCGCGCATGCCGTTCGACCGCGTGTTGCCGGTGGCGAGCTCGGTCTCGAGCTCGAGGCCGAATTGGAAGCGACGGCCATTGCCGATGTCGGCGAGCGTCGGGACGGCGACGATGGTCAGGCGGAAGCCGAACAGCGGTGCATTGCCGGGTACCTGCTCCGGAGCCCACGAGTCACCGAGCTGCACGTTCTCGCCGAGGAAGCCGATGCCGACGAAGCCCGTTGCTTCGAGGCGAGCATCGCGGGTGGCCGACGACGATTGCGCGGAGGCGGCGGTGGTCTTCGCCTCGACGCGCGGCTCGGCGCGCGCGACGGCGGAACCCGCGAGGAGGGCGACGAGCGCGGCAATGTCCCCGGAGCGCACGGTCCCATCATATACCGGCCACGGCTTGCGCCCACATTCCTGACAGGAGCAAGCTCGAAAGGCCGATGCTCACTTTCAGCACGAATCCCGACGTCGCCGAGCAGCAGATGAACGCGATCATCTTCTACCTGACGGCGTTCGGGTACATCGATGGCGAGTTCGACTTCACCGAGAAGACGTTCGTCCGCATCTATATCCGCCAGCTGGTGACCGCACGCGCGAAGATGGCGATGCCGGACGCGGATCCGAAGACGCGCGAGGAGATCATCAACAAGTTCGTGGGGCACTTCCACGAGGTGTTCGAACAGATCGATCACAGCGTGAAGGATCTGTTCACCGAGGCGGTGGCGGACGGCGAGGACGTCGAGAAGTTCGTGTACTCGAAGCTCAAGCTGCGCAGCTTCGAGATCTTCCAGACGTTCGATGCGGACAACCAGAAGGAGCTGCTGTCGACGATCGACGAGCTGATCTACGCCGACGGAAGCGTGCATCCCTCGGAGGCGAAGTTCCGCGCCGAGCTCGACACGCTGTTGCACTCGACGGAGCATCTGTCGCCCTCGGACATCGAGATCCTGCGCGATCAGAGCCAGATCGCGATCGCCAATCCCGCGAAGGTCCAGACGCGCCACGAGAACCATCCGTTCTTCTCGACGTTCGAGCAGCACTACTCGGCGGATCCCGGTCGGATCAGGCAGCAGATCGATGCCGACCTCGATCTCATGCATCGCTTCATGGAGAAGCTCGCGGAGCAGCGACTCGCCGGTACCAACAAGCTGACGGGCCGGACCTCGATCGCGGACTTCGTCGGCGAGAAGCCGTTCCTCGACGGTCACGTCTACGTGCATCCCGCCGAGAAGGACAAGGTCTACGATCTGACCGTCCTCGGTGATCTGCACGGGTGCTACTCGTGCCTCAAGGGCGCGCTGCTGCAGGCCGACTTCTTCGCGAAGCTCGAAGCGTGGAAGCTCGACAAGTCCAAGCCCGAGCCGAAGCTGATCTTGCTCGGCGACTACATCGATCGCGGTCGCTTCTCGTACAACGGCGTTCTCCGCGCGGTGATGCAGCTGTACCTCGCGGCGCCCGATCACGTGTTTCCGCTGCGCGGCAATCACGAGTACTACATCGAGTATCGCGGCCGCATTTACGGCGGCGTGAAGCCGGCCGAAGCGATCAACACGCTGATCAATCACATGCCCGGCGAGGTGTTCGCCGAGTACATGAAGATGTTCGAGGAGCTCCCGAACATGCTGTTCTTCGACGATCTGATGTTCGTGCACGCGGGGATTCCGCGCGACTCGGAGATCAAAGCGAAGCTCGGCGATCTATCGGGGTTCAACGATCCCGACGTGCGCTTCCAGATGCTGTGGAGTGATCCGTCGACGGCGGACTACATCCCCGACGATCTGCAGGCGCAGAACGCTCGGTTCCCGTTCGGCAAGCACCAGTTCGAAGCGTTCATGCAGAAGATCGGGTGCTCGATGCTGGTGCGCGGTCACGAGAAGGTCGACTCCGGCTTCCGCCCGATGTACTCGGATCAGACCTCGCTGATCACGCTGTTCTCCGCCGGTGGCGCGGACAATAACGATCTCCCCGAGGACTCGAGCTACCGCACGGTGACGCCGATGGCCGCGACGATCCACCTCGAGAACGGCACCGCGAAGGTGACGCCGTGGCTGATCGATTACCAGCGGTTCAACGATCCGAAGCGCAACCGCTTCTTCGCGACCCCGCCCGAGATCGAGCACAAGGTCGGCTAGCGCGGTTCGTCGCGGTACTTGGCGGAATCGGCTCCGGGCAACAGCTGCTTCAAGTGCCAGGTCTGGGCGTGGACGCGGTTCTGCGCGGCGCGCTGTACCTTCATCGTGCTGGTCGCGATGAACACGGTGTTCACGACCTGCGTCAGCAACGATCCCGCGACGAGCAAGAGCGTCGGCAACGGCGTGAGGTCGAGGATCGGCGCTTGGAGGACGAGGGCACCATCTCGAAACCAGAACGTGGGCGGTAAGGCGCCGCCGACCTCGAGGAGGACGAGCACGAGGATCGGCACGACGAGCCCGCCGATCACGATCCAGGGTGGCCACTCCGTCGGTTGGGAGAGAAATCCAGCCATCGCGCCGATCATGAAGATCGGCAGGATCAGGATCGGCCCGAACGCGAGCCCCGCCACGGCCAGCAACGTGCAGCTCGCGATGAACAGCACGAGAAACCACGGGGAGCGTCCGGGAAGCGGACGCTTTCCCATGTGGCGCGTGACGACAACGATGCCCAGACACAGACCGGACGAGAGCGCCGGCTGCCAGTAGCTGCGTAGCGGCAACAGGAACAGCACCAGCGTCAGCACGAACAGCACCGTGAAGCCACGCGCTGCCCACGCGAGCACGGCACGCCGGCTCTCCGCGCGCTCGGCATCGGCATCGACGAGCGCAGCGGCGGGAATCTCCGTTGGTGCCTCGATCAAGAGTCTGCCGAGCACGTGCGCCGCCGTCGCGTTCGAGGGATCCAGTGCGATCGCGCGACCCGCCTCGCGCATGGCGGTCGCCCGAGCTTCGTCATCTGCACGGACGCTGGCGCCGGCGATCGTCACGAGCGCCTTCTGTGCCGTTTGCGCGTGCTGCTCGGCGCGATCGCGCCGGAGCGCCGTGTCGCGATCGCCGTCGAGGTACGCCTGGATCGCTTCCGCGAGCATTCGGGCCGTCGGTCGCATCGCCGCGCTCGCATCAGTCGCGCGCGCACACAGATCGTCGAGCTCGGGCGGTACGTCCGGCACGACCGAGCTCGGTCGATGGTGCTCCGTGGTCAGTGTCTCCGCGATAGCCGCCATCCCGCTCGGCAGCGCGGGCCTTCCAGCGAGGACCTCGTACAGCACCATGCCGAGCGCGAAGACGTCGGTCGCGCGATCGACCGGCTCGCCGCGGGCCTGTTCGGGCGACATGTAGCCGGGCGTTCCGAGGAGGTCGCCGATCTGTGTCTCCCCGGCGTCGCCGGAGAGTGGCAACACACCGTCGAGCGATTCGCCATCGACCGACAGCCGCGCGAGTCCCCAATCGAGCACGTAGGCCTCGCCGTAATCACCGAGCATGAGGTTCGCGGGTTTGATGTCGCGATGGATCACACCGCGCTTGTGGGCGAAGTCGATCGCGAGGCAAATATCGGCGAGGCGCTGTAGCAACTGTCGCCGCGGCCAGCGCGCGCGCACTGCTGCATCGTCGGACTTCAGCACCGCAGCGAACGTGGTCCCGGCCAGCCGCTTCATCACGAAGTACGGACTTCCGTTCGAGTCGATCCCCATGTCGTGGACGGGAACGACGGCCGGGTGCTCGAGCACGCCCTGAACCCGCGCTTCGCGGAAGAAGCGCGTGACGTCGACCTCGGTGCGTTCGGTCCCACGCATGAGCTTCACGGCGACCTCGCGATCGATCCGTGTGTCGCGCGCGAGTCGTACTTCTCCCATGCCGCCTCGGCCGATCACGCCGCCGAGCTCGTAGCGCGACCCGAGATCCAGCGTGGGTGGCGGCTGAGTCTTTGCGCGGCCGAGCGTGTTCGCGTTTGTCTGGCCCGGGTCTGCGCGCTCGTCGCGAAGCGTCTCGTCCTCACTCGGCTTCAAGCCGATCGAGCGTACACCGATCGATTAGGCGATACTCGGGACGTGACTTGGTACGTCTACGTCGCGCGGTGTAACGATGACTCGCTGTACTGCGGCATCGCTCGCGACGTCCTCGCCCGCATCGCGGAGCACGACGCCGGCAAGGGCGCGAAGTACACGAGGGGGCGCGGACCGCTCGCGGTGTTGCTCGTCCGTCGCTGCCGCACGCACGGCAACGCGCTGCGCGCCGAGTACGCGTTCAAGAAGCTGACGCGTCCACAGAAGGAGCGCGCGGTCGCGGATCCGAGCACGGCGGGCGTATACTGGCGTCGATGGCAGCTCCGAACATCCCCGTCGTCGATCTCAGGGACTGGACGGAAGGTGGCAACGCGAGGCAGGCGTTCATTCGTACCGTCGGGGAAGGACTCACCGACACCGGCTTCTTCGCCGTCAAACATCACGGCGTCCCCGACGAGCTGACGCAACGAGCGTACGAAGTCGCGCAAGCGTTCTTCCATCAGCCGCCGGACGTGAAGGCGCGGTACCACGATCCCGCGAAGAAGGGTCAGCGCGGCTTCACCGGCTTCGGTCGCGAGCACGCGAAGGACTCGACGGCGCCGGACCTCAAGGAGTTCTGGCAGGTCGGCCGCCCCGACGTGCCCGACGATCATCCCGTTCACGCGGTGTTCGGTCCGAACATCTGGCCCACCGAGGTCAGCGCGTTCGGTCCGACGCTCGTCGAGCTGTATCGCCACCTCGACGCGCTCGGCGGCATCCTGCTCGAAGCCGCGGCCGCGTTCATCGACGAGCCCGTGACACGCTTTCGCAACATGACCCGCGATAGCGACACTATCGTGCGCGTTCTGTATTACCCGCCGATCAGCGCGGGCGTGCCGGCCGGCGCGGTGCGATCTGCCGCACACGAGGACATCAACCTCATCACGCTGCTCTCGGGCGCGACCAGCGAGGGCCTCGAGCTCAAGCGTCACGACGGCACGTGGATGCCGGTGCACACGGGCTTCGACACGATCGTCGTCGATGCGGGCGACATGCTGCAGAACGTGACGAACGGCCTGTACAAGAGCACCACGCATCGCGTGGTCAACCCGGGCGACTCGTCCAGCGAGCGGTTCTCCATCCCGTGCTTCGTGCACGCGCGCTCCGATGTCGATCTGTCGCCGCTTCCGAGCTGCGTCGCGCGCACGGGCGGTACGGCGCGCTATCCGAGCCTGACGGCGGGCGAGTATCTCGAGCAGCGATTGCGCGAGATCGGGCTGGCCTGATGGTGATGATGCGCGCGCGCACCACCGTGTCGCACCAGCGGGGTCAGGAACCGTGAGCCGCGCCACGAGGTTCGCACTTGGGCATCGCGGCGGTGAGGGATACGCTCGCCGGATGTGGATGCGGTTCGTCGTCGGTGTTTCGCTTCTCGCTGCTTCGGCGGCTCCCGCGCTCGCGAACGGGCGTCCGGCGGGCACCTCGACGATCAACTTCAAGCAGGGCGACGAGCAGAAGATCGCCGCGGGCATGACGTTCGGCATGGTCGAGTCCGAGGACGGCGGCCAGACGTGGCACTGGATGTGCGAAGCCGCGATTCGCTACGGCGGCATGTACGATCCGGACTACGCGTACACCTCGTCGGGCGCGTTGTTCGCCACCACGTTCGATGGCGCGCTCGTTCGCCGCGACACCTGCAACTTCAACCCGAGCTCGTTCGGCATGGGCGTGTTCGTGTCGGCGCTCGCGCAGGGGCCCGACGGCGCCGTCTACTTCGGTCTCGCGCAGCCCGCGAACCCGACGACGAGCGATCCGGGCGACGCGAAGATCTACAAGAGCACCGACAACGGCATGACGTTCCCGGTCAGCGCGTCGATCGGGCAGGTCAACGATTGGTGGAGCTCGATCGAGGTCGCGCCGTCCGATCCGCAGCGCGTGTACGTCACGGGCTATCGTCTCGTCGGGGCCGGTCGCACCTTCCTGCTATTCCGCAGCGACAACGGTGGCACGAGCTACACGCCGATGGGCATGACCGGCCTCACGCCGTCGGCCAACTCGACGATCGACATCGTCGGCATCTCGAAGACGAACCCGGACCTCGTGTTCGCGCGCGTGACGTTTCTCCAAGAAGGTGCGATCAGCGACGGCATCTTCCGCTCGACGAACGGCGGCCAGACCTGGGAGAAGATCGTCGAGAAGGACGCCGAGATCGCGTTCGCGATCCGCGCGAACGGTGACTTCGTCATCGGAACGAAGGCGTACGGCGTCAGCGTGGCGCGCAATCCCGGCGCCGGCGCTGTCACGTGGCAGGACCTCGCGGGCTCTCCGCACGTGAACTGTCTCGTCGAGAACGCGGCGGGCGAGCTGTGGGCGTGCACGCAGAACTTCGGCTCGCCGGGCACCATGTCCGACGACGCCGGCATCATGAAGACCACGGATCTCGCGACGTGGACCAAGGTGCTGCGCTACCAGGAGATCGCCGGCCCCCTCGAGTGCCCGGCCGGCACGCTGCAGGAGGACTCGTGCGTGCTCGCCGATCCGCAGACGCATATCTCGCAGTGGTGCACGATTCGTCAGATGTTCGGCATCCCGGCCGATCCCACGTGCTGTCCGGCGGTCGTCGACGGCGAGGTCAAGGCGTGCCTCGGCAACGGCGACGGCCCCGTCGGCAACAAGCCGGGCTGCTGCGACAACAGCGCAGCCAGTGGACCCACTGGGATGTTGTCCATTCTAGTGGTGGGTGGCATCCTCCTCCGTCGGAGGAAACAGCGCTGATGCTTCGCACGTTCGATCGGCTCGCGTACACCTCGCAACATCTCTCGTTCCTCATCAACGCCACGGTGATGCAGGAAGCCGCGCGTCTGGTCACGCGCACGCCACGCCCCACCGTGCCGCGCGACGAGCAACGCGCGCTGATGCGCCGCTTGCGCGCGCTGCACGAGCGCGATCTCGCGAACGTCGCCGCGGATCTCTATCCGCGCGAGCTGTTGTTCGATATCCCCGTGCGCCGTTACCTGCGCGCGCTGCCGGGCCTCGTGCGCGACACGCCGAACGTCGTCCGTCGCATGCGCGCGAAGGACTACAAGGACATCCCCGTCGTCGATAAAGAGCGGTTCCCCGCCTACTACCGGCGCAACTTTCACTGGCAGACCGACGGCTACTTCAGCGACTACTCCGCCGAGGTCTACGAGCTCGGCGTCGAGCTGCTCTTCCGCGGCACCGCCGATGTCATGCGCCGCCAGGTCCTGCCTCCCGTCACGCGGTTCGTGCGCGAAGCGGGCGGCGCCGACAAGCTGCGCGCGCTCGACGTCGCGTGCGGCACCGGGCGCACGTTGCACCAGCTCGCGAGCGCGCATCCATCGCTGCGCCTCTACGGCGTGGATCTCTCGCCGGCGTACGTCCGCGCCGCGCGCAAGCGACTCGCGCATGTCGACGAATGCGCGATCTCCGTCGAGAACGCCGAGTCGCTTCCGTTCGCCGACGGCGCGTTCGACATCGTGACGAACGTGTACATGTTCCACGAGCTGCCGCGAAACACGCGCCGTCACGTCGCGCGCGAGCTCTTCCGCGTGCTGAGGCCGGGCGGGTTGCTCGTCGTCGAGGACTCGGCGCAGCTCGTCGAGAGCTCCGAGATCCAGACCGCGCTTCGCGAGTTTCCGCGCGACTTCCACGAGCCGTTCTACGAGGACTACCTGCGCGACGATCTCGCCGCGCTGTTCGCCGAAGTGGGCTTTGCCGTCGAGAGCACGGAAGCCCACCTCGTCGCCAAGGTCGTGACAGCGCGCAGACCTGCCTGACCGCGGCGTCGCGGCACACCGAGCGGGAACGCACGAGCGCGTGGGCGCACCGTCGGGCGGCAGCGTCGCTAAGCGGTCACAATGCCTGTGGATCGAGTGCGGCGATCCCGATGCCTCGAGATTGCAGGAGTAGTGGGCGGTGGCATCGCGTTCGCGGATGATCGATCGGCTCGATGAGGAGACTTCTGTCTTCCACGCCGAGGCTGATCGTGACGTCGACACGCTGTTCCGCCCACACGTCACCGTCGACGACTATCGCGACTACCTGATCCGCATCTACGGCTTCGAAGCACCGCTCGAGGCCGCGCTCGCATTGTCGAGCTCGCTCGACATGATGCTCGACCTGCGTGGTCGCGCGCGCGCCGGGTTCATCGCGCAGGATCTGTTGCGCCTCGGACTTCGCCCGAACGCGGTGACCGATCTCCCGCTGTGCATCGCGGTCCCGCAGTTCCGCGGCAACGCGGAGGCGCTCGGTTGGATGTACGTCGTCGAACGCGCCGCGCTCGCGCACGCGATTATCCGGCGTCACCTGATGACGTGCTTGGAGGAGGCGATGGTCGTCGCGTCGTCGTACCTCCAGTCGGCCGGCGGACTGCTCGGCACGCGGTGGCGACAGTTCGGCGCGACGCTCGACGACATCGCCCAGCACCCCGCGGTCGCCGATCGGATCGTGGCCTCCGCCAGCGACGCGTTCCGCTGCCAGCGTCGCTGGATGATGCAAGACCATCGCCTCGTCCCGGCGCGCGCCGTCGTCTGACGTCGTACCATCGCGGGATGTCCGAGGACGCCCGCACTCGACTCGATGCACTGCGCACCGAGCTCGGCCAGATCGATCGCGACATTCTCGCCGCCGTCGCTCGCCGCCAATCGGTGGCGCAGAAGATCGGCCAGATCAAACGCGACGCCGGCATCCCTACCCGCGACTACCGCCAGGAGCGCGATGTCGTCGAGCGAGCTCGTGCGGCAGCGGTCCAGCACGGACTGACTCCACAGCTCGGCGAGGAGCTGATCCTCGCGTTGATCCGCGGCTCGCTCACGGTGCAGGAGAAGGACACGGTCGCCGCCGGGGGCAGCGGCTCGGGGCGGCGCGTGCTCGTCATCGGTGGCTGCGGACACATGGGGCGCTGGTTCGTGCGCTACCTCGGCGCGCAGGGCTTCACCGTCGAGATCGCGGATCCCGTCGGTGATGCGCCCGCGGGCATCGAGCTCCATCGCGATTGGCGCATGGTCCCGCTCGATCACGAGCTGATCGTCATCGCGGCGCCGATGCCCGCGACCGCGCAGATCCTCGACGCGATGGCCGCGAAGCCGCCGAAGGGCATCGTGTTCGACGTCGGGTCGCTGAAGTCGCCGCTGCGCGCATCCTTGCAGCGCCTGCGCGCCGCGGGCGCGCAGGTCACGAGCGTGCACCCGATGTTCGGACCGGACACCGAGCTGCTCAGCGGACGCCACGTGATCTTCGTCGATGTCGGCGCACCGGTCGCGACCGCGGCGGCGCGCGCGCTGTTCGAGCCGACGATGGCGACGCTCGTCGAGATGGATCTCGAGTCGCACGATCGCCTGATCGCGTACGTGCTCGGCCTCTCGCACGCGCTCAACATCGCGTTCTTCACCGCGCTCGCCGAGAGCGGTGAAGCAGCGCCGAAGCTCGCGACGCTGTCGTCGACGACGTTCGATGCCCAGCTCGGCGTCGCGTCGAAGGTCGCCGCCGAGAACCCCGATCTGTACTTCGAGATCCAGACGCTCAACGACTACGGCACCGAGTCGCTCGCCGCGCTGCTCTACGCCGTCGAACGGCTGCGCTCCGTGGTGCGCGCGAACGACCTCGAAGGGTTCCGCCAGCTGATGACGCGCGGCAAGAGCTACCTCGAAGAGCGCTCGACGCGCCGCTAGTCGTGCACGCTCGCCATGCGGCCGGTGCGCCGGTCCTCGATGTCCGTCTCGACATCGAGCGAGACTTCGCGGTCGGTGGCGTCGATCGCCTCGAGCGCACGCGTGGGCTCGAGATCGGTGCCCTCTTGATCCGGATCCGGCTTCGTGAGGCCGTCGATCGACGGCGATGACATGCGGTTCGTCGGCCGACCCTCGATGTCGCGCGACGATGCGCGATCGGCTTTGCGCTGCTCGTGCAGATCGGCGACGACCGCGGCCGCGCTCAGGCGGTCGCGCGCGTCGAGCGCGAGCATGTTCTCGATCACCGCGCCGAGCGGCGTGTTGCCATCGACGAGATCGCGCGAGACATCCGGGAACACGCCGGTCAGCGCGCGGTACGCGATCGCGCCGAGCGCGTAGACATCGGCGCGACCATCGATCGGACTCTGGCCGTCGTGCTCGGGCGGATGGTAGACGCTCGTCGATGCGGGATCGCCGAACGCGGGGATGCCGGGCGTGCGCAGCCACGACCAACCGGAGATCGAGACCTTCGCGCCCTTCGAGAGCGTGAGGTGATGCGGACGCAGCGATCCGTGAACGACCTGATGGTGATGCGCGATCGCGAGGACCTGCGCGACGGAGTAGATCAACGCGACCGTCTCGCGAGCTTCGAGTCGGCGCTGGCCGAGCACGTACGACAGCGGCGTGCCTGCGGGGCGCTGCGATGCGACCCACGGGCGACCGTTCGACAACACGCCGTGATCGATGATCTGAGCGACGAGCGGATGCTCGACGAGCTCGAGCTGCGCGCGAGCGCGCGAGAAGCGGACATCGATCAGCGCGTTGTCCGCGCAGCCCGCGAGCTCGATCCGCACCGGCGCTCCCGACGCGACGGCTTCGGCGTCATAGCAGCTCGGAGCCACCCGATGGAGGACTCGGTAGGGTCCGATCCGATCCTCGTCGAGCTCGGAGGATGCGCGACGACGGGCTGGTACTCCCACGAGCTCTTGAATGTGCAGCTCGCGTACCGCAAACAACGTGGTCCAAACAGCAGTTCTTGCGCGATTTGCACTCGGGTCGCCTGTCCCCATGGGGCGTGCGACCGCAACCAGCGAGACCTCGGCGAGAAAGGCCTACACGCTCAGAACGCCGTTCGCGCGGAACCACGCGAGCGCATCGGCGATCGCGGTCTCGATCGGTCCGACCGTGTAGCCGATCTCTCGAGCCGCCTTGTCACTCTTGAACCGGAACTTGTCCGTGTACGCGTAGCGGATCTGCGTCGAGTTCACGAGCGGATCCACGCCGGCGAGCTCGGACAGATCGCCGAACTTCCCGATCACCCACGCGATCGGTTTCGGGATCGCGAACGACGGCGGCTTCACGTTCGCGACTCTCGCGATCGTGCGAAACAGATCCGCGTACGTCATGTCGTGACCGACGAGCAAGTAGCGCTCGTTGCGCCGGCCTTTGTGCCACGCGCCGATCATTCCGCGCGCGACATCGCGAACGTCGACGAAGTTGTTGTAGCCAGGCGTCGTGCCGGGAACGCGACCGCGCACGGTGTCGACGATCAGCTTGCCCGAGCTCGGCCGCGCGTCGCGGGGACCGAACATGTAGCCCGGGTTCACGATCACCGCGTCGATGCGATCGCGCGCTTGCGTCACGAGATCCTCGGCCTCGCGCTTGGTGATCGAATATCCGTCGAGAAACCCTTCGGCCTCGAAGTTCCACGTCGCCGTCTCGTCGGAGGGAACACCGGTCGTGGTGATGCCCACGGTCACGACCGACGAGGTGTGGATCATGCGCGCGACCTTCGCGGCGGCGACCGCGTCGATCACGTTCGCGGTGCCGGTGACATTGGCGGCGCGCATCTCGGGCGTCACCGTCTTCATCACGCCGACCGCGGCCGCGCAGTGAAACACCGCGCTCGCGCCTTCGAACGCTCGGGTCATCGCGGGGACATCGCCGAGATCGGCTTCGCGCCAATCGATCGCGAGATCCTCGAGGTGCTTCACCTTCGTGTTCGCGCGGCGAATCGCGGTGACCTCGTGTCCCGCGGTGAGCAGCTCGGCCGCGAGGTTGCCACCGAGCAACCCGCTCGCACCCGTGATCGCGACCCGCGCCATCGCCTACAGCTTCGCCCATCGCCTCGGGGCGTACGTGCTTCACCAGGAGCAAACAGTGGCCGGCCACCGGACAGGCCGATCCTCGAGTGTCCGGCGACCCGACGAGCCAGCAGTCCCGCGCTCGGACAGGGGTCGAACCACGGATAACTGCCCGAGATTGCAGGCCCGATCCGACATCGCTCGGTGACGATCGCGCGTCATGACGCGGCGCAGGGCTTGCTCGAAGGCGGGCATGCGCCGGAATGCCCTGCTCGTCGGTCTGCTCTCGATGGTCGCGATCGCTGCCTGCGTGGAGGCGGAGGTCGAAGACGGCGCCGAGGACGCCTTCCCGAGCGGCAAGGCGGACGGCGGGATCGACGAAGGATCGCCCGAGGCGATCGGCGTGCTCGCGCTCGTCAACGACGCGTCCTCGACGGCAGCGAAGCTCAAGGCCGACGCGGGCATCACGACGCGCGTCGCGACGAACATCGCGAACCACCGCCGCGGTCCCGACGGCTCGGTCAACACCGGCGACGACGACAAGTTCGACACGCTCGCGGAGCTCGACGCGATCCCGTACGTCGGTCCGTCGACGCTCAACGCGCTGCTCGAAGCGGCGCGCGATCGCGGTCTGGTCGCGAGCGGCGCGAAGATCGACGTCGTGTTCAGCCCGCAGCCCGCGGCCGAATCGCACAACGCGCGCATCGCGCAGCTGATCAAGAACGCGCAGCACTCGGTCGATATCGCGATCTACAGCTACTCCGACGCCGGCATCTCCGCGGCGCTCGCCGAGGCAAAGCAGCGCGGCGTGAAGATCCGGTTCCTGTTCGAGACGGCGAACGACGATCGCAAGCTCACCGATGCCGCGGCGCGCGCTGCATCGAAGTCCGGCAAGATCGAAGCGGCCGGCATCGACGTTCGCTACGTCAACAAGATCCTCCACCACAAGTTCCTGATCGTCGACGGTCCGCGCGACGACGCGAGCCGCGCCGCGACGGCGAAGCTCGTCACCGGCAGCGCGAACTGGTCGAACACCGGCGCGACCGTCTACGACGAGAACACGCTGTTCGTCGAGAACAGCGCTCTCCTCGCCGCGTCGTTCCAGCGCGAGTTCGACATCCTGTGGAAGGGCTCGCGCGACTTCGTCGGTCCCGCGCAGGCGCAGGGACAATCCACCGCGAACATCACCCCGGCGCAGGTCCCCGACGAGCCCGGCCTCGGCGTGTTGTTCACCTCGCCGAACTTCAAGGCGGGCGGCGCCGACGGCACCACGTGGTCCGTCAACAAGGACTCGACCGTCGTCGCGAACGAGTGGGTCAAGGCGATCAATAACGCCGAACGATCGATCCACATCGCCTCCGGTCACATGCGCCTGCGTCCCGTCGCCGAGGCGCTGATCGCGAAGAAGACCGCGAATCCGAGCTTCGACATCAAGGTCTATCTCGACCAGCAAGAGTTCATCTCTGCCTCGGGCCACACCGCACAGCTCGCGGACGTCGCCGATTGCCAAGCGCGCGCGACGACCCCGGGCCAACAGCGCGACTGCCTCGCGAACGACTTCTTGTTCGCGCGCGCGCTCGTCAACGCGAACATCGACGTTCGCTTCAAGTCGTTCGCGTATCGCTGGGACGCCTCGTACGCCGCGCAGATGCACTCGAAGTACATGGTCGTCGACGGCAAGGAGCTGATCAGCGGCTCGTACAACCTGTCGATGAACTCGGAGCAAGCGACGTTCGAGAACGCGCTCCACCTCACGGGACCGCAGTTCGCCGGGGCGCTGTCGAAGTTCGAATCCAACTTCGCCAAGATCTGGGAGACCGGTCGCGCCGACGGAAAGCTCGCGGCGCTCCGCACGACGGTCGCGACCTCCGCCACCATTCCGCTGGTGTTCGATCCGATGTCGCTCACCTACGCAGAGTTCGAAGCCCTCCGCGCGCACATCCGTGCGAACTGCACGGTCGCGGATTCCACGGACTACCGCGCCAATCCGACGGCGCACCGTACCTGCCCGCGCTGATCGCCCACCTGACCGAGCTGGATCGCGCACACCTACACGCAGCGGTTCGCGGTGAAGTTTCACCGTCGTAATTCGCCGCGCCAGGCGCAGGAATCCTCGACGTTCCAGCTGGCCACTCGCTTGCTCTAGGTTCTTGCCGCTGCCGTCGCAGTCCGAGGAACCTACCTACATGCGCTCGCTTGCCATCATCGCTTCTCTTCTAGCCACCGCCACCGCCTACGCCCAATCGGCTCCACCTCCACCCCGCGTGGGTCTCGAGCTCGGCATCGGCCTCCAGGCCGGCAAGATCTACTGCCAAGCCGAGAACGGCTTCTGCAACGACTTCACCGAAGCTGGCGGCGCGAACCTGCAAGCGAGCTGGTTCTTCTCGCCGACGTTCGGCATCACGGCCGACCTCTGGGCCATGTCTCATCGCGAAGACGACTTCACGTTCACGCACTACGTGAACACGGTGGGCATCAAGTGGCGCCCGGTCCCGATCGTCACGCTGACGCTCGGCATCGGCGCCGCGCACGCGACGCTCGACTATCGCGGCGTCCTCATCGCGGGTCGCGCGACGAGCGAGGACGCGCCGGCGATCATGGGGGCGGCGTCTGTCGATCTCGTCCGCTCGCGCCGCTGGGCGCTCTCGGTCGAGGCTCGCTTCGGCAACGGCTTCTACGGGGATGACGACAACAACGATGGCGAAGCGGACATCGTGGGTCGGAACGTGGGCCTCGGCGCCGCGTTCACGGTGTTCGGCTTCTAACGCCGCCATCACGTGGCACGTGTCGCGAACGGAGGTAAGGTCGGCCCATGCAGGCCCTCCACGTCTCCGTTGGCGATCACGTCTTCCTGGACCATGGCGACGAGGAGGTCGGCGCGGTCCGCCAGGTCGCGAAGGATCATCTGGTCGTCTACATCGAGAACGCGGGTGACTTCGTCGTCCGCGGCAATCACGTGAAGTCCGCGCACGACGGCAAGGTGATCCTCGATCCCACGACCGTCGATCCACAGCTGATTCAAGCGGCCAAGAAGGCCCACGAGCACGAAGACAGCTAGTCAGCTCAGGCTGCCGCGCGCGTCGTGGGTGCCGCGAACGAGCCGGGCAGGGGCACCACGTTCAACAGGCGCTGCACTTCGACCAGCGGCGTCGCCCAGTGGTCTTCCCACGGGAACACGATGAACGGGTTCGCCGCGCGTCCGGCTTTGAACGCGGCGATCACCGCGCGTCCGAGGCCGGGGCGCGAGCGCCGGAAGTTGAGCGTGCCCGCGGCGCTGAGGACGAGCGTGCTCGGTGCGCCGACCTGACCGAACGTGAACGCCTGGAGCGCGATCTCGCCGGCCGGATCCGTCTCGTGGCCGGTCACGACGTGCCACAGGTCATGCGTCTGGCGCATCCGCTGGATGACGTACGCGGCCTTCGGATCGGACACGCGCTCCGGCGGACCGTCGAAGATCTCGGGCGTCAGGCCGCGCGACCGGAGGAACTGCGCGTAGGCGTAGCCGAACGTGTCGGCGGGGAGCGCGGCGAGCTCGTCGAGGTTCACCGTGTGCGAATCGATGGTGCGGTGCTCGTCGAACAAGCGCTGGCCGCGGGGGTCGTCGAAGAAGCGATGTAGTCGGCGGTGCATCGTCCCCGCGTTCGCGTACGTCGAGAACACGAGGACCTGATCGGTCCGGGCGGGGTCGGCCATCACGGTGCCGAGCGCCTCGAGTGCGCGGCGCCATCGTTGGAGGACGGGGAGGTCGGCGGCGTCGACATCGTCTTGGATGGAGGGCTTGGAACGCGCGGTTGCCGTGGTGGTGGTCGAGGTCGTCGAGGGAGAAAGCGTCTGGTTCATCATGGGAGGCTCCTTGGTGGTGCCTTATTGTCACGTTGATAGTAGGCGCGTCAGGGATATTGTCAATGTGAAAATAGCGCGCGCGAGGTATGCTCCTCGGATGCGAGGCAAGCGGTTGATCCCACGGCGACCCGGGCGCGTCCGAACGCGACGCCGGCGCGCTCCGGATGTGGCAAAGCAGGAGCTTCTCGATGCGGCGGAGCGGGTGTTCGTGGACTCGCAGCCAGATCAGGTCGGCCTCAAGGACATCGCGCGCGAAGCAGGCACGAGCCACGCGTTGATCACGCACTACTTCGGGACGTACGCCGGCCTGATCGAGGCCACGCTCGAGCGACGCTTGCGCACGCTTCGCGAGCAGATGCGCGAGCAGCTCGCGGACCCGCGCGTGCTGGCGAATCCCGAGTCGCTGATCGCGATCCTGTTTCGCGCCCTCGAGGATCCGGTGCACCTGCGCCTCGTGCGTTGGTTGCTCGCGAGCGAGCGCCCGTCGGCGGCGCACGCGTTCGGCCTGTCGGCGAACGGCATCCAAGTCGTGGCCGCGCAGATCGCGTCGGCGCTCGCATCGACCGCACAGACGCAGTCATCATCGACGGTCTCGTCGGCACACGCGCCGATGCCGGCCGCATCGGGAGTCTCGGTTCCTCGCGCGGTGGTCGAGAAGGTCGAGCTCGCGATCATGACGGCGGTCGCCGCCGCGTACGGCTACGCGATCGGCAGGTACGCGCTCGTCGGCTCCGCGGGCAAGCAACCCTCGCGCGAGCTCGACGAGCAGGTGCAAGCGACGCTGACGCAGATGCTGCAGGCCCACATCCGCACGCAGCTCGCCGGCGTGCATCCGCCGACGACGTAGGTCCGTAGGTCGCGCGTTACTCCATCATCCACGACCACGCGCTGTCGAACATCGACGAGCGTTCGCGTGCCGAGGCGACGAGCTCGCCTCCGACACCGACGATGCCGGCGCCGAGGCCGACGAGGCCGCCCGCGGCGCCGCCGCCGATCTCCGCCATGACCTCGCGCGCGCTGCCTTCTTCGGCGTCTCCCGCGAGATAGTCGTGGATGCCGTGATACGCGTCGGCACCATTGGCCATGCCGAATTCGTACGCGTTGAGACCGCGGGTCGATCCGTCCTCGGCCTCGACGGTGCCCAGCGTCTCGTCACGTTCGACGAGGTCGCGTCCTTCGCGCTCCATGGCGACCGCACCGCCGAGCACGAGTCCCGCGGGTCCGCGCGCGAGCGTGGCTGCCTCGCCCCCGAGCAGTCCCATTCCCGCGGCACCGACCGTCGCATCGACCGCGCCGTCCGCCATTCGAGGCACGCCGTGACCCTCGTCGCCGTCCGCGGTCGTCGCCGCACCGTCGACGATCTCGGCGACGCCTGATGCCACGTGCCCCGCACCATCGATGATGTCGGGGACCACGCCGGCATCACCACCGCTCACCGCAGCGCCGAGCGCGACACCGTGCGAGGCGACATCGGTCGCTCCCGCGATCACGTGTGGAATGCCGCGCCCGGGGTGACCGGTCGCGGTATCGACGATTCCGCCCATGCCCTCGGACACTCCATGCCCGAGCGCCACCGCATCGCCAAGCGCGCCGACGACCGGGACGTGGTGGCCCGTCACCGCTTCTCCGACCTCCGAGGTGACCTCCAAGCCCGTGGCGATGCGCTCCACGGTATCGAGGCCGTGGACGTTCTCTTCGGTCCACACGGACTCGTGTTCCTCGGAGGAATGCGAAGGCGGCCGAGTGGGTGCCTCCGCGACGCTCTCGTCGGGGCGACGAAGCATGGGCGGGATTCCATCGTCGTCGGGGCGACGAAGCATGGGCGGGATGGCGTCGTCGTACATCCCGACGAACGGGGCACCGGACGGCGGCCCGGATCGCGCGGGCAGCTCCGGGCTCGTGGAGATCGTTGGGCCCGTCGTGCTCGAACTGAGCACGTCCGGCTCGACGCGCGGTGCGCACCAGAGTGGCTCGTCAGCAGAACACAATGCTTCTTCCATCGTTATCTTCTCCTCCGCGACGTTGCGGTCGGAGGTTCTCCACGCGCCGTGCCAGGCGCGGACGATGGGATCGAAGCGTTGCTGCGCGACGCGACGACGTTACGGGCAGGCGGCCGTCATCAAATGGAACGTCAGCGAGCTCACGTGGACGACGCAGCCGTCGGGATCGACCATGGGGATGCCGCCGCCGAGGAGACCACCGCTGAGGCCATTGAAGGTCGCGTTCGTCAGCGTGCCTTGGATCTCGGTATCGCAGCGCTTGGTAAAGCGGATCGTCCCCGCGGTCGCGAGGTAGCTCGCGTCGAGCGCGAAGTTCTGGAGATCGATGCCGACGCCGGAGCCCACGAACGGCGTCGATCCGAGCGGGACGGTGGCGAGATCGATGTTGGTGTCGAGCGGAACTGTTCCATCGAAGCCGAAGACCAGACCGTTGATGCCGCTGAGGCTCAGCGTCGGTCCGAGTGCGATCGTGAAGCCGCCCGCCGCGAAGAATTGTTCGGTCCCCGTCGGGAACACGAGCGGTGGCACGACACCCGACGGGCAGCCGCACGTCGCGTTCTTGCAGACCTCACCGCCGAAACAGAGGTGACCGCACTCGCCGCAGTTAGCTTCGTCACTCGTGACATCGGCCGTGCACTCCGGTGCATCGGGCGTCGCTTCCGCGGAATCGATCGGCACCGGAGCATCGACGATATCGGGGACGAGGTTGTCGCCGCATGCGGCGCACGCGACGAGCGTGAGGGTCCAACGCAGCATGCGGCGACTGTGCGCGCGTCCGCGGCTGAATGCCAGCCGAGCGTGCGAACCGTTTTGCGCGGGGAGGGTAGGCTGCGCGTCCATGTCAGTCCATCTCGAAGCGCGACCCGGAGACATCGCGCCCATCGTGCTCCTGCCGGGCGATCCGCTGCGCGCGCAGTTCATCGCCGAGAAGTTCCTCGACGATGTCGTGTGTCACAACCGTGTTCGCAACGCGCTCGGCTTCACGGGCACGCATCGCGGTGTGCGCGTGTCCGTGCAGAGCACCGGCATGGGCATGCCGTCGGCGGCGATCTATGTCCACGAGCTGCTCGATGCGTACGGGGTGCGCGTGCTCGTGCGGATCGGGACGTGCGGGTCGATCCGCGCCGATGTCGCGACGCGCGATCTCGTGCTCGCACAAGCGGCGTCGACGGACTCCGCGATGTTCCGGTCGACGTTCGGCGGAGCGTCGTTCGCGGCGAGCGCGAGCTTCGAGCTGCTTCGACGCGCGCACGCGCTCGCGACCGAGTGGGGCAAGCCCGCGCACGTCGGAAGCGTGCTGACGAGCGACACGTTCTATCCCGACGAGAGCGCGATCCGGACGTGGTGGAACCCGTGGGCGGAGCATGGCGTGCTCGCGGCGGAGATGGAGACCGCGGCGCTGTACACGTTAGCGGCGCGGAGGCACGCGCGCGCTCTCTCGATCTTGACGGTCAGCGACAACCTCGTCACCGGCGAGCAGACGACCGCCGACGAGCGGCAGACCGGCTTCGGTGATATGGCCGCGCTCGCGTTGGCCGTCGTGGCCGAGCACGGATAAGAGCGTGCGAGGCGAGCGATGCTCGCCGCAATGCACGCGTGCGGCGCTGTGTCCGCGGTACGCGATGCACGCGCGTCGTGCGCGATGCTCGCGCTATGCCTGCAGCGCGCGGCGACGGCGACCGAGGAACACCGCGAGGCCGATCATGATCAGCGCGCTCGCGCCGCCACCGCCGAAGAAGACGAGGCCCATCGTCTTCGCGCCGCCGGGCGGAGGTGTCGCGGGTTTGGGCGCGGCCTTCTTCTTGTAGCCGATCTCCCACAGGTCGCGATTGATCAGCGACGCGAGCTCGACCTTGCCGCGCGGCGCGAACGCCGTGCGACCGGCGGCGAGCGTCTGGTGGTACGCGCCGTCGGGCGGACCGCCCCACACGCCGCGCTGCGGGTTCTTGCACTTCATCGGGCCCGTCCACCAGTAGCGGATCGCGTAGCGCGCCTGGAAGAAGTTCTGCTGCGACGGGGTGGCGCCGTATTCGATGCCTTGCTTGGACCACTGTTCGCGACCGCCGGTGACCGGCTTCGCCTCTTGAAAGCGAAGATCGTCCTTCATGTCGTCCTTGCCGTAGCGAGCGTGGAGGCGCGTGAGCACGAAGTTTCCCGCGAGGAGCTTGCCGCCGATGACGTCGGCACCGAGCACGCCCAGATCGGGGTTCGTGATGTCCGCGTCGGTGCACGGATCGCAGTGGTAGTTCGGGACCGCGGTCCACGCGTACTCGGTAACCACGGCGCGCGGGTTCGCTTCGATCGTCTTGTCGAACAGCGCGGCGTAGAACTCGTTGAAGCGAGTCTTGACCGTCTTCTTCACGTCGAAGTTCGTCGGGATGAAGACGTTCTTGTAGTTCGCGACCTCGTAGCGACGATCGGCCGAGAGGATGTTGATGATCAGATCCTGCTTGCCCGACGAGTTCGCGAGGCCCAGGCGGATCGGGAGAGAGAACTCTTCGCTGTCGTAGCTGAACTGCAGCGGCGAGAGCGCGGCGTGGCCGTCGACCATGTGGACCTTCTTCGGATCGACTTTGGCGACGAAGAACTTCGAGCCCGACTCGATGTACGGACGGAGCAGCGCCTGCGCGTCGTTCGGGATCTTGTAGCCGTTGAGCTTGAGCCAGTCCTCGAGGCCGGTGGCCTCTTTCGCGGAGAGGATCACGATCTGATATTCGGCGACGTCGAACTTCGCCTCGATCTTGACGACGTTGATGCGTGCCGTCTTCTTCGACTTGCCCGCGGAGTTCGCGCACGTGATCTCGAACGTCGTGCTGTCGTTCAGCGTGATCGACGACGGATTGCCGTTGTAGACGGCGCCCACGCCGTGATCGACCGTGCAGTTCGGAGCCGGATACGGCGAGTTCGCGAAGCCGAAGCTCCACGTGACCTTCTGCGCGACGCCGGCGGTGATCGACGGTGGATACACCGAGAACGACGACAGGATCGGCGGGACTGCCTTGGGTTCCTTCTGTACCGGCGCGTCGTAGTAGTCGCCGCCACCACCGCCACCCTCGGAGAGCGACATCGTCGCGCGAGGTGCCGATCCCTTCATGCGCAGCATGTCTTTGCGATAGCGCTCGCGATAGGCGGGCTCGGGAGGAGGACACGGATCCTGTTCCCAGTACTCGACGAGGCGCGGGGAGCCGAGCGAGTCGAGGCGTTGGAACACGGCCTTGTCGAGGACCTTCACGTCGGTCTGCTGCAACACGACCGGAACGGGAACCACCATCGCGAAGTCGTCGAGCGGACCGCGATAGTCGTTCTGCATCGACAGCACGGTGCGCGTGCCTTCGCGCATGAGCACGACTTGCGTCGCGTCGTTGAACATCTTTTCGCCCGATCCCGCGACGTAGAAGCCGCAGAACGCGTGGGCGGCGATGGTGGTCGCGGCGAGCGCGCAGGTCGCGACGAGGACGGTGCCGGTGGTTCGCATGTCTCCCCTTGGGGTGCGTTCAACGCGCGCCGGCGTGGTTCGATCTGCACTCGTGCGAAATCGTTGAGTGGGTGGGTACGCCCGCACCTCTAACCCTCAGATCTTCGAGGGGCGAAATCGGCGAAGGGTCTGCGAGGGTCGGGCACTAGGTAGGCGAGGAGATGCCATGACGCGATTTGCGAGCCGAGCCTTTCTGCTGGCCCTGGTACTGGGTGCTGGCTGTACATCCGACCCGTCGACCCAAGTGTTGACGGGCAAGGTCAACACGAGCGGCGCGATCGCGGTCCGCGCCGTGACCGGGACGACCGTCATCACTGCCACGCAAGTGCGCAGCGATGGCTCGTTCACGCTGACCCTACCCGCCGATGGCGTTCGCTATCGGCTCGAGGTGCTCACCACCAGCGGTGTTCGCCACGTCTACTCGAGCGCGAACGGTGCGCTCGCGGATCTCACGTTCCGCGTGTGTCAGCCCGTCGATCCGTACGACATGGGCGGCATCGGCGGCGAGCCCGGCACCGGCACGGGCAGCGGTGGTAGCGAGCCTGGATGGCCCGGCTGCGAGGATCCGATGGATCCGAACTGTCAGCCCCCACCGCCCTGCGATCCGACGACGGGCAACTGCACGTGGCCGTGCATGGACCCGAGCGATCCGAACTGCGGCGGCACGACGTGCGCCCCCGGCGATCTCGATTGCCCGACGCAGCCTCCCGACTGCACGGATCCGATGGATCCGAACTGCCCGTGGCCGATGCCGTGCGCGGCCGGCGATCCGACGTGCACCGAGCCATGCGCGGATCCGACGGATCCGAACTGCGGCATCTGCAGCAACCCGATGGATCCGACGTGCGGCCTGCCGCCGACGCCGGGCTGCAGCGATCCGAACGATCCGTACTGCTTCTGCGACGCGGGCGGCAATTGCCCGCCGCCCTGGTGCGGAACGGGTGGTGGTCCTGGTGGCATGGAAGGCGATCCGAACACGAGCTCGCCCGGCGAGCCCGACATGTGCCCGCCGCCGCCGCCGGAGCCGTGCCTCGATCCGATGGACCCGACGACGTGCACCAACCCGTGCGCGAACGATGCGGCCGGCTGTGGCTGCCCGATGGGCGACGAGAACTGTTGGCCCACACCGGTGCCGCCGGACTGTGGTGAGATGGGAACCATGTGCGAACCCGGTGGTCCCGGAGGCATGACGCCCGAGCATCCGCCCGGTGACTTCGGCTGCGACGAGAACGATCCGCCGTCGATGGACGATCCGACGACGTCGAACCCGCCGTCGAACGATCCGCCGCCCATGCCCGCGCCCGGGGAGCCGATCGGACTGTGACTCGCATCCCCGCGGCGCTCGCACTGCTCGCGTTGTTGTCTCCAACAGCGACGGCAGCGCCATGTGCGCCGCGGGTCGAGCTCTCCGGTGATCGCGACGCAGTGGCGCGCGTCGCCGTCGAGCTAAAGACACTCGGCGTCGAGCTCGGAACGATCGAGCCCGCCGAGCGTTCGTGTTCGGTGACCGCGATGGTCGCGGCCTCCGGCGAGGGTCTCTCGGTCGCGGTGCAAAACGCCGCGAAGCGCAGCGAGGGACGCATCGTCAGCGATCCGAGGGTCGCCGCCGCGTGGATCGACTCGTGGCTGCGCGACGAGATCGAAGTGGCATCGTGGGCGATCGCGACGCCGCCGGCGCCACCCTCGACGCTGGCCGCGATGCCGCTCGCTCCGGTCTCCACCGGCGCGAGCGTCGCGCCCACACCGGCGACGCACGCGTCCTCTCCCTTCGAGAGCTTCGGTCTCTCCGCGGCACTCGAGCGCAGCTGGACCGACGACGACACCACGTGGGACGGCTTCGACGTCGCCGGGTGCATGCGCATCGGTCTCGCCTGCATCGGCGGTCGCGTTCGTGCTGGTTTCCAAGACAACCTCGTGGTCAACGCCGCGACCGCCGATCGTTCGGACATCGTCGCGCTCGCGACCGCATCGATTCCGTTCACCGTGGGTCAAGTCTCGATCGCACCCGAGCTCGGCCTCGGCGTCGGCCGCACGCGCACGAAGCGCGTCGAAGCGTGCACCGCTCCAACGCCGCCACCCGGCACCATGCCCGGCTGCAGCGATCCGATGGATCCGACGTGCATGCCCGAGCCCAACACCGGCACCGGCGGCCCGTGCTTCGACGCCGCCGGCAACTTGACGAACGAGATCTACGTCGGCGACGACTACGACAAAGCCACGTACCTGCCGCGGGTCGCGGTCGCGCTCCGCTTCGCCTTCCCGATCGTGCGCCACGTGTGGCTCGACGCGCTCGCCGCGTACACGCTCACGCCGATCGGCGAGCGCACCAACTTCGACAACCCGACCATGGTCTCCGATCCGAGCACCGCGATGCCCGCCGAACCTTCGCGCGGCTATCAGCTCGGCGTCGGCATTCGCGTGGGGATTCCATGACCGCCATGCGCCGCCCCGCACCGACGCCACCCACTGGTGGCCAGATCGTCCCGCTGCGCCGCGAGCGACGCGGGATCGACGAGCGCAAAGCGAACCTCTCCGAGATCTCCGACGAAGCGCTGCTCGCGTCGTGCGGTGTCGGCGACTCCGCTGCGCTCGGCGCGCTGTTCGATCGCCACCACGAAGCAGTCTACCGCCTTATCTCGCGTCTCCTCCACGCCGAGCCCGCCGAGACCGATGACCTCGTACAGATGACGTTCCTCGAGGCCTGGCGCGCGGCACCGAAGTTCTCGGGCCGCGGCTCCGTGAAGTCATTTCTCTACGGCATCGCCGCGAACACGGTCCGCCATCACTTTCGCTCGACGCGTCGTCGCCGCAACGCGCACGCCGCGATCCCCGAGCCGTCGCCCTCGCATCGCCCCGACGAAACCGCCCTTCGCGCTCAGCAGATCGAGCGCCTCTCTCGCGCCCTCGACGAGCTGCCGCACGATCTCCGCGCCGCCTACGTGCTGTGCGACCTCGAAGACCTGCCCGGCGTCGAAGCCGCGCAAGTCCTCGGGTGTCGCGCGGGCACGCTGTGGCGCCGACTGCACGATGCTCGCCGCGCCCTGCGCGATGCGATCGATGGAGGTACCGAATGAGCCCGCTCGACCACGACGAGCCGACGACCGGCATCGATCCACTCCAAGACCTCGGCAAGCAGCTGCCGTGGGATCGCCCCGACGCTTCACGCCGTGAAGCCGTGCGGTCCTCGCTGCTCGTCGCTGCCTCCGATTCGCCACCGCGCCGCGCAGGCCGCGCGGTCCTCGTCGGTGCCGGCTTCGTCATGGGCGCGCTCGCCGCGGCTGCCGTCGCGCTGCTGCTCGTGCGAGCTCCCGCGCCCACCGCCACGCACGAGAACTACGCGCAGATCGAATCGTCGTCGGTCGCGGAGCTCGAGCACACGTCGACCCCGACGAGCTCCGGTAGCGATGAAGTCGTGCGCATTCGCGCGGGCAAAGTGCGCCTCGCCGTGCCCGCCACGCGCGCGGGCGATCGCGTGCGCACCAAGACCGGCGACGCGGAGATCGAAGGGACCGGCGCGTACGAGGTCGTCGTCGCGAACGACAGGCTGTCGAGCGTCGCCGTGTCGTCGGGTACCGCGAAGGTGATCGTCGACGGCAAGACCGTGATCCTCGCGTCCGGCGAGACCTGGACCGCACCGGTGCTCACGGCCGACCTCTCGCCGCGGACGCCCGATCGCGGGAGCGACGGCGTCGCTCCGACGACCGGCATCGAACCGACTGCCGGCATCGCTCCGAAGAGCGCCAATCCCGTCGTCGACGCGCAGGGGTTGACTCCGAGCTCGGTGCGAGACGTCCCGAGTAATGTCGGAGAAATCAACCGGAGCACTCAGCCAATCGCGACGACGACACGGCCGCCGACATCGACATCGACGAGCGTGACGGGCACGCACGGGACGCGGTCGACGGCGCCCGCGCCGAGCGTGATCGACACGAGTGCGCCGAGCGCGACAACGCCGAGTGCGACCACCAGGCCATCGGTCACGACGCCACCGAACACCACGAACACCACGACGCCATCGATCGCCACGCCGCCATCGACCGCGACGCCCCCGACTCCACCGCGACCATCGATCACCACGAGCACGACGCCATCGATCGCGACGAAGCCGACGTCGTCGAGCGAGCAACACTTCCAAGCCGGCTGGGCGCTGCTGCGCGACAACAGGTACAGCGCTGCCGCGGACGAGCTCGCGATCGCCGCGGCCGGTGATGGCCCGCTCGCGTCGGACGCGCGCTACTTCCAGGCCGTCGCGCTCACCAAGGCCGGTCGCGCGAAGGAGGCCGAGGCGGCGCTCGTGGCGTTCCTCGACGGCGCGCCCACTTCGACGAAGCGCGGCCGTGCGTCGGTCATGCTCGGTCGCCTCCTGATCGCGCGAGGAGACACGAAGTCTGCGCGCGCGTGGTTCACCGCGGCGCTCGGCGATCCCGATGCGTCGGTGGCAGGCGCCGCGAAGGCCGAGCTCGCGAAGGTTCGGCCCTAGGCCGTTCGTAGACCCGGATCCGTCGTCATCGCGTTACGAATTCCACGGCATCGGTTCCGTGGGTAACGTACGCTTTTGGGAATGCTCGCTGATCGCATCCGCGCCTTCGGCATCGTAGGCATCGTGGGCGCATCGATCCTCGGCCTCGCGGGAGCCGCTGTCGTGACGCGGTTCACGGCGAGCGAAGTCACCCGACCTACGCCGATGTTGTCGACGGAGACGACCCGTAGCGTGCAGCGAGACGAGGACGAGCGAAGTCAGGCGGCGGCTCCAAGCCCCGACACGCTCGTCGTCGAGCTTCGCGCCGCGCCCGAGTGGACGGGGGTGGTCGTGGAGTCCGATTGGGCGAAGAGCTATCGCATGGCGTGGAATGGTCCGATTCGCTCGTGGACGACGATGCGGAACATTCGAGTGCCGAGCCTCGATCACCGAATGATCGAGTCGATCGAGCCTGCAGATCCGCAGGTGGAGAATCGCATCCGAGTGCGCGTTCGAGTCGTGGTGCCCGGGGACCTCGAAGCGGCGCGGGATTGGGTAGCCTCGAACCCGGCGGTGAACGTGGCCGCGGTGGAGATGATCGATGATCGCTGAACGAGTCCGGAGTCGCCGGTGGTTGGTCGCGGCCAGCGCGGTCGTGTGCGCGATGCTGGTCGCGATGGCGGTGGTCGCGCTGCGTGCGTGGCTGACGCGGCCCTCGTGGCGGTGCGGCACGTCGATGATGCTGTCGCAGAAGGTGCACGTGAAGCTGCGCGCGGCGCCCGATGCAGCGACGATGGCGGCGCTCGGTGGCGCGTGGTGGGCGCGAGTGACGCCGTTGTTCTCGACGCCGTCGACGGACGAGCGCGGGAAGTGGCTCGAGGTGGAGACGTTCGACCTGGACGCGTTGCTCGCCAACGCTGCGTACAACGCGAACATCGACGAGGTCGTCGAGGTGCCCGAGACCACGCTGCCGCGCATGCCCGTGGTGCGCGATAGCGAGAGCTGTCCGATCACCACGCCGAGCTTCGAGTCGTATCAGGGATATCTCGGTCCAGCGCCGCAAGGGATCGATGCGCCCGCGGCGTGGCGACGCGGACAGCGCGGTGCACGCGTGTGGTTCGCGGATATCGAGGGCGGGTGGAACGCGAAGCACGAAGATCTGCCGGGTGATCGGATCACGCACGCGGGTGGCACACCGATCCCCGATTGGACGTGGCGGGCGCACGGGACGGCGGTGTTGGGCGAGGTGGTGGGACGCGACAACGGCAAGGGCGTCGTCGGCATCGCGCCGGATGTCGAGCGCGTGTTCACGTCGTCGATCGGAGGCACGAGCGTGGCGAACGCGATCGATGTCGCCGCGCGGAGTCTGCGCCCGGGTGACGTGCTGCTGATCGAGCTGCAGAGCAGCGGACCGCGTGGTGCGTGGATTCCCGTCGAGTACTGGAGCGACGTGTTCGACGTGATCAAGGCAGCGACGGATCGTGGCGTCGTGGTGATCGAGGCCGCGGGCAATGGCTACGAGGATCTCGATCACCGCGCGTACGGTGGTCGCTTCGATCGCACGAAGCGCGACAGCGGCGCGATCATGGTCGGCGCTGGTGCACCGCCGCGCGCTGGGTTCTCGGATCGCGAGCGATTGGACTTCTCGAACTACGGCTCCCGCGTCGACGTGCAGGGCTGGGGGCGCCGCGTTGCCACGCTCGACTACGGCGACCTGCAGGACTGCTCGACGACGAGCGAAGCGGATCGGCACTACACGGGTGAGTTCTCGGGGACGTCGAGCGCGTCGCCGATCGTCGCGGGTGCTGCGGTGATCCTCGAGGGAGTGGCGCGCAGCAAGGGCGCGATCATCTTGCCCCGCACGCTGCGCGAGCTGCTGCGCCGCACCGGGACCCCACAGGCGGGCAACACGCGGGAGCACATCGGACCGCGCCCGGACCTCTCGCGTGCGCTCCGCGAGCTCGATCGCTGAGCGCTACGCGAAGCCGCTGGCGACGACCGTTCCGTGACCACCCTTGGGCAGATACGCGTCGAGCCGCACGAAACATACGCGAGCCGGTGCTCGTGCCACCCTGACCACCAGCCGCCCGAGGCGTTCGAGGGTCTCGATATGCTCGAGCCTCGCCTCCGGTAGCTCCTCCTGTTTGCGTGCCTTACGTCCCATAAGAGGGGAGTCGGCCGATCCGCGCGAATTTCGCTTCGCCATGTGACGCACGCGATGGTGCGACACGCCCTCACCTCGGCGATTCAGTTCTGATAGATGAACAGGTCGTCACCGTTCGTGACCGTGACGAGCAGGATCGTGTCGTCCTTGGTCGCCGCATCGAGGCCGTTCCACACGCCGACCACGGTCTGTGCCGCCTGATCGTCGATCGCCTGATACGCCAGGATCTGCTTCTCCCACGCATCCGCGGCCGTCACGTTCGCCGACGACAGCTCGATGTCATCGAGCTTGCGCGTGAGCAGCGTCGTCGCCTGTTGCTCCGTGTAGGGCTGGCCGATCGGGAACGCGAACGCGCGGGTCACGCTGACGCCGATCTTGTGGCCATCGATCTCGACGAGGATGTCCGTCTTCTTCCCGCCGGTGTTCGTGTACACGATCTCGGTCTCGGTCTTGACGAGCGATGCACCCTCGCACCGCGCGAGCTGCTCGAACGCGAACAGCTCGCTCATCTCGGAGCTCCCGCCGGCGTTCGGCGTCTCGATCAGATGCACACCGCCCGGTGTCAGCAGCGCGCGATCCGCCGGATCCACGTACGCGCGCGCGAACGTCATCGCGTCCTGCACGAGCAGCGGCGAGGCCCCGAGGAGCTCTGGATCGTTCAGCACGCCGCACATGCCGGACAACTCGCCGAAGCCCGCGCTCGTGGCATCGATCGCGACGTCGATCGACGCGTCGTTGCCCGGTGGCGCGTCCGGGATGCTCCCCGAAGGAGAGCTACACCCGACGACGAAGACGAGGACCGTGGCCGCTTTCACGGCGCGGACACTAGGACTGGTACAGCCAGACGCGCAACAACGAAAGCAGCTGGTCGGCGTCGACCGGCTTCGTGATGTAGTCCGACGCACCCGCCTCGAGGCACTTTTCACGGTCGCCCTTCATCGCCTTCGCGGTGAGCGCGATCACGGGCAGGTCCTTCCACTCCGAGCGCTCGCGGATCTTGCGCAGCGCTTCGTAGCCATCCATCTCGGGCATCATGATGTCCATCAGGACGACATCGAAGTTCGGGTTCTCCTCGAGCTTGGTCAGCGCGCGGCGCCCGTTCTCGGCGTACTGCACGTGCATCTTGTGACCTTCGAGCAACGACGTCAGCGCGAAGATGTTGCGCAGATCGTCATCGACGACGAGCACGTTGCGCTCCGCGAGCTGCGGATCGCTCTTCGCGAGGCGGCGGAGCACGCGCTGCTTGCGCTCGGGGAGGTTGGCCTCCACGCGGTGCAGGAACAGCGCGGTCTCGTCGAGGAGCCGCTCCATCGTGGTCACGTCCTTGATGATCACCGTCTGCGCGAGGCCGTGCAGGCGCGCCTTGTCTTCGTCGGTGAGCTCGCGGCCCGTGTAGACGATGACCGGAAGGCGGCGATGACGCGGGTCGGCCTTGATGCGCTCGATCAGCTCGAAGCCCGACATGCCCGGGAGGCGGAGATCCATGACGACACAGTCGAACGATCCGTCCTGGAGCGACTCGAGAGCGCCTTCGCCCGACGAGACACTCGTGGTCTTCACGTCGCCATCGCCGATCAGCTCGGTGATCGCCTGGCTCTGGATCGGGTCGTCCTCGACGACGAGCAGGCTCTTGACCCGCTTCTCGACGAACTCCTTCACCTCGGAGAGGCCCTCGACGAGCCGCTCCACCGTGACCGGCTTCTGGAGGAAGCCGAGCGCGCCGTTCTGCAGCGAGCGGCGCTCCTCGTCGAGGCCGGAGATCACATGCACCGGGATGTGCCGCGTCGACGGATCGTGCTTGAGCCGATCGAGCAACACCCAGCCATCGATGTCGGGCAGGCGCAGATCGAGCGTCACGGCATCCGGCTTTACGGTGCGTGCGAGCTCGAGGCCCTGCGCACCGCTCGTCGCGACCACACCCTTGAATCCACTCGACCGGCCCATCTCGAGCAACGTCATCGCGAACGTCAGGTCGTCCTCGATCACGAGCAACACGCGGTCGCCCGGCTCGAGGCTCTCGTAGTCGTCCGGCACCGAGCGCGCGAGCGGCGGCGGCGGCGGCGTCTCCTTGAGCGCCGGCATATCGGGCATCGCGCGCTGCGGCGACGGCGTCGTCGTCGTCGAGAGATCGATCACCTGCGGCAACTGGGTCGCGGCGTGCGCGGTTCGCGGTGCCGTCTGGCGATCGCGCGCCTCGCGGGTTTGCGCGAGATACTGGATCGGCAGGAACAGCGTGAACGTACTGCCCTGGCCGACCACCGAGTCGACGCGCAGGTCACCGCCGAGGAGACCCGCGATCTCGCGCGAGATCGTGAGGCCGAGGCCGGTGCCGCCGTACTTGCGGCTCGTCGAACCGTCCGCTTGCTGGAACGACTCGAAGATCAGCTGCTGCTTGTCCTTCGGAATGCCGATGCCGGTGTCGCTGACCGCGAAGCCGATGACATCGACCGCCGCGCGGTAGATGCGGAGGTGCACGCGACCGCGCTCGGTGAACTTCATCGCGTTCGAGAGCAGGTTGCGAAGCACCTGACGCAGGCGCATGTCGTCGGTCTCGATCGACGCGGGGAGCGATGGATCGAGCTCGAGCGTGAACGCCAGCCCCTTCTCTTCGGCGACCTGACGGAACGTCTGATCGACGTAGTCGCGGAGGTTGCCGAAGCGCACCGGTCCGACATCGACGGCCATCGTTCCAGACTCGATCTTCGCGAGATCGAGAATCTCGTTGATGAGCGTCATGAGGTCCGTACCGGCCTGGCGGATCGTGTCCGCGTACCGGATCTGCTTGTCCGTCAGGTTTCCCTCGACGTTGTCGGCGAGCTGTCGCGACAGGATGAGCAGCGAGTTCAGCGGCGTGCGCAGCTCGTGCGACATGTTCGCGAGGAACTGGCTCTTGTACTTCGACGTGAGCGACAGCTGCTCCGCCTTCTCCTCGAGCTCCTGGCGAGCGAGCTCGACCTGCTTGTTCTTCTTCTCGACCTCCGCCTTCTGATCGGAGAGCTGGACCGCTTTCTCCTCGAGCTCTTCATTGGTCTGCTGCAGCTCTTCCTGCTGCGAGCGGAGCTCTTCGGTCAGCGACTGCGACTGGCGCAGCAGCTCGTCGGTACGCATCGTCGCTTCGATCGTCGCGATGACGATGCCGAGTGACTCGAGCATCTGATCGAGGAACGCGAGCTGGATGCCCGAGTACTTGTCGAACGACGCGAGCTCGATGACGCCCTTCACTTCGCCCTCGAACGTGATCGGCACGACGACGATCGCGTGCGGCGGTGCTTCGCCGAGCGCGCTCGAGATCTGGATGTAATCCGCCGGCACCTTCGTCAGCACGATGCGCTTGCCTTCGAGCGCCGCCTGTCCGACGAGGCCCTGGCCGAAGCGCCACTGGTTGTTGACGCTCTTGCGCTCCTGGTACGCGTACGACGCGAACAGCTTGAGCACCGGACCTTCGTCGTCGGTCTCCGTCATGTAGAACGCACCGTGGTGCGCGTTCACGAGCGGAGCGAGCTCGTTCAGGATCTGGCGCGCCACGGTGAGCAGATCGCGCTGGCCCTGCAGCATGCGCGTGAACCGCGCGACGTTCGTCTTCAGCCAGTCCTGCTCTTGGTTGACCTTCGTGGTCTCCGCGAGCGTCCGGATCATCTGGTTGACGGTGTCCTTCAGCTGCGCGATCTCGCCGCGCGCCTCGACGGTGATCGACCGCGTCAGGTCGCCCTGCGTCACGGCGGTCGCGACGTCGCGAATCGCGCGGACCTGGCCGGTGAGGTTACCGGCGAGCTCGTTGACGTTGTTCGTCAGATCGCGCCACACACCGGCGGCGCCCGGCACGTCGGCCTGGCCACCGAGGCGTCCGTCGACACCGACGTCACGCGCGACGCCGGTCACCTGCTCGGCGAACGTCGACAGCGTGTCGATCATGTTGTTGATCGTGTCGACCAGCGTCGCGATCTCGCCGCGCGCGGTCAGCGTCAGCTTTCGCTCGAGGTCACCGTTCGCGACCGCGGTCACGACCGTCGCGATGCCGCGCACCTGCTCGGTGAGGTTGCGCGCCATGACGTTCACGTTGTCCGTCAGCTCGCGCCACGTACCGCTGACGCCTCGCACTTCGGCCTGTCCACCGAGGACACCGTCGAGACCGACCTCGCGGGCAACGCGCGTCACCTCCGACGCGAACGAGCCGAGCTGATCGACCATCGTGTTGATCGTGTTCTTGAGCTGCAGCAGCTCGCCGCGAACTTCGACGGTGATCTTGCGGGTCAGGTCACCGTTCGCGACGGCCGTCGTCACCTCTGCGATGTCGCGCACCTGAATGGTCAGGTTCGACGCCATCTGGTTGACGTTGTCCGTCAGCTCCTTCCACGTACCGGCGACGCCGCGCACCGCGGCCTGTCCACCCAGCTTGCCTTCGACACCGACGTCGCGCGCCACGCGCGTCACCTCGTCGGCAAACGAGGACAGCGTGTCGACCATCGTGTTGATGACGTTCTTGAGGTCGAGGAGCTCGCCGCGGACTTCGACAGCAACTTTGCGTGTCATGTCACCACGGGCGATGGCAGTGGCAACCGCGGAAATATCGCGGACCTGGTTCGTCAGGTTCGACGCGAGCTGGTTGACGTTATCCGTCAGCTCTTTCCACGTGCCGCGCACGCCTTCGACGGACGCTTGCCCACCGAGCTTTCCTTCGGTGCCGACCTCGCGAGCGACGCGCGTGACCTGATCCGCGAACGCGCTGAGCTGATCGACCATCGTGTTGATCGTCAGCTTCAGCTCGAGGATCTCGCCCTTCGCGTCGACGACGATCTTCTGCTGCAGATCGCCGTTCGCGATCGCGGTCGCGACCTTCGCGATGTTTCGCACCTGGTCGGTGAGGTTCGCGGCCATCGAGTTCACGGCGTCGGTCAGGTTGCGCCACGTTCCGAGAACGCCGCGCACGTCTGCCTGACCACCGAGGCGGCCTTCGACACCGACGTCGCGCGCGAGCCGCGTCACCTGGTCGGCGAAGCTCGACAGCTGATCGACCATGATGTTGACGGTGTTCTTGAGCTCGAGGATCTCGCCCTTCGCGTCGACGGTGATCTTCCTGGTGAGGTCACCACGCGCGACCGACGTCGTCACCTCGGCGATGTCGCGCACCTGGTTGGTCAGGTTCGACGCCATGCCGTTGACGTTGTCCGTCAGCTCCTTCCACGTACCGCGCACGCCTTCGACGCTGGCCTGCCCGCCGAGGCGGCCTTCCGTACCGACCTCGCGAGCAACACGCGTCACCTCGGACGCGAAGCTGTTCAGCTGATCGACCATCGTGTTCAGCGTGGCCTTGAGATCGAGCACCTCGCCGCGCGCATCGGCGGTGATCTTGCGCGACAGATCGCCGGCGGCGACGGCGCGAGCGACGTCCGCGATGTTTCGCACCTGGTTCGTCAGGTTCGACGCCATCTGGTTCACGTTATCCGTGAGCTCCTTCCAGATGCCGGAGACATCGCGGACCTGCGCCTGACCGCCGAGCACGCCTTCCGTACCGACCTCGCGAGCAACGCGCGTCACCTCGGACGCGAACGCGTTGAGCTGATCGACCATCGTGTTGATCGTGTTCTTCAGCGTGACGAGCTCGCCACGCGCTTCGACGGTGATCTTGCGCGTCAGGTCGCCGTTCGCGACCGCGGTGGTCACCTCGGCGATGTCGCGCACCTGACCGGTGAGGTTCTTCGCCATCTGGTTGACGTTGTCCGTCAGCTCCTTCCAGATGCCCGACACGTCCTTCACGTCGGCGGTGACACCGAGCGTTCCCTCGGTGCCGACCAAGCGCGCGACGCGCGTCACCTCGGCGGAGAACCGGCCGAGCTTGTCGACCGTGGAGTTGATGGTGTTCTTCAGCGCGAGGATCTCGCCGCGCGCATCGACACCGATCTTGCGCGAGAGGTCACCGTTCGCGATCGCGCCGACGACCTCGGCGATGTTTCGCACCTGCGACGTCAGGTTCGACGCCATGCCGTTCACGTTCTGCGTCAGCTCGCGCCACACGCCGGAGACGTCGGCGACCTCTGCCTGACCACCGAGCACGCCTTCCGTACCGACCTCGCGGGCGACACGCGTCACCTCGGCGGCAAATGCGCTGAGCTGATCGACCATCGTGTTCAGCGTGTTCTTCAGCGAGAGAATCTCGCCCTTCGCTTCGACGGTGATCTTCTTCGAGAGGTCACCGGCCGCGACGGCCGACGTCACCTCGGTGATGTTGCGCACCTGGAACGTCAGGTTGTTCGCCATCGAGTTCACGGACTCCGTGAGCTCGCGCCACACACCCGACACGCCGCGCACCGTTGCCTGACCACCGAGGCGGCCTTCGGTACCGACCTCGCGAGACACGCGCGTCACTTCGTTCGCGAACGCGCGGAGCTGCTCGACGAGCGTGTTGATCGTGTTCTTCAGCTCGAGGATCTCGCCCTTCACGTCGATCGTGACGGTCTTCGTCAGATCGCCCTGCGCGATCGCCGTGGTCACGCGCGCGATCTCTCGCACCTGCGACGTCAGGTTCGACGCCATGAGGTTCACGGAGTCGGTGAGGTCCTTCCACACGCCGCTGACGCCTTGCACGCGCGCCTGCGCACCGAGCTTTCCTTCGCCGCCGACCTCGAGAGCGACGCGGGTCACCTCGGAGCCGAACTGTGCGAGTCGAGCCACCATGCCGTTGACGATGCGTGCGTGACGCAAGAACTCGCCGCGACGTGCACCGCCGGTGTCGTCGAGCTCCATCTGCTGTTCGAGGTCACCACGCGCGACGGCGGTGATGACGCGCGCGATCTCGTTCGCGTGGCCGGTGAGATCGGTGATGACCTCGTTGACCGCGGTGATGTACTGCGCCCAACCACCGCTCGCGTTCAGCCGGCGCATGCGCTTCTGCGCTTGGCCTTCTTTACCGACGGCGGTGGAGACGTCCGCGGCCTCCTCCTTGATGGTCTTCACCATCTCGACGAGCTCGTTGAACGTCTCCGCGATCTGGCCGTCGACGCCCGAGAGATCCTCGCGCATCTTCGCGCTGAAATCGCCGCGCTTGAACGCGCGCAACGCCGAGAGGATGTGCCGATGATCGAGCTGCGGCGCGTCCTCTTTGGACGAATGTCCATTCGTGGCGACGGCCCCGTTACCGGAGCCGTTCTTCTTCGAGCCTTTGTACTTGGACGCTTTGGGCGGTTCGAATGTGTTCATGGTTCCTCGGGGCTCCCGTACAAGGCACGAAGGATCTTGTCTGCGCTCGCAGGCTTGGTGATGTGATCGTCGAATCCGGCCGCGAACGCCGATGCCCGATCGCTGGCCTGACCGTAGCCGGTCATCGCGATCAGGCGCGGGCGATAGTCCGTCAGCGTGCTGCGGATCCGGCGCGCGACTTCGTATCCGTCCATATCGGGAAGACCGATGTCGATCAGGGCGACATCGGGCTTCTCCTTGCAGATCAGAGAGACTGCCGAGGGGCCGTCTTCGACGACGGTGACCTCGTGTCCGCGCAAGCGCAAGAGATCTGCGACGAGCTCGCGCAGATCGGGTGCATCGTCGACGACGACGGCGCGCAACGCTTTGGGCTCGCTCTTCGTCGTCGAGCTCGTCGCAGACGGACGCACGCTCGCGGAGACGAGCGGCAAGCGCATCTCGAACGTCGAGCCCGAGCCGAGGCCAGGGCTCGTCGCGCGAACGGTACCGCCGTGCAGCTCGACGAGGCGCTTGACGAGGCCGAGGCCGAGGCCGAGCCCACCCGCACCGTCGGAGGTGACGCGCTCCTGCACGAACATGTCGAACACCTTGGGCAGCACGTCGGCGGGAATGCCGCGACCGTTATCGGTGACGCGAATGAATCCATCGAGTCCATCGAGTCCCCACTCGACGGACAGCTTGCCGCCGGGCTCGGTGTACTTCGCCGCGTTGTTGAGCAAGTTGCAGACGATCTGGATCAAGCGAACCGGATCGCCGTGGACTACGACCGCATCCTCGGGGCCGTTGACCATCAGCTCGTGTTTGCGCGAGTCGACCGCCTTGCGGCACGAGGTCACCGATTCTTCGACGACCTCGGCGAGGTTCGTCGGCTCGCGGCGCAGCTCGAGCTTGCCGGCGGTAAAGCGCGCGACGTCGAGCAGGTCGTCGACCAGGCGCGCGATGTGGTTTACCTGCCGCTGCACGATGTTCCGGATCCTCGCCGGCACCGGCTTGTCCGGATCGTGCTCGAGCACCTCGACCGCGGTCTGTAGCGGCTGCAGTGGATTGCGCAGCTCGTGCGCGAGGATCGCCAGAAACTCGTCCTTGCGGCGATCCGTTTCGGCGAGCTGCTGCATCTGTCGCTCCATCACCTCGGCTTCGAAGCGGCGGCGCTGCGCGATCAGCTCGCGTTCGTGCGCGCGCGCTTGCGCTTCGCGCAGCTCGTCGGCCTTCTGCTTGAGCTCGATCGTGCGCTCTTGCAGCTGCACGAACACGCTCGCCTTCGCGCGCAGCACTTCGGCGCGGATCGGCTTCATCAAGAAGTCGAAGGCCCCGAGCTCGTAGCCGCGGAGCACCGCATCGTCCTGCCACGACAGGCCGGTCACGAAGATGATCGGTGTCGCGCGGTTGCGATCGCGAGAGCGCACCATCTTCGCGGTCTCGAACCCGTCCATACCGGGCATCGCGACATCGAGGATGATCAGCGCGAAGTCTTGCTCGAGCAGCTTGCCGAGCGCTTCGAGGCCCGAGTGCACGAGGACCAACGGACGACCGAGCGGCTGGAGCGCCGCCTCGATCGCGATGAGGTTCGACTGGTTATCGTCGACGACGAGAATGTCCCGCCCATAGCTGATCGCCAGGACGTCGGACTCTTCCCCTTCGTCACTCCAGGGTTCGTTCACCGCGGGCCGGCAAAGTGCACGAGATATGCCCGGAGTTCGAGCACTTAGCCGTCATGATCACGCGCACTTCCACCATCGCCACGAGCGTACTCGCACGGCCGAGCGCCTGCGCACAGTGCGTGTCGCGCGAACGCTCGGGGGCCAACTCAGGTGCAAGGCGGGACAAGATCGCGGCCCGCGAAGAACTCGTTCACGAGCGAATCCCACGCCCGCGCGTTCTCGATCGGACCGCACTTGAACGCGGGCTTCGCGAGCTTGCCGCCGCGCATCATCTGGCCCTGTTCGCGGAAGTATCGGACCGCGAGCTCGGCCGCGTACTCGTGGACCCCGTTGCCGTTGTTCGGCTGGAACGCGTAGTACGTGCCGGTCGCGCGCACCTTGGTGCTGTTCGGCGCGTACGGCGCGAGGCACTTCGCTTTGGTGCCGCACCTGCGAACGATCGCGTCGTAGTCGGTCTGCAGCGTCTTCGCGGACCAATCGCCGTGATCGAAGTCGTTCAAGTGAAACATCTCGTGAACGATCGTCTCGAGCACGCCCGCTTGCGTGGTGAGCAACGAGCCGTTCACGTTGTACTCGATGATCCAATCGAACGCGTACGCGCTCGGCGTGCGCTTTCCCGGCGAGCGCACGAAGCGAATCTGTAGTCCGCGCCAGCGATAGCTCGGCCACGATTGCTTCGGATACAGCTCGTCGAAGAACGCGTCGATCGCGGCGAGGCTCGTCGCCGTCCACTCGAGGTGCTTGCGGTAGTCGCCGATCGGCAGCTGCGGCACCAGCTTGATCTTGCCGCGATAGCCGCCGTCCATGATCTCCTCGGGACCGACACCCGCGACATGACCGAGATCGCGATACAGACCGAGCGCGATCTTCTGCGCGTCTTCGTCCTTCGCGTACGCTTCGGTGAGCAGGCACTCGATATCCGCGCAGCTCGTCTTCTTCGACTTCGGCGCGAGCAGCTTCACCGCATCGCGCACCGAGACAACCTCCGGCTCGGCGGCGAGCGCGCTCGTGGAGTAGAGCCCGGCCACGAGGATCCACCACCCACGCATTCCGTCCAGTATGCGCCGCTGGTAGCGTGCGCGCCATGCATCGCTACATCGCCGTGCTCGCGGTCGTGTCCGCCTGTAAGTCTGCCCCGCCTCCGACGGGGGCGGCCCCGCCGCCCGCGGATCCGGTCGCTCCCGCGCCGGTCGATCCGGTGCCCGCGCCGGTGCCCGGGCCCGCACCGGCACCCACGAAGCACGACGCTATCGCACGCATGGACTTCAACCGATTCGCCGTGCGCCAGAACGTGCCGATCTATTGGATCGCGGACGTAAACGCCAACAACACGATCGATCCCGATGAAGTCGCCGCGCTGCTGTTCTATCCGACCGCGCCGGCGTGGGTCGCAAACGGAGCGTTCACGCGTGACTTCGAAGCCGCGTACACGCAGATCGTGAAGGCGTCGCAATCGCCCGGTGATCTCCTCACCGAGGACGGCAAGCGCCGCGAGCTCGTCGGACAGGATCTCGATCAGGGCCGGCCGACGCTCGTGCTGACGACTGTCGATGCCGGCGAGAAGGCCTTCGTATCGACGATGATGCAGGTCGCGCGCGAGGTCGACTCGCTGTACGAGCTGATGAACGGTGCGCGCTCCGTCGTCGACAGGCTGCCCGCGGATCCGGAGAGCCGCAGCTTGTTCCGCCGCAATCGCGGACCGAAGTGCGCGGGACCGGCGACAGAGTCGAACCCGGCGTGCTCCGCGATCCCCGGCGGTGCGAAGCCGATCTTCGATCTGTATCCCGCCGAGCTCCAGGCCGACGAGAAGTTCTGCAAGACGCTCGAAGCGCACAAAGATTCGAAGACGCTGCTGTCCCCGTTCACGGTCGTGCGCGGATCGAAAGACAAGCTCGAGGCCGTTCCCTACACGACGGCGTACAAGGATGGCTTCGCGAAGATCTCGATCCTCTTGCTGCAAGCCGCCGCGCAGCTCGATCTGCGCAAGGAAGGTCCGCTCGTCGCGTATCTCAAAGCCGCGGCGCAGTCGTTCCAGACGAACGACTGGGCTCCCGCCGACGAGGCATGGGCGAAGATGTCCGTCGACAACTCCGCGTGGTACGTGCGCATCGCGCCCGACGAAGTCTACTGGGAGCCGTGCGCGTCGAAGGCGGGCCTTCACCTGACGTTCGCGCGGATCAACCAAGGCTCGCGCGCGTGGCAACAGAAGCTCGTGCCCGTGCAGCAGGACATGGAGAACGCGATCGCGAAGCTCGCGGGCGCTCCGTACAAAGCGCATCCGGTGACGTTCCACTTGCCGGACTTCATCGACATCGTGATCAACGCCGGTGACGATCGCGATCCGCTCGGCGCGACGATCGGTCAGAGCTTGCCGAACTGGGGCGCGGTCGCGAACGAAGGTCGCGGTCGCACGGTCGCGATGGTGAATCTGTGGACGGATCCGGACAGCGTCGACGCGCGCCGCGCGCAGGCGAACAGCATGCTCGATCGCGGCAGCATGCAGCCGTACACGGGCACGCTCGAGCCGGGCCTCCTCTCGACGATCTTGCACGAGGTCACGCACAACCTCGGACCGGCGCACGAGTATGCGGTCGGCGGAAAGAAGGCGGGCGCGATCTTCGGTGGTCCGCTCGCGTCGGTGATGGAGGAGCTGAAGGCGCAGACCGGCGCGCTGTTCCTCCTCGAGTTCTTGCGCGCGAAGAAGCTGATCACCGACGAGCTCGCGCAGCAGAGCTACGCGGACTCGATCGTGTGGGCGCTCGGCCATATCTCGCAGGGCATGTACGACGGCACCGGCGGTCGCAAGACGTACGGCAACGTCGCGGCGATGCAGATCGGCTACCTGATCGACAAGGGCGCGATCATCTGGGACGCGTCGGCGACGGCGGCGAACGGAAGTGACAAGGGCGCGCTGAAGATCGTGTGGGCGAAGCTCGTGCCCGCGGTGAATCAGATGATGAAGGACGTCGGTGGCATCAAGGCGCGCGGCGACAAGAAGGCAGCCGAAGCGATGGCGAAGAAGTACGTCGACGGCAAGGTCGTGCCGCACGCGACCATCGCGGAGCGCTTTCGCCGTCAGCCGAAGGGCAGCCTCGTCTACAGCGTGCGCTGAGCGACTACTGCGCGGCTTCGGTCCAGCCGACGCCGGCGTCGAACAGCGTCGTCATCTTGCCCATCATCGTCGGATCGACGGACAGGATCTGTCCCTCGTGATGCAGCGCCCAGAGCGATCCGCGATAGCCGCTGAGGCCGAAGTAGTCGCCGGTGATGTCCGCGCGGTACGGAATCGTCGAGAGTCCCGTCGTGTGATTCACGCGCGCGAAGCACCGCGTGTTGCAGTACCCGCCCTGTAGCGTGACGTGCAGGCCGACGCCGCTCACCCACGCGAGGTCGGAGAAGAACGACAAGTTGCCACCCCAGTAGCCGAACGACCCCACCGTCGTGACGGCTCCTGTCGCGATGTCGATCGTGACGAGCTTCGTCGTACTGCCAGCAAACACCACGGCGGACGGTCCGGCTTCCCCCGCCGGAGCGACCGTCAACCCGCCGTACGTGCCGGCAGGCGAGATCGTCCGGCGCGCCGAAACCGCCGCCGTGTCTGGATCGATGATCAGGAGCTGCGTCGCTCCCGCGTCGAGCCCGAGGAGCTGCGTGCCATCCCACGCGAGGCCGTCGACGTCGAACGTCTCGCTGCCGTCGCGAATCTCGCCGACGAGCGTCGCCGTCTTCGTGTCGACGTCGATCGTGTAGAGCATCGTGTCGGCGGCGGCGAACATCTTGCGCGCGATCGGCGCGGTGTCCGCGGGTGGAGCGTCCGGTGCGAGCGCGCTGTCCGGGCCGGCATCGATCGCATCATCGCCGTCGTCGGCAGCGCCGTTGGTGCTGAGCTGAAAGCCGCAGCCGCTGGCCGCGACCGCACTCAGAGCCCAACCGATGCGACGCACGCGAGCGACATAGCACTGGCGTGTTGCGGGATGGAAGCAAAAAACCCGAGGCGGCTCTGCGGTACCATGCGGAGCATGCGAGCGCTCGCAGTGGCTTTCCTGCTCGCAGCCTGCGGCGACAATCTCCCGCCGCGCGGAGAGTTCGAGATCGTCGGCCATCACGATCTCGGCGCGAAGGGCATGTGGTCCGCGATCGCCGCCGTCGACGGCTACGTCTATGTCGGATCGCGCAACGATCAGAAGGGGATCCAGATCGTCGACGTTTCGGATCCGAGCGCGCCAGCCATCGTCGGCGAGGTCGGACCACCGAACGAAGGCATCCCCGGCATGTCATCGCGCGAGCTGCGCATCGTGCCGTCGCGGAATCTTTTGATCGTCCTGAACCTCCGCTGCTCGCCGGATCTGCACGGCTGCAATGGGGCGGGCGAGGGCGAGAACCTGAAGTTCTACGACATCAGCGATCGGCGCGCGCCCGTGCTCCTGTCGTCCTATCTCGTCGCCGGCACGATGTTCCGGCCGCGTTCGCCCCACGAGTTCTTCGTCTGGACCGACGACACGCGCGTGCTCGTCTACGTGACTGCACCGCCATCGTCGCCGTCGCTCGAGGTGATCGACGCGACCGATCCGACGGCGCCCGTGCGGCTCGCCGCGTGGGATCCGGGGATGGCGGGGCTGATGAAGAACCCGGGCGGCGACGATATCCTTCACTCGATCTCGATCTCCGACGACGGGACGCGCGCGTATCTGTCGCATCAACAGAGCGGGCTGCTCGTCGCCGACGTGTCCGCGCTACCGGAGATCACGCTCGTCACGCCGTCCGACAAGGCGCTGACGTGGGAGCCCGCCCTGACGATGGGGCCGCACTCCGCGGTGCCGATGAAGGGGCGCGACGTGCTCGTTGTTACTGAAGAGATCTATCCGATGCCTTTCGGAACGGGCTGTCCGTGGGGTCACCTCCATGTCGTGGACATGGCGGACCCGACCGCGCTCGTCGAGGTCGGAGAGTTCGCGCTCCCGGAGAACGATCCGGCGTACTGCGCGACGCCTCGGCCCAACATCACGTACACCGCGCACAACGTCACCACGACCCAGGACCTCGCGCTGGTGACCTGGTACGCAGGCGGACTGCAAGCCATCGACATTTCCGATCCGACGAACCCGCGCCAGCTCGCGGAGCTCCGCCCCGAACCGCTACCGAGCGTGACCGTCGAGGATCCCGCGCTCGGTGGCGCTCCGATCGAGATGTGGAGCTACCCGATCATCAAGGACGGATCGATCTACGTCGTCGATGCACGCAACGGACTCTACGTGCTGAGTTACCATGGCTACGGGGCCGAGCAGATCGCCCACACGTCGTTCCGCGAGGGCAACAGCAATTTGTGATGCAGCCCTTTCTGATCCCAGATGACTTCCGCGAGTTCATGAAGTCGGTCGTCCTGTATTTGGACACGCCGAACGACAACATGTTCCTCGACGCGGAGGACGCGCTCGATGCGGAGTGCGGATACGGCGGCCGCATCGACGGCATCGACACGTATCGCTTCAAGTACATCACCGCGGACGGCGTGCGCCGCTGGGAGATCGTGATCAAGGAAGCGCAGATCCGCGACATCGCGATCGGCATCCTGATCGAGGTCGATGCGGAGCCATTCGAGATCGTGCGCACGACGCGGCGCGAGCCCGTCGGCGAGCCGCTGATGATCTGGGGTGAATATGCCGAAGACGCGCTGCACGTGCGCAGCGAGGCAGAGCTCGTCGGTGCGATCGATGCGCTGCATGCGAGCTCGATCGAACGCCCGCGTCTCTTGCGCGTGTGGTCGGCTGCCGATGATCAGCTCGTCGCCGCGGTGTGGGGTGATCGCTGCGCGCTGTACGTCGTCGAGTCGCCCGATGGCTACGCGACCTCCGTCGGCGATCAGACACTGAACGAATCGTTCGAGGTGATCGATCACGAGGGCCACACGCTCACCGTGCCGCTCGCCGATTGCGTGTCGTGGGACTACGCGCGTCGCGCCCTCGTGCGGTTCGTCGAGCACTCGGATATCGGGGACATCCCCGTCGAGGGCCGCATCCCGAGCCTCTTGCTCATGATGGGCGATGTGGATCGCAAGGCCGCGCTCGCCGCGCGCGCCGACGTGCCCCGCGAGCTCGCGCGCTCGAGCTTGCCGCGCATGTCCACGCCGGTCCCGATCGCCGTCGAGGAAGCCGACGAGCTGACGTCGCCGATCGAGGTGGAACCTCCGCTCGGTCCACACGAGCTGTCGCAGTGGGCGCGCCGGCTGATCGAGGTGCTCGATGCGCGCGAGCTGATCGTGTTCGACAAAGGACCGAACCTCGACGAGATCAGCTACCAGCTCGGCAACCTGCTCGGGACGCACGCCGTCGATGCGGAGCACTCGCTCGATACAGCCGAGTGGATCGCGAACGAGATCGGCGCACTGCGCGGCGTCTCGAAGCTGTTCGCGAGCGGCGGCGATCTGCAGATGCTGATCGCGCGCACGCGCCAGCGTCAGTCGATGTCGTAGCGGTAGTTGCCGCCGAAGTCCGAGTCGTATGCGTGGCAGCCCCAGCGGCTCGTCGCTTCGAACCACAGCGACAGCTCGCTGCCGTGCGGCACCGTCAAGGTCGGATCGGCCGGCACGAGGTCCGGACCGTTCGCGCGCGTGACGGCGAGGGTCTTCACGGTGCCGCCGTCGACCTGGTAGTAGCCCGTGACCGACCACTGCGCGGTGCCTCCCGACGAGCCCGCGCACTGCGAGAGGCGATCGGGATCGTAGTGAACGACGACCTTGCCGCCGCCTTCGATCGCACCCGATTGGCTCTCGCTCCAGTCCGCGTCGAACGCGAGGATCGCGGTGTCCGAGCGCTGCTCGACGTCGAAGCCGTAGTTCGCGTTGTCGTTCGAGTCGTACGCGATGCAGCCCCAGCGATTCGAGCTCGAGAACCACAGATCGACGCTCGTCGCCGTCGAGGGCACGTCGAGCTCTGCTTCGAGCGCGACGACGCGGCCCGACTCGAGGCGCGAGATCGCGAACGTCTTCGGTGCGCCGCCGTCGAAGCTCGCGTAGCCCGTCGCGCCCCAGACCTCGCTGCCACCCGTCTCGCCGCGGCAGTCTTGCAGGCGATCCAAGTCGTACGCGATGCGGATCGGCGAGCCCGCGACGAGCGGACCATCGGCGGTCTCGCGCCACGAATCATCGAAGGTGATCCGAGTCAGGGTTCCGTCGGCCTTGCCGTTTGCGCCACCGGCATCGCCGGGCGTCTCCGCGCAGCCCGCTACCAGGGTGACCAGTCCAGTTGCCAGCAGGGACCCGAAGCGAAGCATGCTGCGGCGCGTCTGCAGTCTCCGCGCCGGATCGCGCGCGTGTGATCTCGACGAGCTGGGCGATCGAACTAGATAGAAACGGCCACGCCAGGAGCCAGCGGCACGAAGGGCCGTCGCCTGGACGAAGCCCAATAGGGTAGGGTCCACCCATGCGGCTCGTCCTCGTGGCCCTGGCGGTGATCGGTTGCGGCTGCAACGATTCTCGCCCATCGGATGCATCGCCGGACGCGAACGAAGGTGGCTGCGTCGCCGACGAGATCGAGGACTGCGGCCGGAGCGGACAGCTGTGCGAGAACCACGCGTGCGTCGATCCGTGGAGGTACGGATCGCCCCAGTGGTCGCGGTGTGACAACGCCTCGCGCGCGACGCCGGAGACGCTCGCGCAGAAGGCCGCGATCTACGATCAGCGCGTCTCTTCGCTGCACATGCATCCGCAGATGCCGTGGGTCGTCGATGTCGTGCTGAAGCCGGGCGTGGATCCGGAGACAGCGACGGCGACCGATGTCGCTGCGTGGTGGAGCGGCGAGAACGACGGGCTGTTCAGCGGCCTCGTGTTCGCCGCCGAGGCGTATCGCTACGGCGCGACCGGCGATCCCGCTGCGCGCGAGCTGCTCGAGCGCTTCGTCACCGGTGAAGAGCAGCGCATGCAGATCACCGGCGTGCGTGGCCTGTTCGCTCGGCAGATCATTCCGCCCGGCATCGATGGCCTCGCGTGTCCGACGGATCTCGCCGAGTACACGCCCGCGCCGGACAAGCGCGGAAATCGTTGGGTGCGCATCGGGGACGATGGATGCGCGCAGATCGTCGAAGCCAACACGTCGGTGTTCAAGTCGACCGGGCATTGCGGGCTCGACGCGTTCGAAGGCTGGTGCTTCAAGGACAACCCGTCGCAGGACGAGTATGTGGGGCACGCGCTCGCGCTCGATGCCATGCAGCGCGTGTTGACCGACCGCATGACCGGTGCGGTCGACGCGGACTTCCGGCTGTGGGAGCGCGTGATGGAGATGCGCCGGCAGGTCCATCGTCACCTCGCGGATCACGGCAACGTGTTCGTCGATTGGGACGGACGCGAGACGCAGTGGGGCAAGCTGTATCCCGGTGCTCCCGGCGATACGCGCGGCTACCTCGCCGTGGTCGGCCTCGGCGTGCAGGCGACCGGCGTGTTCGACAACACGCTCGATTACTCGGCTCCGTTTTACGACTGGCGTCGCGAGTGGGTCGACGAGCTCGACGAGATCGATCAATGGGCCGGCCCCGACGGCTGCCAGGCGAACTGGAACAACCTCTCGATGCTGACGGCGAGCTTCCACGAGACGATCAACTGGGGCGTCGATCTCGAGGGCGCCGCGCCGTATCGCGAAGCGTTCTCGACATCACTCGCACATCCGAGCGAGACCTCGCGGACCTTGCTCGCGCAGCACAACGCGTGGTGGAACATCCTGTGGGCGCTCGCCAAGCCGCTCGGTCCCGGTACCGATGGTCCGGCGTTCGCCGCCGTCGAGGACGCGGTCTGCCAGCTGAAGCAGTGGCCGCGCTCGAATCATCAGGTGGCAAAGAACACGCAAGACCTGGCACCGAACGCGTGCACCGATCGCCTCGGCAACTCGCTCGCCGCGCAAGCGTTCGAGATCGCGGACCGCTGCGCCGCGACGTTCGCGTACTGGGGCAATCCGTACGAGCGCACGCAGTGCATCGACGACGCGCGACTCGTGCGTCAGCCCGGTGCGTACTTGATCACATACTGGATGGGCCGCTACTTCGGATTGATCCCCGCCGATCTGTGATGTGCCAGGATGCCGTCGATGCCGACGACGATCCGGACACTCGCGCTCACCGCAGTACTCACCGCCACCGCATGCAGCACGAACTACGTGCCGCGTACGCCGGGGCGACTGTTCGTGACGATGGATAGTGGCAAGCCGTCCTACGTGCGCGACGGACAGCGCTACGACCACGGGATCCTCGGCGGCGGACTTCAAGACGCCGTGCGTGGCAATCCGCAGGCGGAGGCCGCGGCCGCGGAGTATCGCTCGCGCATGAGCAACGGCCTGCTCGTGATGGTCGTCGGCGCCGTGTGTACCGGTGTCGCGATCGGTTCGGCGATCGCCGACGAGAGCGGTGACTACGACCCGGGCGCGGATCGGCGCGTCGAGACCAAGCTCCTCGTCGCGACCGGGTGCCTCGGGCTCATGCTCGGCGGATCGCTCTACGCGATCTCGGCGGAGCCGTATCGCTGGGACGCGATCAACATCTTCAACGACAGCCCGCCGCCGATGCCGGCCCAGCAGTGGGGCTCGGCTCAGGACGCGCTGCGATCGGTGACGCCGATCAGCTCGCGCGCGGCCGCTAACAAGTTGATGTCGGTCGTGCCCGCGCCGAGCTCGAGCAACTTGGAGTCGCGCGCGAGCTTCTCCAAGCCCAGCTCTTCCATGTAGCCATAGCCGCCGTGGATCTGGATCGACGTCAGCGCGGCGTCGACGGCGAGCTGCGCGGCCATCGCTTTGGACGCGTTGATGTACGGCACGTCGCGCACGTTGTTCTGCTGCATCCACGCGAGCCGGAACACGATGTTCTCGACGGTGCGGAGCTTGAGGAACAGGTCCGTGATCTTGAGCTGCACGGCCTGGAACTCGCCGATCGGCCGGCCGAACTGCTTGCGCTCGCGGACATAGGCGAGGCTCGCGTCGTAGCAGCGCTCGATGATGCCCCACGCCATCGACGGCACACCGCTGCGCTCGTTGCCGAGGCTGTCCTTGGTGTCCGTGCGTCCGGCGTGACCCTTCTCGCGTCCACCGAGCAGGTGCTCGATGCCGAGCTTCACGTCATCGAAGAACACTTCGCTCGTCGGCGAATCGCGCATGCCCATCTTCTTGAACGGCGGGCCCACGGTGACACCCGGCATGCCGCGCTCGACGATGAACGTGCCGAGTCCGCGACCCGCTTCGGGCTCGCCGCGATCGATCTTCGCGTAGACGAGGAAGACATCCGCGCCGGGTCCGTTCGTGATGAACGTCTTGCTCCCGCGCAGCGTGTAGCCGCCGTCGCTCGTCGGCGTGGCGGTGGTGCGCATGGATCCGAAGGCGTCACTACCGGCGTCGGGCTCGGTCAGACACCACGAGCCGATCATCTGCATCGTCGAGATCGGGAGGCCCCACTTCTCGATCTGATCCGCGGTGCCTTTGGACACGAGTGCGCCGCCGACGAGCCCGATCGATACGCCGAAGCCCATGGCGAAGCCGGGCGACACGCGCGACAGCTCCTTCACGACGACGTGCATCATCATCGGGTTGCCCATCGACTTCGACATCGAAGCTTCGGCGGACTCGGCGGGGTTGACGTCGCCGCTGCGCAGCTTCGCGATGCGCTTCTTCACCGCGCCTCCGAGCATCGCGTCGAAGCCGAAGGCCTTCGCCATCTTCTTCATCAGATCGAACGGCATCTCGGTGCCTGCTTCGAGTGCTGGGATCTTCGGCACGAGCGTCGACTGACACCACTGCCGGATCACCGTACCGACCATTTGACTCTGCTCGTCGAGCTGGAACATCCCGTGAGGGTATCAGAAGCTATTCGCGCACTCGCTCACGCAATACTGGCTGCCGTTACAGCTCGGTATCGCGATGACCGTCGTCGACGGGGAATCGGCGGTGGTGAGGCCGATCACCTTGACCTCGATCTTGAAGGGATTGCCGTCGATCATGGTGGTTGCCGACGACGGACACAGGGCGACGTTCGGCAGATCCGAGAGATCCGCGGGGTCCGGCGGCGTCGCCCAGCCATCCGAGTGCCGATACAGCGTCACCGGACGTTGCTCGAGTCCGATCACGAGGTTCGAGGTCATGTCGCGCACGGCCGCGCTGACCTGGACCTGACACTTGCCGATCTTCGTCTTCATGCGCGGCGCGAGCAGCGAGATGAAGCCGCCCTGCGGCGCGGCGATCAGCGGGAACTGTCCCATCTCGGTCAGGTCGCTGACGTTGCCGTTCTCGTCGGCGAACACGACGCCGAGCTCGGTGGTGGCATCGACCACGCAGGCCTCGGGATCATCTTCGAACAAGGTGCAGCCGGCGAGCGGCAGCAGAACGAGTGCGCGAGCTAGAAGCACGTGATGCTCTCCGTGACCTTCGGGTAGTAATAGAGGAACACGTTGCAGTGCTCGCTCGCTTCGACGATCGGGCCGAACGTGTAACAGCAGTCGTTCGCGTGTTGCGGATCGCGCGCGTCGACGGCTTCGCAGCCATCGGCGGGCTGTTTCCACTGGTAGTCGCATGTCCACCAGATTCCGCCCGGGCTCGGCAACGAGCGATCGAGATCGATCGCCATGTCGGGCTCGGCCCAGTTCGTCGAGTCGTAGAACATCGCGTCCGCGTCGGGTTGATCCGTCGACACGCCATCCCACGCGAAGATGCGGAAGCGCTTGCCTCGCGAGTGAAAGTGACCGTTCGCCGCGGCGACGGTGTGCAGACCCGACGGCATGAGGCAGGTGCCCGAGTAACTCGGCGACGGTGTCGATCGACACACGCGGATGCTCTGTTGCGTCGCGAACAACGTGCCGAGCTCCTGCGTGTCGCCATCCATCGAGCGGTAGAAGTTCACGCCGCCGCGGCCGACGAACGGCGTCACCTGATCCGTCGCGTTGACGAAGTGGATCTGCAGCATCAGCATCTCGCCGGGCGAGAGGCGCATCGCGACATCCGTCGGGAGGTTCCAGTCGACGACGTGATCGCCGGAGCTCGATTGCTGCGAGTTCGACACGAGCGGCCAGTCGGACCAGTTCGCGGACTTCCAGCACTCGGTGTTCGTGTCGGTGCCGTAGACGACGGTGCCCTGGACGCCGCCGAGATCGACGGGGACACCCGCTGCGGGATCGAGACCCCTGATCGTCTTCACGCGGAACACGTTCATGTGGTGGCTGCCCGTGTTCAGCGCGAGCGCGATGCGATCGACCATCAGATCGGCACCACCCGCGACATCGGGGACCTGGAAGAAGTAGCAGTCCTGGATCTCGGCGCCGGACGGAACCTCGAACTCCGGCGTCCGGATCGAGACGCCCTGCGCGGCCGTGAGGTCGGGGAGGATCCACGGCTCGTAGTCCTCGGGTGGCTCGATGTTGTCGCCACACGCGGCCAGCATCACGAGAACGAGCACCCTCTGCATGCACTGCTTGGTAGCACGCGGTGTGCCGGCGTAGGTGTGCGACCCGACACGCGAGACCCTCACAAAACTGAGGCTCAGAAGTCGATCTTGTAGATGCCGTCGCCGAACGCGAATGCCGTCGACGGATCGAACAGCGTGTAGCGCAGCGCAGGATCTGCGTCGGTGATGCGCACGAGGCCGTCGTCGGAGCCCTCGAGCGCGTAGACCGAGTCGCCGACGACGAGGATCGTGCCGTACGAAAGTTGCGCGATCGACCGACACACGTCGTCGCCGAAGTCATAGGCGGCGCCGATGCCCGATCCGATCGAAACGACGGAGCGCAGTCCATTCGGCTCCTGATCGCAGACGAGCGCGTGCATCACCTCGTCGGTGGTCACGACGCCATGCACGCTAGCGGCGCACGCGCCGAGCGCCGGGTCCTCGCACGAGATCTCGGTACGCGTGTTCGCGATCCGATCGACCCGCACGAGACCGGTGCCCGGCACCGACCACGCGACGGTGTTGCCGGTCTGCGAGATCGCGAAGTGAGTCGCGCCGACACCGATCGGTCGCGACAGCGGAACCTCTTCCCAGCGAATCGTATCGGTGCGCCACGTCCACACCGCACCCGCGCCATCGGGCTGGAGCTCGAGCGCGAAGATGTGTCCGAGGTCGTCGACCGCGAACGCCGTGTTCGCGGTGGTGCCGAACGGAATCGCGATCGTCCTCCACGCGAAGCCGCCGCCGTTGTTCGCGCGCTCCCAGCGATGCACCTGGGTCTCGCCGATCGCGAAGATGTCCGAGCTGCCACGCGCGAGCTTCGCGTTGGCGTCGAAGGCGGGGACGTCGGCCGCGCGCGTCCACGTATCGCCGATGCCGGGCGTCTGCAGATATGCGAGGCCGAACTCGCTGTCGCCGCCGATCGCGATCGGAGTGCCGTCATCGAAGAAGGTCAGCGCACGCGTGGCCGAGGGCGAGCCAGGGAGCTTCGTGATCGTCACGTCGTCGCTGCACGCCGGGAGCGCGAGCGCGACCACGACGATCGACCGGAACGCCACGCCCCATTGTCGCACGGGCAGCGTGGCCACGAAGCTGCAGTGGAACCTGTCCGAACAGCGAGCCCGGCCACCGAGTGATAACGACGCGATGTCAGCGTGCCCCGCTGGCCAACCTGTTGACAGCGTGGTCAGAGTTTATCCACCGCACTCGTAGAGGAGGACGACAGACATGACTGCACGACATCTGACCGAGGCCGATCAGCACCGACTGCGAACGAAGCTCGGCACGAAGCGCGACGAGCTGATCGCCGCACGTGCCGCGAGCGTCTCCGAACAACGCGGGCTCCACGATCGCGAGACCGAACAAGGCGACATCGCCGATCTCCAGATCGAGCAGGAGTCCGCGATCCGGATCGGGAGTTTCGATGCGGCGCTGCTCGTCGACGTCGACGCCGCCCTGAAGAAGCTCGAGGACGGTACCTACGGGGTCAGCGAAGAGAGCGGCGAAGAGATTCCGCTCGAACGGCTCGATGCGATTCCGTGGGCACGGCGAACCGCGGTCGAAGAGGAACGCGTCCAGAAGGAGTCGCGATGAGCGTCCTCGCTCCGTCGCTCTCGCAGTTGCGGGGGCGGCCCGTGATGACATCGTCGTGTACGCGACGAACATCGGTCTCGACGTGAAGACGTTCGCGGCGGACCTCGAAGGCCGGAAATACCCGCCGCGCGTGAAGGAAGACTTCTCGAGCGGAGCGCGCAGCGGCGTCAACGGTACGCCGACGTTCTTCATCAACGGAGCGCGGTTCGATGGCGCGTGGGACGAAGCAGGGTTGATCGCGGCGCTCTCGGAGCGTTAAGCGACGACGTCGGCGATCGCGGCGACCACCTGGGCGACGCGACGGCCCGACGTGTCGACGGTGTGCGCCGCTCGCGCGTACAGCTTCTCGCGTGCCGTCATCAGTGCGCGCAGCTCGGCGAACGCGTGGGGATTCTCGGCCATCGGGCGCTGATCGCCCTGCGCGACGACGCGGTTCCAGTGATCCTCGGCCGTCGCGCGCAGCCACACGGTGCGGCACCGGGTGCGGAGGAGACCGTAGTTCGTGGGGTCGTTGACGATCGATCCGCCGGTGGCGAGCACCATCGGTGATGGTTGCGCGAGGATGCGCGTGAGCACCTCGCGCTCGATCCGGCGGTAGTACGCCTCGCCGTGCAGCGCGAACACCTCCGAGAGCGGAAGGCCCGAGGTGTCCTCGATCTGCTGATCGAGCTCGACGAAGGCGACGCCGAGCTTCTTCGCGAGCGCTTCGCCGACCGCGGATTTTCCGGCGCCGCGAACACCGAGCAGCGCGATCGGCTTCTCCGTGCTCGGCCCATCAGCGGCGGCGAGCAGCACGGACGGCGTGGTGCCGAGCGCGTGCGCGACCTCCGCGAAGCGGAGCAGCGAGATGTTTCCATCGCCGGTCTCGAGCTGCGCGAGGAACCGCTCGGACACGCCGGAGTGGGTCGCGAGCTCGCGCCGAGACCAGCCACGCCGCTCTCGGTGCGTGCGCACCGTCTGGCCCACGCTGGCGAGGTAGCTCGTCGACACGGCGGCAATATAGTGCATATGGAAACAGGGTGACAAGCAGTTTATTGCTTGGTACGGATACGCATGGCAGGCAGCGACGCGGCGACGCGCACGGACTTCGAGACGCATCCATCTCGCTACAAGCACTGGAAGCTGAGCTTCGATGGCGACACGGCGAAGCTCGTGATGGCGGTCGATGACGAGCATCCGCACAAGCCGGGCTACGAGCTGAAGCTCAACTCGTACGACTTGTCGGTCGACATCGAGCTCGCCGATGCGATCCAGCGCGTCCGGTTCGAGCACCCCGAGGTCAAGGCGCTCGTGGTCACGGCCGAGCTCGATCGCGTGTTCTGTTCGGGCGCGAACATCTACATGCTCGGGCTCTCGACGCACTCGTTCAAAGTGAACTTCTGCAAGTTCACGAACGAGACGCGCCTCTATCTCGAGGACGCATCCGCGAACAGCGGCCTCGGCTCGCTGTGTGCGTGCAAGGGCACCACCGCCGGCGGCGGCTACGAGCTCGCACTCGCGTGTGACGAGACGCTGCTCGTCGACGACGGCAACTCGGCGGTGAGCTTCCCCGAGACGCCGCTGCTCGCCGTGCTTCCGGGTACGGGCGGGCTCACGCGCCTCGTCGACAAGCGCCGCGTACGCCGCGATCGCGCCGACGTGTTCTGCACCACGGCCGAAGGCATCAAGGGCAAGCGCGCGAAGGACTGGGGCCTCGTCGACGACGTCGTGTCGCGCACGAAGTGGGACGAGACGGTGCTCGCACGCGCGAAGGCGCTCGCGACGAAGCAGAAGGTCACCCGCGGTCCGGCCATCGAGCTGCCCGCGCTCGGCAGCAAGATCACGGACAAGGCGTTCACGTATCGCTACGTCGAGCTGGCGATCGATGCCGGTGCGCGCACGGCGAACCTGACGGTGAAGGCGCCCGAGTCCGCATCGGCGGATCTCGCGTCGGCGGACACGTGGTCCCTGCGCGCGTTCCGCGAGCTCGACGACGCGCTGCTTCGCCTGCGTTTCGATCTGCCGGACATCGGCATGGTCACGGTGCGCACCTCCGGCGATTCGGCGAACGTCCTCGCGCATGACGAAGCACTCGCGAAGGCGGCCGAGACCAACGGCCTCGCGCGCGAGATTCGCCTGCTGCAGCGGCGCGTGCTCAAGCGCTACGACAACACCGCGCGCAGCTTCTACGCCGTCGCGGATCGCCCGGACTCGTGTTTCGCGGGCGTGCTGCTCGAGCTCGCGCTCGGCGCGGATCGCTTCTACATGTTGATGGACGGCGACGAGAAGATCTCCGTCGCGCTCGGGGTCGCGAACAACGGCTTCTTCACGATGTCGACGGGTCTGTCTCGCCTCGACGCGCGGTTCTACGGCGACGCCGCGGCGGCGCAGAAGATCCTCGCGCGCGGCACCGAGGGCGCGATTGGGTCCGAGGAGGCCGAGAAGCTCGGCATCGCGACGATCGCGGCCGACGACATCGACTTCGAGGACGAGCTGCGCATCGCCGTCGAGGAGCGCGCGTCGCTCTCGCCCGATGCGCTCACCGGCATGGAGCAATCGCTGCGCTTCGTCGGACCCGAGACGCTCGAGACGAAGATCTTCGGCCGCTTGTCGGCCTGGCAGAACTGGATCTTCACGCGCGCCAACTCGACCGGTGAGCACGGCGCACTCACGCTGTACGGCCAACCCGAGCGCCCGCAGTTTCAGTGGAAGCGCACGTAGAGGAGACGATCATGGGCAACGTAGTTACCGACGACAAGATCCCGAACAACGTCAACCTCTCGGGTGACAAGCGCCTCCAGCGCGCGCTCGAAGCGTGGCAGCCCCACTTCATCGACTGGTGGAAGCAGATGGGCCCGCTCGGTTGGCAGGAGAAGGACATCTATCTCCGCACCGCCGTCTCCGTCGAGACCGACGGCTGGGCGCACTTCGATCACGTGAAGATGCCGGACTATCGCTGGGGCATCTTCCTCGAGCCCCAGAAGGAAGGCCGCACGCACGGCTTCGGTGACTTCTACGGGCAGCCCGTGTGGAACGAAGTGCCGGGCGAGTTCAGAAATCTCATGAAGCGGCTGATCGTCACGCAGGGCGACACCGAGCCCGCGAGCGTCGAGCAGCAGCGCGATCTCGGAGCGACCGCGCCGTCGCTCTACGATCTACGCAACCTGTTCCAGGTGAACGTCGAGGAGGGCCGCCACCTCTGGGCGATGGTCTATCTGCTGCACACGTACTTCGGCCGCGATGGCCGCGAGGAAGCCGAAGAGCTGCTCGCGCGCCGCTCGGGCGATGTCGACAAGCCGCGCATCCTCGGCGCGTTCAACGAGCCGACGAGCCACTGGCTGTCGTTCTACATGTTCACGATGTTCACGGATCGCGACGGCAAGTATCAGCTAAGCGCGCTCGCCGAGTCGGGCTTCGATCCGCTCGCGCGCACGTGCCGGTTCATGCTCACCGAGGAAGCGCATCACATGTTCGTCGGCGAGACGGGCGTGCAGCGCGTGGTGAAGCGCTCGTGCGAGCTGATGAAGAAGAGCGAGGGTGATCCGCGGTCGCTCGGCGGCATCGATCTGCCGACGGTGCAGAAGTACGCGAACCTCTGGTACTCGCTGTCGCTCGATCTGTTCGGCGGCGAGGTGTCCTCGAACGCGGCCGATGCGTTCGCCGCGGGCATCAAGGGTCGGTACAAGGAAGATCGCTACGACGAGCACAAGCTCGTGGGCTCGCACTTCGCGATGGACGTGCTCGAGGGCGGCAAGGTCGTCCACAAGGACGTGCCGATGCGCAACGCGCTCAACGAGGTGCTGCGCACCGAGTACATCAAGGACTGTCAGCGCGGCGTCGATCGGTGGAACAAGACGATCAAGGACGAGGGCATCGACTTCGAGCTGAAGCTGCCGTCGCACAAGTTCCACCGCCAGATCGGCATGTGGTCCGGGAGCTACTTCACCCCCGACGGGCAGATGCTCGACCAGGCAACGTTCGAAGCGCGCCGCGGTGAGTGGCTGCCGAACGCCGCCGACGAGACGTACATCAAGAGCCTCATGAAGCCGGTGTACGAGCGCGGCAAGATGGCGAACTGGATCGCGCCGCCGATCAAAGGCATCAACGGGCTGCCCGAAGACTTCGAGTACGTCCGCCTCTAACTTCAGAGGCGGAGGCCGACCTGAGTCACGGTCTCGCTGATCTGTAGCTTCAGCCACGCTTGCTCGGGCGGCGACGGATGCGGCTCGAACGACGATGCATCGATCGACCACGTGTCGCCGGGGAACAGATTGATCTGCAGGTGCAAGGGCCCCGCATAGATCATCACTTCGATCGTGTTCTCCTCTGCGACCAGCGATTCGACCTCGGCGAGATCGGGCTGCGGGAAGTCCGCGTCGTCGCCATCGATCGTCGTGGTCGTGTGCACGTCGAAGAAATGCGCGCGCAGCCGCTCGACGAACAGGCCGACGAAGTCGTTCATCTGGCGCAACGTTGCCTTCACGCTATCCGCCTGCCACGTGAGCTCGTTGCCCGACGGTGCCGGCGCTCGCGCGGCCATCTCTTCGAGCGAGAGGCTCGCGAAGTAGGCCATCGAGCTCGGCGATCCACCATTGACGATGTTCACCGCGTACGGCTGCCCGCGGCTCGCCGCGATCTTCAGCCAGTGCTCGCCCTCCGCGGCCTCCCGCGGATCCGAGGAATCGCGCAGATCGATCAGATTCGTCATCGCGCCGACGTCCCCCGCCTCGGCCGCTCGCCGCCACCACCGGATCGCCTCCGCGTGATCCTCCTCCACCACGTTGCCGCGCGCATAGCGATCCCCGAGCTTGCAGAGCGCGCGCGGATGGCCCATCGCGGCCGCCTGCTTCTCGAGCTCGAGGGCTCGGTCCTCGTCTCCATCGCAGCCGCGCCATCCCTGCGCGACCATCACGGAGAGTGCGAGAAGTGCCTCGGGGTTCGGGCCTGATCTCGCGGCCATCTCCAGCTCCTTGCCGGTCATCTTGTACAGCGGCTTCGTGAACATGAAGTGACAGACCGCGGCCGGGCCAGATGTGACGCGCTATTGCACCCCGTACCCAGCGTACGTGGTCCCGGCCTTCACGCGCACGTCGTCGCTACCGCGCGGCAGCTCGGTCCACATCCCACCGCTGCCCGGAGTCGCGGTCGTGTCTCCCGTCGCGCGATAGAAGGTGGGCGCGGCTCCGTGCACCACGACATCGTCCGCGTGGTACGTGACCGGCGTATTGCCGCCGTTGACCGTGACGGTCGCGGACCACCACGTGAGGTGATGTCCGCCCTCGGTCCACGGACCATCGACGAGCTCGATCGCTCCGCCATCCTCGTGGAGATTCCCGGTCAGCGTGTAGTTGCCACTCGTGCCGTCGCCACCATCGATCGCACCGACGATCCGATCGGTGCCGAACCACTTGTTGTTCACGAACGTCGTCGGCGCCATGAACGAACCGTTCTTGCTCGCGACGACATTCGGATCGTTCGTGTCGACCGGCCCGTACGCGAAGTCGAGCCCGCGAAACACGTTGTTCTCGAATGTGAAGGTCGATCCCGCGCCGCTCGTCCCATTGAGATACACGCCGAGGCTCGCGGCATCCGAAAAGTAGTTGTCGTGAAACGACACGTGCCGCTCGCCATCTCCACTCTGCGGCGAGCTAAAGAAGCTCAGGAGGGTGCCCGCGCCGTCGATGAACACGTTGTGATGAAAATCGATCGTCCCCTCGCGCACCAACACCTGCGAGTTCGAGTCCTGATAGCGGCCCAGCCCGTTATCGAGCCAATGCAGGCCGCCCGAGATGAACGTGTTGTGATGCACGCTCGATCCATCTCCCAGATCCTGGATCTGCAGTGTCTCGTTGCCCGTGCGCACGATCCGGTTGTTGTAGATCTGCAGCCCCGCGAACAGATTGCTCGGCGGTGTCCCGGTCCACCCGAAGTAGAACCCCTCGCCGTCGGTGTCGTGAATGTACGTGTCGTGCACTCGCACGTTGCGCATCGGCTGCGCCATCGCGTGATCGTTGTACAAGCGAATGCCCGCGAACCCGCTGCGCGTGACCTCGACGTACTCGATCTCGAAGTCCGTCGCGCCACCACCCACGGAGATGCCCATGTGCAAGTACGGAGCGCCGAGCGCGTACTCGTCGTCGGACATGATGCCGTACGCCCCCGCCGACTCCGCGTACTTGCCGCACGCGTGCCCGACAAACGCGGCATCACCCGTCTGCGACTCGGCATCGTAGCGACCCGTGAGGATCCAGTTCGCGCCGCCGCCAAACGTCCAGATGTAATTGCCCGTCGGATTTTTGCCGACGAAGAACTGGCCGCCTTTGTTCGTGATCACCAGCGGCCGCTCCGCGGTACGCACGGGCAGATTGCCGAGATAGACGTTCTTCCACTGCCCCGCGGGCAGATACAGCCGGTCGAGCGTCATCCAATCGACGTTCGGAAACGCCGCCTGGAGATCCATGTAGTAGATGCCGTCGCCGTTCGCGGGCAGATCGAACGTGTTCGTCGGCACGCCGAACTTGCCGGGCGGGTCGCACGAGGTGACCGGGCCGCTATCTCCGGGCGGAGCGTCATCGCCCGTCGAGGACGAATCGTCGCCGCACGCGATCGCGAGCGAGGCGAGTGAAGCTGCGAGCCACCCGAGGCGCATGCGTTCATGGTGCCGCGATTCCGTCTGCAACGGTGCGCGAGCTGCTTCGGGGCAGAAGCTATCGGCGTTCGAGGTCGCCTCTCGACCGATCGGTGAGAGCAGCGCCGTGGCCGATCCGGGCGGTCCGGACGAAGTCCAACGTCGCGGCCCAACTGAACCCATGGGCGAGCCGCGCGGCGAGGCTACGCGGGCTACTCGCCGCCGTCGCAGGGATCCGCGCCCATCTTCTGCGCGTCGTCCGGATCGTCCGGCTTGTTCTCGTCCTTCACTTCGCTGCCGTCGGAGGCACCGGCGGGGGCGGCACTCTCGGTCGCGGAGTTCGCGGGAGACATCGGCGCCTTCTTCTTCGCGCACGCGGACGCAGAAGCGACGAGGACGATGGCGAGTGCGATGGAGCGGATCATTTCTTTCTCACCTTCTGGAGGAGGTCCCCGAACGTACCGAGCTTCGCGCTCTGCGTCTGTGCTTGGACCTTCGCCACGTCGGCGATGTCCTCGGGGCTTCCGTCCTTGGAGGCCGCGAGCGAGAGCGAGAGGCGGCGGCGCTCGTGATCGACCGCGAGGATCGTGGCTTCGACGTCTTGGCCGACGGACACCACTTCTTTGGGATGCTGGATGCGACGGCCCGCGCCGAGCTCGCTGATGTGGACGAGGCCCTCGACGGAGGGTGCGAGCTCGACGAACGCGCCGAACGGCTGGAGGCGCGTGACCTTGCCTTTGACGCGTGCGCCTTCGCGGAGGTGTGCGGTGGCGTCGTTCCACGGATCGTTCGCGAGCGCTTTGAGGGATAGCGAGATGCGCTCACCTTTTTCGCCCGGCTCGATCTTGAGGATAGCGACGTCGACCTCTTGGCCGAGCTTGAGGACGTCCTCGGGCTTCTCGACGCGCGAGTAGCCGAGCTCGGAGACGTGCAGCATGCCCTCGAGGCCGCCGATGTCCACGAACGCGCCGAACGGCTTGAAGCCGACGACCTTGCCGCGCACGACGAGGCCGATCTCGAGCTTCTTGCGCGTGACGGCGGCGAGCTTCTCTTTCTCTTCTTCGACGAGGGCGCGGCGCGAGAGCACGAGGTTGCGCGGCTCGTACTTCGTGATGCGGAAGAGCAGCTTCTGGCCCACGTAGCTCGAGAGATCCTCGACGAAGCGTGCATCGATCTGCGATGCGGGGCAGAACCCGCGCACGCCCGCGACATCGACGGAGACGCCGCCTTTGATCACTTCGGTGACGGTGCCCTCGACGGGGATACCGAGGTCGTACGCTTGCTGGAGCTCGGCGGAGGCCTGCGGTCCGCGACCCACCTTGGTGCGGAGCTGGAGCACGCCGCCGGCATCGGCGACCACGCGGGCTTCGACGACGTCGCCGATCTTGACGAGCAGCGCGCCTTCTTTGTCGGTGACCTGCTCGCGCTCGAGGACGCCTTCGGCTTTGCCGCCGACGTCGACGAACACGGCGTCTTTGCCGAGCGAGATGATCTTGCCTTTGACCATGTCGCCGACCTTCGGGCGCTTTTGTCGTGGAGCGCCCTTCTCGGATTCTGCGAACATCGAGGCGAAATCGTCGTCCTGGTCGGCCATGGCGCGCGCACTCTACTCGGCCGGCGCGGCCGCGTCACGTCACGGACTCGACATCTGGGCGAACGCGGCCTGAACCGTGGGCTCGTCGGCGCAGCGCTCGGAGAGCGCGGTCATCCGGGTCTCGAGGTCGTTGTAGCGACCTTCGTTTTTCTCGATGAAGTCGGTGGCTTCCTGGAGCTTCGCCTTGTCCTTGTCGAGCGCCATCGCGTCCACGAAGGCCTGGCGGCGCGCGAGGAATTCGCGCTGCATCGCGGCGCCTGCCTCGGCACAGGTCTTCGCGGCTTCGCCCGCGGCGACGACCGCTGCGTGGGCTCTCCACGATCGATCGGTGAGCTCGGCGGGCGTCGGGCCGTGATTCTGCTGGCAGCCAAGGAGGGCCACCAAGAGGGGGACGACACAGCGCACGGCCATGCCGGGAACCTAGCAGAGCTAGTTCGCGCGGACTTCGGTCGTCGCCGTGCGAGTTGCGGGCGTCACGGTCGGGGCCTGGGTGACGTCGATCGCGGGCTTGGTGGTGCCGAGCGTCTTCGCGTCGAGGTTGGCAACGGAGCGCATCGCCCAGTCCCACACGCGCTGCGGGAGGATCGCTCTCATGATCATCACCATCTGGTTCGAGAAGAACGGCGCCATGTAGCGTGCGGACGGACGGCGCGCTTCGACCGCGCGGGCGATCGCCTTCGCGACGACGATCGGATCGGACGCGAACTTGTCGGCCTGCTTCGACATCTTCTCGTATTTCGCGATCGCGGCGCCGTACGGCGTGCTCGCGAAGCGGTCGAGACCGTCGACGGCGGTGGCTTCGAAGTTCGTGCGGATCACGCCGGGCTCGACGAGAGTGACGTCGATGTTGAACGGGCGGAGCTCGAAGCGAAGCGCATCGGACAGCGACTCGATCGCGTACTTCGTCGAGTTGTAGACGCCGAAGTAGGGCAGCGTGATGCGGCCACCGAGGCTCGAGATGTTGACGATGCGGCCCGAGCGGCGCTCGCGCATCTTCGGGAGGAACGCGCGCGTGACGTTCATCAAGCCGAACACGTTCGTCTCGTACTGGCGGCGCATCTCGGAGTCGCCGATCTCCGACGTGGGACCGAGGATGCCGAAGCCCGCGTTGTTGACGAGCACGTCGAGCCCCCGGCCGTTCGTGAGCTTCTCGACCTCGAGCTCGGCTGCCGCGATCGACGTCTGCGACGTGACATCGAGGATCACGGTGTCGAGCTTCGCCTTGTCACCGTTCGGCAGCACGATCGCGGCGGCTTCTTCGCGGAGCTTCGCGAGCTCGGCGACCTTGCGACCGCTCGCGATGACATGGTGGCCGCGCTTCGCGAGGTGCAGTGCAGTGAAGCGGCCGATGCCCGCGGTAGCGCCAGTGATGAGGACGATCTTCGAGGTGTTCGACATGTGCGTGGCTCCGTGTAGACGTTAGGGGAATGAATGTTCATTCCGGTGCAAGGCGAGATAGAGACAGGGGATTTGGGTGGATGCGAAACGAAACGGCGACGCGCGGACCCGAAAGCAGGGCTACGCGCGAACGGCTTCCCAGAGGACTTGTTCGGCGAGCGCCCAGTCCGCGGTGTCGAGCGACTGCTCGACCTCGACGCAACTTCGAATGACGCCGACGAACGCGCCCAACACGATGCCCATGAGCAACCGCGGTGGACCCGCTTTGAGCTCGCGGCGCGCCTGTGCGGCGACCACGATTCCGGAGAACAGCTCGAGCATCCGCTGCTCCAGCGCCCGGCTCTCGGCATCGAGATAGCGCTGGTGGTGGTGGAGCTCCATGAACACGAACGCTTTGGGATTCTCGGTGGCGAACTTCGCCATCCGCATCCACATCGTTCGGAACAACTCTCTCGTCGAGGAGTTGGGAAAGTCCGCGAGCGCCACGCTCGCGAAGCGCTGCTTCTGCTGGCGATAGATCGCGTTGACCAGTGCTTCCTTGGACTCGAAGTAGCGATAGATCGTGCCGGCACCGACACCGGCCGCGTCCGCGATCTCGGGGACCGCGGTCCCGTAGAAGCCGCGCTCGACGAACAGGTCCAGGGCGGCATCGAGGATCGCCTCGCGCTTGTCACCCTTCGCGTCACGCTTGTCGGTCTTCGTCTTGGGCTCCGACTTCGGCTCGGACGTGGACTCGATCGTGAGCGCCGACGCATCCTTCGCCAGGTCCCGCTTGCTCTCGCGAGCGGCGGTCTTCGTGGTCGTCGGCGTCGTCATGAACGTGGAGGAATGAATATTCATTCCGCGCGCAGACCGCAAGAGCAAAGTTCGATGAAATTTATACTGTGCAGTATTTGCTGCGGATTTACGTGCTCAGGCCGAGCCGGCGCATCTTGCGTGCGAGCGTCACGGCGTTGAGATCGAGGTCTCGCGCGGCACGGCGAACGATCCCGTCGTTGCGCTCGAGCGCCGCCATGATGAGGGAGCGCTCGAACTCGGCGACGCGCGCCTCGAAACCCTGGCCGTCGATCGGTGGTGCGCTCGCGCTGCCCACGCGGACTTCCTCGGGGAGCGTGTCCCAGCGGAGCGGTTCCGTCGGCTTCGTCAGCAGCATCGCGCGCTCGATCGTGTTCTTGAGCTCGCGAATATTGCCGGGCCACGCGTACGAACGCAGCGCTGCTTCGAGCCGCGGCTCGAGGCGCTGCTCGGCGCGACCGAGGACGGCGCACAGCGTCTGCACGAAGTAGCGCGCGAGCGGAAGGATGTCGTCGGAGTGCTCGCGCAGCGGCGGCAGCGCGATCGGAAAGCGATTGAGCCGGTAGTAGAAGTCGGCGCGGAAGATTCGCTGCGCGACGGCTTCCTTGAGATCCACGTTGCACGCCGCGATCAACCGGACGTCGACGCGGCGTGGCTTCGTTCCACCGACAGGACGGACCTCGCCTTCCTGGACGACGCGCAGCAGCTTCGCCTGCAGCGCCGGCGACGTGTTCTGGATCTCGTCGAGGAAGATCGTACCGCCGTCGGCGATCTGGAACAGACCCGGGTGATCCGTCGTCGCGCCCGTGAACGCGCCGCGCACGTGACCGAACAGCTCGCTCTCGAGCAGCGTCTCGGTCAGCGCGCCGCAGTCCTGCGCGATGAACGGCGTGTCCGCGCGGCGGCTGAGCGCGTGGATCTCGCGCGCTGCGAGCTCCTTGCCGGTGCCCGTCTCGCCGGTGAGCAGCACGGGAACATCGTGGACGGCGACCGTCTCGATCAGCTCGTACACGCGCTCCATCACCTCGCTCACGCGGATCATCGAGCTACGCGCAGCGGGTGGAGGCGGCGACGGCGCGACCGTCGGACGTTGGCGTACGGGAGGCGCGGCGAGTCCTTCGAGCTGCAGCGAGGCCCACTTGAGCTCGAGCTCGAGCGCCCACCGTTCGCAGCTACGCTCGACGGCTTGCACCAACGCGGCGCGATCCACCGGAGCGCGCAGCACCTCGTAGAATTTGTCGGCGTCGGCGAGCTGCTCCGCGTCGAGGTTCGTGATCAACGTGACCGGCGCGAGCGGCAGCTCGATGCCCATGCCCGCTCCCTTGCGCGCATCGTGGAGCGCGTCGAGGAACGACGTCACGCGCGAGAGGTCATCACCGAACAACAAGATGGACGAGCTCGTGCGAAGCAGCGCGGGATCGAGATCCGCGACGACATCGACCAGCTCGAGCCGATGCGTCTCGAGACACTCCTCCACGAGCGCGCGCTCCGACGCCGATGCCGCCGCGACGATCACGCGAGGCCGATGCTCGGCGAGAAACACCGCGAGCTGCGCACGACCTTGTTGCGACACCTCGCGAAACTGAACGCCGAACCCGAGCCGTCCGCCGGCGTGCAACCGACTCGTCCACGCGATCCGAGCGACGGCGCGGATCGAAGGCGCATTGGTATCTAGACCGAACTCGATCTCTAGGTCGTCGCCGCGATGCGGGACGGACGCAGTCTCGAACAATCCCGTGAGCCCCATACCGCCGGCGCTGATGTTGGTCATCCAGCAATGCGGGATGCCAGATGCGCTGACGGGGGAGAACACTGGAATGCGTTGAGCGATGCGCTCGATGCGTTCAGCAGCTGGAGACATCAATTGAGCAGAGAGTGAAGCATCGCGCTCCAAAGATAAAGTGCCGTAATTTGCTACGGCTTATCAGCTTGTAGAAGCGTCGTCGCGTTTACAGAATGCATGCACACCGAGGTGGAATCGTCGTCGGGATCACAGAAACGATGATGATCGATCGAGGCACACACACACCGTCAGTAAGAATCGCGAGTCGTCATATTCACGACGAGCAGAATCATGCTTTTTCACTTCTAAACAGAATCGACCAACAGGTAGCGTAAATCGCGGGTGACAAAACAAATGCAGTCGTGGGACTCCGAGCCATCGGATCCCGAGATCTCTATCGGACCGGTCACCAGCGAGAGATCGGTCGACGAGCAAGAAGCGCCGGACACGACGTTGGTCGGCGAGCGCTTTGGAAAGTACCTCATCGTCGGCGAGCTTGCCGTCGGTGGAATGGCAGAAGTGTTCCTCGGCGTGAACCGCGGTCTCGAGGGCTTTCAGAAGGCCGTCGTGATCAAGCGTGTGTTGCCGGCGTACAGCGGTAACCCGAGCTTCGTCCAGATGTTCGTCGACGAAGCGCGCATCGCAGCGCGGCTGGAGCATCCGAACCTGATTCGAACGTACGAGTTCGGCGAGGTGAACGGGCACTACTTCACCGCGATGGAGTACTTGCCCGGTGAAGACCTCGCGAAGTGCCTCGACAAGCTCGCGTTCGCACATCAACAGATGCCGTTCCACATCGCCGCTGGCATCGTCGCGAAGGTATGTGCGGGGCTCCACTTTGCACATCAGCTGACGGATACGTCGGGGCGACCGCTCAACCTCATCCATCGCGACGTCAATCCGGCGAACGTGATCGTCACCTACACCGGCGAGGTGAAGGTCATCGACTTCGGCATCGCCAAAACCAATGCGACAGAGACGCAGACCGGGACGATCAAGGGAAAGATCGCGTACATGTCGCCGGAGCAGTTGCTCGCGCGCGGCGTCGACCAGCGCTCCGACGTGTTCTCGACGGGCGTGGTGTTGTGGGAGCTGCTCACCGGACGCCCGCTGTTCTTGCGCGACAACGAGGCGGCCACGCTCTACGCGATCATGAACGAGCCGATCCGGGCGCCGAGTCGATTGCGCCCCGACGTGCCGCCCGAGCTCGATCGCATCGTGATGTGTGCACTCTCGCGCACCCCCGTCGATCGCTACGACACCGCGGAAGAGATGGAGATGGACCTCGAGCGATTCCTCGCAGGCCAACCGAAGTACGACAGCCGCGCGGCTGCACGCGTGCTCGAGGATCTGTTCGGCTCGACGCGCGCCGAGGCGAAGCGCGCCATCGCACAGACGCGGTCGCTCGGACGCAATATCTCGCTCGTGATGAAGCTGCGGACGGACGTCCGTACGGATCTCGCCGAGCAACTCGATTCACTCGCGACCAAGGCGGGGAGCGCACCGCGAGAGATCCTCGCAGAGCCGGAGCCGCACCGTGGCTTCGCGACGCTGCTCGCGCTCGTCATGCTGCTCGCGATCGCCGGCGGCGTCCTCTATTTCGTGTACGGCAACCGCCGCGAGTCAGACGCGCCAGCGAAGGCCGTCCCGCAAGCGGCGCTCCAGATCGAGAGCGAGCCGGCGGGCGCTGCGATCTCGATCGACGGAGAGCCCACCGGTCTCAAGACGCCGGCGACCCTGACCGCGCTCACCGGGGACAAGATCACGATCCGCCTCGATCTGCCGGGCTTCACGTCGCTGACCGAGTCCGTCGACGTGCCGCGGACCGGAACGGTCACCAAGCAGTTCAAGCTCGGCCGCTACTAGCGCGGGACCACCGAGTCTTCGATCTCGAGGCGGAAGAAGTGATGGCAGTTGTTGCAGGTGTCGGCGATGTCTTGCATCTGCGCGACGGCGGTGTCGTTGTCCTTGCGCTGGATCGCGTCGAACAGCGTCTGTGCCTGGCGATCGACACTGGCGGCGTACGTGTAGAACACGTCGCGACCCTCGCGTGACTGCGTGGGGAGCTCTTTCCAATCGCGGAGCTCGAGGATCGAACCTCGCAGCATCGTCGCGAAGCGCTGCAGCTCCGCGCGGACCGCGTTCGGATCCTCCTGTAGCTCCTCCGCGTGAAACACGAGGAACGTCAGCTTGGAGAACGCAGGGTTGATCTGGTTCTTCATCAACGCTGCGAGCGCGGCCATGCCCGCATCAGATCGCTTCTCCGTCGGCGGCGCGGGAGCCTTCGTGCACGCGCTGCAGGAAAGGACGAGAGCGAGCGCTGCTCGTCGAGAGGTGGTGAAACGACTCATGGGGCACCTCCAAAAAGCTCGAGCGCGTACCAGTCGTACGCGACATCCGGCGAGATCAGACTCGCTGGACGGAAGAAGCGATGGCAGTGGTTACAGGTCTGGCGGATCTCCTCGACCGTGTCGGCCGACTCCTCTTCTTGATGATGAGCCGCGGCATCTTCGAGTCGCGCGACATGGAACTCGAGGTTCTGCGCATACGCGAAGAACACGTCGCGGCCTTCGACGCTGTCGACGGGCGGATCGGACCATTGCGCGAGGTCGCGGGCTGCTTCGCGTAGCAGAGACGCTGCCTTGTGCACCCGTCGATTGCGTTGCGCGCTCGCGGTCTCGAGCATCACGAACGAGAACGGGACGTTCACCTCTTCCCGCATGAACCTGCTGAGCGGCGCCGTCGACAGGGCTGGACGCTCGCTCTCCTCGACCACGGTGCCGGGTGCGGCGCACGAGATCGCGAGTGCTGCGATGGCAGGACTCACCACCATACGAAACATCACTTCGCTCTAATGCGCACGACTGTCGCCGTTAAGTCAAGACGAACTGATTCGATGTCGACGCATCCTTCGGAATCGAAGTCTCGATGTCATATAGAAATATCCGTTATCTCCACCGCGCGTAGTCGGGAGGATTACGGGAAAACCCCGAAGGGACCTTTGGCGATGCTGCGTGAACGAAGCAGTGCTTCAGGAATGAAGCGTCGCCGCAACACCGCGAACTGCCCTCGGATCGTGCTCCTAACGCACGGCTACCCCGAGACCGGGTGATTCGTTCGCGTCGTGTCGGCTCTCGCGATCTCGCGAGGTTGCGAACGGCACGCGATCTGCTCTGGAACCGGTCGCCGCGGGTGGGACGCGGGAGTCGAATCGAGACGATCGCACGATGACGGACTATTCACATATCGCTAACGATTCGGTGTGCGAGGCCACGGACTTCGAGAATACGAATCCGATCAATCAATCAGATTCGGATTCTGATCAGATTCATGGTGAGCACTTCGGGAAGTACGTGCTGGTCGGAGAGATCGCGATCGGCGGCATGGCCGAGGTGTTCCTCGGCGTCAAGCAAGGCCTCGAGGGCTTCCTGAAGGTCGTGGTGCTGAAGCGCGTGCTTCCGCACTTCAGCGACAACGAGCAGTTCATCCGCATGTTCATCGACGAAGCGCGGATCGCAGCGCGCCTCGATCACCCGAACATCGTGCGCACCTACGAGTTCGGCGAGGTCAACGGTCAGTACTACACGGTGATGGAGTACCTGCCGGGCGAGGATCTGCGCGGCATCCTCCGCCGCCTCTCGCACGCGCGGCAGCGCCTACCGCTGCACGTGGCCGTGGGCATCGTCGCGCAGCTGTGCGCGGGTCTTCACTGCGCGCACCAGCTCACCGACACGAATGGGCGTCCGCTCAACCTCGTTCACCGCGACGTCAGCCCCGCGAACATCATCCTGACGTACGGCGGCGAGGTGAAGATCATCGACTTCGGCGTCGCGAAGACGAACATGACCGCGACGGTCACGGGGACGATCAAGGGAAAGCTCGCGTACATGCCGCCCGAGCAGATCCTCGCGCGCGGTGTGGACCAGCGCTCCGACATCTTCTCGGCCGGCGTGGTGCTGTGGGAGTTGCTCACCGGTCGTCGCCTGTTCGGTCGCGCCAGTGATGCGGCGACGCTGTACGCGATCATGAACGATGCGGTTCCGCATCCGAGCCGCTATCGCTCCGAAGTGCCGCGCGAGCTGGACGCGATCGTCATGCGCGCCCTCTCTCGATCGCCCGCGGATCGCTACGACACCGCCGACGAGATGGCCGCGGCGCTCGAGCAGTTCATGACGACGCTGCCGAAGTACGACACGCGCGCTGTCGCGAGTATCGTCGAGGAGCTGTTCGGCTCGGAGCGCGCCGAGGCGAAGCGGGCGATCTCGCAGACGCGCTCGCTCGGCCAGAATATCTCGCTCGTGATGAAGCTGCGCTCCGAGGTCCGCTCGGAGCTCGCCGCCGGGCTCGAGACACTCGCGTCCGGATCGACGTCCAACGTAGCGCCCGAGCCGGTGATCCCGGCGCGACACCTTCCACTCTCGCCGCGCATGTTCGCGATCGGCGCCGTGATCCTCGCGTGTATCGCGGGAGGCGTCATCGCCTACGGAGTCTCGGACTCGAGCGTCGGCAACGCGGCACCGGCTACGGCGGGACCCGGCGCGCTTCTTCTCGAGAGCGAACCGAGCGGTGCCGCGATCGCGATCGGCGGCGAGCCAACGGGGCTCACGACGCCGGCGACCCTGACGGGAATGGCGTCGAAGCAAGTGACCGTTCGCCTCGAGCTTCGAGGCTACGGCGCGATCGCGCAGGCGATCGATGTACCGAAGACCGGCACGCTGGCGAAGCGGTTCGTGCTTCCGCCATCGCTGGGTCGGCTCGTGCTCGTGGATCTTCCGCGCGGCGCGAGTGTGTTCGTGGATGGCACGGAGTATCAGGCCGGCGAGGTCGTGGACGTCGTCGGTGGCAGGCACGAAGTGCGGATCGTCGTCGAGGGAAAGACGATCGTGCAACAACAACTCGAGACGGCCTCTGGCGATCAGCTGTGGAAGCTCGCCGGCAACCGTCTCGTCGCGAACTGATCCGCGTCATCGCACGCGGACTCGGGTGGACATGGACGATCAATCACTACAGCTCCGGACCAGCGACGGAACGCGCGCATCGAGTCAGGAACGCGCGCCCAGCATCGTGCAACGGATCGCCGGCAGTCAGATGACGAGCCAACCAACGCTGCGCCCTGGAACGCGCGGGTGGGTCGTGGTCCTCGTGATCGCGCTCGCCGTCGCCGTGACCTCCGTGTGGACGCTCGTCGCGCGCAATCAGCTGCAGGCGTCGGTCGTCGACGAGGCCGCACAGCACGTCCTCGCTGCGCGTCGCGTGTTCGATGCGATGCGCGTGCAGACGCAGGCGAACCTCACCGCGAGCTGTCGCGTCCTCGTCGAGGATCCGCGGCTCAAGTCGACGCTCGCGACGGAAGGGATGGACACGGCGACCGTCACCGACATCCTGCAGGACCTCTCGAAGCTGCGCCGGGTGGGCTTCTTGCTCGTCCTGTCTCCCGAGGGTCGGGTGTTCGCGCAAGCCGGCGCCTCGGAGCTCGAAGGGCTCGATCTGTCGGCGTCCGCTGTCGTCAAGAAGGCGCGCGACACCGACGACGCTGCGGTCGGCTCGTGGGCGCTCGCCGGAAAGGTGATGGACCTCAGCATCAAGTCCGTCCGCTATGGAGAGACGCTCGTCGCGTACCTCGTGGTCGGTCAGCCGGTCGACGAGACGCTCCTCGCCGCCGTCGACGAGCAGACCGGCGTCGCGATCGCGACGGCCCTCGCGAACAAGATCGTGATGGCGTCGTCGAAAGACCCGCTGATCGCGGACGTGTTCGCGCGTGTCGTCGGCGAGACCGCCGCGGCATCTCCGCACGTCATCGCGAACTATGGCCAGCGATACGTCGCGAGCAGCATCGAGTTGCCGGAGACCACGCAGGCGCACCGCCTCGTACTCGTCAGCCCGCTCGACACCGTAGAGAGGCGGTTCCGAGTGCTCGAGTGGCTGCTGTTCGTGCCGCCGGTGCTCGTGCTGGTCGCGGTGCTGTTCGTGCTGTCGGCGATTCGTTCACCTCGGAGGATCACATGAGTCGATATCTGCTTTGTTCGCTGTTCCTGGCGAGCCCCGCGCTCGCGCAAACACCCCCCGCCGAGACGGTCACCGATCCCTCGGCACCCGACGAAGCGACCGACGAGCCCACGGAAGAAGTGGATCTCGACGCGAAGACGGCGGAGCTCGAGTCCAAGATCACGGACCTCGAGAATCGACTCCAGACGTCCGAGAGCAGTCGCAAGTCGAAGTTCCCGATCAAGATCGGTGGCTACGGCGATGTCGGCTTCTTCGCGACGCAAGGTGATGGCTCCGGTCTTCGCCGCGATGTCGCACACATGATGTTTCCCGAGCATCAGGACATCGGTTGGGTGTTCTACGGCGATCTTCTCGCCACGCAGGTGAACTCGCGCGGTGACGTCGCTGACCTCGGCGAGCTGCCGGGCGTCGATCGCCTCGATCAGGTGAACTCCGAGGGCACGCCGACGTTCCTCGTCAACGAGCTGAACCTCAACGTGACGGCAGGGCTCGGATCGCAAGCGGTGTTCACCTCGAGCGTGAACTTCACGCCGCGGACCGGGGGCGAGTTCGCGCTCGGTGACTCGTTCGACGTCGATCTCGCGCAGGTCGAGTGGATGCCCACCGACTCGGGCAAGACGTCGATCTTCGTCGGCAAGGTCGATTCGGTGCTCGGCATCGAATACAAGACGCGCAAGGCATCGCAGCGGTTCGGCATCACGCCGAGCTTGATCGCGCGCTACACGACCGGAACTGCGGTCGGTCTCAAGGCGCGTACGAAGCTGTTCGACGATCACATCATCGTGTCCGCCGCGGTCACGAACGGATCGTTCGGTACCGAGCAGTTCCACTTCTTCAGCGAGACGGACACGAACGCGTTCAAGACGCTGTCGGGACGCGCGGCGCTGCGGCTCCCGATCGGCAGCGGTACGCTCGAGGTCGGTCCGTCCGGATCGTGGGGAACGCAAGACGGCGTCGGCGACGGCGGTGGCAAGATGTGGTTCGTCGGCGTCGACGCGGAGCTCGATCTCTCGCGCCTGGATCTCAAGGCGCAGTGGATCCGCGGCAAGGCACCCGGCGACGAGCTGTCGATGGCGTACTCGCTCGACCTGCAGAACGGTGGGTACGTCGAGGCCGACGTCATCCTCACGCCGATGATCGGCATCCTCGGACGCGCCGAGATTCGCGACGCGCTCGTCCAGCAGAGCACCGAGCGCCTCTACATCACCAAGAACTGGCGCGCGACGGCGGGCCTCCGCCTGATCTTCAACCCGCAGGCCGTCGTGAAGGCGGAGTTCTCGCACAACGGCGAGTACGGCGGCACACCCAGCATTCCCGACGATGTCATCACGACGTCGGCCGTGATGGCTTTCTGAAAGGACATCCCATGCGAACAACACCATCCTGGCTAGCGGTCATCACCATCGTCACCTTCTCCATCGCGCTCGCTCCCGAGGCGCGCTCGGAGTCCAAGAAGAAGCCGGCGGCGGCGTCGAAGGCCGACGTCGACCGTCTCGAGAAGAAGATCGAGGAACAACAGAAGCAGATCGACAAGCTGGTCAAAGCGCAGCAGCAGTACTTCCAATCGATCAAGGGCATGTTCGACGCGCAAGCCGCGAACACCGACGCGAAGCCCGACGACGCGAAGCCCGCCGATGCGAAGCCCGCGGTCGTCGAGGCCAAGCCGGACGCGAAGCCAGCCGAACCGAAAGCCGCGGACAAGGCCGCGGACAAAGCGGCGGCCGGGTTCACCGATGCCAAGCCGCGGCGCATCGCGGAGCCCAAGCCGAAACCCGCGAAACCGGAAGGCGCGGGCACGATCGTCGGCAAGGTCACCGGTGTCGGTGACGCGATCGTCTACGTCGAGGACATCGTCGTTCCGACGAAGGGCACCGCGACGATGAAGCAGGAGGGCAAGCAGTTCGTCCCGAGCGTCCTCGTCGTGCAGAAGGGAACCACCGTGTCGTTCCCGAACATGGACGCGATCTTCCACAACGTGTTCTCGGTAACGCCGGACCACTCGTTCGATCTCGGCAGCTATCCGCAGGGAGACTCGAAGTCCGTGACGATGACGAAGGCCGGCGTCGTCAGCGTGTACTGCAACATGCACCCGCAGATGGTCGCGCACATCCTCGTCGTGCCGAACGGCAACTACGTGCGCGCGGGCAAGGACGGCTTCTTCCGCCTGACCAACGTGCCGGCGGGCAAGCACCGCGTGGTGGCGTGGGCACCGAACGCGAAGCCCGTCGCGGCCGACGCGGAGGTCAGCGACACCGGCGTCGTCACCCTCGAGCTCGAGCTCAAGAAGGGTCGCTCGTCGCCGCACACGAAGAAAGACGGGCTCCCGTACGGCAGCTATGGCGAGTGAGCACACCGACTTTTCTATCTACGAAGGAGAAACCAATGAGCACGAGTAACAAACATTGGGCGTGGTTCGCGTCGGTGAGCATCGTCGCGGGCCTCGCCGGCACTGCATGCACCGATGAAGGTGACCTCACCGACGAAGAGCGCGCGACGCTCGAGACGATGGTGATCGACGACAGCACCCCGATCCCGCCGAGCGTGACGAACCGATACGCGGACGATCCGAAGGCCGCGAAGCTCGGCCAGACCTTCTTCTTCGACAAGCGCATGGTCAGCGGTGCAGGCAACTGCCGCACGTGCCACGACACGCGACAGGGCGGTGCAGACACGAAGGCCCGCACGCCGACCACCGTGTTCGGCACGCAGGTCTTCAGTCGCAACACGCCGACGATCTTCAACGTCGCGTTCATTCCATCCGTGAATCACTGGGGCGGTCTGTTCTCGTCGGTGTGGTCCGTGATCGCCGACACCGGATCGAGCGCGCTCGAGCAGGCGCACTACATCTACAGCGATCCGGTGTATCGCGCGCAGTACGAGGAGGTGTTCGGGCCGATGCCCGACCTCAGCGATACCGTCCGGTTCCCGCCCGTCGGCAACTTCCGATCGATGGCGTGGATGTCCATGGCACCGGAGGACCAGAAGGCAATGGGGCGGTTCACCACGAACTACGGCAAGGCGCTCGAAGCGTACGAGCGCAAGCTGATCGATAAGAACTCGGCGTTCGACAAGTACATGAACGGCGACGAGAAGGCGATGACACCGTCGGCGGTGCGCGGCGCGAAGCTGTTCATCGGCAAGGCCGGATGCAACGAGTGCCACAACGGGCCGAACTTCAGCGACTTCGACTTTCACAACGTGGGCGTGCCGCAGGGTGCGCTGGCGCGTGACTACGGCTTCATCACCGCTGGCGCGTTCCAGTCGACGTATCCGTTCAACGCGAACAGCGAGTTCAGCGATGATCGCGAGTACGGTGCGTCGCTGACCGCGAACATCATGCCGGTCGCCGCTGCGGACCTTCCGATGGTGTGCGGAACGAATCCGATGCCGGGTTGCGGCGCGTTCAAGACCGCGCGCTTGCGCAGCGTCGGTCTGACGGCGCCGTACATGCACACGGGCGGGTTCACGGATCTGTGGGACGTAGTCGCCTTCTACAATGAAGGTGCGGGCACGGATGGATACGTGGGGCATCGCGATGCTGCGATCCGGCCGCTCTACTTGAGCGACGACGAGATCACCGATCTCGTTGCATTCCTGACGTCGCTTTCGGGCGAGCCGATCGCCGACGAATGGTCGAAGTGCCCGACAACGCTCGCACCGGAAGCGTGCATGGCGCCGTGATGCATCGCGAATGAAGCAATGCTTCATTCGCGAAGCATCCGCGCGGTGATCGTGATCAGCGATCTCGCGCAGCTAGCGACGGCACGTTCGGTGCTCTCACGGAACCCGATTCCGAACTTCGATTTACCAACCGGGGGTTCCTACATGGCGCGAAGAGTTACCGTCCCGATCGCGATCACAGTCCTCATGTCCGTCGGCTGCGTCGAGTCTGCCGTCGACGGCGATACGCCCGACGAGAGCACCACCGACCAAGCGTCGAACGGTCGCGGTCGTCACCTTCGACCGCAACAGGTTCGCAACGGAGCAGGCATCGCCGAGGCGTACACGCCGCTCGGGACGCTGCGCGAGCTCGAGCAGACGAACCCGTTCTTCGCGGATCTCGGAACCAACGGGCGCACGTGCGTGTCGTGCCACGGCCTCGAAGGTGGATGGACGACGTCCGCTGCCCAGCAGATGTGGGACGAGACCAACGGAACGGATCCGTTGTTCATGTTCACGTTCGACAACGGCAAGTGCGCCAACTCGGACATCTCGACGAAGCGGAAGCGCAAGGACGCAATGGTGCTCACCCTCACGCGCGGCAGCGTGCGTGCGGGTCAGCAGCGCATCCAGCCGACCGCCGAGTTCGAGGTGACATCGTTCGACGATCCGTATAGCTGCCCCGAGAACACGCTCACCGCGATCAACGGCTATCGCAAGCCGAACCCGCTCACGAGCGTTTCGCAGAAGACCTCGGTCACGTGGGCCCCGGGACCACAGCCGGATCTGCGCGCGACGGCGAAGGCGCTGTTCATCGGCGCCACGCAGTTCCACGGCGCGACGACGTACGTCCCCACCGTCGAGGAGCAGGAAGCTGCCGCCGACTTCATGTTGTTCAACTACTTCGCTCAGATCGAAGACGAAGTCGCCGGTCGCCTCGACGACGACGGTGCACGCGGTGGTCCTCGCGAGCTCGCGAACCAGGACTTCTTCGTGGGCATCAACCACGCGTCGACGGGACCGACGACGCGCAAGGTGTTCGACATCTTCGACGCGTGGATCGATGCGGATCGCGAGTACGACCGCGGTCGCCGCCACAACTGTCGCGATCGCAAGCAAGCCGAGCGGCGCGCGCTGATCGCGGAAGGCCAGGAGATCTTCAACTTCCGCGAGAACGCGAACGGTGGAACCTGCTCCGGCTGCCACAACGCCCCGAACGTCGGTACGCGATCGGTCTACCAGCTGTTCGATATCGGCATCGTCGACAAGCCAGACCCGGGCCTCGTGCAGATTCACCTGCGCAACAAGACGACCGGCGCCACGCGCGTCGTGACGAACCTCGGGCGCGCCGGTGCGACCGGTCTGTGGTCGGACGTCGGCAAGATGGCGGTGCCACTGCTCCGTGGTCTGTCGTCGCGTGGCCCGTACTTCAACTCCGGCCAGGCGAAGACGCTGAAGGATGTCGTGAACCACTACAACGAGCGGTTCACGTTCAACTTCACCGACCACGAGAAGGACGCGCTCGTCGCCTTCTTGTCGGCGCTGTGATCGTCAGGCGGACTTCGCCACCTCGTCGATGACCTGGTGAAAGATCTCCTCGGGCTGCGCCCCCGAGACCGCGATCTTGCCGTTGAAGATGAAGAACGGCGCGCCGGAGATGCCGAGCTTGCGGGGCACGTCGTGCTCCTTCCGGGTCAGGGCCAGCTCGGCGTCATCGGCGAGAAGCGCCGCGGCCTGCTCCTCGGTGAAGCCGTGCTGGGACGCGAGCTCCACGAGGAGCGCCGGGTCGGAGATGTTCTTCCCGTCGAGGAAGTTCGCTTCGAACATCGCCTTCGCGAGCGCCGGTTGCGTGCCGAGCGGGATCGCGTGGCGTAGCAGCGTGTGTGCGCGAACCGTGTTGTAGGAAATCGGCTGCTTCGCCGACTCGAGCGGGATGCCCGACTTGCGCGCTTCGGCTTCGACGCGCGCGAACATCGGCGCGGGATCGCGACCGTACTTCGTGCGGATCATCTCCGGCACGTTCTTGCCCTCGGCCGGCGTGTTCGGATCGAGGAGGAACGTGCGGTATGTGACGTCGGCGGTGATGCCGCGTGCCGCTAGAACGCGCTCGAGGCGACGCGTTCCGATGAAGCACCACGGACACACGACGTCGCTGAAGATGTCGATTTGCACGTGGCCACCTTAGCGCTCGTCACGGAGCTGCGCAGCTCCATGTTCGCCCAGAGCGCGAGGTGATCCGATACCCCGGCGGCATCCGACGTCGCGAACGCCGAGGTCGCGAAGCCGCGCGTATAGATGGCGTCGAGCTTCATGTTCATGAACCGCGACGTGGCGCTGACCGACGCGACCGGCGTCTCGAGGCCGTAGGAGCGCACCATGTCCTCGAGGTGATCGTCTTGCGTTCCGATCGGAACGGGCAAGAGGCCGGCGACCCAGGTGTACGGGCTGGTGTTGAAGTCGCCGGCCATGATGATCGGCGTGAGCTTCTGCTTCGCGTGCTCGAGCACGGGGCGCATCTGGCGCAGGCGCTCCTTCACGGTGAGGCGGTTCGTCAGGTGCACCGCGTACACGGTGACCGGCGTCTCGTCGACGAGAATGGTCGCGGCGAGTGCGACGCGGCGACCGCTGTTGACGTGGACATCGATGTCGGGGAGCTCGAGCACTTCGCTCGACAGGATCGGCGCGTGCGAGAGGATCGCGACACCGTCGGTGCCGTCGCCCTGCACGTGGCCCGGCGCGTAGTGCACGTACATGTGCAGCTCCTTGCCGAGCGCGCACGCTGCGCTGCACGGATCGGCGGCGGGCTCTACGCGATGGACCTCTTGCAGGAGGATCACGTCGGCGCCGAGCAGCGTCGGATCCGAGCGAATGCCGCGGATGACGACATCCGGGGACTCGCGGTGCACGTTGAACGTCACCACGCGTAGCTGGCGCGGGAGCGCGCTCGGTGTGGTCGCGAGCGGGAGCGTTCGTTCGACGCTCTTGTCGGCGGGGCTCGCTCGCACCATGCAGGCAGCGAGCGAGGACACGAGGAGGACGAGGAGCAGGGCAGTGTGACGGCGCATCGAGGCGTTGTGACCGGCGCCGCGCGCGGAGGTTTCCCGTCGAGCCTGCGTTGCCGTTCGCTGCCGCGCTGTGCGGGAAACTTGCACGAGTTTTCACGGCGCGGAATCGCACGCGTGAGATCCACCGTGCGCGAGCGGCGATCTCGCGCGTGCGTGGCTACACCTGAAGAACCTGACCTGGAGGACACATCATGTACGTAGATGGATTCGTGGTGCCGGTGCCGAAGAAGAAGCTCGACGAGTACAAAGAGTTCTCGACGAAGGCGAGCAAGATGTGGAAGGAGCGCGGAGCGCTCACGTATGTCGAGTGCGTCGGTGACGACGTCAGGCCTGGCGAGGTGACGTCGTTCCCGCAGAGCGTGAAGCTGAAGGACGACGAGGTCGTCGTGTTCTCGTGGATCACCTACAAGTCGAAGGAAGATCGCGATCGCATCAACAAGGAGATCATGGACGACCCCGAGATGAAGAAGATGGGCGAGCACATGCCGTTCGACGGCAAGCGCATGTTCATGGGCGGGTTCAAGACGATCGTCGAGGCGTAGCTCTCTTCTTCGACTTGACGGGCTTGCTGAGCCCCTGACGCTGCTCGGCGCGTTCGCGCGCGGACGACATCGCCCAGCAGCAGATCGGGCAGCTCGCTCGCTCGTGACCGCGCGCGGTGCAGTAGCTGCGGCCGAAGTAGATCATCTGGAGATGGAGGTCGTGCCACCGCTCGCGCGGGAACACGGCCTTCAGATCCGCTTCCACTTCCTCGACGGTGCGGGCGCGCGAGAGTTGCCAGCGACCCGCGAGGCGATGGATGTGCGTGTCGACGGGAAACGCGGGCTCGCCGAACGCTTGCACCATGACGACGCTCGCCGTCTTGTGGCCCACACCCGGGAGCTTCTCGAGCGCGGCGATGTCGCGTGGAACCTCGCCGGCGTGCTGCTTCACCAGCAGGCGACTCGTCTTCGCGAGCGCCTTCGCTTTTCCGGGCGCGAGCCCGCACGTGCGAATGAACGGCATGATCTGCGCGGCGGTCATCTTCGCCATCGCGGAGGCGGTGGGCGCGCGCGCGAACAGTTTCGGCGTGACCAGGTTGACGCGCGCGTCGGTGCATTGCGCCGACAGGATCACCGCGACGAGCAATTGAAATGCATCGGCGTGATCGAGCGGGATCGAGGGAGCCGGGATGTACTCGTCGAGGAGCTTGACGATCAGGTCCGCGCGGCCTTGTCGCGTGCGCGGCGCATCGGCGGGCGTCAATCGCGGCGAGTGCATGCGCGCGGGATCGAGCGCGTGATCGATCGCGGTATCGATCGGCATCAGTCGTCGTCCTTGTTGGTGGCGTCGGGCTGCGCCTGGGCGGCGCCGTTGAGCGAGTCGAGGAACTGGCGCGCTTGCGGATGGTTCGGTTGCGCGTACGTGGCTTCCTTCGCCTTCGCGAGCGCTTCGTCGCGCCGGCCCTTCGCGAGGAGCCACCGCGCTTCGGCGAGGAACGCGCGCGCGCGGTGGGGCTCGAGCCGCTGTGCCTCGTGCAGCTCAGCGAGCCCGGCCGCGACGTCCTCGCGACCGAGGAGGATCTGCCCGAGCTGGTAGTGGCCGGCGGGCTCTTCCGGATCGATCTCGACGAGCTTGCGATAGGCGATCTCCGACGTCGCCGGATCGCCGAGCCGTCGCGCGTTACCGCCCCAGAACCGATAGTAGTCAGACGCGGTCGCCGACGCGCGGTCGACGACGAGCCACACGAGCATCGCGAACAGATGCGCGCGTGCGAGCCCCGCGGCCGCGATGCGCTCGCGCGTGATCGCGATCGGCGCCGCGACCACGCCCGCGAGTCCGAGGCCGACCGCCATCGCGGAGGGCAAGCGCACGAGGAAGGTCAGCGCGACACCGACGGCGAGCGCGACACCGATCGCGATCCAGCTCGCGAGCGCGCGACGGAGCGCGGCGATCGAACCTCCGGCCACGCGCACGAGCAGCTCGCCGATCCACACGAACGCGCGATCCGGAATCACGAGCACGTAGAACCCGAGCATGAGCACCGCGAACAACCCGATCTCGAGGCCGCTCGCGAGGATGCCCACGTGGAACGCCACGCCGAGTGGCAGCGCGATGAACCACGTCCGCTTCCACCAGATCGTGAGCGCGAGGATCAGCTCGACGAGCAACGAGAACCGCGACGCGGCTTTGATCCCGACGGTGTTGTCGATGATCGATCGCATCGTGCCGGAGATCTGGAGCTCGAGCGTGCGGCCATCGAGCCACGCGGGATCCATCTTCGAGACCGCCGCCCACACGTACATGATGCCGAGCTGCACGAGCAGCAACCGGATCGCCCACGTTCGCACCGGTGTGCTCGGCGCTGCGTCCGCGGGGCGCTCCCACGGGACGAAGCACGACAGCAGCAACACGAGCGCGACGAGGTAGTGATGCTGGTACGAATCCAGCTGGCTCCCGAAGTACAGCCACGCATAGAGCGCGGTCGCGATCGGCAGCACGATGCGCGTGCGCACGCCGAGCGCCGCGAACACCAACATGTACGCGATGAGGAGCTGCGCGACGCCAAAGCTCGCGCGTCCAGCGCCGAAGTCGTCCAAGCCGGGCACCTGCGCGACGTTGAAGCCGCCGGCGCCATAGCGCGGCGCGTGGCTGATCTGCAGTAGCGCATCGATCGCGAGCACCGCGAAGATGACGAACCGCGCGACGACGAGCTTCGCCCACGCGACCTCGTAGCCGAACCAGAAGCTGCGACTCTCGGGATCCTCGCGCTTCGGTGCGGGCTTCGCCGGCTTGGCTTTCGCCGAGCCGATCGCCGCCACGTGCTCGTGCCTCGCGGACTCGCTCTTCGGCGTGTCGTTCGGCTTCGCCGCTGCTCGTTTGCGCTTCTTCGCCATCAGAGCTCGGGCACGTTGCACATGTTGTAGCCGCCGTACGACCTCGGCTCGCGATCGAGGTACGTGCAGTCGAGCGACAGGTGGACTTCTTTCCCCGGATACTTCGCGCAGAGCTTCTTGCCCATCGCCTCGACGACGACGAACCGACCGCGCTTCGCGATCTCGATCCACGCTTCATGAAACTCGGTGCCCAAGCTCGCGGGCGCGCCATCGATCGTCACGCTCGGGGTGCACTTCGCCATGCGGATCGGCGAGAACATGCGCCACGCGAACCTCTCGTCGTGCGGGTCGCGATGCGCGATGTAGTAGCGCAGCGGCAACAGCAGCTGGACGAGCAAGAACGCGACGATGAAGCGTCCGCGCCAGGTCGTCAGCAGCTGCACGCCCGCAGTATGCGCGATTCACCTCAAAGAGGCAGCGCGGCCTGTGGCGCGATCTGCACGGGCCGTGGCGGCGGGATGTAGACGAGATCTTCGTCGACCCGCGCTCCGGGCGGCAGCGGTGCCCGCAGCACCAACTGTCCCGCTTCGATCGATGCGACCGCGTGGCCGTCCACGAACAGCACCGCGTTGCCGACCACCGCCGGCACCCTCGAGCCCGGGCTCAGGATCCCGACGAGGTTCAGTGGGTCCGTGGCCGCCACGCGCGCGACACACGGCGACGGTGCGGGACTCCGCACGCCGCGCAGCTCCTCGAGGGCCTCGGGCAGCGCGAACTGCTCGCCGACAAAGCCGCTCACGAACCGGCCGCCGCGGATCTCGCCGCGCGCCTCGAGCCGCCGCAACGCGACCAAGATGTCCCGCCACGGCGGCAAGCTCGACTCGCGCTGCACGAGATCGCGGAACACGACGCCGTAGCGCTGCAACAGCTGGCGCGCGCTCGCCTCCGCATCCATCGCGGCCGCGTTCGCCGCCGGCAACAGCGACCAGCGCCCCGCGGCCGTCGGTAGCGATCGCAGCGCGTGCGTCGGCCGGCGATGATCGCGCGTGCGCGCCTTCTTGATCGCCTCTTGCCACTTCCGCACGGGCGGCAAGCCCGCCTCGGCGATCGCCTTCTGCGTATCGCGCGCCTTGTCGAACAAGGACTTCACTTCGCCGCGCTTGCGGTCGACCAGCACGCGCAAGCTCGCGAAGCCATCTGCCGTCGCGATGCCCGCACCGACGAGCTCCCACAACGCGTCCTCGATCTCCGCGGGTGGCAACCCGACGATGTTCGCGAGGTCACCGAGGAAGCTCGCGCCGTGCGCGGCGAGGGCATCGCGTACCTCGGTCGCGAGCGGAGACAGCGCCGGTGGCTCGCTCGCGTTGACCGTCGCCGCGGCACGCAGCCAGTGCGCATCCGCGCGCAGCATCAGCGCGAGAGGTGCCGATCGACCTGGCGCGGTGCGCTTCGCCGGCTTGGTGATCGCCGATAGCGCCGGCGTGCGATCCCGCGCATCGGCGCTATCGATCAGCGCGCTCGCGATGGACTCGAACGATGCATCGGTGGCGTCGAGGATCTCGCGCGGATCGAGCACGCGCGCCACGTGACCGCGCGGGTTCTTCGGATCGAAGTGGCGGTGATCGATGTTGTCGTTCGCGCGGTGCGTGTTGGGTCGATCGACGAGCGCGCCCGTGCGAACGGTCGCGTCGGCATCGTCGATATCGACATCGGTAGCATTGCCGGTTCGGCGGACACCGATCGGCGCGGCATCTGCCGGGTCCACGATCGCCGCATCGGCACCGGGCAGATCGGAAGGTTCGACGCAGAGACGCGAAGGACGCAGTGAAGAGACCGGTTGGGGATCGTCTCCGACGCGCAGGATCGCGACCGGCTCGCGCGACGAGGTTTGATCGATCTCTGCTCTGTGTCCTTTGCGCTTTTGCGTCGAATCTTCTGAGGTCACGGGAGTGCGTGCTGTCGGCGCAGTAGCTCCGTCGCGTGTGGCGGTGCGGTGGGGGTGCCGGGCGGTAGCGTCGGTGTGCTTGGTTCGCTCGCTGACGTTCGCGCGATCGATCAGGATGCTCGCGGCATCGTCCGGGGCGGTGCGGTCGATGGGTTGCGTCGCGTCGTCCGTGCGATCGGGCGCGGAAACATCGCGTGCGTTCACGCGATCGATCAGCGCGCGATCGTTCGCGGGCATCCGCGCGAATGCGTCACGCGCGGCGCGGATCGCATCGCGTACGTCGTCGTCGCGATCGTCGTGGCGGTCGTCGTCCTTCGCCGATCGCGCCGTGCTCGCGGCTTCGTCGTACGCGGCGCGCTCGGAGGCGCGGCGCATCAGCGCCGAGGTCGTCACGAGCTGCACGATGATCTGCTCGCCGTAGCCGGGCGCGCGCTCGCCGGTCAGCGCGGCGGCGGCGGCGGCCGCGATCTCGTCGCGCGAGAGGCCCTGTCGACACGCAGCGTCGGCCGCGAGCTCCGCGATGTTGTACGGATCGGTCGGGTCGGCGGGCTTCGGCTTCTTTTTCGGCGGCGGCGAGAGATCGGGCTCCTCGGCGGCGTCGACGGTCGTGGTCCGCGGAGACAGGCGCGCCCAGACGACGTGACCCGCGAGGCAGAGTTGATCGAGCCACGATTGATCGTAGCCGCACAGGCGCGCTGGCAGGACCTCGCGCTCCCACGCGCCGGCGGCGGTCTCGAAGCCTTGCAGCTGCTCGATCACACGCGCGAGCCCGTCGGCGCCGATGACCTGCGTGTGCTTGGCCACGCGCTGCCAGCGGAGGAGAAAGCGCATGAGCGCCGCGGCGGAGACGGGCTCGATCTCCTTGCGCAGGCGCGCGAGCGTGAGGCGATGGATGCGCGCGAGCACGCGGCGGTTGCACCACTCGAGGGCGAGCAGCGTCGACGATTCGTTCGCGGTGGTGATCGCAGCGCGCATCGACGTGCCGCCGCGCAGGGCGGATGCGGGGAGGGCAGCGGCGGCGTGCGCGCCGGTGAAGGAGCCGCGCAGGATCGCGCCATCGCCTTCGAGGGCGAGCAGTGCGCCGAGCACGTCGTCGACGGGGAGGCCGAGCTCGGCGGCGAGGGCAGGGCCGGTGACGGGACCGCGGTGATCGAGGTGCGCGGACGTGATGCGCAGGATCGCTTCCTCACGTGGTGGAACCTTGGCCCACGCGGGCGTGGCGATCGCGGGCGTGCATTCGACGTCGGCGCCGAGGATCGCGCGCAGCGCGCCGAGTCGCTCGGTCGCGATCCACGCGGCGATATCGATAGGGCTATGGGTCGCGCCACCACGTGCGCCATGGGTCGCGCCATCAGGTGCGCCATCACGTGCGCCATCGGTCGCGCCATCGAGTGCGCCATCATCGGCGAGCGAGCCGTGCGGCGATCTCCATCGAACGCGCGTGGCGCGGCCCGTCGACGTGAGCGCCTCGAACCAATCGAGCGCACCGGGGGCGAGCGAGAGCGCGAGTGGCTCGGGCACGAGCCATAGCGCCATCAGGGCGTCGTGCAGCTCGTCGACATCGCGGACCGTGGGAGCGACCTCTTCGGCAGCGGCGGCGATCGCGGCTTCGTCGAGGGCGCCCACGTCGTCGACGCCCGACGAAGAAATGCTGGCGGGCAAGCCGCGGCGCAGTTGGACCGCGCGCGTGCGGCGCTCCTCGAGCGGAGCGTCGTCGAGGAACGCGTACGGGTTCGCGTTGATCAGCTCGTGCGAGAGCGGGGACGGCTCGACGGTGTCGCGCGCCATCACCGCGATCTCGCCGCGCTCGAGCTTCTCGATCATCTGGCGCAGGCCCTCGAGGTCCATCGCCTCGACGAGGCAATCGCGGATCGTCTCGAACACGAGCGGGTGATCGGGCACCTCGCGCGGGCCGGAGATGTTCTCGCCGCACGCGACCGCCTGCGGGAACACGACGGACAGCGTGTCGGCGGCGCGCATCTTCACGAGGTGCGGCGGCACGCGCTTGCCCGCCTTGCGACGGAGGACGGTCAGCGAGCGCGTGACGTTCCACCGCCAGCGGATCTCGAACATCGGGCGATCGAGGAGCGCTTGGATCAGCGTCTCTTCCGCCTGGTGCGACGGGACGTAGCCGAACACCGTGTCGAGCGGGAAGCTGTGCGGCTGGCCGAGCGAGATCACGATGCCGTCGTCGGTGGCCGCGGCTTGCAGCTCGAAGTCGAACGTCACACAGAACTTCTTGCGCAGCGCGAGGCCCCACGCGCGATTGATGCGACCGCCGAGCGGCGAGTGGAGGACGAGCTGCATGCCGCCGCCCTCGTCGAAGAATCGCTCCGCGACGAGCAGATCTTTGCGCGGCAATGCACCGAGCGCGATGCGCGATGCGGCGAGGTACGCGATCAGCTGCTGCGCCGCGCGCGCGGGCATCGTGGTCTCGGCGACGAGCCACGCGGCGATGTCGTCGAGCGGTTCGTCGCGCTCGAGCCGCAGATCGATCTCCTTGCGCAGATCGCTGACCTCGTCGGACAGCTCGGCGGTGCGCGCGGGTGCTTCGCCGAACCAGAACGGAATGGTCGGCGGCTGACCTTTCGCGTCCTCGACGATGACCTTGCTCATCTCGATGCGCTTGATGCGCCACGCGGTGTTGCCGAGCTGGAAGATGTCGCCGGCCGACGAGTCGATCGCGAAGTCTTCGTCGACCTCGCCGACCTTGATCTCCTCGGGGAACTGGACGACGGCGTAGTTGTTGTTGTCGGGGATGGCGCCGCCGCACGTGACCGCGGCGAGCCGCGCGCCACGGCGGCCCTTGAGCGTTCCGGTCACGCGATCGCGATGGATGTGCGCGCCGCCGCGACCGCGGCGATCGCTGACGCCTTCGGCGAGCATCTCGAGGATCTGCTCGAGCTTCGTGTCGCACAGCTCGGCGTACGGCGTGGCGCCGCGGAGCATGTCGCGCAGATCGTCCTCGCGAATGTCCTCGGCGGCGCACGTCGCGACGATCTGCTGCGCGAGGATGTCGAGCGGCGCATCGCGCAGCGTGATCTGATCGAGGTTGCCCTTGCGCACGCCGCGCACGAGCGACGCGCACTCGACGAGCTGATCGCGCGTCAACGCGAACAAGCGGCCCTTCGGCGTGCCGCCGAGCGTGTGGCCCGAGCGACCGACGCGCTGGATCAGCGTCGCGATCGAGCGCGGCGAGCCGAGCTGCACGACGAGATCGACCGCGCCGACGTCGATGCCGAGCTCGAGCGACGCGGTGGCGACCGCGCACTTCACGCGGCCGTACTTCAGCTTCTCCTCGGCGGCCAGCCGCAACGCGCGCGACATCGAGCCGTGATGCGCGACGACGTGCTCCTCGCCGAGCCGCTGCTCGAGCGCGGCCGCCGTGCGCTCCACCATGCGCCGCGTGTTGACGAATACGATCGTCGAGCGGTGCTGCTGCACGAGCTCCGCGATGCGATCGTTCACGCGACCGATCTGCTCGAGCGACGCGACCGCGCCGAGCTCGTCGTCGGTGATCTCGATCGCGAGATCGAGCGCGCGGCGATGTCCCGAATCGACGATGTGCGGCAGCGGCCGCCGCGTTCCGACGAGCAAGCGGCCGATGCGCTCGATCGGCTTCTGCGTCGCCGACAGTCCGACGCGCACCGGCGTGCGGCCCGAGGCCTGCGTGACCAAGCGGTCCAAGCGCTCGAGCGAGATCGCGAGATGTGCGCCGCGCTTGTCGCCCGCGATCGCGTGGATCTCGTCGACGATCACCGTGCGCAGCTGCGAGAGCGCCGCGCGTCCCGAGACCGTGGTCAGCAGGATGTAGAGCGACTCCGGCGTGGTGACGAGGATGTGCGGTGGCCGCTTCGCCATCTTCGCGCGCTCGCCGGCCGGCGTATCACCCGTGCGCACGGCGACGCGAATGTCCGGCAGCACCACGCCCCGCGCGGCCGCGTACGCTCGCAGCTCCGCGAGCGGCGCTTCGAGGTTGCGATGGACGTCGTTCGACAGCGCCTTGAGCGGCGAGATGTAGAGGATGTCCGTGTGCGCATCGAGCCCGTTGTTCTCGAGCCCGCGGCGCACGAGCGCGTCCATGCACGAGAGGAACGCGGCGAGCGTCTTACCGGAGCCGGTCGGCGCGGCGATCAGGACATCGTGGCCCGCACCGATCGTCGGCCAGCCATCGCGCTGGGGATCGGTGGGGGCGCCGAACCGCTCGCGGAACCACCCCGCGACGAGCGGATGGAAAGCGTCGAGGACATCGGCGACCACGGTACGGCAGCGTACATCAATGGTCTGAGAATTCGTTCAGGTGCAGATCCCGGCGCCCGTGTTCGCTGACATTCGACTGTCAGAGGCACGTCGTCCGGCAGCCCGTGCGGCCCGCTGCGCCGCATAGCTCGCTCGAGCTCAGGGTCCGCGCGAACACCTGGACGTCATCGATCCCGCCGATGAACTGCTCGGTGAACTTGGGTCCGCCGGGTGACCCGGCGACATTCGCGCCGATCGCGAAGCCATCGTCGCCGTTCGTCGGGATCGGACGATCGCTCACGCCCTCGCACTCGCCGACGTCGCCGTCGACGTAGACGCGGATCTCGTCGCGGCCGTACGTACAGGCGACGTGGTGCCACGCGCCATCGAGCTCGATCGGCAGCGAGTCGGCGTTCTCCGCGCCCGATCCGCAGCGGATCACGCTGCCGAAGCGCAGCGCGGCGAAGTACTGGGTGTTGTTGTCGAACAGCCAGCGGCTGCTCGTCGTCGAGATCGGTACGCCGCCGATGTCGAACTTGATCCACATCGACACGGTCAGCATGTCGGGGATATCGAGGTCGGGCGTCTCGGCGACGTGCACGTGCGAGGTCGTGCCGACGGCCACCGCCGGCTCACCGGTCGAGCGCTGCATCGGCGTCAGGTCGATCGCCTCGACGGGATGAGCGAACTGGTCGCTCGCGAGGTTCGCGGCATCGTCGAAGTCGATGCACAGCCGCAGCGATGGATCGTTCGTCGAGCACATCCGCGAGGTGACGGTCGCGTCGGGCTCCGTGCCCGGATCATCATCACCGCCCGTGACCGGACCTTCGGTGTCGATCGAGAATCCGCATCCCGAAGCCACTAGGGTCATGAGCAACCAACGCACGACTCCCGAGGTTGCAAGCAACAGGCCGCGCGCAACTCGTGCAAACGCGTGCGTTTCGCGCACGGTGCCGGGGCCAGCGGTCCCCGCTACTGACCAGACCCGTCGTCACGTCGCGCCGCCTTCGGCCACGCGCTGGCGTAGTGGAAGCGGATCTGCTCGTCGGAGTAGCGGTGATCACGGAGGGTGCACGCGTCTCTCACGGCGAGCCAGGCGCGCCAATCGCGGAGGTCGCCGCGTGCCTTCACGAGGGCGGCTTCGCACGCGCCGGTGCACGTGCAGGGCTTCGCGATCGGCGCGAGGAGCGCGGGGATCGCGAGCTCGGCCGACGGCTCGACGGTGATCACCGCACGAAGCGCGAACCACGGACCGTACGTCGGATGGATCGCGAGTCCAGCCGCGTTCATCGCCGCGAACCCCGTCGCGACGGCGAGGTGCTGAAACGGAAGGAACATCGCGTCGTAGCGTTGGTGCGAATAGAGGACCGTGGTGCCGGTCGCCGCGGATGCGTGGTTCGCCGTAGCGACATCGGACGCGTGAGTGCGAACCGCCTCCGTGTGGCTCGACGTCACCACCTCGTCGATCGTGCGTTCGACGTACGCTTCCAGCGGATCCGTGTGCGGCAACGAATGGCGCGCGGCGACGAACGGCAACCACAGCGCGCGCGTGTTGCCGACGAGCAAGCCGAGCCGAGGGCCGTCCGCGAGCCGCGTCCACTTCGCGAGCGGGCGCGACGGCTTCGCGAGGACCATGCGCGTGGTGCCGTCGCGGTTCGTCGTGGTGGTCGGCTCGGCGGGCGTGCGGGCGTCTTGCTCCTCGAGGATCGCGTCCGCGCGGGCGCGCTCGCCGATCGCGTGCGCATCGAACGCGTGCACGAGATCGAGGCCCGCCGTCGCGAGCTGTTCGGTCATTCGCGTCACGTCGCTCACGGCGCGAGTAGAGCACGCTCGATCGCGGCGAGGTATGGTCACCACATGCCCGCGCGTCTCCATCACGAACGCATCGCGCACAGCGACGGATCGCCCGATCGCTGGATGCTGTTCACGCATGGCATCTACGGCGCGGGCTCGAACTGGCGCGGCATCGCACGCAAGATCGTCGACAAACGTCGCGAGTGGGGCATCGTGCTCGTCGACCTGCGCGCGCACGGCAAGTCCGAGAACGGCGAGCCTCCGCACACGATCGACGCGTGCGCCGACGACGTGAGCGCGCTCGCCGCGTCGCTCGGCGAGGTTCGCGCGCTCGCGGGGCACAGCTTCGGCGGCAAGGTGATGCTCGCCGCGCGCTCGCGCATCGATGTCGCGCAGACCTGGATGCTGGACTCGAATCCGAGCGAGCGCCCGGGTGCGATCGATGACGAGCGCGACAGCGTGATCCGCGTGCTGCGCATGCTCGAGCGGATGCCGACGAGCTGGGCCACGCGCGAAGCCTTCGTCGGCGCCGTGATGACCGAGGGCCACGATCAGGGGCTCGCGCAGTGGCTCGCGATGAGCCTCGTGCCGATCCACGGTCAGTTCGTGAACCGCCTCCGCCCGGCGATCCTGCGCGAGCTCCTCACGAGTTACTACGCGACGGATCTGTGGTCCGTCGCGGGAGACGCGTCTCGCGGACGCCTCGAGCTCGTGATCGCTAGCAAGTCCCCCGTGTGGAAGATCGATCGCGAGCGAGCGGACGCGATGGCGGATCACGTCTACGTGCACGAGATCGCGGCGGGGCATTGGCTGCACATCGAAGCGACCGGCCCGGTCGTCGATCTTTTCGTGACGGAATTACCCTAGTCGCGGCACCAATGGTGCAGGCCTCGTTGCGGGGCTGATCGCGTGATGTGGAAGCCGTTACAAGTCGCGCACCTGCAAGTCGACAACGCCAACGGGGTTGGCGAGCAACGTCTCGTCGGGTCACGTGTCGCCACACAGATGCGAGCGCTCGGGATCGTGATGCTCGTCGCCATGGCCGCCCACGCGGAGCCGCGGGTCGCCCTGCGGGTCGAGGATCCGGGGTTCGTGTGGCGGGCGCCGGAGGCGTGCCCCGCTGCCGCGAACGTGAAGGCGCGCGCCGAGCAACGGCTCGGGAGTGCGATCGACGGCAACCTGCACGGCATCGAGATCGAGATCACGCGCGAGCGTGCGGGGTTCGTGGCGCGCATCGATGCCCGCGCCATCACCGTCGTGAATGATGTGCGAACGCTGCGCAGCCGCCGGTGCGATGCGCTCGCGGATGCGGTCGCCGTCGTGCTCGCGCGGCTCGCGACCGAGGTCCGCTTGTCGCGCCAGAGTCTGCCGACCACCGCGAGCGCGATGGAGGTAACGACCGTGGCGATGGTGGCGCCGGCGACCACGACCGCAGCGCTCGAGCCGCCCGATGACGAGGACGACGACATGAGCACGCAGCGGATCGTCGACGACGAACCCGCGAAGAAGCCGGCGTCGAAGTGGGGCGGCGGTGTGCACTTGCTCGCGCTGTCCGGTGTCGGCGCGCTGCCGCAGATCAACCTCGGTGGCGAGCTCGCGGGCTTCGTACGCCGCGCGGACGCGTTCGCGTCGCTCGGCATCTCGCGCTGGGTGCCGCAGAGCGCGCGGCTCGCACCGGGTGCGCCCGGCGGCGTCGAGGTGAAGCTCGACATCGTCACGCTGCGCGGTGGGTGGGGACCGCAATCGCTGCCGCTCCGCGCGTGGCTGCTCGGCGAGGTCGGTCGGATCCAGGGGACGGGCTCGGGCTTCGATGCCGAGCGCACCGGCACCGCTCGGTGGATCGCGCTCGGCGCAGGCATGGGCGTCGGATGGCCGATGTCGGAGCACGCGCGGCTCGTCGGTACGTTCGAGATCGCCGTTCCCCTCGCGCGACCGCGATTCATGCTCGATCGAGGGTCGGACCTCTACCAGCCGGGCGCCGCCGCCGCGCGCTGCGCGTTGGGGTTGGAGGTCGGATGGCCATGAAGTGGTTCGATTTCCGGCTCCGGCGTGACGGATCGGCGGCGGTGGCGACACCAACGCTGCAGATGCCCGCGGTCGCCCATGCTCTCGAGACAGGCCCGACCGAGAGGATCGATCGGTTCGAACGCGACGTGGAGGTGCTGTCTTTCGACGAGGTCTACACCGCGCACGTCGCCTACGTGTGGCGCGTGCTGCGGACGTTCGGCGTGAGCGAAGCGCAGATCGAAGATGCGGTGCAGGACGCGTTCGTCGTCGTGCATCGCCGCCTGCCCGAGTGGGAAGGCCGCGCGCAGATCACGACGTGGCTGTTCGCGATCGCGCGTCGCGTGGCGAGCGCGTATCGGCGAAAGGGCGTCGGCGCGCAGCGCACCGAGACGCTCGATCACGATCCTGAGGGCACGACCGACACGTTCGCCGCGATGTCTCGCGCGCAAGCAGCGGCGACCGTCGTGTCGATCCTCGAGACGATGGATGACGACAAGCGCATGGTGTTTGCCCTCGTCGAGCTCGAACAACTCGCGGTGCCCGACGTCGCACGCATGCTCGACATCAACCTCAACACGGCCTATTCGCGGCTGCGCCTCGCGCGCGTCGCGTTCGAGGCCGCCGTGAAAGCGAAGGCCCGATGAGCGCGCCCGAGCTGTCCTCGTCCGCCCGCGCGTTGCTCGATGCCGCGCGCGAAGGCATGTCCCCCGATGCCGCCGCGATCGCACGCGTGCGCGGCAAGGTCACCGCCGCCGCCGGTGGTGCCGCCGCGAGCGCGCTCGTGCTCAAGATCGGCCTCGCAGGTGTCCTCGCCGCGGTCACCGTTGGAGCCATCGTGTCGCGAACGCGCTCGGAAGCGCCGGCGATGACGCCGCACATCGCGATGCCGAGCATGACCAGCGAGCCCGCGCCGATCGCGCGCGCGCATGAAGTCGCGCCGCCGATCTCCGACGAGCCCGCACCGATCGAGATGGCCGCGGAGCCGATGCGCCGGCCCGAGGTAACGCTCACCATCGACCCGGAGCCCGCGGATCTCTCGCGCGAAGTCGAGCTGATCGATCGCGCGATGAAGGCGCTCGCGAGCAACGATGCGCCGCGCGCGCTCGCGACGATCAAGCTGCACGTCGCCGAGACGCGCGGCAAAGGCCAGCTCGCCGAAGACGCTGCTGCGATCGAGATCGAGGCGCTGTGCCGCTTGCACTCGTCGACGGTCGCGATCACCGCGAAGCTCGATGCGTTCGATGCGCGGTTCCCGCGCTCCGCGCAGCGCTCGCGACTCACCACGCACTGCCAGGAGTGACCCATGCGCACGCTTCTCTTCTCTGCCGCGCTCTCGAGCCTCGCGGCCGCTTGTCATGATCCGGGCGTTGTCATTGGCGAGCTGCACGACACGCTCGTGTTGCCCGCGATCCAGAATCGCAACCTCGATCTGCTGTTCGTGATCGACGATTCGCCGTCGATGGCGGACAAGCAGGCCGCGCTCGCCGCCGCGTTCCCGCAGATGATCGACGTGCTCTCGCAGCTCGACGGTGGATTGCCGAACCTGCACATCGGCGTCGTCACCTCCGACATGGGAACGAGCGCGAGCGAATCGAGCCCGGGACCGGCGGTCGGATCGATCGGCCAGGGCGGTTGCGCGGGGACGGGGCAGGCCGGCGCGCTGCGTGTCGCCGAGGGCATCACCACCAACGGTGCGCCGTTCCTCGTCGACGTCGAAGTCTCGCCCGGCGTGCGCGAGCAGAACTACACGGGCGCGCTCCGCGATGCGTTCACCGCGAACGCGCGCGGCGTCGGCGTCAGCGGCTGCGGGTTCGAGCAGCACCTGTCCGGCATGTCCCACGCGTTCGACAACCCCGCGAACGCCGGCTTCCTCCGCGCCGACGCGAACCTCGCCGTCGTCATCCTCGCGGACGAAGACGACTGCTCGCTGCGCAACGCCGACGTGCTCGGCCCCGACTCGGCGGCGCTCGGTCCGCTCCAGTCGTTCCGCTGCTTCCGCTTCGGCGTCACCTGCGACGACGACACGAACACGCCGGGCGACAAGTCCCACTGCGTCTCCGACGAGAACAGCGACTACATCGACGCGGTCGGCCCGTACGTCGATCGCCTGATCGCCGTCAAAGGCGACGAGCGCCGCGTGATGGTCGGCGTGATCGCGGGCAACACCGCGCCCACCACGGTCGAGCTTCGTTCGCCTCCCGGCGGCGGTGCGTCGCAACCCGCGCTCGCGCACTCGTGCACCATCGACTATCCGAGCGGCCCCGCGGTCGCCGATCCGGCCGTGCGCCTCAAGGCGTTCATCGAAGGCTTCCCCGGTCGCGCGACGTTCACGTCGGTGTGCAGCCCCGATCTCTCGGCGCCGCTTCACGAGATCGGCGCGTCGGCGAAAGGGATGATGGGCGATCCGTGCCTCGACTCCTCGCGGCTCGCGGACATCTCGCCGATGCCCGGCGTCCAGCCGTCGTGCGAGGTGCTCGACATCGCGGACTCCGCGCCGACCGCGTCCACCTCGCTCGCCGAGTGCTCCTCGGGCGCGCCCGATTGTTACGAGATCGTCGCCGACGCGACCGCGTGTCCCTCGACCGCCGATCACCTGCGTGTTCGTCTGAACCGCGTGAGTGCAGTCACGTCAGACACGTGGACCTACGTTCGCTGCAAGCGCGCCGAGTAGACTCGCGCGCATGCATCGCGCTGCGCTCGTCGCCGTCGTCGCCATTGTCGCCAGCGCATGCCGCACGGATCCGCCGTCACCGTCGACGATCGAGGTCGCGAGGTACACCGCGGTCCCGTCGCGCCAGCTCGACATCCTGCTGCAGATCGACAACTCGGCCGGCACCCTCGACCTCCAGTCCTCGTTCGCGGCTGCGTTCGGGGAGCTGATCGATGGCCTCTCGATCGTCGACGGAGGGTTGCCCGATCTGCACGTCGGCGTGACGACGTCCGACCTCGGCACGTCGGGCTCGATCGAGGACCCGGCGCCGCCGATCGGCTCGATCGGACAGGGCGGTTGCGCCGAGCGCGGTGATGACGGTGCTCTGTCCGCGAACGGCGCCCCCGTCGACGACGCGTACCTCGTCGACGAAGACGATGGCGGGCTTCGCCGCCGGAACTACACCGGCACGCTCGTCGACACGGTGACGCGGATGGTGGAACGCGCCTCGGGAGGCTGCGGCTTCGAGCAGCCACTCGCCGCGACCATGCGCGCGTTCACGAACAACGCGAACGTCGGCTTCTCTCGCCCCGACGCGAACCTCCTCGTCGTGATCCTCGCCGACGAAGACGATTGCTCGGTCAGGAGCCCCGCGTTCTTCGGCCCGGAGAGCGCCGTTCTCGGTCCACTGGACTCGTTCCGCTGCACGCGGTTCGGCGTCGCGTGCGATCAACCGATCGACGAGCCCGGCGAGAAGACGAGATGCCACGCGAACGGCGAGACGCCGTACATCGAGGGCGTCTCGCCGTTCGTCGACGCGATGCGCGCCGTGCGATCGGATCCCGCGCGGGTCGCCGTCGCCGCGATCGTCGGCCCGCCGGAGGTCAGCGTCGAGCTTCGCGCTGCGCCGGGTGGCGGCGCGACCGAGCCCGCGCTCGCCCACAGCTGCGCGTGGAGCACCGCTACGGGAGCGAAGGTCGCGGATCCGGCGGTGCGCATCGCCGCGGCGATCGATGCGCTGGTGCCGAACAGCACGCTCGAGTCCGTCTGCGCACCGAACCTCGGCCCGGCCGTCGCGAACATCGCGCGCACGACACGCGGGCTCTACGGCATCACGTGCCTCGATCCAGCACTAGTCGGCGACGTGCCCGCGTGCAGCGTCACCGTCGAGGGCCTCGCGGGCGAGACGCCGCTCTCGCTGTGTCCTGCTGCGGGCGACTGCTTCGAGATCGTCGACGATCCGGCGGCGTGCGGCGATCGCCCGCGGCTCGTGGTCCACCTCGCGTCGCCGGCGGCGGATCACTACGTGCGCGCTCGCTGCGTGGTCGACTAGCTCTTCTCGTCGTCGCCATCGCCGGCGGGCGCGGGTGCCGCGTCGCGCGGACCGGGCAGCTCGCGAGGCGGCAATAGCTCGGGCTCGATGTCGACGGGCGCGGCCATGAAGATCGCGGCGTCGAGCTTCTTGAAGTCGCGCTTCTTGTACCAGCCGAGCGCGCGTTCGTTGTTCTCCGCCACCTCGAGCACGAGGTGATTGAGGCCGTGCACGCGGGCGAGGTGGTGCAGCTGCTCCATCGCGAACGAGCCGACGCCGCGGCCGTGCCAGTCCGGGTGCACCGCGAGCTCGTCGATGAACAGCGGGCGCATGTCGCGCTTCTCGAAGTAGCGCGGGTTGATCCAGTTGTCGGAGCCGGTGACCTCGTAGCTGCACTCGGCGTACGCGACGATGTCGCCTTCGACCTCGAACAGGAGCTGCTCGATGCCTTCCTCTTCGTAGATCTCCTCGAAGCGGTGCTTCGAGCGCGGGCGTTGGTACTCGACGGTCTCGGCGTTGACGTCGCGAAAGCTGACCTTCAGGAAGTCCCAGACGCGGTTGATGTCGCGCCGGTGCATGTGGCGCACGGTGATCAGCGGCTGCGCGGCCTTCTTTTTTCGGCGGCCCGATTTCGGGATCACCGGGGCAGGCGTGGCGAGTGCGGGTACCGCGGCCGGCGGTGCTTTGCCCGGAGTCCGCTTGCGCGCCATGAGGTACGAGGAAACCGCGCGGCGCGCGTCGGGGCAAGGTTTGGGCTCGGGAAACGCCCGAGGTCGGGTCGCGGGTGCCCGGCCTACGAGCCCACGCGCGCCACGAGGGCAGAGATGCGCTCGACGAAGGCGGCCTTGTGGTGGCGATCGAACTCGGCCCACGTCGAGAACGTGGTCGGGTCGGCGCGATCGACGAAGATCTTGCCGTTCAGGTGATCGACTTCGTGCTGGTAGGTGCCGGCCTTGAGGCCGCGGACGGTCTCGTCGATCGCGTTGCCGTGGCGGTCCCATGCCTGACAGCGCACGGCCAGACTCCGCTTCACCATGCCGCGCAGGTTCGGGACGGAGAGGCAGCCCTCGTTGTTCTCGAACAGCTCGTCGTCGACGGGCGTGAGCGTCGGGTTCACGAGGATCGTGAGCGGGATCGGCGGTTTGTACGGATAGCGTGGATTGTTGCGCACTTCGATCGCACAGATGCGGATCGGCTCGTAGATCTGGATCGCGGCGAGACCCGCACCGTCCGCGTCGCGCATGGTCTCGACGAGGTCGTCGATGAACGCCTGCATCGCCGGGGTGGCTAGCTCTTCGCGACTTACATCACGTGCGATTTGGCGCAGCACCGGGTGTCCGATCTGCGCGATCTTGCGGATCGCCATGGACCGACCTTAGCAGGGAGCGAACGTGGCGTTACACGGGGCGTGGGTGAGTGACAGCGCCGCGAAGTATTTCAACCACGTCATCTTTGTGTATAACCGCCGGCATCAAGAGAGGGGTTTCGATGCGTTCTATCCTTTTTGTCTCGATGGTTCTCGCTCTGTCCGCGTGTGGTGACGACGGTGGTTCTTCGGTCGACGCTGCACCCATGGATATGGGCGGCGGCGACGGAAGTGGTAGCGGCAACCCGCCGGCCCAAGGCCTCGGCGCGGTCTGCGACAACGCGCGCCCGTGCCCGACGACGCCTGCCGGTCTCGAGTGCATCGCTCTCTCGCAGACGGCGACGCAGGGCTTCTGCGGACTGCCGTGCGGCACGTCGGCCAACAACATGACGCCGCCGACCGGTGGCCAGGCCGTGTGCACCGGCTCGCAGCCGGCTCCCGGATCGGGCACGCCGCTGTGCGCGATCACCGGTGCACCCGAAGGCCAGCCGCCGATGACGCCGTGGTTCTGCGGTGTCGCGTGCGGAATGGTGCAGGGCATGGACCTGGGCACGTGCCCGGGCGGCCTGACCTGCACTGAAAACCTCTGCCAGTAGTCGTTGGCAGCCGCGAGCGCGCTCGCTCATTCTTCGTGAATGAGGCCGCGCTCGTGGCGTTGGTCGGACTGCTTGTTCTCGCGTCGCCTCGCGCCGACGCGTGTAGCTGTCGCGCGCCCGGACCGCCCTGCGAGGAGATGTTCTGGGGCACGGTCTTCGTCGGAAAGGCCGTCAGCGCGCAGCCTGTCCAGAACAAGATGGTCGTTCGCACCGTGAGCGAGGTGTTGAACGGCACGATCCTCACGAAGGTGGATCTCGCGATGAAGCGACTCGCGATCACCTTGCCGAAGTGATCGGCGCGTCCGTTCCGACGACCTGGGCGATCGACGCGTAGCCGTGCGCGCGCACGAGCTTCGCGAGACCGCGATGGACGTCTCGGGCCCACGCCGGACCGTGATAGATGAACGCGGAGTAGCCCTGCACGAGCGTCGCGCCTGCGCGGATGCGCTCCCACGCGTCGTCGGCGGTCGAGATGCCACCGACGGCGATCAGCAGGCACTTCGTCCCGACGCGCGCACGCAAGCGCCGCAGCACCGCGAGCGATCGCTCTTTGAGCGGCGCACCCGAGAGGCCACCCGCACCGAGCGCTTCGACCTGTGCGGCGGGCGTGTCGAGGCCCGTGCGCGCGATCGTGGTGTTCGTCGCGATGATCCCGTCGAGCCCGAGCTCGAGCGCGAGATCCGCGACCGCATCGATGTCCGCGTCCGCGAGGTCCGGTGCGATCTTGACGAGCAGCGGGATGCGCTTCATCGGCGAGACCTCGTCGCACTTCGCGCGCACGGCCGAGAGCAGCGGGCGCAGCTTGTCGACGGCTTGGAGATCGCGCAAGCCGGGCGTGTTCGGCGAGCTGACGTTGACGACCATGTAGTCCGCGTACGTAGCGAGGTAGCCCGCGCTCGTCGTGAAGTCGGCGATCGCGTCCGCTTCGGACACGCGCTTGGTCTTGCCGATGTTAATGCCGACGACAGCGTCGGACGGGCGATGCACCAAGCGTCGCGCGGCCGCGGCGGCGCCATCGTTGTTGAAGCCCATGCGATTGACGAGCGCCTTGTCGCGCGGCAAGCGGAACAAGCGCGGCTTCGGGTTGCCGGGCTGCGCTTCGGCGGTGACCGTGCCGATCTCGATGAAGCCGAAACCGAACGCGAGCATCTCGCGCACGTGTTGCGCGTCCTTGTCGAAGCCCGCGGCGAGGCCCAGCGGGCCGGCGATGTCCTTGCCGAACGCGTTCGTGCGCAGCACGGGATCGCTCGTCGTGAACCAGCGCCGCGCGAGCCAGCGCACGCCCGGGAGGACGAACGCGAAGTGCATCAGCGAGACCGACCAGCGGTGGGTCGGTTCCGCGGGCAGGCGCTGCAGCACGAGCCAGTAGAAGAAGCGGTACATCGATGGAGTCTCGGCCGGCGCATCCTAGCCTGCCGCCGCGCTATCGTGCGGCGTGGCCGACTTCGCATTCGCGACGTGCTTGCCCGGGATGGAGCCCGCGGTGAAGCGCGAGGTCGCGCGGACGCGGCCGGACCTGCGCTTCGCGTATTCGCGCCCCGGGCTCGTCACGTTCAAGGCGCCCGGTGCGCTCGCGCCGGAGGACTCGCCGGGCTCGGTGTTCGCGCGCGTGTGGGGACGCTCCGTCGGCGCGGCGGGCGATCTCGTGACGGCGGCGGCGCAGCTCGCGAACGTGCGCGCGGATCGCGTTCACGTGTTCGCGCGCGATCCGGACGCGGATCTCGCGTTGATGGCGCCGTGGGCATCGCTCGCGACCGGCGATGATCACGAGCGATCGGCGCTCGATGGCTACGGTGCCGATGCGCGCGAGGGCGAGCTCGTCGCCGATGTCATCGTCGCGCCGACCGCGGACGAGCCGGTGTGGATCGGCGCGCATCGCCACGACTCGACGCGCGGTGCGAGCCCCGGTGGCGTGCGTGCGGCGCACGTCCCCGACGAGTCGCCATCGCGCGCGTACGCGAAGATCGAAGAGGCGATCGCGTGGGCGAAGCTGCCAATCGCGGCAGGCCAGCTCGCGCTCGAGATCGGCGCGGCACCCGGTGGCGCGGTGATGGCGCTCGCGCAGCGCGGCGTCGAGGTGTGGGCCGTGGATACCGGCGAGCTCGCCGACAACGTCAAGGCGATGCCGGGCGTGCATCACGTGCCGAAGAAGGTGGGCGCGCTGCGGTGGGAGGAGCTGCCGGCGCGCATCGCGTGGTTGCTCGTCGACGTGAACCTCGCGCCGCAGGTCGCGCTGCACGAAGTCGCGCGGCTGATGCCGCATCTGAAGAAGACGCTCGCGGGCGCGGTGATCACGCTGAAGATGAACGACTGGCAGTTCGTCGACGAGCTGCCCGAGCTCGTGCGCCGCATTCGCGAGATGGGCTTGCCCGACGTTCGCATGCGGCACTTGCCGTCGAACCGGCGCGAGATCTGCGTCGTCGCGCGCCCGCTCTAGCGAGCCCGCGGCTGCGCCGCCGACGACGAAGCGCAACGCCGCCTTGCTCCTGGATGCGCTACGATCGCTATGTGGATTCGGCGCTCGAACAGCTCGCACGCCGCTATGTCTGGTGGCAGCCAGCCGACGTGACCCTCGCGCATCGTTCGCACTTCCTATGTCAGGTCATGCAACTCGGAACCGAAGACGACGTGCGTCTGGTTCGCGACCGCTTCGGTGACGATGCGCTCCGCGCAGCGTTGCGCGACGCGTCTCCCGGTGTCTTGGATGCACGCTCGTGGAACTTCTGGCACCTGTTCTTGTTCGGCCGCCCGCCACCACCGCTTCCCGAACGGCATCTTCCGTGACCTTCGCTCCGAGACTCGACATCTTGCCCGCCGCTCAGCGTGCGTTGTGGACCGAGCTCCACGCCGTGCCGATGTCGTTCGTGTTGTATGGCGGCACGGCGCTCGCGCTGCGCTTGGGGCACCGCGTGTCGGTCGACTTCGACTTCTTCAGCCACGACGAGCTCGACCACGCGGCGCTCGACGCGATCCCGTTCCTCGCAACGGCCACGACGCTGCAGATGGCACCAAACACGCGAACGGTCGTCGTTCCTCGCGACGGTGGCGAGGTCAAGGTCTCGTTCTTCGGCACCATCCGCTTCGGACGAATCGGATCTCCCGAACCCACCGACGACGGACAGGTTCGAGTGGCCTCCGTGCTCGACCTGGCGGGAACCACGGTGAAGGCGCTACTCCAGCGTGTCGAAGCCAAAGACTACCGCGATGTCGCGGCACTCCTCGACGCGGGTGTTCGTATCGAGCAGATCCTTGGTGCGGCTCGCGCCCTGTTCGTCGACACGTTCAATCCGCTCGTCGCTCGCAAGGCGCTCTCGTACTTCGTCGGCGGTGATCTCGACACTCTCGACGAGGCGACGCGCACGCGTCTCGTCGAAGCGGCGACGCGGGATGTGCCGATCTCGACGTTCGGGCTGCAGGCTTCGCGACTCGATTGACCGACGCGATCTCTTCGTACGTCCGCTCTAGCGAGCGAAGCTCTGCACGGCGCTCGGGCGGTTCGGGCGGCGCTCGCGCTCGGCGTACGCGCGCTCGAACTCCTCTTGCGTGTACCGCGTGCCGAGCGGCGGCGGCGGATCGATCTGGATGAACGCGTTGTCGCGAATGCGCAGCGCGCGCACGCGAGCGAGGCACGCCTCGGGCTCCTTCGCACCCTCGGTACGCAGGAGGAGAGCGACCGCCGCTTCGAGCGCACGCGGCGAGACCGGGATGCCGCTCTCGTCTTCCTTGCGGAACTCGCACGCGAGGAGCGCGACGCGCGCGATGCCCCACGACGGGCTCGTGATCGCGGGCGCGAGGCTATCGAACAGGCCGGCCTCGAGATCGCGGCAGGCTTGGCGCTCCATCGAGGACTCGGCGCTCGGCAGGATCGGCGGATCCATCTGCGAGACGATGCGATCCATCGTCTCGATCAGATCCGCGGCGAGCTCGCCGTTCGGCTGTAGCTCCGCGGCGGCCTTCGCGTACGGATGCGCGTCGACGTGGCGCCCTTGGCCCGCGAGCGAGCGCGCCATCGCGTGCAGTCCGATCATGCGGTTCTCGCGGCCGCCGGCTTCGATCAACTGACGCGCGAGCTCTTCGCACTCGACGAACTCGCCGGTGCGGTAGAGCGCGGTCGCGAGCGCGGCCTGCAGCGCGGTGTCCTTCGCGCCGAGCGAGATCGCCTTGCGACCCGCTTCGATCACCACGCCGTCGTTGTCCGCGCGCGCGGCGGCCATCGTCAGCACCGACCAGTCCTCCATCGTGCGGAAGCGGCGCGACGCGTAGCGCAGCACGATCACCGCGTCGACGTCGCGGCCCGACTCGGCGAGCAGCTTGCCGATCAAGCGCGGCGCGTCGGTGCGCTCGTGTTGCGAGAGGATGCGGATCGCTTCGGCGGGGCGCCCCGTGCGGGCGAGCGCGACGGCGAGGCTCTGCGCGCGCTTGGCGTTTCCGGGCTCGCACGCGTTCGCCCAGCGCAGGTGCTGCACGGCGAGATCCAGCATGCCCTCGGACGCCGCGGCGACGCCCGCATCGTAGGCACGCTCGCCGTCGAGCGGCGTCGAGACGCTCGCGACCTTCCACTTCTGCGCGAGATCGACGAGCGCGGGCCCGCGATCCTTCGACGCGGCGAGCGCGACGCCACGGCACGCGGCGGTGAAGCCATCGAGCGGACGCGCGACGAGCAAGTTGTGCGCGAGCCGCAGCCACGGCGCGGACACCGCCGGATTCGCGAGCGCGGCGAGCCAGTGCACGTCGAGCTGCGTCGCGGGGGCAACGCCCGCCGCTGCCGCGGCCTGCGACCACGCGAGGTACACGCGGCCCGCTTCCACGGCGCGCGCGCAGCGCGAGAACAGCATCGCCGCGGGCTCGTACTGCGACGGATCCGCCGCGAGATCGTGCGCGAGGCGCAGCTCCCAGCCGATGCGCTCGTCGCCGCGCAGGTAGCGCTGCACCGACGGCAGGCCCGCGATCATCCCCTCGAGGTACGCGCCGTGCTCGGCCTCGAGATCGAGCGCGCGCTCGATCCGCGACAGCCACGTGTCGAACATCGGCTCGGGCGCTTTGCCGAGCGAATCGACGAGCCGCAGCAACGCCTGGATCGCGCCGGGATCGATCTGGTAGCGCGAGCGGCGCACGAGGTGCAGCGCCTCGGTCGCGATGTGGCGATACGCGCCCGCGATCGGCGTGGGCGGGCCCATCGCGGCTTCGAAGTAGTTCACGAGCGAGATGCCGAGCGCGAGCACGGCGCCGCCGGCGTGCGCATCGCGATCGCGCGCGGGCGGGATCAGCGCCGTCCACCACTCGGCGGCGAGCGCATCCGCTGCGCGCAGCGTTGCCTCCTTGGGCCACGCGAGCCGTCCGACGATCGCCGCGGCCGACGACGCGGCCTGCGGCACCGCGCCGATCAGCTCGCTGATCCACATCGGATCGAGCGCGAGCTTGCCGCGATCTCCGAGAGCGTCGCGGACGATCTGCGTGTCCATGTCGGGCACGAAGTCGGCGAGGTCACGCGCCGCCATCTGTGCGAGCTGCAGCGCGCCCTTCTCGACGCGCCGCTCGATCACGCGCTCCCACTCGCTGGCCGGTCGCGACGCGGCGAACCGCAGCACGCGATTGACCTCGGCTTCGAGGCGGCTCTGCGACCGACGCAGCTGGACGATCTGGATCTGATCGAGCGCCTCGTCGAGCTCGCCGTTCAGGATCAGCGCTTTCGCCGCGGACAGGCGCGCCTTGCCATCACCCATCACGCCCGTCCCGTCGAGGCCCGCGCACTGCCAGTACGCGACGCTCGCTTGTTCGAAGCGACCCGTCGCGAGCAGCGCTTCGATCAGCATGCCCGCGTCTTCGTCGTCGGTGATGCGGCCGCGCGCGAGCCCGCTGATCACGCGCCCCGGATCGCCGCGATGATGGCCTTCCCACGCGAACGCGCGCGCGAGGAGGCCGGCATCCGTCTTCCAATGCGAGATGCGCTTGAGCGCCCAGCCGAAGGCTTCCTTCGTGGGTGCGTCGTCGGGCACGCGCGACATCGCTTCGTCGGCGAGCTCGATCGCTTCTTGAATGCGACCGACATCGAGATGGGCGAACGCGATCAGCAGCGCCGCGTGATGCGGTGCTTGCCAGTCCGCGTTCGACATCTTGCCCGCCGCGGCGCGATCCAGGATCTCGCGACAGCGGTACTGCGCCTCTGCGAACGCTTGTCCCGGGCGCCCGACCTGCCGCAACCGCCGCACGCAATCGAGGTGCGCCGCGCCGAACGACGGCGAGGCCACCGTCGCGCGATCGGCCCAGCGATAGCTCTCCTCGCGCCGGCCTTCCTCGGCGAGCTGCAGCGAGTAGTTGTGGCAAGCGAACGGGTTCGCCGGCATGAGGCTCGCGGCGATGCCTTGATGCCGCACGCCCACGCTCTCGAACGGACGATCGCCCGCGAACGGCTCGCCCCAGATCGAGAGATGCGGCTTCGCGTACATCGGCGCTTCGTCGACGAGTGGGAGGATCGCGCGGCGATCGGTGTCACCCGCGAGCAGGCCGGTGACGTACTGGTTTCTGCGCGCGACCGCGTGCGTCGGATCGAGGTGCAGGATCGTCGCGTCGATCGATGCATCGCGCGACAGCTCGCCGAGCACGCGCAGGAACGGAACCGCGAGCCGCGGCGGCGGTTGTGCGAGCCCACCCGGCAAGCTCGCGAGCGTCGCGCCGCCTTCGAGCAACGCGGCCGCGCCGGCGAGCCTGTTCGCCGCGGCGAGCAGGTCGTCGGTCGTGAAGTCCACGATCGCACCGAGCAGCGGCAAGCGCCTCGCGGCGAGCCACGCACCGAGGCACTGCGCGAGCTGTTGCGCGAGCGTCTGCTGCGGGTTCGCGACCCACTCGTCGATCGTTCCGTACGGCTTGCGGCACCGCAGGAACGTCCGCTGCGGTCGCGCGGGATCGAGCGAGAGATCGAACCACAGCACCTCGTGCCGGCGAGACACGCGGAAGAACCAATCGATCGAGTCCTCGATCAGCGGGTGGTGCGCGTCGAGCAGGCGGCCGTTCTCGTCGACCAGGCGCTCGTCATCGTGGTCGCCGAGCGTCACCACCCGATGGCGAATGATGTGATCGAACACGATCAACGAGATAAGCCGCGCGAGGTACGGCGCGGCGTCCTCCAGCTCGGCTGGGACCACCAGCGTGCTCGCGAGAAACGTCGCCCGATGCGGGTACGGCAGCGGCCCCATGCCCGCTCGGGAATCTACGACATTGTGGGACCGTCCCCCCAGGCCAGGTACCTACGAAAGCTAGTGATCGGCGTCCAAACGCCTGTGATAGCCTTTTGGGGCACCCCTCAACCCCGTCGCAGTGGACAGAAAGATTCTAGGAGAGACCAGGCCGTGGGAACGAAGCTCTACGTGGGCAACCTGAACTACAACACGAACGAAGCGAACCTGAGAGAAGCCTTCGGGGCGAACGGTCGAGAGGTGACGAGTGTGTCCGTCATCATGGACCGCGAAACAGGACGCTCGAGAGGGTTCGCGTTCGTCGAGTTTGCGACGGACGAACAGGCGAAAGCTGCGCTCGCGGAGCTCGACGGGCAAGAGCTCGACGGGCGCATGCTTCGCATCAACGAAGCTCGCGAGCGTGAAGCGCGCGGGCCCGGCGGTGGCGGAGGAGGCGGCGGCTTCCGTGGACCGCCACGCAGCGGCGGCTACGGCGGTGGAGGAGGTGGAGGCTACGGCGGCGTTGCGCACGGAGCGCTCTCCGGCATGGCTGCCGTCTATGCCACGCGTGTCGGGCTCAGCCCGGGCAGTGTGGGCCTGTTCGTGGCGTTGCCCAGCCTTGGTGGGGTGCTGCTGCAGTGGCCCATCTCCGCGGCCAGTGACGACATCGATCGGCGAGCGGTGGGCTTCGTCGCCGCCATGGGTGCTG
>JBGARE010000009.1:191940-274485 GCA_044230415.1 Kofleriaceae bacterium
CCGCCCGGCGGTGGCTTCAGCGGCGGCGGCGGCGCACCGCGTCCCGGCGGCGGCTTTGCCGGTCGTCCGAGCGGAGGCCCCCCGAGCGGCGGCGACAATCGCCGGCGCGGCCGGAACGAGAAGGATCGCAAGGATCGCGACGGCGACGGCGACGGCGGCAAGAAGGCCCGCAAGGGTCGCGGAATCGACGACGGCGACGATTGGTAGGCCGGCACGCTGAACCTCGTTAGGTCGAGGGCTCGTGTTATGGACGGCTCGTGTCGACCGAGCCGTTTCCGTCGTGGATCGCCGACCAATTGCCGGCGGGGTGGCGCTCGTCGATGCACGCGACGGGCGATCAGAAGATGCACGTCCTCGAGTGGGGACCCGCGACGGGCCCCGCGATCGTCATGCTTCACGGCAACCCGACGTGGGGCTTTCTGTGGCGCAAGGTCGTCGCCGCGATTCGCTCGCGCAAGGACGGCGACGAGCTGCGGCTGATCGTTCCGGATCTCGTCGGCCTCGGGCTGTCGAGCAAGCCCGGAATGGACGCGCACACGCTCGAGCACCACGGGCAATGGCTCGGCACCCTGCTCGACGACATCGTCCCGGGGCCGCTCGTCCTCGTCGCGCAGGACTGGGGCGGTCCGATCGGCCTTCTGGCGATGGCATCGCGGTTGTCGCGGCTGCGCGGCATCGTCCTCGGCAACACCGCGATCAGCCCGCCGCACGACAAGTTCAAGCCGACGCTGTTCCATCGCCTCTCGCAGCTGCCGATCGCGAGCGATCTGTTGTTCGTGCGGCTCGGCTTTCCGCTGCGCCAGCTGCATCTCTCGCAAGGCGATCGCTCGAGCATCCGCGGCGATGTCGCGAAGGCGTATCGCTGGCCACTCGCGTCGCGCGCGGATCGCGCGGCACCGCTCGCGCTGGCGCGCATGGTGCCGAATTCGAAGGATGCACACCCGTCGATCCCCGCGCTGCAGATCACGGATCAGGTGTTCGAGAGCGTGAAGGTCCCGATCTCGCTCGTGTGGGGCACGAAGGATCCGATCCTCGGACGCGTGATCAATCACCTCGAGCGCATGCGGCCGGACGCGAAGGTCACGCGTACGCAAGCCGGTCACTTCCTGCAGGAAGAAGTGCCCGACCTGCTCGCGGACGAGATCCTCGACGTGGCCAGCCGAGCCTGACGTGGCGAAGGAGATGTTCACGGTCGCCGCCGACGAGGAGGGCATGCGCCTCGATCAAGTGGTGCCCAAGCGCGTGCCGGGATTGTCGCGGCGCAAGGCGCGCGCGGTGATCGATGAAGGCGGCGTGTTCGTCGATCGCGCGCGCACGAAGGTCGCGGGGCGGCCCGTGAAGGCAGGGCAGATCATCGAGGTCAACGTCGGCGCCGCCGTCGACCGCACGGAGCCACCGCTCGCGCCGACGATCGTGTTCAGCGATGCGCACGTGATCGTCGCCGACAAACCCGCGGGCCTCGTCACCGCGCCGACGCCCGAGAGCGATCGCGGTGATCTACTCGATCAGCTCGGGAAGCAATTCGGCGAGGTCTACCTCGTCCATCGCATCGATCTGCCGACGAGCGGGCTGCTCGTGTTCGCGCGCACGCGCGAGGCCAACAAGAAGCTCGGCGATGCGTTCAAGGTGCACGACGTCGAGCGCGAGTACCGCGCCGTCGCGATCGGCACCGTCGCCGCGCAGACGATCGATCGGCCGGTCGACGGCAAGCGCGCGGTCACGCATGTCAGCGTGATCGAGTCGCTCGCGGGCGCGACGTTGATCTCCGCGCGCCTCGAGACCGGACGCACGCATCAGATCCGCCTGCACCTCGCCGGCAACGGCACGCCGATCGCGGGCGACTCGCAGCACGGCGGTGAGACGAGCCGCACGTTCATCCCCCGCGCACCGCGCCTCGCGCTTCACGCGGGCCGCCTCGGCTTCGCACACCCGGCGACCGGCGAGCGCGTGGTGTTCGAATCCGCGCTACCGCCCGAGCTCGCGGCGTGGATCGCGCGACTGCGTCCAACGATCTCGACGACATGAACCGCCGGTGAAGAAACCTGCGACTTCACGCAGGCGTCCACCACGAAGACCCATGCGCGCGATCGGGCTCGTCGCCGGTCGTGGATTCGAGACGGAGCCGATCGCTGCGCCGCGTGGATCCGCGAAGGCGCGAAGGACAACGAACGCCGGCTCAGTCATCGTCGGCGGCGATCGCCGAGAACGTCCACGCTTTGACGACCGCGGCGCGGCCGGCGAGCTCGTCGAACACGCCGGTCATCGCGGGCAGCAGCGCGAGCGCGTTCCACGCTTCGAGCGACGCCGCGGTGATCACGATCGACAGGTCCCAGCGCGCCGCGCTGTCATCTGCCGGCACACCGACGACGACGTCCGCGCCCGCGGACAGGAGCTGCGCGCGCAGCATCTCGGCCAGCTCGGCGCGCGTGCCGACCTCGTCGTCGAGGAGCTTCACGAAACAGAACCGCTGGATCACGTGCCGAGCCTAGCATTCTCGACGGCATCGCTCGATGGCGACACCGATCATCCATCGACCTCGCACGGGTGGGTCACGCGATGCTCAGATCGGCCAGCAGGTACGTCGGCGCGATCGAGCCTCGCTCCGTCCACCGCGACACGCCCGCGAGCAGCGCGGCATCGATGCCCGCGCCGAGCGCGCCCGCGATGTCCGTTTCGAGCTGATCGCCGATCATCACGACCCGCGACGCGCCGATCCTGCGCGCGCCCTCGCGGAACAGATGCGGCTCGGGCTTGCCGAGGCGCTCGAACGCGAGGCCCGCGTCGGGAAACCGGCGCGCGAGCGCGGTCTCGACGAGCAGCGCCATCGCGCCGGCGGTGAAGCCGTACTCGCGATGACCCTTGGGATACACGAGGTCCGGGTTCGGTGCGACGAGTGCGGGACGCCGTCCGGCCTCGACCGCGCGCACGATCGCGGAGAACGTCAGCTCGATCCCGTCGAGAAATGGCGTGCCGGCATCGTCGCAGATCGCGACCGCGTCGATGTCCATGCCGGGCGCGACCTCGACCGGAACGCCGCCGCCTTCGACGACGAACGCGCGCGAGTCGTCGGTGCCGAGCACGCAGGTCCGCGCGCCGCGCAGGCCGCGGTCGCGAAAGTACGGGGGTAACAGCGATCCCGAGGTCACGATGCGCTCGCCGGGGATCGCGAGGCCGAAGCTCGCGAACCGCGCGACATAGGTGGCGACCGATCGCGATGCATCGTTGGTGACGATCGCGTACGGCGTGTGGCGGCGGTCGAGCTCCGCGATCAGCGCGGCCGCGCCGGGCAGGGGACCGCGCGCGTCGACGAGGACCCCGTAGGCATCGAGGAGCACGCCGTCGTAGGTGTCGAGGAGCGCCGAGATCGTCGTCGGTCGAGGTACCACCGCGGCATCATAACGGTTCGGCGCGGCTCGGCGCGGTCCGCGCGATTCGCCGCAGGTCAGACCGCGGTGCTAAAAAGAGCCATGCGGCCGTACTTGGATCTCTTGCGACAGGTGCTCGATCACGGCGAGCGCCGCACGGATCGCACCGGCACCGGCACGATCTCGTTGTTCGGCGCGCAGACTCGGTACGATCTGCGCGAGGGCTTCCCGCTCGTCACCACGAAGAAGGTGCTGTTCCCGGCGGTGGTGCGCGAGCTCGTGTGGTTCTTGCGCGGGTCCACGAACATCCACGATGACCTCCACGCGCACACGCCGATCTGGGATGCGTGGGCCGACGAGAACGGCGAGCTCGGTCCGATCTATGGCTTCCAGTGGCGGCACTGGCCGGACGGCACGCCCGAGGGCATCGATCAGATCCGCGACGTGATCTCGCAGATCAAGACGAACCCGGCGTCGCGCCGGTTGATCGTCAGCGCGTGGAACGTGGCGGACATTCCGAAGATGAAGCTGCCGCCGTGCCACGCGTTCTTCCAGTTCTACGTGCACGACAAGTGGCTCGATTGTCAGCTCTACCAGCGGTCCGCGGACCTGGCGCTCGGGGTGCCGTTCAACATCGCGAGCTACGCGCTGCTGATGTCGATGATCGCGCAGGAGTGCGGCCTCGAGCCGCGGTACTTCGTGCACACGCTCGGCGACGCGCACATCTATCTCAACCACGTCGAAGGCGTGAAGATCCAGCTCGAGCGCGTACCGCATCCGCTGCCGAAGCTCGTGCTCGCGAACAAGCCCACGCTCGAGATGACGTTCGAGGACATCTCGCTCGAGGGTTACCAGCACCATCCGTTCATCAAGTTTGCCGTCGCGGTGTAGTCCGCAGCGCGATCGGGTTTCGATGGTCGCTCACGTTCGAGCGGACCGAGCTCCGAAGCCGCGCCACACGACGTAGCCGAGGAGGCCGATCGATCCGACGAGTGCCGTCGCGATGACGAACGGCCACGTCGTGATCGAGTGCTTGCGCCCGTCGTGGATCATCCAGCCCACGCCGAACGAGCACGCGATGACGAGGTCGAGCAGGAGCTGCATCGCCCAGTCCTCGCGCATCGCCAGGGACAGGAACCCGGTGTACCCGTGGCCCGCGATGACCCACAGCGAGTACGCCGTGAACACGGCGAGGATCGCGCCGGCAACGAGCGCCTTGGAGCGCAACGACGCGGGCGACGCGGTGGCGCCCGATGTCGGGGCCGGCGTCGTCGGCGATGACACCGATGAGACAGGCCACGGCGACGTGGGTGGAGACGCGGCGATCGATGCGGGCGAAGACGACATCGTCGACGTGGATCGAGACGTGGTGATCGATGGGGTGGTCATGCGATCGGAGATAACGGCCGGCGCGCGGATCCACCATTACCTCGCAGGTAAGGCGCGCGGGCCGGTGCCTACCTCGCGGGTGCGATCCGGCGCGCCGTCATTACCTCCGAGGTAAGACGCGCTCGGCCGCGCCGCGTGTACCGTCGGGCATGGCCGAGACGTTTGGCGCGCAGCTCCGATCGTGGCGACTCGCGCGACGCGTGAGCCAAGAGCAGCTCGCAGCGCGCGCGGGCGTGTCCGCGAAGCACCTGAGCTTCGTCGAGAACGGACGGTCGCAGCCGAGCCGCGAGATCGTGATCGCGCTCGCGGGCGCGCTCGACGTGCCGCTGCGCGAGCGCAACACGCTGCTCACGGCGGCGGGGTTCGCGGCCGCGTATCGCGCGTCGCCGCTCGATGGCGAGGAGCTCCTCCACCTGCGCCGCGCGATCGATCACGTGCTCGCGCAGCAAGAGCCGTTCGGCGCGGTCGTCGTCGACGGTCACTGGGATCTGCTGCGCATGAACCAAGGCGCCGCGAAGCTGTTCGCGCACGCGCCGCCGACGAGCGCCGAGGGACTCGCCGCGAGTCGCAACTTGCTCCTCGGCACGTTGCATCCGCAGGCGCTGCGGCCGTACATCGTCAACTGGCCGGACGTCGCGGGACACCTCGTCGCGCGGCTCCATCGCGAGATCGCCGTGCGCCCCGCCGACGAGCCGCTGCAGCGCTTGCTCGCGCGCTCGCTCTCGCAACCCGATGTCCCGCTCGAATGGCGGGCTCCCGCGCCGGGCAAGGTCGCCGCGCCGTTCATCACGGTGCACCTGCGATCGCCGACGATCGACGTGCGGCTGTTCACGATGCTCACGTCGATCGGCACCCCGCTCGATGTCACCGCCGAGGAGATCCACATCGAGACATACTTCCCGGCCGACGACGCGAGCGAAGCCGCGCTGCGCGCTCTGTGATCACTCGGGCAGCGAGGTCTCGGACATCGACGCGGCGCTCGGTACGCAGATCAGATCGCGGCCCTGCGATCCGAGCGTCGTGCACCACGCGTCGACCTCCTCGCTGCGCCCCATCGCGGTCAGCACGTACGCGGCTACCTTCACGTGCATCACGCTGTCCGAGTGCAGCTCGCGCCGCAGCGTCGGCACCGCGCGCCCGCCCATCTTGACGAGGCTCCACACCGTGCGCCGGAACGTGCCTTTCTCGGTGACGAGCTCGGCGATGTGGCCCTCGACTTCGTGACACGCGCTGTCGCGCGCACCGCACTCGACGCCACCGCTCCAGCTGAACGTCTTCTGCGACGAGCCGCACGCGGCCAGCCATGCGATCCCGAGCGCTCCGACGACAGCGTGCATGACCCCACCGGACACCTCGTCGCGGCCGAGGTTGCAGTGCTAGCTTCGCTGCGTGTTCGATTGCGTCGTCGCCGCGGATCTCGAGTGGGGAATCGGTAGAGCCAACGCGCTCCCGTGGCCCAAGCTCAAACGGGACATGGAGCACTTCAAGCGCGTCACGTGCGATGCGCGCGAGGGAATGCGCAACGCGGTGATCCAAGGTCGTCGCACGTGGGAAAGCGCGGAGATCAAGGGTCGCGCACTCCCGCGGCGCTTGAACATCACGATCTCGCGTTCGGCGCAGTCGTTGCCCGAGGGCGTGCTCGCCGCGCGCTCGCTCGACGAAGCCCTCGCGCTCGCCGCCGCGGCGCCCGACATCGACACGACGTTCGTCCTCGGCGGCGCGCAGATCTTCCGCGAGGCGTTCGATCACCCCGCGCTTCGCTCGATCTACTTCACGCGCGTGCTCGCGCGCTTCGATTGCGACACGTTTCTGCCGAACCTCGACGAGAAGGGCTTCGTGCCGATCGAGTGGGCCGGCGCGTTCGAGGCCGAGGACAACGGGGTTCGCTACCGCGTCGAGCGCCTCGCACGGCCGAGTGCATCGTGACGAACGTCGCGGTCGTCACCGGTGCGGGCCGCGGCCTCGGTCGCAAGATCGCCGAGCGGCTCGCGCGCAAGGGCTACCACGTGGTCGCGACGGACATCGACGAAGGGGCCGCGCTGGTCACCGCTGCGGTCGTCGATGGCACCGGCGCACGGCATGACGTGCGCGATCCAAACGCGCATCGATCGATCGCGGCGCTCGCGCAGTCGCGCGGCACGGTCGCGCTGTGGGTCAACAACGCCGGCGTGCTGTCCGTCGGTGACTCGTGGACGATCGACGACGCCGCCGTGCGTCGCCAGGTCGAGGTCAATGTCCTCGGAGTGGTCTGGGGCTGCCACGCGGCGCTCTCGGTGATGGAGCGCGGCACGATCCTGAACATCGGCTCGATGTCCGCGCTGACGCCGACGCCCGGTCTCGCGGTGTACGGCGCCACGAAGCACGCAGTGCTCGGCTACTCGCTGTCGCTCGCGAGCGAGCTGCGGCAAGCGAAGCGGCCGATCCACGTCGGTGCGCTGCTGCCCGACGCGATCAAGGGCGACATGACGGACGCCGTCGCGCACGACGCCGCCGCGGGCCTTCTGTTCTCGAACGCGAACCTGTTGTCCCTCGACGACGTCGCCGACGCGGCGATCGATCAGATCGAGCGCACGCGGCTCGTCCACGCGATCCCGAAGCTCCGCGCGGCGCTCGCGCACCTCGCGCGTCCGTTCCCGTCGCTCGGCTTGCCGATCCTCGAGCGCTTCGTGCGCGCGGGCCGGCGTCGCCAGCGATGAGCGCGCCGTCGCCGCCAGCGACAGGTCGTGCGTGATGTGGCCCGCGACAGGCGCGCTCCGAACGCCAGCGGGTCTTGTCAGCCCTGACAACTGCGCGGTGGAGGCGATCCGATGCTATGGTACCGAGCCGGTTCGCTCCGCGGAGATCGCCGGTGCCCACGTGTGTCCGCAGTCGCGATCCGTGGAGGTCCTCGTCGGAGATTGCACAACTCGTGCACGCGCTGACGACGCCTGACCGTTCCTCGACGGAGAACCGTACAGGTGTACGGGTTTATTAGTACGGTCGTACGGTTAAAATGGTACGAATGTACGGCTTTCGAGAACGCTGATTTGGCATCCTCGAGCTCGTGACGACCATGCTCTCCCTCCGTAGCCAGACCCCCAAAGGCCAGCGCGCCCGCGCCACGATCCTCGCCGCCGCGGAAGGGCTCCTGGTGACGCGCGGGTTTCACGGCACGAGCATGCGGGACATCGCGAAAGAGGCGGGCCTGCCGCTGGCGAGCGTCGTCTATCACTTCGCGAAGAAAGAGCGGCTCTACGGCGCGGTGCTGTTCGCGATCGCCGAAGAGCTCACGCAGGGCCTCGCGACGGCGGAGTCCGCCGATGACGTGGCGAAGGTGCTCGTGCGCTGGTCGATCACGAGCCCGCACCGCGTGGTGTTGCTGCTCCGCGAGCTGCTCGATAACCCGGCGCGCATCGCGAAGGCATCGCAGTTCCCGCTGGCGCCGTTCATGGAGCGCGCGGCCGATCTCGCTCGCGCGAGCGGCGCACCGCAGCCCGAGCTCGCCGTGTTCCAGCTGGTCGGCGCGGTGAGCTACGTCGTGGCATCGCGGCCGACGGTGGAGCGCATCATCGGGCACGCTCGCTACAAGCAGATCACGGCGAACTACGAAGCCGACATGCTCGCGTTCGCGCGTCGAGCGCTCGGCCTCACCGCCGCCGACGCGCCTCGCAAAGCCAAAGGAGCTCGCACGTGATCGCTGATCTACGCGGCCTCTCGCTCTACGGCCTCATCGATCGCCTACCGGATCGCCGATCGGATCGCCTACCGGATCGCCGATCCGATCGCCGATCGGATCGCCTTTCAGGCCCCGTGCCTCGCGATCCATCCCCTGACTCGCGCGCGGTGCCTGCATCACCCGATGCATCGCGATCGGCAGCTCTCGCCTCACCCGACGCAGCGTCGACAGACATCGGCGCGCCTCTCGCTGTCGGCACCGCGCGCGAACCTCTCGATCTCGACGACCTCCAACCGATCCGCCACACGCCATGAACATCGACCTTCAATGCCAGCTCGTCCGTCGCGTGCTCGCACATCTCGAGGCGCGCACGACCGACTCCGATCCACAGATGACCACCGTGCCGATCGAGGCGTACGCGGATGCCAAGCGCATCGATCGCGAGCGCGCGCGACTGTTTCGCGACTATCCGCTGATCGTGGGCCACACGTCGCAGGTGCCGAACCCCGGCGACTACTTCACACACGATGCCTCGGGCGTCCCGTTGATCATCACGCGCGGCAACGATCACAAGCTGCACGCGCTGATCAACGTGTGCCGGCATCGCGGCACGCGCGTCGAGACGCAGCCGTGCGGTAGCAAAGCGGCGTTCGTGTGCCCGTATCACGCATGGACCTACGGTCGCGATGGTGCGCTGCTCGGCGTGCCGCACGAGCGCGCGTTCGTCGCCCGGGCGGCGCCGTCGTGTAACGCGAACGGCACACCGCCGAACGGTGTCGTCGCGATCCGGTCCAAGGACGAGGCGCAGGCCTTCGCGCGTGGGAGCTCGTCGACGGTCGATGGTCGCGCGTTGCCTCGCGAGGGCCGCGGGCTCGTCGAGGTGCCGATCGGAGTCGCCGCGGGGCTCATCTTCGTGCGCCCGACGCCGCTCGTCGAAGGCGAGAGCCGCAAGCTCGACACGACTGCGTGGGTCGGCTCGCTCGCCGCCGAGCTCGATGGCTTCGGGCTGACGCAATCGTTCGTCTACGCGCCGATCACCGTCGAGCGCGAGCTGTCGTGGAAGCTCGGCATCGACGTGTTCCTCGAGACGTATCACCTGCGCACGACGCACAAGGACACGATCTATCGGATGTTCTTCGACAACGTGGGACTCGTGGACGCCGTCGGGCCGCACCTGCGCAACGTGTTCCCCAAGCGCTCCATCCAGGAGCTGTCGTGCACGCCGGACGGCTGGGTGCTCCGCCATCACGCGAACGTGCTCTATCACCTGTTCCCGAACACGCTCGTGTTGATCGAGCCGGATCACGCGGCCGTGCTGCACCTGTGGCCGATCGATGCCGAGCGCACGATGCTGCACGCGTACATGCTCGTGCCGGAAGCACCGGTCAGCGAGAAGGCGCAGCGCTACTGGGACGCGAACAACGAGATCCTCCTCGGCGCGATCGACGAGGACTTCGCGATGGGCGAGTCGATCCAGCGCGGCATCGCGTCGGGTGCGAATCGCCAGATCACGTTCGGCGCGTTCGAGCACGCGCTCGCGCACTTTCACGCGCAGATCACGCAGCTATCCAGCTGAGCCAGCGCCCGGGAGCGGAGCTTCGATCGGTGCGGGGGGCGCCAGCGGAGCGGGCGTCGTCGGTTTTAGCGTGAGGATCGCGTCGTCGGCCGCGATCATGACGCGCGTGACCTTGCCATCGGTGACCTCGAACCGCACGCGCAGCTTGTGATCCGCGGTCTCGAACACGCCGTCGCCGATGTGCACGAGCGGGACGCGGTCGCCGACATCGAGCGCGATGTGATCACCATCGACCACGAACTTCGCGCTGCCGATGACCACGTCGGTCACGGTCACCGTGTACACCGCGAGCTGCGCCGGCGTGATCGGCACGGCGCGCGGCGGTGGAATCTTCAACAGATCGATCGCGAGCTCGTGCGCGACATCCGCGCCGCGATCGTTCGCGAGCGCGATGATCCGCAGCTTGTCCTCGGGAAAGTGCTCGAGGATCGCACCGAACCCGGACACGCCGCCGGTGTGAATGATGCGGCGATGATTGCCGAGCCGCAGCTGGGACAACCCCAAGCCGTAGTGAATCGGTTGCCCGTCCGCGAGCGTCCCCGGCGTGGACATCTCGCGATACGACGCCGCGCTGACGACCTTGCCCTCCTCGAGCGCGTGCTGCCACACGAGCAGATCGTGGGCTGTCGAGCAGATGCCGCCGGCGAGCGAGAACTGCGCGAGGTGTGACCACGGCGCGGGCGCGAATCCCGCCGGCGTCCGCACGTATCCGCGCGCGCGGTTCGGGATCAGCTCGTACGAGTCACAGAACCGCGTGTGCACGAGCCCGGCGCGGTCGAACACGCGGGCCTTCATCAGCTGCGCGAGCGGCTCGCCGGTGATCTTCTCGAGGATCTTGCCGAGCAGCACGTAGTTCGAGCTCGAGTAGCTCCACTGCGTCCCCGGATCGAACAGCGGCGGCAGATCACGAAACGTCGCGATGATGTCGTCGGTCGTGCGCTCGAGCCCCATCGTCTTGGGCCACGTGCCCGAGTACTCGAAGTCGACGATGCCCGTCGTGTGCTGCAACAGGTTGCGAATCGTGATGCGGTCCGCGCGCGGGAAGTCCGGTAGGAACTTCGCGAGGTGATCGTCGAGCGACAGCGTTCCCGCCTCGACGAGCTGCATCGCCGCCGCGGCGCCGAACTGCTTCGAGATCGAGCCGATGCAGAACACCGAGTCGCGCGTGACCGGCACGCGGTTCTCGAGATCCGCGAACCCATAGTTCCCGTCGACGACGATCTGGCCGTCGCGCTCGATGATCACCTGCATGCCCGGCGCGCGCGCGGCGAGCTTCGCCGTCTTCGCCGCGAGCTCGTTCGGCGCACCCGCGCGATCGCGATGACACGCGGTCGACACCAGAGCGAAGGCCGCGGCGGCAAACGCAAATCGGGACCGCACGTGGCGACCATCGCATGCGCGCGCGAAAATCTGCACTTGCAGGATCGCGGATCGCACCTTAGCCTCTCGTCCATGCATTGACGCCGGCTCTCGTGGCACCCGCCACATCGCTCTGAACGCTCGCAGCTCCGCTGCTGGTAGCGCTCGCCTCGTCGCCGAGGACGCTCGCAGCTCCGCTGCTGGTAGCGCTCGCCTCGTCGCCGAGGACGCTCGCAGCTCCGCTGCTGGTAGCGCTCGCCCCATCGCCGAGGACGGTCGCAGCTCTATTGCGCGGAGCACGTGCCACTACGTGATCGTCCGCCGCGACCTCCCGCGAGGTGTGCAGGCCGCGATGATCGTGCACGCCGCCGGTGTCTCGGCGCAGTTGCCGCAGGCGGAGGCCGCCGCGCCCCCGACGACGGCCGTCGTGCTCGCCGCGTCCCTCGACGAGCTGTGCGCGCTCTCGCGAGTGCTCGACGAGGCCGACGTGCCCCATGTCTTCGTCCGCGAACCGGACGAGCCCTGGCGTGACGCGCCGATGGCGATCGGCGTGGTGCCGATCGCTCGTGCGCTCGTGCGCCGTTTACTCGCGCACCTCCCGCTGGTGCGCGCGGAGGAATCGCTATGACCGCATCTGTCCCGCTCTCTTCGTCGTTCGCCCCGTCACTCACCCCGTCGCGCGAGCCCGAGGCCGAGCCTTCACCGTCACTCGCCCCCGAGGCCGAGCCTTCATCGAACGTCGTCGATGTTCGCTCGCTCCTCGCGTGGACGAACCACCAGATCGTCGCGCTTCGCCGTGCGATGCGACATCGTCACGACGACACCGCATGGTGGGCCGCGCGAGGCATCACACCGCCATGGACACAGGCCGGTCGCGCGGTCCTGCGTCAGGTCGCGCACCTGCTTCACGTCGATCGCGCGAATGCGCGTGGACGCATCCACGGAAGCTTCGAGTCACTGGACGCGCAGCGCGAGTGGCTCGCGTCGTGGGAACGCCGGCGTTGCGGCATCGCGGCGCGCTATCTCGGCGTGCCGCACACCGCGAGCTTGATCGCGTTGCGCACCGGCGAGGTGATCCAGACGCGCGGCACCGATTGGTGCGTGGACATCGATGTGCCCGCCGGAATCGATGCGCCCGTCGAAGAAGCGATCGATGCGCGCGCCGAAGGAATCGATACGCCCATCGCGAAGGTACAGTCATGACCGCCGCAGTCGTGGTGAAACGGCATCACGCGCAGCGTAATGACCTGCGAGGTACGGGTTCGATCCCTGTCGACTGCACGCATGCTCGACGACGTCGGTTCGCATATCCGCGAACGCGACGGCGCGGATCGAGCGCGCGGTGCGAGTTACTCGCCGCCGCCGCCGCCGCCGCCGCCGGGCACCGAGCCTGCGCCCGCGCTCATCAGCTTGCCGACCGGGCCGAGTGCCTGGTTGAACATCATGCCGGTCTCGACGCCCGGCTTCGTGCCGGTCGCGTTGCGATCGAGGCCCCGGGCCATGACCGAATCGTTCTTCATGTTGGGGCCGTGAATGGCTCCCGCCGCGAATCCATTTCCAAAGTTGCGGACGGCGTTGTAGCCGCTGCTGACGCCGCCGCTGATGGTGTCCCAGGCGCCGCCGCCCGTTACGCTGCCGAGTTGGTCGTGATCGATGGACTGGATGGTGTTGGTCATTGCCCGTCCTTCGTGCAGATGCGATGCCGACGGGAACTGCGCGATATCCTTCGCGGGACCCGTGTTCACCGCGCAGCACGCGGTCGGCAACTCGTCGCTACCGGGATGCAGTCGATCCCGCCGCGAACCTTAGTTGAGCAGCACTTCTTCTTTGGACTCGGGCTTGTCGGGCGGCTTGAGCTCGCCGCTCTTCTCGCTCTTGAGCTCGCCCGACTTGCGCGACGAATCGCTCTTGGTCGCGGCGGCTTCCTTCTTCGAGGAGTCGCTCTTGGTGGCAGCGGCTTCCTTCTTGGACGACTCGCTCTTGGTCGCGGCTTCCTTCGCCGCGTCGGCGATCGAGACGAGCGACAGGCGCGGGTTCGAGGCTTCGGCGCGCGCTTCGGCGGCCGCGTGCGCGAGCCGCTTCGCGTTGCGCTCGAAGATGAACTGCGTGATGTACGGGAAACCGACGTGGATGCCGTTGAGCTTGGGCGCGAGCGTCGCTTGCAGGCCGAACATGATCACCGCGGCGCGCTCGACGTAGAACCAGCCCTCCGGATACGCGATCGACTTCATGAGCTCGCGCAGCTCTTCGCGCTTCATGTCCGGATCGGCGAGCTGCTTGCCCGCAGCGTCGTAGTCGATCTTGCCGAAGTCGGTGATGTTGAGGTTCAGGAGCTTCTCGAAGTACTTGCGAACAGTGCGCTCGAGGAGCTCGCGGTCGCCTTCGGGATCGACGAAGCCCATGGTGTTGATGCCCTGCACGACCATGTTGTCGTTGCGGGTCATCAAGCCCGAGAGGATGTCGAACATGCCGTCGGCGAGGTGATCGGGGAGCTCGGTCGCGCTGCCGAGATCGAGGACGACGATGCGCGGCTGGCCCTCGGGGCCGCGCTGCACGAAGAAGTTTCCGGGATGCGGATCGGCGTGGAAGAAGCGATCGATGAACAGCTGCTTGTAGAAGACTTTGATCAGCTTCGTCGCGACGGCGTACGGATCGAGGTCGAGCTTGCGGAGCGCGTCCTTCTTCGTGATCTTGACGCCATCCATGAACGTCATCGTCATCACCGTCGAGGACGTGTACTCGGGATAGACCTTCGCGAACAGCACGTCGGGGTCGCCGTGGAAGTTCGCCGTCATGCGCTGGAGCATCTTGGCTTCGTTCATCAGATCCGTCTCGCGATGCAGCATGTCCGCGAGCTGCTCGTGCACGCGCGAGATCTGCTGGATCGGGACGAAGTTCTTGTACACGTCGAGCGCCCAGCCGAGGACCTTGAGGTCGACCTTGATGATCGTCGCGACGTTCGGATAGAGGATCTTCACCGCGAGGCGATCGCCGGCTTCGTTGAACGCCTCGTGCACCTGGCCGAGCGACGCGGCGGCGATCGGTTCTTCGGCGAACTTCGCGAACGCGGCGTGCGGCTCTTTCTTGAACGAGTCGACGAACGTCTTCTTGATCTTGCGATACGGCTGATGCGGGACGTCGTCCTGCAGACCTTCGAGCTCTTCGGTGTACTCGCGCGGGAGGAACGTGCCCATCACGCTGAGGATCTGGCCGAGCTTGATGTACACGCCGCGCAGGTTGACGAAGCCGTTGTACATGCGGCGCGCGTTACGCCGATTGATCTTCTTCCAGCGCTCGGTCGTGTTGCAGCGCTTCGGCCACAGCCGAGCCCACGACACCTGCCACATATAGCTGAGGAAGATGACGAGAAAGACGCGCGTCGCGCGGATGAGTCGAATCGCAGCCCACATCAGTCTAAGTGCTCACAGCCGCGGTCAGAGTCGCGCTGCACCCTCGGATGGTAGCATTCTCCTCGCGCCACCGGACGACGTTCACTCTGTCTTCTCAGTCGGAGTCTCCCTCGTGTTGCGCCCGCGCTCACCACGCAACGACCGCTGCCTCGTCGAAGGCGTTGTCGTGTGGTTCGGCACGCGCCGATCGGTAATCGCTTCACGAATGGTGTGACGGACTCGCCATCGCAAAGACCATGGCGGGTGTTCTCTCTGCCTCGTCGTGCGAGACGAGTCCGACCTGATCCTCGACCGCGGCACGTTGTTCGGTCTCGAGACCACCGGTTCGGTCTCGAACCCAACGGTCGTCGTGTCGAGTCGATCTCGATGTCGCTGGTCTGGTGCGTTGGGACGCTCGCCGTGTGTCGCGCGTCGACCAGGGTCGCGCGAGGCCAAGCGTTACGTCGATCGATTGGCTCTCGCGGGTGGATCGCGAGGCGTAGACATGCTCGCGATCATTTTTGATCGTGAGTGATCTCCACGCCTTCGTCGATCAAGCGCGTGGAATCGTGGGCTGAATGTCAGGCCCTCTTGGTATTTCTTTGCGCGTGGAACGGGAGTCCAGGGCTAGTAGGACGGCCTTGACGTTGCACTACCCGTAGCGTAAGGAAAGAATATGGCCAAGAAGCAAACTCGACGGAGCATCAGTGTGAGCCGCACGACGTACGAGCGACTCAAAGCGTTCTGCGAGGCCAACAACATCTCGATGAGCCAGTTGGTCGAAACCCGCGTGAACGATTTCCTCGGCGAGGGCGCGACGCCTTCGACGACCGTGACCATCACCCCGACCGCACCGCGTCCGGTCGCGCCGGCAGCGCCGCGTCCGATGATGCCGGCGCCCGCGCCGAAGCAAGACACCGCGCCGGTTCGTCCGGCAGCACCGGCGCCCGTCGCTGCACCGGCACCGGTCCCGATGACATCGGCGGCCGCGCGCTTCGCGGTCGATCCGCCCCCGCCGATCATCAAGCAGAAGCAGGACACGAACGCGCCGAAGCCGGCCGAGAAGCGTCCCGATCAGATCTTCACGTTCTAATCGTCGAGGCTCCTCGAGCTTCGCCGTCGTACGGGCCGTCGCAGACGTCGCCGCCGCCGATTACCCTCGGCCCGGCGACGTTTCGCGTTTCGGCGTACACGTTCCAGAGCTCGCGTTTCGGTCCACGTACGCCGCCGATCTGCCATCCGTTGATGCCGGCATGTGGGATGTCGGTGTGAATCCCGAAAATAGGACGGGCCCGCAGTGGCCGGGCCCGTTTACTCGATCACATTCCCGAACCCGGTTGTCCGGGCACGAGGTCAACCGGGGGCAGTACTGAGACCACCCTCGGTTCGTGCTGGGAGGCTATGAATGCCCCTCCATCGAGCTGGTACTTTTGCGTTTCATTCTTCAGTCCTCCCCTGGCATGAGCCAGAGCCCAAGCAGCGGCCCGCCGGCTCTGCCGAACCCGCAGAATTGCGGTTCGACATACAAGCAGCGGCTCCCGGAGCTGGGCCTTCGTACTGGGCGCAGCGGCCCGTTTCGAAGCCACAGCGGATGTACCAAATGGTCATCTCGTCGTGTTCTCGGCGACGATAGTCGCAAGACCAGTGTAGGGGAGAACCACTGCGGACGCTAGAGGTCCGTTTGTCTTTGCCAGCCCGTGCTAAGAGGCGGTCGTGACGACGCGGCCTACCAAGCACCTCGAGACCTTCCCGAACCCCAAGAAGGCTCGCGACTATCACATCGCATTCGACTGCCCGGAGTTCACGTGTCTGTGCCCCATGACGGGACAGCCGGACTTCGCAACCATCACGATCGACTACGTTCCGGACGAGCTGTGCGTCGAGCTCAAGAGCCTCAAGCTCTATCTGTGGAGCTATCGCAACGAAGGCGCGTTCCACGAAGCGGTGACCAACCAGATCTGCGATGACCTCGTCGCGGCGATCGCGCCGCGATCGATCACGGTGGTTGGCAAATTCTGGGTCCGCGGCGGGATCGCGACCAACGTCACGGTCACCCACGCGAAATAGCACGTCGAACCGGACGAGCCCGCGGTGACGCACCGATCAGCCGCGATCGACGGAGTGCTGACGAACCCGGCCGAGGACGATGCGATCAGCCGCCGCCGCCGCCGCCGAGCATTCCGCCGATCGAGCCCATGATGTTCTGCGCCATGCCGAAGCCTTGCTTCGCTTTGTCGTCGCCGAACTGATTCACCATCTGGCCGGCCATTCCCATGGCCTGCTGGACGAACTGCATGAAGCCGCCCGTCGTGGTTACGAGGTCGGCGTCGGAGATGGTCTGGAGCTCTTCGTGGGCAGGGTGAGGCATGCCGAGCAGTCGTGCAGCGCGCATGCCCGTCGCGAATCGTGGAGTTCTCGAAGGTTCCGCACGCGAACCATGTCGCCCACGGATGGCACTCGCAACCCTAGCGACGCAGCAACAGCTGATGATCTCCGAGGCTTCGCTCTTCGAACGCGGCCTCGCTGAACGCGAGGTACATGAGCCACGTGCGAATGAACGGCTCGTCGAAGCCGAGCGCGCGCACCGCAGGCAGCGCGGCGGAGAACTTCGTGCGCCACGATCGCAGCGTCGCGGGATAGCTCGGGCCGATGTCGAGCGCGTCCTCGAGCACGAAGCCCGCGCGTGTGGCCATCTCGCGAACGACGGCGACGCTCGGAATGCACGAGCCCGGGAACACGTAGGTCTGCATCCAGTCGACGCGTCGTCGATACGCGGCGAATCGATCATCGGGCATCGTGATCGTCTGCAGCGCGAGTGCACCGCCTGGCCGCAACACGCGCGCACACGTGGTGAAGAAGCCCTGCAAGAAGTCATAGCCCACGGCCTCGAGCATCTCGATCGAGACGATCTTGTCGAACGTGCCGGTGAGCTCGCGATAGTCGCGGTACGCGATCGTCACGCGATCCGCGAGTCCCGCCGCAGCGACGCGCGCGGTCGCGAGCTCGTGTTGCTCGCGCGAGACCGTGATCGCCGTGACCTTGCAGCCCCGCGTCGCCGCCGCGTAGATCGCCATGCCGCCCCACCCGCAGCCGATCTCGAGCAGGTGATCGCTTGGCCCCAGCGCGAGCTGCGTGCACAACCGCTCGAGCTTCGCTCGCTGCGCCTCGTGTTCGCTCGCGCCCGGCGTGTACAGCCCGCACGAGTACGCCATCGACTCCGGCTCGAGGAACAGCGAGTAGAACGCGTTGCCCAAGTCGTAGTGCGCGTGGATGTTGCGCGCGCTTCCCTCGCGCGTGTTCTGCGACCGCCGATGGCGCACGAGCGATCCGAGTTGCGCGATGCGGGTCAGCGGCGACTCCGCTCCGCGAGCGGCCGTACCGCGAATGAACACGCGCAGCACGGACACGAGATCATCGCTCGTCCACTCACCGGCGACATAGGACTCGCCGCCGCCCATCTCGCCGCGGAGCAACAGCCGCAAGAACATGCGCTCGTCGTTCACGCGCGCGGTCGCCTCCGCCGGCCCGGGGCCGCCGATGCGCTCGATCTCGCCCGATGGCAGCACGAGGTCCAACCGCCCACCGGCCCAGGTCGCGCGCAGCCTCGCGAGCAGCGTCCAACGCACTGCGTGGCTCGCTGGAGGCAAGAGCCGCGGCAGCGGAACGATCAGTGGGTGAGCGACGGCGCCTGACACGCGGGACACGACGGTACTGCAAGTACGTCGATGCCGCCCGCCGGGCCGAGGTTACGTTCACGGCGCCGCAGCGCTTGGCACAAGGCCTGTGGGTCACAGCTCGAGGGGGCGATGGTCGGGCCCGGGCCGTCGATACGGCTCGTGGTGCAGATAGCGCAGCTTCAACGCCTCGAGGTGGATGAGGCCGATCACCTGCACGGTGTTCAGCGGGTAGCGCACGGCGGCCCCGAGCAGCGCGAGATCGGTCAGCGCGTGCCGCTCGCCGGCCATCGTGGCGGTGAAGATGCGATCGCCCTCGAGCGTGTCGACGTGCATGGTGATCGCGAGCCGCGCGGGATCGCGCCGCGCGGGGAACCACCACTCGTAGACACGCGGGCCATGGAGGAACGGCGAGACGAAGAATTCGCGCGACGTGCGAAAGCCGATGCGGTTGCGGGATGCGGCGCGCACGGTGGTACCGGTTCGCCCGGTATCGGTTCGCCCGGTATCGGCTCGCGCGGTATCGGTTCGCCCGGTATCGGCTCGCGCGGTATCGGTTCGCCCGGTATCGGCTCGCGCGGTATCGGTTCGCCCGGTGTCGGTTCGCGCGGTATCGGTTCGCGCGGCATCGGTTCGCCCGGTATCGGTTCGCGCGGCATCGGTTCGCCCGGTATCGGCTCGAGCGGCGGTCGGAGGTCTCGCGGTGTCGAGGCCCGCGATCTGGTTGGACGCGTCGAGCGTGTAGCAATGACGACCGCCGTACGTGTTGTTCACCTCGGCGATCACGCCGACGAGCCGGTCATCCTCGTAGCGAAGGAAGAACGAGACCGGATTGAACGCGTAGCCCGCGAACCGGAGGTTCGTGACGAGCGTCGTGCTCGGCTTCGGTGCGATCGATCGCGCGTCGTGGACCGACGACAACGACGTCGTGTAGTCGCGATCGTGCAGCGCGAACAGGTTGCGCCGGTTGTGCGAGAACAACCGCAGGTCGCGATCGAGGACGTCGAGCTCGTCGAGATCGATCGCGGCCATGAACACGGGATAGCGGAACGTTCGATGGAGATGATCGCGGCGCTTGTGGACGAGCGCTCCTCGATAAAGCGCGGAGCTCATCGACGTACTCCTCGATCGATCGCGAAGCTCATCGACGTGCTCCTCGATCGATCGCGATGCTCATCGCCGACCCGCATCGTCGGCGATCGCGCGTGCCGCGGCAGCGAGGCCCGATCGCAGGCCGTCCTCGTGGAACCCGAAGCCGAAGTGCGCGCCCGCGTAGTACGTGCGGTTCGCGCCGTTCAGACGGGCGAGCGCGGCTTGCGCGAGGAGGGCCCGGCGATCGAATTGCGGGTGCGTGAACGACACCGCGTGGATCGCGGCGCGCGGTGGCGTGCGCGGGTTGAGCGTCACGAGGTATGGCGGATCGTCGGGGAGGCCTTGCAGGCGCGACATCGAGTACGTGACCGCCACTTGGTTCGTGTTCGGATCGGCGACGTAGTTCCACGACGCGTGCGCCGCGCGGCGACGAGGGAGAAACGCGGGATCGCGGTGCAGCACGGTGTGGTTCGCGGAGTAGCGGAACGCGCCGAGCGCGGTTTGTTCGCCGGGTGAGGGCTCGTCGAGGAGTGCGAGTGCAGTGTCGGCGTGGGTCGCGATGATGACGCGATCGTAGCGCTGTTCGGTGACCGTCGGGCCATGCATCGCGATGGTGACGCCGGTGGCATCACGGGCGATGCGGGTGACCGGTGTCGACAGCCGCAGCGTGGTGGACGGGAGGCGAGCGACGAGCGCATCGACGTAGCGTTGCGAGCCGCCGATCACGGTGCGCCAGGCGAGAGGGCGCACCGCGCGCAGCATGCCGTGTTGATCGAGGAAGCGGAGGAACGTCTCGGCCGGAAACGCTCCGCAGTGATCGGGCGCGAGAGACCACAGCGCCGCCGCGAGCGGGATCACGAACTGTTCGCGCAGCTCGGCGGGGAAGCGGCGATGTGCGAAGTACTCGTCGAGCGAGAGGGACAGGGTCGCGCCCGCGTCGAGATCGCGGCGCGCGGTGCGGAGGAAGCCGACGACGGCGACGAGGAAGCGCCAGTGACGGACCGAGATCAGCGAGCGGCGATCGGCGAACAGCGACGACAGAGTCTCGCTGCCCCATTCGAGATCGAGGTGAGGCAGCGACACCGAGAACGACATCGTGGTCGGGCGCGTCTCGATGCCGAGGTCGGCGAGCATCCGGAAGAACAGCGGGTAGCGCTCGCGATTGCACACGATGAAGCCCATGTCGACGGCGACGTCTTCGTGGCGGACCGTGTAGACGTGACCCCCGGCGCGATCGGCGGCTTCGAAGAGCGTGACGGTGTGGCCGGCGGCGGAGAGCGCGCGGGCGGCACCGAGGCCGGAGATGCCAGAGCCGACGATCGCGATGTTCATGCGGCCATCGCGAGGGTCATGAGGCCTCTTGGATGTTCATACGGCGGTCCGCGATACACGCGTTAGCGCGGGAGATCGACGAGGACCGCGCCGCGAAAGCGGATCGGCGTGGCCGGCGCCGTGCCATGCGCGTCGCGGAGCTCGATGGACAGCTCGATCGTGGCGTTGCGAATGGACTCGGCGGCGGTCTGGGTGAGCGGAACGAGGAGCTCGCGGCTCGTGGCCCCGCCCTTCGCGATGTGGCCGATGTAGAGGACGCGGCCGTCGATCGACTTGGTGGTCGACGACGTGACGAGGCCGCGGATCGCCCAGGCCTCGCCGGGACCGTCGTTCTTGAGTGGAAGAACGATGCGCAGTGCCGGGCCATCGCCGGTCTGCGTGAGGCTCGCGCGAAGCGTGCCAGGGACGATGCCGGGCACGAGGCGCATCGGCTCGATCTTCATGTCGGTGTCGACGTGCGCGAGGAACGCCGGCGCCCGCGTGGCGAGCGCGCCGCCTTCGATCAGCGCTTGGATCGTGCGCGGACCTCCGGGGGTGTCGACGGTGGCGGTGATATCCCACGTGGCGATGCGAGCTGTATCGAGCGCGTCGACGAGCTGGTACGGCGAGATCGAGAACGTGCCATCGGAGGCGACCTTGCCGTGCACCTCGACGCCGCGGATCGAGAGCGTCGCCGCGGTCGCCGGAAGCGCGCGCTCGCCGCACGATTGGCTCGGACCCGGACGCCGCTGCTCGGTGTTCTCGCCATGAGGGACGCGATCGGTGCCGTTGCCGATCCACGGACCGACGGCGAACGGCAAGCCGACGGCGAGACCGGCGATGCCGGTGTATGTCAGCGGCGAGCTCGCGTCATCGCCGGTGATGCCACGGATGACGAGGATGCCGCCGATCGACGTGGCGATCACGCCGACGACAAACGTCGCGAGGTTCGGTCCGGTTTCGGTCTCGGTGATCGTCGACGCGGTGACCTTCTCTTCGGTCGGGCACTCGAGCGGCTCGATGAAGCGCAGCGTCGCCGCGTCGGTCAGGACGAGGGTGGGCTTGCGCGGTTGCGCGCCCTCCGCATGGACGATGCGCTCGGTGGCGACCGGCTGGACGAGCTCGGAGTGCCGGGTCACGTGACACGCGGCGAGCAGCGCCGCAAGCGCGAACACGCGACGGTCCGATCTCACATCGCCACGATAACAGAACGCACGGAACCGCGTAGGCTCGGGCACATGCACGTGATGCATCGGAGGTGGGATCGGTGAAGGAAGTCCTCCTCGCATGGCGGCTGATGTTCTGGGTCGTCGTCGTCGCGATCGTGGTGCTGCGGATGATCTGGGTCGCACGCTCCAAGCGCTTGCATCAAGCGTTCGAGGATCGCGCGACGAACGATCTCGTCGAGCGCGCGCGAACGCTCGCCGCCGTATCGATCTCGCAGCTGCCGGAAGGGCAGGTCGCGCGCGTGCTCGGCGAGGTGCGCGCACTGGAGACGCTGACCGCCCCGCTCGACAAGCGCGCGTGCGTGTGGTGGCGCGTGATGGTCTCGGTGCTGAGCCCGGCCGATGGTGCGCATTGGGAGCTCGTGTCCGAGGACACGGGCGGAGCACCGTTCGTTCTCGCCGATCCGACGGGCGAGTGTTCGATCGATCCGACGACCGCCGCGTTCGGCTTGCAGAGCGGGCGCGCGCGCACGTTCAAGCGCGGCCAAGCGTTGCCGTCGGACGTGGCCGCGTATTGCGTCGCCCACGGGTTGTCTCTCGACGATCTGCGCAGCAAGAGCATCTACATCGTCGAGCAGCTGTTGCCGGTAGGCGCGAAGATCAGCGTCACCGGCATCGGCCATCGCGTCGCGCGCACCGCTACCAACGAGCGCGATTACCGCGCGTCCGAACCGACGTGGATCGTGATGACCGCGCGCGAGGTGGATCTCCTGATCAGCAACGCACCTGTGCTGCTGCGCGACAAAGCGAGCCGCAGCGGCGAGGCCGAGTGGCCGGGCCTCCGGCGCGCGCGGGGCGAAGCGCCCGACGATGACTTCGAGCGCCGCATCATCGCGAGCCGAAAGCGCATGCAACGCGTGATGACGTTCGTGCCACTCGGGATCCTCGGTGTGATCGGCTTCGGGTTGATCTCGAGCCACGTCTCGAAGACGACACCCGACGTGATGACGGACGCGCAGCGAACCGAGCTCGAGGACGCCGTCGGCAAACACCGCATCGCGGCGTATCGCTCCGACGATGGCTGGCGCACGGCGCTCGCGCGCCGACACACCGCGATCAGCAGCGGGCCGTGTCCGGAGGCGCTCGCCGCACCCACGGCGGTGATGACGGTCGACGCGGATCTGCCACTGCAGAGCGGACGTACCGACTTCGTCCTCGCGCGGGTCACCGAGCTCGAGGGGGAGATCAAAGTCGCGAAAGGATCGCAGTACGCGGCGCTTCGCGACCGCATCGCCGCGTTGACGTTCCCGCGCTACGACGTGCTCGTCGAACGCGACTACGACACCAAGCGATCGCGCGCGTATCTCTACGATCACGAGAGCGCGGTCATTGCATGCACGGCCGAGGACGACGCCGCGAAGGTCCTCGACACGCTCCAGCGAGGAATGGCGCGGTGACCGTCCGGACCACCGGCGTTCTCCTCGGTGGCGAGAGCGTGCTCGTCTCGATCCCCGACGAGCCGCGGTGGTTCTACATGTTCGCGCACGGCGCCGGTGCGGGTATGCGGCACGAGTTCATGGCGAGGACAGCGCACGCGCTCGCGGAGAATCACATCGCGACGCTGCGCTGGGAGCTCCCGTACATGGCGCAGGGACGCAAGCGTCCGGATCGCGCGGATGTCGCCGAACAAGCCGTGGTCACCACGTGGCACGCGCTGCGCGCCGGCGATGTCGCTGGCGTGCGCGCCGCGGACGTTCGCGCGCTCGCGACGCTGCCGATGTTCGCGGGCGGGAAGTCGTTCGGCGGTCGGATGACATCGCGCGCGCATGCGTGGACGCTCGGCGGACTTCCGGGGCTCGCCGGGGTCGCGTTCATCGGCTTCCCGCTCTACGGTGCGGGCAAGCCGCCATCGACCGAGCGCGCGGATCACCTCGCGCGCGTGCAGGTTCCGCTGTTGTTCGTGCAGGGCTCGCGCGACGAGCTCGCGGAGCTATCCGTGTTGCGCCCGGTCGTCGACGCCCTCGCTCCGCGCGCGCAGCTTCATGTCATCGAGGGCGCGGACCACAGCTTCTCGGGGCGCGATCGCAGCGTGGAGATCGCGACGACGATCGCCGCGTGGATGGACCGGGTCACGGATCACGAGCTGTAGCGAATGCAGCGCACGAGCTCGACGCGATCCTTGAAGTTGTCGCCGTGCACTCGGAGCCCGCGTCCGCTCGTGCGTCGGCTCCTGCATCGTTCGTGTTGTCGCCGTTGCTCGACGGAACGAAGCCGATGCGTCCGCACGCACCGAGGAGCGCCACGAGAAGATCGCGACGCAGTGAATGCGATCCACCGAGGTCCATCCTACTGCGTGATCCGCGTGACGCGGTGATAAGGTGCGGCCGTGTGGACGAGCTACTCCGCGCGGCACGCTGCTCAGCTGATCGGGCTTCCCGAATCCGCGGTCCGCAGCTGCATCCGCGACGGCCTGGTCGGCACGCCGGGCACGGTGCCCGCGCAGCTCTCGTTCCGTGATCTCGCGGCGCTGCGCACCGTCAAAGCGCTCGTCGATGCGGGCGTGCCGCTGCCGCGCGTGCGCAAGGAGCTCGCGCGGATCCAGCGATCGCTGCCCGCCGGCACCTCGCTCGCGGAGCTCACCGTCGAGGCGCGCGGCGGGGAAGTGCACGTCCGCGGTTCGATGCCGGCCGACGTCCCAGGACAGCTCTCGCTCGCACTCGAGCCGACGCGCGAGCCGCCACCCGCGCCGGCCGGTGAGCTCCGCGAGCTCCCGCAGAAGCCCGATGCGCCGGCGCTGGAGCCGGTGCCGCCCGCGACCGCGGAGCAATGGATCCAGCGCGCGATGGAGCTCGAGGATCGCGATCCGGTCGCCGCGATCGATGCGTATCGCCGCGCGCTCCGCGTGCGTCCCGAGACCACCGAAGCGTGGATCAACCTCGGCCGCTTGTTCGCCGAGAGCGGCGATCCGGCTGCAGCGCAGGACTGCTTTCGCAGCGCGGTCGATCTCGATCCGGCGGATGCGACCGCGTACTACAACCTCGGCGTGCTGGCGCAGGACGCGGGCAAAGAGGAGGACGCGATCGCGCTGTACCGCCGCGCTCTCGAGCTCGACCCGCAGCTCGCGGAGGCGCACTACAACCTCGCGACCCTGTTCGATCAGTCAGGCGATTCTCGCTCGGCGATTCGACATATCAACGAGTACCGCAAGCTGACGCGGTAAGCTCCGGCCCATGGACACCTCCGCCTGGCTCGCCGAGCAGATCGAGGAGCACACGCCGGACAAGGACAGCGATCCGTCCGCGGCGACCCGACTCGCCGAGGCGTACGCCGCGCTCGCGGGTGCCAACACGCAAGCGTTCGGCATGGCCGTACCGCCAGATCTCGCGAACAAGGATCAGCTTCGCCATCGCGCGCTCGAGGTGCTGAAGCTCCATCTCGCGAAGATGGACGCGGAGCACAAGGAGAAGGTGAAGCTGCAGCTCGCGGGCTACGGCATCGGCGCGCAGCCCGCACCGTCGCACGATCCTCCGCCCGAGCCGAAGGAGACCTAGCCGAGCTCGGCAAGCCGGCGCTGGAGGAAGCGCCGCTCGGGCTCGCTGCCGACGAGCGCGAGCGCGGAGCGATACGCCGCGATCGCTTGCTTCGTCTTGCCGACGCGGCGGAGCAGATCTGCGCGCGCGGCGTGAAACAAGTGGTACTCGCCGAGCTCGTTCGCGAGCGCGTCGATCAACGGCAGCCCGGCATCGGGTCCGCGCGCCATCGCGATCGCGACCGCGTGGTTCAGGGCGATCACCGGCGTCGGCGCGCGGCGATACAGCTCCGCGAATAGCCCGGCGATCTGCGGCCAATCGGTGTCCGCTGCGCGCACGGCTTGCGCGTGCAGCGCGGCGATCGCGGCCTGCAGCGAGTACGGACCGGGACCACCGCGCAGCGCGGGCGGCACCAGCTCGAGCGCTTCGCTGATCTGCGCGCGATCCCACGTCGAGCGATCCTGATCCTCGAGGAGCACGACATCGCCGTTCGCGTCGGTGCGCGCGTCGCGCCGCGAGTCGTGTAGCAGCATGAGCGCGAGGAGCCCCTTCGCCTCCGCGCCGTCGGTCAGCTCGACGAGGATGCGCGCGAGGCGAATCGCTTCGCGGCACAGATCGCGACGCATCCACGAGTCACCGGCGGTGGCCGCGTAGCCCTCGTTGAACACGAGGTACACCACCGACATCACAGCGTCGGTGCGCTCGGGAAGCTCCGACGCCTCGGGCACCTCGTACGGAATGCGAGCCTCTTTGATCTTCGACTTCGCGCGGACCAAGCGCTGCGCCATCGTCGTCGGCGACGCGAGGAATGCCCGTGCGATCTCTTCGGTCGTCAGCCCGCACAGCGTGCGCAGCGTCAACGCGACCTGCGCTTCCCGCGCGAGCGCGGGGTGACAGCACGTGAAGATCAAGCGCAGTCGATCGTCGGTGACGGTCAGCATCGCGATGTCGGTGGTCGCGTCCTCGGGTTCGTCGAGCGCGACGATCTCGCGCAGCTTGATGCGGCGGCGGATCGTGTCGACCGCCTTGTTGCGCGCGACCGAGGTGAGCCACGCACGCGGCTCGTCGGGCGCTCCCTCGACGGGCCACCGCGAGAGCGCCGCGGAGAACGCTTCTTGGACCATCTCCTCTGCGAGATCGAAGTCACCGTTCGTCACGCGGATCGTCGTCGCGAGGACCCGTGCGCGCTCGGCGCGGAACACGGCTTCGATCGCAGCGACGGTCTGCACGCGTCGACTCTACGCTACATGGCGCCGTAGACCTGGATCGGTCGAACTTCGATCGATCCGATCCTCGCGCTCGGAATCTTCGCGGCGATCTTCACGGCCTCGTCGAGATCCTTCGCTTCGATCAGGTAGTACCCGCCGAGCTGCTCGCGGGTTTCGGCGAACGGACCATCGGTCGTCGTGGTCTTGCCGTCGCGCACGCGGACCGTGGTCGCGGTGTGTACCGGCTGCAGCGCGTCCCCGGCGCGGAAGTGACCGGAGGCCTTCACCTCGGACGTGAACTTCATGTACTCGCCGAACAGCTTGCCGCTCTCCTCCTTCGGCATCGCGTCCCACACCTTCTCGTCGTCGTAGATCAGCAGCAGGTATTGCATCGCTCGTTCACTCCTTGGATTGGAATTTCGCCCACGGGTCGAACGAGCGCGGCGCGGATCGACAACGATCTGCCAAAAATCGTAAGTCGCGGAAGTCCCAGCCGATTCAGCTGAAGCCGAGCAGTCGCCCGCCCTGGTAGACGAGGAAGGACATGACCCACGCGAGCACGGTCATGTAGCCGAACAGGAACGCGGGCCAGCGCCAGCTGCGAGTCTCGCGGCGCACCACCGCGAGCGTGCTCATGCACTGACACGCGAGCGCGAAGAAGATCATCAACGAGAGCCCCATCAGCGGCGTGTACGCGCGCGAGCCATCCGGCTTCTTCGCGTCGCGGATCGCATCGCGCAGCGGCGCGGGATCCTCGTCGGCGCCGGCGAGGCCAAACACGATGCCGAGCGTCGACACGAACACCTCGCGCGCCGCGAAGGCGCCGACGATTCCGACGCCGATCTTCCAATCGAAGCCGAGCGGCGCGATCACGGGTTCGATCGTGTGACCGATCCGACCGCCGTAGCTGTTCTCGAGTCGCAGCGCGGCCTCTTGCTCCTCGACGAGCTTCTTCGCTTCCTCGGTCTGCGCCTTCTCCGCGAGCGCGGTGAAGTCGGGCGAGCCTTTCGGCAGCTCGCGCGGGAAGTAGAGCAGGGCCCACAGCGCGATCGAGCACGCGAGGATCACGGTGCCTGCCTCGCGAAGGAACATGAACGACTTCGTTCGCATCGAGCGCACCACGTCGAGCACGCGCGGCAGACGATACGGCGGCAGCTCGATCAAGAACGGCAACCGCTTCGCCTTGAGCGGCTTCACCGTCTTCGACATCACCCACGCCGCGCCGAGCGCAGTCAGCACGCTGAACACGTACATGCCGACCATGACGAGGCCCTGCACCAGGTGACTGCCGGGCAGCAGCGCCGCGATCACGAGCGTGTACACGGGCAAGCGCGCCGAACACGTCATCAGCGGCACGACCATCATGGTCAAGATGCGATCGCGCCGCCGCTCCATCGTCCGCGTCGCGAGGATCGCGGGAATCGCGCACGCGAACCCCGAGAGCATCGGCACGAACGCGCGGCCGTGCAGGTTCATCGATCGCATGATGCGATCCATCAGGTACGCGATCCGCGCGAGGTAGCCGCAGTCCTCGAGGAAGCCGAGGAACAAGAACAGCAGCACGATCTGCGGCAAGAACACGAGGACGCTGCCGACACCGCCGATCACGCCATCGACGAGGAAGTCCGTGAAGATGCCGTTGCCGAGCTGCTCGCGCACCAGATCGCCGAGCGCGCCGAACGCGGCCTCGATCCATCCGATCAGCGGATCCGCGCCCCAGAACAGCGACATGAACACGACGGTCATCACCGCCAGAAACACCGCGAACCCGCCGACGCGATGGAGCAGCAGGCGATCGATCCGCTGCGTGCGGCGGCGATCGACGGCCTTCTCGATCAGCGGTGGAATCTCGCGATCGAGGAACCGCCAGCGTCCGAGGACCGCTTCATCGTCGAGCGCGCCGGCATCGGTGGCATCGGTGGCATCGGATGCGCGGGTGGCATCGTGGGCGTGGGTATCGGATGCGCGGGCGTCGGACGCGCGGGCATCAGATGCGCGGGCATCGGACGTGTCACGCGTGCGTGTCGCGCGCGAGGGCGCACCGGTGTCGCGTCCGATGCCGCGCGCGATGACGGCAGCGCGCAGCGCGGGTGGAACATCGAGCTCGTCATCGTCGTCGCCGGTGCGCGGTTCGACACACGTGAGCGCCCACAGCGCCAGCGCGCGATCCGCGATATCGCTCGCGCTGTCACCCGCGGGCGCGGAGCGATACACGCTCGCGAGGTCGCGCGGGGCGTTGTCCGCGGTCTCGCGCGGGGCGTTGTCCGCGGTCTCGCGCGGGGCGTTGTCCGCGGTCTCGCGCGCGGCTTCGGTGTCCTCGCCCGAGGACGTCTCGCGCTTCGAGCCGCGCTCGTCGGTCAGGCCGTGTCGCCCGGCGAACGTCCAGGTCGCCGGCAGCGCATCGCGTATCGCCTCGATGTGCTCGCGGAGCGCGCTCGACGGTGTCCATCGCCACGTCGCACGGAACTCGCGCTGCGCGGCACGATCGATCGCGGCGACGAGTTCCGCGAGGCCGTGCTTCGTGCGCGCGGTGACGCCGACGACCTCGCAGCCGAACAGGGCCGCGAGCGCGCGTGGCTCGGGCGTCGCGGTCTTCGCTTCGTCGATCATCGTCAGCGCGACGACGCAGCGCGCGCCGAGCTCTTGGAGCTGCAGCAGCAAATAGCTCGAGCGCGCCACGCTCGTCGCATCGACACACACCACGACGACATCGGGCACCGGCGCGCCTTGCAGGCCGAGCAGGCCATCGATCGCGATCTGCTCTTCGGCCGAGCGCGCGTTCACGCTGTACGTGCCGGGGATGTCGTCGACCTCGGCGACGCGGCCCTTCGAGAGGGCGAGCTCCCCGCGCTTGCGCTCGACGGTGATGCCCGGGTAGTTCGAGACCTTCGCGGTGGATCCGGTCAGCGCGTTGAACAGCGTGGTCTTGCCGACGTTCGGGTTGCCCGCGAGCACGACGTGGAGCCGTCTCGACGGATCGAGCGCGCCCGTACCGGGCTTCGCGACACCGGCGAGCGGCAGGTTCGCAGCACGGGCCGCCTCGTCGCGATCGACGGGTCGCTCGGACGTGTGGATCTGGATCTGCGCGGCCTCGGCCCGCCGGATCGACCATTGGCCTCCGCGCACCTCGATGCGGAGCGGATCTCCTAGCGGTGCGATCGTGACGATCTTCACGTCGACCCCGGGGACCAACCCCATCTCCATCAGCCGCCGTCGAAACGCGCGAGGACCATCGACACCACGGACCCTGGCCAGTTGGCCAAGTGGGATCTCCGCGAGTGTCGGCATTTCAGAGACCTAGCATTATTGAAAATCATTTTCAATCTAGGCGGAAAGGTCGCCACCTTCCATCGACCTGCTACATTCGACGCCGAGGGTTTTCGATGGACACTGCGCAGACCCTGCTGCTGAACCAGGGCTTCGAACCGATCAAAGTGATCTCGTGGCAGCGCGCGATCACGCTGTTGTTCCTCGGCAAGGTGGAAGTGCTCGAGGAGTACGGACGGGACATCAAGTCCGTCAACATCATCATCAAGGTGCCGGCCGTGGTGCGTCTGCTGAGGGCGTTCCGTCGCCATGCGCGGCCCGTGAAGTTCTCGCGCGTGAACATCTACGCGCGCGACAACTACAAGTGCCAGTACTGCGCGAAGAAGGCGTCGATCAGCGAGCTCACGTACGACCACGTGGTCCCGCGATCGCAAGGCGGCCTGACCGAGTGGACCAACATCGTGACCTGCTGCTACCTGTGCAACCGCAAGAAGGGCGGACGCACGCCGCGCGAGGCGGGCATGGCGTTGCTCGCGCAACCGACGCAGCCGAACTGGGTCCCCGCGGTCGCGATTCGCATCTCGCTGCGATCGATCCCCGAAGCGTGGCGTGACTATTTGTACTGGACGGGCGAGCTCGACGCCGAAGCCGACTAGACTGCCGTCGCGTGCGGATCTGCTTTGTCTGCCTCGGCAACATCTGTCGCTCGCCGACCGCTGAAGGTGTGATGCGAGCCGTGATCGAGAAGGCCGGGCTCGCGGATCGCGTGGTGCTCGATAGCGCGGGCACCGGCGCGTACCACGTAGGCGAGCTGCCCGATCCGCGCACGCGCGCGGCGGCCAAGCGTCGCGGCTACACGCTCGATCATCACGCGTGGCAGTTCACCGCGAACGACTTCGCTCGCTTCGATCTCGTGCTCGCGATGGACACGCAGAACCTCCGCCACCTGCGCCACCTCGCGCAGGGACGCACGCACGACATTCGCTTGTTCCGCAGCTTCGATCCGAGCGCGGGCGAGGGCGCCGAGGTTCCCGACCCGTGGTACGGCGGCGACGAGGGATTTCACGACGTGCTCGATCAATGCGAGCGCGCGTGTGATGGCCTCCTCGCTCACGTACGCTCGACGCTCGTATGACGTGGCACGTCGAGCTCGAAGCGACGCTCGGCAAGGTCGTGCGCACCGAGCCTCTCGCCGGCGGCAGCATCAACAACGTGTGCCGCGTGACGTTCGCCGACAAGGGAATGGCGTTCGTGAAGACCCACCACGCGCCGCCGCCGGGCATGTACGCGGCAGAAGCGCGGGGCCTGACGTGGTTGCGCCCCGGACCGCTTCGCGTGCCGCGCGTGATCGCGGCGGCGGACTCGTTCCTCGCGCTCGAGTGGATCGACATGACCGAGCTGGGCTCGAGCATCGTGCCGTCGATGCAGGAGGCTCTCGGTTACGGGCTCGCGGGACTGCACGCCCTCGGCGCGCCCGCGTTCGGTCTCGACCACGACAACTTCCTCGCGACGCTCGCGCAGGACAACACGCCGGCGCCCGACATCGTCACGTTCTTCGTCGAGCGCAGGCTCGCACCGGTGTTCGAACAGATCCGGCTCGCCGAGGGCATGCCCGATCTGCGACGAAAGCTCGACGAGCTTCGCGCGCGGCCCGCGCTGTTCGGTCCACCCGAGCCGCCCGCGCGACTGCACGGTGATCTATGGAGCGGCAACGTCGGGCAGTCCGAGGGCGACCCCGTGATCTTCGACCCCGCGGTCTACGGCGGTCATCGCGAGATCGATCTCGCCATGCTCGATCTGTTCGGCGGCCTGCGGGAGCGCACGGTCGCCGCGTATCACGAGGCGTTTCCGCTCGCCGACGGTTGGCGGGAGCGCACGAAGCTGTGGTGGCTGTATCCGCTGGCGTGTCACGCGGTGTTGTTCGGCGGGGGATACGTCAAGCGAACGGCCGTCACGCTCGACGAGGTCCTCGCATCGCGATAAGCCTGGCGCATGGATCTCGCCGAGCGCGCTGTCGACGCTGCCCGAAAGCTTACTCGTAACGGCGAGGCGATCGACGAGCATCAAGTCGTCGTCGAGCGCGTCGCGTACGCAGCGACCGAGGCCCGCGTGATCGCGGAGCTCGCGACCGTGCCGGCACAGCAAGCGGATGCCGCGAAGGTGGCGATCGCCGAGCTTCGCGCGAGCATCGCGAATCGGCTCGCAGCGATCGCGCGGACGCTCGGCATCGAGGTCACTCACCCCGACGTGAGCGCGCTCGCGCCCGACGTGGTCGAGGCGATCGGCGCGGCGGCGATCGGGAACGAAGGCCGGCTCGCGTGGCCGCTCGACGAGATGCTCGAGGAAGTGCGCTCGAACGTCCGCGCGTTCGCGGAGCGCGAGGTCGTCCCGCACGCCGAGCGCATCCATCATCACGACGAGCTCGTCCCCGAGCGCTTCATCGAGGAGATGGCGAAGCTCGGATACTTCGGCCTGTCGGTCCCCGAGAAGTACGGCGGCCACGAGCTCGGAAACCTCGCGATGATCCTCACCACCGAGGAGCTGTCACGCGGATCGCTCGCGGCCGCGGGCTCGCTGATCACGCGACCCGAGATCCTCGCGAAGGCGCTGATCGCCGGCGGCACCGAGGAGCAAAAGCAGACCTGGCTGCCGCGCCTCGCGTCCGGCGAGATCATGGCGGCGATCAGTGTGACCGAGCCGAACGTCGGCTCCGATGTCGCGAGCGTCTCGTGTCGCGCGGCGAAGGTCGACGGCGGCTTCGAGATCACCGGCGCCAAAGCGTGGTGCACGTTCGCGGGACGCGCCGATGTCATCGCGCTCCTCGCTCGCACCGACGAGGACACGAGCAAGGGCTCGCGCGGTCTGTCGCTGTTCATCGTCGACAAGCCACGGTTCCTCGGCCACGAGTTCACCGCGACGCAGCCCGCGGGTGGGGCGCTGACCGGCAAGGCCGATCGCACTCCCGGCTATCGCGGCATGCACTCGTTCACTCTGTCCTTCGATAAGTGGCTCGTCCCGGACGCGCAGCTCGTCGGTGGTCCGGAGGGCATGGGGCGCGGGTTCGGTCTGCAGATGGCCGGCTTCGTCGCGGGTCGGTTGCAGACCGGTGGTCGAGCCTGTGGTGTGACCCAAGCCGCAGTCGAGGCGACCGCGCGCTATGTGGCCGAGCGCAAACAGTTCGGTCGGGCCATCGGGGAGTACGGCCTGACCCGCTACCACCTCGGCCGGATGACCAGCCGGCTCGTCGCCGCGCGCGCGATCACCTACGCGGCCGCCCGGGCGATGGACTCCGACGAGAAAACGGCAGGCCCACTGGCGGCGATGGCGAAGTTGTTCGCGTGCGATGTCGCGGTCGAGGTCACCCAACTCGGCCAGTTGCTCCACGGCGGTTGGGGCTATGCCGAGGAGTACCCGATCAGCCGCTATGTGGCAGACGCGCAGGTCCTCCCGATCTTCGAAGGGGTGAAACCCATCCTCGCGCTCAAGGTGATCGGGCGATCTCTGCTCGGTCGATAAAGCCGACGACAACTACCCCAACCGCTACCCCACGCGGAATTCCAATTGTCGTCGCGCCCTTCTATGATGGCCGGCAATGACGAAGCTTCTCGCGTGGCTCGGGGCAGCCATGCTGATGGTGATGTTCGCGCTCACTCCAGCGCGAGCGCAGGCGAGCGATCCACTCAAGCCATACGTCGTGTTCGTTCTCGACACGTCCGGCTCGATGGTCAACACGGGTCCCTTCGAAGGCAATCCGACGGGCGCGGGACCGCCGAGCTGCGGCGGCATCGACAATCGCCTCAATCACGCGAAGTGCGCGATCAACAACATCGTCAACTCGTACGGCGACATGGTGTTCGCGCTCGGGCGCTTCCGCGAGACGACGAGCGGCACGTTCTCGACGACGTGCGATGGCAACGGCGACGGCCAAGGCGGCGGCAACGATCAGTGCGGCACGAACGCGCCGGCCGCGAATCAATGTGGCGCGTGTAGCTGCAACGCTGCAACCACCGCATGCCCTGCGGGGTGCACGGCCGCGATGCGCGCGGACTCGCAGTTCCAGCTGCTCACCGCGCTCGTCGAAGGACAGAACGAGCTCGCCGGGAACGTCACCGACTTCTCGTGCGGCTCGTGCTCGATGCCCGCCGCCGGAACGGCGCCGACGTCGACGAACGAGATCTGGGGCGCGGGTAGCTGGACGCCGCTCGGTGGCGCGCTCCTCGGTGCACATCGCTACTGGCAGGGACTCCAGGCGACGGACACGACGACGATCTGGCCGGCGGCGGCCGGCGCCGCCGGTGGCTTCGATCCGATCCGCAACGATCCACGCACGGACTTCCTCCCCGATGGCTGCGAGCCGAACCCGACGACGTGCGGTACGCCGGGCAACGCCGCGTGCTGCACGACGCAGTGCCGCCCGTACATCACGATCCTCCTCACCGATGGTGACGAGACGTGCGGCGGCAACGCGCCGGCCGCGGCGACGGCCGCGCTCAACTCGACGGTGCTCGATAACAAGAAGTACCGCATCGTCACGAAGGTCATCGGCATGGGCATGACCGGTCCCGACGCGGACATCGAAGCGATCGCACAAGCCGGCAACCCCGCGGGCAACGTGCCCGGCCTCAACGAGGGCTACTACGCGCGCGACGAAGCGAGCCTCCAGCTCGCGATCTCGCAGATCCTCGACGACGCGATTCGCACCGAGACGTGCAACAACGCCGACGACGACTGCGACAACATCTCCGACGAAGGCTTCAGCAAGGGCGCGTCGTGCAGCAACGGCCGCCTCGGCGTGTGCCTCGTCAACGGCGCCACCGCGTGTCGCGCCGACGGTGCAGGCGTCGAGTGCAGCGCCGGCATCGGACCGACGCCGGCCGTTCCTCCGTCGACGCCCGCGTGTCCCGGCTGCGGCTGCGTCAGCAAGGTGCTCGACCAAGCGTGCACCGTGGTCAACGCGGCGAACACGATCGTGAACGGCACGTGCCAGGCAGGCTCGCCGCAGCTCGTGTGTCAGCCGACCGCGGCGACCGGTCCCAACCCCGTCGATCCGTCGGACAACGAGATCCCGACGGGTTGCAACAACCTCGACGACGACTGCGATGGAGTCGTCGACGAGAACGTCCCGGGTTGCTCGTGCACCGTGCAGACCGAGGTCTGCGATGGCGTCGACAACGACTGCGACACGCACATCGACGAAGGCACGAACCTCGCGTGCAGCAATGGCACGTGCGCGGGTCAGCGTCTGTGCACGCCCACGCCGGGCTGCAATCCCTCGCCGGCGTGCACCACCGGCAACTGCTGCCTCGCGGCCTGCAACGCGAATCCCGGCAGCGCCGAGATCTGCGACGGTCTCGACAACAACTGCGATGGCAACGCCGACGGCTTCACCGAGGCGTGCTCGAACATGTTCTGCCCCGGTGGTACGTGCACCGGCGGCACCGCGCCGAACGAGCGTACGTGTGTCGGTGGTTCGCGCGCGGGCAAGCGCTGCGATACCGCGACGCCCAACTTCAATCCGCAGAACAACCCGAAGGCAAAGCCGGGCTCGCCGTGCGCGATGCTCGGCGCGCAGTGCGTGTGCAACCCCGGCACGCGCAACTGTCCGCTCAACGGCGCCGGCACGTTCTCCTCGTGCGTGGCGGAGGTCGAGCCGGGCGTCGAGGTCTGCAACAACCTCGACGACGACTGCGATGGTCGCGTCGACGAGACGCCGGCCGTCACCTGTACGATCGACTCGCAGTGTCCGTCGATCACGCCGGACTGCGACAACCCGAGCGGCATGCCGAACATGGGCACGTGTCAGCCCGCTGACTGTTCGATCAACAGCTGCGGCGGTCTGCTCGTGTGCATGAACGGCGTGCAGACGTGCACGCAGCAGGTCGGCGTCGACAATAACTGCAACGGCATCGACGAAGACTGCGACACGATGGTCGACGAGGACTGGGCGTGCGCGGATCCAGACGGTGTCGACAACATCCCGGGCAACGCGGACGACTGTCCGTGCACCATCGGTGGTCAGTGCAACGCGCACGAGTCCTGTCAGAACGGCTCGGTCGTGTGCACCGGCAACCCGGTCGCGCAAGAGAGCTGCAACTGCGCCGACGACAACTGCAACGGTCAGATCGACGAGGGCGCGCTGTGCGGCGCCGGTGCATCGTGCGTGAACTGCCAGTGCGCGTTCGCGTGCAGCCCGGGCGAGTTCCCGTGTCCGATGGGCAAGATCTGTAACGCGCAAAACTTCTGCGTCGCGGATCCGTGCTTCGGCGTGACCTGCCCCGCGAACCCGAACGATCCGGACGACAAGCAGGTGTGCAAGCCGGATCCGAACAACCCGGCCGCCCACGTGTGTCTGTCGGCGTGCGATCCGGCGGTGATCACCTGTCCGTCGCCGCTCATCTGTTACAAGCCGACGGGCGAGTGCAAACCCGACGATTGCTCGACGTTCCCGGATCGCTGCGGTGCGACGGAGAACTGCATCAACGGCACCTGCGTCGGGAACCCGTGCAACGGCGTGACGTGTCCCGCGGGCGAGTACTGCAACGCGGGTCAGTGCTACGGCAGCTGCGCGAACGTCGATTGCCCCGATGGTCAACGGTGCCGCCTCGGTCAGTGCGAAGCGGATCCCTGCGAGAACGGATGTCCGTTCGGTCAGGCCTGCGACGACGCGTCGGGCCAGTGCATCAACGATCAGTGCGGCTTCGTTGTCTGCCCGCAGGGGCAGTGGTGCAACCCGAACCGCGGCGGTGTGTGCGAGGACGATCCGTGCAAGATCTTCGGCATCGTCTGCGCCGAGGGCGAGGTCTGCCGCGGCGGTACCTGCTTCGACAAGAACGACTTCTTGCCGGACGGTGGCGTCGAGCAGCACGTGACCACGGGCGGCGGTGGTGGCTGTAGCACCGACGGCGGACGTGGTTCGCTGTTCGTCGGCCTCGGCCTGCTGTGGCTCCTGCGCAGAAAGCGCGAGCGCAGCCAGGGAGGTGCGCTGTGAAAGGCATCCTCGGTCAGATCGCGCTCCTTCTCGCGATCGGTGCCGCCGCGACGGCGAACCTGTCGTGCAACGTCAACGACTACTGCTTGAACTGCGCGCGCGGTGACGCGGGCGATGGCGATGGCGGCGGCAGCGACGACGGCGACGTCGGCGATGGCGGCACGGATGACGGCGACACCGACGGCGGGTGCGTGAACACCGGCCCCGAGGTGTGCGACGACGAGGACAACGATTGCGACGGGAACGTCGACGAAGGTCAGCTCCCGCAGATCGGCGAGCTCTGCGACAACCAGATGGGCGAGTGCCAGGGCGGCGTGAAGCAGTGCACGAACGGCGTCGTCACGTGCAGCAAACCGGCGGTCCCCGAGATCTGCGATCTCAAGGACAACGACTGCAACGGCCTCACCGACGAAGGTGATCCGGGTGGTGGCGCGGTGTGCGGCACGAACACCGGCGAGTGCGTCGCCGGCGTGAACCGCTGCATCAGCGGCGCGATCACGTGTGTCGGCGCCGTCGGCCCGCAGACCGAGACGTGCAACAACCGCGACGACGACTGCAGCGGTGTTGCCGACGACAACCTGCCGCCGCTCGGTCCGTGCGTGGCCGGTGTCGATGGTCCGATCCAGGGCAACACCGGCGATTGCAACCTGGGTACGCGGCAGTGCCTCAGCGGCGTGACCACGTGCGTCGGTGCGCAGTTCCCGTTGTTCGAGCAGTGCGATCCGCCGATGGGCGGAAACCCGGCCCACGACTCGGACTGCGACGGCATGGATCACAACGGCTACAACACGGACACCGATCCGCAGAACTGCGGCGCGTGCGGCAACATCTGCAACCTGCCGGACGCGTTCGAGGGCTGCGGTCCGCCGCGCCAGCCGAACGGTGTGTGCTCGGTGATCGCGTGCGCTCCGAACTTCTTCAACAACGACAACAACGATGCGAACGGCTGCGAGTTCAACTGCGGCCATCCGTTCCTCGGTAACGAGGTGTGCAACGGAATCGACGACGACTGCGACGGGCTCACCGACGCTGCGGATCCGGACATGACGCCGCCCGTCGGGCTCTGCGATGCCGATGGAGCGTGCGCGACGCAGACCGTGCTGTCGTGCGACGCGGCGCTCGGGTGGCGGTGCCACTACAACAACCCGAACGTCCAGACGACGGATCCGGATCACACGCAGATCGCGTCCGAGACTCGCTGCGATAGCGACATCGTCGTCGGCTCGCAGGCGGACAACGACTGCGACAACCGCATCGACGAAGCGCAGACGCTCGGCGCCGCGTGCTCGAACAACCTGTTCGGCGACTGCCGCAACAGCGGAACGACGGTGTGCAACTCCGCGATGCGCGACGGACCGGCGGTGTGCAACTTCACGACGATGGGTCCCGGCATGACCGCCGAGACGTGCGATGGCCGCGACAACAACTGCAACAACATCGTCGACGACAACGCGGCGACGGGAAATCTCGCCGGCCAGAACTGGGTCACGATCCCGGGTACGGCGACGCAGATGATGAAGTACGAAGCGTCGCGTCCCGGCGCGACGAGCACCGACGCGGGCACGCTGCAGACGCACGTGTGCTCGAAGCCGGCGGTGCAGCCGTGGACGAACGTCACGTATCCGCAGGCGGTCGCCGCCTGTGCCGCGGTCAACGCGCGGTTGTGCACCGAGGCCGAGTGGCAGGACATGTGTATGCCGTCGACCACGTTCCCGATCACGGGACCGGCGACCGCCGGCGTCACGGATTTCTCGTTCATCGAGGCCGAATCGGTGACCGCGGCGAACAACGTCGCGATCGGCGGTCGCGCGTGGGTACGCAGCCAACCGATCGCGTTCAACGGCGTGACGGTGATGCAGGTGCCCGAGGCGGGCTTCACGCAGCTCGTCTCCACGAACGCGGCCGCGCAGTCCGCACGCATGGACTATCCGCTGACGCTCGCGGTGAACCAGCCGCACAACGTCTGGCTGCGGACGCGCTCGACGAATTCGAACGCGATCTTCCGGACCAACACGGCGCCGTCGGCGACGCTGGCACCGACGTCGAACGCCGCGACCCAGGTCGGCGATCTCGTGATCGTGTTCACGTTCAGCATCAACGGCAACGGCGTTCCCACGCACACGCTGCAGGCGGGCTTCACCGAGATCACGAATCGCTCGGTCGACGATGGCAACACGGACAGCCGGATGTCGGTCGCGTACAGGGTGGCGACCGCCGCCGGTGCGCAGACTTACCAGGCGTACACCTCCACCGCGACGACGGCCGTGCTGAGCGGCCTGATCGTCCTGCGCAGCGGCGCGTACAACACGGCGGGCATCCTGTCGACGACCGCGGCGGACAACAATGGGAACAACAGCCCGGACCCACCGTCGATCACCCCGGTGTCGCCGTCGCTGATCCTTGCGGTCGGTGGTTGGCACTTCACGTCGAGCGCCAACGCGAACGTCACGCCGACCACGGGCTTCACGGAGCAGTGGGAAGCACCGAACCCGAGCAACGGCGAGCTGTCGGTCGCGTCGGCGTTCGCGTCGCGAACGATCGATCCCGACGCGTTCTCGGACAACGTGACGGTCAACAACGAGACCGCGATGACGATCGCGATCCCGATCAACCGCGGCGCCTCGGCGTTCATCGGTCTCGCGACGGGGGCAGGTCCGGCGGCGGCGAACGCGACGTTCGTCGGACCTCCGCTCGACGATCAGTGGCACTGGGTGCCGGGACCGGCGATCACGTCGGGCGCCACGGCCGCGCACACGCTCAGCATCTATGTCCGCGAGGACGGCCTGTTGATCGACACGATCGCGATCGCGCGACAGGCCACGACCTCGCCGACGTTCTCCGACGCGTGGGCCTACCAGAACAACCCGCGAACCGCGCAGCCGCAGGTCTGTAACGACGACGAGTACGACACCGATCAGAACGCGGGTAACGGCGACCAGGACGCGATCCTGCCGACCGCCTCGCTCAACGCGTGCTTCGCAAACCACCCGGACCTGACCGTCGCGGGCGACACCGACGCGTTCGACATGAGCGGCAACGTGAAGGAGTGGACGACCGCCCGCACGACGCAACAGAACCCGATCCGCGGCGGTTCGGCGAACAACGACGTCAGCGGCCTTACCTGCAAGCTGAACTTCACGCTCGCCGACGACGACTTCTTCTTCCCGAACGTCGGCTTCAGATGTTGTAGATAGCGGCGTGGATGTAGGACACGATCGTTGCCCGCGCTGCTTGTTCCAGCAGCGCGTTTGTTTGTGTGCGGCGATCCCCACGGTCGAGACGCGGACGCGCGTGGTGATCGTGCGCCATCACCTCGAGCGCTTTCGCTCGTCGAACTCGGGGCGCCTGGCCCACTTCGCGCTGCCGAACAGCGTGATCGTCGATCACGGCGGGCAGCTCGGACCGGCCACGCTGCCGCCGCTGGACGGTGCGTGGCTGGTGTTTCCGGCAGGCGAGCCGACCCTGGTCGCGCCCGTTCCACCTCCGAAACAGCTCGTGTTCCTCGACGCGACGTGGTCCCAGGCGCGCCGGATGTTCCGCAAGCTCGGGGCGTTACGCGGGCTGCCGATCCTCCGGTTGCCCGACACGCCGATGCCGGCCGCTCGGCTGCGGGAGTCGCCCGAGCCCGGCCACGTGTCGACGATCGAGGCGATTGCACGCGCCCTGCGGTTGGTCGAAGGCGATCACGTCGCAGAACCGTTGGAGACCGTGTTCCAGGTGGCCGTTTCTCGCGCGGCTATGACCGGCCGGACGCTGGTGTCGTAGCCAGCTTTCTCGTACGCTGAAAAGCCGTGGGAGCGTCGCGTCAAGGCCGCGCAGGCCTTCCGATCTCGGTCAAGCTGGTGGTCGTCACCTCGATCGTTGTCGCGATCGCAGTCGGCACCTCTACGTGGTTCGGGCAGCGATCGCTCAACGAGCTGACCGAGACGCAGCTCACGATTCGCCGCCAGACCGGAGAGCACTCGATCGTGCGCGAGTCCGAGCTGGTCGTGCAGTCCGTCGCGGCCGCGGTCGCGACTCCGCTCGCCAACACCGCGTACCAGGACATCGCACCGCTGCTCGACTCGGCGATCGCCGAGGACAAGAAGAGCGGAGACAACCGCATCCAGTGGCTGGTCGTCACGGATGCATCGAAGACCGTGGTCGGAAAGTCCGGCACCGCACCGATCGAGGCCAAGCTCGGGGAGCTCGATCGCACGCTGCAAGACGGCATCAAGAACGGCGACATCGCACACGCGAAGGCAGGCGCACAGACCGAGTGGGTGTACGGCGCACCCATCCGGCTCGGCGCGAGCACGCTCGGGACGCTGCGCATGGGCGTGTCGACGGCGGGCCTCGAGAAAGAGCTACAGACATCGCTGTCGCAGGCCGAGGAGCGCGGGGCGCAAGCGCGCAACAAGATGCTGATGGTCTCGATCGCGGTGCTCGCGATCGGCATCGTGCTCGCCGCGCTGTACGGCGTGGCGCTCGCGAAGCCGATCAAAGCGCTCACGGTCCAAGCCGCGCGCATCGCGGAAGGCGACCTCAACAGCCGCGTCGACGAGGATCGCGGAGACGAGCTCGGCCGCTTGGCAAAGACGTTCAACCTGATGGCCGGCGAGATCCGGCACCTGCTCGTCGAGCAGCGCGCGAAAGCGTCGATGGAGAAGGAGCTCGAGCTCGCACGTCAGGTGCAGCAAGCGATGCTGCCTCCGCACGCGCTCGATCAACACGCGCACCTCAAGGTCGTCGGCTACTGCCAGCCCGCGTCGAGCTGCGGCGGTGATTGGTGGACCTATCGCAAGCTGTCGAGCGGCAAGATGCTGCTCGTCGTCGGCGACGCGACGGGACACGGCATCCACTCCGCGATGATCGCGGCGACCGCGCGCGGTGCCGTCGAGGCGCTGTCGGGCATCGACGAGCGCTTGCTGACGCCGGAGCAGGTGCTGCGCGCGATCGACTCCGCGATCAAGCAGGTCGGCGAGCACAACGTGCTGATGACCGCGTTCGCCGCCGTGTTCGACTCGGTCAACGGCATCCTGCACTACGCGAACGCCGGGCAGAACTTCCCGTACGTGATCAAGCTCGGTCAGGATCGCGTGCTCGAGGACGCGAGCATCATCGCGGCGAGCGGCAATCCGCTCGGTGATCGCAACATCCAGATCGAGATCCGGCGCGGATCGTTGCAGCTGCGTCCCGGCGATCTGTTCGTGTGCTTCACCGACGGTGTCGTCGAGCGCGCGAACCGCACCGGCAAGCTGTTCGGCGATCGCCGCCTGCGCAACACGCTGACCGGGCAATCACTGCGTGATGGCGCCGGCCTCCTGCAGTTGCGCGATCGGCTCGTGTCCACGCTCGAAGGCTTCAGCGAAGGCGCCGCCGCCGAGGACGACATCACGTTCGTGTTGATCCAGTTCGATCCATCGAGCGCCGACCGCAACTCGGGTCGCGCATCCGCACGCCAGGGAGCCGCGTGAAGCCATCGCGCTCGGTAGCTCTCGTCGCACTGCTGGTCCCCGCGATCGCCTCGGCACAGAACGCCGCCGTCGACGTCGCGGATCTCCCGCCGCTGCCGCCGGCGACGGAGGCGCCGTCGAGCTCCGCGACGGTGCTCGCTGCTGCTGCCGCCGACGAAGACGTGGTCGTCGGTGCCGCGAAGCGCGAACAGACGCTCGGTAACGTGGCCTCGGCGGTCACGGTCATCACCGCCGATCGCATTCGGCGTTTCGGCTATCGCACCGTCGCGGAAGCGATCGCGAGCGTCGCCGGCATCTACACGCAGGACAACCGCCTGACCACGCAGGTCGGTGTGCGCGGCGTCCAGATCGAGGGCGGCTTCAACAGCCGCATCCTCGTTCTCGTCGACGGCGCGACGATCAACGAAGCATGGGGCGCGTTCGCGGGCGTGGGGATCGACGGGCTCGTGTCGATCGACGACATCGCGCGCATCGAGGTGATTCGCGGTCCGGTCGGCGCCGTGTACGGAACGAACGCGTTCTTCGCGATCCTCAACATCGTCACGCGCAGCGCCGCCGAAGGTCAGCGCGCGTGGGGCCGCGTCGGCGTGGGCTCGGTGTTTGGCGCGGTGACCACGGCGGGCTTCGCGGCGGGCTCCGTCGACAAACAGATCCGCGGCTCGTTCATGTTCAACGAGCGCATCGGCGACACGACGTCGGTCCCGCAGATCGGTAACGACCTCGACTCCGATGGGGGCCGCACGATCATCGGCGCGGTCGTCGGCACGTACGGTGGCTCGTTCGCGCAGCTCCGTGGATACCGCGCGCGCCGCGACTCTCCGTTCGGGCCCTACGACTCCAACGTCACGCTCGATCCCGCGTACGCGCTGTACAACTATCAGCTGCTGCTCGAGGGCGGTCACACGCGCGAGCTGACCAAGCGCCTCGTCGGCTCGGTGCGCGCGTACGGTTCGCTGTACCGCTTCTACGACGAGATCAACGAGCCGCCGAACGCGCAGTTCCAGGACTACGGCGACGCGATGACGTTCGGCGGTGAAGCGCGTGCGCGCTACGAGCTGATCGAGGAGAACAAGCTCGGCGCGACGGTGGGCCTCGAGTCCAACTACAACCGCACCGAGAGCCGCTCGTACTACATCGACGATCCGCCTCCAGGCGGTGGCGTCACCATTCCGAAGAACTTCAACGTCATCGGTACGTATGCCGAGCTCGACGGCCAGCCGATGCCGTGGCTCGGGTTCACCGCGGGCGTTCGCTACGATCGCAACTCGCTGATCGATCAGCGCGTCTCGCCGCGCGGCGCTCTGTTCTTGTCGAAGGCCGAGAAGATCGGGCTCAAGCTCCTCTACGCGGAGGGCTTCCGCAACCCGAGCCCGTTCGAGGGCTTCTTCGACGATCAAGAAGACTTCACGGCAAACCCGGACATCAAGTCCGAGTCCATTCGCAGCTTCGAGGGCGTGTTGTGGGCGCGGCCGGTCGCCGGTCTCTCGACGCGGCTCTCGGGCTTCTACTGGAAGGCCGATAACGTGATCGAGCAGCGTCCCGATCCGTTGCTCGCGACGGCCGCGCAGTTCCAGAACGTCGGCCAGTACGTCACGCGCGGAGTCGAGATCGAGGCGACGTATCGCAACAGCGCCGGTTGGTACGCGTTTGGCGGTGCGACGCTCGCGTCGATCGGCTTTGGCGAGGAAGGGGACGCGATCGTGTACGGCAGTGTTCCGTACGCGGCGCCGATCACCGCGTCGGGCGGCGTGTCGACGCCGAAGCTCGGCGGTTACGCGCACGTGTCGGCGGAGGTGCAGTACATCGGCGAGCGCGCGACGCGCGACCCGATGATCGACAGCCCGGGCTGGACCGGCGTGAACCTCGCGATCTACGCCCCCGACATCAAGAAGTTCGATGTCACGATCGGTGCGCGCAACCTGATCGGAACCCGCGATCTCATGCCCGCGCCGAACGACTACGATCTGACCGATCCGAACGATCCGAACATGACGATCCAGGTCCCGCGTGTCCCCGGCGAGGGCCGCGAGTTCTACGTCAAGGTGGGCTACACGTACTGATGCGGACGATGCTCCGATACGCGCTCGTGATGGCGACGCTCGTCGTCGCGACACCCGCGCTCGCGCAGCGGCCGAATCAGGGCGAGGACGAGAGCGCTGCGCTCGTCGCGGAGGGGCGTAACGCGCTCAAGCGCGGCAAGCTCGACGACGCTGCGTCTGCGCTCGATCAAGCGATCGCGCTCAACCCGCGACGCGTCGAGGCGTACGTGCTGCGCTCGGCAGTGCACGCGGCGAAGAAGGAGTACGCGCTCGGAATCGCGCTGATGCGGCGCGCGGAGAAGCTGTCTCCGAACGACGAAGAGGTGCTCACCGCGCTCGGCTCGCAGCTCGTGCTGTCCGGCGATACGCAGGCCGGCGTGCCGATCCTCCAGGGCGTCACGCAGAAGAATGCGAAGCGCTACGACGCGCAGCTGCTGCTCGGTCATCACTTCCACACGACGGGGAAGTGGCCCGACGCGATCATCGCGTTCGAGGCGTACTTCCAATCGCGCCCCGATGCGCTCAAGGGCGAGGACTCCCGGCACAAGGTCGATCTCGCGGATAGCTATCTGCGCTATCGCCAGCCCGACAAGGCACTCGTGCTGTTCCGCGCCGCGGTGGACACCCGCAAAGAAGATCTGCGCGCGCGGATCGGTGTCGCGTGGGCGACCGCGGCGATCGACTGCAAGCGCGCGCGGGGGTTGCTCAAGGACCTAGAGCCGATCGCTCAGCAGCACCCCGAGGTGTGGCTCGTCGACGGACAGTGCGCGCTCGCACTCGGCGACACGAACGGCGCGCTCGCCCTCGGCCGGCGCTATCTCGACAAGGCTGCGCAGGGCACGGCCGCGGGGCACGCGCTCGTCGGCGAAGCGCAGGCCGCGCGCGGCAATCTTCCGGAGGCGCGCAAGGAGCTCGAGAAAGCGCGCGAGATCGAGCCCACGCGCCGTCGCTGGACGGTGCGGTTCTCTCACGTGCTGCGCCGCGCGAACGAGCCGAAGGCCGCGCTCGTCGCACTCGAGCAGCTCGGTGCGCCCGCGCAACCGGGCATCGATCCCGATTGGTGGACCGAGGTCGGCGAGGCGCTGCTCGCGAGCAATCAAGCGCAGGTGGCGGCGGATCGCCTCGTGCCCGTGCTCGCGGAGATCCCCAACGATGCGCAGGTGCGCACCGTCGCCGGTGCAGCGCAACTCGCGGTGGGGCAGGCCGAGGCCGCGATCAAGACGCTGTCGGATGCGGAAGCGATCGCGACGAGCGCGCGGTCGCGCAAGCTGCTCGTCGATGCGCTCGGCGTGGTGGCCGTCGCGAAGTTGCAGGCGAACGATGCGGCCGCGGCGGAGCAGCTGCTCTCGCGGGCCGAGACAATCGAAGGAACGCCGCTCGTCTGGCGCAACCTCGGCGTCGCCAGGCTCGCGATCGGCAAGCCCGCCGACGCGATGACCGTGCTCGACAAAGCGGTCAAGGCCGAGCCGAGCGGGATCACGGTGCTGCTCGCCGCGCGTGCACACGCCGGTGCGAACGATCTCGCGGGTGCGCGCACGCTGTACGAGCGCGCGAGCGGGATCGAGAAGGACAACGCGATCGCCGTCGAGATCGCGCTCGATTGGACGGCGACCGAGCTCGCGGGTGGCGATCCGACGATCGCCGTCGCCGCGCTCGAGAAGGTCGCGACGGCGGGCAGCAAAGGCCCGCTCGCTGCTCGCTACAAGGCGGCGCTCGCGGTCGCGCGTCACGCGGCGGGGCTCGTCGCGCTGCGTGGTGGCAACGGCGCGAAGGCGGTCGAGTTGCTCAAAGCATCGGCCGCAGCGGATCCGCAACTGTCGACGAAGTGTGACCTCGCGCTGGCGGCGGTCGTCGTCGGCGAGCCGACCGCGGCGCTCGCGGCGCTCAAAGCGGTCAGCGGGCAGAGCTGTCCGTTCCCGCCGCCCGCGGACACGCAGGCCGCGCCGATCCTCGTCGCGTTCACCGAGGGACGGAACGCGAAGCGCGCGGGCAAGGCGCTCGACAAGCTGACCGCGATGGCGGGCAAATCGAGCGGGCCGGCGGCGATCCTCCTCAACACGGCGATCCGCGTCGTCGCGTTGGAAGCCGCGGCGGATGCCTATCGCGGCGGCTCGACGGCGCAGGCGCGCAAGTATCTCAACTCCGCGAAGAACGTGAATTCGCGGGTCGGCTCCGACGAGGTCGCGCACAACCTCGCGGTGCTCGATCTCGCCGACGGTAACTACGACTCCGCGATCGCGCAGCTCGAGCGCGTGGCGAACAAGATCCCCGAGGCGCTGGTGAACATCGGCATCGCGTACGAGCGCAAAGGCGATCCGATCAAGGCGCTCGATGCCTGGCGCCGCGCGAAGCGAGCCAACGTGCGCTTCCCGCCGCTGAACGATTGGATCGAATCCAAAGAGCGCATCTACGGAGGTGACAAGTGAGGCTCGTCGGACTTGTCGCAATCGCGATCCTGTTCGCGAGCACGGTGGCCCGCGCGGAGACGGTCACGGTCGGTCTGTTCGCGCCGAGCGCGCCGTTTCCGTCGACGGCCGCGCGCGTCGAGCTCGCGAACAAGCTCGGCGATCATCTCGGCAAGGCGCTCGGCTCGTCGGGCTCGGGCCGCAACTACGCGCGCGCCGGTGACTACTCGAGCGCGGTCAAGAAGGGCGATATCACCATCGCCGTCGTCGACGCGTCGTACCTCGCGGTCGCGGGTGGCAACTACACGGTGCTCGCCGCGGCGGTGCGCAACGGCGATACGTCGCCGGCGTGGCAGCTGGTGGCGCGCGGCACCGATTCGATCTCCGCGCTGCGCGGCAAACGGGTCCTCGTCCCGAGCCTCGGCGGTCGCGAGTCGGACTTCGTGATCAACGTGCTGTTCGGCGGCGATGTCGCGAAGGACTACTTCGGCAAGATCGAAGCAGCGCCCGATACCGCGTCGACGTTGGCGGCGCTCGGTCTCGGCAAAGCCGACGCGGCGATCGTCCCCGCGGGCGTCACGCTGCCCGGTGGGACGAACGTCGTCGTAGCGCTGCCGTCGCTCAGCGGGCCGGTGCTCGTCGCGTACGGCAACATGTCGGCGCAGAAGAAGCAGTCACTCGTCGCTGCAGCAGCGAGCTTCGCGGGCGACAGCACGATCAGCGGCTTCAAGGCCGCGGACGCCGACGTGGTTCGCAGCGTCGCGCGCCGGTTCACCGTGCCGGTCAAGCGCGGGCCGCAGGTGACGCCGAACGTCCGGCTCGTCGTCGGCGATCTCGTCGAGGGACGCACGTTCGCGATCGAGCGCACACCGGTCACCGCGTTCGCGTCCGCCCCGACGGTGGCGAAATGACCCTCGCTACCACGCTCGCTCCACTGTTCGGCGCGCACGTCGCGTACCTCCAGAAGGGCTACGAAGCCGCGATGGCGGCGCATGGCTTCGACGCGATCATCCTGTGCAGCGGTGGTGCGCACCTGAAGAATCGGTTCGACGATCAGACGTGGCCGCTGTGGCCGACCCCCGCGTTTTCGCACTGGTGCCCATTGGTCGAGGCGGAATCGTTCGTGGTCATACGGCCGGCGACGAAGCCAATGCTCGTGCGCACCGTGACCGACGACTTCTGGGAGACTCCCGCGCTTCCCGAGAGCGATCACTTCTGGTCCGCGTTCGATCTCGTGGAGGTCAAGCCGGGCCTCGCAGGAGACGCGTTGCCCGGCGGACGCGTCGCGGTGATCACGCGCGATCAAGGCACGTCGCCGCCCGGCATGGTCAATCCGCCCGCGCTGATCGCCGCGCTCGATCTGCTGCGCACGAAGAAGACCACGTACGAGATCGAGTGCCTGTGGATCGCGAGCCAGCGCGCCGCGAAGGGCCACAAGCACGTCGCGAGCATCTTCCAGTCGGGCACACCGTCGGAGCTCGAGCTGCACCTCGCGTTTCTGATGGCATCGGATCAAGACGATGCGGCGGCGCCGTACAAGAACATCGTCGCGCTCGGCCCGCACGCCGCCGTGTTGCACTACATCGCCTACGAGCGCGTGCACGTCGACACCGAGACGTCGTTCTTGATCGACGCGGGGGCGAAGGTGCTCGGGTACGGCAGCGACATCACGCGCACGTATGTTCGGGGCCGCGGCCCAGCAGCGAAGCGGTTCAAGGAGCTGCTGATGCACATGGATGCGCTCCAGCAGCAGATCTGCCGCGCGATCCGCCCGCACATGTCGTACGAGGATCTGCACGACGAAGCGCATCGCATGCTCGCGAACGCGCTCCGCGAGATCGGCATCGGTCGCGGCGGCGCGGACGAGCTCGTCGAGCGCGGTATCACGCGCGCGCTGTTCCCGCACGGGCTCGGCCACTCGCTCGGCATCACCGTTCACGACGCCGGCATGAAGCCGCGCCCGCCGCGCCCCGAGAATCGCTTCCTGCGGAATACATCGGTCATCGAGCCCGGTCAGGTGTTCACGATCGAACCCGGCGTCTACATCATCGATGCGCTGCTAGCGCCGCTTCAAGCGGATGACCGCCGCGACCTGCTCGACTGGTCTGCGATCGCGGACCTGCGCCAGTTCGGCGGAATTCGCATCGAGGACAACATCCTCGTCGAGGCCGGCGGGATCCGGAACCTGACTCGCGAAGCGTTCGCGGCGTAGTAGAGTGCGCCGCGATGCGCACCGTTGTCTTCGCCTCTCTACTGGTCGTTTCGGTCGGCTGTCAGCGCAGCCCGGAGAGCAACAAGAAGATCACGAACGCCACCGTCGCCGCGGAGATACCGAAGGCCGGGTCGGCGAGCGTCGCGCAGACGCCGATGCCGACCACCGTCGATCAGATCGACGCGCCGCTCGACATCAAGAATCCGCCGATCGATTCGATCAAGACGTCGTCGGGCCTCATCTACAAGAAGCTGCCGTCGGAAGCGACCGGCGAGGCGCCGAAGCGCAACGACACCGTGATGATCCTCTACACGGGGTGGCGGCAAACGAGCGGCGAGACGTTCTTCTCGAACCGCGGTCGTCAGCCGATGCCGCTTCCGCTCGCGAACACCGCGGCCGGTTTCACCGAAGCGATGCAGCTGCTCAAGAAGGGCGAGAAGGCCATGCTGTGGCTCCCGCCGTCGATCGGCTACAAGGGTGGACCGCCGCCGGGCACGCCACCCGAGACGCTCGTGTACGAGGTGGAGATCGTCGACATCCAAGCCGCGCCGCCCGTGCCGCCGGATCTCGCGGGCCCGACAGGGCCGAGCCGGAAGCTCGCGCACGGAATCGTCTCGACGATCGTCAAGCCCGGCACCGGCAAGGAGACGCCGAAGCCGTGGGACACCGTCACGTTCAACTACTCGGCGTGGGACAAGGACGGGCGCATGTTCGACTCGACGGAGATGCGCAAGCGTCCCGCGACGGTGCCGCCGTATCGTCAATCGCCGGCGATGGAGTCGATGCTGACGTCGATGCTCCCCGGATCGCGCGTGCGGTTCTGGGTTCCGTCCGAGAAGATGCAAGCGGGCAAGCCCGTCGCGGGAATGCCCGAGGGCATGCTCGTGTACGAGCTCGAGCTGTTGACGATCGCGAAGGGCAAGCAGCCGCCGCCCGCGCCGCCCGATGTCGCGGGGCCGCCCGCGAACGCGCAAAAGACGGCGAAGGGCGTGTCGTATCGCTTCCTGTCGAAGGGCAAAGGCGGACCGAAGCCGACGGAGAAGGACACCGTGAAGGTGAACTACTCGGGCTGGACGACGGCGGGACGGTTGATCGATTCGTCGCTGATCAAGGGCGAGCCAACGGAGTTCTCGCTGCAAGGCGTGATGTCCGGGTGGACCGATGGCATTCCGGTGATGTCGGTCGGTGACAAGGTGCGGTTCTGGATTCCCGAACAGCTCGCGTACGCCGCGTCGCCGGGCAAGCCACAGGGAATGCTCGTGTTCGACGTCGAGCTCCTCGAGATCAAGCAGCCCGTCGTCGAGAATCCCGATGGTGATCCACACGGCGGTCCTCCCGCGCAGCCAGCGCCGCCCGATGTGGCCGCGCCACCCGCGGACGCGAAGAAGAGCCCGCTCGGCGTGTTCTACAAGATCCTCAAGACGGTCCCGAACGCACCGCACCCGAACGCCGACAGCACGGTGAAGGTCCACTACATGGGCTGGCAGACGGACGGCACGTTCTTCGACGGATCGCGTCCGAAGAACCAGCCGTACACGACATCGCTGCGCCGGGTGATCAAGGGCTGGACCGACGGCATTCCGATGCTCGGCGTCGGCGAGCAAGCGCGCCTGTGGATCCCCGCGGAGCTCGCGTATCCCAATGGCGGTGGACCGTCGGGCATGCTCGTGTTCGATGTCGAGCTGATCGAGATCCTGTGAGCCTCCACGCCGCCGTCGTTCCGCCCGCCGTTGCCGCTGCGTACGGATGGGGCGGTGCCGAGATCGAGCCGCTGTCGGGCGGGCTGATCAACGCGACGTTCCGCGTGTGCCTCGGCGGTGCACCGTTCGCCGTCGTGCAGCGCCTGCATCCCGTGTTCGGTCCGCGTGTCAACGAAGACCTCGACGCGGTCACGACGCACCTCGCCGCGAAGGGCCTCCCGACGCCGCGCTTGATCCGCACGCTCGCCGGTGCGCCGTGGGTCGATGCCGACGGTACGTGGCGCGCGCTCACGTGGGTCGAGGGCACCACGGTGCATCGCGTGCCCGATCCGTCGTGGGCCGAAGCGGGCGGCGAGCTCGTCGGTCGTTTTCACCGCGCGGTCGCGGATCTCTCGCACGACTACGCGTTCGCGCGCGCCGGCGTCCACGACACCGCCGCGCACCTCGCGAAGCTCGCGGCGCGCGCAGAAGGGCCGGGCGATCGCGCGTGGATCGATCTCGCCAGCGAGATCCTCGACGCCGCCCGCACGCTGCCGCCATTGCCCGAGACACCGCGCCGGCATTGCCACGGCGATCTGAAGATCTCGAACCTGTTGTTCCACGAGCATCCGCTGTCCGGACACTGCCTGCTCGATCTCGACACGCTCGGCCTCGGCTCGATCGCGTTCGAGCTCGGCGATGCGATGCGCTCGTGGTGCAATCCGCGCGGCGAGGATGCCGGCTCGGTCACGTTCGACCTCGCGATCTTCTCCGCGGCGATGCGCGGTGTCCGCTCCACCGCGGGCGCGCTGATCGCCGAGGCCGAGTGGCGCTCGATCGTGATCGGGCTCGAGACGGTGTGCTTCGAGCTCGCGGCGCGGTTCTGCGTGGACGTTTTTGCCGACAGCTACTTCGGGTGGGATCCATCGCGGTTCTCGTCGCGGCGCGAGCACAACCTCGTGCGCGCTCGCGGCCAGCTCGCCCTGGGGGCCGCCGTTCGCGCCGCGCGCAGTGACGCGCTCGACGCCGTCCTGGGCGGATAACGCGATCTTCGCCGTCGGGTAAGTCTTGGTGAGGTACCCGAAAGCGACCTGATAACCGTTACCCGAAGGTCGACTTCCTCTACATGACGCTCGGGAACCAAGATGTCGAACGGTTAGCGCGTTGCCTCAATGGGGTACCCGTTCTCGGGGCGCCGTGGGGTAGCGTGGCCGCGATGATCGGGCTCCGGCGTGGCGACGTGGTGGTGGCGGTCAACGGCGTGAAGACTCCCGACGAGATGTCGTTCAACTACGCGCGTTCGCTGCGCGACGATCAGCTCGAGCTCGAGGTGGTGCGCGACGGTGACACGATGAGATTCGTCATCGGTCGCGAGCGCCTGCGCGGGTTCGATCCGATGTTCGTTCTCGACGAGGTCGTCGCGATGCGCGTCGACATCGCCGTCTAGCGTCTTCGCGAGTCAGTGCTCGGCGCGCAGGATCCGAGCAGCCTCGACCATCGCGGCGAGCTTGCCGACGGCGACCTCGCGCGGGAGGTACTTCATGCCGCAATCGGGCGCGAGGATGATCGCCTCGGGCGGCACGTACGCGAGCGCGCGGCGGATCCGCTCGACGACGATCTGCGGTGTCTCGATCGCGGGATCGCTGAGATCGAGGCAACCGACCATGATCTGCTTGCCCGCGAGCTGCGCGAGCACGGACGTGTCGAGCTTGCTCTGCGCGGTCTCGAGGCTGATCTGCGTGCACGCGCAACCTGCGAGCTCGGACAAGAACGAGTAGCCGCTGGGACGCTCGTGAATGATCGCGGCGTAGCCGAAGCAGATGTGCACGGCGGTGGTGCCGGTGATGCCGTCGAGTGCGCGCTCGAGGACACGCAGTCCGAAGGCACGCGCTTTGTCGGGACGCGCCTGCATGTAGGGCTCGTCGATCTGGACGATGTCCGCGCCCGCGGCGAACAGATCGCGGATCTCTTCGTTGACCGCGGCGGCGTAGTCCATCGCGGCCGCTTCGTCGGACGGATAGAAGTCGTTCTGCGCTTGTTGCGCCATCGTGAACGGACCCGGAACGGTGATCTTCGTCTTGCGCGTGGTGTGCGCGCGCAGGAAGCGGAGATCGTCCACCTCGACCGCGTGACGGCGGCGGATCGGTCCCGTGATGCGCGGCACGGGGTTCGGGTGGCCCGAGCGATCGAGCGCCGTGCCCGGGTGATCGAGATCGACGCCATCGAGCGCGGTCGCGAACCGGTTCGAGTAGCTCTCGCGGCGGATCTCGCCATCGGTGACGATGTCGAGGCCGGCGTCTTCTTGGGCCCGGATCGCGAGGAGGGTCGCGTCGTTCTGCGCTTCGGTGAGATAGGGCTCGGGGATCCGCCACAGCTCGCGGGCGCGGACCCGCGGCGGGAACCGGCCGGCCAGCTTCGCCCGGTCGATCAGCCAGTCGGGCTGGGGCATGGACCCGACGACCGTGGTCGGAAACAGCATGAGCGGACCCTAGCAGGTAAGTCCGCGACTCCCGTCGGTGCGGTCGCAAGGACTCGGAGGGGGGGCGATCCGGTTAGCGCAGACCATCGTAAACGCTTCGCGGAAGGCACGGGATGCGCTCTAATCCGGCAATGTCGTTCCGTCGGTTGGCCGTGGTGGCCGGCAGCTTGGTGGCCCTGACCGCGACCGCGTCGGCGGTCGTTCCTCGCCCGCCGGTCGTCGCGCGTCCCGCTGCCGAGCAGCTCACCGCGATGCCCGGAGCGAAGCTCGGCAAGGCGCTGCGCACGTCGGTCGGCATTCGCTATCAGCCGCAGGTCTCCGCGGCGTGGTCCGCGTTCCAGACGCGCGCGGGTGGTCGGTGGATGGCGGCGTGGGATCGCGCGACCGGTGTGCCGTCTCGGATCTGGGGTTCGGGCATCGCGACGCCGGGCGTGATCGCGTCCGCGCAAACGGCAGAGCAAACCGCGCAGCGGCTGCTCGCGGATCATCTCGCGCTGCTCGCACCCGGCGCGTCCGCCGCGGACTTCGTGCTCGCGAGCAATCACCTCGCGAACGGCGTGCGCTCGGTCGGCTTCGTGCAGCGCGCGGGTGGGGTCGCCGTGCTCGGCGGACAGATCAGCTTCCGCTTCAAGCACGATCGCATGATCGCGATCGGCAGCGAGGCATTGCCGAACGTCACGTTCGCGAAGCCACGTGCACGCATCGCGCGCGCGCAGTTCGCATCGCGCGTCACGCCCGCCTTGCGCGCCGCACTCGCCATGCCGGCCGCACCGGTCAGCGCCGCGGGAGATGAAGTCGTGCTGCCGCTCGTCGCCGACGACGCGGTCCTCGCGTATCGCCTCGCGCGACCGGTCACCATCGACGGTGGCGCCGACGGTCGCTACCTCGGCTACGCGGACAGCGCGACGGGCGAGCTCCTCGCGGTCAAGCAGATGAACGCGTACGCGACGGGCACGCTGCTGTACAAGACCGTCGATCGGCATCCGGGCAACGCGCGCGTCGATCTGCCCGCGCCGCGCGCGCACGTGACGATCGCGGGCTCCGTCATCACGACCACGATGGCCGGCGGCGTGTCGTGGTCACCGGACACGCAGGAGACGCTGACGACCGCCGTCGAGGGCGACCTCGTGACCATCGTCAACAAGTCGGGCGCGGACACGGATCCCGCGTTCGCGAACCTCGCGATCGCACCGAACGGCGCCGCCGTGTGGGACGCGACCGCCGCGCCCGAGGACGACGCGCAGATCAACGTGTACGTCGCGATCAACATCGTCAAAGCCTTCGTCGAGCGCGAGATCGATCCCGCCATGCCGCTGCTCGACATGCAGCTCGCCGCGAACGTCAACATCGGCCAAGAGTGCAACGCGTTCTGGGACGGCAAAGCGGTCAACTTCTTCAAGTCGTCGGACAAGTGCCAGAACACCGGCCTCGTCCAAGACGTCGTGTTCCACGAGTTCGGTCACGCGCTCCACCAGCATCAAATCATCGATGGCGTCGGCGCGTTCGACGGCGCGATGTCCGAGGGCGCGTCGGATTTCCTCGCCGCGATCATCACGAACGACTCGGGCATGGGTCGCGGGTTCCGCTACAGCGACAACCCGCTTCGCGAGATCGATCCGCCGGACATGGAGTACCGCTGGCCCGAGGACGTCAAAGAGATCCACTACACCGGTCAGATCTACTCGGGGGCGCTGTGGGATCTGCGCAAGGATCTCGTCGCCACGCTCGGTGAAGCCGAAGGCCACCGCATCGTCAACCAACTGTTCCTCGCCACGCTCCGCCGCGCGTCGAACATCCCCACCGCGCTGATCGAGGTGCTCGTCGAGGACGACGACGATGGCAACCTCGACAACGGCACGCCGCACGAATGCGCGATCCGCACCGCGTTCGGTGCACACGGTCTGCGCACCGCCGCGGGCACCATCGTCGCACCGGGCAGCCTCGACAATCGCGCGCTGTCCACGCTCGTGAAGATCGACGTCACGGGCCTCAGCGCGCGCTGCAACTCCGACAACATCGAGTCCGTCACCGTCGATTGGCGACCGTCGAACCAACCCACACCCGCCGCGGGCAGCGACGAAGCTCACCAGACCGCACCGGGCCACTTCTGGGTGCAGCTACCGCTCGCCATCGACGGCAAGGTGCTCTATCGCGCGCGCGTCAAGTTCGCCGACGGCTCGAACTTCACGCTCGCCGACAACCTCGCCGACCCGTACTACGAGCTCTATCAAGGCGAGACCATCCCGCTCTACTGCACGGACTTCGAGTCCGAGAACCCGCTCCAGAACGGCTGGAGCACGGGCGCGGGCGACGGCATGTCTTCGACGTGGGAGTGGGGAGACGAGCGCGGCGGCGCCACCGATCCGCCCGCCGCGTACTCGGGCCACCGCCTCCTCGGTCAGAACCTCGGCGGCGACTACGAGGCGGCCACGCGAACGTGGATCAAGATGCCGACGATCGATGTCGGCCGATGGACCGACGTGCACCTCCAATATCGTCGCTGGCTCGCCGTCGAAGACAGCCACTTCGATCAAGCGAAGATCACCGTCAACGACAAGCAGGTCTGGATGAACTTCACCGCCGACGACGGCGATGGCTCCGCGACGCACCACATCGATCGCGAGTGGCGCTTCCACGACGTGCTGCTCTCGGGCTGGTCACCCTCGCGCAAGCTGCAGGTCGGCTGGGAGCTCACATCGGACATGGGCCTGCACCTCGGCGGCTGGCAGCTCGACGACGTTTGCATCGTCGCGAACGTCAACTCCGTCTGCGGCGACGGCGTGCGTACGCCCACCGAAGGCTGCGACCTCGGCCCGGCGAACTCGGACGAGCCCGACAGCGAGTGCCGCACGTTCTGCCTCAAGCCCACGTGCGGCGACGCGATCCTCGACTCGAACGAAGAGTGCGATCACGGTCCCGCGGACAACACGTGCAGCGCTCAGTGCAAAGAGATCGAGCTGCCCACGCTCGGTGGATGCTGCTCTACAGGTGGCGGCTCCGGTGGCTCGATCGCGCTCGGCGCGCTCGTCGGTGGCCTCGTGCTGCGTCGCCGTCGTCGTCGGTGATGCGCGCACTCGCGCTGCTCGTCGCGGTTGCCGCGTGCGGAGACTCGAAGCCGCGCTGCGATCGCGCGATCGCCGGCCTCGATGCATACACGCAGCGCGGCGCGATCCTCTGGTTCGGCGAGATGCACGGCACGCAAGAATCACCGCGGCTCGTCGTCGACGCGGTGTGCCGCGCCTCGAGCGTGACGAGCGTGCAGCTCGGCCTCGAGATCCCCGACGGGGAGCAGGACCGCATCGATACGTATCTGCGCAGCGATGGAAGCACCACCGCGCGCGCGGCGTTGCTCGAGGGCCCGTTCTGGCTCGTGCGCGACGGCCGCTCGAGTGAAGCGATGCTCGGTCTCGTCGAGCGCACGCGACTGCTGCGCCGCGCCGGCGCGACGGTCGACATCGTGGCGTTCGATCATCCCGCGATGGATCGCGACGCGGCGATGGCCGAGGCAGTCGCGAACGCGCGCAAGGCCGACGCGATCTTCGTGGGCCTCTCGGGCAACGTGCACTCGCGGCGCACCAAGGGCTCGTCGTGGGATCCGGACTACGTGCCGCTCGTCGCGCACCTCGTCGATCGTGGCCTACCGGTCACGACGTTCGATGTCTCGGCCAACGGTGGAACGTTCTGGGGCTGCGTGGGCCGAGAACGCGACGAGCCGGACTGCGGCGAGCACCCGAACCAGCAACGCGAGCCCGGCGAGCCGTGGACGCTCGGACCTGCGCGCGACGCATCGCACGATGGCATCTACCGCGTCGGGCCGACGCACGCGTCGCCGCCGGCGCGACCACTTCGGTAGACCTCCAGCGCGCACGTTGACGGTCAAGCTTCCGCGCGCAATGCGCCGTCGATGGCGATCGTCTTCGGCCCGCTGTCGCTCGGCGTCAACTCCGTATCCAGTGCCGATCCGTGCTCGTTCCACCACCGTGCGGCCTGCTCGCTATCCCACCGCTCCACGTCGCACTCCTCGAGCCGGCGTCGAAGCTCGGCCGCGGTCTGCGGACGTCGAGCCGGGTCCTTCTCGAGACACGCGAGCACGATCGACTCTAGCCCGGACGGGACCGTCACCCCGCGCGCCTCGAATGGCTGGGGCTGTTGATGCAAGTGCTGGCTGCAGACCTCGATGATCGACTTGCCCGTGAACAGCTCGCCGCCCGCGAGCAAGTAGTACGCGACGGCGCCGAGCGCGTAGATGTCGCTGCGAGCATCGACCTTGTCCGCTGCGCGGATGGCTTCGGGTGCCATGTACTGTGGGCTGCCCGTCAGCGTGGTGGTCCCGGTGAGCTTGACCTCCGCGTCGACCTTCAGCTCCTTGACGAGCCCGAAATCGAGGAGCTTCACGACGTCGAGCTCACCACCTTGGGTGCAGAGCATGATGTTGGCTGGCTTGATGTCGCGGTGGATCAACCCGATCCCGTGCGCTTCGCTCAACGCACCGCACGCCATCGAAAGAATGCGCACGACCCGACCGGGTGACTGCGGGCCCGTCGCACTGACGATCCGCTGGAGGTTCGCGCCGTCGAGCAGCTCCATCGCGTAGTAGAAGATTCCGTCGTCGGTTCTTCCGTAATCGAAGATCGTGATCGTGTTCGGGTGCGTGAGGCGCGCCGTCAACTGCACCTCGCGTTCGAAGCGAGCCACGCTTCCCTCGCGCGCCTGATCGGCGCGCAATAGCTTCAGAGCCGAAGGTCTACGCATCATGCCGTGGCGCGCGCGATAGACCTCGCCCATTCCGCCCTCGCCGATCTTCTTCTCGAGCACGTACTGGCCGAGCAAGCGGGCTTCGCGAACCTCCCTGCGAAGACCGTAGATGACTCTCGAGATCACCGCGGACGTGAACACGATGAATCCCCACATCATCGCGAGCGTCGCCGGCATCCACGGAAATGCACCCGAGTCGGCGGCGCGGAGCTCGAAGCCGCCGCCCGAAATGGGGACGACCAAGACGGACGTGAGGATGTACGGCAAGCTGAAGAGTGCCGTGTAGATGATCGTTCGGCGCGGCGACGACGGGATCAACGCCGCTCGAATGACGAGCTGGAGTGACGTTCCGATCAACCCGATCGCGCCGAGGTACGCATCTGCCATCAGCGTTCCTTCGCCCGTGGCGATCGCCTGATCGCGGACGAAGCCGGCCAGCACGTACCGTCCGAGCATCGCGGACGTACACACGAAGACGAGCATGCCGACGCCTTCGACCAGTCGCGAGAACCGGATCGAGCGTGTTCCTCGCCGGCACAGCCACCAGAAGAAGCCCGTCTCGATGGTGAGCGCGACGTCGAGAACGAGGTCCGGGCCCGGATCCTTGAGCGGTCCTTTGATGCCGAGCGCGGTCGCGATCAGCATGAAGAAGAAGACGAACTTCCAGAACAGCGCAACGCGGGTCTGGAGGAACGCGCGCGCCTCCTCGCTGTTGTCAGTCCCTGATGACGGTCGAATCGGCATCGCTGGCCACTATCAACCGATCGACACGTCGATGCTACGGGCGCGGTCGGCGTTCGAGAGTGATCTGAAGGCGCTCCATTCGTCGATACAACGCCTGACGACTCATCCCGAGCTCGGCAGCGGCCTTGGACACGATTCCACTCGCTCGTACGAGCGCCTCTTCGATCGACACGCGCTCTGGATCGAGATCCTTGGGCGCGACATCGCTCGGTGGTGTTCGCGACGTCTTCGCCAGGCCGAGGTCTTCGATCTCGATCACTCCGTCGCGGCACACCAGAGTGGCACGCTGGATCCGGTTCTGGAGCTCGCGCACGTTGCCCGGCCACTCGTGGGCGAGCAGCGCGTCCCGTGCCGATCGAGACAACGTTGCGGCGGCGGAGTCACCCGTCGCGAAGCCTGCGAGGAACCGCTCGGCCAACGAGAGGATCTCGTCGGGGCGTTCGGCGAGCGCGGGAACTCGGAGCTCGATGACGTTGAGCCGGAAGTAGAGGTCCTCGCGAAATGCACCCGATGCGATCGCGCGCGACAGATCGACGTTGGTGGCGCTGATGATCCGGACGTCCACCTTCTTCGTCGTGCTCGATCCGAGACGCTCGAACTCGCCGGTCTGCAGGACGCGCAGCAGCTTCTGCTGTCCCACCATCGAGAGCGTGCCGATCTCGTCGAGAAACAACGTGCCGCCGTTGGCCGCCTCGAAGCGACCGATCCGTTGTTTGGTCGCGCCCGTGTAAGCGCCCGCCTCGGAACCGAACAACTCGGCTTCGAGCAGCTCGTCGGGGAGGGCGCCCGCGTTCACCTTGACGAACGGTTTGTCGCGACGCCGCGAGTTGGCCTGGACGATCTCGGCCAGCTTCTCCTTGCCGGCTCCGTTCGGACCCGTGATCAGGATCGGCGCATCCGACGGTGCGACGCTCACGGCGAGCGAAACGACGTCGTGCATCACGTCGCTCGAGTAGACGAGGCCGCACAGGTCGGCCTTGCCGGCGAGGCTCTGGCGCGCCCGCCGGCTGCGAGCGCGGTGTCGTGCGTTCTCGTCGGCGAGCGTTCGCAGCTGCAGGAGCTTCTTGACCTCGCGGACCAACTTCGCGTCGTCCCATGGCTTCGCGATGTAGTCGGCCGCGCCTTCCTTGACGAGAGCGACGACCATCTCGATCGATGCCCACGCGGTCATCAGGAGCACGGGGAGCTCGCCATCGAGCTTGCGGATCGCGCGAAACAACTCGACACCTTCCGCCCCCGACGTCTCGTTCGCCTTGAAGTTCATGTCCTGGATCACGACGCCGACGTCCTCGCGCGCGATCAGATCGAGGACCTCGTCGGGGCTCGACGCCGCGAGCGTCGGGATTCCGTACTGCTCGAAGAGCACCTCCAACGCGGTGCGGATCGCGCGTTGGTCATCGACGATCAGCACCTTCATCAACGTGTCCAGCATATCCGGTTCAGCATTCATCGCGCGACGGCGAACGTGCAGGTGTAACTGATGTCGGTGATGACGGGGCGTTGCCGCGCGTCGAGCGGCGCTTGCCACTGCGAGCCGGCCAGCGTGTGCTTGCACGCGACCCCGAACCCAGCACCGGACTCGGAGACGACGCGGATCGTGCCGACACGTCCATCGGCGAGGATCCTGGCTCGCACGACGGCTTTGCCGGTCCGGCCCGCTCGGCGCGCTTCGCTGGGATAGTTCGCCACGAGCGCCGCATCGAGATCGGGTGCCTTCGGTGGACGAGAGAGATCGCCGACGGCGACCACGCGATCGGTTCCTGTTCCAGTGCCACCACCGTGCGTCGAGCTCGAGCGTGTCGCGGGCGCCGAGACGGCGATGGGCCCGGTCATCTCCTCGCCGTTGCCGGTCGGAGAGGACCAGCTCGCGCCTTCATTCGAGAGGGTGACGCCGGAGAAATCGACAGGCGCTTCGGGGCCGGCGGGCGGCTCGGCGGCCGCGACCTTCGGTGGAGGTGCGGCGCGTCGCTGGGGGGCGCGCGGTGCACGCGGCGCGGTCACGCGGGTAGGCACGTCTTGCTTCGCCTCGATCTCCGGTGGTGGTGCAGGCGGCGGCGGTGGTGGCGAGGGCTCGGCGATCGTGAAGAACGTGGGGCCGCGTGGAGGGGGAGTCGTCGCGTCCGCCGATGGAGCGAATGCGACGAGCGCGACGTGCGCGACGATGCTCGCCGCGATCACGACGAGGAACGTGGGTGAGCTGGTCTCCGTCCACATATCAGCGCCGCTCGTGTTCGGGGTCGACGTTGATCGCGAACTTGGTGACGTGCTCCTGGCGGAGGACATCGATCACGCGGACGACCTTTGCGTGGGGTGTGCGGCCATCGGCGGCGATGATCGCCTGCGGCTCGTGATTCGCTTGGCGGGCACCGATGATCTTGAGGCGCAGTCCGGCTTCGTCGATCGGAGCCGCGTCGAGGTACATGTCGCCGTTGGAGCTGACGGAGACTGCGAGCACGGTGGGTGTCGCCTCGCCGGTGGCGCTCTTGGGCAGCTCCATCGGGATCGTCTTGGATGCGATGTAGCTCGCGGTGACCATCATGATCACGAGGAGCACGAGGGTGATGTCGACCAGCGGCGTCACGTTGATGCCGGTGATCATGTCGTCGTCGGTCGGAGTATGGGCAGCCATGACACGGTTCCTTTCTTCGCGTGACTAGACGGCGGCGGGGATATGCGCGAGCAGCTCGCGGCCGAGCGCATCGGCGTGGGCGAGGCGAGACTTGATGACGCGCTGGAACGCGTTGAAGAACGCGACGGCTGGCAAGGCCACGAGGATTCCGATCGCGGTAGCGACGAGCGCCTCTCCGACCTCGGCCATCAGACCGGAGCTCATGCTGCCGGCGGTGGTCTCGAGCAGGTGAAACGAGCGAACGATGCCGATCACGGTGCCGAGCAGCCCGATGAACGGAGCGTTGGCGCCGAGCGTCCCGAGAAACGCGAGTCGCTTCTCCATCTGCAGCTTCGCGAGCTGCATCGCGCCGGCGAGCTTCTCCTCGACCGCCTTCGGGCCCGATGCCGCTTGGGTGAGGCCCGCGTCGACGACGCGCGCCTCGAACGATGGCGATTGCTCGAGGCGAGCATGCGCGCCGGCGAAGTCACCGCGTTGGAGGAGGCGCTTCACGTCCTCGCCGAGCGGGCCGATCTGATCGCGACTACGAATCAACGTGTAGGCGCGCTCCATAGCGATCGCGAAGCCGATGATGGAGAGACCGACGAGGAGCCACATGACCCATGCGGCGCCGTTCATTGCGAAGTCGGTGAGGCGAGATTGGAGATCCATGACAGAGATACCTTTCGTGTTCGGGCGTTGCGGTTCGACCGACCGCATGTGCAGCGGTCATGCCGTCGCAAGTGCGCGCGCTTGCACGACCTGACCCGTCGTGTCCGCGGACACGCGGACAGGTGTCCGGTCACCCTGTCCGGTCAGCTGCGGGTGAGCGTCAGGCGACGATCGGGCGCGTCGGGCGGAGCGCTGCGGTGGACGAGGCGGACGTGCACCGCGAGCCCACCGTCGTCGCGATTCTCGAGCCGCATCGCACCACCATGCGCTTCGACGATCTCGCGGCACAGGGTCAGGCCGAGCCCGGAGCCATGCTCCTTCGTCGAGTAGAACGGGACCAGCGCGCGCTCCATCACTTCGGGGCTCATGCCGGGGCCGCGGTCAGCGATCGTGATGCGAACGCCGCGCGCGGGCTGTGACGTGATCGAGAGCGTGACATCGCTCGGCGAACCGCCGCTCTCCGACGCGTTCTTGAACAGGTTGATCACGACCTGCTCGATCTGCCCGGGGTCGAACCAGCCGCTCTCGTCGGGCAGCTCGCCGACGAGGCGCACCGAAGGCCACAGTGCGAGGAGCTTGTCGACGAACGGGCGCCACGCGACCTCTTCCTTGCGCGGCAACGGAAGCCGCGCGAAGTGGGCATAGCTCTCGAGGAAGTGGCGAAGATGCTCGGTTCGCTCCGAGATGGTGACGAAGATCCTCTCGAGCTTCGGCGCGACCGAGGAGCCATCCACCACCATGCGGGCCGAATGGACCAGGCTCGACACCGGCGCGAGCGAGTTGTTCAGCTCGTGGCAGAACATCCGGATCATGTGCTTCCACGCGTCCGTCTCTTGACGATGGAGCTCGCGGGAGAGGTTCTTCACGAGGACGAGAACCATCGACTCGTTGCCGACGACAAAGCGTCGCTTTCCGAGGATGTACGTCTGGCGTTCGCCGGACGCATCGTCGACCGAGAACAACTCGTCGCCGTCCCCCGTGAGCGCGCGGCGCAGCGCGTCCGGTGCATTGCCGAGCAGTGCGACGAAGTCCTGCCCCTGCGGGTCCTGATCTTCGAAGAACAGCTCGCGTGCGGCCGCGTTCGCGAGCGAGATGCGGCCTGCTTCGGAGAACACGACGATCGCGGATGGCGTCCCGTCGAGAGCTGCACGAAGCAGGGCTTCACGCTCGGCCGCCGCCGTCGCCTCCCGCGCGCGCGCATCGGCGATCTCCCTCGCCGCGCGGAACACCTCGCCGTGCTCGCTGCTGCGCGGTGCCTCCGGATCGTGCCCCGCGGCCAGCGCGCGGATCCCCGCGATCGCGGCGCGCGTACCGCGAGCCGCATAGACTCGCTGGATCGCGAGTCCGAAAATGCCGAGTGCGAGTCCCGCGAGGAACCACATCGGTCCGCTCATCGCGACTCTCCACTCCAGTGCTGCATCGAGGACGCCAGCATACGTCGGAGGCGAGGCACGGTCACCTGACGCAGAGCTCTCGCGTGGTCGCGTCGATCCCACCGCGCATGTCACGTACGACGAAGTGGAACTTCACGCGCAAGCCATCGGCGGGAACGTCGTCGGCGCTCGGCGGATCCCATTCGAGCGCGACCGGCGTGACGGAGCGTCCGTCCTCGGGATCCACGTACGTGTGATGCTGGACCACTTCTCCGGCCGTCGCGAAGGCTGCGAGCTGGAGGTCTTCGCGAGACTCCTCGCTCTCGCTCGCGAACAGCTCCAGGTCCGAGTCGGCGAAGGCAACCGCGATGACCTTGCGATCCGAGCCCGCCTTCACCTGCGGCAGCGCATCGCATCCCGACGCCTGCACCCAGCTCGCGTCGTCCACCGTGAACGGAGCGCGCTCGATGTTCGGGTTGTGGTTCGTCGCGTCCGGCGTCGTGAGGAAGACGTGCTGCGAGATGCGATCGACGCGCGAGCCGTCATCGCATGCGGCGGTCGCGGTCGCAGCGTCGAACGACACCGTTCCGCTGGCGCAGATCGCGCCGGTCACGACGATGGCCGTCGCCGCCATGTCGTCGGGGACCGTGAGCTGCAACGCGGGCACGGGCCCCTCCGCTTGGGTGCTCGCGAAGATCGGCCCCGCACACGCGGGCATGCCGGAGCTCGTCGCTGCGGGGCAGGCCGCGAGGACCCATGAAAACGTCGGGGACTCGCCGGGCGAGGCGGTCACCAGCGTGATAGTGGCTTGTTCGCCGCGAGCGGGCCACGCGCGCTCGGGGTCACCATCGACGGTGACCTTCGCACCGAGGACGCGATCGCGTTTGATCAGCGTCGGCGGGTCGAGGTCGGCACAAGCGGTCGAAGCGAGGAGCAGGATCGTGATGAGGCGGTTCATGGGAATCTCCTTGTGAAGCGGTTCTAGAGCTCGCCCTTGATCCCCAGGCTGGGAAGCAGTGGCAGGCCGGGCGTGTCACTGCGCTCCGAGTAGTCGAAGTTGTACGCAGTGCTCTCGCGGTTCTTGCGGTTGTAGGCGTTCTGCAGATCGAGGTAGCCGGCAAAGCGATAGCTACCGAGGGTGAATTGCTTCTCGACGCGAATGTCGAGGCGATGAAACATCGGGTTCCGCGAGCTGTTCACCGCGCCGTAGATCGGACGGTACGAGTCGATGTCGGCGTCGAAGACGCTGCCCACGACGGGCGTCTCGGGGTTTCCCGTGACGAGTCGGAACGTGCTGCCGACCTCCCAGCCGCGACCGAGCTTGTACGAGCCGGACAGCGTGAGGATGTGGGTCTGGTCGTAGTCGAACAAACGCCAGCGGCCGCCTTCGTTTCGCTCGCTGCGCGACAGCGTGTACGACAGGAATCCCGAGAAGGCACCGCCGGGCTGCCAGCGTCCGGCGACCTCGAGTCCGTAGATCCGTCCGGTGCCGGAGTTGTCGCGCGTGCCCATCGGGCCGGCCGCGATCATGTGCTGCAGATCTTTGTAGTAGCCCTCGACACCGAGCGAGATGCGATCGGTGATCTGGTGATCCACGCCGAGGCCGTAGTGCATCGCGTGCTGCGCATCGAGGTTCGGATTGCCGAGGCCTTCGAGTGCCTCGCCCTCCTCGGGGGGCTGCGAGAAGCGACCGATCCCACCCTTGAACGTCGTCGCACCGCGCGTGAACTTGGCGGTACCGCGCGGGTCCACCGCCCACTCCGAGATCTCGTCGAAGCGATCGACGCGGACACCGCCGGCGATCGTGAGCGCCGGGATGGGACTCACCGCCGCTTCGACGTATGCAGCAGGTCGAAAGAACTTTCCAACGCCCTCGTAGTGCGTGCGCTCCATCTGCTCCGGCGGTGCGAACCTGTCGGGGTTGCCTTCGACCTGCCGGATCGCCGGCGCGTCGTAGATGATTCCGGAACGAACGTTCTGCAGGTCGAGGCCCCAACGGAGCTCCACGCGATCCGACAGCGCGGCCTTCCAGTCCGCGCGACCGAGCACCTCGGTCACATCACCGTCGACGCCGATGTCGACGCCGATCTTCGCCTTGTACGCGCGCTTGCCCACGGCTAGCGAGATCGATTGGTCGACCTTCGACCACGTGTGTTTCCACTCGCCGCGCAGGCGATACATCGTGTTCCCGAGTCCGATCTGATCGCGGTTCGTCGGTGCACCACTCGGGTTCGCGACGATGACCTTCAGATCGTCGCTGTTCGCGTACGAGACGAGGCGCAGCCGATCGTGCGGCGTCGGCTTGTAGGCTGCGATCGCCTGCCAATCGTAATAGACGGGGACCGCAGCGAGTCCGACGTCCATCGCTTCGAGAGCGGGACCGATCCAGCCATCGACGTAGCTCCGGCGGCCCGCGATCGCGAACGACGTCTTGTCGGTGATCGGGCCCTCGACGTGAGCGAAGGCATCGATCATGTTGACGTCGGCCTCGGCGTGGATCCGGTCGGTCTTGGGATCGCGAAGCTCGACCTCGATGATGCCGCCGAGCTTGCGACCGTACCGAGTCGAGAAGTTTCCGGGATACAGATCGATGCGCTGGAGCAGCGAGCCGCTGATGAAGCTCGTCACGCCGCCGAAGTGATACAGCTGCTGCACGGGTTCACCGTCGAGGAACACCTGACTGTCCGTCGGAGCGCTGCCGCGAACGATGATCATGCCGAACGGACCCGGTGGACGCGCGACACCGGGGAGCAGCTCGATCCCGCGCAACGCATCGCCGCGCGTTCCCGCGATCTTCGTCATCTCGGCTGCCTCGATCGATCGGCGCGTGATCTCGCGCGAGGGTGCTTTGATCGTCGCGACGGCTCCGAACGAGCCCGCGTCCTCGAGCACCGCCGGCGTGAGTCGATACGTCACGGATGCCGCTTCGCCGGGAATCACCTGTTCGTCCTGCGCGAACGCAGCGTGGTCGAGCGCCGTGATCGAGATGTGATACGTGCCCGATGGAAGATCGGGCAGCACGAACGCGCCGGTCTCGTCGGTGGTCGCGCGATACGTCGACGCATGCGCGTCCGTCGCGACGATCTCGACACCCACGAGAGGGCTGCCATCGGTTCGCGACAGCAAGCGACCCTCGATGCGTCCCGTCGAGACGACCGCAGCCGCCGGCGCCTCGGGGAGCTTCAGCTCGAAGCGATAGCGATACTGGATCCGCGCGGCGACGGGCTTGCCGTCCTTCGTCGCCGGCGTGAACACGAACTGCTGCACGGCAGCGATCGCCGCTTCGTCGAAGCCATCGCCGGCCGGCGCGATCACGCGAACATCGCGGACGAGTCCGTCCTCTCCGACGACGATCTCGAGGTCGACCGATGCCTCGCGGCCCGCGTCACGCGCCGCGCTCGGATACTCGGCCTGCACGTACGTGGCGACCGTCGGTGGTGTGGGGGCCGGCTGCGCGTACGCAGACGATGCGGCCACGAGCGTGCCGAACACGATCGCGGCGAGGGTGGTGCGAAGGTGATACATGGTTGTCGAGGGCTAGAGCACTCGACGTGCCACGCGCGTCCTCTGGGTTACGCGAGGTTCGGCATTCGCGACCGGACACGTGCCCGGGTGCGCGGACAGGTGTCCGGACACGCGGGCAACGCTGGAGCGACGTATGATGCGGCCACCGATGGACCTCCATCAGCTCAAGACGTTTGTCGTCGTCGCGCGCGAAGGCAGTATCACGCGCGCATCGGAGCTCCTCCACTTGAGCCAGCCCGCGGTGAGCGCACACATCAAGGCGATCGAGGACGCGCTTCAGGTAACGCTGTTCGAGCGGACACCACGCGGGATGAGCCTGACCACGGAAGGCAAGCGACTCCTCGCGAAGGCGGAGCAAACGCTCGGCGCGCATCAGGAGCTCATCGACGAAGCGGCGCGGATCAAAGGCGGCCTCGCCGGCAAGCTTCGCATCGGTGCCGGCAGCAACTCCAACCACGAAGCGGTCGGGCGCCTGCTCACCGGTCTGTCGGAGCGCTGTCCCGACGTCGAGGTAACGCTCGAGCACGGCACGTCTCAGGAGGTGCTCGCCGGTCTGCGGAGCGCTCGCTTGGACGCAGGCTTCTACAACGAAGCCGGCGACCCCGACGAGGATCTCCAGGTCGTCGAGGTCTCGCGATTCACGACCTACGTCGCGGCGCCGCCGGGGCTCGTCGCGTCGGGCCACGCCGTCGATTGGCGGCTGCTGGCCGAGCAACCGTGGATCTATCCAACGGCCAGCGCGTGCTGCGGACGGACCGCGGAGAGTCTGTTCAAGACGCACCAGTTCCGTCCGAAGCGGATCATCAGCGTCGATCGAGAGACCGTCACGCGGACGCTGATCGCTGGATCCACGGGCGTGGGTCTGCTTCACGCGAAGACGGCGCTCGAGGCGCGAGAGCGCGGCGAGGTCGACTTGGTGTTCGAGGCGCCCACCGTCACGCGCGTACTCTTCGCGTATCTCGCGAATCGCGCGCAGGATCCGATCATCGCTGCCGCCGTCTCGCTCATGCGCGCCGACGAAGGACGACCGCGATGACGAGCGAGGCGGCCCCAGTCACTGCACCGACGGCAAACGCAGCGCTGTATCCATAGGTTCCGACGACGACACCGAGGAGCGGAACGCCGACGCCCATCGCGAGATCGAAGCATGCGGTGTAGGCCCCGAGCGCGACACCGCGATTCTGCGGCGGGACCGTCCGGATCGCCTCGACACCGAACGACGGAAACGCGAGGGAGAACCCGAGGCCGGTGAGTGCGGCCGACGCGACCGCCATCGGCCCCGAGACCGACAGCCACAGTCCGACCTGACCGAGCGTCGCCACCGCGGCGGACGCCATCGCGATGCGCGCACCTCCAAATCGATCGGGCAGGCGTCCGAACAGCAACCGCGCGAGAACGAACGCAGCGCCGAACGCGGTCATCGCGAGGGCGGCGTGCGGCCAGGCATGTTCGTCGAACAGCAGTGTCGCGAACGCCGCGATCGCGCCAAAGCCGAGCGCGCACAGCGCGAGGCCAGCACCGGGTAGCCAGATCAGCTTTGCGAGGCGGTAGAACGGAAGTCGAGCTCCACCGGCGGGCGGCACGGGGCGAGCGGCGAGCGCGGCACCGATCGCGAGGGCGGGTGCGAGCGCAGCCACCAGCGCCATCCCGACGAAGCCCACGCGCGCATCGAGCGCCGATCCGAGCGGTGCGCCGAGGGCCATCGCCCCGTACATCGCGATACCGACCCAGGCCATCACGAATCCCGATCGCTCGCGGCCCGCGAGCGTGACGCCCCAGGACAGCGCAGCGGTGATCACGAGGCTCTCGCCCATCCCGAGCAACACGCGACCGAGGAGCAGGACGGCGAGGCTCCATGACGCCGCGGAGATCGCGGTCGAGATCGCGTAGAGGCCGCCGGCGAGGATCGACACGGAGAGGCCGAGAATGGCCGCGCGTCGTGGACCTCGCTCGTCGGTCCGTGTGCCCGCGGCGTGACGCGTGACGAGCGTGGCCCACGATTGGACGCCGATCGCGAGCCCGACGACGAAGGTGCCGAAGCCGAGCGCGCCGTGCACGCGCACCGGTAGGACCGCGAGCGGAAGTCCCATCGCGAGGAACTCCAGGAAGACCATCACGCAGATCGGCGCGAGCACTTTCCATAGCGGCGTGGCCGACGTTTCGGGGCGTGAAATGCTCGGTGAACGAGCGGCGATCGATTCGAACGTTGTCTGCTGACCTGTCATGCGGACACGTTGGTCGCCGCACGCTGTCCGATCCAATCGTTTGTTCCGAGGACAGCCATCACCGATTCGGGGGCCTCAGCGATCGCGAGGGGCGTCCTCGGAAACATCGATTTGATCGGCTACCACGCCGAGACCACGCTGCTCGTATCGAACAACTCGGGCAGGTCTCATGAGCAACAACGTAGAAGCCATCTCGCGCATCCTCCTGATCGGTATCGGGGCCACTCTCACGATGGATCTGTGGGCGTGGATCCTCCGGAAGGTCGGCATCCCTTCTCTGAACTTCGCGTTCCTCGGTCGCTGGATCGGTCACCTGCGACACGGTCGATGGGTCCACGCGAACATCGCCAGGTCCGCGCCCGTCCGCGGTGAGCGGATTCTCGGCTGGAGCGCTCACTACGCGATCGGGATCAGCTTCGCTGCACTCTTGGTCTCGACGTTCGGAATGGAATGGGCGCGAACGCCGTCCCTTCTTCCCGCGCTCGCGATCGGCATCGTGACCGTGGTGGCGCCCTTGTTCGTTCTCCAGCCGGCGCTGGGAGCGGGCATCGCATCGTCGAAGACTCCAACGCCCGTGTTCAATTGCGTGAAGAGCGTGGTGACGCACGTGGTGTATGGCGTCGGCCTGTACATCGCCGCCGTCGGCGTCTCGCACGTGATGTAGTCGAGCGCCGCGCCTCTCGCACGCAGCGGATCGTCACATCCGCTGCGTGATAGTGTTCCCGGTCGGGACGATCATGGGGAGCCAAGCGTCGGCCAATAGCTCCGAAGCCGCGGACGATCTTCAAGACCGCATCGGTCGGTTCGCTCGGTTTACGTTCATCCTCGCCGCAGCGGTCTTCGTCATCGGCCGCGCCGTCGCGTTTGCGGAGTCCGGTGGTCTGTCGCTGGGAGATTTCGGAACACCAGATCGAATCGCCCACGTCACCGCGTTGGTGGTGCTGTTCGCATCCTGGCGCAGATGTCGTGGCGGCCAGATGCGAGCAACTACGCTGCATCGATTCGACGCGGCGCTCACCATCGTGATCTCCATCTGCTGGGGCATGCTCGGCTGGGGGCCGGGACCCAGCTATCCCGTCTCGCTGACGATGCCGGTCACGTACACGCTGATCGGCCGCTCCGTCATCGTGCCGAGCTCGTTCCGTCGGACGCTCTGGATCTCCACGGTCTCTGCACTTCCCACGGCCTTGATCATCGCGACCCATCATCTGTTCGAACCAGATGTCGCCATGGATCGGGTTCGCGTCTCTCTCGCGATCTCGTGGTGTGGAGTTGCCGTTGCGGTCGCCGCGTTGAACTCGCGGACTCTCTACGGTCTACGGAAGCAGATACGTGAAGCACGTCAACTCGGCCAGTACATGCTCCAGGAGAAGATCGGTGAAGGCGGGATGGGCGTCGTGTATCGCGCTACGCACGCGATGCTCCGACGACCATCCGCGGTGAAGCTGCTGTCGAAGGAACGTGCCAGCGAAGCTGATCTGCTGCGCTTCGAGCGTGAAGTGCAGTTGACGAGCCGCTTGGCTCATCCCAACACGGTTTCGATCTTCGACTACGGTCGAACCGCCGATGGAGTCTTCTACTACGCGATGGAGTACCTCGACGGGATGGACCTCGATCGCCTGATTCGTACAGGAGGACCGCTCGAACCAGCGCGCGCGATTCACATCCTGGCGCAGGTCTGCGGCGCTCTCGCGGAAGCCCACGCGCTCGGCTTGATCCATCGCGATATCAAGCCGGCGAACATCGTCCTCACCGAGCGCGCGGATGAACCAGACATCGTGAAGGTCGTCGACTTCGGCTTGGTGAGGAGCGTTGACAGGAACCAAGGAGTCTCGGACTTCAACGCTGCGATTGTTGGAACGCCGCTCTATATGGCCCCCGAGGCGGTGACGGCCCCGGACACCCTCGATGCACGGGCCGATCTGTACGCGGTTGGCGCGGTCGCGTACTTCTTGCTCACCGGCAAAGCCGTGTTCGAGGCAGGAACGGTGATCGAGATGTGCAGCAAACACATGTGGGAACAGCCGGCCTCACCCTCGGAGAAGTTGGGGAGGAGTCTCTCGCCGGATCTCGAGACTCTCGTGCTCACCTGCCTCGCGAAAGATCGAGAGGCGCGCCCCTCGTCCGCGGCGACACTTCGCACCGCGTTCCTCGGGTGCGCGGACGCCAAACGCTACGATCCGCAGACATCACGGACGTGGTGGCACACGAGTGGCGCCGTCCTTCGAGCGAGCAAGAGCTCGCCCATGGGCACCGACTCGACGGCACCGATCACGCTGACCCGCGCCGATCTGGACTACCCGCGCTCGTAGATCGCGCGAGGCAGAGCACGCCGTCGTCGAGATGGCGGGCCGATCACTGGAGGGGCGCGATCGTGACCGTGCATGCGCCGGCCTCGCACTTCGCGACCGCGTCTCCGCAGCCACGCTTCGTGCACGCCGTGCCGTCGCAGTTGGAGGGCTCGTGCTGATCGGCGAAGACAACATGGAATGCTTCCGCGTTGCCGCCATTGCAGTGGTCGCAACACGCGGTCTCGACGATGACGCAATCGGCGTCGGCGTTGCACGACGTGTGCGACGCAGCGGGCGGTTCTGCGGATCCGCTGCCCGCAGGTGGTTCGGGCGCGGGCTTCCTCGGCGACGAGCAGGCCGTGGCGACGACGAGGAGAACGAGGAGCGAACGCATGCGCGAAGTCTGGCACGAGCGTCGTCGACCGGGAGAGGAGCCATTTCGAGGCCGCGTTGGCGTTCGTGCACGAGGGCGAGGTTCGTGCATCTGCGAGGATCGCAGTCGATCACGCGACGATCTTCCTCGGCGCGGATCGCGCGCCTGTCGCGCCCGTGGAGCCGGCTCCGATCGAACCTGCGCCGGCAAGTGCATCGCTCGATGTCGATCGCGCCGCGCTCGATGTGCATCCAGCAAGAGGGGCCGGTCCCCTCTGTCCTCGCTCGTCCACGGACAACGCGACGCGGAGACGCGGAGCGCGCAGAGCAGAGAGCTGTCGGAACTCGTCTCGCTCGACCGACCCGATCACGCTCCGACCAGATCCAATCCGTCGCGAAGCGACAAGAAGATGTCTGCTCTGCGCCCTCGGCGTCTCTGCGTCTCTGCGTCGCATCGCAGGGAGAAGACGGCAACGCCATCCCGCTGACTCGGGCGACGCGACCGGTGCTCGCGTCGCATTTCCGGGCGAAGGCACAGAAGTCGGCGGAGGCGGTGGCGCGGCGGAGTGCCTCGTACATGTGGCGCTTCCGAAGACTGCCGATCACGGAGACCACGCGAAGCTATAGCGGAGCGATCGTCACCTTGCAGGCGCCCGCCTCACAAGTCGCGAGCGCCTGGCCGCATCCGAGCTCGGTGCACGCCGTGCCTTCGCAGCCCGCGGGCTTGTGCTGATCGGCGAACGCGACGTTGAACGCCTGCGCACTACCGCCGTTGCAGTGATCGCAACACGCCGTCTCGACGATCACGCAGTCCGCATCCGCGCTGCACGACGTGTGCGCCGCGGGCGTCGAACCGCCGGCAGGGGGCTCGGTGACGGGTTTGCTCGACGACGAACACGCAGCGAGGACAACGAAAAGCATGAAGGCACGCATGCGCGAAGTCTCGCACGTGCGTCGATGATCGCGCGCGGCAGAGGCAGCTATGGCGGGTCCTTGTCGTACGCGACGCAATCGGCGGGGAGCGTCACCCACGCGTGGCGGCGGCAGTCGTAGACCGAGTCCTGCGGCACGGGGAACGTCGGATCGCGGAAACAGCCGACGGCGACAGAGACATGATCGCCGGGGACGCCTTCCTCGGTGTGGAACACCGTCGAGCCGCAGATCGGGCAGAAGCGGAAGCGGAACCTCGCGCCCTGATCGCCGGCGTGGAGGTACTCGGTGGCGCGACCGTGGACCTCGTACGGCCCGGCGAAGCCGGCGAGGAATGCGAACGCGCTACCGGTGCGGGCTTGGCACGCGAGGCAATGACAGACACCCGCGCCGCCTGTCTCGCCGTGCACGGTGATCGAGAGTTGACCGCACAGGCAGCTCGCGGTGCGTGACGACATGGCCGGCACGATAGCAACGCGCGCGCTATCGTTGCGCGATGATCACGGTCGAACGCGATGGAGACTTCGCCGCGGTGATGCGCGACGGCCGCGTGGTGTGGCGACTCGATCGATGCTGCAACCCGTTCGTCGAGGCGGTGGTGTGGCCGGCCGCGGGCGTGGTCGCGATCGGGGCGGGCGCGTGCGTGCAGTTTGTCGACGAGGCGAACGAGCGCGTCGTGAAGACGATCGAGCTCGGGCCGGGCGACGAGGGCGATTGGTTCGGGCATTTTGGCGAAGAGGTCGGCGACACGCTGTACGTGCTCGGCTGGGCGAATGTCACGGCGATCGATCGACGGCTCGCCGTCACCTGGGTGAGTCGGGACGTCGCGATCGACGGGATCACCTGGCGAGGATGTGCCGGCGGGCGAGTGCTCGTCTCGGCGGAGATGGATCCTCCGGGAGGCTGGATCGATGTCGACCTCGATGCCGAGACGGGGCGCGAGCTGTCCCGCGGCCCGCGCTGCACGTGACGCGATGCGAGCGTGTGCTGCTCGAGGTGGACGCGGTCTGTGTCGTTCGGCGCGAGCGGCGCGTGATATCGCCGAGCGATGCAGATCGTCGGTCGGCGTAGCTCGCTGTTCACGCGCGTGGCGTTGGTGTTCGCGCACGAGCGCCGCGTGCCCGTGGACATCGTGGTCGTGACGGACATGACCGACATGGACGCGAGCGCGTACGGCGGCAATCCCGCGCTCAAGTTGCCGACGCTCGTGCGCGACGATGGCGGCCGCGTGTTCGGTGCGCTGAACATCGCGCGCGTGCTCGCGGGCGATGCGCGGGTCGTGTGGCCCGAGGACGTGCGCAGCGATCGCGGGCGCAACGCGCACGAGATGTTGGCGCACGCGATGGCGGCGCAGATCCAGATCATCATGGGGACGATCGTCGGCAAGGTGCCCGCGGACAACATCGTGTTCGCGAAGGCGCGGCGCGGGCTCGAGGGCGCGCTCGCGTGGCTCGACGAGAATGTCGACGCGGTCGTCGACGAGCTGCCCGCGCGCGACGCGAGTTGGTTCGAGCACGCGCTCGGCTGCACCATCGAGCACTTCGCGTTTCGCAAGACGGTGGCGATCGAGCCGTTTCCGGCGCTCGCGCGGTGCGCCGCCGCGTGGGGTGCACGCGAGGCTGCGATGGCGACCGCGTATCGGTTCGATTAGGCCGCGATCGAGCCGTTGAGCGTCGTCGCGAATGCGAGCCATGCGAGGTACGGCGAGACCACCGCGGCGGCGCGCTTGTCGACCTTGGCCGCAGCGGCGGTGTATGCGGTCGCGGCGGCGTCGAGTGCGATGATGTCGACGAGCGCGAGGCGCGTCTTGTGGGCGCCGAAGAAGATCGGCGTCCACGCACCGTTGAGCGCGAGCTGCGCGGCCCACAGCGAGAGCGCGCGCGTGCGATCGGGAGACTTCGGGGATTTCCAGATCCGGTAGCCCGAGTACGCGATCGCTCCGTAGAGAGCGGTCCACACCGGCCCGAAGATCCACGACGGCGGCTGGAACGAGGGCTTCGGCAGCGAGCGGTACCACGCGCCATCGGCGGGGCCGCGCTTCTTCATCACGAGCGCGCCGATGGCGGAGACGCCGTACGAGAGCGCGCCGAAGGCGAGCGCGGCGAGCGCGGTGCGCGCTGGTGACACGGGGCGAGGGGGGAACAGCGACGATTCTCGGGACATGGACGGAGGTGCTGCAAACAGGCTGCCCGATCGAGAGCAAGGGCGTGCAATCCGGCGACGGCGGCGGCGTGGCAAGCTCGGGCCATGGCTCACGACTGGAGCGCGGCGCTCGCGCATCTGCGAACGGCGGATCCGAAGCTCGCGCCGCTGATCGATGCGCACGGGCATCCGACGATCACGCCGGGTCGCGATCCGGTGCATTCACTCGCGCGCGCGATCGTCTCGCAGCAGCTGTCGGGGAAGGCCGCGGACACGATCTGGGGGCGATTTCTCGACCTCTATCCGAAGCGCGCGTTTCCCGCCGCCGCGAAGATCCTCGCGACGCCGGATGACAAGCTGCGCGGGGTGGGCCTGTCGGGCGCGAAGGCAGCGGCGATCAAAGATCTCGCGCGACACGTGATCGAGAAGAAGCTCGTGCCATCGAAGCTGCCCGAATTGACCGATCCGGAGATCTCGGCGGCGCTGTTGCCGGTGCGAGGCATCGGGCCGTGGTCCGTCGACATGTTCTTGATGTTCACGCTGGCGCGCCCGGACGTCCTTCCCGTCGGGGACCTGGGCATTCGGAAGGGAATGCAGAAGCACTTTCGGTTACGGAAGTTGCCGGAGGCGAAGAAGATGATCGCGCTGGCGGCACCGTGGCAGCCGTATCGGACGATCGCGTCCTGGTACATGTGGAGGCTGCTCGAAACGTGACCATGGGTGTGTGATAGTCGACGGGAATGGAGCTTTCGCCGGGGTACCGGGACAGCCCGACGACGGCGGTGAAGCACGGCGACGTCGTGGCCGCGATGTACGTCGTTCGCGACGAGATCGCGCGGACCGACACCGGCATCGTGTTCGAAGCGCGCGACATGATGCTCGACCGCCTGGTCGCGCTGAAGCTCGCGTGGCGCGATCCGGACGTGCCGTCGATGATCCTCGAAGCGCGCCGCTGTGCGCTCGTGAGGGATCCGAGCTCCGTCTCGATCTACGCGATGGGGCGCCACGATGGCCTCGAGTTCGTCGTCGGCGAGCGCGTGAACGGGACGATCCTTCGCGAGTACCTCGAGGCGAGTCCGCCGCTCGCGGTGGAGAGCTACCTCGCGAAGCTGCGCACGGTGTACGCGGCGGTGACGCGCGCGCACGATTGCGGGATCGCGATCGGCGAGATCAGCGGCGCGACGATGCTCGTGACCACCGATGATCGATTGGTGATGGGCCGCCTGTCGCTGAGCCAGGTGCCGGCGTTCGGACCGCTCGGCCAGGTGCGCGCGCCGGAGGTCGTGCGCGGCGATGTGGAGGCGACGGATCCCACAGCCGCCGAAGCGATCGATCTCTACGGCATGGGCTGCATCGCGATCGAGCTCGCGCGCGGTACGCCTCCGTTCGCCGACGGGGATCCACAGTCCGAGCTGCGCGGGCACGCGCATCAACCGCCGCCACGGCTCGCGGATCTGCGACCGGACTTGCCGGTGGATCTCTCGGACCTCGTCGAGTGGCTGTTGGCGAAGCACCCAGTGCAGCGCCCGCCGAGCGCGGCGGAGGTGCTGCTGCAGCTCGATTCGATCATCGATCGCCACGGCACGCACTCGCGAACGGTGCGCGTGCTGATCGTCGACGACGACACCGCACGCGCGCGTTGGATGTGGAGCCTCGCGCGGCGCGCGTATTCGTCGGCGCACGTCGAGATCGCGAGTGAAGGCACGGACGCCGCGCACAAGCTCAATCGCGATCATCCCGACCTCGTGTTCGTTGATGCGCAGCTGCGCGGCGTGATGAACGCGCTCGAGCTGTGCATGTACGCGCGCGGGCTCGAGAGCGAGCCGGGGCTGATGGTCATCGTCGGCGATGTCAACCCGCGCGATCGAGCGATGTTCGCCGACTCGATCCAGTTCGTTCCCGAGGACGGTCAGCTCGCGGCCACGATCCTCGAGCGCGTGCGCGATGTCGCAAGTCAGCCGCCGCGTCGTCGGCGCACGCGCATCACCGTCTCCGGCTAGGTTACAGTCGCCGCATGCGACGGCTGCTAGTTCTCGCGATGTTCGTGTGCGCGTGTGGCGACGACGCTGGCCCGAGCAAGACCGCGTACTTCGATCTCGACGGCGAGCTTTCGGGCAGCGAGTCGTACTGGAACCTGCCGTTTCCGTCGGATCTGCGCCTGACCGCGGACGGCACGCCGGATCTCGAGGGCTTTCCGAACCCGCGCAACGTTCCGATCTTGAAAGCGCTCCTGTCGGTCGGCGTCGAGCATCGCGGGTGGCCGGCGATGCCGATCGCGTTCGTGCGCTTCACCGCGCCCGTGCCGCCGCGCGCGATCACCGAGCTCATCGCCGCCGACGACGAGGCCGTACTGCTGATCGATATCGATCCCGCGTCTCCGGAGCTCGGGGCGCGCTATCCGATCGTCGCGCAGACGCTCGTCGCGGATCCGTACGTCCCCGACAACGTCGTCACGTTCGCGCCGCGGCCCGGCATCGTGCTGCGTCCCGGCACGCGCTACGCGTACGTGATTCGCTCGGGATTCGCACCGGGCTTCGAGCCCGCACCCGCGTTCGCCGAGCTCGCCGCCGGCAAGACACCGAGCGGCGCGAAGGGCGCGGCGGCGAAGGAGCTCTTCGCCGATCTGTGGCCCGCCCTCGACGCAGCGAACATCGACACGACCGACGTCATCGTCGCGACCGTGTTCACGACCGGCGACGAAGTGGCGCGACTGCAAGCGCGCTCGGTCGCCGTGCGCACCGTGGAGCATCCGGCGATCGAGAACGTCACGCTCGTCGGTGGCTCGAGCTACGACGGCTTCTGCGCGCTGACCGCCACGATCGAGATGCCGCAGTACCAGAAGGGCGCCGCACCGTTCGACACCGAGGGACACTTCGTCCTCGACGCGAACGATGCGCCGATCAAGCAGAGCACGATCACCGTCCCGCTCGCGATCACGATTCCCAAGGGAGCGATGCCCACCGCCGGTTGGCCGCTGTATCAGTGGATCCACGGCTCGGGCGGCGTGTCGTTCTCGCTCGTCGATCGCGGCCGCATCGCCACGGCCGATGGCATGCCCGAGCCGGGCAAGGGACCGGGCTACGTCGTCGCGCAGCACGGCATCGCCGCGGTGACCTCCGCGATGCCGGTCAACCCCGAGCGCGTCCCGAACGCGTCGGACTACGCGTACCTCAACATCAACAACCTGTCTGCGTTTCCCTTCACGTTCCAGCAAGGCGTGATCGAGCAGCGCTTGCTCCTCGACGCGATGGAGAACTTGCAGATCCCGCAGGCAACGCTCGCGGGCTGCGGAGCGACCGCGACGGGCGGCATGCATCGCTTCGACGGGACCAAGGTGGTCGCGGGAGGCCAGTCGATGGGCGGCATGTACATGAACATGACCGCGCCGCTCGAGCCGCGCTGGGGTGCGCTCGTACCGACGGGCGCGGGCGGGTTCTGGAACTTCATGATCCTCGAGACGGAGCTCGTGCCCGGCGCGCGCCAGATCCTCGGCACGGCGCTCGGCATCGACGACGTGCAGCTCGTGTTCGCGCATCCGGGGCTCGCGGTTCTCGGGCTCGCGTTTGAATCCGCGGAGCCGATCGTGTACGTGAACCGCATCAACGCGCGCCCGTTGCCGCTCGGTCGCCCGCGCGACATCTATCAATCGATGCCGAAGGGCGACGAGAACTTCTCGACGTCGGTGTACGACGCGGCCGTGCTGTCCTCGCGCAACCAGCAAGCGGGCACGGTGGTGTGGCCGGAGCTGCAATCCGCGCTCGCGCTCGACGGCCTCGACGGCCTCGCGAGCTACCCCGTGAAGGGAAACCTCGACGGTGCGACGCGCGTCGCGGTGCAGTTCGAAGGCGACGGCATCATCGATCCGCACTACATCTTCCAGCAGCTCGACGAAGTGAAGCACCAGTACGGCTGCTTCTTGTTCACGCACCTGCGCGATGGCGTCGCGACGGTCCCGGCGCCCGGCGCGCTGACCGATCCGTGCGACTGACTACTCGAGCGTCTGCATCGGATCGTCGCTCGGTGGTACCCCGACGACGAGCTTCACGAACGCGGTCGCGCGCACCTGCGAGCTCTGCACGACAATCGTCCTCAATGCGGCCGAGAAGCACTGTTCGACCGCGGCTGAATCGACTGCAAGCTCGAGCTTCGAAACTTTTCCGCGCCAGTCCGTGACGACCCACACGAGCGCGGTGCTCTGCCACTTCGACGTCTCGGCGCATTCGAGGAGTTGGGGCCCGACCTTCATGATCGCAGAGCGCACGAATGGTGGCGTCAGCTTGCCGCTCGGATCGAGCACTTCGATGATCGGCAGGTTCACGCGCACGGTCTTCTCCGCCGGCTTGGGCGGATCGACGGGCTTCACCGGTGCGGGCACCGGCTTCGGCGCGGGAGCCGGTTTGGGCTGCGCGGCCGCGGAGGTTGCCAGCAATGCGAACGCCACGAATCCGACCTTGGTCTGCACGAGCTGATCGTAAACGACCTGCCGGTGATTGCACCTTTTGTCCGCGCTCAGAGCGACATCAGCGTGGCGCCGGCCGCCACGAGCGTCGCGCCGACCATCTCCGAGTGTCCCGGGCGGTCGCCGATCGTCCACGCGAACGCAGCCGCGAACAGCACCGACGTGTTGCGCAGCGTCAGCACGTACCCCGAGCCGCCGCGTGCGAGCGCTTCCATCAAGATCAAGAACGAGCCGCCGCAGATGATGCCCATCAGCGCGAGGCGCCACCAACGTGTGCGCGCGACGTCGACGAGGATTCGCCGCCCGGCGCCGCGGATGCGCACGATGCTGATCACCGCGGACAGCGAGAGCGACACCGCGAACGTCGCTGACGGATTGCCGCCCGCGAGCAGCGCTGCCTTGTACGACAGGTGATACCCCGCGATGGATGCCGCGCACGCCGCGGCCCACGCGATGCCCGCGCGATGATCGCGATTGCCGCCGGCGGTGGAGCCCAGGCTCGACAGCGCGAGACCCGCGAGCACGGTCAACGAGCCGAGCGTCGACGTCAGCGTCGCGCTCTCGGCGAACCACAGGATCGACAGCGGCCACACGACGAGGATCGCGCCACCGCGCGAGACCGTGTAGACGGCGCCGAGACGACCGAGCTCGAGCGCCCGCGCGAGCGTCATGAAGTAGATCGCTTCGAACGCGCCGGCGAGCAGCGTGTAGAACACGGCCGCGTTGGTCGCGAACGGCAGCTCGCCGAGCGCCCAGCGCACGCCCGCGACGATGCACGCGAACAGCGATGCCACCGCGATCGCGCCGACGAGGCCACGGTCCTTGTCCGGCTCGACCCGCAGCAGCGCGTTCCACGCAGCGTGCAGGAACGCGGAGAAGAGAACGAGCGCGACGATCAACGCGGCCAGTCTACGCTAGATGCCCGAGACCATCAGCGTGGTGCTGGAGCCGAGGGTGCCTTCGATCACCACGGTGAACGTCTGGCCCGCAGTTCGCGGGATCATCAGCGGCGTCGAAACGACACCACAGTCGATCTCGGCGCCGCCACAGCATCCGTCGAGCACGTAGTACGCAGTGAACGGGGGAGCGATCACAGAGAGCATGTAGGTCGCCGCGTTCGTCGGGGTGATCACGTACGTGACCTCCGGTGCTCCGTTGCCGGAGCCGCACATGGTGCTGCTGAGTCCATGCGACGTGGTGATCATCGCGGAGTCGCTGCTCAGCATGAACCGCGACGCCGTGATCGTTCCCTCCGGGCAGTTCGGGATCGCCGCCGCCCCACATACCGCATTGCTCCCGCTGTCGTTCGTGCCGCCGTCGCTGCTCGAACCCGCGTCTGCGAGCGGGTCGAAGTCGAGCCTTCCGCACGCGCAAGCGAACACCACTGCGATCCCCTCGATCCGCACGATGCGATCGTACGGGCTCCGGGTTCGCGAGCCAAGCGCACGCACCAGCGACGAGCTAGGATGCACATCATGTGCACTCGCGGAGTCGCGATCGCCGTCGCACTCGCGAGCGCGTGCGGTGCGTCGACGCCGGCAACGGGACCGGACTACGTGGTCACACCGGGGACGATCGCGGACGAGAGCGCGATCGCGGTCCCCGAGCCGCTGCTGAAGATCTCGCTGATGATCCGCGACATCGACGGGCTCTACCTGTTCGAGGACGAGCAGCTCGAAGCGGCGAACATCATCGCGACCTGGGCCAAGACCACGAACCTCACGATCGAAGCACCGTCGCGCACGCGCGAGATCATGCGGCGCGCCGCGAACGGTCTGAGCGCGATCACCGGCAAGGCGTGCGGCGGACCGCTGTGGAGCCTCGCTGCGCTCGAACGATGGCGCGAGGAGCTCGTCGCCGAAGGCCGCGTCGAAGCGAGCGTCGCGTGTCTGCCGACGTGCGCGCTGATCGTGAAGGTGTCCGAAGGGCTCGACGCCGCCGCGCGCGATGCCGGGCGTACTGCGATGTGGACGGCGGCGTTCGATCCGGGACAGCCGTGGCGCGAGGAGCTCGCGCGCCGCTTGAAGGAGCTCGCTCCGCAGCCCGTTCTGCCGGATTCGTCGACGACGGTCGCCGGCGCTCAGCCGCGGCCCGCGCGCGTCGATGTCGCGTTCGGTCACGAGGAAGAGGAGGCGTTGCCACCCGCGCTCGTGACAAAGGTGCAAGCGTGTCTCGGCGATGTCGGCGCGATCGGCATCCTCCTCGAGACCAACGCGAGCGGTGCGATCGCGCGCTGCGAGAACTACACGCACCGCATCGTCGCGAACGGACCCGTGGCTGCATGTGCATGCACGGCGCTCGGCACCGCGTCGCTGGGCGGTGGAGCCCGCCGGATCGCGACGACGATCGCGCTCGCAGCGGGATCGTCGACGGTGACGACGAAAGCCGGAAAGCGGCTCGACGCGCACATCCGGCCCGCGCTGAAGCGCGATGCGGGCACCGGGCTGTATCTGCCGATCGTGACGGATCGATCGGTGCGCGAGTGGGAGCCGCCGATGCCGTGGACGATCGCGGCGTGCTTCGCGGATCTCGCGCCGACCGCACCTGCGCTCCACGCTCGGATCGCGATCGTCGTCGACGGCGCGACGGCGGCGGCGAAGATCGCGGAGATGCAGGTGACCGCAGGCTCGGTCACCCCGGCGCAGACGACGTGTATCGGGGAAGCGGTCGCGCGCGCGACGAAGGTGCCGTGTCCCGACCCGGGAACGCACGCGCTATCGGCCGAGCTCGTCGTCGAGCAGCGCTAGGATACGACGCGCTCGCAAGCTCGCGCTGGTCAGTCGCGCTGCGCCCAGAACGTCGACATCGCGGGCCACAGCTTCTTCGATGCTTTGCGCGAGACGACCGCGCCGACATGACCGCCGCGATCGACGAGGATCTGCTTGTCGCGGCCGCCCACGAGATCGATCAGCGGCTGCGCGCTCGGCACCGGCACGATGTGATCGTCGGTGAACGCGATCGCGAGCACGGGGCACGTGATCGACGACAGCTTCGCGGGCCGGCCGAGCACGGTGAACTCGCCGGTGACGAGCTTGTTGCCGCGATACAGCTCCTCGATGTAGCGCGCGTAGCACTCGCCGGGGAACGACACGTTGTCGTTGCCCCAGGTCTCGAGGGCGAAGAAGCCGTCGAGGAACTCGTCGTTCCACGCGCGGTCGACGAGCTGCACGGTCTTCGAGAGGCCGAGCGTGGGCCGCAGCATGTTGAACG